>CBDCMI010000008.1:0-375599 GCA_965218895.1 Acidobacteriaceae bacterium | reverse complement strand
TTGACGGCCAGCACCTGCCGCCCGAAGACCCGCCCAAAATGCCGCGCCACCGAGTCCGCCGCCCGACCCAGCGTCGGCTCCGTCCCGCCCCCGGCCTCCACCTCCAGCGAGGTCACACCCCGGTCCGCGATCCCACAGGGCACGATCCACCCGAAGTCCCGCAGGTCCGTCGACACGTTCAGCGCAAAGCCGTGCGAGGTTACGGCTTGCGAGACATGCACACCGAGCGCGGCGATCTTCTTCTCGGCAATCGAGCCGCCGCCGATCGTCCACACGCCCGTGCGCCGGCAGATGCGCTGCGTGAGCACGCCAAAGTCGTTGCAGGCGCGAATCAGCACCTCCTCCAGCAGACGCACAAAGTCAACCGGGCCAAGATGCGGTCCACGCTTGCCCGGCAGGTCGCCGCGCAGGTCCACGATTGGGTACCCCACCAGCTGGCCTGGCCCGTGATACGTCACGTCGCCACCGCGATTCACCTCGTGCACCTCGATCCCGCATTGCGTCAGCATCTGCTCGGAAGCCAGAATGTTGGCTCGCGCAGCATTCCGGCCAAGCGTCAGCACAGGCGGATGCTCCAGCAGCACAAGCGTGTCGGCAACCTCACCGCGCTTGCGGGCAGCCACCAGTCGGTGCTGGAGCGCAAGAGCCTCCGCATAGGGAACGCGCCCGAGTTGCAGCAGGTTGACAATCATGCGTCTGCCTGGCCAGGTCTGGGTGCAGAGAGGTAGCCGCAGGCGAAGGCAATCAGCTCGTCCCGCAGGGGCGGCATATGTCGCTCGGGTGATTCGCCATCAAGCAGGGTGCGACTTATTCCGGCCAGCGCACCTTGCAGCACGGCGGCGGCAAGCTCGACATCCGCTGCAACGGCCGGCTGCGCGCTTGCCAACATCCCGGCGATCGCCGTCTGTATTCGGCCGGACTTTGACCTGCTGATCCTCGCCCCATCTAGGTCCGCACTCACCGCGTAGAGCGCGACACTCACTCGCGGATCCTTGAGCTTGGCAGCGAAGAAGGCCTCGATCAACGCGGAGACCATAGCTGGAACCGGGCAGCCGGCTTGCTCGCGGCAGACGCGCTCCACCATCAGCGCGACCGCGTCCAGGTGACGCTCCAACACAGCCTGGAGCAGGGCGCTCTTGTTGGGGAAATATTGGTACAACGTACCCACCGAAACGCCGGCCCGGTGCGCTACCCGCGTGGTCGTGAGACGCTCCCTGCCCACCGCCGTCAAAACCTGAACAGTGGCATCCAGAATGGCCTCCACGCTGGCTGCCGAACGAGTCTGAACCGGCGCTTTCCGCGGTGCAAAGAGAGATTGGGACGACGCCGGCAAACGCGAACTCCTAACCTGAAGCTCTCTTCATCTAATCACAAGGAGACACCAAGGAGAGACAGACGATGGCGACAACAACGAAGCTTGGCGGGGAGTTTACCCTCCCCGGAACATCGGTGCGCATCGAGCGCATGGGCTATGGAGCAATGCAGCTGGCGGGACCTGGTGTCTTTGGTCCTCCGCGCGACCCCGACGCCGCAAGGGCTGTGCTCCGCGAGGCTGTGGCAGCAGGCGTGAACCACATCGACACCAGCGACTTCTACGGGCCGCACGTGACCAACCAGATCATCCGACAGGCGCTGCATCCTTACCCGAACGACCTTGTCATTGTCACCAAGGTCGGTGCGCGACGCGATGAGACCAAAGCATGGCACCAGGCGGCCTCGAAGCAGGAGCTTACCGATGCCGTTCATGACAACCTGCGCAATCTCGGGCTCGATGCGCTTGAAGTGGTAAACCTGCGCATGATGCCCGCGAAGGGAGGCCACGGATTCTCCGACAGCAGCATCGAGGAGCCACTTTCCGTGCTCGCTGAACTGCAACAACAGGGACTCATCCGTTACCTGGGTCTCAGCAACGTGACCGCTGCTCAGATTGCGGAGGGTCAAAAGCTCACGTCGATCGTCTGTGTGCAAAACCTCTACAACCTGGCACACCGGGAAGAGGATGCCCTCGTCGACGACCTGGCGCAACAGGGTGTCGCCTATGTTCCATACTTTCCACTCGGCGGCTTCACGCCGTTGCAGTCCGACTCGCTCAGCCAGGCCGCGAGCGAGCTGGGGGCCACGCCTATGCAGGTCGCGTTGGCGTGGCTGCTGCAACGCTCGCCGAATCTCTTGCTCATCCCGGGCACGTCTTCAGTGGAGCATCTGCGTGAAAACCTGGCCGCCACCTCATTGCAGCTCTCCCCATCACTCTTGGCGAAGCTGGACGGCATAGGATCTGTCACATCAGCGTAAAGAGACCGGCCCACATAGAGTGGGCCGCCGGTGCTTGCATGGGCGTGGCTAGACGTTGACGGCCATGCCCTCGACGCTTGAAAACCCGTCCAGCATGCTCTCGGCCAGCGTTGGATGCGCATGGATCGTGAACATTAACTCCTCGATCGTTGCCTCCAGCTCCATCGCCGTCACGCTCTCCGCGATCAACTCCGTCGCGTTCGGCCCGATGATGTGCACGCCCAGCACCTCGCCGTACTTGGCGTCCGAAACTACCTTCACAAAGCCGTCATGCGCGTCCAAAATCGTCGCCTTCGAGTTCCCCACGAACGGGAACTTGCCCACCTTCACCTGGTAGCCCTTCTCCTTCGCCTGCGCCTCCGTCAGACCCACCGAGCCTATCTGCGGATCGCAGTAGGTGCATCCGGGAATACGGTCGCGCCGCACCGGCTTGGCATACCGCCCCGCCAGCTTCGCCGCCACCACCAGCCCGCTCATCGCGCCCACATGCGCCAGCTGCGGCAGCCCGCCTACGATGTCGCCGATCGCATACACCCCCGGCTCCGTCGTCTCCATCCACTCGTCCGTCATGATGAAGCCGCGATCCGGCTTGATGTTCGTCGTCTCCAAGCCGATGTCGGTCGTACGCGGCGCCCGCCCCACCGCCACCAGCACCTTCTCCGCCGTCTTCACCTCGCCCTTGCCGTCGGACTTCGTAAAGTGCACCGAGGCGCCCTCGGCCGTCTTCTCGATCTTGTCCACCTTGGCCGAGACATACACCTCAATCCCGCGCTTCTTGTAGAGCCGCAGCAGCTCCTTCGAGACGTCCTCGTCCTCCGCGTTCACAATCCGCGGCAGCGCCTCAACAATCGTCACCTCGCAGCCAAAGCTCTTGAAGACCGACGCGAACTCCACCCCCACCGCGCCCGATCCGATCACGATCATCGACTTCGGCACACTCGGAATCGTCAGAATCTCCATATTCGTCATGATCACGTCGTCCGGTTTGTAGCCTGGCAGCATACGGGCGTCCGACCCCGTCGCAATCACCACTTTTTGCGCCTGGACCTCCTGCTTTTTGCCCTCCAGATCCACCGCAACCGTATGCACGCCGTCCTTCGCCGGCCCCGTCAGCCGCCCATACCCGCGCACCACCGTGATCTTGTTCTTCTTCATCAGGAAGTCCAAACCCTTGGTGTGCTTGGTGATCACGTCGTTCTTGCGCGCCAACACGCCCTGCCAGTTCACCTGCGGGTCCTTCACCTCAATCCCGTACCGGTCCGCATGCTTCAGGTGATCCCACAACTCCGCCGAAAACAGCATCGACTTCGTCGGAATGCAGCCCCAGTGCAGGCACGTGCCGCCCAGCTTGTCCGTCTTCTCCACCAGCGCCACCCTCAGCCCATACTGCGCCGCCCGAATCGCACACGTATA
The DNA here is from genome assembly GCA_965218895.1 of Acidobacteriaceae bacterium. Taxonomy (GTDB): domain Bacteria; phylum Acidobacteriota; class Terriglobia; order Terriglobales; family Acidobacteriaceae; genus Edaphobacter. The sequence continues at coordinate 371,894 of CBDCMI010000008.1, read as the reverse complement.
CCCCGCCGGTCCACCGCCCACAACCACCAGATCAAACACCATATCCGCCAAAGCGTTCTCCCGTCCTCAACCCATCCATTCTATTGGATCGACGCCAGCGCATTCGGTCGCACTGCCGTTCCACGCCACAGAAAGCCTTCCGGTTCCGCCGCAACCGGCGCATACTACGTCCATGGCGACCGCCACACTGCTCTCCGTCTCCGAATATCTCGCCACGATGTACCACCCGGACCGCGACTTCCTCGACGGCGTCCTCCAGGAGCGCAACATGGGCGAGCAGCCCCACGCACGCATTCAAGGCATTCTCGCCCGCATCTTCGGCAACAATCGCCACATCTGGAACGTCCGCGTTCTCCCCGAGCAGCGCGTGCAGGTCTCTCCCACCCGCTTCCGCATCCCCGACCTCTGCATCCTCCGCCGCTCCGACCCCAAGGACCTCATCATCCGCTTCGCCCCTCTGCTCTGCATTGAGATCCTCTCCCGCGAAGACTCCCTCGGCGAGCTCCAGGACCGCGTCGACGACTACACCTCGCTCGGCGTCGCCCACATCTGGGCCGTCGACCCCTGGCACCGGCGCGGCTGGCACTGCTCTCCGCGCGGCTTCGACCAGCCCGCCGACGCAACCCTCCGCATCCCCGAAACCCCTATCGCCATCCATCTCCCCGAGCTCTGGCGCGAACTCGACGAAGACTAGCCCACCCCCGCGCCGCGGCTTCAGCGTCTCGTAAACGCAGCTTCAACCCATCGCACAGAAAGCCTTCCGGTTCCACCGCAACCGGCGCATACTACGTCCATGGCGACCGCCACACTCCTCTCCGTCTCCGAATATCTCGCCACGGTGTACCACCCAGACCGCGACTTCCTCGACGGCGTCCTCCAGGAGCGCAACATGGGCGAGCAGCCCCACGCACGCATTCAAATGATCCTCGGTCGCATCTTCGACGTACATCGCTCCGCGTGGAATACCCGGGTTCTGTCCGAGCAGCGGGTGCAGATCTCCCCCGAGCGCTTCCGCATCCCCGACCTCTGCATCCTCCGCCGCTCCGACCCCAAGGACCTCATCATCCGCTTCGCCCCTCTGCTCTGCATTGAGATCCTCTCCCGCGAAGACTCCCTCGGCGAGCTCCAGGACCGCGTCGACGACTACACCTTGCTCGGCGTCGCCCACATCTGGGCCGTCGACCCCTGGCACCGGCGCGGCTGGCACTGCTCTCCACGCGGCTTCGACCAGCCCGCCGACGCCACCCTCCGCATCCCAGAAACCCCCATCGCCATCCACCTTCCCGAGCTCTGGCGCGAACTCGACGAAGACTAACCCACCCCCCGCGCCAAGCCGACGCTACAGCCGGCTCTTCGCCTCCAACACCCGCGCCACCGCCTCCTCCGCCGTCGCCCCCACCGCGCTCAAATGCCCCATCTTCCGCCCGCGTCGCGGCTTCAGCTTCTCGTACAAATGCAGCTTCACCCCATCTACCCCCAGCGCCGCGTCGAACCTGGGCTCGCGCGCCGACCCATCCGCCTCCAGCCAAACCTCCCCCAGCAGGTTGGCAATCGCCGCCGGCTGCACCATCGTCACCTCGCCCAGCGGCAGATCGCACACCGCCCGCACCAGCTGTTCAAACTGGCTCGTCACGCACGCCCGCTCGCTCGCGTGATAGCTGTTGTGCGGCCGCGGCGCCAACTCGTTCACCAGCAACTCGCCCCCCGCGGTCACAAACATCTCCACCGCCAGCACGCCCTCCAGCGCAAACGTCTCCGCGATCTCTCGCGCCAGCCCCTCAGCCTGCCCCCGCATCGCGTCCGACACCGGCGCCGGAATCACGCTCCAAGCCAATATCTGCTGCTCATGTTGATTCCACGCCGGCGGATACACCCGGCACTCCCCCGATGGACTCCGCGCCACCAGCACGCTGATCTCCCCTTCCAGCTCCACCGCCCGCTCCACCACACCCTCGCCCTCGCCCAGCGCCTCCCACGCGCCCCGTATCTCCGCCTCGAAGTCAGCGCCCTCCGCGAATCCCACCTTGCCCTGCCCGCGCCCGTCGTAGCCCCCATGCGCGCTCTTGCAAAAACATCGCCCCCCCAAAGCCCGCACCGCCTCCCGCAGCTCCTCAATCGTCCGAACCGCCCGAAACTCCCCCAACGGGAACCCGTGCCGCCGCAGCCACATCTTCTGCTCCACCCGGTCCTGAATCACGCGCAGCATCGCCCCGCTCGGCCGGACCGGTGCCCAGCTAGCCGCCGCCTCCATGCTTCGCGGCGCAATCTGCTCTATCTCCAACGTTACCACATCGCACCCACGCGCCAGGTTCGCCGCCTCCCGGCTGTCGTCCCAGCCCGCCTCAATGCACGCATCCACCACAAACCGAGCCGGGCACGCCGGGTCCGGGTCGAGCACCTGGATCCGATACCCCATCGCCCGCGCCGCCATCGCCGTCATTCGGCCCAGCTGCCCGCCGCCAAAGATCCCGATCGTCGCCCCCGGCAAGATCGGCTCCCGCCGTCGCTCCGTCGCCGCCGCGCCAATCGTCCTTTGCCCGCCTCCCGCCTCCGTCGTCTGCCTCACCGCGCCGCCTCATCATCCAGGTTCTGCTCCAACACCTCCGCCGTCCTTCGGTCTCGCCAGGCCACCAACCGCTCCTGCAACGCCGCATCCGTCGTCGCCAGCATCGCCACAGCCAGCAGCCCCGCGTTCATCGCACCCGCCGCGCCAATTGCCAGCGTGCCCACCGGCACCCCGCGCGGCATCTGCACAATCGACAGCAGCGAGTCCATCCCCTGTAGCGCCGTCGCCGCCACCGGCACGCCCAGCACCGGCACCACCGTCTTCGCCGCCAGCATCCCCGGCAGATGCGCCGCCCCGCCAGCCCCCGCCACAATCACCCGCAGCCCGCGCCCCCGTGCCGCACCCGCATACTCCATTAGAAGATCCGGCGTCCGGTGCGCCGAAACAATCCGCACCTCATGCCGCACCCCAAACTCCTCCAACACCTCCACAGCGCCACGCATCACCGCGTAGTCGCTCCGGCTGCCCATCACCACGCCGACCAGCGGCCCCAGTCCCGTCACCCCATCCATCGCATGAGTATACGAGCGCCTACAGCCCCTCCAGGCGCCCTCCTCGCCGGGCGCTCAGTGCCGTCGAAAGTAGTCCAGCGCCAGATGCACCATCGTCAGCAAACCTCCCATCGCCCCAGCCACGCCCTTCAGCCGCTGCACACTCCGCTCGTGCCGCTCCACTCGCTCTTCCAGCTGGTGCAACCGCCCCGGCTCCCCAATCCCCATCACCTGCCGCATCTGCGCCTTCAGCACACTCAAATCCGCCAGCACCTGCCCCTCGAACTCCGTCATCGCACACCTCCTCCAAGCCCTCTAGCCCACCGGATAATCCGTCACAATCGCACTCGATCGCCACGAATACACCGGCGGCGTCGACCCGTCATACACCCGCACATAAAACCGCTCCGTCATCGCCGCCCGCGGAATCGAAAACCCGCGCACCGCGCTCCGCAGCACCAAATCCCCACCCACGCCCGGCCCAAACCCCCCATCTCGCCGCCGCACCTCAAATCCACCCCCCGTCGGCGCCGCCGTCCCCGCGTCCACCTGCACCGCAGTCGCCGAAATCGCCGTCACCGCCAGCCCGCTCAAATCCGACACACTCGCCTCCGCCTCGCCCAGCACCGCCAGACCGCTCGGCACATCCTCCGCCAGCGTCCCGCTCAGCCGCATCCCCGCCGGCGCAGCCCAGTCGTTCGCAAACCGCACCTCCGTCGCAATCACCTCCGGAGCCGCCGCCCCGTCCCGCACTTTCACCTCCCGCGCCAACACCGGCACGCCGCCCAACACCAGCGCATCCCCCGGCCAAACATCCGCCATCCCAACCGCCGTATAGCTCCCCTCCAGCGCCGCCGTCCGGCTCGCCCCAACCGCCAGCACCGCCGCCGCCGCCGCCGCGCAGTCCTCCATGCTCCGCGCCATCGGCTCCAGCACACTGCCCGTCCAGGCCGAAATCCCAGGCAGCCCGCCCGCCGCCTCCGCCGCCACACTCGTCGCGTTCACCAGCCGCGCCACCGCCCGCTGCGCCCGCCGGTAGAGCACCGTCACCCGATCCCCCGCCGCCGGCGCCCGCCCAGAGAAAAACCGCAGCTCGCCCGCCGCCGAAATCGCCCCGTCCACACCCTCCCCCGCAACCCCCAGAAGCCGCGTCGTCGTCATCCCCGCCGACGTCGTCTCCCGCACCCACGCCGACCCCGTCGCCGTCATCCGCAACGACCCAACCGACCCCTGCAGCCCCACACTGTTCACCGGCGCCCACGTCACCGTCGCCGGCGAACTCGCCAACCCCCCGTCGTACAACACCGTCACCGGCGTATTCGACGACGCCCCGGTATCCCGAGCCTCCAGCACCACATAGATCGGCGCGCTCACCAGCCCGCCCCCAAAGCTCTCCACCACCCCGTCCACACCAACGTGGTAGCTCTGCCGCACCCGCTCCATCGCCGCGCACCACACCCGCAGCCGCAGCGCGTAGCTGTGCCCGCTCGCCAGCGTCAGCACCGTCCCAGCCTTCGCTCCTCCAATCAGCGGGCCCACCGTCGTCGACCCATTCGCCTGCCGCACATCGAACCCCGCCACGCACGTCGCCCGGCTCACCGACCCGCTGTACAGCCCCAACAGCACGCCGTCGCTCCCCGCGCCCAACACAACCCCACCCGCCTCCAGCACCAGCCCGCCCGCCAGCTCGGCATCCCCGATCGCCGCCAGCGTCGTCCCCCCATCCGATCCGTTTCCACCGCCCAGCAGCAGCCCCGCCGCCCCCAAACTCAAATGCGCCCCCGGATCATTCGCCGACCACACCTGCCCATCGATCGCCGCCCCCGGAAACCCATCCTCCACCAGCACCGCCTTCGCCCCATACCGCCCGCGAAACGGCGCCCCCGACAGCAAAAACGACGTCGTCGTCCCGTCCCCCTGGAAGACCTCCGTCACATACGCCCCCGCCTCCATCGGTCCGGAGACAGTCACGTCGTTCACCGGCGCCCGCCCATGCCGTATCTGCAACCCACCCGGTTGCAAACTCTCATCCGCCATCTGCAGCGCATGCGTCGTCGCGCCCATCGGTTGCAGCTCCACCGCCCCACCCACCACCCGGTAGCAGCTGTAGCTCGCCCCCGCCACCGCCGCCGCGTTCTCGCTCCACGGCCGCCCCGGCCTCAGCCGAGAGATCCCCGTCGTCAGCACCGCCCCACTCGTCGCCGTCGCAAACCGCGTCGCATCCACCCGGCTCGTCAGGCTCTGCAACAGCGCCGCCCCACTCAGCCCAAAGCTGTCCCCGCCCGCCGTCACCCCCTGCTTGTCCAGCAGCCAGTCGTCGCTCTCCGCCGACACCCGCAGCCGGTACACGCCGCCCGTCGTCCCCTCGCCAACGTACACCGCCTCCGGCTCGCGCGTCACGTACCCCGTAAACAGCACCGTTCCGTCCGAGCTCCGCAGCACCACCACACGCCCCATCCGCCTCGGCGCCGGCACCGGCCCGCTCAGCAGCTCGCACCCAAACGCCGACGGCGCATTCAGCTTGCGCACCACCTCCATAGGCCCCCCGCCGCCACCTGGTCCGTGTACTCCACCGCCCCCAGCCCATCCAAATTGTCGATCAGCAGTCTCATCCGTTCACCGCCGTCCCCAGGTCCTGCAGCCCTCGCATCGACCGCACCTCCGCCACCGTCAGCACGCCCGCGTTCAACAGCGCCACCTGCATCTGCACCTCCTCCGCCTCGTTCCGCGTCACCAGGTCGTTGAAGCGAAACTCAAACTCTCGCCACCCCAGCTTCTTCGCAAACAAATCTCGCGTAATGTGCTCCTCCACCAGCTTCGCCACCGGCACAACCGCGCTCAAAAATGCCTCGTCCGCCATCTCCCCCGCCGTCGACTTGTTCACGTCATGCTGCAACCCCAGCAGCATCGGCGGCAGATCAAACGCATTCGCAATCAGCCGCAGCAAAAACTCCTGCCACTGCAGCCGCAAATCCGCATCCGTCCCGCCCGCAAACCGCAGCACCTCCGGCTTCTGCTCCGACGACAAGATCGGCACCCGCCCCGTCCCCTCCATCTCGTCCTGCCACCACCGGATCAGCCGGTCGTGCTGTTCCGGCGTCACCCCATCCACCCAGATCGCAAACGGCGACACCGAATTCGACGCCAGCTTGCCCGCATATCGCCCCGCGCTCAGCAGCTGGTTCACCGTCTCAAACGCCACCTCCAGCCGCCCCAGCCCAAACGGCGTGTGCGTCCGCGGATTCAACCGCAGATACATCAACTCGTCGTCCCGCAGCCGCACCTTCGTCCCCGTCCCCGCCAGACCCGTCGCCTGCGCATACCGCGCCTCATCCTGGCCCCCACTCCACCGCGCGTCAATCTGAATCGTCGACCCATCCACCGCCCACATCCGGAACGGCCGCGCCGCATCGCCCGTCGCCTCCATCTCCACCGCGCCAAACCCACCCACCAAGATGTCCTCGAGCACCTGCTCCCACAGCACCCGAAAGCTGTCCGCCTCGTTCGGCTCCTCCAGGCAAAACCGCAGCGCATTCATCCGCTCCGTCGCATCCGCCACCGCACCCGCCTCGTACCCGCGCCGCACCCGTATCTGCCAATCCATGCTCGCAATCTTGTCCTTCACCACATTGATCGCCCGCCGCACCACCGGCGTCTCAGAAAACCGCCGCAGATTCGCCGGCGTTGCCTTCGGCAGCGTGGCCTGCCCCGCCCGGCCAAACCCGTTCGGCCCGCCCCCTAAGCCATAAGAGCCTCCCCCAAACGCCGGAAACAACACCGCGGGCAGCGCCGCCGTCTTCCGCTGACCCTCCTTGCCCCCGCTAACCCCCATCTCACCCGCGCCAGCCGTCACCTCCAACTCGCCCGCCAGCCCACCCGCAAACTCCTGCAGCCGCAACCAAGCACCCTTCACCGTCTCCTCAAATCCCATCCGCCTCCCCCTCTCCTCAACCCTCAACCACCGCCATCACCGTGCAGTTATCGTCGACCCTGCTTCACTCTTGCCGTAGCTGCCGTTGCTTACCGCTGCTGCTGTTGCCCCTGCCCTTTTTGTTGTCATCCTGAGCGAAAGCCAAGGACCTGCTGTTGCTGTTGCCTGTTGCTGTTTCCTGCTGTTGCCGCTGCCGTTGCTCTTCGCCGTCATCCTGAGCGAAGCGAAGGACCCCTGTAGTCGCCCTTGCCCTTCGCCCTCACCCAGGCAAAGCGAAGAACCGTCCCCTCACCCCGAGCAAAGCGCAGGCAACAAAAAAGGGCAGCCCCAAACGTCAGAGCCGCCCACACACCCCCCAAAAACCCTACATCAGCAAATCCCGCCGAACCTCCCCCGCTAGACCGTCCAACTCACTCCGCGTCCAAACTCCAATCCCAACCTCCCGCATCGCCTCCACCGCAAACCGCCATCCCTCGACCGACATCGCCTCGCCCTCCGGCTCCACCACCGCCGCCAACCGCAACGCCGCCCCCTCCCTCCGCCGCACCCCGTCCCGCAGCCGAGCCGCCGAAAACGCCAGCACCTTCGCCCCCTCCGCCTCGCTTCCCAACGAAACCGCCTGCACCATCCGCACCGCAGCCTCCCCCTCCACCCGATACCCGCAGTCGATCCGCAACCGGTCTCCCGCCCCCGTATACTCCGCCGCCGCAATCCCCTTCCGCATCAGCCCCCACACCCCAGCCCGCTCAAACTCCCGCCGCATCTCCCGCACCAGCCCCGCCCGGCCACTCGCCTCCTTCGCCGCCCGCGATCGGCGCTCCGCCGCCCCCGGCTCCACATACATCCGCAACAGCCGGTCCACCGCCGCCTCCATCGTCTCCGCCAGGCACCCCCGCGGCTCCGTCAGCTGTAGCCCCGTCGAAAACGAACCCCGCGCCACCTCCAGCAGCGCCCTCCTGTCACTATCCTGCTCCACCGCGGGCAGTCGTTGCGCCAACTCCTCCGACAAACTCTCCATCAACCCCACATCAAAGGCCCCATCCATCGCCCGCACCCTACGCCAACTCCGCGCAAAGCGCACCTCCACCCGCCCACCCGGAACCGCCTCCCGCACCACCACGCCCACATTCGCAAACTCCCCGCGCACCACGTCCGGAACCCACCGCACCACCTGAAACTCGCACCGCATCGCCATCACATCACCCGCGCAGCCGACATCGGCCACGCGCTTCCCATCGCCACGCTCACTCCACTCCGCCACGCCGGAAACGGCATCCGGTCCGACTCCCGAAACGCCTCGATCAACTCCCGCACTCGTCCCCGCCGCTCCAGCAACTCCTCAACCAACCGCTCCAACGCCTCGCTCCCGCCCCCATGCCACTCCGGCGGAATCCCCTCCGCCACCTGCCACACCGCCTCCGCCCGCATCTCCTCCACCCGCGACAGCCACGGCTCAAAACTCTCCCATCCCGTCACCCCCTCATACACGCAGTTCCGCCCATACACACCCCGCTTCGCCGCGTCCGCGAACCCCCACTCCCCCGCCCCAAAACAAAAACCCTGGTCGATAAACATCGCCCGCCATCCTCTCTGCCGCGCCCCCCGGACAAACACCGCCTGCCGCCCATTGCAGTTGCCCGTCCACTTGTCCAACGCCAACACCCCCGCGAACGCCCGCACATTCCGCACCGCCCGCAGCTCGCCCTCCGGCAGGTAATCCATCACCTGCCCACCCTCCTCCCCACCCGCGTACTCGCACCCAAACTGCAGCCCCGCCCGGCACCGCTCCCGCTCCCCAGCCCGCCGCTCCACCCACAACTCCGGCGAGTTCGCCACCAGCCACTCACTCACCTCCACCAACTCCGTCTTCGGCACCGGCAGACCCACCGCCTCCCCCAGCCGCGTCGCCAGCCACTCGTTCGCCAGCACCCGCACCCCCTGCGGATTGTTCTGAAACTTCACCACCATCAGCCGACCATCCGCCCCCAGCATCAGCTGGCTCTGCGCCCCGCCCCGCATCCGCGCCACCGCCTGAACCGCCATCACCGCCAAAGCCGGCCTCCCCCTTCACAACTTCAACACCCTAACCCGCCCCAGCCCCCGCGCGAATCCCTCCTCCGTGCCATCCCCACGCGCCCCGTCGCCAGCAGCTCCGCCCGCACCGCATGACCGATCGCCATCGCCATCACACAATCGTCGTGCGCCCCCGCCGCCGCCCCCGTCCCGCCTCCCGGCAACGTCACATAGCTCCGGCACTCCGCCAACAGCCGCCGGCTCTCAAACAACCACGGCTCCTCCACCAGCAGCGCCCCCAGCCGACTCACCATCCCCGGCTTGCTCGCCGCCGTCGTCAGCCACCCCGCCTGCCCCCCATGCTCATACAGCCGCACCTCGTCTCCCATCGCCAGATACGCCAGCACCCCCGCCCCATGGTTGTTCCGCTCCACCGCCACCAGCGCTCCGCCATACTCCCGAGCCATCCCCACCACCTCCATCGCCAACTCCCGCGCCGCCAAATGCCTCCGCAACTCCGCGCACTGCAGCCCCGTCTGCAACTCCAGCACCTCCACCACAGCGTAGTCTCCATCCGTCCCGCCACCCGCCGTGTCCACCGCCAGCAGGTACTCCCGCCCCCGCACCGGCGGCAACCAAGTCTCCATCGCGCCCCCCTGCCGCGTCTCCATCGGCCCGCGCAACTGCCCCATCCGTCGCTCCACCGCCACCACATCGAAGCAACTCTCCCCCGTCGCCCGAAAACACGTCGCCGCATCCTCCGCAAACTCCTGCGTCCGCAGCCCCCGGTACTCCCCCTCCAAACCCCGCCGAAACCCTATCTGCTCCGCCGTCAGCCCATGCTCCCGCACCAGCGCCAGCTCTTCCTCCGTCATCGCCCCCGTCACCGCCGGCCCCACATACTCCTCCTCCATCCACCACGGAAAGAAATGCCTCCGCAGCCCCTTCTCCTCCGCACTCTGCCACTCGTCATAGAAACACCCATACGCTCCGTTCGGCGTCGACTCCAACACCATCTGCCCCCCAGGAGCCAACGCCGCCCGCAACCCCGCCAGTGTCGCCGCCGCATCCCCCGGCCAGTGCGCCAACTCGCTGCAGTGCAGGTTCTGGATCGACAACCCCCGCCCCGCGTTCGCGTCACTCGCGCTCAACACCCGAAACTCGCTGTCAATCTCCTCAAACCGCATCTGCCCCGCATTCGACCGGCTCAACCGCAGATCCTTCTCCCGCAGCTCCTCCGGCAAGCACTCCCAGAATCGCTGCACCATCCGAAAAATCCCCTCCGCCGCCTCCCGCGTCTGCGCCACCTGCACCGTCAACACCCCGCGCCGCGTCACCGTCCGCAAAAACAGCATCCCGCTCACCCACGTCGTCACGCCCATCTGCCGCGCCTTCAGCACAATGTTGCGCCGTCCCCTGCCCAACTCAAACGCCCGCTGCACCGCGTTCGCCCGCAACGGCAGCTCCAGCCCACTCCGATCCCGGACCCGCAACAGCGACCGCGCCATCCACACCGCCACGCTCTCGTTGCCAAACGACTCCGGCCGCGCGTCCAGCATCTCTCCCAGGCGCAGCAGCTCCCCCTCCTCCCACGCGTACCCCTTCATCACACTCCTCTCCCTCTCTAGCCCCCGCACGCGCCCTCAAGTACGGCCCGCCCGCCGAAGCCGTCTTCCGCAAACAGCAAGCCCGCCCCATCACCCGCGCCAACCGTCGCCGCCAGCTCCGCTCGCTCGCCCGCAACGTCGTCGTCAAAATTCCTAAACTCCTCCACCTCAAACTCCTCCACCAAAGGAACCGCTAACCACGCTCACCACTCGATCCACTCTTGGTAGCAATCAGGTTCCCTCCACTCACCAGGCGCGCCACTTTTTTCATTCCGAGCCAAAGCGAGAAAACCCGCTCCTTCACCACGGCCCTCCACAGCGCCCCAGGATCAAACCCCGCTCTGCCGAAGGTCGGAGTGCAGGCGATGCCGAAACGACCCCACCCACACCCCCAACCCCAAACACGCGGGCCACATCCCCTACTGCAACACCCGCACGTTGTACGCCACCGCCCGAGGCGTCACCGCGCTCACCGCGCATACCTGCACCGTCACCGTCCCCGCGCTCGTCACCGCCGCGCTCAGGGTCGTCAGTCCGCTCGGCAGGCTCCCATCGCTCGCGCTCACCGCCACCGGCACACCCACCGTCGCCCCGCTCACCGCCACAGACCCGCTCGCGCAACTCCCCGCCGCCATCGCCGCACCCCCAATCGTCCCCGTCGTCCCCGACAAGATCCCGTTGAAGTTCGAAGCCGTCAGCCCGCTCGGAAAGTTGCACGCCCCGCTCGGCCCGCACTGCATCGCCACACTCCGGCTGCTGTAGTTGTCCGCGTTGATGTCCAGCGTGTACTGCCCGCTTGTGCTGTTCGACATCCGCCAGTTCCGCGAGCCGCTCGGCGCTCCCATATTCACAAAGTGAAACTCCGCCAGAGCCCCGCCGTTCCCGTTCGACACCACAATCAGCCGCGCCGACCCGCTCCCCGCAATCTGCAAATTGCTCCCATCCACCCCGCTCACGGCATTCCAGGCCGTCGGCTGGCACGTCCCCACACCCTGGTCCGCTCCACTCAAAAACCAGTTGCACCCGGTCCCCGTCACCTTCAGCGTCGTAAATGCACCCGCCGCCGGCGCCTGTCCGCCAATCGCCGCTCCATCCACCGTCCCTCCCGTCACCGTCGCGTTCTGTATCGTCCCCCCATTGATCGCCGCCGTCCCCGACGCCCCACTCCCCGATCCTCCACCGCCCGTCCCCGCCGGCGGCGCCGCCCACGTCCCGTCCTCCCGCAGATACCGCGTCGCGCCCGCCGTCGCCCCCGGATCAGGCACCGCGCCCACCGCATGGCTCGCCCCCGATCCCCCAAACACCGGCAGCCGCGCCGCGCTCAACACACCTGTCGACACATTCCCCGCGTCCAGCGCCCCGCTCAGCGTCGCCGCCGATACACTCGGCGCCGTCAGCCCCGTCGGCGAAAACGCATAACTCCCCCCGCGCAGCGAAAACACCATCGCACTCGTCTGCGGCTGGTAACTCACGGCATCCTGCCCCGCGCTCGAGTCCATCTCAAACAGGTTGTAGCCCGAGTTCCACCGCCCACACCCATGCGAGTTGCAGTGCAGCGTAAACACACTCCGCTCGCCCGCCTGCGCCTCCAGCACACGGTTCCACACACCCAGCGACTCATACGCATCGTCCGGCGCCGTGTGCGTCCCGCCATTGCCCAGGTAGTTCCCCACAGGCGCGGCATTCTGAATCGACCACCCGTGCACCCCCGGCCCCACATTCACCTGATACTGAATCCCCGCCCGGTCCGGATTCGACGACCGCGGCGTCGTCTCCCCCACATACTCCGTATCCGCCGCCACATTCTCCTGGAAGTAGTGCGGCTCCTCCACCGTGTCCCCCGCCGCCCACGCCACCGTGTTCGGCGCCAGCGTCATCGCTCCGTCCACCTTGCCCGTCGCCGCATGCAACACCCCCAGCACCTCCGCCATCGGGTACAGCGCATACCCGCCCGTCACCACCCCAATCGTCCCTCCACTGCTCGTCCCATTCGCCCCGCTCTGCGCAAACGTCAGCGTATTCGCCCCCGTCGTCGTCACCGCGAAGCTCCCGTTGAAGCTCGCGTCCCCAACCCCAGCCACCGTCAGCGTCAGCCCGTTCACATCCGTCGGCATCGCCGCGCTCGTCGTCACCGTCACCACACCGTTCGACCGCACCACGCTCGCAATCGGCAGACTCACATTCAAAAACGCACTCGTCAGCCCCTGTATCCCCACAATCTGCGTCAGCCCGCCCGCATAGTACAAACTCGTCGCGCTCCTCGACCCAATCACCGGAAACACCTGCCGAATCCCGCTCGCCGTATCCACCGTCTGCTCCAGCCCATACCCGCACAGCCCGCCCACCGCCACCGTCGCCCCCGCCGCATGCGGCTTATTCAACGTCAGCGTCAGGTGCGTCGCATCCACCGCCGCATACGCTGCCATCTCGTAGTTCGGCGGATTCTGCCCCGCCGTCACCACCGGCCCCTCCGCCACGCACGCCACACCCGTCGTCCCCGGCAGCGCCGCCGTCGTCGTCGCAAAGGCACTCGGCAACCCCGTCGTCTGAATCGGCAGCGTCACCGTCCCCGGAGCCATGTTCCCCGCCTGCGATCCCGCCAGCGCCGCCGTCTTCAAAAACACACTCACCGGAAAGCTCGTCCCGCTGAAGCTCGCCGTCGCCCCAATCACCCCGTTCGACCGCGCCCCACCCGTCAGCACCCCGCCCGTCAGCACCTTCGACGCCGCCGTATCCAGCAAAAACCGCCCCTCGCCCTGCGTCCCTCCGCCCTTCGTAACCGCCACCGTTACATTCGTCGATCCCGCCGTGCACCCCCCCGCGCACGTCCCCCCAAACACCTGCGTATCCTCCTGGATCTGCAGGTCCATCGGGTGCGTTCCCTCGTCCGCCTCATCCCGAAATCCACCCGAAGCCGTAATGAACTGCGCTCCAATCAGGCAATCCCCCACCCCATAGCAGCTGATCGCCCCCGGCATCAACACATGCTGCCCCATCGTGTTAAACGTCCCATTCACGCTCAGGGTGTTGAAGTTGCTCTTGAAGTAAGGCGTCCGCGACCCCTGGATCGCCTGCGGATACAAGTTCGATCCCCCCGTCAGCCCCTCCTGGTACAGCGCCAGCGCCGCCGAGTTCGGATTGCCCGAGTGCGTCGTCTGCAAAATCGTCTGCGGCGTCTGCGTGCTCGTCACATCGATCGTCTGCCCCGCGTTGAACCGCAACCCCGTCTGATCCACAGGATTCAAAAAGAAATCCTTCCGCCCCCCGCCCCGCAGATCCAGCAGGTGCGTCCCCTGCGTCGGCGTGCTCGGCCACTGCGCTGGCTCCGGCTGCTCGGTCGCCGCGTACCCCTGCTCCGCCGTCACCTGGCAGCCGCCCGCGCAGTCCGCTCCGCCCATCGCATTCGAAATCCCGTTGCCCCCCGCACCCGTCACATACTGGCTCGCATACCCCACACCGTTCAGCCGGTTCACCTGCATCTGCGTCCCCGTCGGCTGCGCCACCGCCTGGCTCGCCGCCGGCGCCACGCCCACCTTACCTGACAGCCCCGCGCTCACTGCCGCCACCGCCGTGTCTACATAGTGCTTGTTCGCCGCCTGCGCACTCGCCGTCGGATCCCCAGCCAGCGTCAGCGGTCCCACCATCGTGTCCCCCGTGCGCTCCAAAAACGTGATCCCGCCCGAAATCGGCTGCCCCGCCAGCGCCGCCGCCACCGCATCGTTCACATAGCTCTTGCTCGCCACCTGCACCGCCACCGAGCTCGGCACCACCGTGCTCCGCACTCCCGCCAGCGCCACCGCCGACCCCGTGCTCACCGGCACCTGCCACGTCTCGCGACTCGTCGCCCCATCGTCCAGGTGGTACACCGCCGTGTAATACACCCCCGCCGGCGTCGCCCCCACACTCGGCGCCAACACCACCGAAAACACCCCATTCGACCCAATCGTCGCCGACGTGCTCCCCCCAGCCACTGCCTGCCCCGCCGCCGTCGTAAACGCCGGCCAACTCACCAGCACCGTCCCCGTCGCCACCGTCCCGTCCGCGTGGTACACCGTGTCCGAAACCGTCGTCGTCGCCACCGCCGCCGCGCCCGCCACGGCCGTCGCGCCCAGCATCACCACACCCAGCACCAACACCATCATCCAAACCCATCGACCCAACCCGCTCATCCTCATCCCTCCAACACTCCCCGCAACCCAACCGCTCACATCCCCTCCAAACCTGCCCAAATCTCGCATCCCAAAAGGGTAGCCCCCCAGCAATCCAACATCCCCCCAACCCCGCCCCAGCCCCCGCCGCAACCCCGCCCCAGCCCAGCCCCAACCCCTGCTTGTGCTCTTGCCCTTGCATTTCACGTTGTCATTCCCGAAGGGAATCTGCTGTTGCTGTTGCTGTTGCTGTTGCTGTTGCCGTTGCTGTTGCCAGTTTCACGCCGTCATCCTGAGCAAAGCGAAGGACCCCTGTAGTCGCCCTCACCAGCCCACCCCTCAAATCTCCCGCATCCCCGCCGGCAGATAACTCCGATAACACAACACCATCGCCCCATCCACCCCATCCCGCGCCGCCAACGCCCGAAACACTGCCCGCAGCCGCATCCGCTGCAGCGCCCCCGTCTTGCCGTCTAGTCCATCCGTCACCTCCGCCGGCCCACCCACCGCCTCCAGCCGCGGATAGTGGAAAAACACCCGGTCCCCCTGCTCCCCCTCCACCGCAAACACCGCCGACCACTCCTGGAAGAACCCGCCGCCCTCCCGGTCCACAAACCCCAGCAGCGGACTCACCTTCATCCCAGCCGTCGGCGCACCCGCCAGCAACGGATCGGCCAGCGTCAACGCACCCCCACTCACACTCTTCACCACGCCCACATTCAGCGTCACCCGCCGCACATAGTTCACATCCCCGCCCACCGCCGCGCTCGAAACCACATACGCCCCGCTCGCCCCACTCCCCACAAATCCCGTCTCCCCCGCGTAGTCCACGTCCACCGCCACCATCTGCCCCGGCGTAAACTCCGCCCCCGCCCCCACCTGCAGCACCGTCGCCGTCTGCGTCGGCACCCCGCTCCCAGCCACCAGCGGCACCGCCGCCCCCGCCACGGCACCGCTCGGTGCCGCCGCCGCACCCGCCGCCGGCATTAACAGATTCATCTGCTGCACCCCACAGCTCAGCGCCAGCTGCAGCTTGCCCCATCGCTCAAACGCAAACTCCACCTCCGCCCCAGCACCCGTCCGCGCCTGCCACCGCGCCGTCGGTGGAGACCCCGCCCGCAGCCCCTCCACTGTCGTCCCAGACTTCCTCACAAACCCGCTCACCCGCCCCAAATCCACCCACGGCGCAGGCATCGCGTCCAAACTGCTCGGCCCCATCAGCGCCGGATCCCACACCGCCGGCACGCTCGCCCCTCCCGCCACACGCGTCACCGGCGCAAAGTAAGCCCGCACCCTCCGCCCCACCGGCGCGCTCGCCGGCAGCACGCCAACCCCTGTCCCCGTCGCACTCATGCCTTGTTCGCTCCCTCCAGGCTCCAAACCTCAACCGCCACCGTCCGCCCCAGCCGGTCGCCAACCATAGCCGCCGCCCCAAACACCGGGTCGCTCCAGAAGATCCGCGTCCCCGTCGGCACCGGCGTCGCCCCCGTGTAGTCCATCTTCGGCGCGCTCTGCACCGCGCCGCTCAACACCGCACGCAACTCCCAGTCCATCGCCGACAACACCCGCCCACGGTCCATCCCGCTCAATCCCTCCGTACCCGCCGTCTCATACCGCACCTCGCACCGCATCCGCGCCAGCGGCACCGTCCCGCTCGTCTCCACCGCCACCTCCGTCCACCGCAGCCGAAACACCTCCGTCGCCGCCACCGCGCTCTCCAGTTCGTTCTCCTCCACCACCACCGCCGGCCGCAACACGCCGCGCACCGCCACCGTCCGCCCCGGATTCACCGCCGCAACCCCACTTCGCACCGCCACAAAAAACGTATCCTTCGCCCGCTGCATCCCCCTCGCCTCCCCTATTTTCCTGATCGTCATTCCCGAAGGGAATCCGCGATTCCTGTAGCTGTTGCTGTTGCTTTTCTGGTTGTCATTCCCGAAGGGAATCTGCGGTTGCCGTTGCCGTTGCCGTTGCTGTTGCTTTTGCCGTTGCTTTTCTGGTTGTCATTCCCGGAGGGAATCTGCGGTTGCCGTTGCCGTTGCCGTTGCCGTTGCCGTTGCCGTTGCCGTTGCCGTTGCCGTTGCCGTTGCCGTTGCCGTTGCCGTTGCCGTTGCAGTTGCTGTTGCTGTTGCCGTTGCTGTTGCTGTTGCTGTTGCTGTTGCTGTTGCCGTTGCTGTTGCCGTTGTTCTTCTGGTTGTCATTCCCGAAGGGAATCCGCTTTCGCTGTGGCCGTTCCCATAGCCATAACGCCCCTCCGCCCTGCACTCCAAAAAAATCCGCCCCTACACCGTCCCCCCGACCGCCCCCACCATCTCCACCCGGTACAGATACACCGCCATCTCCACCGTCTGGTAGCTCACCCGTGCAATCCGCAACAGCTCCCCATCCACAACCACCCCCACTGCCTCCGCGAACATCCCCAGCGCCGTCGCCACCGTCGCGTCGCCCGCAACCCCCGCTATCACCTTCGCGGGCGCCAGCAACTCCCACCGCGCCCCCTCCGTCGTCCCTCCGGCCATCGCCCGCACAAGCACAGGCCCCAGCTCGGCATCGCTCGTGCCCGTCGTCGGCAGCCCCAACTCCTCACTCAACACGCCGGCCACCGCGGCCACCGGCATCCGCAGCATCACCGACTGCCCACCCACCCCGTAGAACATCCGCTCCGCCGCCCGCTGCGCCCCGGCCCCCATCCGCGTCAAATCCGCCATCGCTCTCTACCCCACCCTCTGCGCCCGGTACGGCCGCAAAATCGACAGCACCTGCTCGTCCAGCAGCGATCCGCTGAAATACTGCATCGTCAGCGAATCCACCTTGCTCGACCGCACATTCAACCCCGGCGTCGCCTGCGCATTTCGCACAATCTGCGCGCACGCCACCTTCAGCTGCGGTGTCACCACATCCACCCCGGACCAGTACGTCAGCTGAACTTCGTTGTAGCTCAGCCCCAAAAAGTTCCCCGGCAACGTAACCTCTCCCGTCTGCGGATCCGCATCCACATCCGTCACATGCAGCGTCGTCCAGCTCCCCGGAGCCCCAAACGCCCAGGCGATCTGCTCCCGCAGCGAGTCGCCTTCGCCTCGGCGGCCATGCCCCAGCCGAGCCTGCACGTTGATCAACGGCGAGCTTGCCCCGCCTTCCGCCACCAGCGGCAAGTAACTCACCCGCACCGTCCGGCTGCCCGCCGTCACCCGCAGCCGCTCCGTATACGTCGTCGTCAGCAGCGTCGGCCGTTGGCACCAGGCCTCCATCAGCGCACTCGCCGTCGTCACCCAATCATCCGGCGTCTCCGCCGAAAGCCCATACGCCTCATACTCCGCCGGCAGCAAATACCCCATCCGCACCCTCCTCCCACAACAAAAAACAAAGGGCAGGGGTGCCCAGCCCAGGCACACCCCCGCCACCATCCACCCACAACCCTAGCGATCCACCAGCACCTGGTAGTGCGCATAACTCGCACCCTTCACCACCAGACCGCCAAACTTCACCACCACATACTGGCTCGCCAACGATCCAGGAACCCCCAGCTGAAACACCCGCGGATTCGGATCCGCCAGCCAGTGATACTCAATCATCTCCTCCGATACGATGTACGCCGGCAACACAGCATTCCCCGATCCAGGAGTCCCCGTGTACCCCAGCGTCCACTCCGGAATCAGCGGCAGGTTTCCCGCCTGCGTACTCAGCATCTTCACCGTCAGGCCGGCATCAATCTCCGCCGACTCCAGAACCACGTTGAACTCCGCCTTCATCTCCCGATCAATCAAGTCCAGCAACACCGGATTCGCATAGATCGCCGTCGGCCTCACCCCAAACGAACTGTTCGACACCATCTGCGCCACCGTGCTCTTCAGCCCGTCCACAATGCTCGCCGTCCCGCCGATCGTCACCGTATTCCCGCCGCCGGCAATCTGTCCCGCCGCTCCGAAATACTGCGCCGTCGTCGGCGTGCTCAGGCTCGTGTCCGTCCCATTCCACAGCGCCACATCGTGCGTTCGCAGCACGCCCTCCACCGTGTCCGCCAGATCCTTCGCCTGCAGATACGCAAACTGACTCTGCTGCCGGCCCAGCTCCAGATCAAACAGGTTGTAGTTGATCTGCGCCACCAGAGCCTTCAGCGGCACACTCCGCTCCACACGCGTCGGCGTCACCAGCGGAGCCACAATGTTCCGCGGATCCACAAACCCCGAACTCGCCGCCGGCGCCGGAATCGCCGTCTCCTCAAAAAACCGCGACGGATGCCCCGTCGCCGGAACCTGCTTGATACGCCGCCCAAACACACCACGCCGCCGCACCAGATCCGTGATCTCCGTCTGGTACATCGGAACCTCGATCGCGCCAGGCCCCAGGTAATCCGCAGCCGCGTAAATCTCCGTAAACTTCGCGTTCATTCCATCTCCTCGGTCGTCAGACACCCAACAATGCAAAGGCGCGGCCCAATGGCCACGCCCACGGAAATCCCAACACCCCGCCCCTACAGGTGCAAAAGCCCAGACCGCAGCAACTCCGACTTCACCGCAATCCGCTGCTCCACACTCAGGCTCCGCAGCGCCCGGTCCAGCCCGCCGCCCGCGCCCTCACGCGCCCCAGCCTCCACCGCCTCCGTCGAGATACCCTGCTTCGCCAGCAGCGTCGCCATCCCGCCAGGCAGCGTCCGCCGTCCAGCCCCGTGCGCCCCAGCCTCCATCGTCGCCGCCCGCGCGGCCCGCATCGCCTCCAGCTGCGCCTCCACAAACTCCAGCTTGCGCTCCAGCTCCGCCTCCCGCTTCGCCTCGGCAGACGCCACAATCCGCTCAATCGACGCCTCCGCCTCCGCGCTCAGCTGCGTCCCAGGCTTCGCCCGCAACTCCTCCACCGCACGCTCCAGCAAACCGGCTGCAGCCGACATCCGCTCCAGCACCGCCCGCAGATCGCCACGCTCCATCTCCGAAACCCCCTGCTCCATCGCCATCTCCATGCCCTCGCTCCTCTCGCTCAATCCATCCATCGCCGCGACCGCCCACATCGCACAGTCGCCGCCTTCGTCCGCCGCACCCGAAAACTCGTCCCCCGGTACGCAGCCTTCTCCCGCAGCAAAATCGCCGCCCCCGTAAACGTCGCCCGCGTCAGCGTCCACACCGACGCCCGCATATCCGCCACATGCGCATCCGCCAGCTCATAACTCATCCCCATCCGACCGTCCTGCCCAAGCTCCTCATCCATCTCAGACCCAAACTCGGGAAAGTCCCGCGCAAACAGATACCCGCTCACCTCCAAACGGCCGCCCTCCAACTCCGCCGCCGTAATAATGCCGCACTTCTGCCGAGCATCATGGCCGTCCCAACCCGACTTGTAGCCCACCGCCATCCCCATCAAACTCGGCAGCGCCGCCTCCGCCGCCTCGCGCGTCAACATCACCCGATGACCGCGCGAACCGCTCGGTGCCCTGTCGCTCGGGACGTCCACCAGCGTCAGAACACCCTCAAACGGCAATCGGTTCGGGTGTCCCTCCACCTCCGGCATCCGCAACGCCATCGCCCGTAAATCCCGTCCACCACCACGCTCCGCCTCCCCTCGGTCCCAGCCGCCGAGACCTCGCGATCCCGCCTGCCCGCCGCCCGTCGTCGCCCCCACACACCGACGCTCGCGCGCCTCCGCCGCCGCACTCCTCATGCCCTCGCCTCCTCCTTACCCCTCGCCCTGCTCTCCCTCCGGCTTCGCCGGCCTCCGCTGCAACTCCAGCAGCAACATCTCCGACAAGCTCCGACCCCTCTTCTTCTTTGCAGGAAGCGCCGGCACAGGACCCTCCTTGTCCACGCCCGACATCATCATCAACGCCTTCGCATGCTCAATACTCCCCTCGCTGGCCTTCTCCACAAAGCACCGCAGAATCGCCGGCAAACCCGCCGCAAACTCCTTCCGTGCGTACCGCCGGCAAAGATCAGGCCTCGGCCCCCGCGCTCGTCGCCGGGCCTCACCCTCCACCGCCTTCTGTCCCGTCTCGTTCACCCCAGCCCCCAAAAGCAGATCGCCCACACCCCAAAAAGCAAAGGGAAAGCAGCCAGGTTCGACCGCTTCCCCTCCCAAATCTTCTGTCTCAAGCTCTTCGGCCCTCTGACTTCTTCAGACTACCAACCTCGGCATGGCAACTACGCCATTCCAGCCGCTTCTTCCAGCCATTCTTCCCAGTCCTCTCCCGGCTCCTCGCCGCACTCCAGAAACGGCTCCAGCAGCCCGCTCTGCAAAAACCACGCCGTCAGCCGGTCCAGAGCCACCCCGTACCGCCGAACCGTCGTCCGCAGACTCAGGCCCAGCAACGCCGCCGCCTTCTCCTGCGTGTGCTCCTGGATCGCAATGCGCCTCAGCAAGCCCTGGTCCACAGGGTCCATCCGCCGCAGACACCGCTCCACATCCTGCACAAAGTTCACCGCATCGTCGAACGCCTGGATCCGGTATCGCGTCACATGCCCGCGAAACAACTCCCGGCCCATCAGCGAGGGCACACGTCCACTCTCCATCGAACACCGCAGATACCGCCGCAGCATCCCCTCCGTGTACTTGCGGTAAAACCGCATCTCCGGCCGGACCTCCGGACCCTCGGCATGCACCCGAGATCGCTTCGCCCGCGCACGAATCGGCATCGTCAGAATCCCGCTCATCGCCGTCCTCCCGTCTCGCTCGTCCCACCCGTTGCCGTCGCCGACGCGCATCCCTTCCGCCGGCCCGCCGCCTCCCGCTCTCCACGCCGCCGCCGCGGCGGCGGAAACTCCGCCAGCAGACGCGCGCATCCAGGGCAGTACACCGAGGGATACCCGCTCGGGCGAACCCACAGCGCACCACACCCCTCGCAAACCTTCAGCTCCATCCGAACTAGGCCCATGTCGTGTCACTCCGCCCCGGCCGGCGCCTCACCCGGTCGCCCGGTCTCAGCCCCGCCACGGCCCGCTGTGGGAGCCGCTCCAGCTACGCCCGTGGCATAGCCGGACCTCCGGCTCCAATCCTGGTCTCACGAAGCCACGAGGGGGTCCTGGGGAGGGCTGCTCATGCGCGGCGTCGCACTCATCTTCCCCTTACATCGCCTCAGGCCTCGACCTACCAGCGCCAGAACCGGTGTAAGTGTTAGTGGTTATAGCTGGCAGAAAATACCGTGTCAACAGTAAGTATTTCCACCGCTTCACTAAAGTCTGCGGTCCTTTGTGTCTGCCCGTCATGGCCGAATCTGAGCATTGCATCGTGAAATGTCTTCGCCAAATGTTCGTTTGCTGCGTGCTACCCTTCGACCCGCGCCCCACCTGCAGTCCCCGCTCACCCCGCAGCCCCGCCAAACAGACTTCATGAACTTCTCCGACCTCCACGAACTGCTTCGCCTCGAGCTGCTCCGACGCATCGAAACCGGAGCCCTCACCGGCTCAAAGCTCGCCCAGAAGACCGGCTTCCGCCAGGCCCACATCTCCAACTTCCTCAACCGGCGCCGTGCCCTCTCGCTCGAAGGTCTCAATCGCGTCCTCGACTCCCTGGGCCTCTCCATCGAAGACCTCCTCCCGCTGCAACTCGCCGCCGCCGACGGCACACTCACCCAGCACCACCTCGCCCGTCTCGCAACACCTTCACCCGAGCCCGTCGAGATCGTCCCCGTCATCGCACCCTCCGCCGCCATGAACCACCCGCGCATCGCCCTCGACCCGCCCGTCGAAACCCTCCACATCGCCGCCTCGCGCCTTGGCGCCGGCCTCGCCCGACCCTCCCCGGACCGCCTCCACTGGCATCGCTTCGTCGCCCTCCGCGTCGACACCCCACAGGCCGCCGCCATGCGACCTCTCCTCGCCCGAGGATCGCTCGTCGTCCTCGATCGCCACTACACCTCCCTCGCCCCCATCCGCCCCTCCGAGCCAAACCTCTACGCCGTTCGCTCCGGCAACGCTCTGCTCCTTCGCTTCGTCGACCTCGACGACACCTCCCTCATCCTCCGCCCCCTCTCCCTCGAACACCCCGTCCTCCTCGTCCCCCTCACTCCCCCCACAGACCGACACCTCCCGGAACACCTCATAGGCCGAGTCTGCCTCCAACTCTCCGAACTCTAACCCCCAAGCCCGTCGCCGCTGTCGCCGTTCTCTTTACCCCCGCCGTAGTCGCTGCTTCCGTCCTTGTCCTTGCCGTCGCCCTTGTCCCTGCCGTTGCTGTTGCCCTTGCCGTTGCTGTTGCCCTTGCCGTTGCCCTTCGCCGTCATCCTGAGCGAAGCGAAGGACCCCTGTATTTGCTCTTGTCGTTGCCGTTGTCGTTGCCCTTGTCCTCGCCCTTCGCCGTCATCCTGAGCGAAGCGAAGGACCCATACCATCGCACCCGCCCAAGAGCCAATCCCCCAGCCCAAGTAAACTATCCACACATGCTCTCCCGGCTCTACCGCAACTGGATGCTCCGCTGGGAGACCGCCCTCACCACCCGAGACACCAACCGCATCGTCCGTCCCCTCGAGTGGGGCTTCGATTGGCTCGGTGCCACACCACCGGCAAACCCGGCCGACAACCTCCAAACGCTCGTCGCCCTCAACCGCGACCTCATCGCCCACTCCGAAGACTTCTTCGGCTACACCACGCCCACCGACTTCCACCTCGAAACCCGCCACCCGCAACTCTTCCCCACCAACGTCCGCCCCGAAACCCTCGCGCAGGACGCCGACCTCCACCACCGCGCCCGCATCGGCGAGCTCGACCCCGCACCCTTCCTTCGCTTCACCTCCCCCGTCCACTCCCCCTTCCCCGAAAACAACCTCGTCAACGCCCGCTGGTACCCCGCACACCCCGCAACCCAACACAATCGCCCCAAACAGGCCCTCATCGTCCTCCCCCAGTGGAACGCCGACGCCTTCTCCCACAACGCCCTCTGCACCTTCTTCAACACCTTCGGCCTCTCCTGCCTCCGTATGTCCAAGCCCTACCACGACATACGCCGACCCGCCGAACTCGAACGATCCGACTTCGCCGTCTCCGCCAACCTAGGCCGCACCCTCCACGCCTGCCAACAGGCCGTCGTCGACATCCGCTCCTGCCTCGATTGGCTGGAGTCTCAGGGCTACACCCAGTTCGGCGTCCTCGGCACCTCGCTCGGCTCCGCCTACGCCTTCATCGCCGCCGCTCACGACCCACGGCTCGAAGTCTGCTGCTTCAACCACGCCTCCCGACAGTTCGGCGATGTCGTCTGGACCGGCCAGTCCACCCGCCACATCCGCGCCGCAGTCGAAACCGCCGGCCTCTCCCAAGCCGACCTCCGCAACGCCCTCGCCGCCATCTCCCCAGCTTCCTACATGGAGCGCTTCGCTACCAACTCCCCTCGCCGCCAGACCTGCGTCATCCACGCCACCTGGGACCTCACCTTTCTTGAACAGTTCTCGCAGGAGGTCCTCTCCGACTTCCGCCGCCTCCACGTCCCCCACATCGCCCGAACGCTCCCCTGTGGCCACTACACCACCGGCGAGTTCCCCTATAAGTACCTCGACGGCCTCTACATCAGCCACTTCATCCACCGCGCCTTCCGCAATCTCAGCTCTGCTTAGCCGTCACCTCACCAAACAGCCTTCCTTGCGTCGCCTCCGCCGGTCGGCCTTCCAGCTCCAGCAAAAAGGCCTTCCGCGGCTGCCCCCCGCCATACCCCGTCAGCGATCCATCCGCCCCGATCACTCGGTGGCACGGAACCACAATCGACATCCGGTTCTGCCCATTCGCGCGCCCCACCGCCCGCATCGCTCCCGCCACGCCCAGACCCCGCGCCAGTTCGCCATAGCTCGCCGTCACACCATACGGAATTCGCCGAAGCGCCTCCCATACCCTTACCTGGAACGTCGTCCCCGGCATCAGCACCGGAACCGTAAACTCTCGCAGCTCTCTCGCAAAGTACGCTCCAAGCTCCCGCTCCACCGTCTGAAGATGCTCATTCTGCCCCGGTGCCGCTACGTACCCGTAGCGCGCTCGCAGCTCGTCCACCTCCGCCGGCAGCGCCGGCCGATCCAAAAACTCCAACATCACCAGCCCGCGCTCCTCCGCCATCGCCATCATCGGGCCCAGCGGCGTCAGCACACGTGTGTACGCCAACATCCTTGCCCTTCGTCCCCGCCCAGCAGTCGTTCTCAGATCCTGCCGTATCGCATCCCGAAAGCCGCTCAGCGACTCATACCCGCCCTCAGCGGCTGCATCATCGAGCGACCCGCCCTGTCGCACTGTGCCCAGCGCCCGCGCCAACCGGCGCGACCGCGCATGCGCGTGAAACGTCACACCGAAGTTCTCCTTAAACCACCGCCGCACCCGCAGCGGGTCCACTCCCATCGCCTCCACGTCCTCATCCGTCCATCGCTTCCCCGGCCTCTCATCCACAGCCTTCAGCACAGGCACAAGCCAATCCGGTGCGGCGCCCACTGCGTCCAGCGGCTTGCACCGCAGGCACGGCCGAAATCCCGACGCCATCGCCTCCTCCGCCGTCCGGTAAAACTCCACATTCTTCTCCATCGGCTTCCGCGCCGAACACGTCGGTCGACAAAAAATCCCCGTCGTCTTCACCCCCACATAGAACAACCCCTCATAGGCGCGGTCCGACGCAAGCATCGCACGCACCATCTCGTCCCGCTCTGGCAGCCTCCGTCCTTGCATCTCCTCACTCTATGCCGCACCTCGACCTACCTCCACCGGAGATCGAGCACCGAACTCCTCCGCGCGAGTCAGCATAAAATAGACCCATAATGCCCATCGACCTCAACGCCCCACTCGCCGCCGCTGACCCCCAAGTCTTCGCCGAAATCCAAAACGAGGTGCACCGCCAGCACGACGGCCTCGAGATGATCGCGTCCGAAAACTTCGTCAGCCGCGCCGTCCTCGAGGCCGCCGGAACCGTCTTCACCAACAAATACGCCGAAGGCTATCCCGGCAAGCGCTACTACGGCGGCTGCGAGCACGCCGATGTCGTCGAAAACCTCGCCCGCGACCGCGCCAAACAGCTCTTCGCCGCCCCGCACGCCAACGTCCAGCCACACTCCGGCTCACAGGCCAACGCCGCCGCCTACATGACCCTCCTCTCGCCCGGCGACACCATCCTCGGCCTCGACCTCGCCCACGGCGGACACCTCACCCACGGCCACAAACTCAACTTCTCCGGCAAGCTCTACCGCGTCTGCGGCTACCAGGTCCGCCGCGACACCGAAACCATCGACTACGACGAGCTCGAAGCTCTCGCCACCCGCGAGAAGCCCCGCGTCATCATCGGCGGTGGCTCCGCATACGCCCGCACCTGGGACTTCCCCCGCATGCGCGCCATCGCCGACAAGGTC
This sequence comes from Acidobacteriaceae bacterium, assembly GCA_965218895.1. Classification (GTDB taxonomy): domain Bacteria; phylum Acidobacteriota; class Terriglobia; order Terriglobales; family Acidobacteriaceae; genus Edaphobacter. The sequence goes on along the minus strand of CBDCMI010000008.1, from coordinate 345,851 downwards.
GGCGCGTACCTCGTCGTCGATATGGCCCACTTCGCCGGCCTCGTCGCCGGCGGAGCCCACCCCTCGCCCGTGCCCCACGCCCACATCACCACCACCACCACCCACAAGACCCTCCGCGGCCCGCGCTCCGGCCTTATCCTCTGCGAGCAGCAGTTCGCCGCCGGCGTCGACCGCTCCGTCTTCCCCGGCCAGCAGGGCGGTCCGCTCGTCCACGTCATCGCCGCCAAGGCCGTCGCCTTCCACGAGGCACTCCAGCCCGAGTTCACAACCTACGCCCACCAGGTCGTCAGCAACGCCCGCGCCCTCGCCGCCGCCGTCGGTGCCGCAGGCTACCGCGTCGTCTCCGGCGGCACCGACACCCACCTCGTGCTCGTCGACGTCTTCCAACACGGCATGCTCGGCTCCGAAGCCGAAGCCGCCCTCGGCACAGCCGGCATCACCGTCAACAAAAACGCCATCCCCTACGACACCAATCCGCCCCTCAAGCCCTCCGGCATCCGCCTCGGCACACCCGCCCTCACCACACGCGGCATGCGCGAACCCGAAATGCAGCGCATCGCCGCTTGGATCATTGACGCCCTCGAACATCGCTCCGACCCCGCGCACCTCGCCCGCATCCGTGCCCAAGTCTCCGAACTCGCCGAGCACTTCCCGCTCTACGGCTTTCTCCGCAACTAAACAGATCGCTCTGTGTTCCAGCCAGTGCAAGTCCGGCAGCAGGCCGCTGCTTTGGTCGTTGCTGCGGTACGCAAAGCGATTGCTCACTCAGTTCGCGCGCGAGTCGTTGCCCCCGTCCCTGCCGCATCCAACCCCGAGTACGCAATCTCAGCTCGGAGTTCTCAATCATGCCCCCATCCGCCGCCACCGCCCACCTCGCCACCCCCTTGCTCGGCTTCAGCACCGGCCTTCGCTCCTTCACGCCCATGGCCGTTACCGCATGGTTCGCCCGCCTCGGGAAGCTTCCCGTCACCGGAACCTGGGCCTCCTGGGTCCGGCACCCTGTCTCCGTCGGCCTCTTCACCGCAGCCGCCCTCGGGGAGTACATCGCCGACAAGCTCCCCAGCACACCCGACCGCACCGCCCCCGTGCCCCTCATCGGCCGCCTTGTCCTTGGCGGTCTCGTAGGTGCCATCGTGGCCACCGCCTTTCGCCGACCCATCGCCGGCGGCATCGCCCTCGGCGCCCTCGGTGCAGCTGCCGGCTCCTACGGCGGCTTCTACGCCCGCAAAGGCCTCACCCATGGGCTCGGTCTCAACGACATCCCCGTCGCCATCGCCGGTGACTCCGCGGCAGTCTCCCTCGCCATCCGCTCCCTCCGCCGTCTCTGCGCCTAAGCGGGGACAACGGCGGAGGTCGGCTAAACTTCTTCCGCCGTTCCCTCGTCTCTCGCCTCCAGGAGGCTCCCACCTTGGCCAATGCCGTCATGACCTGGCTTCTCGGAATCCCGCTCCTCGGCCTCGCCACCGGCATGCGCGCCATGACGCCCATCGCCATCTGCTGCTGGTTTGCCCACCTCGGCCTGCTTCCCGTCCACGACACCTGGGCCGCCTGGATCGCCAGCCCCATCTCCGTCGGCGTCTTCTCCGTCGCCGCACTAGCCGAGTTCGTCGGCGACAAACTCCCCCAAACCCCCGCCCGCATCAAACCACTCGGCCTCATCTCCCGACTCGTCTTCGCCGGTCTCGTCGGCTCCATCATCGCCACCTCCCTCCAAAACTCCACCCTCACCGGTGTCTTGCTCGCCGTCATCGGCGCGCTCCTCGGAACCTTCGGCGGCTATCTCGCTCGTCGCGATCTCGTCCGCTTCAAACGCTGCCGGGACTGGCCCGTCGCCCTCCTCGAAGACTTCCTTGCCGTCCTCATCGCCGTCTTCGCGATTCGCCTCATCACCGCGTGAGCCCGTCCGCGGACGCAACCGCTACAATATCCAAGGCCCCCGAGGGCAGCCTGCACCTATGACCTGGTTCAAACGCGAAAACCACGCCATCGTCACCGACGACCAGAAAACCGTCCGCACCGAAGGCCTCTGGATCCGCTGCGAAGCCTGCCGCCAACCCATCTTCAAGGCCGATCTCGAAGCCAATCTCTTCGTCTGCCCGAAATGCGGCCATCACTTCCGCATCGACGCCCGAACCCGCGTCGCCCTCCTCCTCGATGAGGGCTATGAACTCGTCGACCTGGACCTCCGCTCCACGGATCCCCTCGACTTCACCGATCTCAAGCCCTACAAGCGGCGACTCGCCGAGGCTCAGGCCAAAACCGGTCTCAATGACGCCATCGTCAACGCCACAGGGACCCTCGATGGCCAGCCCGTCATCATCTCCGCCATGGAGTACGCATTCATCGGTGGCTCCATGGGCGCCGTCGTCGGCGAAACTATCGCACGCGCCGTCGATCGCTCGCTCGCCACCCGGCATCCGCTCATCATCGTCTCCGCGTCCGGCGGCGCCCGCATGATGGAAGGCATCGCCTCCCTCATGCAACTCGCCAAGATCTCCGCCGCGCTCGCCCGCCTCGACACCGCCGCCGTCCCCTATATCTCGCTCATGACCGATCCCACCACGGGCGGCGTCACCGCCTCCTTCGCCATGCTCGGCGATCTCAACCTCGCCGAACCCGGCGCACTCATCGGCTTCGCCGGCCCCCGCGTCATCGAGCAAACCATCCGGCAAAAGCTCCCCGAAGGCTTCCAGAGGTCCGAGTTCCTCCTCGAACACGGCTTTCTGGACGCCATCGTCCCCCGCAAAGACCTAAAATCCTATCTCGCCCGAAGTCTCACCTGGATGTCCCCCGCCCCAGCGGCCCAGCCGTAGCTCGCCTCGGCCCGCGGCACTCCTCCGTTACGCCCGAATCCCCACGCCAGTCTCCTCTGCATGCCGCGATGCCTGCGGCACCACCAGCATCGGAGGCTCCCGCTCACTCTTTACGTTGTGAAGATACTTCTCCTTCGCGCACTGTAGCTGGTGCACCTGCTCGCTGCGGAGCGGGCGCGCAGACCCCAGCTGGTGCGCCGCTAACGCAACCTGCGCCAGGTGCTCCAAAGTCTCCATCTTCAAAAACGCCTCGGACAGCGTCTTTCCGTAACTCAGGGCGCCGTGACTCTCCAACAGAATCGTGTCGTGCTGCTCAATGTAAGGTCGCAGGCTCGCAGCCACTTCGCTCGTTCCAGTCGTCGCATACCGCGCCAGCGGAACAGGCCCCACCGTCATCACCGCCTCCTGGCACAACATCTCGTCAAGCGCCCTTCCGGAGCAGGCGAATGCCGTCGCCACCGCCGGGTGCGAGTGGACGATTGCACCAACGTCGCGCCTGTGGTCATACACCGCCAGGTGCATCCCAATCTCACTCGTCACGCGCCTCGTCCCCGCCAGCAAACGCCCCTCAAGATCCACCACCACCATGTCTCCTGCCCGCACCAGGCCCTTGCTCACCCCCGTGGGCGTCACCAGCAGCCGAGTCGCATCCAGACGGATCGAAAGATTGCCGGACGTGCCAGGGGTGAACCCCAAGCGAGACAACCAGCGGCTGTACCGCACAAGCTCACGCCGGCACCTGTCCTCGGACCTCTGCTCGATCTCGTTCATGCCTCGCCCTTTCCCGTTCGCTTGCTCGTCATCGACTCGGCCTGCAGAATGCTGAACAAACTCTGTTGTACCTGCACCGGGGGCTCCGCCGCCAGCTTCTTCTGCAAACTCCGCCAACCCTTGCCAACGCGATCCGAAGCCTTAAAGAGATGTCCCGCCGTCAGCCCTCCCAAAACCTTGTAGTGACCCACCGCGGCCAGACCCATCGAGGCAATGCACCCGCACTGCGAACAGTCCGGCTCGCCCCCAAACTGGCACGGCGTAATCTTCGTCGTCAGGTCGGCCGAGATCGTCGCCGTCGTCCGCGCAAAGATGCAGTCCTCCGGACTGCTCGGCGGTGTCGCAATCTCATCAATCACGATCTCAGGCATGTCCAACTTCGGAAACATGGGCCGCAGCCGCCGCAGCTCCGCAATCACCATCCCGCGTTGCTCCGGGGACAGAATCTCCGGATCGGTCGCGCCCAGCTGCGGCGTAAACAGGCTGAACCAGATCTTGGCAATCGCCGGGTTCGCACTCCAGAAACGCAGAAACTCCTCCAAGTACCCCGGCCGCGACGCAATCTGCGATGTGATCGTCGAGTGGATGGTGATCTTCGCGCCGACGATATTCTTCAGGATCCGTTCATACGTCGCCGGCTTGCGTCGCTCGTCATGCTCCGGCTGCAGCCCATCAATCGACACCACCACGTTCAGCTTGGTGTACCGCCTCCACTCCGCCGGAATCACCCGAAAGGCGCTCGTCACCACCTGCGTGTGAATCCCGCGCGCCTCAATCTGCGGCAGCAGCTGCTCCAGCTCACGGTACCGGACCAGAGGATCCCCGCCCACAAGCGAGACGTGCAGGGGCTTGTACTCGTCCAGCACCGCTGAAACCCTGCGCACCAGCTCGTCGCCCTTGAAGTCCGAAAGCTGCCGAAGCAGCACCTCATTCCCCAGATGCGCCGCGTCGAAGGCATAGCATCCAGGGCACCGCAGCGGACATTCCTTGGTGATCTCAATTGACAGCGACGGAGCACGGCCGGAAAGGATCTTCCCCCATGCACGCACAACCTCAGACTTTTGCATCAACTCTCCCGGCCTACATAGATAACACTGTGTCGCGAACCCGGCGCATCGGCGCCGATATCCTCGATCGCAGCCTCGTGCCTACATCTCGCTCGAACAAAACCGTGTCCTCGACCGTGCCCCCGAAAGCTGCGGGCGACTATGGATCCGGCGCGATCTCTCGCTCACTCGATCCTACGCTGCCGGCCTCGCTCCAGAGCTCCTGGCGTACTCTGGTTGCCCCCTCCACCGCTTCAATTCGCAACACCGGCGCATGCCAGCCTCGCGGAACGCAGTCCGAGCGCTGCTACCATCGCCAGCATCCCGCGTGCGTCCCGCCACCCCATCCCGCACCGCCCTCCGCGTAGCTCTCCGGCGTGCCGCACACCAACTCGTCGACGCCGATCCCCTCGTCTTTCCAGACCCACTCGCGCTTCCAATCCTCGGTCCCACCTACGCCCAGGAACTCCAACGAACGCCCGTCCGCCTCGACCGGCCCCACTCCCACGCCCTCCGCGCCTTTCTCGTCGCCCGCTCCCGATTTGCCGAAGACACCCTTGCCGCCGCGGTCGCCCGGGGCATCAGCCAGTACGTCCTGCTCGGCGCCGGCCTCGATACCTTTGCCCTGCGCAATCCACATCCGACCCTCCGCGTCTTCGAGCTCGATCACCCCGCCACCCAGGCCTGGAAACAAGGCCTCCTCGCCGCCGCCTCGCTCCATCTGCCGCCCTCCGCCAACCTCGTCCCCATCGACTTCGAACTCCAGGACCCCGCCGCCGAGCTCGCTCGCGCCGGCTTCCATCCCGCCCAGCCCACGCTCTTCGCCGCCCTCGGCGTCACACCCTATCTCACCCTCCCTGCCTTCCGCGCTACCCTGGCCCTCGTCGCCTCGTCCACCGCAGGCTCAGGCATCGTCTTCGACTACGGCCAGCCGCGCCATGTTCTCAGCCCCACCGAGCAGCTGGCGCATGACTCCCTCGCCAGCCGCGTCGCCCTCGCCGGGGAGCCTTTCCGGCTCTTCTTCACACCTGCCGACCTCCGCGCCGAACTCCACGCCTTCACCCACATCGAAGATCTGGGCCGCGACGAACTCAACACCCGCTACTTTGCCCACCGTACCGACGGCCTGCGCCTCCGAGGCACCGCCGGCCGACTCCTCCACGCTGCCCTCTAGGCCCGGCGAAAGATCCGCCGCAGCCACATCACGCCCAGATAGCCCAAAGCCAGTGCCCCCACCAGCAAACCGATCGGCAACCCGATACGACGATACGCCAGCGTGTAGTCCGCCGGATGACCCGACACATTCAGCAGCAAAATGACCACGATCCCCACAAAAGTGGCCAGAAAAAACGCCGCAAACCCCGTCGCCAAACCCATGATCAGGCTCGCAAACCACCCCAAATCCCCCATCGGGACCCCAAACAAACCTCCTCTACCACTCCGCTCCAAACCCCTTGCCATACACAGTAGAATACTGCCTTATGGCTGAAACCGTCCCCCAAGGCCTGCTCCTCCCGGAGCAGGTCGCCCGCGAAGCCGCCGCCCGACGCTCCCCAAACGGCATCGCCTTCGCCTCCTTCGGCGACACCGAACTCGAACCCCGCGACCTCGACCGCCTCGTCGGCGCCGTGCCCGTCTCCATCGCAGAACAGATCGGCCGCTCCGCATACTTCTTCGTTCCTCTCGCCCTCTCGCGCAATCACCTCCCAGATCCGCCCCCAGCCGCCGAGGACGAGACACTCGTCGCCCGAACCTTCACCTCCGAACTCTCCGAACAAGCGACCTGCCATCGCAATGTCATGCTCGGCGAAACCGACGCCGTCTTTATCTCCACCCGCCTCCTCTCGGATCGTTTCGCTCTCTCGTTCGAGTTCTTCATCCACGTCGGCCACGCCTTTGCTGACGCCGTGCCCATGCCCTCCACCTTTGCCTCGCTTGCCTGGTCCCAGGCCGAAGAAAATGTCCGTGGCGAAACCTCGCAGGATGCTTGGGAGGCCCGCGCCCGAGCCCGAGGCACCAGCGCTTCCCATCCCGACCAGCCCTCCAGCTCAACCGAGCCCTCCGCCCCCTCTACCCCGCCCGAATCGCCCGAAAAGCTCCGCGAAGACTTCCTCAACGCTGCCCTCGCCGACGCCATCGCCATCTATCTCCTCTCGCTCGCCGTCGACTTCGACTACACCGAACTTCGCGAGCGCGAATACCCTCTCCTTGCCCCCCAGGCGCTCGCCGAGCGTCTACGCCTGGTCGCCTCCCTCTACCCCCCAAACACCGGCTACGAGTTCTCCATCCGGTATCGACGCCGCGCCTAACCAGCGCACACCTGGTTGACACACCGCTGCCGCCGGCGGTCCACTTGGGCCCATGCGTTGCGCTCTCGTCTTTCTTGCACTCGCCTCCCCCGCCCTGGCGCAAGCCCCGAGCCCCTCACCTAAGCCCTTCGACGCACAGTGGATCACAGCCCCCGGCGCCCCCGGCCATGATCCCGCCGTCCTGCGCCTGCGCAAATCTCTCGCTCTCGCCACGGTCCCGCAGCACTTCGTCGTCCACGTCTCCGCCGACAATCACTTCCTTCTCATGGTCAACGGCACTCGTATCGGCGAAGGACCCTCCGTCGGCGACGTCCAACACTGGCGCTATGAGACCTTCGACCTTGCCCCGGCGCTTCACCCCGGCACGAACCTCATCGCAGCTACCGTCTGGAACCTCGGCGACCAAGCCCCTATTCGCCAAATCACCTCGCACCTCGGCTTCGTTCTCGCCCCCAACTCATCCGCCGAAGCCGCCGCCGCCACAGACAGCACGTGGCTCGTGCACCAGGACCCCGGCTTCGCCTTCCTCCCCAAACCCGCAGAGCTCGGCGGCAACTACTACGTCGGCTCACCCGGCGAGCGCCTCACCGCCAGCGCCCTCGACATCTCCTGGGCCGACCCGGACGCACCGACACCCACCCCCGCCTGGCAGCCGGCCCTCTCGCTCGGCACCGCCGTACCCCGCGGCGTTCACTCCGAAGCCAACTCCTGGCTGCTCGTCCCAGACACCCTGCCGCCCATGGAGTTCACCCCCACCTCCGCCGGCCATCTCGTCCGCTCCTCCGGCCTTGCCACCACCCCTAGCTTTCCTGCCGCTCCCGTTGCAGTTCCCGCCCACACCACCGCCACGCTCCTGCTCGACCGCGACACCCTCACCACCGCCTATCCCTCGCTCACCCTCTCCGGCGGCGCCGGCGCCCACCTCACCCTCCGCTACGCCGAAGCCCTCCTCGACCCGGCCGGCAACAAGGGCAACCGCAACCAGATCGAAGGCAAGCACATCGTCGGCGTCTCCGACGAAATCCTCCCCGACGGCGCCCCCAATCGCGTCTTCACCCCTCTCGACTGGCGCACCTGGCGCTTCCTCCAGATCGACATCGCCACCGACGACCAGCCGCTCACCCTGAACGCCCTCACCGCCACCTTCACCGCCTTCCCCTTCGAGCACCGCGCTCGGTTTTCCTCGGACGACCCGACCCTCAGCCGCATATGGGACGTCGGCTGGCGAACCGCCCGCGCCTGCGCTCACGACGCCTACATGGACACCCCCTACTGGGAACGCCTCCAGTACGTCGGCGACACCCGCATCCAAACCCAAATCTCCTACACAAACGCCGGCGACGACCGCCTCGCCCGCCAGGCCATCACTGCATTCCACGACTCGCTCCTGCCCGAAGGCATCGGCCAAAGCCGCTATCCCTCCCGCCACCTCCAGGTGATCCAAAACTTCTCCATGCTCTGGGTCAGCATGGTTCACGACTTCTGGTACCTTCGCGACGATCCCGCCTTCGCCCGCGAGCAGCTTCCAGCCATCCGCTCCGAACTCAGCTACGTTCGCGCGCACAGCACCCCCGACGGCCTTCCCGCCTACCGCGATTGGTGGCCCTTCGTCGACTGGGCCACCGGCTTCCCCGGCGGCGACTCCCCCTCGCTCGATGGCGTCTCCGCCGCCGGCTCCCTCTTCTACCTCCAGGCCCTCCGCCAAACCGCCGAGCTCGAACAGGCCCTCGGCGACCCCGCCCTCGCCCGCGAAGATTCCGCCGAAGCCACCCGCCTCGCCCAGACCATCCACACCCGCTTCTGGTCCCCCGCCGACCATCTCCTCGCCGACACCTCCGCCCTCACCCACTTCTCCCAGCAGGTCAACGCCCTCGCGGTCCTCCTCGACGTCATCCCCCCGGCCCAGCAACCCGGCCTCATCACCCGCCTCTACTCCGCCACCGACCCCGGCTTCACCGCCTCCAGCCCACTCCCCCCTAATCTCTCTCCAGCCTCCAACTACTTCCGCTTCTACCTCACCCGCGCCCTCGTCCACGCCGGCCTCGCCGATCGCTACCTCGACACCCTCGGCCCCTGGAAGACCATGCTCAGCAACGGCCTCTCCACATGGGCCGAACAGCCCGAGCCCACCCGCTCCGACTCCCACGCCTGGAGCGCCCACCCCAACATCGATCTCCTCACCACCGTCGCCGGCATCACCTCCGCCGCGCCCGGCTTCGCCGCCGTCCGCATCGCCCCCGCCCTCGGTCCGCTCCACCACCTCGCCGCCACCTACCCCTCACCCCACGGCGACATCACCGTCGTCTACACCCGCACCCCCACCGCCCTCCAGACCCGCATCACCCTTCCGCCCGACCTCCCCGGAACTCTCGTCTGGAACCGCCAAACCCACACCCTCCACCCCGGAAACAACGCCTTAACCCTCCCGCTCCAAGCCAAAAATTAGCCGCCTAATGCCCACAGTGGTACGGATGTCCGGCCAAAATCGTCATCGCCCGATAGATCTGCTCCGCCACCACCGCCTGCGCCAACCCATGCGGCAGCGTCATCCGACCCAGCGACACCGTCGCATCCGCCCGCGCCCGCGCCGCCGCGCCCCACCCACTCGCCGGCCCCACCGCCACCACCACCTCCTGCCGCCCCCCATCCCGCAGCCCCCGCAGCATCGCCGCAAACTCCTCCGAGCTCATCGCGGCACCGCGTCCATCAAAAAGCACCAGCGCGGTCGCAACCCGCCCCGATCGCCGCTCCACCCCTCGCAACAGCGCCGACTCCGTCTCAAAACTCTGGAACTCGCATGGCACATATGCGGAAGCCCGCCGGAGATACTCCTCCACCAGCGCAAACGCCGGTTCCCCTCGCCGCCGCCGCCCCGCCCCCATCACCCCCGCCAAACTCACCCTCACATCCGCCTCCCATCTTTGCTGAAACCTCCACGCCGAAGTAGCTGAATTCTACAGAAATCCGTAGACAGGCCCGCTTCTCTTCCAAATACAGAATGATTCGGACCCACGCAACCTGACCGGTGCAGCAACTCCGCCACCCAAACCCGACCTGATTGAGGCACAGACTCAGCCCTAGCCGCATCGCCCTTCCTCGCCATCGTCCAGCAGCTTCGGCCATCAACGTGCTGACAGTTCTGCCATACAACAATCAGGGGCGCATCACGATCCCTCTCGGGCCTCGTTTCGCCAGCTCCTTTGGAGACAGAATGAAGAAGCTTCTCGGACTTCCGCTCGCGGCACTGTCGCTCGGTGCACTCGCTCACGGACAGGCCATCTCGGTCAACGGCGGCTCCATCCAGGGCACCATCACGGACTCCACCGGCGCCGCGGTCCCCCAGGCCCCCATCACCATCACCAACATCGATACCGGCGCCACCCGAACCCTCGCCACCGACGGCTCCGGCTTCTACAGCGTCGGCCCCCTGAATCCCGGAAACTACCAAGTCCGAGTCACCGCCCCCGGCTTCCAGACGCTCTCGGTCAAGACCGTCATCCGCACCGGCACAGCCACCTCCGGCTCCTTCAAACTCACCGTCGGCCAGTCATCCGAGACCGTCGAGGTCAACGCCGGCCAGCTCCAGGTCAACACCGACCAGCCCGGCGTCTCCGGCGTCGTCACCCGCGAGCAGATCGAATCCCTCCCCATCAACGGCCGCAACTTCCTCGATGTGGCCCAGGTCCAGCCCGGCGTCATCCTCCAGTCCGGCGAAACCTTCGATCCCACCAAGGCAGGCTACTCGGCCATCTCCGTCGGCGGCGTCTCCGGCCGCACCACACGCATCCTCCTCGACGGTCAGGACATCACCGACGAGACCGTCGGTACGACCATCGTTAATGTCACAACCGGCGCCATCGACGAGTTCCAGCTCAACCGCTCCACCCAGGACGTCTCCGGCGAGGTCACCTCGACCGGCCAGGTCCTCGTCTCCACCCGCTCCGGCACCAACTCCTTCCACGGCCAGCTCTTCTATAACTTCCAGGACCATCGGGCAGGCTTCGCCCGCACCACCGGCGGCTTCGACGCGCCGTTCCAGCGCAATCAGTTCGGCGGCAGCATCGGCGGCCCCATCATCAAGAACAAGCTCTTTTTCTTCGCTGACTCCGAGCGCATCAAGCAGGACCAGCAGGGCTCCGCAACCACCAGCGCCACCTTTGCCCCCATCCAGTCCCAGTTTCCTTACATCCCCGCGCCCTTCCGTGACACCTACTCCACCGGTCGGCTCGACTACAACGGCCCCAAGGGCGCGCACCTGTTTGCCCGCGTCTTCTACGAAGCCAACGCGGACGTCTCGAACTTCGCCAATCTCTACTCCCTCTATCTCACCCGCAACAACGTCCCCGGCATCGTGGGTGGGGTCGACTTCACGACCGGCCGCTTCACGCACTCCTTTCGCGGCGGCTATGAAAAGTTCCACAATCTCCTGACCGACGGCACCGGCTCGGCCGGCAGCTCCATCTACAACCCCAGCATCGCTCTCGGCCTGCCCATCACCCTCAACGACGGCACGGACAACTTCTACGCCGGTCCCAACTTCCTCGCGCCGCAGGGAACCTACCAATCCGACAAGCAGCTCCGCTATGACGGCACCTGGACGCGCGGCTCGCACACCATCAAATTCGGGGGGAGCCTGAACCGCATTCTGGGCGGAGGCTTCGCCGCCTTCTACGGCCCGTCGCTCTTCACGGACTTCGGCCCCGCGAACCTCCTTGCTGATGGCAACGCGGCAGACCCCATTAACGGCTACTCTGCGAACTATTACCTCCTGGGCAATGGCAACGGCTTCTTCTCCGAACGCCCAGGGTTCGGACTCGCCGGCGGTGGCGTCGAAGACTGGCGCTCAGGAGCCTACGTCGCCGATAGTTGGAAGGCCACCAGCTACCTGACTGTCGTTGCCGGCCTTCGCTGGAGTGCCGATACCGACCGCGCCAACCAGGACCTCCCAACTCCCCTCTGTTCCAGTATCGATCCAACCCTCCAGTTCGCCGGCTGCACCGGCAACACCCCGCTCTTCGACCAGTATCAGGCCGGTCTCGGCAGGCGCACGCACCAGCCCTATGGCAACTTCGGCCCACAGGTCGGCTTTGTCGTCTCCCCCGGCAACCACAAGACCTCCATCCGTGGCGGCGGCGGCATCTTCTACGAGTCCGACATCTTCAACAACACCACCAATGCACGCTCTTCCGTGGTCAGCGCCAATGGCAAATACTTCGGTCTCACCGGTGCCTGCGGCCCCTTTGGGACCACAGTCTTTATCCCGGGCACGGGTGCTGTGTCCTCCGTCAATAACGTTCCTCTGAGCACCATCTGCTCAGAGCCCATCGCCCAGGCCGCGCCGCAGATCAACGCTCTCAAAGCCCAGTATCAGGCCGCTTCCCAAACCGGTGGACCCAATCCCAGCTATATCGGCACCGGGGGCGCCCTCAACCTGCCCAACAACGGTGGCGTGTACGGCGGACCCTTTCTCAGTCCTTACTCCATCCAACTCAACGGTGGCGTGCAGCACGAGTTCGCCCGTGGTCTTATCGTCAGTGCCGATTACGTTCACAACGCCACCCTCAAGCTCCCACTCAGCATCGACGTAAACCACGTCGGCGCCGCACGCTACCTTAACGTCGCCGCCGCGCAGGCTGCCATTGCTGCAACAGCGACGGCGTTCAACTGCCCGGGCGGCTCCAGCTCAAGTGCCATCGACTGCGCGATCTCCAAGGGAGCTTCCATCACCGACTTCGCAGGTAATGGTCTCGATTCTGAGGTTCAGTACACCGGCGGGCTCCCAACCTCCGCCAGCGGTGCCAGCGCTGCCTTCGCTGGACGCAACCCCAACGTCGGTCAAGGCTACTTCATCCTTCCAGTCGGGAAGTCCGGCTACGACGCCCTGCAGCTCGTCGTGCAGCAGCAGCGCAGCCATCCCGCTCCGGGCATCCTCAGCAGCAACCTCCAAATCTCCTACTCGCTCTCCCGCATCGTCACCCCCGTCAACTCAACAAATCCAGGCGATCAGTTCTTCACCTCCAACGCCTGGGACAACGACAACCCTAACGAGTTCCTCGGCCGCTCCAACCTCGACCACACCAACGAGCTCAGCTTCGGCGGCAACGTCGGAGTCAAGTACGGCGTGAACATCGGCGTCATCGGTCACTTCTTCTCCGCGCCCGCCACCTCGCTCACCCTCGACAACACATCCGGCGCTCCCGGCGAAATCTTCCGCACCGATGTCACCGGCGACGGAACCACCGGCGACCTCCTTCCCCAAACCCTGCCGGGCTACTACGAGCACCAGTACAAGGGCAGCAACCTGAATAACCTCATCAACGCCTACAACAGCAACAACGCCGGGCGCGTCACTCCCGCGGGCCAGGCGCTCATCAACGCCGGTCTCGTCAGCAACGCACAACTCGTCGCCCTCAACGGCGTCCAGCAGCAGATCGCTCTTGCCCCCGGCCGAGCCATCAGCAACGCGCCGTTCCGTGCCTTCGACGTCAACGCCTCCTACCCCATCTCCCTCAGCCGCCTCCGTGAGGGCGTCAGCCTCGTTCCCGGTATCGCGCTGTATAACGTCGCCAACCTCAGCAACTTCGGCACCCTCACCGGGGTCCTCGCCAACACCGTCACCGCGGGCGGAACCACCGGCACCGTGAACGACTTCCTCAACGGCCCCAACACCCCAGCCGTCCACGACTTCGTTCGTACCCAGCGCGGCTCCGGCACCTTCGCCCAGGGCTCCCCACGCACCACGGAGTTCCAGCTCAAACTCAACTTCTAACCCACACAATCCCGCAACAAAAAGCCGGCCCGGAGATCGCTCCGGGCCGGCTTTGTTGCGCCACGCTCCAGCCGCCTACTCGGCGTCCTTGGCCCGCTTCGTCGGCGAGCCCTTCCCCGCACGCTTCGTGGCCGCCTTCTTCACCACCTTCCGTGTCGCCGGCGTCTTCGCCGCCGCCTTCTTCGCCGCCGCCGGCCCCTTAGCCGCCGCCGCCACCCGCTTCACCACAGACCGTTTCGTCGCCCCATCCTCCGCCGCCGGCTCCGCCTTCGCCCGCGTCGCCGTCTGCCCCTTGATGCGAGCCTTCAACTCCGCATCCAGCTCATCCGGGCTCACCGCGATCGCACTCTTGCGCAGCCGCTCCAGCCCATAAAACGCCCGCTTCTCCGGCGTAAACACGTGCAGAATGAAATCCACATAGTCCATCAGGATCCAGTCGCCCTCGCGCCGCCCCTCCACCGAGTTTGGATACACCCCAAACTCCCGCTTCAGCTGCAGCTCCACCTCATCCGCGATCGCCACATTCTGCCGCGTATTCGTCCCGCTACAGATAAGAAAATAGTCCGACAGCCCACTTTCCGTAGGGTCCAGCGCCAGAATCCGCAGATCCTCCGCCTTCTTGTCTTCGCACGCCCGCACAGCGCGCAACAGCAGCTCATAGCTCTCAGTCGACGGCATAGCTCTCCTGCCCCGATGCTACCCGCCTCCACCCTCTCCGGCAATCTTCCCCCGCGCCCCGTACAGCCCGCGCTCCCCGATATACCGCAACACCGCCCCCGGAATCTCCCCCGCGCAGCTCTCCCCCGCCCGCAGCCGCTCCCGCAGCACATGCGACGCCACCGGCACCGCCACCCCATCCACCCAGTGCACCCGTGCCCCCGTCGGCGGCTCCACCCGCGCAAACCCCGGCCGGCTCACCACAATCCACTCCGCCAACTCGACCAGCCGCTCCGCCCGCCGCCATCGCCCAAACTCCCGCAGACTATCCACCCCAATCACCCCAAACAGCCGCGCCCCCGGCATCTCCAGCCGCAGCGTCTCCAGCGCATCCACCGTGTAGTTCGGCGCCCCATCCGCCCGCGGCCCATCCACCGCCGAAGCCTCCCACCCCGCGTCCCCCGCGCACAGCAACTCCACCATCCGCATCCGATCCGCCCAGCTCGCCTCCGCCCCACCCTTCTTGAACGGCTGCAGCCCCGTCGGCGCAAACAACACCCGATCCAGCCCCACACGCTCCCGCGCCGCCCGCGCAATCGCCACATGCCCCACGTGAGGCGGATCGAAACTCCCCCCCAGCAGCCCCACCCGCTCCCCCACGGCAACCAAACCTAGTGCGCCCGCCCCCGCGCATTCGCCGGCGGCGGAGCCCAGTTCGGTCGCGTCGGAGCCTCCGCCGCCCGCGCAATCTCCACCGGCCTGTACTGCTCCACCATCTCTGCAACCTTATACTTCAGCGCCTCCAGCCCCTCGCCCGTCACCGCCGAAATCGCAAAAAACGGCAGCTTCCGCCGCTTCGCCATCGCCTGCAGCCTCTTTACCTTCTCCGGGTTCGCCGCGTCCATCTTCGTCGCCACCACCACCGTCGGCCGCTCCGCCAGCGTCGCGTCAAAGCTCTTCAACTCCGCCGTAATCCGCTTAAAGTCCTCCGCCGGGTCCGGCCGGTCCGTCCCATCCGACACGTCCACCAGATGCACAATCACACTCGTCCGCTCAATGTGCCGCAGAAACTGAATCCCCAGCCCCGCCCCCAGATGCGCCCCCTCAATCAGCCCCGGCAGATCCGCGATCGTAAACGACTGCGTGTGCGGGTAGTCGCCGATCTGCACCACCCCCAGGTTCGGCTCCAGCGTCGTAAACGCGTAGTTCGCAATCTTCGGCTTGGCCGCCGAAATCCGCGAGATAAACGTGCTCTTGCCCACATTGGGATACCCCACCAGCCCCGCATCCGCCAGCAGCCGCAACTCCAGCCGCAACACCCGCTCCTCGCCCGCGCGCCCCAGCTCGTGCTCCCGCGGCGCCTGGTGCGTGCTTGTCGCAAAGTGCTGGTTGCCCCGGCCACCGCGCCCGCCCTTCGCCACCACGATCGACTCGTTCGGCTGCGTGAAGTCGTGCACCAACTCGCCGGTTGTGTCGTCGTAGACCAGCGTCCCCACAGGCACCTCCAGCACCGTCGGCTCGCCCTGAAACCCCGAGCAGTTCGATCCCAGCCCATGCCCGCCACGCTGCCCCTTGTGCTCCGGATTAAACCGAAAGTGGATCAGCGTGTTGTGGCTCAGGCTCGACACCATCCGCACGTCCCCGCCGTGCCCGCCGTCGCCGCCCGAAGGACCCCCGCGCGGCACAAACTTCTCTCGCCGAAACGCCATGCAGCCGTTTCCGCCGTCCCCCGCCTTCACCCGAATCCGCGCTTCATCCACAAACATGGCACCTCCCAGTCTACTCAACCCGCGCCGACACGTCTCCATCCCCCCAAGGGTCCATCAGATAGAGATTGGGGCCTGCCCCGAAACCCACCTCCGCTCCCACTCACCAAGACCGAAAGCAGACGCATAAGTGCCCGTAGGCCTAGAGCAACATAGCTATTGATGGGTAGGGAACTTACCTCTTTTGTTGTCATTCCGGAGGGAATCTGCTGTTGTTCTTGCTTTCGCCTGTTCTTTACGCCATCAGCTAATTCGCTCCAGCATGTGGCTCCGTGTGCATTACCCCACCAACCCCAGGGCCGAAGGCCCGACACATAAAAGCCTAGGCCGCAGGCCTAGGTACCCGGCGACTAACTCCCAGGGCTGAAAGCCCGACACATACTGCCCCAGCCCCGCCACCCCGTACCCCGTTCGCGCCATTCCCCCCACCCCTCCCCAAGCCATACTCTGCTTCCGTCCGGAGCCCTCCCCAACGCTCCCGCCTCGGCATGCGCGGATCCCCCCATCTCGCCTCTCCTCCGCGCCTCTCCTTCGCGCGACTCGCGCTGCTCGCCCTCGCCCTCCTCGTCCTTGTCTTTCTTGCGCTCGCCCTCCTCCCCGCCGCCCTGCTCGCCCAAAACAGCACCACTGGCGCCCTCCGCGGCATCCTCGTCGACCCCACCGGCGCCCTCCTCCCAAACTCCTCCATCCTCCTCGCCGAACCCACCACCGGCCGCACCCTCCTGCTCACCTCCGCCCCCGACGGCTCCTTCTCCGCCCTCGCCCTCACACCGGGCATCTGGTCGGCGGAGATCCGCGCCCCCGGCTTCAGCCCCCTCCGCCTCCCCGCCCTCACCGTCGCCCTTGGCGCCGTCACAGACCTCCATCGCGTCACCCTCCCGGTCGGCGCCTCCGAGGTCGTCACCGTCGAAGCCACCCCCGATGACGCCGCCACCGCCGCCGCCACCAGCCTCCTCACCTCCGCCGAGATCGCCCACCTCCCCCTCGATGGCCGCCGCTGGCAGAGCTTCGCCCGCCTCACCCCGCAGGCCGGCCCCGTCGACACCTCCCTCGACCTCCTCAGCTTCCGCGCCCTCAGCCCCACCCAGAACAGCACCTCCATCGACGGCCTCTCCGCCGACCAAAGCTACGCCGCCGCCCCCCGCGGAGCCGGGCAAGACTCCGGCCCAGACGCCGAGGACGAGACCGAAAATCCCAACGGGTCCGGCCGCTCCGCCGCCCCCGGATACAACAGCGGCGTCGGCCCGGGACGCCATCCCGGCATGGAATACACCCTGCCCGAAACCGCCGTCCGCGAGTTCCGCGTCACCGCCGCCAACGACTCCGCGCTCTTCGGCCACGCCGCCGGCGGAACCGTCACCACCGTCACCCGCTCCGGAACAGACCACCTCCGCGGCTCGCTCTTCTTCCTCCTCCGCTCCAGCCTCTTCGCCGCCGCCGACCCCTCCGCCATCGCCACCTCCTTCCACAATGGCCTGCTCACCTCCGCGGTCGTCAAGCCCCACGATCTCCGAGAGCAGTTCGGCGGCAGCCTTGGCGGACCGCTCCTTCCCGCGTACGGCAACGACGGCGCGCGCCTGGTCTTCTTCGACGCCCTCGACATCCAGCGTCGCGGCTTCCCCGCCATCTCCTCCCCGCTCAACCCCGCCTTCTACTCCCTTTCTCCAGCTCAAACAGCCCTGCTCGGCAACCGCGGCGTCTCACCCACGCAGACCGTCGCCGCCCTCAACTACCTCTCGGGCCTCACCGGCGCCGCGCCCCGCCGCCACGACCAGCTGGTCAACTTCGCCCGGCTCGACTTCCTCCCCACCCCCGCCGACCACCTCACCCTCGCCTACCACCGCGCGCACTCCAACTCCCCCGGCGGCGGTCGGACGGCACCCGTCGTCAACCGCGCCATCGACAGCCTGGGCAACACGCAAGTCCGCATCGATGCTGTGACCCTCACCTGGTCGCGCATCCTCACCCCCCGCCTCGCCAACGAGCTCCGCGCCCAGTACGCCCGCGACCTCCACCGCGAAACCGCCCAGCCCCCCCTCCCGCAGGAGCCCTCCATCTCCCTCGGCAACCGCCCCCCGGAGGTCGTCATCGGCCCCGAAGGCCTCATCTTCGGCACCCCCACCAACGCCTCCGGCGGACCCAACCCCGACGAGCGCCGCGCCGAGCTCGCCGAAACCCTCTCCTGGAGCCCCCGCCACCACCTCCTGCAGCTCGGCGGTTCGGTCTCCTTCGTGCACGAGCACCTCCACGCCACCTCGGACCTCGAGGGCGCCTTCCACTACGACAGCGGCTTCACCAACGGGCACGCCGGCGGACTCGCCGACTGGATCACCGACTACACCTACAATGTCAACGCCACGCCCAATGGCGGCTGCCCCTCCATCGCCTCACCCACCCACCTCTTCTGCTTCCGCTCCTTCGCCCAAAGCTTCGGCGGCGCCGACCTCCGCTTCGACACGGCGGAGTTCGCCGCCTTCGCGCAGGACAGCTGGCGCCTCTCCCGCACCCTCACCCTCTCCGCCGGCCTCCGCTACGAGTACGAGCTCCTCCCCATCCCCCAGCAGCCCAACCTCGCGCTCGACACCGTCTTCACCACCCTCGGCGGCGCAACCTCCCGCTTCCCCGAGGACCGCAACAACATCGGCCCCCGCGTCGGCCTCGCCTGGAGCCCCTTCCGCTCCCGCCGCACCACCCTCTCCGTCGGCTATGGCCTCTACTTCGGCCGGCTGCCCGGCGCCACCGTCCGCGCCGCCTTGCAGAACACCGCCCTGCCCTCCACCGTCTCCCGCATCCGCATCCTCCCCTCCACCGAGACCGCCTGCCCCCAGGTGGCGAACCAGGGCTTCGGCTATCCCTGCGCCTTCGTCGCCGCGCCACCCGCGGGCGTCGTCAGCACCACAACAGCCACCCTCTTCAGCCGGCGCTTCCGCCTGCCCGCCTCCCAGCAGGGCCGCGTCGCCGTCGAGCAGCTCCTGCGCCCCGGCCTCACCCTCACCCTCGCCGCCCAGACCAGCCTCACCCGCCAGCTGCCCAACACCACCGACCTCAACATCGCCCCGGCCACAGAGACCCGCTCCTTCGTCCTCTCCGGCGGCACAGCCACCCCCGGCGTCGCCGACGGCACCTCCTTCTCGCTCCCGCTCTACACGGCCCGCGTCGACACCGCCTTCGGCCCCGTCACCGAAGTCCTCTCCAACGCCAACGCGGTCTACAACGCCGTCACCGTCGAGCTCAACGACCGCCTCCGCAAAACCCTCAATCTCCACGCCAGCTACACCCGGTCCAAGGGCATCGACTTCGGCCAGGACGCCGGCGCCATACCCCCCACAAACGGCCAGTACGACCCCTTCGACGTCCGCTATGACAAGGGCCTCAGCAGCCTCAACCTCCCCCAAAAAACCGCCGTCTTCCTCACCTGGAGCCCCGCCGGTCTGCCCCGCTCGCGCTGGGGCCATCGCCTCGCAGGCGGCTGGTCCGCCACCCCCATCCTCCTCGTCTCCAGCGGCAAGCCCTACAGCTTCGACATCTTCGGCGGCTCCCGACTCCCCGGCGGCCATGAATCGCTCAACGGCTCCGGCGGCTCAGTCTACCTGCCGACCGTCGGCCGCAATACCCTGCACCTCCCCACCCAAATACAGGCTGACCTGCGCATAAACCGCGCTTTTTCCCTGCGCGACCACACCACATTCCGCCTCTTTGCCGAGGCCTTCAATCTGCCCAACCACCACAACCTCTCCGCCGTCTCCACCCGCGCCTTTCTCGTCGGCGCTCCCGTGGACGGGATCTATCCCCTTGTCTATCAATCACCTGCGGCGGTCAGCGAGGAAGGCCTCACGGCTTCGCCGTTCGGCCGGCCCCTTCCCTCCAGCCAAACCGAGGGCCGCGAACGCCAACTCCAACTCGGCCTCCGCCTCGACTTCTAACCCCCACCAACGGCACCTCGCACCCCCGTCGAATCACCCCTCTACCCCCGCGAACTGCGCCCCCGCGCCAACCCTCGGCGCCTCAGCTTCCGGCTCTGCATCCAACGGTAATCCCGGCCACTTCCGGCCCCCCTCCCCAAACTTCCGGAGCCCTGCGATCGTGACTGTCGGCCATCTCATCGCGGGGCACACCATCAGTCTCACCCTTCTAATCACTTTCCTGGCCAGTCTGGGTATGCCGCTGCCGGTTTCGCTGGTGCTCCTGCTGGCGGGCGCCGCGGTGGACACCACGCACCCTCTTCCTCTCGCGCTGTTTCTCCTGGCAGCCTGGGCGTCGGCGCTGGCAGGCGACACGCTGCTCTACCTAGGCGGACGATATACGGGCTGGTGGCTGCTGGCGTGGTTGTGCCGGTTGACGACGAATCCGGAGCAGTGCATCTTCCGCTCAGCGGACTACTTTTACCGGCGTGGGCCGCGAACGCTGCTCTTTGCGCGCTTTGTTCCGGGGCTGGGGGCGCTGGCGGCGCCGCTGGCGGGCTCGTTGAATATGCGCTTGGCGAGGTTCTGGAGGTTGGACAGCCTGGGCGCCCTGTTCTACACGTCTTCCTGGGTGATGATGGGCTATCTTTTCAGCCGCCGCATCGATGTGATCGAGGCGTGGGTGGGGAAGGCGGGGCATTTTGCCCTGTCGGTGGTGCTGCTGGCGGTGGCTGGGTACGCGATCTCCTGGCTGGTCTTCGCACTCCGGGCGAGACGGTTCCGGGACATTGAGCGGGTGGAGGCTGGGCACCTGCGGAGGCGTCTGGCGACGGGCGATCCGGACCGTCTGGTGGTTATCGCGGACGTGCGTTCGCACGGCTACTACGACCCCGGGATGCAGCGGATCAAGAACTCAATCCGGGTGGAGCCTCACCGGCTGGAGGAGGAGTTGCTGGCGCTACGGGAGTTTATGGCTCCGGAGTGCGAGATCTACCTGTACTGCTCATGCATACGGGAGGCGACGAGCGTGCGGGTGGCGTTCCTGATGAACCAGCAGAACTGCCAGACGAAGGTGATCGCGGGCGGGCTGCGGGCGTGGATGAAGGCGGGCGGGGAGGTGGAGCCGGTCCCCCCGCACGAGATCGAGCATCTGCCGCGGTTTGAGTAGCCTCCCCCCGTATGATTGTTGCGCAAAGTATTCAAAGCAGGGATTTTAGGTCCGGACCTGGGGTTGAAGATACCGACCAGATCACCTCTCTGGATCCGGCACGGGTGGAGACCGGCGGTGGCATCCGTGTGGGCGCCAACACGGGTATTCCCTTTATGCTAGCGCGACGGGAGCGGGCGGTAAGCCAAGCAAGTCCGGGCGGGTGCCGATCTGATGTGAGGTTACGGAGGGGACGAGGCGCCGTCGTAGACTTCGGGGATTGAGGTTTTCCATGGCCCTGAGTCTCCGTCGTCGCTCTCCTCTTTTGGTTCTAACCTTCCTTGTTCTCTCAGGCTGCATGCCGTTACGGATGCGGGGGCAGAGCGTGACCCCTGCCGCGAGCGGGATGCGCGTGGTGGCCGGGGGTACGACGATGGAGATCTCCGCGCTGCGGGATGACGTGGTGCGGGTGCGGATGTGGCGGGGCGGGCAGGCGCCGGAGGATGCCTCGTGGGCGGTGCTGCCGGCGGCGCGGACGAGCTCGGTTCCCGTGACGGCGGAGGACCACGGCTTTCGCACAAAGCAGCTGCGGGTGCGGGTGGACGAGCACCTGGAGCTGACGGTGAGCGATCTCCAAGGCAACGTGCTGCAGCAGGATGCGGCGCCCGTGGTTTGGGAGGGAGATCGCTTCACGGTCGCCAAGCGGCGAAGTTTCGCGGACCACTTTTTTGGGCTGGGGGACAAGCCGGGGCCACTCGACCGGGCGGGGCAGGTCTTTACGATGTGGAACACGGACGCCTTTGGCTGGCAGGAGTCGACCGACCCGATCTATAAGTCGATCCCGTTTTTCTTTGACATGAACCAGGGTCGTGCCCTGGGCGTCTTTTTGGACAACACGTGGCGGACGAACTTCGACTTCGGCCGGGCGGATGAGAGCCGCTATACGTTTGGGGCGTTGGATGGCCCGGTGGACTACTACCTGATGTACGGGCCGGAGCCGAAGCAGGTGGTGAGCACGTGGGCGTGGCTGACGGGACCGACGCCGTTGCCGCCGATGTGGGCGCTTGGCTTTCAGCAGTCGCGTTACAGCTACTACCCGGAGACGCAGTTGCGGGAGATCGCGGACCGGCTGCGAAAGGACCGGATTCCGAGTGACGTGCTGTGGCTGGACATTGACTTCCAGCACAAGAACTGGCCGTTCACGGTGAACACGGAGGCGTACCCGGACTTTCCGGGGATGGTGAAGGACCTGGCGGCCGAGCAGTTCAAGCTGGTGGTGATTACGGACCTGCATGTGGCGAAGCAGCCGGGTGTGGGGTACGCGCCGTACGACTCGGGGACGGCCGGAGACGAATTTGTGAAGAACCCAGATGGCACGGTGTACAGCGGTGTGGTGTGGCCGGGGCCTTCGGTGTTTCCGGATTTCACGCAGGCGCGGACGCGGCAGTGGTGGGGCTCGCTCTATAAAGAGTTTGTGGCGGACGGGGTGGCGGGCTTCTGGAACGACATGAACGAGCCGTCGGTATTTGACGTGCCGGGTAAGACGATGCCGATGGATGTGGTGCATCGGATCGATGAGCCGGGATTTCGCAAGCGGACGGCGACGCATGCGGAGATCCACAACGTGTTTGGGATGGAGAACACGCGGGGAACGACCGAAGGGCAGCTGACGCTGCGGCCGAATGAGCGGCCGTTCACGATGACGCGGGCGAGCTACGCGGGAGGACAGCGGTATGCGGTGACTTGGACGGGAGACAACTCCGCGACGTGGAACCACCTACGGATGACAGTGCCGCAGCTGGTGAACCTGGGGTTGAGCGGATTCTCGATGGCGGGGGCGGATGTGGGCGGATTTGCGGGGTCGCCGCCGGCGGACCTGCTGACGAAGTGGATTGAGGTCTCGGCGTTTCAGCCGATTGACCGGGACCACTCAGCGAAGGGCACACGGATGCATGAGGTATGGGTGGACGGGCCGGGGCAGGAGGCGATCCGGAGGCGGTTTATCGAGGAGCGGTACCGGTTGATGCCGTACCTGTACACGGTGGCGGAGGAGACCTCGCGGGATGGGCTGCCGTTCGATCGCCCGTTGTTTTTGGAGTTTCCGCACGCGACGGCGGACGGGACGCCGTTTGACCTGACGACGGGCGGGGCGGAGTTTCTGGTGGGGGCGCACCTGCTGGTGGCGCCGAACCCATCGCCGGAGGAGGTGGCGCCGTACACGATCCATCTGCCGCCGGGGACGTGGTACGACCTTTGGACGGGCGAGCAGTTTACGCGCCGGGAGCCGACAGCGGCGCTGGATCTGGAGCAGCGGGACAAGGTGATCGCGGAGAAGCCGCTGGAGGTGACGCCGAAGCTGGAGGAGCTGCCGGTTTATGTTCGGGGCGGGACGATTCTGCCGATGCAGGCGCTGGTGCAGAGCACGGCGGAGACGCCGAAGGGGCCGCTAACGCTGCGGGTGTATCCACTGGCGGCGGGGCTGGACGCACCGGGCGAGAGATGCACGGGCGAGCTCTATGCCGATGACGGGCATAGCTTTAACTTTCGCAAGGGGGAGTATGCGCGGATGGCGTTGGGGTGCGAGCTCCGGGCGGATGGGACGCTGCGCGTAACGGTTGGCCGGCAGGAGGGGAGCTGGCGGCCGTGGTGGCGGGAGTATCGCGTGGAGGCGGTGGGATGGCAGCCGAAGAGCAAGCAGGCGACGGTGGCGGGGCGGAATGTGGCCTTGACGGAGGCTGAGGGGAGGTGGGGGGTGACGGCCGCGGCGGATCCGGCGGGGGTAGTAGTGGAGCTGCGCTAGAGCTTTGACCAGTGCGGAGGTGTAGCTCCGCACTGAATCCAGCCGCGGCACGAGGGCGCGCCAAGGGTGGTTTAGGAAGGGGGGTGTGGGGGCGTCTGGCTGGATTCGGGTGGGGGTCAGCGGCGCTTTGGCGTGGATTTTGCGGGAGAGGTTGCGGCGCGGGCTGACCGAGGCCGGGGAGTGGGTTGATGTTTGCGGGTGGTGGCGGGTTTGGCGATGGGTTTGGACCTGGGGGCGGTAAGGGCGTGGAGGAGATCGTCGCGGTCGTCCTCGCAGGTGGTGAGGGGGAGGTCGGAGAGGATGTCGAAGAGCTCCTGGCGGAGGTCGGCGTCGAGGGGGTCTCCGGCGTGAAGGGCGTGCATGGCGCTGCAGAGGGGCTCTTCGGCGCGGGCGAGGAGCCGCATGGTGTGGAGGAGGGCGTCGAGGCGGGAGGCGACGCGGAGTTCGGGGGGGATCGCGGCTGGGTGTCCTGGAGCGGAGCGTTGGGGGCGGGTGCGGGATGTGCGCTGAGGCTTGGAGCGCGGCGGGGGGAGGACGGGTGAGGATTTAAGGCGAGTTTGGGCTTGAGACTTGGGGCGGGGCTGGGGTGTGGAGTTGGCGCGGGATTCAGGGCGGGACGGGGCTCGAGCTGAGGCCTGAGGGCGGGATCTGGCGCGAGGTTGGGCTTGGGGCTGGGACTGGGTTTTAGGTTGGGGGCGGGCTTTTGAGCGGGGAGATGGGGATGTCACAGGGTGTGAGATGCGTCCGCTGTGCACCAGATTGGGTGCGTTTCTGTGTGCCTTTGCGTGGGTTTTGAAGTCTGTAACTCTTTGCTAAGGAGAGGCAAAGACAAGAGCTGCCCGGTGAGGGTGGCTGGGAAGAGCTCGTGCCTGTGCTTGCCTGTGACATGGAGGTGGGTTCTGAGTGGTCTGCCGGTGGGGGATCGGAGACGACTTGAGATTGTTGCATCCCGGGGTGAGGTGGGGAACGCTTAGAGGGATGTAGCAGGGAGGTTGGAGCGGCCGGCGACCATGGCGGCGGGCGGCTTCGGCCAACTCGCAGACGGTGCCGCTGAGCTAGGGTGGTCGAGAGTTTCCAGGAGGGAGCGGTTGATGGGCGCTCCCCCATTTTTTCGAGGGAGTTTTGCGTTCCCGGGGCACGCAGGCGGCGTAGGGGTACGTAGCGAGTGGAGTGGATGGACACAGAGGACTTCCGGGGCGTGGTGGAGCAGCACAAGGGCATGGTGTTTTCGATTGCCTTGCGCGTGGTGCGTGACCCCGGACTGGCGGAGGAGGTGGCGCAGGATGTGTTTCTGGAGCTGTACCGGGCGGGGGAGAGGTTTGCGAGTGACGATCATCGGCGGTTCTGGCTACGGCGGGTGACGGTTCACCGGGCGACGGATGCGATACGCCGGAGGAAGCGGCAGCCGGAGTCGCGGGCAGAGGAGTGGATGGAGGAGGCGCATGGCGGGCCAGGCACCGGGTCTGAAGGCAGCCTGGATGAGAGAACGGTGCATCGGCTGGAGAATATGGTTGGGTCGTTGCCGGAGGCGATGCGGGTTTCGGTGGTGCTGCGGTACGGCGAGGAGATGACACCTGGCGAGATCGGCGAGCTGCTGGAGCAGCCGGTGGCGACGGTGAAGAGCAATCTGCAACGGGCGTTGAAGCTGCTGCGGCAGAAGGCCGCGGTGACATGGAAGGGGTATATCCGTGAACACTGAATGGGAGAGCAGGGATCTGGAGGCGGGCGACGAGGAGCTCGAGGAGGCGCTACGGTCGGAGCTGCGGCGGGTGGAGGCGCCGGAGGGCTTTACGGAGCGGATGCTGGCGCGCGTGGCGGTGGAGGGGTCGCCGCGGGGGCGTGTGCTCCGGTGGCGTGGGCGGCAGGCGTGGACGGGATGGGCGGTGGCTGCGGGGCTGCTGGGCGGAGTGCTGGCGGGCGGCAGTGCATGGGAGCATCACGCGGCGTCGCAGCGCCGAGCGGCCGAGGCGACGGCGCAGTTTGAGACGGCGGAGCGGATTACGGACCAGGCGATGGAGCAGGTGCGGCAGGAGATGGCCAGGGCCGGTGTGGATCCCAAGGGACTGTAAGGATCTGGACACGGGCTTTGAGACGGAAGTGTGGACGGGCGTGGCAAGCAGTGGAGGCAGGGGAGGAAGCGATGAAGCGATTGGGAGCGAAGACGGAGACGAGGCTGCGGTGTAGCGGGACAGTCTGGACTGGCTTGTTGGCGCTGGCGGGTTGTTTCGTGTGGTCGACGAGTGCGCGGCCGAGTTGGGCGCAGAGCCCGCAGCTGCCGCAGGTACTCATGCCAGGGCCGCTGCCTCTGGGGCTGTCTGGCGACACGGCGGAGTGGAAGGCCGAGATGCCTGCGCTCGCGGCGGAACAGAAGGCGCAGGCAGCCGAAGCGTTGGCGTGGCAAGCCGAGATGCCGGGGCTGATGGCGGGGATGGCGGCCTTCCGGGCGGAGCAGCCGGCTCTGCAGGCGGAGATGCAGGCCATGATGGCCGAGGAGCAGCCCAGGCTTGCTGCGACGATGGAGGCCTTCCGAGCGCAGCAGCCGGCGCTGATGGCGAACATGCAGGCCTTCCGGGCCGAGAGCCCCGCGTTGTTGGGGCAGATGGAGGCTCTTCGAGCGCAGCGACCGTTATTCCTGGCGGGGGTGCCAGGCTGGAACCCAGAGCCTCCGGTGGCGGGTGGACAGGCGGGCGGCGGGGGAGGCGCTGCGACCCCTCTGCCGGCTTCGCTGGCGAAGGACGAGCTGTTTGCGGGGACGGAGAAGTTTGCCAAAAACGCCACCCAGGCGACGGAGGTGAACATGACGCCGGACGATCTGGACGAGGTGCGCGGGCCCAACGCCAGACGGGCCCACGGGACGCTGCTGAATGTTGTGCACAGCTACGAGTTCGACAAGCCGGGGCAGTACAACGTTGCGGAGGTGGGCGAGTTCCGCAAGAAGTTGGAGGGGCCGGGGTGGCACTGCTCGGTGCGCACGCGGGACCTGAAGACAGGCGGGTCGACGGATGTGTGCAGCAAGCGGCCGGCGGCGGACCTGAAGGAGTCGGCGATTATCACGGTGGAGCCGAAGCAGCTGACCTTTATTCACAAGGTGGAGCGGGTGAACTCGCTGGAGTTGAAGCGCGGTGGGGATCGCGATTCCGATTAAAGAATGCGTCGGATGCGCCGATAGAATAGGAGGATGAGCTTTCGGGAGGAGTTCGATGCAGTCGTGGTGGGTGCGGGGCATGCGGGGTGCGAGGCCGCGGTGGCGGCGGCGCGCATGGGCCTGCGGACGGCGCTGTTTACGCTGAATCTGGACCTGATTGCGCAGATGAGCTGCAATCCGGCGGTGGGCGGGATTGCGAAGGGGCACCTGGTGCGGGAGATTGACGCGCTGGGCGGCGTGATGGGGGTGGTGGCGGACAGCTGCGGGATACAGTTTCGGCTGCTGAATACCTCGCGCGGGCCGGCGGTGTGGAGCCCTCGGGCGCAGTGCGACAAGGCGCTCTACCGGGTGCGGATGCGGGAGCTGCTGGAGGGTGTGCCGAACCTCCATCTGAAGCAGGCGGAGGTGGCGGACCTGTGGCTGGAGACGGATGCCGCGGGCGGGCGGCGGTGCGTGGGGCTGCTGTTGCGGGATGGGCGCGAGGTGCGGGCGGGCGCGACGGTGATTACGACGGGGACGTTTCTAAATGGGCTGATTCACTGCGGTGAGCAGCAGATGACGGCGGGGCGGAGCGGGGAGCCGGCCAGCGTGCTGTTGGGCGAGAGCCTGAAGCGGCTGGGACTGCGCGGCGCGCGGTTGAAGACGGGGACGCCGCCGCGACTGGATGGGCGGACGATTGAGTGGGCGCGGTTTGAGGAGCAGCCGGGGGATGCGGACCCGACGTTCTTCAGCCTGCGGACGCGGCAGCCCGCCCTGCGGCAGATTGCGTGCCATATCGCGATGACGACGCCTGAGACGCTGCGGCTGATCCGGGAGAATGTGCACCGGTCGCCGATGTATACGGGGCAGATCTCGGGTGTGGGGCCGCGGTACTGCCCGTCGATCGAGGACAAGATCGTGCGGTTTCCGGACAAGACGCAGCACCAGTTTTTTTTGGAGCCGGAGGGTCTTGGGACGCACGAGGTGTACATCAACGGCATGAGCACGTCGCTGCCGATGGAGGTGCAGTTTGGGATGGTGCGGTCGATCCCGGGGCTGGACAAGGCGGAGATGCTGCGGCCGGGGTATGCGATCGAGTATGACGCGATCGATGCGCGGGAGCTGAGCCGGACGCTGGAGGTGAAGTCGATCCCGGGGCTGTTTCTGGCGGGTCAGATCAACGGGACGAGCGGGTATGAGGAGGCGGCGGGGCAGGGGCTGATGGCGGGCATCAACGCGGCGCTGTCGGTGCAGGACGCGCGGGCGTTCCGGGCGACGGGGGGTGGGTTCACGCTGGATCGGAGCGAGGCCTACCTGGGGATCATGATCGATGACTTGATCTCGAAGGGGACGGATGAGCCGTACCGGATGTTTACGTCGCGGGCGGAGTTCCGGCTGCATCTGCGGATCGACAACGCGGATCGGCGGCTGATGCCGCATGGGCGGCGGCTGGGGCTGGTGGACGACGCGACGTGGGCGGAGTTCGAGGCGCGGCGGGCGCGGGCGGAGCGGCTGCGGGAGGTGCTGGAGACGACGCGGCTGCGGGCGGGGGAGATGTCGGCGGAGATGGCGGCGCGGATCCCTGGGGATGCGAGCCGGCAGGTTGGCGAGACGCTGGCGCAGGTGCTGCGGCAGCCGGAGATGCGGGTGGAGGAGCTGCGTGGTGTGCTGGGGCGGGCGGTGGCGATGGAGGAGGTGTTTCGGCCGTGGCGGGAGGTGGTGGAGGGCCGGGGGGAGTTGCCGGCGGCGGTGCGGAACGAGTGGCGGGCGGTGGAGACGGAGGTGAAGTATGGGGGCTATCTGCTGCAGCAGCAGCGGTCGATCGAGCGGCTGAAGGCGGCGGAGGCGAAGGCGATTCCGGAGTGGTTTGATTACCGGGCAATGTCGGGGTTGTCGCGCGAGATGCGGGAGACGTTTGAGCGGGTGCGACCGCGGACGCTGGGGCAGGCCCTCGGGATCTCGGGGGTAACGCCGGCGGCGGTGAATCTGCTGCACGTTGCGATTGAGATGCAGGCGCGGCGGCGGTCGGCGTGACACGGAGGACGCACGGAGGTAATGACGCGGAAGTGGCAATCCGTGCTGGGTGGGCCGGGCTAGACTGTGGGGGACGACGATGATCTGTGATTACCGAACTTTGGACGTGTCGCAGGACCTCGAGGTGGATCTGTGCATTCTTGGCGCAGGCGCGGCGGGGATTGCGATGGCGCGGCACTTTGCTGATACGGGCGTGCGGGTGGCGCTGCTGGAGAGCGGCGGCTACAAGTACGACCAGCAGGTGCAGGAACTCTACAAAGGCACGAATGTGGGGATGAAGTACTTCGAGCTGGACCAGTGCCGGACGCGGCGGTTTGGCGGAAGCACCTGGTGCTGGGGTGGAATGTGCACGCCGATGACGGCCATCGACTTTCGCGAGCGCGACTGGGTGCCGATGAGTGGCTGGCCCTTCGATGAGCGGGAGATGGAGCCATACTTCCGGCGGGCGCACGATCTGTGCGGGATTGGGCCGTACGACTATAGCGCCGGCGTTTGGCGGGAGCTGGGGCAGGAGCCGCTGCCTTTTCGGCCGGAGCTCCTGGTGTCGCATTTTTGGCAGATGAACAGCCGCAAGGGATGGCGGCAGGTTCGGTTTGCGAAGAAGTTCCATGCGGACCTGCGTACGCCGGAGAACGTGACGGTGTATCTGCATGCGAACGCGGTGGAGCTGGTGCTGGCGGAGAACGGCCGGCAGATGAGCCATGTGCGAACGAAGACGATGGACGGACGCGAGGGCAAGGTGTTTGCGAGGATGGTGGTGCTGGCGTGCGGCGGGCTTGAGAATCCGCGGATGCTGCTGGCCTCGAACCGACAGCGTGCGGCGGGGCTGGGGAATGAGCATGGGCTGGTAGGGCGGTACTTCCATGAGCACCTGGAGGCGGCTTTAGCGTCGGTGATTCCTTTCTCGCCGAAGAACCGTATGTTTGACTATGCACGGTGGTGGGAGTTTGGGCAGTCGCATGCGCGGCCGGGGATTACGTTGTCGCCGGTGGCGCAGGAGCGTGAGGCCGCGTTGAATCTGAGTCTGTCGATCGACGCAGTGTATGACGAGCAGTATGTGTGGCGGGCGGCAAAGGAGATTTGGGACGACGTGGTGGCGCGCCGGCTGACGGCGGGCACGGCACAGAACGCATTGCGGGTGGCGCGGCAGAGTCCGAAGGCGGGTGGGGATGTGTATCGGCGGGTGCGGTATGGATCTCGGCCGATGGGCGTTGCCAAGAGCTACACGATGTATGCGCGGGCCGAGCAGTCGCCGAATGCGGAGAGCCGGGTGTATCTGGGGACGACGCGCGACCGGCTGGGAACGCCGGAGCTGGTGATGGATTGGCGGACGAACGCGCTGGACCACCGGGCGTTTGAGGTGACGGCGGACAATCTCGAGGTGGAGATTCCGCGGCTGGGGTTGGGCCGCGTGGAGGTGCGGCCGTGGGTGCGCGAGGGTGGCTGGCCGGCTGAGTTGAAGGGTGGCCCGCACCACATGGGAACGACGCGAATGGCAGACGATCCTCGGCTCGGGGTGGTGGACCGGGACGCGAAGGTGCATGGGGTGGAGGGGTTGTACGTGGCGGGAAGCTCGATCTTTCCGACGGGCGGCCATGCAAACTGCACGATGACGCTGCTGGCGACGACCTTGCGGCTGTGCGATCACCTGGAGACGGTGATGGCGCGAACGGGCGTGGCGGCGGAGCTGGCTACGGCTTAGCGCGGCTCCCATGGGGCCTTCGAGACGAGAGAGGTGATGGCGCGGGCGTTGCCAGCCTTTGCGGTGCGGGCGAACGCCTGCGTGAGAGGGGGCGCTCCGGCCGGATCTGGCCATGCGGCTGCGGCGGCGTGGTACCCAGGCCGGCTCGGGCAAAGGAGTCTGCGTTAGATCTTGGCGGGTGGATGGAGGTCGGCGGGTGTTCCGAACTCCGCGGGCCTGGGGAGCTCGGCGGGATTGAGATGGTGGAAGTGACCCTTTTTGTTGCGGAGGGCGCGGGCGAGTGCGGGCAGGCTCCACTCCAGGCGGCGCTGGGCACGACGGCGCAGTTTTCCGGGCCAGGCCCAAAGACTTTTCCCGACGAGAGGTTGGTCGGCCCATGGCGAGAGTTGGCGCATGCCCAGGTACTCGTGCTCATAGTGGGGCGCCCATTGCCAAAACCAGGGTTTTTGCCACGAGGTGAAGTGAATGATGCGCGGGGAGTGCTTCCAGCGGTGAAAGAGATCGGGGGAGAGACCGAGTTCAGAGGGGAGGAGGCGGGAGAAGCGTGCCTGCCAGTTCCACTGGATGCCGATGTCTTTGATCTGGCCACGAAGGACGCAGTTGAGGACGTCCTGGTCCGGGCTGCGGAGGCGGGAGTGGTTGAGCTCGGCGAAGTGAACGAAGCGTTGGGAGAGGGAGCTTTGCCGCCAGCGCTCGAGGTTGATGAGCATGACGCCGGAGTTGCAGTAGAAGTCCGTCGGGCCGAAGCCGAGGGGCTCGCGCTGCCGGGCGTTGTAGGGCTCGAAGGCGGCGCCGAGATAGCAGTCGCCGAGGGGTGTCTCCCAGAGGTCGCGGAAGCTTGAGGTTCGGACGATGACATCGCTGTCGAGATAGATGACGCGATCGACGGTGGGCGGGAGGAACTCCGCCATGAAGAGCCGGAGGTAGATGGCAGTGCTGAGATGGCCGTGCACGGGGAGGTGCTGATAGAGGTCTGCTTCGGCGAAGAGGATGGGGCAGAGGGTGGCGTTGCCGGCCTGGTCGGCGAGTTTTTGGACACGCTCCCATTCATGAGGTGGCGCAGGCTCACTCGATGCGATGTAGACGCAGAACTGGTCCTCGCTGTTGCGGAGCAGCAGCGAGGCGAGGGTCACGCCCATGTGCTGCCAGAATGCCGCATCAATGCAGAAGACGATGTTGACCATGATCTGGTTTGCCCCTCAGTCGGTCGGCGGGAGAGCCGAGCGGGTTAGCGGAGCACCTCGGTGTAGGCCGCGATGACGTCATCGGTCATGCGGGCTGTGGTGTAGCGGTCGAGCCCGGTCTGGGCGGCTTCGGCGAGATGGGAGCGCAGTTTGGGATCGCCGAGCATGGACTCCATGTTTTCGGCGAGCCTGGGGACGTCTTGTGGGGGTGTGAGCATGCCGCACCGGCCGAAGTCGAGCAGTTCGGGAATTCCGTCGACGTTGCTGGCCAGGATAGCGCAGCCGGCCTGGCGGGCTTCGAGGACGGCGAGGCCGAAGGACTCGCGGCGGGAGGGGAGGACGAAGAGATCGCAGGTTTGGAGGAACGGCCTGGGGTCTCGCTGAGGCCCAAGGAAGTGGATACGGTTGGAGGCGGGGAGGGCTTTGGCCTGATCCTGGAAGGATTTAAGCTCGCAGCCGCCGCCGACGAGGTAGAGCTGGACGGCGGGATTTTTCTCGGCAACAAGACCGAAGGCGTCGAGGAGTTCGGGGATGCCTTTGCGTTCGGTATTCATGCCCGCCACGGTGAGTACGGCTGGATGCTCGAAGTGGACTGGATCGCCTTCGATCTGGTCGGCGGGAGGGAGACGTTCGGAGTCGAGCGTTCCATTAAGGACGACATAGACTTTTTTACGCGATACACCCTGTTGGACGAGGGTGTCGGCCACCGAGGTGCTGACGGCCAGGACACGCGCGGCGAAGCGGGTGAGGCCGTAGGAGTTGTCGTGGACGTTGTGCAGATGGAGCACAACGGGGATGCGGAGGAGCCTGGCCCAGGGGAGCAGGAGGGCGAAGCCGCTGCGCATGTGGGCGTGGATGATCTGTGGGCGATGCTTGCGCAGGATCTTGTAGAGGCGGAGGGAGTTGGCGAGGGCTTTGCGGGCCCCGGCCTGGGGAGCATGGAGGTGGGTGACGTCAAAGGACTCCAGGAGTTCGGCGTAGTTGCCGCCGGCGGAGGCAAAGGTGACGGTGTGGCCCCGCTTCGCTTGCTCGATGGCGATGTCGACGGCAACGTTGACAATGCCGTTTCCGTGGCCTCGGACGTTGTTTGCCAGATGGAGGATACGCACATCTTGCATTATGCCGAAGATCGCCCATGGAAGAATGACGAGGAGAGATCAAGGGAGTCCCCCAATGGTGCCATCAAAAGAGCTCGCCGGGGCGCCGGCCCGCCGCTGGGAGGGGCTGGTGCTTGCCGCGCATTTGGGTGTGGTGGCGCTTTTTTGCCTGTGGACGATGAGCCTGCCCGTGTTTCCGTCGCAGGACGGACCGATCCATCTGCTGTATGCGGATGTGCTTCGATCGCTTTTGTTTCGGGGAGGATCGCACTTTGGGACGTTCTTCACGGTGAAGCATGTGCTGCCGCCGTACTCGCTTTACCCCTATCTTCTGATGGGATTTGGGCGGCTGATGCCGCTGGCGATGGCGGATAAGGTGGTTGTTTGCCTCTACATGGTGAGCTTTGGCTTCGGTCTGCGATACGCGGCGCGCGGGGCGGGGCCGAGCGGCGGTGCCATGGCTTTGCTGGCGACACCGCTGCTGTTCAACTGGGCGCTTTTGACGGGACTGACGAGCTTCTTGTTGTCGACGACGCTGGTGTTCTGGGCAGCGGGGGCTTGGAGTCGATTTGAGCGGGGTCGGGTGGGGTTGCGGGTGTTGTTTGGGGTGCTTTTGTTTGGGATTACGTTGACGCACCCTGTGCCGCTGGTGTTGCTGGGGTTGTTTTGTTTGGGGGAGCTGGGGCTTCGGGTGGGGATGCGGGGTTGGGACCGGGGGGTGGGGGAGGATGCGGCGATGCTTCTGGGGTTTATCGTGGCGTTTGTCTATGTGATTCATTTCAGGGGAGATGGAGCGGCCGGCGAGGTGGCGAAGACGCCGGGGCTGGTGCGGCATTCAGTGGATACGGTGCGGTTTGAGGTGGAACTGGCGTCGATTTTGCCGTTTCGCGGGGGGTCGGCGCTGCCGTTAAGGCTCGTTTGGCTGCTTGTTTTGGCGGGAGTCGTGGTGCTCTTGGCGCGGAGTTTGCGGGAGTGGAGGGGGGCTGGCGCGGAGGTGTCGTCGAGCGGGCTGGCGTGGGCGGCGGTGTGTGGGATGTTCGTGGCGGCTTTGCCGTTTCTTCCGGACGACGTGGGTGGGGGACACAACTTTGCCTACCGGATGATGCTGTATGTGTGGGTGTCGGCCTTTTTGGGTGCAAGCCTGTGGAGCGGGCGGGCGGGGTGGATGGGGATGGATCGGCTGCGGGTGGTGGCGGTGGGCGTGGCGGTGGTGTTGACGGGGATGACGCTGGTGCTGGCGCAGCGGACGATCCGGCCGGCGGCGGTGGCGATTGGCGCGGCGCCGGATCTGCCGGCGGAGGCGCGAGGCGAGGCGGGTCTGCTGCTGACGGTGCCGCGCTACCGGGAGGCGCGGGTGGCGGCGCGGTCGCGGCTGAGTTTTGATCCGTTTCAGTGGGCGGGGGCGGGGTTGTTTCGGCGGGCCGATGCGGTGTTGCTGGACAGTCCGTGGCTGGAGGAAGGGGTGTTGCCGGTGGGTGCGGGGGCGAGCCTGCCGGCGGCGCAGCTGCGTGGGTCCCTGGTGGAGGATGATCGGCGGCTGCGGGTGGCCATGGAGGAGACGGCGGGGGTGCGGTCGACGATGCTGCGGGGGGCGCGGTTCGCGGTGGTGGTGAACGGCTGGGATGCGCGGCCGACGGCGCCGGATCCACTGCTGCGGGGGTGGACTTGCCGGCAGGAGCAGTGGTATGCCTTCTGCGTGCGTGAGGTGCGCTGAGGGTGCTGGGGTTGGGGAGGAAGTACAGGGGTCCTTCGCATCACTCAGGATGACCGCGAGAGACAAGCAAGGGCAAGGACAACAGCAAAGGCAACGGCAGATTGCCTTCGGGAACGACAACTGGAGAGGCAAGGGCGAGGGGGAAGGGAGGCGAGGTGGTTAGGGGCGGGGTTGGGCGAGGGATTGCTTGACGGCGGCGCGGGCGAGGGGCTCCATGACGGCGTAGCCGGCGTCGTTGGGGTGGATGCCGTCGACGGTGAGGGCGGGTTGGAAGGCGCGGTCGGAGGTGACGAGGGCGGGAAAGTAGTTGAGGTAGACGGCGTGGTGTTGGGTGGCGAGGGTTTGGAGGAAGGTGTTGAGGGCGGCGACTTCATCGCGCGGGTCGACGCCTGGGCGCCAGGGGAAGTGACCCGCGGGGAGGACGGAGGAGAGGACGACGCGGACGTGGGCGGCCTCGGCGAGGGCGACGAAGGCGCGGAAGTTGTCTTCGATGCCGTCGAGGGTTTCGGGGCCTGTGTTGCCGGCGATGTCGTTGATGCCGGCGAGGATGACGACGGCCTCCGGGTGGAGATTGATGACGTCTTGCCGGAAGCGGACGAGCATCTGTGGGGTGGTTTGGCCGCTGATGCCGCGGTTGAGCCAGGGTTGGTCGGGGAAGAAGTGGCCGTGGCCGCGGCCCCAGCCGTCGGTGATGGAGTCGCCGAAGAAGACGACGCGGGCCTGGCCGGGTTGCGGCGGGGGGAGGTGGGCGTTGTCGGCGCGGTAGCGGGCGAGGTCCGGCCAGTCGGCGAGTTTGTGTTGCATACCTTTGATCTGGTTGGGGGTGAGCTGTGCGGGCGGCGCGGTGAGCTCTCCGTCGACGGCGGGAGTGGTCATGGTGGAGACGGCGGGCTGCTGGGCTGTGGCGGTTTGCTGAGCTGCGGCGGGCTGCTGGGCCAGGGCGGTGGCGGGGGGGAGAAGGGCTAGGGCTGTGGCGGCGGTGAGGGCGACGGCGGGAAGCTTCATGCGCGGCTCCTGAATGATTCGTTGGGTGGTGCGGGGGTGGGTGAGGGGCGGATGGATGTAGCGCGACGGCGTGTAAGCTCTTTCACGATACCGCGATGGTGGGATGCCGAAGCGCAGCCCTGAGGGGGACTGGATGATGCTACTGTGTGGGCGGGTTGGATGGATTGCGTTGGGGTTGGTGCTGGCTGTGGAGGCGCGGGCGCAGCGTCTGGAGGCGACGCGCGGCGAGGCGACGGTGGTGGTGGAGCCGTATGCGGCGAATGTGGTGCGGGTGACACTGTCGCTGCTGCGGGAGCAGGCGGAGGCGGCGCCGGGGCCTGGGATTGTGGCGCGGCCGGCGGGCAGGGGGTGGACGGTGGAGGGAGAGACGCTGCGCTCGCCTGCCATGGCGGTGACGCTGGCGCCGGAGGGACCGAAGCGGAAGGCGACGGGGACGCCGGCGGACATTGCGAAGTTCTTCAACGGGTCGACGCCGTATGTGGGGCTGTCGATGACGGGGGCGAAGGGGAGGCCGTTGGTGGCGATGCATGGGTGGCAGATGAGCGTGCCGAACTACAAGGACGGCAACCATGATGTGCTGCTGGACCGACGGCCGGAGGACCCGCCGTTCTATGAGGTTGGGGCGACGTTTTCGGCGGCGGCAGACGAGCACGACTATGGGCTGGGGCAGAACCAGGAGGGGGTGCTGGACCACCGGGGGCGGGTGGTGCACTGCGAGCATGACTACAACGCGCCGGCGGGGCAGAGCGTGTGTGTGCCGTTTCTGGTTACGAACCAGGGGTATGCGCTGCTGTGGGACAACCCGTCGAAGACGACGGTGGCACTGGGGTTCAACGACGGCAACACGTGGAAGAGCCAGGTGGGGCAGAGGGTTTCGTTTTTTGTGATTGTGGGCGATTACGCGGCGCAGTACGCGGGGTTTCGGCTGTTGACGGGGGAGACGCCGATGCCGCCAAAGTCTGCGTTTGGTTACATTCAGTCGAAGCAGCGGTACAGCTCGCAGGCGGAGGTGCTGGCGGTGGCGCACGGGTACCGGGAGCGGCACTTGCCGATCGACGACCTGGTGATTGACTGGTTCACGTATACGACGATGGGGCAGATGGATATGGACCCGGCGAAGTGGCCGGACCCGGCGGGGATGAATCGCGAGCTCCACGGGATGAACTTTCACACGATGATCAGCGTGTGGCCGCGGTTTGTGCCGGAGAGCCGGTATTACGAGCTGATCCGCAAGAATGGCTGGTTCATGCACCTGGCGGACGGCACGCCGACAAACGGGCTGCCGTATGACCGGGCTGGGTCGGATATCGACACGACGAACCCGGCGGCGGCGGCGTGGTACTGGAGCGTGATTCGGGAGAACTATGTGGCGAAGGGTTTCGATGCGTTCTGGGCGGATGAGACGGAGCCGGACCTGCCGCCGAATGGGTCGTACCTGCACGTGGGGCCGGGGACGGAGTTCTTCAATGTGTACCCGTTGTTTCATACGGCGGCGTTTTACGACGGGATGCGGCGGGACACCACGCAGCGGGCGCTGGTTCTGGCGCGGGATGCCTATCTCGGCGCGCAGCACAACGGGGCGATCTTCTGGTCGTCGGACATCGCGCCGAACTGGGATACGCTGCGGCGGTCGGTGCCGACGGGGTTGGACTTTGTGGCGTCGGGGATGCCGTACTGGTCGACGGACATCGGGGGGTGGCAGTTCCTGCCGGCGACGCACCATCCGGAGCATCCACCGCTGCTGGACCCGACGGACGCGCGCGATACGGTGGGCGGGTATGACGATTATCCGGAGCTGTATACGCGGTGGTTTGAATATGGGTGTTTTCAGCCGAACTTCCGGTCGCATGGATCGCGAAACCACAACGAGGTGTGGAGCTACGGGAGGCAGGCGGAGCCGATTCTGGAGAAGTATCTGCGTCTGCGATATCAGTTGATGCCGTACCTGTACTCGTTGGGATGGCAGGCGCACGAGACGGGGCAGCCGTTTATGCGGGCGCTGTTTCTGGATTTCCCGGCTGATCCGAAGGTGGCGGAGATTGGGGATGAGTATATGTTTGGGCCGGCGTTGCTGGTGGCACCGGTGACGGAGCAGGGGGCGACGGCGCGCGAGGTGTATCTGCCGGCGGGGACGGATTGGTACAACTTCTGGACGAATGAGCGGTTGAAGGGCGGGCAGAGGGTGACGGTGGCGGCGGGGATTGAGACGATTCCGGTGTTTGCGCGGGCGGGCTCGATTGTGCCGATGGGGGTGCCGGTGGAGAGCACGAACGGGCCGCAGGCGCTGGAGCGGATACGGGTGTATCCGGGGGCGGATGGGCGGTTTGTGATGTATGCGGATGATGGGACGACGTATGGGTATGAGCATGGGGAGTACCGGACGGCGGAGCTGCGGTGGGACGATGCGCGCGGGCAGATGACGCACACGGGGGCAGCGGCGGGGGCGGCGCCGGAGAGGTTGGTGGAGGTGGTGCGATAGGGCGGTGGTATGCTTCACGGCAATGTACAAGGAGCCGGGTGTCGCTTCGCCGCGCGATGGGTGCGGGTGGGGCGAGGCGCGGCGTTGAGGATTGCTCGCCCATGCGCCGTTCGATTTGCCGTCTGATGTCCCTCGTGCCGTTTGCCGTTGCGCATGTGGTGAGTGCCCAACAACACCCTGGGTTTTATCGTGACCCGGCGCTGCATGGGGAGACGCTGTTGTTTACGTCGGAGGGCGATCTGTGGACGGTTGCGCCGACGGGGGGGACGGCGCATCGGCTGACCTCGGCTGCGGGGACGGAGCGGCGGGCGACGATCTCGCCGGATGGCGGGACGGTGGCGTTTTCGGCCGACTATGAGGGGCCGACGGAGGTGTATACGATGCCGGTGGGGGGCGGGCTGCCGGCGCGGCGGACGTGGGATGGGCATGCGGAGCCGGCGGCGTGGACGCCGGGTGGTCGGCTGGTGGTGGAGACGGGGCGGTATTCGACGCTGCCGGACCCGGCGCTGGTGCTGGTGGGGGCGCACGGCGAGCGCGAACGGCTGCCGCTGGCGACAGGGGCGCAGGCGGCGTACACGGCGGATGGGCGCACGCTGGTGTTTACGCGGTTTGCGAAGCAGTTCAGCGAGACGAAGCGATACAAGGGAGGGTGGGCGGAGTCGCTGTGGCGATGGAACGGCACGGG
Source organism: Acidobacteriaceae bacterium (assembly GCA_965218895.1). Lineage (GTDB taxonomy): Bacteria > Acidobacteriota > Terriglobia > Terriglobales > Acidobacteriaceae > Edaphobacter. The sequence goes on along the minus strand of CBDCMI010000008.1, from coordinate 306,847 downwards.
CGAGGCGGTGCCGCTGACGGCGGATTACCTGGGGACGTCGAAGATGCCGATGATCGCGGGGGATCGGCTGTATTTTCTGTCGGACCGCACGGGGGTGATGAATGTGTTTTCGGCGGATTTGGATGGGCACGATGTGAAGCAGGTGTCGCACCAGAAGATCTTCGATGTGCAGGCGGCGACGATGGACGGCGGGCGGATGGTGTACAGCTGCGCGGGCGAGCTGTTCGCGCTGAATCCGCAGACGGGCGAGGAGAAGGTGATCCCGGTGACGCTGGAGTCGGACTTCGACCAGATGCGGGAGCACTGGGTGAAGAAGCCGACCGAGTACCTGACGGATGTGCATGTGGCGCCGGATGGGAGTTCGGCGGTGTTTACGGCGCGCGGCGAGGTGTTTACGCTGCCGGTGCGACCGGGTCGTGTGGTGAAGGTGGCTGGGGAGTCGGCGACGCGGTTCCGATCGGCGCGGTACATGCCGGATGGCAAGAGTATTGAGTTGGTGTCGACGGCGACGGGGGAGACGGAGTTCTGGCGCTACCCGGCGAACGGTGTGGGCAAGCCGGAGCAGTGGACTCACAACGACAAGGTGCTGCGGTGGGATGGTGTGCCGTCGCCGGACGGGCACTACCTGGCGCACACGGACAAGGACCAGCAGCTGTGGTTGTATGACATCCCCGCGCACACGGACAAGCGGATCGCGCAGTCGGTGACGGGCGATTTCACGAATCTGGCGTGGTCGCCGGACAGCCGGTGGCTGGCGTTTGTGGAATCGGCGACGAATATGTTTGCGCAGGTGAAGATATTGAACGAGGGATCTGGCGCGATTACGGCGGTGACCTCGAATCGTTACAATTCGACGGATCCGGCGTGGAGCGCGGATGGGAAGTTCCTGTATTTGTTGTCGGATCGTTCCCTGACGACGACGGTGTTTGCGCCGTGGGGTCCGCGGGCCCCGGAGCCGCACTTTGCGCGGCCGGTGAAGCTGTACGAGCTTGCGCTGGAGCCTGGGACGCGCTCGCCCTTTCTGCCGCCGGACGAGCTGCACCCGGAGAACCCTGATGCGGACAAGGACAAGCCGGAGAGCAAGCCGGACGAGAGCAAGCCGAGCCAGCCGAAGGTCGCAGAAGACAAGAAGAAGAGCAAGGTGGAGGACAAGGCCGAGGCGAAGGACAAGGCGGGCAAGCCGGATGCGAGCAAGGCCGACAAGAAGGTGCCGGAGGTGAAGATCGACCTGGCGGGCATCGAGTCGCGGCTGGTCGAGGTGCCGCTGCCGCCGGGCAACCTGTTCAACCTCGCGACGACTGAGAAGCGGCTGTGCTACATGATCGGTGGTGACGACCCGCAGCCGAAGTCGAACCTGCAATGTCTGGACATCGCCAACAAGGGCGACGAGCCGGACACAGTGATGAGCGACGTGAAAAATTTCGAGGTGTCGCAGGATCGCAAGCACATCCTGATCGGCAAGGGCGATGATTTTTTTGTGGTGGATGCGGATGCAAAGGCCGCGGGGCTGGCTGACCCGAAGACGCTGGGACGCGACCACATCGATCTGTCGCGGTGGACCTTTTCGACGACGCCGCGCGATGAGTTTCGCGGCATCTTTCTGGATGCGTGGCGGCTGGAGCGAGATTACTACTACGACCGCAACATGCAGGGGGTGAACTGGCCGGCGATGCGCGATCGATATCTGCCGCTGGTGGACCGGGTGGCGGACCGCGATGAGCTGAACGATGTGATCGCGGAGATGGTGTCGGAGCTTTCGACGCTGCACACGTTTGTGGTCGGGGGCGACCAGCGCAAGCCGGCCGACGACATTCATCTGGCAACGCTGGGGGCGGAGCTGGCGCGTGACGAGAAGGCCGGCGGCATGCGGGTGGCGCATATCTACGGGCACGATCCCGATCTGCCGAACCAGGCGCCGCCACTGGCGCGGCCGGAGTCTCTGGTGCGCGAGGGCGAGGTGATCACAGCGATCGACGGCACGCCGACGCTTTCCGTGATGGACGAGCGGCAGCTGCTGCGCGGCAAGGACGGCACGCCCGTGCTGCTGCATGTGAAGGCGGTCGACGGCAAGGAGCGCGATGTTCTGGTGAAGCCGGTTTCGACGCGCGAGGACGGCAACCTGCGCTACAACGAGTGGGAGTACACGCGGCGACAGAGTGTGGAGAGCGCGTCGCAGGGCCACATCGGCTATGTTCACCTGCGCGCGATGGGACCGCAGGATATTGAGCAGTGGGCGCGGGAGTACTACCCGGTGTTTGATCGCGAGGGTCTGATCATCGACGTGCGGCACAACAACGGTGGCAACATCGACTCGTGGCTGCTGGCGGATCTGTTGCGTAAGGTGTGGTTCTACTGGCAGCCGCGCGTGGGCAATCCGCAGTGGAATATGCAGTATGCGTTTCGCGGGCACATTGCCGTGCTGTGCGATCAGGCGACGGCCTCCGATGGGGAGGCGTTTACGGAGGGCTTCAAGCGCTTCAAGATGGGCACGGTTTTGGGAACGCGGACGTGGGGCGGCGAGATCTGGCTGTCGGGGTCGAATGTGGAGGCGGACAACGGGATTGCGACGGCGGCCGAGATGGGGGTCTATGGCCCGGAGGGCAAGTGGCTGATCGAGGGGCACGGCGTCGATCCTGACCAGGTGGTCGACAACCTGCCGCACGCGACCTTTACGGGGGCGGATGCGCAGCTGGAGGCGGCGCTGGCGGTGTTGAAGCAGCAGATCGCGGCCGATCCTCGGCCAGTGCCGCACGCGCCGCCGTACCCGAACAAGGCTTTTCCGAACTAGAGAGATCGCGGGTCTGCACCGCGTGTGCTCGATGAGACCGGACGTATGTCTTCGACCACGCACGGTGGTTTGGACCACCACGTGGGCTTTGTGCAGTTCGGCCGCGATGCTTGCTCTTTCGGGGGTCGTGACACGGCTTAGACTGAGGTTTGCAGCTTGAGCGACTTATGCCTTTTTCCGCTGAGACCAAACCGCTGGACCGTATGGATCGATTGGCTGACATGCTGCAGTTTCCGGCGGCGGTGAATGCGGGCGCGACGGCCAATGTGCTGCTGACGCTGGCGGTGACGTATGCACTGCAGCCGCGATTGGAGGGGATGCCGCTGCCGGCGGCCGCGGTGCCTCTGCTGTGGACCGCGTTTGTGCTTCTTTTGAACGTAACTCCTGTTGTGCTGTTGCGGCTGGCGGGCTGGCAGCGCGAGGCGCCGATGCCTGCGGTGCCGCGCATGAGCTTTTTTCGCGATCAGCATCGGTTTTCCGATTGGGTGTACCTGGCGGCTTCGGCGAACATGGCGTTTTGGATCCTAGCTGCGTGGCCGGTGTTTGCGGTGCGCCATACGCTGCCCATTCTGGGGTTGGTCTTGTTTGTCGCGGGCGCCGTGACATTTTCGCCGGTGTTGTTGCGCCGCCGGTGATTTGCGGGTGGATGTAGACTGCTCCCAGAGACGTGCAGAAGCTCCTCAGCCTCGTTTTGCTGGTGCTTTTCGGCATGCCCCTGCTGCTGGCTGTAGCGACGCAGGGTGCTTCGGCCGAGGCAAGCCTGCCTGCCTGCTGCAGGCGAGGCGGCGCGCACCATTGCAGCATGGGAATGGTTCTGCCGGCCAGAGGCACGGTGGTTCGGGCGCATTGCCCTTTTGAAGGGGCGGCGACGCCGCTGGCGCACTGCGCGACGTTGCTTGTGGTTGCCGTGGGCCTGCTGGTGTCGGCGCTGTGCGTGAACCCGAATGGGGTGGTGCAGACGGAGTCGCGGCGACGGATCGCGCGCGATCGCTCGCGCCAAAAGCGTGGTCCGCCGCGTTTGACGCCCGTGCTGGCCTGACGTCTTTTCCACCACCTGACTGAGTTGTGAGCTCCTGTGACGTGATCGGTGGATCGCGCGCCTGCGGCTCGCTCCCGTCCCCTTCCCCTGGCCCGCTGAGGCCGGGAGAAAGTCTGCTTCCATGCGACTGCTTCGACCCTGTTTCTTCCTTGCGCTGGCTGTGCCTGTGGCGGCCTATGGCGCGACCACCGCGCCGCTGCGTGGCGTTGTGCACGACCCACAGCACCGGCCGATCGCGGCGGCGACGCTCACGGTGCGGGACACAACCTCCGCCCTGAGCTTTACTGTGCGGACCGGCGCCGACGGGGCATTTCTGATTCCCGCGCTGCCACTTGGGCTGTACACGGTAGAGGTGGCTGCATCGGGGTTTGCCACGCTGCAGGCGTCGGTGGCGCTCGACTCGACGAACCCGGCGGTTGTGCATCTGCAGTTGGCGCTGGCGACGGTGTCTCAATCGGTGACGGTGCTGCACACGCCGCTTGACCCGTCGGCCTCGGCGACACCGACGACGCTGATCTCTCGCGCGGAGATTGCGGCGACGCCGGGCGCGGATCGTACCAATTCGCTCGCGTTTCTGACGGACTTCGTCCCGGGTGCATATGTGACACACGATCAGTTGCACATCCGGGGTGGGCATCAGGTCTCCTGGCTGCTGGACGGCGTGCAGATACCGAACACGAATATCGCCTCGAACTTGGGGGCACAGATCGATCCGAAGGATATCGACACGGTGGCGGTGGAGCGCGGGAGCTATGCCGCGAATGAAGGCGACCGGACCTATGGAGTCTTCAATGTGGTTCCGCGCTCGGGCTTCGAGCGCGATCGCGAGGCCGAGCTTGTGCTGCAGGCGGGCTCGTATTTTCAGACAAACGATCAGCTCAGCCTGGGGGATCACACTGAGCGATTTGCCTGGTACGCCTCCGGCAATGTGAATCGCTCGGACTTTGGCCTTTCCACGCCGACGCTTGCCGTGGTGCATGACGGGACGGCGGGTGGCGGGCTGTTCAGCTCGCTGTTGTTCAACCGGTCCGCAGGCGATCAGTTGCGGCTGGTGGCTCAGCTGCGGGCGGATCATTTTCAGATTCCGTACGATCCCGATCCGAACTCGTTCGAGAACCAGCAGTATGACTCGTCGGGTCTGCGGGATCGACAGCACGAGTCGGATGGCCTGGCGGCGTTTACTTGGGCGCACTCGCTTTCGCGCAGTGTGCTGCTGCAGGTTTCGCCGTTTATCCATCAGAACAACGCCGACTACAACCCGGGCAAGACGGATACGCCCGTGGCTACGACGCTGCATCGATCTTCGACGTACACGGGCGGGCAGATTTCGGTGTCGGCGGACCTGCCGCGAGACTCGCTCGAGCTTGGGCTCTACAGCTTTGGGCAGCGAGAGTCGGATTTGTTTGGCGCGAGCTTTGCGGATCAGTCGAGCCCGGACTTCCGCACGCCTGCTACCGGCTCGGGCGGGCTTGTGGAGGAGTACGTTTCGGATTCGCTGCGTGTGTTGCCGGGGCTTACGGCGACGGCGGGGCTGCGCGCATCGCAGTTTGTCGGGTCGTTCACGGAGACGGCGGTTTCGCCGCGCGTGGGTCTGTCGTATCGGATTCCGCGTCTGGGCTGGACGGCCCGCGGCTTTTACGGCCGGTTCTATCAGCCGCCCCCGCTGCTGACGCTTTCCGGACCGTTGGTGCAGTATGCGCTTGCTTCGGACGCGAGCTTTCAGCCACTGCATGGGGAGTTCGATGAGGAGCACCAGTTCGGCCTGGCGATCCCGTGGCGCGGCTGGGTGCTGGACGCCGACACGTTTCGCACGCGGGTCCGGAACTTTCTCGATCACTCAAATATTGGGGATTCGTCACTGTTCGTGCCGGTGACGGTGGATGGCGCGTTGATTCGCGCCTGGGAGGTGACGGTTCGATCGCCGCGGCTGGCGCGCCGTGCTCAACTGCACCTGGCCTACTCGAACCAGATCGCGGAGCAGCGTGGTGCGTTGACCGGGGGGCTTGTGTGTGCGCCGATTGCCTCGCCCGAGTGCGACGTGGAACCCGGCTACACCCCGGTGGATCACGATCAACGGAACACGCTTTCGGTGGGAGGGACGGCGGCGCTGCCGGCGCGCACGATGTTTGCGGCGAACTTTGCCTATGGATCGGGCTTTGTGAACGGCGCGCCTGACCCGACGACACCTTACCCCGGGGCATACTTGCCGGCGCACAGCTCGCTTGACCTTGCGTTGAGCCATGGCTTCAGCGAGAACCTTTCCGCAACGGTGTCGGTTACGAATGCCGCGGATCAACGAGTGCTGCTGGACAACTCGTTGACCTTTGGCGGCTTTCATACCTCGGATCCGCGCCAGGTGTTTGGGGAGGTGCGCTATCGCTTTCACTTCTGACACGCTGGCGTCCGCCTCTTCCCAAGCGCTTTTGGCAGCCTGAGCCGCCCCATCAGTGGTGTAATGGGGACGGTTTTGCGAGTTCCGTGTGGGATGTTGGAGAAGAGAGCGTATGCGAGGCGTTGCCAGATGTCTTCTACCAGCCTGTGTTCTGGTCTTTCCTGGTTGGACGGCCGCCGCTCCGCAAAATCCGGCACAGCAGCCCCGGTATTCGCAATCTGCGGAGTACCGGGGCATGCTGGAGGAGCTGCATAAGCCTGCTCCCTCGCCGGCGATCGTCGCCACGGGGAAGCGTCCGGAGGCGGATGGCAGCTTGCATGTGATGGAGACTGATGAGCAGGACTTGTACCGGATTCAGACAGACACCACAGAGTTTTCGTTTCGCAAGGACAGTGCGGCGCTTACGGTACGGAACCGGGGCACCGGGGCGAGTTGGACGATCTCGCTCACGGGGGGTCTTGGTTGTGTTGATGGCGCTGTGACCAAGGCGTCACACGGCCTCGTGCTCACGAGAGACAAGAACACGTGGACAGGCGTTGCGGAGACGCCGTGCGGCCAGAGAGGGTGGATGCTGGAGGTGCTGCAGACGGGTTTGGCGCGGCTTACGCTGGAGCCGACTGGAGGCAAAGAGGGGGGGCAGGGGCTGCACATCGAGGGGGGCGGCCCGTATTTTGGGTTGGGAGAACGCTTCTGGCAGGCTGGTCTGAGCGGTACGTCGCTCGATGTGAGACCGCAGGATCGATACGGGGAGCCGGGGCACGACTGGACCTATGTCGCGGTCCCGTTTGTGTATACGCCTGGAGGCCTGGGGATGTATGCGGACACTGCGTTCGACACGAAGTTTCGGTTTACGGAGCCGGACACGGCGTTCGATGTGCAGATTGCGGGTTCGCCGGTGCCGGTGTATCTGTTTGTTGAGTCGGAGCCGAAGGCGGTATTAAGCGCATATACGGCGATCACGGGTCGGCCACAGAATCCGCCGCTATGGGTGTTTGGCCCGTGGATTACGGCACTGGGCGGCAAGGGCGCGGTTCTGGATACAGCGCAGCGTATTCGCGACGAGAACATGGCGGCGAGTGCGCTGTGGATCTACGACCAGAACGATGAGGCGGACAACCTGGGCTGGCCGTTTTGGTTTTCGAGCTACTATGGCGACCCTCGCACGTTTGTGGATACGCTGCATGGTCAGGGGTTCAAGGTGCTGACCTATGTGCACCCGTATGTGCGGGCGGAGATTCTGCCGTACACCAACCAGAGCCCGCAGTTTGCGAAGGGAGTCACGGACCATCTGTTGCAGACGGGGGCGGACGGCAAGCCGGCGGGGCCGCGGTTTGAGCTTGTGCCGGTGGGTAATGTGGATTTCACCAATCCGGAGGCGGTGGACTGGTGGCAGGGGATGATCACCTCGGCAGTGGGCAAGCAGGGGTTCGATGGGTGGATGGAGGACTTTGGTGAGTGGGTGCGGGACACCGATCGGTTTGCGGCGGGAACCGGCCGGACGATCTCCGAGCTGTACCCGCTGCTGTATCACAAGGTGACGCTGCGGGTGGCACAGGGGCTGAACCCGGAGGTGGCGCCGTTCTCGCGGTCGGGGTCGCCGGGATCGCAGAGCTTCAGCCCGGTGCTTTGGGGGGCGGACCAGTCGCCGAACTGGTCGCGCGACTATGGGCTGCCGTCGGTGGTGACGGCGGGGATCACGGCGGGGATGTCGGGCTATTCGACGTGGGGGCCGGACATCCTGAGCACGGGAGCCAACAAGGACCTGTGGATGCGGTGGGTGGAGTTCGGCGCGCTGACGCCGGTGATGCGCGACCACGTGTGGAACAGGCCCGAGCACTCGTTCAACTTGTTTTCGGACACGGAGACGATGGCACAGTTCCGACGGTGGGCGGCTTTTCACAGTTCGCTGCTGCCGTACTTTGCGACGTACGCGGCGGAGGCGGCACGTACGGGGGTGCCGATCATGCGGCACCTGGTGCTGGAGTTTCCGAAGGACCCGCATAGCGCGACGGCGGAGTACCAGTACATGCTTGGGCGCGAGATGCTGGTGGCTCCGGTGGTGCAGGCGGGGCAGGCGCTGCGGCCACTCTATCTGCCCGAGGGGGAGTGGGTGAACTTCTGGAATGGTGACTACCTGACCGGAGGTCAGGTGGTCACGGTGGTCTCGACCGCTATTCCGATCCTGGTGCGCGCGGGTTCCGTGCTGCCGTTCAAGCCGGAGGAGGAGGCGGGGCAGATGAAGTGGAGTGACCCGCACCTGCTGGACGGCTCGCTGGTGTGGCGGGCGTATCTTTCGCGGACGGGCGCGGCGGACTCGCGGTTTGCGCTGCCGAACGGCGTGGCGGCGCACTTTGAACAGCATGGCTCGACGGCGACGGTGACTGGGACCGGCGGGGTGCGGCACCAGACGGAGGTGATTCTGCGGAGCAAACTGCCGCCGACGGGGGTTCGGCTGAACGGGGCGGCGATGCCGGGGTTTACGGCCGCGAGCGGAGACCGGGCGGCGACGCAGTGGTGGTGGAATCCCTCGACCTTTGAGGTGCACGTGCGGTTTCTCGCGGCGGGCTTCCGGGTGGAGGTCGATGGGGTTTCGGCGACGCAGTATGGGGACTCTTAGACGGCAAACAAGAGGGGCGGGGCGCACGGTGGACGGCTATGTGCTGAGCCGCTGTCCCTTTAGGCTGGCTACGCTGAGGTGCCGGGGCGTGTGCATCTCAGCGCCACGTCCCTCCCCTCCCCCCCCCGATGTTGCGCAAAGTCTTCGAAGCAGAGGACTTAAGTCTGGACCTCGGGTGCGCATACCCCCGACGGTAGGTGCGCGCCCCAAATGACCGAGGGCCCTTCAAGGCGATGATAGTGGCGGGAACCACGGGTTTGCGCCAGTTTTAGGCATTGACTAGCGGTGCACCGTGGGGCGCGGGGCAGACTGCCTCTACAGTTGGAGGCTGGGCCGCTCGGAAGCCGCGCTTACTTGAGCGATTTGTTACCGCATCTGATGCGTTAGGCAAATTATGGCTGGGCAAAGATTTTGACCAGAAAACTTAAGTCTGAACCTTGGGTAAGCGTAGCTCCGGCAGCGGATGCGCTCCTTAGTGTCTAGTGCTCTTTGAGGGATGTGGCAGTGGTCGCCAGTATGGAAGCATCGATCATTGATTGCTTTGGGGATGTTGGCGGGCTAGGTGATGAGGGTGGCGAGGGACTGCCGATCGAGATGGACGGTGGCTTGTTGGGAGCCTAGGGTGAGGAGCACGTCGCGTTCTTCGCCGCTGTTAGTTAATACGACGACGAGGGAGCCATCGGGGTTCTGGAAGGCGACGTGATCGAGCTCGGAGCTGTCGCTGTGGCTCCCGATGCGGGTGGCACCGCGGCGGACGTGCTGGGAGAGGTGGCGGAGGGCCCAGTACTGCCCGCTCATGGTGAGGGAGCCGTCTGGGTTGAGGGTGACGAGGCCGCCGCAGGAGAAGGGGCCGATGTTGGGTTTGCCCTGGGGATCGAGCATGAGATTCCAGGTGATGATGCAACGGCAGCCGTTGGCGAGGGCCCCGGTGAAGGTGGAGCCCCAACGGGTCCAGTCGTAGCTGTATTTGGGATCGGTGTAGTCGGGACCGCCTTCGGTCCAGTAGAAGGGGAGGTCGGGGACGGCGTCGTGGAGGCGGCTCATCATGTCGGGTGTGCCGAGATAGCCATGCCAGGCGACGCCGTCGACGAAGGGGCGGAGGGCGGGGTCCTGCATCTGCCAGCGGACGCGCTTCCAGAGATTGTAGTTGTGGTCGAGAAGCCAGATTTGGACCTTGTCGTGGCGGGCCTTGAGCATGGGGCCGAGGTGGTCGCGGATGAAGTCGGACTCGAGCTCGGGCGGCCAGTAGGTGGCGGGCATGCTGCCGCCCTGGTCGGTTTCGAGCTCGTTCTGGCAGGTGAGGGCCTGGATGGGGACACCGGCGGCGCGGTAGGCCTCGACGAAGCGGCAGAGGTAGAGGGCGTAGGGGGCCATGGACTTGTACTGCATCCAGCCGCCGAGCATGGAGCCGTAGGTCTTCATCCAGCCGGGCGGGCTCCAGGGGGAGGAGAGGAGGAAGAGGTCGGGATTGAGGCGGCGCATCTCTCTCAAAATAGGGAGGATATAGGCCTCGTCATGCGCGATGGAGAAGTGCTGCATGGAGAGGTCGTCCGGGGTGTCGTCGTAGTTGTAGAGGTCGCGGGAGTAGTCGCTGGCGCCGATGGAGGTGCGGCCGACGTTGAGGTTCATGGCCTGCGGGGAGAAGGTATCTTGTAGAAAATGCTGGCGGTTATCCGGTTTCATGGAGTTGATCAGGAAGCAGGATGCGTCGGTGTAGGCGCTGCCGAAGCCGAGGATAGGCTGGTGTTTTTGGGTCGAATCGATGAGGATTTGATCGGTTATTTTGCTGGTTTGGGTGGGGGTGAGGGGGACATTTGGGGCTTTTGTGTGGCGTTTGTCTTCGCCGCCGGTGAGGTAGAGCTGGGCGGACGCCGGGGGTTGGGCGAAGGCGAGGGAGGGGCGGAGGGCGAGGGCGGCGGAGGCGGCGGCAGCGGATTTGACCAGGTTCCGGCGGCTTAGGTGGGTGGGGTGAGGGGGCATGAGAGGGCTTTCCTGGAGAGAGATAGGGCCTAGTTGGACGGCGATGGGTTGGGGTTGGCGGCGGGCGCGGTCTCGGGCGCGGTTTCGGGGCCGGGTTTCGGGGCGGGGATGCTGGTATCGCGGCCGGCGGCCGAGCGGGTTTTGACGAGTCTGGCCTGGAGGGTGTCGCGGTGCTGCTGGTCGAGGGTGCGGAACTGGGCCTGGGCGGCGTTGGAGGCGGGGAGGTCGTGGAGGCGGCGGTACGCGCGGGAGAGTTGGAACCAGGCTTGGCGGGTGGTTTCGTCGTCGCGGTTTTCGGCGATGGATTGTTTGAAGTCGGCGACGGCGGCGGCGTCGTTGCCGAGTTGAAACTCGGCGCGGCCGAGATAGAAGGAGGTTTCGGCGAGGGAGGGGTCGGCGACGAGGACGTGCTGGAGGAGGGGCTTGCCGCCGGCGGCGTCGGCGCGGTCGACGCGGAGGCAGCCGAGTTTATACATGGTGAGGATGTCGTTGGGATCGAGTTTGAGGGCGGTCTCGTAGGCCCCCTGGGCCTGGTCGTATTTGCCGAGGCGCCAGAGGGCGCTGCCGAGGGCTTCGTAGAGGCCGGATTGCGGCGGGGCGGCGGCGATGGCGGCCTGGAACTGCTCGACGGCGTCGGCGTCGTTGCCGGATTCGACGTCGGCCTCGGCGAGGACCTGGGGGACGTGCCAGGATTTGGGGTCGAGGTGGAACATGGTCTCGTAGCTTTGGCGGGAGAGGGCGAGGGCGGCGCGGCCGCGGTGGTAGAGGATGTCGACGTTTTTTGGGTCGAGGGTGGCGGCTCGGTCGAGGTCGGCGAGGGCGAGGGGAAGCCTGCCGAGGTCGAGGTCGATGATGCCCTGCCACATCCAGGCGGGGGCCTCGGAGGGGAAGGCGGCGGTTTCTTTGTGGATGGCGGCGGCGGCGGGCTCGAGGTGGCCGGAGCGGTCCTCGGCGATGGCGAGGAAGAGGGCGGCGCCGCGGAGGGAGGGTTTGAGGGCGAGGGCACGGTCGAAGGCGGGGACGGCCTCGGGGTAGCGGCCGAGGGCGGAGAGGGCGAGGCCGAGGTTGAGGAAGGCTTCGGCGAAGCGGGGGGCGTCGTGGGTGACCTGCTGGAAGGCGGCGACGGCCCCGTCGGGGTGCCCGGCGTGGAGAGCTTCGGTGCCCTGTTGGAAGGCTTCGGCGGCGGCGGGGGAGAGGGTGGGGGCGGCAGAGGGACGCGGGGTTTGGGCGAGGAGTGACGGTGTGAGGAGGACGAGGGTGGCGAGGAGAGATCTCATGCGGGGGCGGTCCCTGGTGTGAGGGGCGCGGCGATGGAGTTGCCGGCCTTTTTCACTGTAAGACAGCAAGGGCCGGCGGATGGCGAGCGCCAGCGCCGGCCCGGGTGAGGCTGGGAGGATCAGAAGGTGTAGCGGAGGATGAATTGGCGTTGGGTGGGTGCGCCGAAGTCGTTGGTGTAGGAGCCGAAGTGGTTGGAGAGGTCGGTTGGACTGGAGGGGTCGTTGGGGTTGGTGTTGAGACCGCTGAGGTGGACACGGTTGAAGGCGTTGAAGAGGTCGACGTGGAGTTGGAGACTGCCGCCTCGATCGCCGAAGGAGAGGAGTTGTTTGGTGATGGAGAAGTCTTCGTTTTTGTAGAGCGGGGTGCGGTAGCCGGGGTTGACGCGGGGTGAGGTGCCGAGGGCGAAGGCGGCGGCGGTGCTGGGGTTGGTGAAGGCGGCGGGGTTGAAGACCTGCCGATTTTGGGGATTGCGGTCGCTCGCGCCGGGGCCGTGATTGACGAAGTTGGAGGCGATGTCGTAGCGGAGGCAGGCGAGCGAGGCGTTGATGGCGGAGGGTGTGCAGCTGAAGGCGGTGGGGGTTCCGCTGACGTATCGATCGATGCCGCCGACCTGGAAGTTGCTGACGATGGCGGTGACGATCTTGTTTTTGTTGAGGAAGGGTTTATTTTTGCCGATGGGCAGCTCGTAGATGTAGCTGACGACGAAGTTTTGCGGGACGTCCTGGAAGGAGACGGCCTTTTCGCTCTTGAGGTTATAGGGGTTTTGGAGGCTGCCGGCGCCGCCGTTGAAGGCGGAGAAGGATGGCAGGGTGGAGTCGGCGTCCGTGATGGACTTGGACCAGGTGTAGGCGGCGAGGAGATTGAGGCCGTTGGAGAAGCGGCGCTCGAGCTTGGCGGTGAGGGCGTGGTAGCTGGAGTGGCCGAGGTTTTCGATGCCGCCGTCGGAGTAGATGTTGTCGTACTGGGGGAAGGGGCGGAGAGACTGGCCGAGGGTTCCGGAGAAGCCGGTATAGGGGACGGCTGCACCAGTGGGCAGGGCAGAATTGAGGGCGGACCCGAGCCCGAAGTAGCGGGGGTTGAGGTCGTTGATCTGGAGGAGGTTGGAGTGGAGATAGGTGCCGGTGGTGCCGATGTAGCCGAGGGTGAAGATGAGGTCCTTGGCGAACTGCTGCTCGACCTGGAGTCCCCAGTTATAGATGGCGGCGGGCCTGCCGAAGCCGGGCGCGATGTACTGGCTGGGGATCTGCGCGCCTAGGTCCTGGTTGTTGGACTGGGCGGGGTCGAGGTTGGGCGGGGCGGCGTAAGCGGGAAAGGTCTGGTCGATGCCGTTGACAGCGTTGCAGGTGGTGTTAGTGCCGGCGGTTGGAGCGCCGTTGCAGTAGGCCTGGGTGAAGTTGTCGCTGTTCTTGTAGTTCGGATTGGCGGTGAAGCCGATCTGGTTGGCGGCGCCGAAGTCGGCGTAGTCGAGCGGGCCGTAGTAGATGCCGAAGCCGCCGCGGAAGGCGGTGGTGCCATGGGAGGAGTCTGGCGAGAAGGAGAAGCCGATGCGGGGGGCGAAGTCCTTCCTGTAGGTTTTGGCGAACTCGCCGGAGCCGCCGATGCGACCTGGGCCGTTGCCGGCGAAGTAGAGGGCGCCGGGGATGCCGCCGGCGGCGGGGTTGGGGAGGGTTGGGCTGAAGTTGGAGAAGTCGCCGTGTGCCTCGGTGCGGGGCTTGTCGATGTCGTAGCGGAGGCCGAGGTTGAGCAGGAGGTTATGGGTGATCTTGAAGTCGTCCTCGACGAAGGCGCCGTAGTAGGCCTGGCTGATGCGCGGGGCGCGGCTTTGGACGGTGAGGCTGCCCTGGTAGACGCGGCCGAGGAGGAGGCTGGCGAAGCCGTCGCCGGAGAGGGTGTCGCCGGGGGCGGCGGCGGTCTGGAACTGGGCGAAGCTGAAGGTGCCTGAGTTGCCGCCCTTGTCCTCGTTGGAGAACTGGTCCTTGCGGAAGTCGGCGCCGATGTTGACGGTGTGTCGGCCCTTGATGAAGGTGTAGGTGTCGCCGATAGCAAATAGGTTGACGGGCTGATTGGAGTCGAGGTTATAGCCGAGGCTGTTGTAGCTGGGGACGGCGGTGCTGGAGAAGGAGATGGCGGGGAAGGCGGGGCCGCTGGCGCCGGCGATGCCGAGGAGCTGGTCGTAGTCGGTGTTGCCGCCACCGAGATCGACGGAGAGGGCGCGGTTGTCTTGGGCGAGGCGATTGAAGCCGATGACGAAGTGATTGAAGGAGGCCGGGGAGAAGGCGTAGTCGACGCCGAAGCGGAGGTACTTGACCTTGGCTCCCTGGACCTGGACGCTGCCGGCGGGGCCGGGGTAGGGCGGGTGGCCGTTGACGATGTTGTTGTCGCGGTCGGTGTAGGTGCCGAAGATCTTGGCTTTGGCGGTGAGGTTGTGGTCGACGCGGATGGTGTAGCTGGTGTTGAGAAGTGGGTAGGAGGTGGAGTAGGAGTAGTTCTGGGTGGTTTGACCGACGGCGCCGGTGTTGGGCACGGGGAGGAACTTCAGGACGTTTTGGGCGACGGTGCTGAAGCGGGCGGGGTCGATGCGGTTGCCGGGGAAGGGGAGACGGCAAGGCGTGCCGTTGGGGAGGATGCGTGTGGTGGCTGGGTCGAGGATTTCGCCGCGGAAGACCTGGGCGCCGTTGCAGTCGAGCTCGCCGGGGATGGGGGTGTTGGTGAGTTGGGAGGAGAAGTCGCCACCGCGGACGGCGAGGGTGGGGATGGAGCTGACGGCGACGCCGCTTTCGGACTGGCGGAACTGCTCGAAGGAGAAGAAGCCGAAGGTGCGGTCGTGGGCGTTGTAGAGGTGGGGGATGGAGAGGGGGCCGCCGATGGCTCCGCCGTAGTCGTTTTTCTTGTCGAGGGGGCGCTGGTTGGCGGCGAAGACGTCGTGGTTGCCGGGGTTTTGGGAGATGCGAAGTTTGTTGAAGTAGTCGTTGGCGTTGAGGTCTTCGTTTTGGAAGAAGTCGTAGGCGGTGCCGTGATACTGGTTGGTTCCGGAGCGTGTGGAGAAGTTTTCGACGCCGCCGGTGGTTCGGCCTTCGGAGGCGGGGATGATGGAGGTGGTGACCTTGAGCTCGGTGAGGGCTTCGATGGAGGGGGCGTGCTCGTCGAAGGCGGAGTTGGAGTCTTCGCGGCGGACGGAGATGCCGTCGAGGAGCTCTTCGGTACCGAAGTTTTGGCCGCCGGCGGTTTTGGCCTGGAAGGCTCCGGAGGTGGAGCCCGCGGTGCCTGGGCCGACGGTGCCTGGGGCGAGGAAGATGAAGGTTTCGACGGAGCGGAAGGCGGACTGGCCGCCGAGGGAGAGGGGGAGATCGACGATCTGTTTGGCGGAGATGGTGTTGCTGACTTCGGTGTTTTCGGTTTCGACGACGGGTGCGGTCTCGTCGACGGTGACGACGCTGTTGACGCCGCCGGTTTCGAGGTGGGCTTCGGCGGGGGAGACGTTTCCGGTGGTGACGAGGATGCCGTTGAGTTTCTGGGTGGAGAAGCCGGCGGCGGTGAAGGTGAGGTTGTAGCGGCCGAGCTGCATCTGCGGGAAGCGGAAGGCGCCGGAGGAGCTGGAGACGGTGGTGTAGGTGGTTCCTGTGTCCGCGCCGACGGCGGTGACGGTGACGTTTGGAACGAGGGCTCCGGAGGGGTCGAGGACGGTTCCTGCGATGGTTCCGCCGCTGGATTGTGCTCGAGCGGGCAGGGCAAGGGTGAGAGCCGCGATGGTGAACAAGGCAAGCAGAGCGATGACGTAACGTTTCATGACCTCTCCAGAAGGGCGCCCTTCGCTGTGGCCGGCCTTATGTTGTGCGCGGTCCGCAAACGTTCGCGATGGGCGATTTGAGCCGCCCTCGATCAGACACTGGGTCTGCGGTTCTGTCAAGAAAAACTGAAGGAGCGGTGAAAACTATTGGTCTGGTGAGGTGGAGGTTTCCCCGTAGAGCTCCGAGCTGAGGCGGAGGTGTTGGCGGGCGAGGTCGAGTTGGCCGGCGCGGCGGGCCATCTGTCCGAGCTCGTAGTGCAGGCGCGGATTTTTGGGGTCGAGCTGAACAGCCTGCAGCATCTCGGGGAGAGCGGCGGCGAGCCGGCCGGCGGCATCGAGGGCGCGGGCGAGTTGTTCGTGGGCCTTGGGGCTTTGGGGGGCGAGTGCAACTGCCTGGCGAAGGGGGTCGATGGCTTCGGCTGGATGTTGCTGGGTAACGAGGAGGGTGCCGAGGTTGAGGAGAGGCTGCTCGCTGGGGTGCGGGTCCCCGGTCTGCCAGGCGATGGCAAGACGGTAGGCCGCGATGGCGTCGGCGGGGCGATTTTGGGCTTCATCGACGACGCCGAGGTTGTTTTCGGCCTTGACGAGATGGGGTTTGAGGGCAAGGGCGCGGTGGAGGGAGATCTCTGCCCCCGGCATATCGCCCTGCGTCATCTGGGCGCGGCCGAGGTCGTACCAGGCTTCCGCGTCGTTGGGGTCCAGGGCGACGGCTCGATGTAGCCAGTGGAGGGCGTCGGGGTAGTCGTTGAGGAGGACGTAGTCGAGGGCGACGATGCGGAGATCGCCGGAGTGTGGCGGGTCGAGTGCGGCGGCGCGCGTGAACCAGTGGAGGGAGTCGCGGGGGTTTTGGCGGCGCTCCTCGATGTGGCCGAGGAGATACATCGCCTGGAAGGCGGAGGGATCGCGCCCGAGGAACTGGGTGGCGAGGTCGGCGGCCTTGGCGTCGTCCCCCGCGAAGAAGTAGGACTTGGCGGCCTGGAAGAGTGGATCGAGCTGCCTGGAGGCCTGGTGGCAGGTCTCGAAGAGTGGGGCGGCCTCGGCGAAGTGCTCCTGGGCCAAGGCGACGCGAGCTGCCGAGCAGGGATCAGGCGGCGGAGTTTGGGCGCGGGCCAGCGCCGTGGCGAGGCCGGCCACAAGACAGCGCGCGACGCGGAGAGGCTTGCCCATGGTGCTTACGATATCTCCCCGGGATGCTTCTTGGCGGTGTCCCAGTCGCGGGATGGCGGCGGGATGTCGGGGTGGCGGAACAGGATCGCTGGGCTGACGCACGTCCAACGGGGCGGGGTCGTGTTGCCTGGAGCGATCCCGTATGGTGGAGGGTGGAGCGTGACGGCCGCGGGCGATGGGGTTTGGACGGCGCAGAGACGGTGGAGTTGGGCGCTGCGGCGGTCCCCGGCGTGTGTCTGCGTTTGCGTTGGGGCTGGTCTTGCTGCTTTGGGGGAGGCTGGGTTTGGGGCAGGGCCCATCGGCACCGGACCTGCGGTATTTGCGGCATCAGGGATGGACGACGGAGGATGGTCTGCCGCAGGACAGCGTGCATGGTGTGGTGCAGACCGGGGACGGGTATCTGTGGGTGGGGACTGAGGGCGGGCTGGCGCGGTTTGATGGGGTGAGCTTTCGGGTGTTTGGGCGAGCCAACGCCCCGGGGTTTGCGAGCGACGACATCTGCTGCCTGTTGCGGGCGGAGGGGGATGGGCTGTGGGTGGGGACGGCGGACGGTCTGCTGCTGGTGCGCGCGGGTGGCGAGCGAGTGGAGCGGTTCGGGGTGCGGGAGGGGCTGCCGTCGTCGACGGTGCTGGGTCTGCGTGCGGGCGCGGGTGGGGTGGTGGTGGAGACGGCGGCGGGGGATGCGGCTTGGCGTGGGGGCCGGTTTGGGGGGGTACGAGGTGGGGCGGGGGACGATGCGCGATGGGTGGATGGGGGGTGGGGGGCGGATGTGAGCGGGGTGTGGTGGACCGAAGGCCGGCGGAGGCAGGGATGGACGGTGGGCAAGGAGCTGGCGGGGAGTCGGGTTGAGAGCCTCTTGCGCGACCCGGCGGAGGGGGTGGAGAGGGCCTGGGTGGGGACCAATGCGGGGTTGTTTCTGGTGACGGCGGGGAGGCCGGAGGTGGCCGAGGCGCCGTGGCTGAAGGGGGACGCGGTGCTGGCTTTGGCGCGGGACCGGGAGGGAGACGTGTGGGTGGGGACCGAGAACTCGGGGCTGCATGTGCTTCGCAGGGTTAGGTTTAGGACGGAGGCGGGGATGGGGGGCGAGGGTGTGGTGGCGCTGGTGGAGAGCCGGGGGACGGTGTGGGTGGGGTCGCGGCGGGATGGTTTGCGGGCGTTTCGGGACGGATCTGTGGTGGAGGTGGGGCGGGGAAAGATGACGAGTTCGGTGGTGTTGTCGCTGTCTCCGGCGGCCGGTGGCGGGGTTTGGGTGGGGACGCCGGATGGGCTGAACCGGGTGGAGGCGGGGGGGCAGGTGCGGGGGATGACATCGGCGGAGGGGCTGCCGGACGACTACATTTTGGCGTTGGAGGGGGATGGTTCAGGGGGTGTTTGGGCGGGAACGCGCCGGGGTCTGGCCCATGTTGACGCAGGAATGAGAGGGGTGGAGGTTCTGACGCAGGAAGAGGGGCTGGCGGGGGACCTGGTGGGGTCGCTGCTGCGGACGCGGGCGGGGGAGATGTGGGTGGGGACCTCGGGTGGGGTGTCGCGGCTGGGGGTGGATGGGAGGGTGCGTGGCGTGACGATGCCGGGGGCGCGGGGGGTGGTGCGGGCGATGGCGGAGGGAGGTGACGGGGCGGTGTGGCTGGCGACGAGCGAGGGGTGGGTGAGCCGGGTGGAGGGCGGGGTGGTGGAGGGGGTGCGCGGGCCGGTGGTGGGGGAGGCGGTTGACGGGGTGGTCGAGGACGGGGGAGTGGTGTGGCTGCGGACGGGGCGGGGGATTGCCGCGATGCGGGAGGGGGAGTTTTCGCGGTGTGTGCGGGAGGGCTGCGTGCCGGCGGTGACGGGGTATGGGGTGGCGGACGGGATGCCGAGCGCGGAGGTGGTGGCGGCGGGGCAGCCGGTGGCGTGGCGGATGGCGAATGGGGAGTTGTGGTTTGGGACGCGGCATGGTGTGGCGGTGGTCGACCCGTCGATGGAGATGAGGGTGGAGGAGGCGCCGCCGGTCGCGGTGGAGCGGTTTACGGCGGATGGGGTGGCGCTGCCGGCGGGGCGAGGGCCGGTGGAGGTGGCGTGGGGGCGAACGCGCTTCACGGTGGAGTACGCGGGGCTTAGCTTTCGGGCGCCATCGAAGGTGCGGTACCGGTACCGGCTGGAGGGATTTGACGGCGGGTGGACGGAGGCTGGGGGAAGGAGGTCGGCGACGTACACGAATCTGCGGCCGGGGCGTTACCGGTTTGCCGTGGAGGCGGCGCTTGGGGATGGCGGGTGGGGCGGGCCGGGGGCGGAGCTAACGTTTCGGGTGATTCCGCCGATCTATCGAAGATGGTGGTTTCTGCTGCTGCTGGCGGTGTGCGGCGCGGGGCTGGTGGCGGGGCTGTATCTGTTGCGGCTGCGGCGGCTGCGGCGGGAGTTCGAGGCGGTGCTGCGGGAGCGGAACCGGATGGCGCGGGAGATCCACGACACGCTGGCGCAGGATTTTGTGGGGGTGTCGCTGAAGTTGGATATTGCGCTGCAGATGCTGGGGATGCGCAAGGTGGAGGCGGCGGTGGAGCAGCTGCGGGAGACGCGGGTGCTGGTGACGGAGGGGTTGCAGGAGGCGCGGCAGAGCATATGGGGGTTGCGGGCGAACGCGGCGGCGGACAGCCTGCCGGCGCGGCTGACCAAGGTTGCGGAGCGGTTTCGGAGCGGGGGGATGACGGTGCGGCTGAAGGTAGGCGGGGCGTACCGGCGGCTGGACGGGCGGGTGGAGGCGGAGGTGGTGCGGGTGGGTCAGGAGGCGCTGGAGAACGTGCGGCGGCATGCGGGGGTTGCGGAGGCGGAGGTGGAGCTGCGGTACCGGAGAGATATGCTGGTGCTCACGGTGACGGATGAGGGCCGGGGGTTTCGGATGAGCGAGGCGGAGCGGAGGGATGGTCACTATGGGGTGCGCGGGATGCAGGAGCGTGCGGCGGCGGCGGGCGGGCGGCTGGAGGTGAGGTCGGCGGTGGGTGAGGGGACGCGGGTGGAGATGGTGTGTCCGATCGACGGGATGGACGGGGGAGCGGACGGCGGGGAGGCGGAGGGATGAGCGAGCGGATACGGGTGATGGTGGCCGAGGATCACCAGGTGGTGCGGCAGGGTCTGGAGGCGCTGTTGCGCGCGACGGAGGCGGTGGAGGTGGTGGCGTCCGTGGGGGATGGGGCGGAGGCGGTGCGGACGTTTGAGGCGCTGCGGCCGGATGTGACCTTGATGGATCTGCAGATGCCGAAGGTGGGGGGTGTGGAGGCGATCCGGCAGATCCGGATGCGGTTTCCGGAGGCGCGGATTGTGGTGTTGACGACCTATGACGGGGACGAGGATATCTTTCGCGCGCTGCAGGCGGGGGCGAGGGGTTATTTGTTGAAGGGGATGCCGTTTGAGGAGCTGCTGCGGACGATCGAGGTGGTGCACAGCGGGCGATCGCGGATTGCCTCGCCGGTGGCGGAGAAGCTGGCGGAGCGGGTGAGCGGGCAGGAGTTGACGGCGCGGGAGGTGAGCGTGCTGGAGCGGATTGTGGCGGGGCGGGCGAACAAGGAGATTGCGGCTGACCTGTTTATCTCCGAGGCGACGGTGAAGACGCACATCAACAGTTTGCTGGGGAAGCTGGGGGTTTCGGATCGGACGCAGGCGGCGACGGTGGCGATCCAGAGGGGATTTGTGCACCTGCGATGAGACGACTTGTGGTGTGGCTGGTGATGGTTTTGGGCGTGATGGCGGGGACGCGCGGGGCGTGGGCCGAGGCGGAGTGGCGGGCGGCGACGGCGGCGGAGCTGGAGCGGTTTTTGCCGGCGCGGGCGCCGGTGGTGAAGGAGCGGATCGAGACGGAGATGCGGACGGCGACGGGGATTACGGACGGCCGCCGAACGGTGGGGGCGGTGGTGCTGATAACGGCGGGGTATGCGGCGGAGGGGAAGTATTCGCATTATTTACTGCTGGAGGCGCCGATGCGGATTGGGGGTGAGGTGAGGCTGGGGCCGGGGGCGTACCTGGTGGGGTGGAGCCGCAGTGAGGGGGGGCTGCTGGTGCACTTCTTCGAGGCTGCGACGGGCCGGGAGGTGGGGGCGGCGGCGGCGGTTGCGCCGAAGGAGCACCTGCGGGTGGAGCCATTTCACATCTGGCCGCCGAAGAGCGGGATGGGGATCCAGATTGGGCGATTTGTGATGGGGTATGAGGTTGGGCCGTAGGTGCTGGGGTGTGGCGGGCAAAAAAGACGCCGCCCGGGTGGGCGGCGTTGGAGGTCAGTGACGCTGAGGCTGGCCCGGGAGGGCCGAAATCCTTTGACATCTCCTACGGTAGACCGGGGTGGGTTGCGGCGCATGGGCCTGTGGATGGGTTGTGAGTCAATCGTTTGGTGGAGGGTCGGGGTGGGCGTGTGCTCTGCGGGGGCAAGGGCGGCAGCAGGTCCCTCAGGATGACAGTACGAGGCAAGGGCAAAGACGAAAGCAGGTCCTTCGCTTCGCTCAGGATGACAACAAAACAGCAACAAAGCAGCAACAGCAAGGGCGAAGGCAAAGGCGAAAGCAGGTCCTTCGCTTCGCTCAGGATGACAACAAGAGGGCAAGAGCGAGGGCGAGGGAGGGCTTGGGCGCGTGGAGGTTTACCTGATTGATGGGACGTACGAGTTGTTTCGGCACTTCCATGCGTTGCCGCGGATGCGGGACGCGGATGGGATGGAGGTGGCGGCGGTGCGTGGGGTGCTGCGGTCGCTGCTGGGGATGATGCGGGCGGGGGAGACGTACATCGGGGTGGCGACGGACCATGTGGTGGAGTCGTTTCGGAACCGGATGTGGGCGGGGTACAAGACGGGGGAGGGTGTGGAGCCGGAGTTGAAGGCGCAGTTTGGGCTGCTGGAGGAGGCGTTGCGGCTGCTGGGTGTGCGGGTGTGGGCGATGGTGGAGGAGGAGGCGGATGATGCGCTGGCGAGCGCGGCGCGACTGGCGGCGGCGGACGGGCGGGTGGAGCGGGTGTATCTGTGCACGCCGGACAAGGATCTGGCGCAGTGTGTGGAGGGCGAGCGGGTGGTGCAGATGGATCGGCGGAAGAATGAGGTGCGGGATGAGGCGGGGGTTTGGGCGAAGTTTGGGGTGGGACCGGGGTCGATCCCGGACTACCTGGCGCTGGTGGGGGATGCGGCGGATGGGTATCCGGGGCTGCGGGGGTGGGGTGCGAAGAGTGCGGCGGCGGTGCTGGCGCGGTGGGGGACGCTGGAGGGGATACCTGTGGATGTGCGGGAGTGGGATGTGGCGGTGACGGCTCCGCGTGGGTTGGCGGAGGTGCTGCGGGCGGAGTGGGAGCGGGTGGTGTTGTTTCGGGAGCTGGCGCGGCTCAGGCGGGATCTGCCGGTGTTTGGGAGGGTGGAGGAGCTATTGTGGCGTGGGCCGACGGAGGGCTTCGGCGCGATGGGGGAGCGTCTGGACGGGGCCAAGGTGGTGCAGGGGACGGGTCGGGGTCGGCGGTAGGGGCCGGCTCAGGGCTGGCTTTCGAGTTCGGCCTCGTGGGCGAGGATG
This sequence comes from Acidobacteriaceae bacterium, assembly GCA_965218895.1. GTDB lineage: Bacteria > Acidobacteriota > Terriglobia > Terriglobales > Acidobacteriaceae > Edaphobacter. The sequence continues at coordinate 284,292 of CBDCMI010000008.1, read as the reverse complement.
GCGTCAGTCTGCTGCGGGAGGATCTGTCGGAGGAGCTCGATGAGGCGGGCGGGATTGAAGTTTTCGAGCTCGTAGTCGGCGGAGGGGCAGGCGGGACCCTGGGGAGCGCTGACGACGACGACGGGGAGGTTGGGCAGGCGTTGCTTGAAGCTGTCGACGAGTTGGGGGGCGGGGATGTCGGAGACGCCGGCGCTGAGGACGACACCGTCGACGCCCGGGAAGCGGTCGAGAGTTTCGAGGGCTTCCCGGCCGCTGTAGGCGGTGATGACGTTGTACTTGGCCGTTTCAAGGACGAGCTTGCGGGTGGAGATGCTGCCGGCGAACTCACGATCAATGACGAGGAAACAGGGACGCATAGGGGGTGGTCTCGGAGGAGGTTAGGGGCGGCGACGGTGGGGGAGGTGCGACTCCAGTTCGGTTCGGAGGCGTTGGGAGTCGCTGTGATTGAAGGTGTGGGTGATGGTGGTGTGATTTGCGCCGAGGATGCGGGTGTTGGGGCTTCCGGGCGAGGCTGCGACGCCCAGAACGTCAGTGTACGGGATGGATTTGGAGCGGCGAAGCCAGAAGGTCTGCGTGATGGCTGACGGTGTGAGGAGGATGGTGCCGGGAAGTTGAAAGAGGCCGAAGAGGGTGGCGAGGAGGAGGAGGACGAGCAGCCAGACGGGGATGGACTGGCGGGAGATCCAGAGAGGGTAGGCGAAGAGGAGGAAGTAGAGCGGAAGGGCGACGGCGCGGGCGAAGACGACGAGGGGCTTGAGGGGGAAGGCGAGGCCCTGCGGCGAGGGGCGGGCGCGGCCCTTGCTGAGGCGGGTGAGGAAGAGCAGCACGCCGACGACGAGGATGCTGCCGAGCTGAAGGGTATGCAGGGTTGGGTGCATGCGGCTGTCCCTAGTGTATGGAGCGGGGCGCGGGAGAGGCTGAGGTGCGGGCGTTCTCTTCCCTGAGGATGTGAGCCGAGTTTAGGGGACGACGAGCGGCATTGGTCGAGCGAGGGTTCAGGAGGTCTTGGCGCGGCGGACGGCCTCGAGATAGCTGTAGCCCCAGATGGTGTCGGGGAGGAGGACGTGGTCTTCGGTCCACTCGTTCCAGGCGGCGATGTAGAGGAGTTTCGGCGTGGAGGAGTCCCCGGCGACGGTGTGGCGGGCGGCGCGGAGGAGTCGCTCGAACTGGTCGGGGGAGCGGTTAATGGCGATGCTGGCGAAGTCTTCGAAGCGGGGGCTGTCGTCCCAGCCGACCTGGACGCAGGGGTGGAAGGGGAGGGGGAGGGAGCGGGCGCGTTGCCACGAAGCGATGGCCTCCGTGCAACCGACGCCGTAGGGGATGCGGGAGGCTGGGGGCTTGCTGCCGTAGGTCCAGCCGAAGGTGCCGTACTGGGTGGCGGAGTCGAAGCCGAAGTCGCGGAGCTGCGTGGCGTGGTGGTCATAGCCGCTGACGATCTGGAGGTGGAGCTCGGGGGTGCCGAGGGTACGGGCGCGCTCGCGGAAGAGGGTGAGGGCGCGCTTGAGGTCGTCGGGGCCGAGCTGCTGGAGGAGCTTGCCGAGATCGAAGATGGCGAAGACAGGGGCGCCGTTGATGCGGAGGTAGTTTGGCTGGTGGAAGTAGTGCTCGGAGCAGTAGGTGGCGACGGCCTCGAAGTCCGGAAGGGAGTGGAGCTGGGGGAGGAGGATGGCGGCGTCGTCTGGCGAGCGGGCGGGGTAGACGTTTTTCCAGTCGTGGTTGGCCCACATGACGGCGAAGCGAATCTTGTCGCGGTTGGGGGCGCGGAGGAGGCCCTGCTCGATCTGCTCCTGGTAGAACTGGGTTCCGTTGTGCCAGTACCAGTCGACCATCCAGGCGTCGACGCCGTGGCTAGCGGCGAGGTCGATCTCGCGGGCGGCCCAGAGGGGGTCGGCCTCGTTGTAGTAGCCCCAGAGGGGGAAGTGGGGCATGGTGTGGCCGGGAAAGAGGGTGCGGGCGTTGCGGAGGGGGTCGAACTCGGTCCAGCCCTCGCCGAAGCGGGCCTCCATGAAGGGCGAGGGATGCCAGGAGGGGAAGTTGAAGGCGATGATCTGCACGTCGGTGGGTTTGCGGAGTTCGGTGGTGCCGAGGGCGGCGTGGAGCTTGTCGTCGGAGAAGTAGGCGTCGGTGGCGGCGGGGCCGAGGAGGTCGGTGGGGAGTGCGGAGGGGCTGGGCGGGTGTTGTCCGGTCGGGGTCTGGGGGTGGCTGGGGACCTGTGTCTGGTCGAGGGTCTGGGCGTGGGCCTGGTCTCCCAGGCCGAGCGAGAGGCCGGTGGCGGCGGTGGCGGAGAGGAAGTGGCGACGGTTCATGGAGGGCTGCCCTGCGACCGAGGATAGCGCGCCGGGTGAGGTGCTAGGGGGTGAGGCGCTGGATGGCGAGGGCGAGGTCGGTGGTGAGTGGAGGGAGGGGGAGGCTGGGGCTGGAGGGAGAGAGATGGTTTGTGGTGGAGGAGTGGAGTGTGCCGGTCAGGGTGTTCCAGGCGTGGAGTGTGTAGGGACCGGGAGTGAGGGAGGGGAGGTGGAGCGCGAGGGAGAGCGGTGTGGCGCGGGGGTTGAGCTGGCCGGTGGGGAGGAGGGTGTCGCGGCGGAGGAGGTAGACGAGTGCCTGGTCGGCGGTGGCGCAGGCGAAGCGGGCGAGCGTTGTGTCGGGGAGGAGGGTGGTGGATCGGCCGGGGGCCGATGGATCCACACATGACGAAGAAGCGGTCATGTATGGGGCACCCTGGGGATGTTCGGCTTCGGATTGGGTCGCGGCGGCGGCGATGGCGACTGCGGCGGTGTCTCCACTGCGCTGCGCTCCAGTCGAGATGACGGCTTGTCGGCGGAGTGTGAGGGTGGAGGTGACGTTGGCGCGGGCGAAGCGGGTCCAGTCGAGGAGGGGGAGAAATTTTGCGAGGGAGTGCTGGGCGCGGTGCATGCCGGGGGTGAGCCGGTGGGGTCTGCGATTGGGCCAGCGCATGCCGCCGCCCGCGCCGCCGGAGGCGAGGTGAGCCCACTGCATGTGGCGGAAGTATTCGTCATCGAAGGGGGCGGGGAGGGTTTCCTTGTGATCTTTGAAGGTGTGGATGGGGCCGTGTTCGGAGTCGAAGAAGGGGCGGGTGTCGGTGATCTCGGCGAGGGACCGTGCGACGATGCGGCCCATGCCGATGGCGGGGTCCACGGTGTTGCGCGGGTGGTCGATGGTGCCTTCCTCGTAGATGTGGAGGTTGGCGAAGTCGAGGGCGGGGTGGCGAAAGATGGGCTCTTCCATGCTGAGGTGTGGGCGCCACCTGAGTTCTGGGCCGAAGAGGGAGACGGTCTGGGGGTGGGCTCGGCCGTGGGCGCGGAGCTCGGTGGAGCGGACGTGGTCGGCGAGGTCCTGGATGAACTCGCCGAAGGGTTCGGAGGACATCTCGGCCTGGGCGGGATGGATCTCGTTCCAGAGGTCCCAGGCGAAGAGGGCGCCGGAGGCACCCCAGCGCTCGGCGGCAAAGGTGAGACGGGCCTTGATGGCGCGGCGGGTCTCCGGGCAGAGGAGGGTGCGGGAGGGGTGGGTGAGCGGGCCGCCGCGGCGGGAGTTGTAGGGGTGGTGGTGGAAGTGGAGCCAGGTCCAGAAGGTGTCGAAGGGGGTGAGGAGGATGCGGAGGCCGTGTTGCTCGCAGAGGGCGAAGAGGTCGTCCCAGAGGCGGACCATGTTGGGCGCGAAGACACCGGGGGCGGACTCGAGGTAGCGGTGGCGGACCTGGGCGTACTCCAGCATGAGGCGAAGTGTGGTGACGCCGCTGGCGGCGAGGGAGGCGAGATAGCGGGAGACGGCGGGGAGATCGCGGCGGCGGAAGAGCGGGTTGAGCTCGGCCCAGGAGATGGAATCGTTGTGCCCGATGGGATGAAAGGGGAGGCCATCGTCTGTCTGGAAGTAGGGGACGCCGGGGATGACGGCGACCCACGGAAGGCTGGTTTGAGCTGGGGCTGGGGCTGGCACTCTGGTCTATCCAGAGTGGCTGGATTGTGAGTTGGTTGCCTCCGGGCGAAGCCGGGAGTCACACCAGGAGGTCTTTGTGGCGGCGCATAGAGAGGACGAGCGATCTGCGGATTTGACGGGCGAGGATGGGGGCGAGGGCGGCGGCGAAGAGGGCCCAGACGATGAGGGCGTGCCACTCCCACTGCCAGAGGAGATGGATGAGTTGGAAGGGGTGCCGGTGGCTGAGGTGCATGATGTCGGCGCGGGTGAGGGGAAGCCCGTTTGCATGGAAGACGAGGATGCCGGCGTGGATGAAGGGGATGAAGAGAAGAAGTTGGAGGGGGGCGACGATGTGGATGCCGATCTGGGTGGCGACCTGGTTGAGGCGAAAGATCCAGGCGAGCAGAATCATGGTGACGGTGGTGAGGCCGAGAAAGGGATTGATGCCGATGACGAGGGCGATGGCGAGGCTCCAGGCGAGGCGCTTGGGGCTGGCGCCGCGTTTGAGCAGGCGCAGGAGAGGCCGGAGAATGCGACAGCGAAAGCTGTTGCGGAGGCGGTTCGCGAGTGAGGCCACTCTTGGTGAGAGTGCGGCGCAGGGCTAATGGTCACTTGGGGGCGGTGGTTTCGCAGGAGGCCGGGGATCTCCGACTAAGGGCGGGTAGACTTTGGAGGGGGATGGCGAGATGGTTGCGATCGAGCTGGAGTACCAGGGTGACCTGCACTGCCGGGCGGTGCATGGGTCCTCGGGCGTGGTGTTGGAGACGGACGCGCCGGTGGACAACCAAGGGCGCGGGGAGAGTTTTTCGCCGACGGATCTGGTGGCGACGGCGTTGGGGAGCTGCATATTGACGGTGATGGGGATTGCGGCGCGGGCGCGTGGGATCGAGATGGCGGGGGCAACGGCGCGGGTGGAGAAGGAGATGGCGGCGGCGCCGGTGCGGCGGATTGCGAAGCTGGCGGTGGAGGTGCGGGTGCCTGGGGAGGTGGGGGTGGAGGATCGGGTGCGGCTGGAGCGGGCGGCGCATAGCTGCCCGGTGCATGGGAGTTTGCACCCGGATGTGGAGGTGGTGGTGCGGTTTGTTTGGGGGTGATGGGTTTGGTACGGGTCCAAACCATGTGCCGGGCTTTCAGCCCTGGGTGAGTTCGGGTGGCCGTACCTAGGCCTGCGGCCTAGGCTTTTATGTGACGGGCCTTCAGCCCTTCTTGGTTCCGTGAGGGCGGCCTGGGCTTTTCTTCGGCTGACTAGGTGACGACTAGATCGGTGGGGGTGGGTAGAAGGGGAGTTTTTGTTGTTCTTCGGAGGCGCGCTTGACGCCGATGTCGTCGAAGAGGAGGGATGGGGCGACGGTGGTCTGGGGGACGGGGCCGAGGGAGTTGTTGACGTAGGGGGTGCCGCCGGCGGCGGCGATGGAGGAGCGGAGGGCGCGGGTGTCGAGCTCGTCGAAGACGGCGCCGCGGACGAGCTGGCGGGAGCCGTCGGGGTGGACGAGGAAGAGCAGGCGGGGGGCTTCGCCGGACAGGGTTTCGACCTGGTAGACGTCGCGGTTTTGTTCGCGGGCGAGGGCGAGGAGGTGCTGTTGCATGTCGGCGTCGGAGAGGGGGTGGGGGTTGGCGGGCGGTTTGGCGCCGGTGACGAAGGGGCTGACGGGGGTGAAGGTGATGATGCCGGAGCGGGAGTGCGGGGGCTGGGCGATGGGGGCGCGGCCGTGGCCGTTGGAGGCGGGGACGTCGCGGACGGGCTCGCGGTCGATGAGGAAGGTCTGGAGCTTGCCGTCGCTGACGACGTCCGTGGAGGTGGCGGGGACGCCCTCGTCGTCGACGGTGTAGTGGCCGAGGAGATCGTGTCCGTCGGCGGTGGTTTGGCGGGGGTCGTCGGTGACGGAGAGGATGATGGGGAGGATGCGGGCGTGGAGGGACGAGGTGTAGGAGCCCTGGGTGCGGGCGGTGGTGCCGAGGTCGGGGCGGTCGGCCTCGATGTTGGGGACGAAGAGGCGGTTGAGGACGTCGGAGGCGGCGTCGGCGGAGAAGAGGACGGGGCCGTGGAAGTCGTCGGCGGAGACGACGGGGGCGGAGCGGAGGGCGTTGTAGGACTGGAGGTCGTCGAGGGCGCGTTGGCGGAAGGCGGCGGCGGACTCGAGGTGGTCGGCGGAGGCGGCGAGGGTGCCGTTGTTGCGGCCGAGCTGCATGCCGTCGTCGGCCTGGCCGCCGACGGAGATGAAGGCGCCGTACTGGGAGGAGCCGAGGCGGACGGCGGTGCCTTCGGAGTTGACGAGGAAGCGATTTGTGGCGGAGGCGCGGACGTTGGAGGTCGAGAACTGGACCTTCTCGGCAAAGGGCTGGGACTGGTAGAGGCCGGAGGCTTCGGTGATGTTTTTTCGCCAGGCGTCGCGGTCGATGGCGAGGACGGCGACGGGGTCGAGGTGCTGCGTGGGTTTTTCGGGGGCGAAGTCGGGGACGGTGGATGGGGCCTGGAACTGCTTGAGGGCGGCCTGTTTGGCGGAGAGCTCGCGGAGGGCGGCCTTGTAGGCCTCGTCGGTGGCGAGCCAGAGGGCGTAGCGGAGGGCCTGGGCGTCGGCGGCGGAGTCGTCGGTGGAGGGGGCGAGGGCGAGCTGGCCTTCGCCGCGGGCGGAGGAGTTGTCGGCCTGGTAGGAGCCGACCCGGACGGAGACGCGGACGATGCGCTGGTGGGCGGAGTTTTCGCGGGTGAGGGCGCCGAAGTTGGCGACGGCCTCCCAGGTGGCGACGTCGTCGAGGCGGTACTGGAGGAAGTAGGGCTTGGGGAAGCCGGGGAGGACTAGGTTGGCTTGCTCGCGGGTGAGTTCGGCCTGCATGGCGGCCAGGGTGGGGTCTTGGGGCTGGGCTTGAGTGATGGTCGGGGTGGCGAAGAGGGCGGCGAGGGCGAGGGTTGCGGCGGAGAGGATCGGCCTGCGGCCGATGATCCCACGCATGACGGAGTCATGCATGGGGCACCCGGGGTGGGCGGTTGATGCGCGAGAAGCAGGTCCCTCCACGGCGCTTCGCTTCGGTCGGGATGACGCGGTATGGATGCGGGAGCGGTTGCGTGGCATTTAGTTGCCGCCTTTCTCGCCGCCGGTAGGAGAAGCAGATCCCTGCGGGATGACAACAAGGGAGGGTTGTGCCGGGCTGCGGGCTGAGGCTGTCGATGACGGTGCGGTGGCTGCGGTAGCGGCCGGTGGTGGGGGGAGGATGGGGGGGCGGGAGTTGCCCTGGGCTAGGCGTTGGGTTTCGATCTCGCTGACAAGCATGGCGGGGGCTACGGCGGAGACGGGGATTTGGCCGGATTCGGCGCCGCAGATGCCGTTGAAGATGTCCTGGTGGTCGTCGGTGGCGAGGATGCGGCCGAGGGCGGCTTGCGGGGTGCCGACGATGGAGACGCCGCGGACGAGCTCGTCGGGGCGGCCGTCGGTGAAGACGCGGTAGACGACGAGGGGCATGACGGAGAAGGCCTGCGGGGAGCGGCGGTTGGTGACGGCGAAGCCGGAGGAGATGTCTTCGAAGAAGAGGCCGTAGGGTTTGCCCTGTTTCTTTGCTTCGTCGATGAGTAACTGGCGCAGTTGCTTGTCGGAGACCTGCTTGGAGGAGGAGACGATGAGGTTGCCCTGGCGGCCGGTGGGCACGTGGCCGGACTCGGCGCGGCCGTGGCCGTTGGAGGTGGAGAAGGCGGCGACGGGCTCGCGGGACATGAGGAAGGTTTCGAGGACGCCGTTCTTGATGAGATCGACGCGGTGGGCGGGCTGGCCCTCGTCGTCGTAGCTGTAGTGTCCGGAGAGCGGGTGGCCCTCGAAGGTGGAGAGGGTGGGGTCGTCGTAGACGGAGAGGAAGGTGGGGAGGATGGGTTTGCCGAGGAGCTTGGTGAAGGTCTGGCCTTCCTCGTCGCCGCGCTGGCGCTGGCCTTCGAGGCGATGGCCGAGGACCTCGTGGAAGAAGACGGCGGAGGCGCGGCCGGAGAGGATGGCGGGGCCGTTGAAGGGCTCGGTGACGGGGGCGGAGCGGAGGGCGACGAGGTTTTCGGCCATGGCGCGGGATTTGGCGAGGAGGGTGGCCTGCTCGGGGAGGTGGGCGAGGGTGTCGGCCTCGAAGGTCTCCACGCGGAAGAGCTCCATGCCGTCGGCGGCGCGGGTGCGGGCGACGACGACGAGGCGCGCGACGTGCGAGGGGGTGGAGATGCGGGAGCCCTCGGATGAGACGAAGTAGTCGGTCTCGGTGGAGGCTTCGAGCTCGACGTTGGAGAAGAAGACGTCGGGGAACTGCTTGAAGAGGGCGGAGAGCTCGCGGAGGCGGGCGGCCCAGGCGGCCTGGACGGCGGGTGGGGCGTCGAGCGGCGGGCTGGGGGGGAGGGTGGCGACCTCGGGCTGTTGCACGGAGAAGTCGGCGGAGGTGTCTTCTTCCTTGGCGCGGACCTGCTGCTCGGTCTGGACCTTGAGCCAGGCGTCGAGGGCGCGGGCGTAGCCGCGGTTGGTGGCGAACCAGAGGGAGCGGGCGAGGGCGGCGCGGTCGTCCGCGAGCGGCATGGGCACGGTGGAGATGGCGGAGTTGCGGTGGTCGCCGTGGGTGTTGTCTTCGGCGGGTGAGCCGAGGCGGACTTCGACGTCGGCGCTGCGGACGTGGCCGGCGTGCTGCCCGGTGATGGCGCCGAAGGACGAGCTCAGGGAGAACTGGTCGGCGTCCGCGACGGAGAAGGAGAGGAAGTAGGGCTTGGGGCTGGCGGCGGGGAGGGTGGCGAGGGCGTCGCCGAGCGGGTTGGCGGCGAGGTCCTGGCCTGTCTGCGGGCCGGGGGCGTTAGCGGGCTTGAGGGGGGCGGGCTGGGCGGTGGTTCCGAGCTCGTGCATGGCGCGCGTGAGCTCAGCCTGCATGGTGTCGAGCAGGACGGTGTCGGGTTGGGCTGGGGTGGCGGCGAGGGCGGGAGCGGCGGCGACGGCAGAGAGAAGGAGGAGGGCCGGGAGGCGGTGCAGCGTCATGCGGGGTGGTCGACCTTTTTGGGGAGCCGCGTGTGTGGGCGGCCCGTGGGTGGAGTTTACCGGAGGTGCAGGAGTTTAGACGGACGGGAGGGCGCGAGGGCTGGGACGGAGGTACCCAGGGCGTGGGGGAGCCGGGGGTGCTCGGGCAGGGCGCCCATGCCGATGAAGCGCCCGGGGATTCGGCGGAGTAGGGGAAAGCGGTTGAGCAGGCGGATGAGGAGCGGCGCGCGGAAGCGACCGGGGCGGCCGAGATAGCGGTTGAGAAAGGCATGCGCGGCGATCTGCAAGGCCTGGGTGAGGCGGGTGGCCCAGCCGCGGCGTCGCTGGAGGCGGGCGGCGGCGCGATCGAGGGCCGGGAGGGGTAGAGCGCCGGCCTGCACGGCGAGGAGCGGGCCGGCGAGCAGGTTGGCGGCGGCGACAGCATCCTGGATGGCGAGGTTGATGCCGATGCCGCCGACGGGCGACATGGCGTGGGCGGCATCGCCGATGCAGAGGAGGCCGGGGCGGTGCCAGCGGCGCAGACGGTTGACCTGGACGGTGAGGAGCTTGAGCTGGTCGAAGGAGGTGAGCTCGTCGAGGCGGCTGTGGCCCGTGGGGTCGGGCTGGGCGAGGAAGGGGACGAGCTCGGCGAGATCCTGGCGGAGGCGGGGGAGGCCGGCGGGCTGGATGGCGCGGTCGAAGTCGCCCTTGCGGATGATGTAGCCGCACTGGAAGTAGTCGCCGCGATTGATGAGGACGAGCATGCGGCCGAAGTTGAGGAAGCCGAGGCCTTCTTCGGGATCGGAAGGGTGACGCGAGAGGCGGAACCACAGGACATCGATGGGGGCGCCGGAGTCGATCCGCCGGAGGTGCGCGGCTTCGGTGGAGGTGCTGTGGCGGCCGTCGGAGCCGACGGTGAGGGCGGCGCGGAGCGCGACGGGGCCGTCGGGGGTTTCGGCGGAGGCACCGGTGATGCGGCCGTTGTCTGAGAGCAGGCTCGTGACCTTGTGCTGCATGAGGACCTGCGCGTTGGGGTATTTGCGGAGCTCGGCGGCGAGGAAGTTGAGGAGGTCCCACTGCGGCATGAGGGCGATCTGTGGGGCGGCGACGGGGAGGTGGGTGAAGTCGGCGATCTCGTAGGGGGTGCCGCCCATGACGGCGCCGACGTGGCGGATGTTCTGGTGGGGGAGGGCGAGGAGGCCTGGGAGGAGGCCGAGCTCATGCATGATCTGAAGGGTGGCGGGATGGACGGTGTCGCCGCGGAAGTCGCGGTTGAAGTCGGGGTGTTTCTCGCAGACGGCGACGTCGACGCCGGCGCGGGCGAGGAGAAGGGCGAGCATGATGCCTGCGGGGCCGCCGCCTACGATACAGCAGGTTGTGTCGCGCGACGTCATGGCAGGACTCTACACCCGCGACGGAGCTAGGGGAGGGATTGCTCAAAGCGGCGGAGACGGCCTTCGAGCTCCCACTGCTGGGTGGCTCGGCGGCTGTTGCGGAGGAGGGTGGCGCAGGCGCCGGAGGGGGTGGCTGCGCCGGGACGCTGCCCCGCGCAGGCCGGGGCGAGTTGCGTGAAGTTGTCGGGGATGCGCCAGAGGCTCGCGCCGGGGAGGAAGCTGTGCTCGAGCGAGGTGCGCGCCATGCGTTTGAGGTCGAGGTAGCCGAGGTGCTGCTCGGTGACGGCGCGGACGTACTCGTGCGTGAGGTCGATGCGGCTGACGCCCTCGTCGTCGGTGGAGAGCGCGACGGGTACGCCGGCGGCGCGGTAGTCGGCGAGCGGGTGGTTGGCACCTTTGACGTTGAGGATGACGTCGTTCGAGGTGAGATTGATCTCGGTCATGATGTGGCGTGCGGCCATCTCGCGCAGCAGGCCGTCGGCGTCGTCCTCGAACATGACATCGACGCCGTGGCCGATGCGCTCGGCGTGCGCGATCTCAACCGCCTGTCGGATGTGAAAGCGCAGGCCCTCCGGCGGCACCATGCCTTCGGCGAGTTCGCCCGCGTGGAGGCTGATGTGGACCTCGGGGTAGAGCGTGTGGAGATAGCCGACCATGCGCATCTGTCGCGTGTACTCGGCCATGGGCATGCGCCAGTCCTCCGGCTGCACGAAGTTGAGGCCGACGACTGCTGCCTGCGGGCCGCGTGCCCGCTCGCGCTCGGCGATCTCAAAGGCGAGCAGCGTCTGCGTGAAGACGTTGGCGGTGGGCAGCGCGCGCAGGACCTGGAAGAGGAAGTGGATTTCGACCGTGCAGCCGGCGGTGGCCTGCGGGGTGTCGCAGTGCTCGCGCTCGCGCCGGGCGGCTAGCATCCCGTTCAACTCCGCGCGATCGCTGGCGACCGTCTTCTGGAACGCCTCGCTTGCGAGCAGACGTTTGCGTAGTGCCGCCAGCTCGGTCTCACTGGTGCCGGTCGTGTCCTGGCCGTAGGCTCCGGTGGTCACGGGAGTCTGCGGCCACTCGATCTCCTTTGCCGCGGCGAAGACCCCGCCAAGCTCCGGCGTATGCATGATCTCGAGGTATTGCTCGTTCTGCGCGGCGGCACGGCTGGCCACCTCGTCCAGCCATTCGCCCCCGTGGCGCGAGCCCGCGGTGCGCGTTGGATCGTACCGGTCAAAGGTGGCGAAGAACTGGTCGTGACCGTCTGTGCCGGAGACAGGCACAAATGTGCGCATGGAGAACGCGTCGATCAGCGCATCGTAGAGTTGCTGATTGTTGAAGGCCTCGGCGGCGCGCACGGTGCCCTCCGGACAGACGGGCTGCGGCGGCAGGGAGCGGCTGGTGCCCACGTTCAGCACGAGCGCGCGCGTGACGGTGTTGACGCACAGCAGATCCGCCCGTGCGTCTTCGAGAAAAGTCTCCGCGTAGATCGCGCCTGAAAGATGCATGTGGAGGTCCGCGCCCTTGGGCATACGGACCAACAGAGCCCGCAACCGCGGCGGTTGGCCCGCGGCTGCGGCCACGGCGCGCACGGCTCGCTGCTCGGCCGCACCTGCCGAAGGCTCGGCGGCGAAGAGGGGTATTTCGCCCATGAGGAAGCACAGCAGCAGGCCAAAACACGCGAGGGCGAAGGGGCGTCGGCGACGGGCAGTCATGGAGGGGTCCTGAGGTGGGCTTGGCTGAGCCCTGAGGTGGGTTTCACTGAGCATAGCGCGCTCCGCCGGGCCGCGGTCCTTCACACACGTAAGCGGGGTGCCGCTCGGGCGTTTGGCGCGCACCCGGCCCGGTTGCTATACTCACCTTGCATATGAGCTGCGGCCTCCGACGCGTCGTCCCCCACGGGGCAGCGTCGATTGGGGTACGGTACGCTCCTCTGTTGCGCGGCCGGGATCGCTTGGCAGCTCCCGATGGCACGCTGCGAGTCGCCAAGGCCAGATAGCTCAGTGGTAGAGCGCGGCCCTGAAAAGGCCGGCGTCGGCGGTTCGATCCCGTCTCTGGCCACCACTCCCTTCAGCAACCTGAATACGTAGACTCTGTGTTCGCTACGACCCGGCTTCGTCGCTCTCCCAGCAGGAGCGCCCGGACTGGCAGATGGAGCGATGGACGAAGTGCTCGTCCGGCCCGGCCTTGCCCATGGTCTTCAGGCACCAGTACGTCGTCGTGGCGCCCATCAGTTCGACGAGTTCCTCATGAAAGTCGCCAAAGGCGCCGTAGGACGACTTGCTGCGAAGAGCGCTGCAACGAATCTGCACAAGGGTATCGGACATAGACGGTCTCCTGGTTCTTAGCCGATCGAGCTGGGGTCGCGCTGCATCTGCCCGGCGGCGAGCAGCACGGTCCGGTAGATGGCGGTTTGAAAGAGCTGTGTCTTGTAGCCGTTCTGCGAGAGCGGCGTTGCGTCCTGCATGGCCGCCTTGCCTGCTGCCCGCGCCAGCGTCTCGTCGATGGTCTTGCCGGCAAGCAGGGCCTCCGCCGCGCTGGCGCGGATGGGGGTCGGCGCGGCCACGCCCAACACGATCGCAGCCTTTCTGCAGCGAGCGCCGTCCATCACCAGAACCACACCGGCGTCGGCGAGCGGCCAATCGAAGCTCTCTTTTTCGCCATATTTCTGGTAGGCCGAGCGCGTCCCGGATTCGGGCGTCGGCACCACGATGCGGGTGATGAGCTCGCCGGGCTGCACGGCCGTCTCGTTGATCAGGCTCTTCTCCGGCGGGACATAGAACTCGTTCATCGCAACCGTGCGCCTGCCCTTCTTCGAGGTCAGCTCGACCACCGCGTTCATCCCCAGCAGCGGCACCGCGGTTGAGGACGGATGCACCATCGCGCAGGTCCCGTTGTTGATCACCGCGTGGTACAGATTCTCGCCTTCGTGCGCGTGGCAGTCGGTGCTGGTGCCGCCCTTCTTCTTGCAGTCGAAGTCGCTGGAGCGGAAGTACCAGCAGCGCGGCCGCTGCATGATGTTGCCGCCAACCGTCGCCATGTTGCGCACCTGCGGTGTGGCCGCATGGCCCGCTGCATCCGACAGCGCCGTGTAGGAGCGCTGAATCTCCGGGTGCGCCGCGATCTCGCTGAGCGTGGTCAGCGGCCCCAGCGACAGACCGTCCTTGGTGACCGTAATGCCGCGCAGCGTCTCGATGTTGCGAATGTTGACGAGCTTGGGCGGCGCGACGATGTCGTCCTTCATCAGGTCGAGCAGATCGATGCCGCCTGCCTTGATGGTGGAACCCGCGCCCAGTTGCCCAAGCGCCTCGTCCACCGTGCGGCAGTCTACATAGGCGAAGTTGTTCATGCCTGCTCCTCGTGTGAACCTGCGGGTACCTTGCCGAGCGCCTCCAGCACGCGCGCGGGTGTCATGGGAATGGTGCGCATCCGAACGCCGGTCGCGTTGTAGAACGCGTTGCCGATCGCCGCGGCCAACGTGATGATGCCCGCCGACTCCCCGATACCGGCTGCGTCGGTGGAGCTTTGCGCGATGTAGTTGTCGATCAGCTGGACCTCGATCTCCGGGACCTCGCGCGCGCCCAGAATCTTGTAGTTCTCGAGGTTGGCGTTCAGCATAAAGCCGGAGTTCCCATCCATGATGCGCTGCTCAAAGAGCGCGTACGAGATGCCCTGCAGAATCCCGCCGTTGATCTGGCTGATGACCCCGGTGGGGTTGATGGGCCGGCCGCAGTCATGCGCGCCGAAGACCTTCTCAATGTGCACGCGGCCCGTCTCGGTATCGACGGCGAGCTCCACAAAGTCCACACCGCCATAGGTCAGGCGCTCCTTGGAATACTCCGGCACACGGGTCGAGCGCACCGAGATCTCACTGACCGGCAGCTTGGCGGCCAGCTGCTTGAGCGAGAAGCTCACCGACGGATCACTCTTGGAGACAAACCGCGTGCCCTTCACCAGGAGGTCATCAGACTTGCCGCCGAGCGAGGGTGCAACCGCCGCCAGCATCTTCTGCTTGGCCTGCCAGGCGGCATTGCGAACCGCGGGTGTAATCGAGCCCGCCGTTACCGAGCCGCCCGAATCCGGGCCGATTGGAAACCGCGTGTCGCCGATCCGAACCACCACCTGCTCGGGCGGTATGCCGAACTCTTCCGCCACCACAACCGCCAGCATCGTCTTGGTGCCGGTGCCCAGGTCCTGCACCGCCGACATCAGCTCCACCGTGCCGTCCTTTGCGACGCGTACCTCACAGGAGGAGTTCATGCTCACAAAGCGGTACCAGATGGACTGCGCGATGCCCATGCCGCGCTTGATCGGCCCCGTATCGGCGCCCGCCGGCCGGCGATTGCGCCAGTTGGTCCTCTGCAGGATGACCTCCCGCTCCACCCGGCGCACGGGGTTGTCGTCAATCTTGTCCCGCAGCACCATGGGATCCATCTTCAGCTTGTCGGCAAGCTCATCGACCGCCTGCTCCAGCGCAAAGCAGCCCTGCGGATGGCCGGGGGCGCGAAACGCCGCACCCGGACCGGCGTTGATGAAGACGTCGTACTCCTCCGTCAGGAGGTTCGGCGACTTGTACATGTTGGTCGCCGGCCCGGCCGTGCCTGCGCCCGTGCCCACACCGGCCGTGCCGTAGCTCACCAGATGGATCGCGGTCAGCGTGCCGTCCTGCTTTGCGCCGATCTTCAACGTCTGGTGCGAGTCTGGCCGGTTGCTGACGATGTGTTCCTGCCGACGATCCAGCATCAGCTTCACGGGAGCGTTCGCCTTGCGCGACAGGTTTGCCGCAACCACGCCCTCGTTGCCCGCGCCGAACTTCGCACCAAAGCCGCCGCCCATGTACTCCGTGATTACGCGCACCTTGGTCTTGGGCAGGTTGAAGACATGCGCGAAGTCGTCGCGCACGCTGGAGGTGCCCTGCGTGGAGGCGTACACCGTCACCTCCTCCGGCTTCCAATCAACCACAAAGCCGTGCGTCTCCAGCGCCGAGTGCGTCTGCACCTGGGTGTAGTAGTCCTGTTCCACCACCACATCGGCCTCGGCAAAGCCCTGCTGCGGGTCGCCTACCACTTTGCGTTGCGGGCCGTGCACGTTGCCCTTCTGCGGCACGCCCTTCGGCCCACCGCCGCCGCCGGCGCTGCCCGCCGCATCGGCCGGTCCGGGAAACACCACCGGGGCGTCCGCGGCGCGCGCATCCGTGCGATCCACCACAAAGCTCATCGGGTCATACTTCACCACCACCAGCTTCGCGGCATCGTCCGCCGCCTGCTGGGTCGTCGCCGCGACCCCTGCAATCGGCTGGCCCGCATAGCGCACAATCGGATATCGCGACGGTGTCTCAAGCTTGGGATCGCGCAACTCTGCCGTCCCCCCACGCACATGCTCGATCACATGCACGGCGCGAACCCCCGGCGCCTTCTCCGCGGCTGTGGTGTCGATCGAGACGATGCGCCCGTGCGGCACCGTCGCATCGATCATCCGCGCATACAGCATCCCGGGCAGATGCACGTCTGCCGTGTAGCGCCCGCGACCCATCGCCTTGGCCGGTCCGTCATAACGCACCGTCGGCTTGCCGATGTAGGTCAGATCCTCGTTGCGCGCCAGCGGCGGCGGCTCGTCCAGCCTCACCTGCCGGTCTTTTGTCGTCAGCCCATCCTGCGGGATGCCGAAGACAAAGCTCTCCGTCCGCGTGGGTGTCTCGCCCGCGGCCGCGGCGGCTGTCGTCGACGGCGTCTGCTCTTCCTTCTGCACGCCCTCCGACTTCGGCTTCGCGACCTTCTCGGCCGAGGCGTCCTTGCCCTTGGTGTTGGTCTGGCTCTGCTGCGGAAGAGGGTCATCTACGATCGCGTTCGGTGCCATCTACGCCTCCGTTCCGGGGTTAAGCGTCACCAGGCCGGCGAGCGCGTGGCTCTTGGCAACGTCAAGCGTCGCCGCAAAGACCTTCGGGTACGTCCCGCACCGACACAGATTGCCGCTGGTCGCGTGCTTCACGTCGTCCAGACTGGGGTTCGGGTTGCGCTTCAGCAGCGCCGCGCAGCTCATCACCATGCCCGGCGTGCAGAAGCCGCACTGCATCGCATCGTGCTTCACAAAGGCCGCCTGCACCGGGTGCATCGTCTCCCCGCTCGACAGCCCCTCAATGGTTGTGATCCTGCGCCCGACGGCATCCACCGCCAGCGTCATGCAGGCCAGCGACGGCACGTCGTCGATCCACACCGTGCACGCCGAGCAGGAACCTCGATCACATACCACCTTGGTTCCCGTCAGGCCCATGGAGTCGCGCAGCGTCGCCGCCAGCGTATACCGCGGCTCCACCGTCACGGCCTGCTCGTGGCCGTTCACGTGCAGCTTGATCGACAGCGGCGCCGGTCCCACCGCGGCCGGCGCATGCGCCGCATCATGCAAGTCCCGCGCCAGCGCGGTTGTTGTCTCGGCCACGGTAGTCGCCGCGGCAAGACCCGCGCCCTTCAGAAATCCGCGCCGGGTAAATCCCGCATTCGGTGTATCAGCCATCGGGAACACCTCCAGAAAGAGCAAAGGGGGGAACTGAGGCCGCGGGCTTCCACCGGCCTCAGGCCTTCTACGCTACACGTATCGCTCGACCCGGCGTCGGTTGGTGTGTTGATACAGCCAAAAAAGAGCGCAGCACTGCAGCAATTCCGGCAATCCCGGCAAAAAGAGCCCTCTTCCACGCGCGGCCCGCGCCGCACCCCCTGCCGTGCCAACATAGTCTCCGTGTCACCCCGCCGCCTCACCCTCGCTCTCCTCCTCACCCCCGGCCTTCTCCACCCCGCGCCCGGCCCCGCGCAGATCTTCGCCCCCACCCCCTCCGCCTCCGCCGACCTCGCTCCCCCCCTCCACGAGCTCGCCCTCAACCACCTCGCCCAGGCCGAACAACTCGTCCTCCGCCAGATCCAGCTCGCCCCCGCCAGCCCCGACGCCCGCTTCCTCCTCGGCCTCATCCTCTTCCGCGAGGGGCGGCCCAAAGATTCACTCGCCGCCTACACCGCCGGCGCCGGCCTCCGCACCCCCTCCGCCGCCGACCTCGCCACCGTCGCCTCCGACTACATCCTCCTCAAAGACCTCCCCGACGCCGAAAAGTGGCTCCGCTACGCCCTCACCCTCACCCCCGCCGACCCCCATCTCTGGTACCTCCTCGGCCGCACGCAGTACAACGAAGACCGCAACGCCGACGCCGTCGCCTCCCTCCAACACGCGCTCCGCCTCGCCCCGCCCAACTCCCCCCAGGCCCTCCGCGCCCAATACAACCTCGGCCTCGC
Source organism: Acidobacteriaceae bacterium (assembly GCA_965218895.1). Classification (GTDB taxonomy): domain Bacteria; phylum Acidobacteriota; class Terriglobia; order Terriglobales; family Acidobacteriaceae; genus Edaphobacter. The sequence goes on along the minus strand of CBDCMI010000008.1, from coordinate 266,745 downwards.
CTTTGAACGCCTCGGGCGCCCCGCGGACGCCATCGCCGCCTACCGTGCCGCCATCGCCGCCCAGGCCAACCAGCCCGAGCAGGACCCCCAGCCCTTCCTCGATCTCGGCACCCTCCTCCTCGCGCAGAACCACCCCGCCGACGCCCTCCCCCTCCTCGACCAGGCCGCCCGACTCGGCCCCGACAACCCCCTCGTCTTCCAGCAGCAGGGCCTCGCCCTCGAAGCCCTCAACCGACTTCCCGAGGCCGTCACCGCCCTCCAGCGCGCCGCCGCCCTCGCGCCAGACTCCGAACAGCCCCACTTCTTCCTCGCCCGCATCCTCCGCCGGCTCGGCCGAACCTCCGAAGCCAATACCGAATACGCCATCGTCGCCCGCCTCCTGGGAACGCATTCCAGCGTGCCAACACCCAACCGCGACGAGCCCGCCACAGGGGCCGCCACACAAAAACATTGACAGACATCCCCGCCGCGCTTTACTTTGCAGCCACGCTGGAATCGTTACCAAGCACCGCCCCGCTCCACCCTGTCTCGCTTTCTGGAGGTCGTACATGAAGCTCACCCATCGTCTGAGAGGCTTGGCCTTTGCCACATCCGCCCCTCTCACCCGCCGTCATCCCTGGCTGCACGTCACCGCCGCAACCCTCCTCCTCACACCCGCCCCCCTCCTCCTTGCCCAGGCCTCCAGCGGCATCACCGGAACCATCACCGATACCTCCGGCGCCGTCGTTCCCAACGCCAACGTCGTCATCACCAACAACGCCAAGGGAACCGCCATCACCAGGGTCTCGGATTCGGCCGGAACCTACAGCGTCACCGGCCTCGTCCCCGGCCTTTACACCATCACCGTCACCGCGCCCGGCTTCTCCAAGACCGTCCAAAACAACGTCAACGTCGAAGTCACGGTGCAGGCCACCATCGACATTCACCTGGCGGCCGGCGAGACCAACCAGACCGTTGAGGTCACCTCCAACCTCATCGCCCTCAACACCACCCAGCCCGAACTCGGCACCACCATCGAGCCCGCCGTCGTCGCCGCGCTCCCCGTCGCCATCGGCGGCGGCCGCACCCGCCAGATCGATCAGCTCCAGTTCCTCGCCCCAGGCACCCAGGGCGACACCTTCTCCCACCGCGTCAACGGCGGCATCGACTTCGAATCCGAGATCCTCTACAACGGCATCCCCGCGCCGCAGTCGGAGACCGCCGGCTACACCACCAACTTCAATCCGCCCTTCGAGCTCATCAACGAGTTCCGCGTCGAGCGCTCCACCTTCTCCGCCAAATACGGCCTCGCCCAGGGCGCCGTCACCTACCAGACCGCCTCCGGAACCAACGCCCTCCACGGCGACGCCTTCTACATCAACCGCAACGAGTACTTCGATGCGCGCGGCTTCTTCAACAACAGAACGCCCATCGACCGCGAGAACGACTACGGCTTTACCGTCGGCGGCCCGGTCGTCATCCCTCACGTCTACAACGGCAAGGACAAGACCTTCTTCCTCTTCGCGCTCGACTTCGGCAAGAGCAACTCGACAAACACCAATCTCGGCACCGTGCCCACCGCCTTGCAGAAGACCGGCAACTTCTCTGACTACGTCGACTCCACCGGCGCCGTCATCCCAATCTACGATCCGCTTACCGGCCAGCAGTTCCCCGGCAACATCATCCCGCAGGCGCGCTTCAGCGCTCTCTCCAACTCCATCATTCCCAGCATTCCCGATCCTGATCGCCCGGGTCTGGTCAATAACAAGAACGCAATTGCAAACGCCTACCCCCTCGTCCAGCACACCTGGGGCTTCACCATCGACCACAACATCAACTCCAAGCAGTCGCTGCACTTCGCGGAGTGGCGCAACACCTTCACCAGCAGCGGCTTCGATCAGGCTCCCATCGTCCCCACCACCAACCTCCTGCAGAGCCTGAGGTACTACCCGAACGTCGGCTCCGTCTGGCTGCTCAACTACGTCGACGCCATCACGTCCAACCTCGTCCTCACCGCGGGCGCCTCCTGGATCGGCGAAATCAACAACCAGGAGACCCTGAAGACCGGCGTCAACTTCCCCGGTGTGGTTCCAAACTTCCGCGAAAACGTCTTCCCGAATATCACCTTCGACGGCTCCAACGCGCCCACGCAGTACGGCACCGGCGGCGGCAACTCCGGGTCGGTCAACCGCAAACTCGGCCTCGCCGGCGTCGTCAGCCTGCAATGGGTCAAGGGCCACAACACCTTTACCTTCGGCGGAGAAGCCCGACGCTCCTACCAGGACGACAACGAGTGCCAGTTCTGCGGCGGTCAGTTCAACTTCAGCCAACGCAACACGGCTAATCCCGCCGCACTCGGAAGCACGGGCAGCTCCTTTGCCAGCTTCCTCCTTGGGCAGGTAGACTCCGCGCAACGCATCTTCGCCAATGAGCTGCGGCTCCGCAACCTCCTGATCGCCCCCTACATCCAGGACGACATCAAGTTCACCCCCAAGCTCACCGTCAACCTCGGTCTCCGCTGGGATATCGCCCTGCCCTTCACGGAAAACAGCAACCAGATCGTCTTCCTCGATCCCAACGCCCCCAACCCCGCCGCAGGCAATCTCCCCGGCATCGCCACCCAGTTCAGCAACGCCAAGGGCGGTGTCACCCGGGCCGATATCCACTTCTTGAACTTCGGGCCTCGCATCGGACTCGCCTACTCCATCAACGAGAAGACCGTCATCCAGGCCGGCTACAACATCTCCTATCTGAATGGCGGAGCCTACGAATACGGCACCAGCAAGGTAGCCACCACCTACGGCAACCTCTTGCAGGGCTCGTATACCGCCAGCAGCATCGGCTCCACGCAGGCCGCCTACGGCTCCTGGGATGCGCGCCCGCTGCCCGCGCCGCCAAACCAGGCCGTCGGCCCCACCCTCGGCATCGGTCAGCGCATCGAGGCCTTCAACCCCAAAACCGCCGGTCGCATGCCCTACCTGCAGCAGTGGAACTTCAACGTGCAGCGACAGCTGCCCTGGAATACCTTCCTCCAGGTCGCGTACATCGGCAACCACGCGCTGCATCTGCCGGGCCAGCTCGATCCTCCCAGCCAGGGCAACCCAGCCGTTCTGCTGCCGTACGGTCCGCTGCTGAAGGCCGGCATCAACAGTCCGGCTGCCATCGCCGCCGGCATCCAGACGCCCTATGCAGGGTTCGCCACCGACCTCGGCCCCAACGCCACGGTCGCCCGCGCCCTCTCACCCTTCCCGCAGTACAACGAGGTCTTCAACAACTTCGATACCACCGGTGTCGCCAACTACAACGGTCTGCAAACCAGCCTGGAGAAGCGCTTCTCAAACGGCCTCTCCTTCCTGACCTCCTACACGCTCTCCAAAACCCTCACCAACGCCGATACCGCCTTCGCCACCTTTGCCGGCTTCCCGGTCAACAAGTACAACAAATACCCCGAATACGTTGTCTCCAACAACGACGTCACCCACAACGCCAAGGTCAGCGGTACCTATGAGCTCCCCATCGGTCCCGGCAAGAGCTTCGTCAACAACAAAGGAATCACCGGTCAGATCCTCGGTGGTGTCCAAGTCGGCTTCATCCTCCAATACGTCACCGGCACCCCCATCGGACCCGGCGAAAACAACAACAACCCCCTCGGCTGCGCCAACTGCGGCAACCGACCTGACCGCAACTCTGCGGTGAAGCTCTCCGGGAGCAGCTACACCGGCCTCGGAACCTTCGCCAACGGCCGCAGCACGCACCGGATCTATAACCCCGCGGCCTTTGTGAGCAACAGCAGTGGGTACACCCTCGGCAATGCCTACAGAAACTACGGCGAGGTCCGCAACCCGGGCTTCTACCAGGAGGACGTCAAAGCCTCGAAGAAGTTCGCTCTGGGAGAGCGCGTCAACTTCATCCTCGAAATGAACTACTTCAACCTCCTCAACCGTGTCCGCTTCAACGGTCCCAACAACAACGTCGACGACAGCAACTACGGCTACGTCACATCCGGACAAAACAACGGTCCACGGCAAGGCCAGATCAGCGGCCGCGTCACCTTCTAACCCCAACCGCTGTTCCCCCAAAGCCGGACCGCTCCGCGGTCCGGCTTTTCTTTACACTCCTCCTATGCCTCCGTTTCCTCGTTGCGCGCTCGCCTCCGCCCTCGTCGCGGTCTCGGTCGTCACCCAGCTCGCCACCGTCCAGGCCCCCGCCCAGTCCCCCGAGGTGCAGACCCTCTACGCCCACGCCCAGGCCGCCCAGGCCGGCAACCAGCCCGATCAGGCCCTCGCCGACTACCGCCGCATCCTCGCCCTCGACCCCTCGCTCGCGCCCGCCTACAACAACCTCGGCCGCCTCCTCTTCAACCTCGGCCGCTACTCGGAGGCGGTCCCCGTCCTCCAGAAGGGTGTCGCCCTCGCTCCCGGGATGTCCCCCGCCCAAATCATGCTCGGGGCCGCCTATCTCCATCTCGATCAGCCCGAAAAGGCCCTCGTCCCCCTGCAAAAAGGCGTCGCCGCGCTGCCCGCGGATCGCTTCGCCCGCCTCACCCTCGCCCGAACCCTGGCCGACCTCAACCGCCCCGCCGACGCCGTCGCCGAGCTCCAGGCCCTCGTCCACCTCGACCCCAAGGACCAGGAAGCCTGGTATCTGTTGGGAAAACAGCACTTACAGCTCTCCCAGCAGGCCTTCGCCAAAGTGGAGGCCCTGGACCCCAACTCCCCCCTCACCCACCAGCTCGATGGCGAAATCATGGAGTCGATGCAGAACACCCCCGGAGCCATCGACGCCTACATGCAGGCCCTCTCGGCCGACCCCAACAACTCCAGTGCTTTGAACCACTTAGCCGACCTCTACTGGCACACCGGAGACTGGGCCCACGCCCGCGAACAGCTCACCCGTCTGCTCTCCGTGGAGCCCGGTAACTGCTTCGCCCACTGGAAGCTCGCCGACACCCTCGACCACCTCGCCGAACCCCCCGAAGCCGCCCTCGCCGAGGTCAACACCGCCCTCGCGCAATGCCCCGAGATCCCCCAGGCCCATGCCGAGCGCGCCCGCCTCCTCCTCCGTCAGGGCAAGCCCGCCGCCGCTCTCCCCGACCTCCAGATTGCTGAAAAGGCCGCGCCTCAGGAAGCTTCCGTCCAGCATCTGCTCGCCCAGACCTACCGCGCCCTCGGCAACAAGGCCGCCGCCGACGCCGCCGACGCCCGCTTCCGCCAGCTTGAAGCGCAAAACCGCCAGCATGAGGAGCAGAAGGCCACCCGGGTGCTCCAGTCCACGCAATAGCCTCTGCTGGCCCGCGACCCCTTGCGGGCGCTATCCTTGCCATCGCCGCGCGAGATCGTCGCGGACCTCACCCGCGCCACAACACCCGCGACCTCGCCCCCAAGGAGATGCAATGATCCATCGCACCACTGCCCCGTTCGTCCCCGCTGCCCTCACTCTGGCCGCCCTCACCCTGGCCGCCCCCCTCGCCCTCGCCCAGACCAAAGTCACCGCCGAGCCCTGGGGCAACGTCGACAGCCAGCCCGTCACGCTCTACACCCTCTCCGACTCCGACCTTGCCGTTCGCATCACCAACTTCGGCGCGCACATCGTCAGCATCCAGGCCCCCGACCGCTCCGGCAAGAAGGCCGACGTCATCCTTGGCTTCAACAACCTTGCCGGCTTCGTCGCAGACAAGTCCACGTATATGGGCTCGGTCGTAGGTCGCTACGGCAATCGCATCGCCGGCGGAACCTTTTCGCTCGACGGCCACACCTACCACATCCCCACCAACGACCACGGCTTCAACTCCCTCCACGGCGGCACGGCCGGCTTCGACCGCAAGGTCTGGACCGCCAGGCAGCTTCCCAACGGCGTCGAGCTCGCGCTGCTCTCGCCCGATGGCGACCAGGGCTTCCCCGGCGCCCTCACCGTCCATGTCCGCTACATCCTCTCCGGTCACTCGCTCGAGATCCACTACAGCGCCACCACGACCGAGCCCACTGTCCTCAATCTCACAAACCACACCTACTTCAACCTCTCCGGCGAGGGCAACGGAACCATCCTCCACGACATCCTCACCATCCCCGCCTCGCGCTACACACCCGCGAACGCCAAACTCATCCCCACCGGCCAGCTTGCTCCCGTAGCCGGCACGCCACTCGACTTCACCAAGCCCACCGAGATCGGCAAACGCATCGACGATGACAACGAGCAACTCAAACTCGCCGGCGGCTACGACCACAACTGGGTCCTCAACGCCTCCGGTCCGGGCCTGCATGAGGCCGCCAAAGTGCTCGATCCGGCCTCCGGCCGCACCCTCACCGTCACCACAACCCAGCCCGGCGTGCAGTTCTACACCGCCAACTTCCTCGACGGCTCGCTCACCGGCGCCTCCGGCAAGCCCTACCCCAAGCACGCAGGCTTCTGCCTGGAGACGCAGCACTTCCCCGACTCCCCAAACCATCCCAACTTCCCCTCCACCGAGCTCAAACCCGGTCAGACCTTTCAGTCCGAGACCGTCTTCACCTTTGGCGTGCAGAGATAGCCACCACCTCAACTCCCTCTTCTCACGCCATATCTCTCCTGGGCCGCATCGCACCGCGCATGCGGCCCGAGCCGTCTCCGGGACCATCCTTCCGCACCCCTCCCACTCGCCCGCAGCTGGGCGCAAGCATCTCAAACATCCAGACCAACCTGGAGAGAATCCCGTGCGTATCCTTCGCTCGTTTGCCCTCGCCGTCGCCCTGACGTTTGCCGCTTCCGCTTTCGCGCAAGACATCCCTGCGAATACCTCGCTGCGCGTCCGCCTGGATGCTCCCGTCAGCTCCGCCACCGCCCACGTCGGCGACATCGTTCCCTGCTCCCTGGCCTCTGATCTCGTCGTCGACGGCAGAGTGCTCGCCCGCCGCGGCACACCGCTCCGGGCGCGAGTCACCTACGCCCGCTCCAGCGGACGCTTCAAGAGCCCCGGCTACGTCACCGTTCGCCTCGACTCCATCGACCTCGACGGCCGCCGTTATGACCTGCGGAGCTCCGCAATCCGCGACGAAGGCAACGGCCACACCCGCAGCAATGTGGAAAAGATCGGCGGCGGAACCGGTCTCGGCGCACTCATCGGCGGCCTCGCCGGTGGCGGCAAGGGCGCGCTCCTCGGCTCACTCGCTGGCGCCGCCGGCGGCACTGGCCTCGCCGCCGCCACAGGAAAGCAGAAAGCCGGCTTCCCCGCCGAGTCGATCCACGACTTCACGCTCACCGCCTCAGCCAGCCCCCGCTGATTCATCGCACCGCCACATCCGTCGCGCATCCCATGGGTAGTAACCGAAACTAAGGAGCGCACACCATGTCGGAAGCCGTCTCTACCTCTCCTCTCAGCCCCGAGGAACTTCAGGGCATGGATCGCTACTGGCGCGCCGCCAACTACATGTCCGCCGGCATGATCTACCTCCGCGCCAACCCGCTCCTCCGCGAGCCGCTCAAAGCCGAACACATCAAGCGCCGCCTGCTCGGCCATTGGGGCACGGACCCCGGCCAGTCCTTCATCTGGGTCCACCTCAACCGCCTCATCCGCAAGCTCGACCTCAACGTCCTCTATATCGCCGGCCCCGGCCACGGCGCCCCCGCCACCCTCGCCAACTCCTGGCTCGAGGGCCGCTACTCCGAGATCTACCCCGACCGCTCGCCCGACGAAGCCGGCATGCTCCGCCTCTTCCAGATGTTCTCCTTCCCCGGCGGCCTCGGCTCCCACTGCACGCCCGAAACCCCAGGCTCCATCCACGAGGGCGGCGAACTCGGCTACTCGCTCTCCCACGGCTTCGGCGCCGCCTTTGACAACCCCGACCTCATCGTCGCCGTCTGCATCGGCGATGGCGAAGCCGAAACCGGCCCCCTCGCCACCTCCTGGCACGCCAACAAGTTCCTCAACCCCATCCGCGACGGCGCCGTCCTCCCCATCCTCCATCTCAACGGCTACAAGATCGCCAATCCCACCATCCTCGCCCGCATCCCCCACGACGAGCTCGAATCCCTCTTCCGCGGCGACGGCTACGAGCCCTTCTTCGTCGAAGGCCACGACCCCGACACCATGCACCAGCGCATGGCCGCCGTCACCGAGCAGTGCGTCCTCCGCATCCGCGCCATCCAGCAGAAAGCCCGCGCCACCCAACACGCCGGCACCGAAACCGAGCGCCCCCGCTGGCCCATGATCGTCCTCCGCTCCCCCAAGGGCTGGACCGGCCCCAAAGAAGTCCACGGCCACAAAGTCGAAAACTTCTGGCGCGCCCACCAGGTCCCTATCACCGACCCCCTCAACGACCCCGAAGAGCTCCGGCAGGTCGAAACCTGGCTCCGCTCCTACAAGCCCGAAGAGCTCTTCGACGAGCGCGGCGCCCTCCGCCCCGAACTCCAGGCCCTCGCCCCCACCGGCGACCGCCGCATCTCCGCCAACCCCCACAGCAACGGCGGCAACCTCGTCCGCCCCCTCGTCCTCCCACCCTTCCGCGACTACGCCGTCGCCATCGACGCCCCCGCCAGCACCTACGTCTCCCCCACCGCCACCGCCGCCACCTTCCTCCGCGACGTCATGAAGCAAAACATGACCAACTTCCGCGTCTTCGGCCCGGACGAAACCGCCTCCAACAAGCTCGACGGCATCTACCCCGCCTCCCACGGCAAAACCTGGCTCGAAACCTACCTCCCCGAAGACGCCGACGGCACCGACATCGCCCTCGACGGCCGCGTCATGGAGATGCTCTCCGAACATACCCTCGAAGGCTGGCTCGAGGCCTACACCCTCACCGGCCGCCACGGCCTCCTCAACTCCTACGAGGCCTTCATCCACATCATCGATTCCATGTTCAACCAGCACGCCAAATGGCTCGAAAAATCCAAAAAAGAGCTCGGCTGGCGCGCCCCCATCCCCTCCCTCAACCTCCTCATCTCCTCCCTCGTCTGGCGGCAGGACCACAACGGCTTCACCCACCAGGACCCCGGCTTCCTCGACATCGTCACCAACAAGTCCCCCGAGGTCTGCCGCATCTACCTCCCACCCGACGCCAACTGCGCCCTCTCCGTCGTCGACCACTGCCTCCGCTCCCGCGACTACGTCAACGTGGTCGTCTCCGACAAGCAGAAGCACCTCGTCTATCTCCCCATGGACGCCGCCGTCCGCCACTGCACCAAGGGCATCGGCATCTGGGACTTCGCCTCCAACGACGGCGGCACCGAGCCCGACGTCGTCCTCGCCTCAGCCGGCGACATCCCCACCATGGAAGCCGTCGCCGCCGCCGCCATCCTCCGCGACAAGCTCCCCGACCTCAAGGTTCGCTTCGTCAACGTGGTCGACCTCTACAAGCTCATGCCCGCCACCGACCACCCCCACGGCCTCTCCGACCGCGACTTCGACTCCCTCTTCACCACCGACAAGCCCGTCATCTTCAACTTCCACGCCTACCCCTCGCTCGTCCACAAACTCACCTACAACCGCACCAACCACGACAACCTCCACGTCCACGGCTATCGCGAACGCGGCAACATCGACACACCGCTCGAACTCGCCATCCTCAACCACATCGATCGCTTCCACCTCTGCATGGACGTCATCGACCGCGTCCCCAAACTCCAAACCACCGCCGCCCACGTCAAAGACTGGCTTCAGGACCAAATTATCGAAGCCGTCAACTACTCCTACAAGGAAGGCATCGACCACCCCGACATCACCGACTGGACCTGGCCGTTCTCCCCCGACCCCACACCCAAGGTCGACCACCACCAGCCCACCCAGACCTGCGCCCGCGAGTAAGACCGAAGCAGACCTGCCCGACTCGCCCTTATCCCACCACTACCACAAGCATTTCTACTTGGGTGCGGCCTCGATGCAGGACACAGCCGGCTCCTGTCCAGCCAGATCGTGGTAGCTGTAGAGGGTCATCTGCGTCGATCCCGGCTTGGGGGGCGAACTCAGGTCATTTGCCTGCATAACCCAGAACCCATGACCCCTCATTGTCACCACGGCATCGGCGATCTGCGGCGGAGTCATATTCTTGAACTCCGGTAGCTTTAGATGCTCATCGTCAGTCCCGCCCAGATGACTTCCCAAGAACCCACCCGAACCCTCGACCACATCTTGGATCCATCCCGTAAGCCACGCTCCTACCCCGCTCATCGTATCCAGGGCGGACGAGAAACTAGGAAAAACATAGGCCAACGTCTTGCGCTCGCCCGGGCTGGGATCAGGCGCGGAGATGCGGTAGACACCATCCACGCTGGACAGCTCATACCCCGTACCTTCCAGGCTTGCCCGCAGCGCGTCACCTACGCTCTTGTCGCGAAAGTCATAGGTCCGCTGCCGCCCACACAGTGAGGGCTTGGCTCCCAGCACAACTCCCAACGGAATCTTGTTCGCCATCGCGATCCGAACCACTGCTTCTATAGGCGTGGCCTGCCCACCGGCATATCTGCTGCGCTCTGCCGGTGTAACCTGGGAGTGGCAACCACTCGAACAAAACAGAACGAATATGGTGATCAGCGCTCGAGACCTCTTACCAATAAACATCCAGTTCTCCTGATCACTGTCCATTGATCGTTATCCCTGAGCATTTGTAAACAAACTGGTTGCTTTGCAATGTATAGGAACTACTACCGTATTTATCGGTGATCGTCTGTGTTGCATTAGTCTGCCCCGTATTCGCCGGGCACGTAGAACTGCATGCATAGAGGGAGTCTGTATATTGCCCTGAGCTGTTCGTTGTAACTGTACCTATGATGGGTTTTGTGCCGGGGGGTAACAGCGCATTTGGGCTGCCGATTGTGATTGTCTCGGCAAGGGATTGTCCAGAGACGGCAATGTCCTTGCCGTTTTCGTCCGTAACGATTTTGACTACATCTCGTCTCCAGCCGGGCTGGCCTGCTGCCCCGTTCGGGCACATCGGAACTGCTGAATTGTATGTTGTACTTACGATTCGGTCAGCGTAGGGTACCTGGCTAACGTTGGCAGTGGCTTGGCCATAAAATTCCTTCCCATACGACGTGCAGCTCCCTCCGCTGATGGTGACGTAGTTGGCATAGTACTGAGCATCGATCGTAGTGCTTCCTAGGCTGACGCCCACGACGCCACCGGCGCCGTCGACGCTGGCAATCGACGAGTTGAGCGAACTCCAGACTGGATAAACAAGAGCCGGAGCGGGAACAAGTGTGGTTCCACACGGGCTCCAATAATTGGCTATACCGGAGGCGGAAACCTTGCTGCCGAGATTGAGGCTAATCACATTAGGGTTGATACTGAGATAGCTGACCGAGTATCCGCAGTTGCAGTTGGGACAACTATAGCTCCGCAGCGCATGGTCGGCTTCGCTCTCCATCACTGTTCGCCCGAGCAGGCCCCCTGCCATAACTTTTGAGACATCGACTCCCCAGATGAACTGACCGTACGTTGCATCAGGTGGTAAGGTGTGGCCAAGAGCATCCGGTATCTTTGCATCACGCAGATGTCGCACGTCATAGACCTGCGTTTCCCCTGCTGCCAGGACGCGACGGCCTACAACGTACGGCTCCTGCGACGGCAGAAGCAGCGTAACAATTACGGCCCTTTCCTTATCCGTCGTATTCGTAATATACGCATGTGTCGTGTAGTCGCCGTCGATTCGCCACGGATAACCTCCTGTGGCCTCCTCCTGCGTCGAAACATCCCGAAATGGAACGGACGCAGACAGTATGGGAGTGTTGGGGTACAGAATAGTGAGAGAAGCCGCAAAGGAGCCTCGGCCGCCGGAGCTCGTCAACGCAAGAGCAACGATGTCCTTGAGGGAAGCCCCGACGCTCTTTTCCAGTCGTAGTGAGACGATCTCCCCCGGCGGCACGATCTCAGGCGCGAGACTCCTCGGCGGAGAAGCCTTGTCGTTATCACTGGACAAAAAGGCCCGCCCTGTCATGGTAATCGCCTGATCTGTGATGTTTTGCACGGCGAGAACATAACTCTTCCCACTCAAAACCAGGCCTGTGGCGTAAAGGCTGTCACTGAGAGAAAGTCCCGGATCGAGAAAGCGAAGCGTGTTGACATAACTGCCATCCCTCGAAGCCACAAATCCCGTGGCACGGATCGTTCCGGCTGGCGCGGAAGAGCGCACACCGAGGCTTCGTAGATCGCTTCCCGCCGGCAGCGATGGCATCTCTGCCATGTGCGTCCCATGAGGTTGCAGCAGGATAGAGCTAGCAGCATCATGATCTAACGTGAGGCTGACCGTCACTGGCGAGTCACTCGTGTTGGTGATAGAGGCGAATGCCCGTCCGTCCGAGGGCTGCCACCACACGGCGTTGAGCTGCGACGACGCAAATTCGCGATCTTCGTACAGCGTGGCATCGACGCTGGCGCCATCTTTGTACTTCAGAAGCGTGACTTGAGAGGCGAGCGCGAGAAACTGGCCCTCGTATTGCAACGACACACTTCGGACAGAATGAAGCGGCAGTCCCTTCAGCACATCCGAGAAGGAGATCGTCTGCAAATCGTGTGGCACCAGGGAGACCGGTGCGGACCCGACCTCGGCCCCGGCTTCGTCGCGGAAGTGAAGCTTGGCCGCCACAGCAGAAGGGTTCCTGTTTGCGATGGCAATTTGCGCTTCCTGAAATCCCTCGACCAAGGGTAGCGGAGTCACCAGCGTATGCTTGCCATCCGGGGGCGGACTCTGTGATCGCAGCGACGGATTTATGGCGAATAGGGTAGCGCACGTGAGAAGAAGACACATCTTAGGCCGGAGTCGCATACCGTCTCCTTATGGAACCTGAAACGCTCTGGTACCTGGGGCACGAGAATGCTGCGACGCCCTCCGTCTGAAGTCAAGACAATTCGGTTCGGGGCGAAAGCTCTGGGCAGCAAATCGAAGACGACCGAGCGAGGTCAGAGACTGTGCGCCTGAGCTTGGGAGAGACACAGGCACCCTGTATTCTGCCCGCAGCGCGTCCGGCGCGCAGACCCTCCATGCCCCCAGCACCCATCCTCGTCCTCAACAGCGGCTCCTCCTCCCTCAAGTTCGGCGTCTTCACCCCCTCGCCCTCCGGCGACGAGCAACCCTTCCTCACCGGCGGCGCCGACGCCCTCAACCGCCCCGACGGCACCCTCACCCTCCAGGACGCCGGGGGCCAAACCCTCCTCAGCACGCAACATGTGCAGGAATCGGCCGAAGATGCCCTTGACTCCCTCCAAAAAGCCCTCAAAACCCACCTCAACACCCCCCTCGCGGCGGTCGGTCATCGCGTCGTTCACGGCGGTCCACACCTCCGCAACCACCAAAAAATCACCCCCGAACTCCTCCAAACCCTCGAAAAAAGCATCCACTTCGCCCCCCTCCACATCCCCGAAGCGGTACGCATCATCAAGAAAACGCAGGAGTTGTTCCCCGACACCCCCCAGTTTGCCTGCTTCGACACCACCTTCCACCAAACCCTGCCACCGGTCGCGAAATACCTCCCCATCCCCGCCAAATACTTCAAAATGGGCATCCAACGCTACGGTTTTCACGGCCTTTCCTGCGAATCCGTCATGCACCGCCTCGCCCCCCACCCACCCCCCCGCCTCATCATCGCCCACCTAGGCGGCGGCTCCAGCGTGACGGCTGTCCGGGGCGGTGAATCGGTCGACACGACCATGGGGCTCAGCCCGACCGGGGGCATTCCGATGGCAACGCGCTCGGGAGACCTTGACCCCACGGTCCTGCTGTATCTGCTACGCAGCGAGAGGCTGTCTTCTGATGGTTTGGAGCAGTTCGTGAACCACGCCTGCGGTTTGAGCGGTCTCAGTGGTGGTGAGGCGGATATGCGAGCGTTGCTCGCGCGAGTGGAGCAGAAGGATGCCGCTGCGACGCTTGCTGTAGACCTCTTTACCACGGACGTGCGCAAGCAGATCGGTGCTTACTTTGCACTGCTTGGGGGAGTAGACCTGCTGGTGTTTACAGGCGGCATTGGAGAGCACAGCGTCGAGGTCCGGAAGCGAATCCTGACCGGCCTAGGTCATCTTGGGCTTTCAGCGGATAAGACGAGCGCGGCTAAGGTGATGGCAGTCCCAGCTGAAGAGGAGGTGCAGATCGCGCGACATTGCAGAGCGTTGCTTGCGGATGCCTGATTCGGGCAGGAGATGGTTGCGCTTCTAGCCAGATTCGCTTGCTTGCGGATCTGCCGGGAACGCAGCCGCGCTCCTATAATTTTCGGCTATGACGAAAGGAACGGGCGAGGTTGTTGTGAGTGGCGATGAGGTGGCGAGGCCTGCGGTCGAGGCACTGCGGGACGAGATTCGACGACACGAGCACCTCTACTATGTCGAGGATCAGCCTGAGTTGACGGATGCGCAATACGACGCGCTGATGAACGAACTGAAGGAGATGGAGGCGAGCCATCCAGAGTGGGTCACGGCAGACTCGCCGACGCAACGGGTAGGGGGCAAGCCCAAGGAAGGATTTGCCAAGGCGGCGCACTCCAGGCCGATGCTGTCGCTCGATAACGCCTACGATGAGGGCGAACTGCGGGCCTGGGAGCAGCGAGTGCGCGAGGCGCTGCCAGCGAGTGAGACGGTCAGCTATGTATGCGAGTTAAAGCTCGATGGCGTATCGCTGGCGTTGCAATATGTCCCAAACGCAGCGGCGTCAGGGGATGTGGCGGGCCTTCGGCTGGAGCGCGGATTGACAAGGGGAGATGGAACGACCGGCGAGGACGTGACGACCAACGTCCGAACGATTCGCAGCGTTCCGCTGAGTGTGTCTGCTGCGAGATTGCGAAAGGCTGGAGTGCCCGAACTTGCTTGGCGAGAGGGCTTCGAGGTGCGGGGCGAGGTCGTGCTGCCTGAGGCCGCCTTCGAGAAGATGAACCTTGAGCGAGAGGCCGCGGGGCAGCAGCTTGCGGCCAATCCGCGCAATGCAGCGGCGGGCACCATTCGAACACTGGAGCCGAACATCGTGGCGCAGCGCAGACTGGAGTACTTCGCCTACTTCCTTCTGACGGCGGAGGGGGAGCCGCTGCTTGCGGCACAGAGCGAGGGGCTTGGAGCGCTTCGCACCTGCGGGTTGAAGGTAAACGAGTATGGAAGGCCGGTAAAGGACATCGACGAGGTCTGGGCCTTTGTGGAGAAAGCCGAAGGTCTGCGGAAGACACTGCCCTACGAGATCGATGGCGTTGTGGTGAAGGTCGATCGAGTTGCGCAGCAGCGGCGGCTTGGCTTCACGGGCAAGGCGCCGCGGTGGGCGATCGCTTACAAGTTCGCGGCTCGGGGTGGCACGACGCTGCTGGACGATGTGTCGTTCCAGGTAGGGCGCACGGGCAAGATGACCCCGGTCGCGGCACTGAGGCCGGTAGCCATCGGTGGAATCACGGTGACGCGAGCCACGTTGCACAACGCAGATGAGATTGCGCGTCTGGGCGTGAAGATCGGCGACACGGTGCAGGTCGAGCGCGGCGGCGATGTGATTCCCAAGATCGTGGGTGTTGTGGAAACAGCGCGGCGCGGAACGCGAGAGATCGTCTTTCCGACGCAGTGTCCCGTATGTGGGGGAGAGTTGGTGAAGGCGGAGGGCGAAGTCGACTGGCGGTGTGTGAACGCGAGCTGCCCGGCGCGTCTTCGGGAGGAGTTGCTGCACTTTGTCTCGCGCAAGGTCATGAACATCGATGGCATGGGCGATGCGATCGTGCGGCAGCTTCTGGGACAACCGCCGGAGAGTTCAGCGGAGGAGAGTGCACAGGGGAGTGAGGAGGCCGAAGCTGTGCGGTCGGCAGAGGCAGGCGCCTCGACGGAGACTACGGGGAGCTCTCGTCGCGTGTATGTGCGAACGATTGCGGATCTGTATCGGTTGACGAAGGAGGATTTTCTCAGTCTTGAGCGCATTGGGGATAAGACTGCGACGGCGCTGGTGAGAGAGATCGAGAAGTCGAAGCAGTCGCCCCTGAACCGTGTGTTACTCGGGCTGGGAATCCGATTTGTCGGGGAGCGTACAGCGCAACTACTGGCAGCAGAGTTCGGATCAATGGATGCCTTGTTAGCCGCGAGTGTAGAGGAGT
Organism: Acidobacteriaceae bacterium; assembly: GCA_965218895.1. GTDB lineage: Bacteria > Acidobacteriota > Terriglobia > Terriglobales > Acidobacteriaceae > Edaphobacter. The sequence goes on along the minus strand of CBDCMI010000008.1, from coordinate 250,755 downwards.
TGGAGCGAGTGAACGAGGTGGGGCCACGGGTGGCGCAGGCGGTTGTTGATTTCTTTGGGGAAGAGCGAAACCGCGAGCTGGTGCGGCAACTGCAGGAGCTAGGGCTGCGGATGCCGGCCGAGAAGCGCGTGACGACGAACCAGCTGGAGGGAAACACGTTTGTATTGACGGGAACACTGCCGACACTGACGCGAGAGCAGGCCAAGGAGCGTATCGAGGCCGCAGGTGGAAAGATATCGGGGGCTGTGAGTAAGAAGACAACGTACGTGGTTGCAGGCGAGGAGGCCGGGTCCAAGCTCGAGAAGGCCGCGGCGCTGGGGGTAAGCGTCCTTGATGAGGCAGGTCTTCTCCGGTTGCTGGATACGGAGTAGCCCGCAGGGTGATCAACAGGGGCGTGTAGACGAGGGTACGCATCCGGACGTAGGATGCCGGTCATGCGTGGGGTTTTGAGCAGACGGTCTCTGATACGCGGCGTGACGTGCGCCGGTCTGGGTGTTCTGGCGCAGGGCATGGGGCGGGCGGCGTCTGCGGGGCGGAGTGCGGCCGAGCGGTCTTCGGGGCAGACTCCCGTACGTCTTGGCGTGGCGAGCTACACATTTCGGGCTTTTGATCGCGCGCATTTGATCGCGGCCATGCAAGCGTTGCGCATGGTGAATTTGAATGTGAAAGACGTTCATCTGCCGATGGGCCCCCCGGCGGAGGTTCGAGCGGGTGCTGCGGCGTTGCGGGCAGCCGGACTGAACCTGACGGCCGTGGGTACCATCACGTTCGCGAAGGATGAGGATGCCGATGTCCGGACCAAGTTTGAGTATGTGCGAGCGGCAGGGGTCGGGGTGGTCGTTGCGGCGCCAACGCGGGAGGTGCTGCCGCGTTTAGAGCGCTTTGTGCGGGAGTACGATGTGCGACTGGCGATCCACAATCACGGGCCGGAGGATAAGGTCTTCCCATCGCCGTTGGACGTGCTGGAGGCGGTGAAGGGGATGGACGCCCGGATGGGATGCTGTGTCGATGTCGGACACGCGATGCGCGCAGGGACGGACCCGGTGGAGGCGATCCGGCGTGTCGGCCCGAGGGTATTTGACGTTCACATGAAGGACCTGGCGCAGCCTAGAGTGAAAGAAAGCCAGGTCGCGGTGGGCGAGGGAGTGATGCCGGTGCGGGGCATCTTCGAGGCGTTAATCGCAACAGGGTACCGGGGGTATGTGGACCTCGAGTACGAGATCCATGAGAACGACCCCATACCGGGTGCTTCGGAGAGCGTGGCGTATGAGCGCGGTGTGCTGGCGGGTATGTGCTACGACGCGAAGGCGCCCGCATAGCCCCAAGGCGGGGTTTTTGCTCGCGCTAGGTGGGGGGGAAGAAATCGAACGGAGGAAGAGCGAACATGATTTCGAGACGAGAGTTTATGGCAGGCATGACGGCCGTCGCGGCTACGGCGAAGAGCTATGGGCAGATCGCCGGAGCGAATGAACGGGTCCGCTTTGCAACTTTGGGGCTGAACGGGCGCGGGTACGCGCATCTGTCCTCGATCAGGGCAAACCGTGACAGGGCCTCGCTGGTGGCGGTGTGCGATGTGGACCAAACCATCCTGGAGAAGTTCGTGGGAGCGGCGACGAAGAGCATGGGCACGGCGCCGCGGGCAGAGCATGACTTCCGTCATGTGCTGGCCGCGAACGATGTCGATGTGGTGACGATTGCAACGCCGGATCACTGGCACACGCCGATGGCGACCATGGCGATGCAGGCGGGCAAGGCTGTTTACGTGGAGAAGCCGTGCAGTCACAACGTGGCTGAGGGGACGATGCTGGTGGCGGCACAGCGCAGGTATGGGAAGCTCTGCCAGATGGGATCGCAACAGCGGTCTTCGCCGCACACGATTGAGGTGGTCGGCAGAATCAAGCAAGGCGTGATCGGACGGCCTTACTGGGCGCAGACCTGGTATGCGAACCGGCGGGATCCGATCGGCATTGGGGAGGTGGCCGCGGTGCCTGCGACGCTTGACTGGGAGCTTTGGCAGGGGCCGGCACCCCGGGTGCAGTATCGCGAGCACATCCACCCCTACAACTGGCACTGGTTTACGAACTGGGGTACGGGGGAGGCGCTGAACAACGGGACGCACGAGGTTGACGTGGCGCGGTGGGCGATGGGCGTTGGGTATCCCAAGGAGATTGTGGCGAGCGGCGGCAGGTATGTCGCAGGCGACAAGTGGCAGTTCCCTGACACGCTCGAGACGAGCTTTCTGTATCCGGAGTGCGAGATCACCTGGACGGGCGACTGCTGCAGTGGCAAGCGGCTGTATGACCGGGATCGGGGTGTGGCGGTACACGGAACGAAGGGCACGGTGATTCTGGACCGCGATGGCTATGAGGTGTGGGACCGGAACAACAAGCGGTTGGAGCAGGTGCTCGCGAAGAAGGAGCAGACGAGTTCGACCGATACGATCGGCGCGGATTCGATGACCGACGCGCATTTTGCGAATCTCATTGCAGCGCTGCGGACGGGGGAGGCGCTGCACCAGCCGGTGGCGCAGGGGGTGGTGGCGGTGGCGATGCTGCAGATGTCGAACATCGCCTACTTCACGGGGCGGCGGCTACACCTGGATGCGGGGACGGGTGCCATCCAGGGTGACAAGGCGGCCGAGGCGATGACGCGGCGGAGCTACGCGAAGGGCTGGGAGCCAAAGGATTGGGGCGCGGCAGGTTAGCTGTTGCCTCAGGGTGAGCGTCGCTGCGTCAAGGTCAGAGTGGACGCGGGTAGAGTGAGGCAGCGGTGTCGTGCAGGTAGAGGTGGGCGAAGTGGACGGCCTGCTCTTCGGTGATCTCGTTGTGCACGATCATCTGGGCGAGGGCGGCGGCGAGCGCAGTGCGCGAGGACTGGACGGCAAGCCAGTCGCTCTCTTCGGCGCCGACTGCCTCGTTGAAGGGGAAGGAGTCGGAGCCGAAGACGACCTTGTCGGGGTAGAGGGAGAGCCACCTGCGGAGGACCGTCTTGAGGTCTTCGGGGTAGATGTAGAGGCTCATGAGCGAGGTGTCGAGGAAGACGTTGGGGCGCGAGGCGAGGAGGATCGCCTGGTGCTCGAAGGGGTAGCCGGCGTGGAGCAGGACAAAGGTGGTGGCGGTGTATCGCGGATCGCGCAGGACGGGCTCGAGATTCATGACGTTGCCGTCTGAGACGTTGTAGAAGTCGCCAATACCACCGAGGGTGTGGATCTGCACCGGCAGATGGAGGCGGCCGGCCTCCGTAAGCAGAAAGCGGAAGAGGTAGTCCTGCAGGGTGAGGTAGTCTTCGCGGGAGGGCCGGCCGCCGGCGCGATAGCGGCTGTAGATTGCGGCGGCCTCGGTTTCGGTGGGATCGGAGAAGCGCAGCGGGCGGAAGTAGGCAATCTCGAACTTAATGCCGACGCCGCCGTGAGCTCGGTTCTGCTCGACCACGGTGCGCACGAACGATCTGTAACTGGCTAGGTCCGGCGGAAGTGCGGTCAGGCCGGCTTGGTGCAGCTCGTTTTGGAGCTTCTTCTCCTGCAGCGGAAGATAGGTGGCGAGGTCGGTGTTGCGACCGATCCACTCGGTGTTGTTGAGGGGAAAGAGGAAGGAATCGACAAAGAAGACCCAGCGGAAGCGTTGAGGGTCGAGGTAGGCCGGCATGGAGACTCGGTTGGCGACCATGGTTTCCACGTTGAGCTGGTCGAGGATGTGATTGAAGTATCTGTCACCGGAGAGGTTGCGTTTGAGCTCGGCCTTGCGGGCGACGAGCCACTTCAGGTGGTCCGGGGAGTTGTCCATGTAGGGATAGTCGAAGAGCGAGCGCGAGGCCGCGATGAGCTCGGGGTTGTCCAGCCGCAGACGGAGCGGCTCGTGCTGGACGGGCGGGGAGGTCATGGCGTCGACGTTGGGATCGTCGCTGAAGCCGGGGTGGCCGTGGTTGTCAAAGATCGGGATGGAGCGGATGGTGGCGAGCAGGCGGGTGTAGACGGCCGTCTCGTCGGCGGTTGGGTTGGGTGTGGCCTGCGCGGGTGCCACGGATGCCAGGGCGAACAGGAGTGCAAGTGCACGAAGCATCAAGAGACGAGCCCCTGGGGTGGATCGTCCGAGGCGCGGAGAAAGGCAGGCGCGGAGGGAAGGAGCGGGGTGACCGGAAGGCAAAGGGCCGAGACGAAGCGCGGGAAGAACTCAAAGGCCGCCGCGACGGCGGTGAGTTCGACGATCTGCGGCTCGGAGAAGTGTTCGCGGATGGCGCTGAACTGTGCGTCGTCGATGCTGTGACAGGAGGTGTGGAGGGTGTCGGCGAAGGCGAAGCCTGCCTTTTCGCTTTGGGAGAACGGGCCGAGCTCGAAGTCTGCGACGCCCTCGATCTGGGCCTCCGTGGCGCCGGCGAGATAGGCGAGAAAGCGATGCGAGGAGATGCAGTAGTCGCACCCATGCAGCAGGGCGACGCGGGTGGCGAGGAGCTCTTTGTAGTGTGCGGGGAGGTGACCGGGGCCCATGAGCGGCTTGAGGAAGGCCGCGACGCCCAGGGCCAGAGCGGGGACCTGGGCGAGCGCCTTGAACATGTTGGGGACGGCACCGCGCTCGGCAAGCAGTGTGTCGTAGACAGCAACGATCTCCGGCGGGACCTCCTCGCGGCCGAGCAGAGCCACGCGGGTGTCGGCGGTATGGATGTGAGTGGTGGTGTCCAGGTTTTCGTCCATGGGGGGGGCTCGTGCGATCGGTGTTGGGTCTAGAGGCCTTTGTAGAGGCTTCCGTCGACAAGAAGGGTTTGGCCGGTGATGAACGAGGCGCGGTCGGAGCTGAGAAAGAGGATGGCGTCGGCGATCTCGTCCGGGGTGCCGACCCGGCGCAGGGCGGTCTGCTCGCCGAGCTGCTGGAGGTAGGCATCTTCGGAGAGATGGGCCTCGGGGGCGCGTTTGGCGACGAGGGAGCGGAGGCGGTCAGTGGCGGTGTAGCCCGGGCCGACGTTGTTGACGGTAATGCCGAACGGGCCGAACTCGTTGGAGAGAGACTTGACCAGACCGAGGACACCGGCGCGAACGGTGTTGGAGTAGACGAGATCCGAGACTGGCTGCCTGACTGAGACGGAGGTGAGGGTGACGAGGCGACCCCAGCGCCCCCGCTGCATGTGGGGGAGGACGGCGCGGGCGAGGTGGACGACGGACTTGAGGTTGAGGGCGAAGGCCTGTTCCCACTCGGCATCGGTGGTTTCGAGGAACATGCGCGGTGGGGGTCCGCCGGCGTTGGTGACGCAGATGTCCACGGTACCGAAGCGAGCGACCACATCCTGCACGAAGGCCTCGACGGCAGTCCGGTCGGTGACGTCGAGTGGATGGGTGAGGAGCTCGGCGTGGGGGAGATCGGCGAGGATGCCGGCGGCGGCGCGGTCGAGTTTGGCGACGGAGCGCGAACACATGGCGACATGTGCGCCTTCAGCGGCGAACATCCTGGCGGTGGCGAGGCCGATGCCTTCGCTGGAGGCGGCGACCAGGGCGGTGCGGCCGCGAAGGCCGAGGTTCACGAGCGCGGCTCCGGAGCGGCAGGCGGGGCAGCTCTCTGCGTTCGGAGATAGCTGTCGTTGCCGTCGATCCAGTCCTGGCGTGGCGGGTTGAAGACGTCGAGGTCGACGGTGTCTTCGAGGGCCCAGGCCTCGTGCGGGACGTTTGGCGGGATGCAGAGGACCTCACCCGCGCTGACCGTGAGGTCGCGGCCTTCGATGTGAAAGCGAAGGGCACCCGAGAGGATGTAGGCGACCTGCTCGTTGGGGTGGGAGTGGAGGGGGACGTGGGCGCCTTTGGCGAGCAGCACCCGGGCGATCATGACGTCGGTGCCTACGAGGAACTGTCGGCCGATGAGGTCGCTCATGGGCTCGACTGGAATGTCGGCCCAGCGGCTATGGGAGCTTTGCCCCGTGCCCGGGTTGGGGAGCGGCGGCGGGGTCTGAGCGGTGTTGGCCATCGGTCCTCACATCTCGGTGAGGGTAGCATGCGGGGCAGACCCGTTGAGCCACAGGGCCACGGAATGCGTCCTATGGTAAGCAGGACGAGATTGGGGGTGGAGTGTGGAGACGACGGAGCGGTTGGTGGTAGTGGAGGCGGGCGACGGGGTAGCGGACTGTTCGCTGTCGGCGCCGACGGAGGGTCGATGGCCGGCGGTGCTGATGTGGCCAGATATCCGGGGACTGCGGCCGACGTTTCGGGCGATGGGGCAGCGGTTGGCAGCCGAGGGCTACGCGGTGCTGGTGCCGAATCCGTTTTACCGGCTGGGGCGGCCGCCGATGCCGGACTGGCCGCTGGACTTTGGGTCGGACGAGGGGCGGGAGCGGGCGATGGGGCTGGTCCGCTCGCCGACGCCGGAGCGGGTGGCGGCGGATGCGCGGACATTTTTGGAGTACCTGGACGGGCAGGCGCAGGTGGACCCGGGGAGGCGGGCGGGCGTGCAGGGGTACTGCATGGGGGGCCCGATGGCGTTTCGGACGGCGGCGCTGCTGCCTGGGCGGGTGGGGGCGATGGCGAGCTTTCATGGTGGGGGGCTGGTGACGACGGCGCCGGACAGTCCGCACCGGCTGGTGCCGGAGATGCGGGCCAAGGCGTTGGTGGCGGTGGCTGGAGACGACGACGCGAAGGACCCGGGGGCGCGGCCGGCGCTCGAGGCGGCGTTCCAAGAGGCGGGTCTGCCCGCCCGGGTGGAGCTGTTTGCCGGGGAGGGTCACGGATGGTGTGTGCCGGACTCCCACACGTACAACCACGAGGCGGCGGAGCGTGCCTGGGCGGAGCTGCTGGAGCTTTACAGACGGGCGCTGGTGTAGGTGGGTGAGTTGGGGTACCCTCCCCCCCCTCCGTACTTGTTGCGCAAAGTCTTCAGGATAGAAGACTTAGGTCCGGATCCGGAGGGCTGCGCAGGACTCCGTCGGCACCGTGGGCGCGGGGTGAGTGGAGGTGATTGGCCGCAGGTGCGGAGTGCACCTGCAGTGAGGGTAGCGGATGGGGGATGGAGGTTGCGCCACTCCGGGGGGAGACGGATAAGGGTTTTGGCGGCGGCTTTCCGAGTGGGCGAGTCGGGGGGGTGCGGAGGCAGCGGCTGGGCCGCGTCGAATACGGTACTTTCGTGCTCTGCGAGGAGATTTCTTCTGCTTGCGGAGCGAGGCTGGCCTGCTACCCTGAGGGCCGCAAGCCGATGTCGATGACACTTCGCCAGATGATTGATGCCGATCTTTTCCGCTACACCGGGCGCCTGGGGCGGGGAGCGCTGGCGCGCGCGTGGCTGAAGCACCCGGGTTTCCGGTTTTTCTACCACCTCCGGCACGTCCAGCACTATGCACCGCGCCGCCGATCGAGCGGTTTTCTGCCGTACGTCTTGCACCGCGCTGTTCTGAACCATCTCCGGTTTCGGTTCGGCTATGACATTGCGTTGAATACGCGCATCGGTCCCGGCCTGTTTCTGGGGCACTTCGGGACCGTGGTGCTGAGCGGCCACTCGATTGTGGGTGCAAACTGCAATCTCGCGCAGGGTGTGACGCTGGCGGGCGGCATCCGGCCGGATCGAAAGGGAACACCGACGCTTGGGGATCGGGTGTGGGTGGGGCCGAACGCGATTCTGCTGGGCAAGATCACAATCGGTTCGGACAGCCTGATTGCGCCGGGCGCGGTTGTGGACTTTGATGTTCCACCGAACTCGCTGGTTCAGGGCAATCCGGCGCAGATTGCCGGGAGCTCCGGCTCCGCGGGGTTGATTACGAACACGCTGGAGCCGTTCTCCGTGAGATAGCCCAACGTATTTTTCGGGCCTTCAGCCCTGCATGGATCGTTTCTACGTTCTACCTGGGGCTACGCCCCAGGCTATTAGGTCTCGGGCCTTCAGCCCGAAGTGCGGCAGCGACCCCCAAGAGAGAACGGCTTAAGATGTGCCGAGGTCTGAGCGGAGCGTGCGGGCTGAAGAGCAAGAGGCAGCGCCGATGGCGCTGCCTCTCGCTGTGATGGTGGAGCGAGTTACTGAACGTCACCCGCTTCGAGGTGGGACTCGAGGAAGTAGAGCTCTTCTTCGGCTTCGACGACGAGCTGCTTGAAGAAGTCGGAGGTGGGCTCGTCGCCGATCTCGTCGATCTTGTCGGAGGCCTCGCGGAGCTCTTCGCAGTAGTGGCCGAGGGCGTCGGCCAGGGCGCGGACGTGGTCCATGCCGGCGACGGTATCAACGGGGTACTCGGGGATCTTGGAGACACAGGCGGCCTGGCGGATGGTGCCGTTGGCGACGCCGCCTAGCTGGGTCAGGCGCTCGGCGATGGGATCCACCTGCTTGCCGATGACTTTGGCGACGTGATCGAAGACGAGGTGGAGCTGATAGAAGTTGTCGCCCTTGACGTTCCAGTGGGCGAACTTGGCCTGGGAGTGCATGTCCGTGGCCTCGGCGAGGCGCTCCTGGATGACCTCGACGGTTTTGCGCTTCTGCTCGTCGGAGAGGGCAACGCGATTGGGGTACATGCGGTCGACGAGGTGGGTCGCCGGTCCGGGTGCCTGGTCAGACTTTTTTTTCTTGCTGGACTTCTCTTTTTCCATGGTCGGCATTGTTTCGGTTCCTCGCACATTCTGACGGCGGATCCCGGGGATGGTGCGCCGGGCGGAAGAGTGTCTCTTCGTATCGCTGTTCCTTGGGGTAGATGCGGATTGGGAGGCGCGGGTGTGCCTTGGATGGGATGAATTCACTGGGCGTTTGCGAGTGCGTGAAGCCTGTCCTGGGAGGTGGGCCCGGTGCCGCGCGGGGGCTGGACCGGGCCACAGGGTCAGCGCGGGGCGACACCGGGATCCGTGACGGCGTTGTGCTTGTCACGGTAGACGCGGGCGGACTGTCGATTCTGCTGGCGGGCGATTCTGTGGCGATCCTGGGCGGTGAGGTGTCCGCCGTCGGCGGCGCGGTCGGCGCGTTCTTCGGTGTGGATGGCGTGCTGACGGGCTTCGAGATTTTCTTCGCCCCTCGGGGTGATCTGGCCGGAGCGGACGCCCTGGTCGATGCGAGCCTGCTGGTGATGGCGACGGTGGTTGACAGCGTGGCGCTGATGATAGTCGGTCTGGGCGAGGAGGCTGGTTGCGGGGAGGGCGAGAAGGGCGGCGAGCGCTAGGTGTGTTGTCAGTCGGATCATGATGGGTTCCTTTCCTGCTCCGCTGTGGTTCACAGACGGAGTGTGCTGTCCCTGGAAGTAACCCGGAGCGGGGAGCGATGTTGCGAGGGTGCGTTGCGGGTTCCCATGCGTGCGGACTAGTAGCCGGCGGCCTTGCCGTAGGGGCGGCGGAGGTCGTGGCCGCCGAGGAGCTGGTGGGTGTGGGGGTCGACTTCGATGAGCTCGCAGTCGCCCCAGGTGCCGGGGGAGTGTTCGTCGGCGGTCATCTGGCGATTGGTGAAGTAGCCCATGGCGGCGAGTTGGGCGGCGACGGTGTCGGGGAAGGTCTTTTCGAGGTCGAGGCGGTCGGGGAGGTATTGGTGGTGGAAGCGGGGGGCATCGGCGGCCTGCTGAATGTTGAGGCCGTTGGAGAGCGTGGAGATGACGGTGTTGGCGACGGTGGTGATGATGGTGGAGCCGCCGGGGGTGCCGAGGACGAGGCGGAGGCGGCGGCGGGGGTGGAAGAGGGAGCGGCGGGAGAGGACGAGGGTGGGGGTCATGGCGGAGAGGGGGCGTTTGCCGGGGCCGATGGCGTTGGCGGGGCCCTGGATGAGGCCGTAGAGGTTGGGGACGCCCTGTTTGGAGGCGAAGTCGTCCATCTCGTCGTTCATGAGGAAGCCGAGGGGGGCGATGGTCACGGCGGAGCCGAAGGTGTTGTTGAGGGTGTAGGTGTTGGCGACGGCGTTGCCGTCGGCGTCGACGATCGAGAAGTGGGTGGTGTCGGGGTGGTCCGGGGCGGGGGCGAGGGTGGGTGGCGGGGGGAGGAAGCCGGCGGGGCGAACGAGGTCGCGGGAGGGCGTGGGGCGGTTGGGGTCGATGGAGGCTCGCCAGGCGGCGGCGTACTTTTTGTTGGCCATTTGCCTGATGGGAAGGGGGGTGAAGTCGGGGTCGCCGAGGTAGTCGGCGCGGTCCATGTAGGCGCGGCGGAAGGCTTCGGTGATGAGGTGGACCTGGGCGACGGAGCGGTCGGGGGTGTGGCCGGGGAGGTCGGGACTTCCGGGGAGTTTGGAGGGGATCTCTTGGGCGGGGAGGCGGGGGAGGTTGTAGGCGGAGAGGATGTTGAGGATTTCGACGAGGATGATGCCGCCGGAGGAGGGTGGCGGGGCGGAGAGGATTGGTAGCCGTGAAAGGTGCCGCGGATGGGGGCGCGGTCCTTGACCTGGTAGCCGGCGAGGTCGGCGGTGGTGATGAGGCCGCCGTTTTTCTGCATTTCGGTGGCGATGGTGTTGGCGAGGACGCCGTGGTAGAAGGTGTTGGGGTCGGCGGCGATCTGGCGGAGGGTGTCGGCGAGGACGGGTTGTTCGGAAGCGCTCGCCGGCGGTGAAGAAGTGGCCGTCTCGCTGGAAGATGTGGGCGGAGGCGGGGAACTGGGTGAGGGTGGGGTTGCGGAGGTTGTCGGCCTCGGGGGCGGAGAGGAGGAAGCCGTCGGTGGCGAGGCGGATGGCGGGGGCGAGGTCCTGGGCGAGGGAGAGGCGGCCGAAGTGGGACTGGGCGTAGACGAGGCCGGCGACGGTTCCGGGGACGCCGGAGGCCTTGTAGCCGACGGTGGAGAGGCCTGGGATGACATTGCCGGCGGGGTCGAGGTACATGTCGCGGGAGGCGGCGGCGGGGGCTTGTTCGCGGTAGTCGAGGAAGTGGGTTTGGAAGGGGCCGCGGCGGCCGCCATTGTGGCTATGGATGCGGAGGAGCATGAAGCCGCCGCCGCCGAGGTTGCCGGCCTGGGGGTAGACGACGGCGAGGGCGAAGGCGACGGCGACGGCGGCATCGACGGCGTTGCCGCCCTGGTGGAGGATGGCGAGGCCGGCGTCGGTGGCGTCGTGGTGGATGGTAACGACCATGGCGTGGGGGGCGCGGGTGGGGGTTTCGGCGGGATGGTCGAAGGCGGGGGACGGCTTGGGCGAGGACGCCTGGGGCCGAGAAGGGGAGGGAGAGGGCGAGCAGGCAGGCGAGGGTGCGAGGGAGGGGCACGGGTGGGGCTCCGGCTGGATGGTTGGTGTTGGGTGAGGATACAGGAGGGTGGGCCGGGGGAGGGGAGTGGCTCGGTATACTTCGCGGCAGGTGATGCGCAAGGTTTGGAGCACGGAGCGGGTGGGTCTGGGTTGGGGGCGCTGGGGTGTGCTGGTCGTCTCGGCGCTGGTGGTGGTGGCGCTTGCGCGGGCGATGATCTTTGTGGGGGGGGTGCGGGCGGCGGATGTCAGTGGGCGCGGGTCTGGAGCTCCGGCGAGGGTGACGGGGGTGCGGGAGGCGGATGCGGCGTGTGCGGGGTGCCATGCGGCGATCTTTGCGAAGTACGTCCGGTCGCCGATGGCGAATGGGAGCGGGGTGGCGGAGGAGCATTTTCTGCCGGGGGCGATGCGGGATGCGGGGTCGGGGATGGAGTACCGGGTGGCGATGGTGGACGGGAGGCCGACGCTCGAGTACGAGAAGGCAGGGGATGCGGCGGTGAAGGGGGAGCGGCGGCTGGAGTATTTTTTGGGGTCGGGGCGGTTGGGGACGACGTATCTCTACAGCGAGGGTGGGTATCTGCTGGAGTCGCCGGTGGCGTGGTATTCGCGGCTGCAGGGGTATGCGATGGCGCCGGGGCTGGAGGGGGTGCGGGCGATGCCGGCGGCGCTGCCGATGGATCCGGGATGCATGCGGTGCCATATGAGCGATGTACAGGCGGCGGATGCGGGATCGCGCGATCACTTCAGCGGGCTGCCGTTTCTGCATGGCGGGGTTACGTGCGAGGGATGCCATGGGGATGCGTCGGCGCACGTGCGCACGGCGGGCAAGGCGGCGGTGTTGAACCCGATGAAGCTGGATGCGGCGACGCGGGACTCGGTGTGCGCGAGCTGCCACTTGGAAGGCGATGTGAGTGTGGCGAAGGCGGGGCGGTCGGTGATGGCATTTAAGCCGGGCGATCGCTTGAATGAGTTTGTGACGCACTTTGCCCTGCAGCAGGGAAGCACGGAGCGGAGTGTAAGCGAGACGGAGCAGCTTCTGGTGAGCCGGTGCAAGCGAGCGAGCGGCGACCGGATGAGCTGCATGAGCTGCCACGACGCGCATGGGGATCCTTCGCCGGAGGAGCGGGTGGCGTTCTACCGGGGTAAGTGTCTGGCGTGCCATAGCGATGCGGGATTTGCGCGGGAGCACTTCCCGGCGACGCCGGACTGCACGAGCTGCCACATGCCGAAGAATGGGGCGATGGATACGCCGCACGTGGCGTGGACGGACCATCGGCTGCGGCAGCGGCCGGAGGTCGGGCCGGGGACGGGTCTATCGCTGGGTGGGGTTGCGGGCGAGTCGGGCAGCGGTGCTGGGCCGGAGGTGTTGAAGCCGGTGTATACGGGGCCGGGGAGAGGCGCGGAGGCGGCAACGCCGCGGGATGTGGCGCTGGCGTATTACAAGGCGATGAACAAGGGGCATGGGGAGCTGGCGCGCGGGGCGTGGGAGCGGTTGAACGCGGCCGCGGCCGCGACCGGGAGTGGAGCGGAGGATCCGGAGGTGCTGGTGGCGTTGGGCTACATGAACGCGATGCAGGGCCGGCTCGCGGAGGCGCGGACGCTGCTGGAGCGGGCGCTGCGGCTGCGGCCGGACGATGCGGAGGCGAGGAGCGACGAGGCGACGCTGCTGGCGCGGGCGGGCGAGGTAGAGGCGGCGACGACGGCGGAGCGCGGGGCGTGGGTGCACAACGAGGACTCGGAGGCGCTTGGTGTGAATCTGGCGACACTGCAGTGCGCGGGCGGCGACCGGGCGGCGGGCGAGGCGACGCTGCGGACGGTGTTGCGCTTCAGTCCGGACTCGGCGCGGGCACGGGGGGCGGCGGCGCGATGCGGCGAGCCGGGGCACGACGCGCGCTGAGGATTTTTTGCATCCCAACCTTGGTCGTCTGTAGTCTCAAGCGGCAGAGCCAGATGAGGTTTAGCGCGCGAGGTAGGGAATGCGAAATACGTTGGGCGTTTTGCTTGCAGGGGGCGCTGGAGAGCGCCTCTTTCCGTTGACACGCGATCGTGCCAAGCCTGCTGTGCCGTTTGCGGGCCAGTACCGGATCATCGACATTACGCTGTCGAACTGCATTAACAGCGATCTGCGGCATGTGTACATCCTGACGCAGTACAAGGCGTTGAGCCTGAATCGTCACATTCGCGAGGGATGGGGCGGGGTGGTGGCGAGCGAGCTGGGGGAGTTCTTCGAGATTCTGCCGCCGATGCAGCGCGTGAGCAAGAACTGGTATACGGGGACGGCGGACGCGGTGTACCAGAATATTTATTCGATTGGCGCGGAGGAGCCGAAGTATGTGCTGATCCTTTCGGGCGACCACATCTACAAGATGAACTACGCGCTGATGATGGAGCACCATTGCCAATCGGGCGCGGATGTGACGATTGCGACGCTGCCGATCGAGCCGCATGAGGTATCGGCCTTTGGGGTGGTGGATGTGGCGCGGAACGGCGAGGTGATGGGGTTTGTGGAGAAGCCGAAGGAGACCTCGCTTCGGTCGCCGTTCAACCCGGAGAAGGTGGATGCCTCGATGGGCATTTACCTGTTCAACACGGATGTGTTGCTGCCGGAGCTGATCCGGGACGCGGAGGATCCGAACTCCAAGCATGATTTTGGGCACAACATTCTGCCGAGTCTGCTGGGCCGGTACAAGGTGCAGGCGTTCAACTTCGTGGACGAGAACAAGCAGCAGGCGCTCTACTGGCGCGACGTGGGGACGCTGGAGGCGTACTACGAGGCGAACATGGATGTGGCCGGCGTGTCGCCGATCTTCAATCTGTATGACAAGAGCTGGCCGATGCGGACGCGGCCGTACCAATACCCGCCGGCGAAGTTCGTCTTTGGCGAGCCGGGGCGGACGGGCATGGCGATCAACTCAATCACAAGTCCGGGGTGCATTGTGTCGGGGGCGGTGGTTCGGTCGAGCGTGCTGAGCCACGATGTGCGCGTGAACAGCTATGCGGATGTGGACTCGAGCGTGATCTTCTCCCATGTAAATATCGGGCGGCACTGCCGGATACGGCACGCGATTATCGATCGCGATGTGCATATCCCGGATGGGACGGTGATCGGCTACGATCCGCAGGAGGACAAGAAGAATTATTTTGTGAGTGCGAGCGGGCTGACCGTGGTGACGCGGGACTACTCGGTGTACGAGAATCCTGTTTCGCCGGAGTTTATGCAGAACACGTTTTAAGCGGTCCGACGGTGGCGGAGGGAGGTGCTCATGAAGTTGATCACGCACCTATCGTTCAACGGGCAGTGCCAGGAGGCGTTTCGGTTGTACGAAGGCTGCCTCGGGGGAACGATCACGATGGCGGTGCGGCACGGCGAGACAGCCGCGGACGTTCTGCCGGAGATGCGCGACCGGATCGCCCACATGACGCTGAAGGTGGGGGACCAGACCCTGACGGGAGCGGATGTGTTGGGAGGCGGGTACGAACGGCCGCAGGGCTTTGCCGTGCAGGTGAACCTGAGCGAGACGGCGAAGGCGGAGGCGATCTTTCGCACGCTGGCTGAGGGTGGCAGGGTTCTGGTGCCGATGGACCGGACCTTCTGGGCCGATCTATACGGGATGGTGGTCGATCGGTTTGGGACGCCGTGGGAGATCAACTGCAGCGCGGGGATGTGAGGGACGGCCTGCGTTTCTGTCAGGGCGCCGGCCGAGTGCGACGGCGGGGCTGGGGGGCGGCTAGCGCTTGCCGAAGCGGTAGAGTATGCCGCCGGAGACGGCGACGAACTCGCGGAGTTCCGTACCGTAGCGCTCGAGGATGAGATCGGGCTGGAGGCGGATGGCGATGTTTCGGGTGTAGTTGAAGTCGACCGATCCGCCGAGGGCGGCCATGAAGGCGGTGTGGTTGGTGTAGAGGCCGAGGCCGGTGGCGGAGATGGGGCTGCCGCCGGGGTAGTTGCGGACTGCCTGGTCGAAGGTGCCGTGGGAGCCGCCGGCGAGCGCGTGGTAGTCGATGGCGCCGTATCGCCCCTTGGGACCGCGATAGGTGACGCCGCCGAAGAAGTTTTCCTGGAAGACGGCGACGCGGTTGTAATAGTTCTGGGGGAAGACGGGGGTGGTGCCGCCTTCAAAGCGGAAGTCGCCGGTGAGGCCGAGGCGAGGTCGTATCCAGTAGGTGAACTCACCCTCCGCGCCGGCGAAGTTCATGCGCTTGGGGAGGTTCTGGCCGGCCTGGAAGTTTTGGAAGTTGATGCCGCCGAAGACTTCGTATTTATTTTTGTAGTTAGCGGGGGCGGCGAGTGCGAGCTTGGTTCCCTGGGCGTCGGTGATGACGCGCGAGTGCTCGGGAGCGCCGGAGCTGTTCCCGGCGGGTGCGCTCTGCGGGGGCGGCGCCTGGCTGCCGGCGGGTGTCTGCGCGAGGGCGAGGGGACCGAGGGTGAGCGAGAGGGCCAGAACGGCGAGCTGCGTGCAGCGGGAGGACACAGAGTGCGGTGCGGACAAGTTGATCGATCTCCAGACCGGAGGAGCCGGTGCTCGGGGCGGCGAGGACGGTGAGACCGCCCGGCGATGCGCCCCTTTTACGATATTACGTTTGCACGGGACGTGCCGGGCGTGGGGCACATCCGTCGTGGGTCATGGGGCGTACTTCGAGAGGCATGGCATGCGACAATGAGGTGTGCCGCGGCGGAGGCTGCCGCGCCAGGAGAGGGACGTATGGGGGAGCTGTTTACACCGACGCATCTGATGGTTCTGGCCGTTGTGGCTCTGGTGTTGTTCGGCGGCAAGAAGCTGCCGGAGCTTGGCAAGGGTCTTGGCGAAGGTCTAAAGGGGTTTAAGGACGGCATGAAGGGCGTGACGGACGAGGGTGTGAACAAGCCCGGCGAGACGGCGCACATTGTGACGCCGAAGGCCGAAGAGACCTCGGTCAAGTAGAGCGCGTTTCCGAAGGGACGGAGAGCCTTCCGGGCGCAGCCTGGAGGGCTCTCCGTTTTGCTTTGCGTCGATGTCTAGGTTGGGTTATCGCGCGATGAGAACGACGGCGGCGGCGGCGAGAGCCATGCCGACGCCCTGGCGGGCGTTGGGGCGCTCGCGCAGCAGCCAGGCTGCCAGCAGGATGGTGGACGCGGGATAGAGCGAGGCGAGGACGGCCGCGATATCGAGGCGTCCGGCCCGGGTGGCGGCGATGTAGCAGAAGTTCCCGGCGGTGTCGCCGGCGGCGGTGGCAATGCCCCAGAGGAGAGCTTGGCGGTGGATCATGATGGGTGCGCGGGGCTCGCGCAAGGACCTCAGCTTGAAGAAGAGGAGGCCCAGCAGGCAGACCGAGCCGCTGCCGCACCGGCTCAGGGCGAGCGGCCAGACGACGCCCGCGACCCCCGCCATGCGAAGACAGACGAAGTACAGACCGAAGCCGGCGCCGGCAACGATGGCCAGAAGAAGGATGCGGCGCGGTGTGCCGGCCGCCTGGGGACTGGAGGCAATGAGCCAGATGGCGATGCCGGCCAGGGCGAAGCCGAGCAGATGCAGCGGGGCGGGCGAGCCCTCGAGGACGCCCGAGACCAGGGCGGGGATGGCCGCGGCAAGCAGACCGCTGACTGCGGCGGACGATCCCATGGCGCCCTGGGCGAGGCAGAGATAGAAGGCAAGGACGGAGGATCCGCCGAAGAGCCCGGAGGTGAGTGCCCAACGCAGCGGAGCGCCGTGCGGCAGTGCGTCGTGGTGCAGGAGGACGAGGGCAAGGAGGAAGGTGAGGCTGAGGGTGTAGCTGAGCAGGACTATCCGAAGTGCCGCGGGGAGCGAGCCGCCCGCGCGTTTGACGGCCATGCCGCCGGCGAAGTCGCCACCGCCCCAGGTCAAGGCGGCGAGCAGACCCAGGGTGGTGGTTGTTGCGGGTCCTGGCACGGTCAACGCGTGCAGCGGCGCAGGGTGGCGGGCTGCATCACTGGGCGTGGGGTGTCAGCGCAGGTGTGGAGGCGTTGCGGACCGGGACCTCGCCCCTGCTGTCGCCCGGGGTGGGATAGTAGCCCTTTTTGGCGATGACGGTGAGGTTGGGCCTCATGACGACGACCTCAAGCTTGCGGTATTTGCCGTCGATGAAGGGCTCATGCGTGTAGTAGCCGAGGGTGTATTGGGTGCGGACCTGCTCGGCGATGCGGGCGAAGCTGTTTTCAATGCCGCGCTGCCGGTATTCGGGGTCGATCTGGCCGCCGGTGGCGGAGGCGTAGACCGGCAAGATGTTGTCCCGGACTTCGAGCGGCAGGTGGAAGCGGTCCAGGAAGGCCTCTCCCTTGAGCTGCGGAAGGGTGTGAATCAACGTGCCGTAGACGGTGATCTTGTTGGTTTGGAGGAACCTGATGACGTCCTTGGTCTTGGCCTCGGAGCCGAACTCCTTGCCGTCGGAGATGACGTAGATGATGCGGCGGCGGCCCTTGGCGGTCTTGGTGAGACTCTTGGCGGCGGCGAGGATGGCGTCGTTGAGGGTGTGGGACTCGCGCGGGACGTTGATGGTATTGGACTGCGTGGTGCCGTGGTTGGAGTTGACCAGCGGCAT
Source organism: Acidobacteriaceae bacterium (assembly GCA_965218895.1). GTDB lineage: Bacteria > Acidobacteriota > Terriglobia > Terriglobales > Acidobacteriaceae > Edaphobacter. The sequence continues at coordinate 233,134 of CBDCMI010000008.1, read as the reverse complement.
AATGTGGTCTTCCGCGCCGTTGTTGATATTGACGTTGTTGCCCAGGGCGGTGCCGGTGTCATAGAAGATGGGGTCGCGACCACGGGTCTTGGACTGCTCGAGCACGGCGGAGAGACGGGCGCTCTGGGCGGCGGTGAAGGTCGTCTGCTCGCGAGGGCCGTTGTTGTAGGTGAAGACAGCGATCTCGTCGTAGGGGGTGAAGGCGCCCTGCATGGCGCTGAGCGAGTTGTTCACCTTGGTCATCTCGTCAAAGGTCATGCTCTGATCGATGACGAGGGCGACGGACAGAGGGAAGGGATCGACGGTGAAGATGGCGAGGCGCTGGCGGAGGCCGTTCTCGAAGACCCGGACCTCACGCCAGCTGATGCCGGGGACCAGCTGGTTTTTCGCGTCCTTGACGGTGAACGGGACCTCGACGAAGTTGGTCTGGGTGCGAAAGGTGGTGACAGCGCCGGCACCGGTGCCGGGTGCGGGGAGGTCGGGCGCGGCCTGCTGATCGTTTGCCTGAGGGGTGGGGGCCTGTGGGCTGCCGGGCAGTGTGGCGCCGGGCGCGGAGGTCTGGATGTTGTCGGTGCCGTCGCCGGAGGTGGAAGGGGTCTCAGCCCCGGCTCCCTGCCCGGGCGTAACGCCTTGCGTGGGAAGAGTTTGCGGGACGGGGGCGGAGGGCATGGCCTGCTGCTTCGGGGCATCGGGCAGGGCGGTCTGCTGGGCGTCGCCCGGGCGCGGGCCGCCGAAAACCGAGATTGCCACCAAACCTGCGATGACGGATTGTTTCAGCACGACGGGCCCCCGAGAGTGCGCCACCGAAGGCGCACGGATCTTTCTTTCTGTCTTCTGTGTACGTACCGCGGGCTGAGCATGCCGCCCCCTGCCTAGCCTACCATCGGCGAACGGGATGCGTGGTCCGGCCTCTGCAGCAGACTGTTGGACGCGGGAGGGCGGGGGTTCGTTGCGCTGGCGCCTGAGGGGGCGCTGTGGGCCGGCGGACAGTACCAACGTACCTTGGAGGGGGAGGATTTCAGTGGCGAAGCTTTGGCGAAGGCGATAGGCTGATGTTGCTCAACTTCCGGTGTGGGAGCGCCGTCTAACGGTCTATGAAGCTGTGGGTCAATCGGGTTCTTCGAAGCGAGTGGATGGAGGAAGCGCGACGGCAGATGCGGATCGTCTGCACGGGCTTGGCACTCCTCTTGGTGTTTGGGCTTGGGATGGGGCGCGTCTGGGCGCAAGAGGCTCCGGAGCCGGGGGGACCACCGCCTGAGAGCAGCGCGCCGGCGGAGCCCGCGGACGACAGTGCGGCGACGACGTTCAAGGTCAATGCCAACCTGGTGAATCTGTACTTCTCCGTGCGGGACAAGAACGGGTACATCACGAATCTGAAGAAGGACGACTGCCAGATCTTCGAGGACAAGCAGTCACAGACGATCAAGCGGTTTACCCAGGAAAAAAACCTGCCTTTGACCATCGGAATCCTGCTGGATACGAGCGGATCGCAGCAAAATGTGCTTCCACTTGAGCAGGAAAGTGGTGCCGCATTTCTGAAGGATGTGCTGACCAAGAAGGACGAAGCGTTTCTTATCTCCTTTGATATCAACGTCGATCTGTTGGCCGACTACACCAACAACGCCGGCGAACTGCGCCGTGCGATGGACAAAGCGACCATCAACACAGGCACCGGCTCCGGCTCCGTAACGGGCAACAGCCGACCGCGTGGGACGCTGCTTTACGACGCCGTGTACCTGGCGGCCCACGACAAGCTGCGGCAGGAGGCCGGGCGCAAGATCATCGTTATGCTGACGGATGGGGGAGACCAGGGCTCGCAGGAGACGCTGAAGTCGGCGACGGAGGCGGCACAGAAGGCGAATGCGATCGTCTACGTCATTTTGATCGCGGACCGGGGGTTCTACGGAGGCTTTCAGATGGGGTACAGCGGGGATCGCGATATGGAGAAACTGGCGACGGATACGGGGGGGAGGGTGATTAACGTGGGGAATAACGGGAAGCGGCTGCAAGAGGCGTTTGACCAGATTCAGGACGAACTGCGGACGCAGTATTTGGCAAGTTATACGCCCTCAAATCTGAAGCTGGATGGAACGTTCCGGACGTTGAATGTGAGCTGTGGCAAGGGAGATAAGGTGCAGGCGCGCAAGGGGTATTATGCCTTGCCGGAGTCGCTGTCTCGGGGCGACGAGTGAGGAATTTGGCCCGGTTCAGGGCATTTTCGTCTCCCCCGCGGGCGTTTTCGCTGGGGGGTCGAGGTGCGTTTTGGACCGGGATGTGCGGGGTTAGAGGGGAGAGTTGCGGAAGAGTTGGAGGGGTTACGAGTCAGGACTTCCCTGCGACGGCGGCGGCAGGCACTGGTGTGGGCGCGGCCGCGGGGGTTGGGGCTGGCGGTGCTGAGGGAGGGGCGACGGAGGCGGGCGCGGGACGCCGCGGGGCGGTGCTGCCGCCGCCGCCTTCCTTCTTGGAGGGGGCGAGGATGGCATGGAGGGTTGTGCCTTCCATGCGGGGCATAAACTCGACCGAGCCGACGTCGCCGATGTCGACGATGAGGCGGTTGATGATCTTGTAGCCGAGGTCACGATGCGCCATCTGCCGACCCTTGAAGCGGAGGGAGGCTTTGACTTTGTCACCTTCGCCGAGGAAGCGGGCGGCCTGGTTCTTTTTGGTTTGGTAGTCGTGTTCGTCGACGGTGACGGAGAACTTGACTTCCTTGATGGTGATGACTTTTTGCTTTTTGCGCGCGGCGCGGTCGCTCTTGTCTTTTTCGTAGAGAAACTTGCCGTAGTCCTGAATTTTGCAGACGGGCGGATTGGCGTTGGGGGAGATTTCGACGAGGTCGAGGGATCGCTCGCGGGCGATCTTGAGTGCTTCAAAGGGCGGCATGACCCCGAGCTGGTCTCCGTTGTCGTCGATGACACGGACTTCGCGTGCGCGGATGCGTTCGTTGGTGCGGATGAAGGATTTGGCGGTGCGCTTGTCGATGGGCGGGATAGGAGTCTCCCACGGGAGCCGTTCCGGCCGCCCGTGCTTTCTTTTGGGTAGATGTTCTGATGCGCCGAAGGGATGCGGGACGCACGTGGAAGTATAGCACTGGCGGATGTTGGCGAGGTCCTGGGCTGCTATGCTGAGACAGGTTCGCCGCCCCCGCGGATCGGCTGTGCGCCGCGCCTGAAGACGGGCCGAGGCGAGGGCTGGACGAGGGTAATTGCGGCACCGAAGGCTGGACCGCCGCGACTGTGCGATGGACGGAGCCGGCCGGCTGTGAACGACTTTTCCCGGGGAGAGTGCGATGTCGATGAAGCGATGTGTGTTGTTGGTGGACGACGAGGTGACGGTGTTGCTGACGCTGAAGGCGGTGTTGGAGATCAGCGGATTTGATGTGCAAACGGCGACTTCGGCGCGTGAGGGCAAGGCAAAGATCAAGCACCATGAGTACGACATGGTGATCACGGACATGCGGATGGAGAGCGAGTCGGCCGGGGCGGAGGTGGTGCATGCGGCGCGTGTGGCGCCGTACCATCCGGCAGTGGCGATGCTGACGGCGTTTCCGGTGGATGAGGGCGATTGGGACGGGGCGGCACCGGACAAGGTTCTGGTGAAGGCGACGCAGACGCGGGTTCTGCTGCAGCAGATTGACAAGCTGCTGGCTGGGCGCGCGGCGAAGCTGGCGCGGTTGGCGGACCGGGCACAGGGAGGGGAGGCGCACGGGAAGACAGGCGCTGGCGAGGGCGTTGCTCTGGCGGCGAGCGCGGAGAAGGTTGCGGGCAAGAAGGGCCGGGTCGCAGGGGCTTCTGCGGAGGTTTAGCCGAGCAGACCGAGCGAACGCGTGGTGCGGGGAGCAGAGCTCGCGGCGGCAGATGCAGCGTGCGGCGGCTGCTCGAAGATGTGGCTGCGAGCAGTCGGGGAGGTCAGCGGGGGGAGTGCTCGCGGACGAAGGTGCGGAGGCTGGCGTTGATGTCGGTGGCTTTGGTGACGCCGACTTCGAGCATCTTGAGCCACTCGGAGGCGGGTTCTTGAAGGTTTGCGAGACCGAGGAGGTAGGAGGTCTGGACGAGGATTTCGAGGGCGTTGGATAAATCGTGGGTGAGGCGGCGGATCTCCGAGGCGACGGGCGCGGGGATGAGGTCGGGGGCGGTTTGGGTGGCGGGTGCTTCGGGAGTCTGGTCGGACATGGGGGATGAAACTCCTCAGTGTGGCAGTGGTACAGACGCCCCATTGTAGGGTGGCGATAGCGAATGGTGAAGGAGAAGTACCTGGTTGACACCCTGGGCAGGCATCTGGGAGACTGTGCTAGCCGATCGAAGTTAGCGTGAGGCAGGCCGAAGTGGCGGAATTGGCAGACGCGCATGGTTCAGGTCCATGTACTCGCAAGGGTGTGGAGGTTCGAGTCCTCTCTTCGGCACCAAAGGTAGTTTGAGTCCCCTCCGTTGACGGAGGGGTTTTGCTTTTGGGGCGTGGATGGGTGATCCCTGGATGTCAGCGCGGGTGCGGGCTGGTCTGGGCTGGTCTGGGCTGGTCTGGGCGTGACCTCCGCAGCTAGGGAAGGTGGAGGACGATGCCGACGCTGACGGAGTCGAGGAGGTGGTTGCCGGGCTGGCCGGAGACGCCGGTGACGCCGCCGATGCCGAACTCTGGGAGGCGGATGTCGAGTGCGGGGAGGGCGTGGATATCGAGGCCAACCAGGCCCTGGTAGGCGAAGCCGTGGCTGATCTGGACCTGGCCGGAGGTGGGACTGACGCCGTTGGGGCCACCGTTGCCGAAGTCGGAGCGGGCGATGCCGAAGGAGGCCTGGGCATAGGGAGCAAAGATGGTGTAGTGGCCGGGGAAGGTGGCGCGGAGGCCACCGAGGACGGTGTAGAGCCGGCCACCGGAGCCGGCGGCGGCGGGGCTGGCGCCGTGGTTTGTGTTGGCGATGGTGAAGCGGCCGTCGACACCAAGGCGGATGGGACCGATCTGGCGGAAGTTGTAGTAGATGCCGCCGGTTCCGCCGATGGGGTTGATGGAACCGTCGGTGCGGGTGGCGAGGGTGAGGCCGGGGGTGTTGCCGACGGCGGTATAGGAGAGCCCCCCGAGGTGCTGCGCGGTGACGGTGCCGTAGATGGCGACGGTTTGCGCGTGGGCTGAGGGTGCGGCGAGGGCGAGGAGGGCGGCGGAGAGCGCGGGGGTAACGAACTTCATGCTGGAGGTAGTCTAGCGCCCGGAGGGGGATTCGGGCGGAGCGGCGTGCGGAAGGGGGTTGAGGCAGGGTGAGGAGGCCCGATCGGACGGTTGTTGGGGCGGGCGATGCCGCGGGGGGCAACTTCGGGTCGCCACGGGAGGGCGCGGGTGCGAAAGCGTCTAGGAGAGGTGGGAGGCGCTCGCGTCGGTGACGTCGGCAGGCGGCTTGAGAGCGGGACGACTTCGGGCTTTGGGGGAGCGGCAGAGAGAAGACCAGGGGAGGACGAGCGATGGGCGGGACGGGCGGGGGGACGAGGCGGGGAGTTCTGGGGGGAGCGGCGGTGTTGCCGCGCGGAGCGTCAGCGCAGAAGTGGCGGCTGGGGAGTGGGGGCCGAGGTGCGGCTGCCGATGACGCCCCATATGGCGAAGGCGCCGGACGACGACCGGGTGCAGGCGGCGATGTACGGCCCCCTGGTGCTGGCGGCGTTGCTGGGAGCGGAGGGTCTGACGAGGGGGATGACCTACCGCGAGATGGGACCGGGGCCGGGCGAGGCGGGGATGCCGATGCCGGAGGTGGCGGTGCCGGGAGTGTGGTTTGAGCAGACCGAGGCGACGCAGCAGTACCCCGCCGCGGTTTCGAAGCAAGGGCGCGGGGCCGATCGATACGCTGGTGCCGTTGAGCCAGATGAAGATGAGCGGTATTCGGTGTATCTGCGAAGCACGTCGATGGTGTAGGGCTCGCTGCTAGTCTGGAGCCAAGTTTTTTTGGATGAGGATGGGGCCAATCGAGACACCGACGAAGGACGTGGGAGCTGGGGTGGGGGACGCGGAGCATCCGGTGGAGTTCCGGAAGGCACTGGGGCTGTTTGATTCGGTGATGATCGTGTCCGGGATCATGGTGGGGTCCGGGATCTTTATTGTGAGCGCGGAGATTGCGCGGCAGGTGGGATCGGCGGCCTGGCTGCTGGTGGTGTGGGGGATCGCGGGGGTGCTGACGGTGGCGGCGGCGCTGAGCTATGGGGAGCTGGCCGCCATGATGCCGCGGGCGGGCGGGATGTATGTGTACCTGCGGGAGGCGTTTTCGCCGATGTGGGGTTTTTTGTACGGGTGGACGCTGCTGACGGTGATCCAGACGGGGACGATTGCGGCGGTGGCGATCGCGTTTGCGCGGTTTTTGGGAGATTTGGTGCCGGGGGTGAGCGAGAGCCGGTATCTGCTCGCGCCGGTGACGGTGGTTCCGGGGTATGCGGTTTCGGTTTCGACGGCGCAGGCGGTGGCTCTGGGAGTGGTGCTGCTGGCGACGGTGGTGAATGTGCGCGGGGTGGAGTGGGGCAAGGTGGTGCAGAACGTGTTTACGGTGGCGAAGCTGGTGGGGATCGCGGGGGTGCTGGTGTTGGGTGTGGTGGCGTGGGTGGCGCATCCCGGGGTGTTGCGGGGGAACTTTGCGGAGGCCTGGCGGCCGCGGGCGGTGGTGTCGCTGGGTGGACTGGGCGGAGGGGTGAGCGCGGTGACGGCGTTTGGGATGTTTGTGGCGGTTTGTGTGTCGCAGACGGGGGCATTGTTTTCGGCGGACTCGTGGCATGATGTGACGTTTGTGGCGGGGGAGGTGCGGAACCCGAAGCGGAACCTGCCGCTGTCGCTGGGGTTGGGGACGGGGATGGTGGCGGTGCTCTACCTGCTGATCAACCTGTGCTATCTGGCGGTTCTGCCGCTTCGAGGGATCCAAGGGGCGCCGCACGACCGGGTGGCGACGCTGGTGGTGGCGACGGTGCTGCCGGGGGTGGGGCGGGCGGCGATGGCGCTGCTGATCATGGTGTCGACGTTTGGGACGGCGAACGCGATGACGCTGGCGGGGGGAAGGGCGTGCTATGCAATGGCACAGGACGGGCTGTTTTTTCGGCAGGCGGGGCTGCTGAACAAGGCGCGGGTGCCGGGGTGGGCGTTGTGGGTGCAGTGTGGGTGGTCGCTGCTCCTGGTGCTGCCGCGGACGGTGGATCGGGCGACGGGGCAGTATGGCAACCTGTACAGCAATCTGCTGGACTACGTGATCTCGGCGGCGCTGCTGTTCTACATCCTGACGGTGATTGGGTTGTTTCGGCTGCGGCGGACGCGGCCGGACGCGGCGCGGCCGTATCGATGCTGGGGCTACCCGTGGCTGCCGGGGCTGTATGTGGTGGGGGCGACGGTGGTGTTGGCGGTGCTGTTTTGTTATCGGACGGCGACGACGTGGCCGGGGCTGGTGATTGTGGGGAGTGGGGTGCCGGTGTATCTGGTGGTGCGAGCGCGGTCGCGGGGGAAGGCGGCGAGCCGGCCGAGCGCGGCTTAGGTTTTGGGGCGGACGGTGGCAGGGTTTACCTCGTGCGCTTTGGCGAGTTCCCCCTGGAAGTCGGCCGTGGCGGACTTGAGCTGATCCTGGAGCTGCGCTCTGGGTACGTTGGGAAGCTAGGGGAGGAGGAGTTCGGTGGCGGTGAAGGGCGGGATGGTGAGGGTGAGGGAGGGGCTGGAGAGGGTGAGGCGGGTGGAGGGTAGGGTGGAGGTGGTGGGGGTGGAGTCGGGGCCAAAGGTGACCTCCGTGGCCGTGGAGTTGGGGGTGGGGGAGGCGGGGAGGGTGAGTTGGACGGTGGCGGGGGTGGTGGGGTCGGTGTTGAGGAGGAGGACGGCGTTGCCGCCGGTGGCGTGGTGTGCGGCGTGGACGACTAGAGTGGGGGAGGACGAGGTGGTGGAGAGCAGGATGTCGCCGGGGCCGGCGAGGAGATGGGCGAGTTCGATGCCGAAGAAGGCGGGGCCGGGGGCTTCGGCGGGCGAGGAGAGAAAGGTGCCGGCGCCGCCGTGAAGCTCGAGCCAGTCGACGTTTTCGATGCCCAGATCGAGGGCGGAGAGGAGGACGTGGGCGGCGAAGAGGCCGGAGACCGTGGGTGGCGTGTTGGGGGCGAGGGTGCCGTTCGGGTTGGTTTCGGTGATGAAGATGGGGGTGTTGGCGGGGTTGGCGGGGCAGGCGGCGGCGATGGCGGCGTGGAGGCCGGAGACGAGCTTGGGGAGCTGGGTCTGGGGGAGGGAGAGGAGATCGGCGGCGGTGACCGCGTTGTAGGTGCCGGGGTAGTAGTGGAGGATGGCGAAGTCGAAGGTGGTGGCGGCGCAGACGGCGTGGAGGACGGCTGGGGTCCAGGCGGCGGAGATGGGATCGATGGCGTCGCCCACGACGATGCCGATCTGGATGGAGGGGTCGACGGCGCGCATGGCCGCGATGTAGCGGGCGGCGTTGCCGCCGTATACGGCGGGCGCGAGGGCGGGGACGCCGAGGCGGCTGGTGAAGGCGGAGCCGTAGCCGGAGGGGTAGATGTAGGGCGCGTGGAGGTCGGTTTCGGTGTTGATGTTGTTGTTCCAGCCGTTGTAGTAGATCTCGTTGCCGATCTCCCAGAAGCGGACGTGGATGGGGGAGGGGAGGCCCAGGCGGAGGAAGTTGTAGCCGTCGTCGGTGGCGAGGGGTGAGGCGGCGCGGAGGCCGGCCCAGAAGCCGGTGGTCTTCCAGTCGAAGCCGGCTTCGTCGATGCCGAGGACGTGGGTGTCGGAGGGGCTGCCGTTGGCGTAGGCGACCCAGGCGGCGGCTTCTTCGGGCTGGCCGGCGGTGTTTGGTTCGGAGCACTGATTCGTGGAGTGGTTAGAGGGGGAGCGGGTGGCGTGGGAGTCGGCGACGCCCGTTCCGTAGTTGACGGTGAGGATGGCTTCGGTGCCGGTGGCGGCGAGGGTGCGGACGAAGGAGCCGAAGTCGGTGTTGGGGGCGAGGTAGCCGAGGGAGACGAGGTGGCAGGCGGGGCGAGGTGTGGCGAAGGTGGGGGTGAGGGTGTTCTGGGCCCAGTGGAAGCGGTCGGCGTAGGAGCCGCCGGGGTAGCGGAGGAGGCGGATGCCGGCGGTGGCGAGGAGGGCGGGGAGGGCGGCGGTGTCGGCGAGGGAGGGGTCGTAGATGGCGGTGTGGATGCCGAAGGCGGTGGCGGGCAGGGTGGCGAGGGGTTTGGAGGGGTCGATGGAGACTGTGGCGGTGAGGACGGCGACGGCGAGGGTGGTGGTGGCGGTCTGGCCGGAGGTGTCGGCGACTTGGAGGGTGAGGGTGGACTGGCCGCCTGTGGTGGGGGTGCCGCTGAGGAGGCCGGTGGGGGAGAGGGTTAGGCCGGTGGGGAGGGTGCCGGCGGGAAGTGAGAGGGTGTAGGGCGGGATGCCGCCGGAGACGAGGGTGGCGATGTAGGGGGAGTTGAGGGTGGCGGCGGGTGGGGTGGCATTGAGTTGGAGGGGAGGGGCGCTGAGGAGGGAGAAGGTGTGGGTGTCGGCGCCTGGGGGTGTGTTGCTGTCGGTGACGGTGACCTGGAAGGTGTAGGCGCCGGCGGCGGTGGGTGATCCGAGGAGTTGGCCGGAGGCGGCGAGGGAGAGGCCGGGGGGGAGGGTGCCGGAGGTGAGGGCGAAGGTGTAGGGGGCGACGCCGTTGTGGGCGTGGAGGATGTCGGTGTAGGGGCGGTCGAGGACGGCGGTGGGTAGTGGGGGGTCGGTGAGGAGGGCGACGGGGGAGACGGCTGGGGCGGGGCTGGAGGGCGCGGTGATGCCGGAGCCGCAGCCGGTAAGCACGAGGGCGAGCAGGAGGAGGAGGGCAGGCAGATGGAGGGGCGCGAGAGGTCTCACGGAGGGGGTTCAGGGGAGGGCGTCAGGGGCAGTGTAGAGCTGGGGGGTGGGGCGTGGGGTGCGACTTTTGGGGTGGGTGCCTTGGATGGCAGGGGGTTGGGTCGCGGGTACCCCCTTCACCCTACTTTTGAGGGGTGAAACGAGCTACTGGAGAAGAGGAGTCGGAGGCTCCGACGCGCGCCGCGATCGCTCGAGTCTGTCGAGCAGCTCGCTTCCCTGCAGATAGCGGTCGATGCATCGGTCGTCCAAGCCGCAGCGTTTCAGGTCGCGGATGACGTCAACGCGAGCCCAAAGCTCCCCACCGTAGCGGATGGGTTCGGCGAGGTATCGATCAAGCAGGGTTCGTCGACAGGGCCGGGTGGCGAAGGGGCTGCGGGGCATGGCGCTCAGGCCTCCCCGGAGAGGTCGAGGGTGAGATTGCTGGCCTTCTGGCCGAGACTGCGCGGGGCCTGCTTGAAGGTGACGTCGCGCACGTGGAGGGGGCGCTCGACGCGCTTGTTGCCTTCGAGGAGGTCCTTGATGGTTAGGAGCTGGACGCGGGGGTAGCGGGAGCCGTCGGCGGAGGTGTAGAAGCCGGCTTCGGCGGCTTCGCGGAGCATGGGTTTGGTGGGTTCGGCGAAGGAGATGTAGACACCGATCTGGGCCTTTTCGCGGTCGAGGACGCCGATGAGGTCGCGGACTTCGGCCACGCCGATGTTGTGGCCGCCCTTGACGGAGAAGATGACCTGCTTGGTCGCGCCGGAGCGGTCGTCGTGGAAGTTGAGGCGGCCGTCGATACCGCGGTCGGCGCCTTTCTTGATGCCTTCGGTGGGGCGGGCTCCGCAGAGGCCGAGCGCCCAGTATTGGAACTGGTACTTGTTCTCTTCGGCGAGCTGGGCGGCACCGGCGACGTCGGTGGGTTCGCCGATGACCTCGTAGGTCTTGCGGATGTCGTGGCCGAAGGTGTCGTCGAGGCGGGTCTTGATGAGGCCGATGGCGAGGTGGGTGATGTCGATGCCGATCCAGCGGCGATTGAGCTTTTGGGCGACCTGGACGGTGGTACCGCAGCCGCAGAAGGGGTCTAGGACGACGTCGCCCTCGTTGGAGGAGGCGCGGAGGATGCGCTCGAGAAGAGCTTCGGGTTTTTGGGTGGGGTAGCCTAGGCGCTCCTGGGCTTGGGCGCCGATGGGCGGGATGTCGGTCCAGACGTCCTGGAGAGAGACGCCCTTCATTTCGTCAAGGTAGCGCTTGTAGCGGGGCACCTTACCCGGTGCAGCTTGAACTATCCGGCCCTCTTCGAGCATCTTCGTTACTTTCGCTTGGCTGAACCGCCAGAAGCGCGTAACACCGAGGATGTCGAACGACGGATTTCCCTTTGCGGCCCCACCTGGACCTGTCAGATCGCCGAGCGTGTATAGACGCCCAGTTGTCTCCTCCTTATGTCGGTAGAACTTGGCTACGTAGTCTTCGTCGTAGTCAGTAAAGATGGAGTTCCAATTCCAGGCTCCGGATTTTGAATAGAAGAGAACCGTGTCGTGGATGCGCCCATGTTGTTTACGGCCTTGCTTCGCATCACTATGTGCGCTGCTTCGCTTCCAAATGATTTCTGTAAGGAAGTTTTCTGTGCCGAAGACGCCGTCCATGAGGAGTTTGAGATAGTGACTGGCGGTGGGGTCGCAGTGGAGGTAGAGGGAGCCGGTGTCTTTGAGGACGCGGCGCAGCTCGACGAGGCGTGGGGCCATCATGGCGAGGTAGGCGAGCATGTCGGAGCCGCCGAGGAGGGTGCGGAAGGCGCGCATGGCGTCGGCGACGCGGCCGCCGCCCTCGACGACTTCCTCGTAGCTGCGGGCGGCCTCTTCGTTCCACTCCCAGGTGTCTTTGAAGGCGGTGATCTGGGAGGCGGAGCGGGAGCCGTCTTTCTCGGCGAAGAGGACGTTGTAGTCCTGCCGGGAGTTGAAGGGCGGGTCGAGGTAGACGAGGTCGACGGAGCCGGAGGGGATGTAGTCGCGGAGGACCTGGAGGTTGTCGCCGTAGTAGAGCCTGTTCTTCCCGTCGGACATAGGTTGGATCGAGGGTAGCAGGCGAGTGGGTGGGTGCCGGTAGAATGTGGGGCTATGGAGACGCAGCTGGAGCGGATTTTGGCGCACACGCGGTTGGTGGTGGGGGAGCGGAAGGCGGCGGCGGATATGCCGGGGTTGGAGCGGCGTGTGGCGGCGTATCGGCCGAAGGGGTTTCGGGCGGGTTTGGCGCGGGCTGGGGAGGGGGGGCCGGCGGTGATTGCGGAGTTAAAGAAGGCGTCGCCGTCGCGTGGGTTGATCCGTGCGGACTTTCGGCCGGTGGAGCTGGGGCGGTCTCTGGAGGCGGCTGGGGCGGCGGCGCTGAGTGTGTTGACGGAGGAGGAGTTCTTTCACGGGTCGCTGGGGTACCTGGAGCGGGTGTCGGCGGCGGTGGCGGTGCCGTGCCTGCGGAAGGACTTCATCTTGGATCCGTTTCAGATTTTGGAGGCGCGGGCGGCGGGGGCGGATGCGGTGTTGCTGATTGTCGCGGCGTTGGGGGATGAGGAGCTGGGGGTGCTGCACGCGTTTGCGCGGGATCTGGACCTGGATGTGCTGGTGGAGGCGCATGACGAGGAGGAGATCGACCGGGCGGTGGATGCGGGGGCGGAGATGATTGGGGTGAACTGCCGGGATCTGCGGACGTTTGCGGTTTCGACGGAGTCGCTGCTGTACCTGGTGGACAGGTTGCCGAAGGAGGTATTGCGGGTGGCGGAGAGCGGGATTCGGACGGCGGAGGATGTGCGGGCGCTGCGGGCGGGGGGGTATGACGCGTTTTTGATTGGGGAGTCGTTGATGCGGCAGCCGGACCCGGCGGCGCAGCTGGCGTTGATGCTGGACCGGGAGTATTCGCATCCGGTCTAGGTGTGCGGAGGTGTTGCGGTGTGGGTGAAGATCTGCGGGACGACGACGGCGGAGGATGCGCGGGGGGCGGTGGCGGCGGGGGCGGACGGGGTTGGGTTTGTGTTTGCGGCGGAGAGCCGGCGGAGGGTGACGGCGGCGGCGGTGCGGGCGATGGGGCTGGAGGGCCTGGGGGTGGAGACGGTGGGGGTGTTTACGACGGGGGATGAGGGCGAGATTGCGGGGGTGGTGGCGGAGGCGGGGCTGAGGGCGGTGCAGCTGCACGGGGCGGTGGTGGACGAGGCGCTGGTGGGGCGGGTGCGAGCGAAGGTGGGGGATGGGGTGGGGGTGGTTCCGGTGGTGCACTGGGAGATAGGGGATGGGGCGGCGGGGGCGAGGGTGGCGGAGGGGTTGCGACGGCTACGCGGGGCGGGGGTGGCGAGGGTGTTGCTGGACACGCGGATGGGGGATCGTCTGGGCGGGACGGGGGTGAGCTTCGACTGGGCGCGGGCGGCGGAGGCGCTGGCGCAGGCGAGGGAGGGGATGGAGCTGGTGCTGGCGGGGGGATTGCGGCCGGAGACGGTGGGGGAGGCGGTGCGGGTGCTGCGGCCGTGGGGGGTGGACGTGGTGAGCGGGGTGGAGCGGGAGGTGGGACGGAAGGATGGGGAGCGGGTGCGGGCGTTTGTGCGGGCAGCCCGGGGCGTGGGCGACGAGCCGCCGCAGGGTTAAGCGGTGTGGGGGACGTGGATGTCGTGCGGCCGGGGAGCGCGATCGTGGATGCGCGGGGCGCGGTCGTGAACGCCCGGGGTGTGGGGCTCGGCGAGGCTGATGGCGGGGATGAAGAGGAAGGCCGAGGCGAGAAGGACGCGTACCATGGGGAGCTCCTTGTTGCTTGCTCCTATCTGACGCCTTTGGGAGGGTCTTGGATTCAGGGAGTGCCTCGGGGGTTATCTGCGACGTGCCTGAAGGAAGGCGGGTCGCGGAGGGGCCCGGGGCGTTGGGACTGAGGTGTCGGCTGGGCTACCGCGGGGTTGGTGTCGGGTTGAGGGGGGTGTTGAGGAAGCGGGAGAGGAAGCTGTAGGAGTCGACGGTCATCTCGATGCGTTTGGAGAGGGGCATGCCGCCGCCGTGGCCGGCGCGGGTTTCGATGCGGATGAGGACGGGTCCGGCGTGGAGGGGTGGGTTTTGGGCGGCGTCTTCGGTGAGGGCGTGCTGCATGGCGGCGGTGAACTTGAAGGAGTGCGCGGGGAAGACGCGGTCGTCGTGGTCGGCGGTGAAGACGAGGGTGGGCGGGTATTTCAAGCCGGGGCGGACGTTGTGGACGGGGGAGAACTTGCGGAGGTTGTGGAAGTCGGCTTCATTGGCGGAGGGGGAGCCGTAGTCGGAGCGCCAGGCGTAGCCGATGGTGAACTGGTCGAAGCGGAGCATGTCCATGACGCCGACGTGGGCGAGGGCTGCGCCGAAGAGTTCGGGGCGTTGTTCTTCGACGGCACCGATGAGGAGTCCGCCGTTGGAGCCGCCTTCGATGGCGAGCTTGGCGGGTGAGGTGTAGTGCTCGCGGGAGAGGAACTCGGCGCAGGCGATGAAGTCGTCGAAGACGTTTTGTTTGCCGAGTTTGGTGCCCGCCTCATGCCAGGACTCGCCATATTCGCCGCCGCCGCGGAGGGAGGCCTGGGCGTAGAGGCCGCCCATCTCCATCCAGAGGAGGTAGTTGGGGACGAACTGGGGGAGGAGGGAGATGTCGAAGCCGCCGTAGGCATAGAGGATGGTGGGAGTGGAGCCGTCGCGGGGGAGGCCGCGCTTGCCGGTGAGGAAGAGGGGGACTTTGGTGCCGTCTTTGGAGGTGACGAAGACCTCGTGGGTCTCAAAGTCGGCGGGGTTGAAGGTGAGTTTGGGGGCGCGATAGGTGGAGAGGGAGCGGTTTGCGAGGTCCAGGCGGAGGACCGTGCCGGGCGTGGTGAAGTTGGTGAAGGTGAAGAAGGATTGCCTGTCGGTGCGGCGGCCGGTGAAGTCGGTGGCGGTGCCGATGGCGGGGAGGGTGACAGCCTGGAGGAGTTTGCCGGAGCGGTCGTGGAGCTCGACGAGGCTTTGGGCGTCGGCGAGGTAGTTGGCGATGAAGGTGTTGTCGACCATGCGGATGGCGTCGAGGTTGTTGTGGGTTTCGGGGAGGACGGGCTTCCAGGCGGCGCGATCGGGGTGCTGGAGGTCGACGGCGACGACGGTGCCGTTGGGGGCGTGGGAGGTGGTGTGGAGCCAGAGCGTGTCGCCGTCGGTTTCGACGGGGATGTAGCGGGCATCGGGGGCGGGGGCGATGGCGATGAGGTGAGAGCGGTCGGGGTGGGCGAGGTCGAGGTGGCGGAGGTCTGTTTCTCTCAGGGCAAGGGCGGCGAGGGTGTTGGTGTGGCCCTTGGAGGCGGAGAGCAGGAGGTAGAGGCCGTCGTCGGTGACGTGGCCGCCGACGAGCATCTCCTTGTCGGAGGGGACGTCGAAGACGACGGGGTCGGCGGTCTGCGGGGTGCCGAGTCGATGGAAGAAGAGTTTGTGGCCGAACTGGGCCTGCTTAAGCGATTCGGCGTCGTTGCCGGGGGCGGCGGCGCCGGAGGCTGGGAGGCCGTAGCCGGAGTAGAAGAAGCCGGAGTTGTCGTGGAGCCAGGAGGCTCCGGAGAACTTGGACCAGCGGATGGTGTCGGGGAGGTCTTGTCCAGTGTCGACGCGGCGGACGTGCCAGGTGATCCAGTCGGATCCGGCGTCGGCGAGGGCGTAGGCCATGAGGGCGCCGTCGTTGGAGAACTCTGCGGTGGAGAGGGCGACGGTGCCGTCGGGGGAGAGGGTGTTGGGGTCGAGGAGGGTGTGGGGCGTGCCATTGAGGCCGTCTTGCCAGAGGAGGACGGGCTGGTTTTGGAGGCCGGAGTTGTGGGTGTAGAAGAGGCGGTCGACGCCGTCGTGGTGGCGGATCTCGGGCGACGAGAAGCGTTCGAAGTTGTAGAGGGCGGAGAGGCGGGCGTGCATGGCGTCGCGGCCGGGGAGGGGATCGAGGACGGAGCGGGTGAGGGTATTTTCGGCGTCGACCCACTGCTTGACTTCGGCGGAGTCGACGTCTTCCATCCAGCGGTAGGGGTCGGGGACGGGGGTGTTGAAGTAGGTATCGACGTGGTCGGAGCGGCGGGCGGGAGGGTAGGACAACGGGGCCATAGGGGGAGGGAGGTGCTGGGCGGCGGCGGGGTTGGCTGGGGGTGCGGGCGGGGGTGCGGCGAGGAGACGGAGGGGCACAAGGCAGGCGAGGGCGATCGCGAGTCGGAGAGGGGCAGGCATGGAGCCTCCAGGCCAGGGATTTTGGGAGGGCAGGCCCAGGGTAGCAGGGATCAGGCTCGCGGCGATGGACGGCCGCTACGGGTTGGGCGATGCCGGTGAGCCTACGTAGTAGGCACGGGAGCGGAGGAGCAGGCCGGGGTGAGCCTTACGGGCGGCTGGGGTGAGGCGGACGGAGAGGGTGTGTTCCTGGCCGTCGGTGAAGCGGGGTGTCCAGGTGAGCTGGTAGCGGGTGTGGAGGCGGGCGAGGACGGTGGCGACGGCCTGAGCGTAGACGAATGAGTCGTGGTCGCCGAAGGGGACGTGGAAGAAGGAGCCGCCGGTGTCGATGGCGAGGTGGCCGACGACGCTGCGCAGCTCCTGAAAGGCGGGGACGGGCGACCGGGCGAGACCGTTGTTGACGAGGTAGACGAGGGCGGGGCCGCGGAGCAACTCGGCGGCAAGGGCGGCGACGTCGCGCGCGTTGGCGGAGGAGAAATCTCCGTAGAAGAAGAGCAGGACGGGCAGAGCGTTCGGGTTGTAGGCGGCGGTGGCCCGGTTTGCGTCCTGGATGACTTTGAGCAGGGCGCTTTCGCCGAGAAAGGGGTTGGTGGGCGCGACGATGGTGGGAGCGAGAATTTGGGCGATGGCGGGGCCAACCTGCGTGATGTGGCGGTTGGGCGGCAGATCGAGAGCGGAGGCGCCGTCGTCGCACCAGTGAGCGACGCCATAGGCTTCACCGGGCTGCAGTTTGGTTAGGCCGGAGGCGAGGTCGGTGGTGAAGCCACGGAGAAAGCCGGATCCGTCATTGATGTCGCCTTTGGTGACGCACTGGACGACGAGCCAAAGGACGACGGGGCGGAGGCCGGGCTGGCCGGGCGCGAGGGAGCCGGCGGGGGGTGTGGGCTTGCCGTCGTCGACGACTTCGAGGTCGCTGGCGGTGAGGGAGGTCTCGGGGGCGCCGGTCTTCTCGATGGAGGCGAAGAGGTCGATGATCTGGGTGGAAGACGGCGGCGCCGATGGTGGCGGTGCGGGCTGCTGGGCGCGGGCGTGCGCGAGGGTGACGAGGAGCGTGGCGAGGCAGAGCAGACGCGGGGCGTGCATGGTTGGGGAAGGATAGAGCGAGGGCTGGGGCGGCGCAATGACCCGGATGGGGGGGGTCTCGCCGAGGAAAGGGGGCGTGGGAGAATGTGGGGTATGGACGGCAAGGTGGCGGTTTGGACGGAGGCGGCGCCGGCGGCGATTGGGCCGTATACGCAGGCGGTTCGGGTAGGCGGGATGGTGTGGACGTCGGGGCAGATCGCGCTGGATCCGCGGACGGGCGAGATGGTGGAGGGCGGGATTGAGGCGCAGACGGAGCAGGTGCTGAGCAATCTGCGGGCGGTGCTGCAGGCGGCGGGGGCGGAGCTGCGGGATGTGGTAAAGACGACGGTGTTTTTGCAGGATTTAGGGCAGTTTGCGGCAATGAACGCGGTGTATGGGCGGTATTTGGCGGGGGATGGGGCCGTGGCTCCGGCGCGCTCGACGGTGGAGGTGGCGGGGCTGCCGAGGGGCGCGATGGTGGAGATTGAGGTGGTGGCTGCGGTTCCGGTTCGCGGGTGAGGGCCAAGCCAGGGCTACGGAAAGGCGGCAGGCGCATCAGATAGGGATGGAGGTCGCTATGGCCGAGACACAGGCAACCGCGTCGCACGCGGCGGAGCGGGTTCAAAAGACGGAGGCGGAGTGGCGCGAGCTGCTGACGCCGGAGCAGTTTCACGTGATGCGCCAAAAGGGGACGGAGCGCCCTTTTTCAAGCGCTTTGAACGATAACCATAAGGATGGGGTATACCACTGCGCGGCCTGCGATGCGCCGCTGTTTACCTCGGAGAAGAAGTTTGAGTCGGGCTCGGGCTGGCCGAGCTTCTGGAATCCGGTGAGTCCGGAGGCGATCGAGGCACACGAAGACACGAGCCACGGGATGCGGCGGGTGGAGGTGCTGTGTGCGCGATGTGGAGCGCATCTGGGGCATGTGTTCCCGGACGGCCCACGGCCGACGGGGCAGCGGTATTGCATCAATGGAGCCTCGCTGGAGTTCGCCGGCAAGTAGAGGCACAGGCGGGAGGGCCCCGGTCGGAGCTTGCGGCCGGGGCTTTTCCTGTTTGGAGGGGAGATGGCGAGGCGCGTGGTAGGCTTGAGGCTCCGCCGGACCGGCTGCCTTCAGCCCCAACCTCCGAGCGGCACTGGGTGTCTTTATCTCCGATCAACCTGCTGTCTCGTTCGCCACTGCCAAGGTTCGGCGGATGTGTGCGAATTCCCTCTGCAACAAGTCACTTTCGTACCTGAACAAGCGAGATCTCTGCTTCTGCTGTCACCACGCGGTGATGATGAACGAGGCGTCGCGTCCTGACCGGAAGCCTTCTCGGGAGCGTTTGTTGCGGTAGGGTGGCGATGCCCGCGGGCGTGTGGTGCGGGTGCCCGCCAGTTTCCGGGTGAAGTTCCGGCCTTGCGCCGGCCGAGGCGACGCGACGGCAGGCAGGGATTGGATTGCGGCAAGGACAACCCAGGAGGGGTAGGGCAGAGGCTTGCCCGGCTCGTCACGTGGCGACGACTGGGGTGCGTCAGGGGCGAGTCGGGGGTGGGACGGTGGGGCGAGGTGCGGTCTCGGGGGTTGGCGCGGTGTAGAGGACGGTTGGTGCGCGGGCGGTGAGGCCTGGGGCTTCGACTTTGGTCGAGATAGGGTGGAAGCCGAAGGGGTTGTCGGCGGTGGGTTTGGGGACGGGGATGGAGAAGGTGTAGAAGGCTTCGGCGTCGGAGGCGGCCTGCTGGAGGAGGAGGGCGGTGCTGTTGTTGCCGTTGAGGACGCGGCCGCCGGACTGGGTGGCGAGGGACTGGAGGGCGAGGTTGCCGATCTGCATGTGGCGGGCGTCGGGGACGGGCTTGGTGAACTGCTGGTAGAAGGTGGTGCGGTAGGAGACGGCGTCGGCGGTGCCGAGGGGGTCGATGCTGGAGAGGGTGATGTGGGCCTTGCGAAGGTCCTGGGTGAGGGAGACGAGCTCGGCGAAGAACTGCCGCTGATCTTTCTTGGACAGCTGGACTTCGGGGCCGGAGAGGAGGGGCCAGCCGGGGCTGACCCAGAGGAGGAGCTTATGGCCCGGGCGCGTGGCCTGGTAGGCGGCGATCTGCTGGAGGGCGCGGGAGGAGAGTTGGAACTGCTCGATCCAGCTGTAGAAGCCCTGGCGGCCGCGGAACTCGCGCAGGCCGGTGTTGGATTTGCCGAGGGCCTCGGCGAGGGCATTGCCGTCGCGAGAGGGTGTGGGGAGGGTAGTGGTGCTGGTGTCGGTGACGACGACGATGGAGGTGGGCTGGGCGAGGTGTCCGCCGTCGGCGCGAAGGAACTTTTGGATTTCGGAGCGCTCGAAGGCGACGTTGGTGATGCGGGTGTTGATGGCGTCGACGACGACGATGGTCTCGACGGGCGGGGCGTTGGGGGTGGAGGTGGAGACGGCCTGGAAGTTGGAGAGGGGGACGGAGTTGCCGTCGAGGCGGACGACGAAGTTGGCTTGGGGCAGGTTGGGGACGGGGGTGCCCTTGTGGTCGGTGACGACGGCGGTGAGGGTGGTGGTCTGCTGGGCGGGGAGGAGGGTGGCGAGGGCGAGGACGGCGAGGGGGAGGATGCGGGGGTGCATTGTGGAGCCTCTGGAGGTGAGATGCCTTGGAGTGCCGGGGTACACAACAGGGCGAAGGCAGAGGCAGGGTTCCTTCGGGAATGACGACAAGAAGGGCAGAGACAAGGGCAAAGGCAACCGCGGATTCCCTTCGGGAATGACAACAGAAGGGCAGAGACAAGGGCAAAAGCAACCGCAGATTCCCTTCGGGAATGACAACAAGAAGCGCAAAGTCAACGGCAAAGGCGAGGGCAAGGCAGGCGCAGATACTTCGGGTAGCGGTACTGAGGTTAGGGGGTGGGGCGGCGGCGGGTTAGGAGGTAGGCGAGGGCGGTGGTGGCGGTGGCGGCGAGGAGAGTTGGGAGGAGGAGGGAGGTGTGGTTGGGTTCGGTGTGGTTGCGCTCGATGGGGGTGCGGCGGGAGGTGGGGATGGGGGTGGATTGGGAGTGGAGGGCGAGTTGGAGGAGTTCGGCTGTGTGGAGGGCTCGGCGATGGGTGCCGTGGGCGATCTGCTGGCGGCAGGAGAAGCCGTCGGCGACGAGGAGGGTGTCGAGGGGGGCTTTGCGGATGATGGGGAGGAGGACCTGGTTGCCGATCTGCATGGAGGTTTCGTGGTGTTCGGCGGCGTAGCCGAAGGAGCCGGCGAGGCCGCAGCAGCCGGAGTCGAGGACTTCTGAGGCGAGGCCGGCGCGGGTGATTTGTTTCTCTTCCGGTGACATGCTCCAGAGGGCTTTGTGGTGGCAGTGGCCGTGGATGAGGGCTTTGGGGGCGTTGGGGATGGGCTGGACTTCGCCGGTGGAGACGTCGAGGGGGTGGGGGTGGGTGGGGTCGGGGTGGCTGTAGACGGGGTGTTGGGGTGGGGTATCCGCGCTTTTTGGTGTGGGTCTGCCGGCGAGGTTGAGGAGGGGTGGGCGGTAGTTGTTTTGTTCGAGGAAGTCGGCGAAGAGGACGACTTGTTTGCCGAGTTTTTGGGCGAGGGGGTCGTCGGGGAAGAGGTTGCGGAGTTCGTCGCGGAAGACGGAGGCGCAGGAGGGCTCGAGGCAGACGATGGGGGTGCCGGCTTCGATGTCGGAGGCGAGGGTGGACATGACGGTGCGGAGGTACTGCTTGGCTTCGGTCAACATGCCGAAGTCGTAGAGGGGTCGGCCGCAGCAGAGGTGTCCTTGGGGGACGCGGACACGGAAGCCGGCGTGCTCGAGGACCTCGAGGGCGGCGTGCGCGGTGTGGGGCATGAAGAAGTTGTTGAAGGTGTCGGCCCAGAGGATGACGTCGCCGCGGGTGTGGCCGGGTTTGGCGGGGCGGTTGGCGACGTCCTGCTTGAAGGAGCGCGGGGGGAAGGCGGGCATGTCGCGGTGTTGCGTGACGCCGGCGATGCGCTTGGCGACGGCGGAGAGGATGGGGGTTTGAGTGACGAGGTTGGCGAGGGCGGGGACGCGTGAGCCGAGGGCGGCCCACTTGTCGATGAGGCCCATGGAGAAGGCGGTGGCGGGGCGGGGTTTGGTCTCGTAGTAGTGGGCGAGGAACTCGGCTTTGTAGGTGGCGACGTCGACGGAGACGGGGCAGTCGCCTTTGCAGCCCTTGCAGGCGAGGCAGAGGTCGAGGGCTTCCTTGACGCCTTCGTTCTGCCAGGTGTCTGGGATGGAGTCGCCGCGGAGCATTTCAAAGAGGAGGCGGGCGCGGCCGCGGGTGGTGTGGCGTTCTTCGCGTGTGACGTGGAAGGAGGGGCACATGGTGCCGCCGTCGAGTTTGCGGCACTTGCCGACGCCGAAGCAGCGCTCGGTGGCGCCGGCGAAGGAGCCGCCGTCGTCCGGGAACTGGAAGATGGTGGGGAGGGCGAGGGGCTTGTAGTCGGGGCCGGTGCGGAGGTTGGAGTCGAGGGGAAAGGGGTCGACGACCTTGCCGGGGTTCATGCGGTTGGTGGGATCCCAGATGCGTTTGAACTCGGCGAAGGCTCCGACGAGGCGAGGGCCGAACATGATGGGGAGGAGCTCGGCGCGTGCCTGGCCGTCGCCGTGCTCGCCGGAGAGAGAGCCGCCGTAGCGGACGACGAGGTGGGCGGCCTCGGTGACGAAGGCGCGGTAGTTGGCGACGCCCGCGGTGGTTTTGAGGTCGAAGTTCATGCGGCAGTGGACGCAGCCCTGGCCAAAGTGACCGTAGAGGACGACGAAGTAGTTGAATTTGTGGCAGAGGGCGTAGAAGTCGCGGAGGTAGTCGCCGAGGTGTTTGGGCTCGACGGCGGCGTCTTCCCAGCCGTCCCAGGTGTTGGGGGTGACGCCGGGGACGCGGGAGACGCCGAGGCCGAGCTCGCGGACCTCCATGGCGTGTTTTTGCTGGAGTGGGTCCTCGAGGAGATGGAGGCCGATCTGGTGGTGGTCGTGCCGTTTGGCCCAGGCTTCGGCTTTGCGGCCGAGGGCGAGGGCTTTTTCGCGGGAGTCGGCGCCGAACTCGACGAGCAGCCAGGCGTCGCCGTCGGGGTAGAGGTCGATGCCGGGCATGTGTTTGCCGGCGAGGCGGGCGTTGTCGATAACGCGGCGCTGGAAGCCCTCGATGGCGATGGGCTTGAGGGAGTTGATGGCGTGGGACTGGTCGGCGGCGGTGAAGACGTCGGGGTAGGCGAGGAGGAGGAGGACGCGGTGCTGGGGGGAGTGGATGAGGCGGGTTTTGGCGCGGAGGACCGTGACGCAGGTGCTTTCGGTGCCGACGAGGGCGCGGGCGACGTGGAAGCCGTTTTCGGGCAGGAGGTAGTCGAGGTTGTAGCCGGAGACCCGGCGCGGGATGTCGGGGTAGCTGGAGCGGATGTCGTCGGCGTAGCGGTCGCGGAGGTCGCGGAGGCTGCGGTAGATCTCGCCTTTGCGGCCGCCGGCGGCGATGATCTTGGTTAGATCGCGCTCGGAGGTGGGGCCGACGGTGAGACGGGTGCCGTCGTAGAGGAGTATGTCGAGCTCTTCGATGTTTTCGCTGGTTTTGCCGCCGAGGACGGAGTGTGCGCCGCAGGAATTGTTGCCGATCATGCCGCCGAGGGTGCAGTACTCGTGGGTGGCGGGGTCGGGGGCGAAGGTGAGGGCGTGCCCCTCGGCGGAGGAGCGGAGCTGGTCGTTGATGAGGCCGGGCTCGACCCAGGCGAACTTCGCCTTGGGGTTGAGCTCGAGGAGGTGGTTGAGGTGCTTGGAGAAGTCGAGGACGACGGCGACGTTGCAGGTCTGGCCGGCAAGGGAGGTGCCTGCGCCGCGGGAGAGGATGGGAATGTCGAGCTCGCGGCAGAGGGCGACGGTGTGGAGGACGTCGTCGATGGAGCGGGGGATGACGACACCGATGGGGACCTGGCGATAGTGGGAGAGGTCGGAGGCGTAGAGGGCGCGGGAGGTGGAGTCGAAGTGAACTTCGGCGGAGGTTTCGGCGCGGAGGCGCTGGGCGAGGCGATCGGTGGCGGCGGGCTGGGCTATCGGCAAAACAGGGCCGCGGGCGGGGGGAGGGACGCTGGGCAGGATTGGGGGAAGGACGGAAGCCATGCGGTGGGTACTCCTGCGGCCGGTTGGAGGGAGGGTCGAGCGGGGCGCAGGAATAGCCTAGAGCACTGGAGGGAAGGTTGGCGACGGGGTGGCTGCGTAGGGGGGTTGCCACCGAAGCGTGACCGTTCGATCTGGGTCGGCCGTCATGCCGAAGCGCTCAGACCCGCAGACCGTGGCGAGCGTCACAAGCTGTAGGTTGCTCAGGTTGACGCTGCCGCACCAGCCCCGCCCGCTCAAACCTAACCGCAAGCCAGTCCCTCCCTTCCACAACGGCGATTCCCGGGACGAATCGGGTCAGAGAAGAACCTTTAGATTCGGTCCCCCTGGCTGCTGGTGTCCCACCCTTCTTCTCGACAGATACGGTCAAAGTCTGCCGCGAGGTCAGCGAGCGTAACTCCGGCCAGGCGGTGATGAATCAGCTCCTCGGCGTCTGCAAGAGTGGTTGAGAGCGCTTGGCCCACAACGCGTTCTACCGCGCATAGGGCGTGAGTATTACCCGCGCTCAAGGCGAAGATCTGCACATCGCCGACTGCACGATAGATGTCGAGCAACGATGTTTGATTGAGATCGCACGCGATGGTCCAGCCACCATTGCGACCCCGATCAGACCGGACATAGCCTGCTTCGCGGAGCCCTGCCATTGTTCGTCTCACCACCACGGGATGCGTGTGGAGCATCTTGGCGACCTGCTCTGAGGTAAATGCGCCATCGTGCCGCGCCATGTGAAGCAGAACGTGGAGCATGCGCGAGAGCCTGGAACTCTGGTTCATTTAGAACAGAGCTGCCTCATGCAGCATTTGGCTTCTCATCTCCGAGAGCTGCTGTTCCAGAAGGTACATGGTGACAACCGGGCCGACTGTTGTCCCGGAGGCGGCCGCATGCGCTAGGTGAGCCCAAGGCTCGTCGGCGTTACCGATGGCAAAGACTCCAGGCCTGCTCGTCGCGCCGGAAGGCTGGGTCTTCGCGAAGCCCAAGTCATCGATGTCGCATAGTGACGCTGCCAGATCGGAGGCTGCCCTCGACCTCAGCGTGACCCAGGTTGCGTCACAGTCGATGAGCTGACCGCCTTCCGTTGTTACGGCCGTTAAAGTCTCTTCCTCGTGCACAAGACCGGTGATCTCATCCTCCACGACACGAATCTGGAGCAGTGCCAGGCGCTCCGCTTCGACCTCGTTGAACACATGACGCGTCACTATCGTGACATCGGGAGACCACATGCGAACCCACGAGGCCATGTGCGCCAATCGTTCCCCAACTCCAAAGACCACAAAGCGCTTGTTGCGAACCTCGAAGCCATCGAAGCAAGGGCACACCCGTAGGTCTTCCCCCCATGCGGACCGCATTCCTTCAAGGTTGGGCAGCTCATCCGTCAGACCTGTGGCCAGCACGACGGTTCTCGTCGCCTGTGACTGACCATTCACGAATACGTCGAAGAAGCCGTCCTCCCGTGGCACGACACGTTCAACCTGTCCACTTCGGATGTCAGCGCCATACTGCGCAGCCTCCTGTCGCGCGCGATGGAGCATCTCGCCAGGGGACATACCGTCGAAGCCGGAATATTCCCGAACCCGGTTCACGGCATAAATGCGGGAAGGCCCTCCATCGAACACGACCGTTTTGCGTCCGGCACGGGCCAGAAAGAGCGCCGCACTCAGACCTGCAACGCCTGCGCCCACGATCGCACAATCAAGCGTCTCTTCCATGCGTACATCTCCTTCCAGACCTCCATTCGTAACAGTTGGTGATCGATTCTGCTGGGCGTGCGGGCACAACAGGGTCGCGCGTGCGTGAGCGTACCTGCTGGGCTTGCACTCACACCAAGCCACGGTAAGTCGCATGAGTAAAGTCGCACTACGGGAATCCTGCCGACTCTGACGGCAACTCGGACGCTAAGCTGGCAATACAAGCCAGGCCCATCCCAACCCACCGAGGGTAGAATGGCCCGGTCCGGCAGCAGCCCCTACCTTCCCGCCTGGCGGAGGCCCGTCACGATGAAACGTTCCATGTGTCTCCCCGCAGTTCTCCTCGCCGTCCTCTGCGGCGCCTCACCCGCGCTCGCAAAATCCTCCAAGCCGCCCAGTCCCAAGCGCGTCAACAACGCCGCGAGAGCCGCCCTCGCGGCCATGGAGGCCGCAGCGACCCAGCGCCACATCCAGGGCGTCGCCGTGGTCGCCTTCGCGCCGGCCGCGCCCGGCGATCCCATCACCCGCTGGTCCTCCGCCATGGAGGTCGTCGGCCACATGACCGACCACACCAACGGCGACAAAGGCAACAACCTCCTCGCCATCGCCTACGCCAAGGCCTCCGAGATGGCGGACACCCTGAAGGACAGCGGCACCGCCGGCGCCCCGCCCATGACCGGCGAGTTCGGCTGGCAGGGCGGCGTCCTCGCCCGCACATCGTCCGGCTACCTCATCGCCGCCTTCTCCGGCGGCAAATCCGAAGACGACGTCGCCACCTCCCGCGTCGGCCTCGCCGTCCTCAAGAGCCGTCTCTAACCCCGCCGGAGATCTGCAAAAGCGGCCCCGAATCACCCAAACACCTGCCCGGTCTGGCACTCTTCCTCCCTCTCCCGCCGTACCCTGGAGACAGCCCCCAAGGCCGCGTCGACCCGAGACGTCCCGGCTCGGGAGGGCCCGTGCCGTCCTGCAGCAAGCTCAAAGCGTCATCAGCAGCCAGCCGCAGGGTCCCATCCCCGACGCCCGCGCGACCGGCGCTCCCGCGACGTCAAGGTCCGGACTTAAACCCGGTGTTTTGAATATTTTGCGCAACTATGTACGGGGGAGAGAGGGAGACGAGGCCCTCCCCTCCCGCGGTAGCCTCCCATCCATGCCCCGCTCCCATCCCCGAACCCTTCCCCCCAACCTCCTCGCGCAGGCGAACGCCGCTCTCCCAAGCCTCCTCGCCCAGCTCCGCTCCCTCGTCGAAGCCGAATCCCCCACCGACGCTCCCGCCGCCGTCAACCAAGCCGCCGACCTCGTCACCACCTTCGCCGAGCCCCTCGGGGGCCGCCCCCGCCGTCACTCTCGGCCCGGCTTCGGCGACGTCCTCGAACTCCGCTTCGGCCCCGCCCGGTCGCCCCGGAAGCCGATCCTTCTTCTCGGCCACCTCGACACTGTCTGGCCCCTCGGCACCCTCCGGAACATGCCCTTTCGCCAAACCAGAAAGGAGGTTGCCGGCCCAGGCGTCCTCGACATGAAAGCCGGCGTCCTCATGGCGCTTCACGCCGTCGATCTCGCCCGGCAAAACGGCCTCAGCCGACCGGTCACCCTCCTCCTCAACCCCGACGAAGAGGTCGGCTCCCCTGTCTCGCGCCCCCTCACCGAGCGGCTCGCCCTCCGCTCCGCCGCCGTTCTCGTCCTGGAACCCGCGCAGGGTCTCGCCTGCAAGACCGCCCGCAAGGGCATCGCCAACTACACTCTCGCTGTTACCGGCCGCGCCGCCCACTCCGGCGTCGACTTCCCCTCCGGCCACTCCGCCATCCTCGAGCTCGCCCACCAGATCCACGCCATCGCCGCCCTCACCGATCTGCCCCGCGGCCTCACCCTAAACCCCGGTGTCATCACCGGCGGCACCCGCTCCAACGTCGTCGCCGCCCATGCCACCGCCGAGATCGACGTCCGCCTTCCGCGCGCCGCCGATGCCGCCCGCATCGACCGTGCCCTCCGGCGCCTCAAACCCCACGACCCCGCCTGCACCCTCTCCCTCTCCGGCGGCCTCAACCGCCCACCCATGGAGCGCTCCCCCGCCGTCGTCCGCCTGTATCGCCACGCCGCGGAGCTCGCCGCAGGACTGGGCTTCCACCTCCCCGAGGCCTCCACCGGCGGCGCCTCCGACGGGAACCTCACCGCCGCCCTCGGCATCCCTACCCTCGACGGCCTAGGTGCGGTCGGCGCCGGCGCCCACGCCCCCCACGAGCACCTCCTCCCGGAGCACCTCGCCCCCCGCACCGCCCTGCTCGCCGCGCTCCTGCTATCCCTCCGCTAGCGGGCCCGGCGCAGCCTGGGCAACCACCGGCGCGGCTTGCCCGCCGACCGGCCGGAACTTCCCCCCCGGTCCCAGCTCGTACGCCCCCCCGTGGTAGTGCATCGTGCTCCCCAGGTAGCTCGCCACCCACACGACCCCACCCAGCAGGTCCCGCAATGGATACATCGCCACCAGCCGCCCTGGCCGCTCCTCCCCCAGCGCCCACAGGACGACGGCGGCCATCGCCGCACGCCACGCGCACACCGCCAGCAACCACAGCAGCCCCGCCCTCGGCTGTCCGGTCACCGCACCCCACACCATCCCCAGAAGCCCAAACGGCACGGCAAAGGTGAGACCTGTCGCCAGGTGACCGGCCGGCCTGGATCGGCGCGTGCTCTTCATCCACCGCACCTGGTCGCGAAAGCTCTCCCGAAATCCCTGCGGCAGCACCATGAGCCGGATCACATGAGTCGACATCCGCACAGACCCGGGGTGCCGCTCCGCCAGCCGGTTGCCCAGCACGAAGTCCTCCGCGTAAAACTGCCCGAGGTCCTCGTAGCCCCCCGCATCCGCAAAGGCCTCGCGCCGCAGAATCATCGTCACGCCCAGTGCGAAGCGCACTCCCCCCTCCACCATCTCCGCCGCCAGGATGCCACCCGACATCTCCACACTCTTGCCCACCGCATCCAGCTGAGCCGCGAGGCCACCCTCGGTTCGTCCCAGGTAGAGACACGACGCCAGCTCTACCCCGGGCTCGGCCAGTGCCTGCACACACTTCCGCAGATACTCCGGCTCTACCCGCGCGTCCGCGTCGCTCGTCACCAAGGTCTCGTGGCGGGCCGCTTCACTCAGCATTGCCAGCGACCACATCTTCGCGTTGGGGAACTGTGGTTCTCCGCACGTGAGCACCCGACTGGGAATGCCCGGGTACTCCGCCGCCACCGCCCGGGCCAGCTGAAGGCCCAGGTCTGTCTCATGCCGAGCGCAGAACAAGACCTCGTACTCCGGATAGATCTGCAGGAAAAAGCGCCGCAGATTCTCTTCCAATCCCGGTTCCAGCCCATGTAACGGCTTCAGCACACTCACCGGGGGGAGGTACGTCGCCGGCTGCGTATCCCGCCGGCGCCTCCGTCGGCCGAAGCGCAGGGCGCCCACTACGACGATCGCGCCATAGGCAGCCGAAGTAGCCGTGCCTGCCACCGCCACCCAGAACAGTCCACGTCCGCTCGTACCCATCTTCTCTAGCCCACCTGCCTCTTGCGTGTCTGGGTGACCTTTTCGGCCTTGCCCTCGGGTGGCGTGATGACCGGCCTTCGGAGCGGCATCAGACCCGCCTCCTGCGTCTGTCCCATGCCCTGCATTCGCGCAAGCATCTCCGTCCGGACGTAATCGACGAAGCCTTGCATCTGCCGGTTCA
Organism: Acidobacteriaceae bacterium; assembly: GCA_965218895.1. Classification (GTDB taxonomy): domain Bacteria; phylum Acidobacteriota; class Terriglobia; order Terriglobales; family Acidobacteriaceae; genus Edaphobacter. The sequence goes on along the minus strand of CBDCMI010000008.1, from coordinate 204,612 downwards.
TCTCTTCCATGCGCTCCCGCATCTGCAGCACGATCGCGATGCCCGCGATGTTTACGCCCAGGTCGCGCGCAAGGTTCAGGATGAACTCCAGCCGTTCCAGGTCCTCATCGGTGTACAGCCGGGTATTTCCTTCGGACCGTGAGGGCCGCAGCAGACCCTCCCGCTCATACAACCGCAGTGTCTGTGGATGGATGTCATACATCTCCGAGACTGCCGAGATCATGTAGGCACCCTTGCCTCGCCGCCTCGTCGCCATTCGTCGCCATCCTCCCTTTCCGGCCGAGCACCGGCCAGATCCAGGCACATGAACACCTGTGCATCGTGAGTGTAGCCGCTCCAACGACCACTCGTCCTTACGGTTCGCTCTCTCTGCTGACGCGCATCTTATCCCTCATGTCCCGTTCCGCGCTTCGCCCGGCACCCCTCGCTCTCGGCCTGTCTGCCGTGGCTGCGGCCATACTTCTCCAGCGCCGCTATGCTTTCCGCCCTTCCCCGGCACCCCGCCGGCCGGTTGTGCTCATTACAGGCGCCGCCGGTGGGCTCGGCACGGCCCTTGCTCGACGCTACGCCCGCCATGATGCTCGCCTGATCCTCAATGGGCGCAACCTGGCCAAACTCCAGGAGACGAAGACTGCCCTCCTGCATGAAGGCGTCCTTCGGGCGCCGGCCGATTGCCTCCTTCTGCCCGCCGATCTCACGGATCGGGGCGCCGTGCAGGGTCTCATCGATCAGGCCTTCGGACACTTCGAGCGCATCGACGTCCTCCTCAACGTCGCGGGCGTTATCGAGGTCGGCCCCATTGAAGACCAGACCATCGACACCTTTGAGCATGTCATGCGGAACAACTTCTTCTCCGCTCTTTACACCACACTTACGGCGCTTCCCCGTCTCCTGGAGCAGACCCCGCTGATTCCCTCCGGCCGAGGCTCCGAGCACCGCGCCTCTATCGTCAACATTTCGTCGATCGGTGGCAAGATGGCTGTGCCTCACCTGCTTCCATACACCGCGGCAAAGTTCGCCATGACCGGTCTCTCCGAGGGCCTTCACGCCGAACTGCGAAGCAAAGGCGTCCGCGTGATTACGGTCTGCCCGGGTCTTATGCGGACCGGTGGCGAGGATCACGCCGCCTTTGTGGGCGACGTTGAGAAGGAGAAGGCTTGGTTCGAGCTTGCAGCCAAGACACCTGGCCTTTCCGCTTCAGTCAACACCGCGGCCGACGACATCTTCCGCGCGGAACAGCGCGGGGCCGCCGAGATTACGATCTCCCCCCAGGCCTGGCTTGCCGCCCGCATTGTCGGCATCGCGCCTGGAGCCGTTTCCACGGTGAGTTCGCTGATCAACAGCTATCTGCTGCCACAGCCCACGGCCGGTCCGACGACACCCCAGAGAGCCTAGCCGGGGTATCTTGCCGCGCCGCTCGGGTATCTTCGCTGCCGAGACCGTGTTCGCTCCGTCTAAACTAGCCGGGCACCACTTCCCCAGCTATGACCGAGTTCACGATCCGTCTTGCCGACGACCGCGGCCGCATCCTCGAGCAGACCCATGCCGCAGCCACGGCCGACGAGTTGCGTGCCCGCTTCACCCAAGCCGGGTTCTATGTCTACTCGGTCAAGGCTCGTTCCGCGATCGCCGGGAGCGCCCGCAAGAAGGTCAAGCTCGAGACGTTTCTCATCTTCAACCAGCAGTTCCTGACGCTGGTCCGCGCCGGCCTGCCAATCCTCGGCTCGCTCGATCTCCTGGCGCGGCGACAGAAGGACCGTACGCTTCGGCTGCAGTTGGAAGATGTCGTTCAGCGCATCAAGAACGGCGAGTCCATCTCCGCCGCCTTTGAAGCGCAGGGCGGATTTCCCATCATTTACACGACCACGCTGCTGGCGGGCGAGCGCTCTGGCAATCTCGAAGAGGTTTTGCAGCGCTTTCTCGATTTCCAGCGAGTTTCTCTCACCTTCCGCAAGAAGCTCAAGGCGTCCTTGATCTATCCGGCCCTGCTTATTGTGATGGTCATCGGCCTGTTCATCTTCCTTATTACGTTTGTGGTCCCTCGCTTTGCCCAGCTCTATGAGCAGCTCGGCACCCACCTGCCGGCGCTCACCACGTTTCTCCTTGAGCTTGGGGCGAACGCGCAGCACTACGGTCTCTACGTCGGTGCCGCCGCTGCCCTTCTCATCTTTCTCTTCCTTCGCTGGACCAAGACCGAGTCCGGTGCCTCCGCGGTGGATCGCATCCGGATCGCAACTCCTGTCTTCGGCACAGTCTGGCTGAAGTACCAGGTCGGCCTCTTCTCCCGCACTCTCTCAACCCTGCTTACCGGCGGTCTTCCGCTGGTACCTTCTCTGGAGACCAGCGCCCGGGCGATTGACTCCAAGCAGATTGGCGCCGCGGTGTTTCGCTCTGTGGATACTGTCCGTGAGGGGAAGTCGCTCTCCTCCTCGCTGCAGGCGACTCGGGTCTTTCCCGATCTTTCGATCGAGATGATGGAGGTTGGCGAGTCCACGGGTGCCCTGCCCCAGATGCTCAACTCGGTTGCGGAGTTCTTTGAGGAAGACGTCCAAACCTCGCTAACCGCCGTGATGAGCCTGATCGAGCCCGCCATCCTCATCGTGATGGGGGTGGTGGTTGTCACGATTCTGATCGCCCTCTACTTGCCGATCTTCTCGCTTTCGGCCGGCGGCGCTGCTCAGTAGAGGGGAGCCGGGAGGATGGGAGGGATGCGCGGGGTACCCCATCCCCCCCGCCCTACTTGCGCAGATTATTCGATTTATGAGCTTTAGGTCCGGACCCCAGCGTTCCAGTCACGCACTTCAAATCGGCTAGACGCCCAGCAGGCCAACGTGCCGGCGTACTGCGCCGCCGACCATCAGCCGCGAGAACCCGCTGAAGATCATGTTGATCCCAACCAGAGTCCCGACGGCCCACACAGAGCTCGCCGGCCACGACGCGAAGATCATCCCACCGATCACCAATGCGATGATCCCATCCATGACCAGCCAACCTCGTCCCGCTGCCGGGCGGGCACGGAATGCCACGACTAATTCGAGGATGCCTTCCGCCAGCAGATATACCGCCAGGACGACCGTCAGCGTCAGCAGACCGCTCAGCGGGTGAAAGATCAAGAACCCGCCGATCAGCAGATACACCACACCGAGGAGCACCTGAAACCACAGCACCCCCGGGGCATGGGTCCGCCAGGCGAAGAGCATCAGGGCGATGCCCCCGAGGAGAAGCAGCCAGCCGAAGTAGAGCGTGAGAGCCAGGCCGCCCACATTGGGCAAGATCACCGCGATCACACCCAGCACAATTAGCAGCACGGCCCATGCAGTCGACCAGCCGTGGGACCATCGCTCCGAGACCGCGGGCACCGGCGAAACAGGAAATGTACTCATACCAAAGCCTCCTTAGACTGACCCTACCGGTCCGTGACCACGCTCTACGCCAGCGAACTCCACGCAAGTGGCACATCGCATAACTCACGCTGGCCCTGGATACGCTCTAAGATGAGAGCCGACGGCTCCCCGGCTGTACGCCCCGACCGCGAATCACTTACGTCCTCGTATCCCAGGAGTCCAAAGGCCATGGCCGCACCCGTCGCAACACCCCTTTCCGTCGCCGAGATGTCGATGGATGAGACCGAGCGCACTCGCCAGCTCGCCCGTCGCTACCATGCCGAGTTCGTCGACCTGAAGAACTTCAAGATCCAGCATGAGCTCTTTAAGTCCGTCCCGGTCGACATGATGTTTCGTTACAACTTCGTGCCTCTCGAGCAGCACGAAGGCCGGCTTGCCATCGCGGTCTCCGACCCCTCGCGTCTCCAGGTGCTCGATGAGATCGCGGGGCTGCTTGGCACTCGCCTGGTCACCCGCGTCGCCACCCTCACCCAGATCACCGACTTGCTCAAGAAGACCGAGCAGTCGCAGCGCGTCCTCGACGAAGCCTCCGAAGGCCTCGCGTTCGACGTGATCTCGTCGGAAGAGAACCCTGACGAGAACATCTCGATCGAGCGCCTCACCGGTGAAGACGACCTTTCGCCGATCATCCGCCTGGTCGACACCACCATCTTCACGGCACTCGAGCGCCGGGCCTCCGATATTCACCTGGAGACCTTTGACGACTCGCTTCTCATCAAGTACCGCATCGACGGCGTTCTGCAACAGGCGATGGCGCCCATCGCCCGCGAGCACCACCAGACGATCCTGTCTCGCATCAAGGTGATGAGCGAGCTCGACATCGCCGAGCGCCGCGTGCCGCAGGACGGCCGCTTCCGCGTCCGCTACAAGGGCCGCTTGATCGACTTCCGTGTCTCCATTATGCCTACCGTGCATGGCGAGAACGCCGTCCTTCGCGTCCTCGACAAAGAGTCGATGAGCGAGAAGTTCACCAAGCTCTCCCTTGACGTCGTCGGCTTCGCCGAAGAAGATCTGCGCCGCTTTCGCCGTTACATCAAGGAGCCGTACGGCATGGTGCTCGTGACGGGCCCCACCGGCTCCGGCAAGACCACTACGCTCTATGCCGCTCTGAACGAGATCAAGTCCGAGGAAGACAAGATCATCACCATCGAGGATCCGGTTGAGTATCAAATTCGCGGTATCACGCAGATTCCGGTGAATGAGAAGAAGGGTCTGACGTTTGCCCGGGGCCTTCGCAGCATCCTGCGCCACGACCCCGACAAGATTCTGGTCGGTGAGATCCGCGACGCGGAGACCGCGCAGATTGCCATCAACTCGGCCCTGACCGGCCATCTTGTCTTTACCACTGTCCACGCGAACAACGTCGTCGACGTCCTGGGCCGCTTTCTGAACATGGGCGTCGAGCCGTACAACTTCGTCTCCGCCCTGAACTGCATTCTCGCCCAGCGGCTGGTGCGGCAGATCTGCGATTTCTGCGCCAGCCACATCACGTACACCGATCAGGAGCTGCTCGACAACGGCCTCGATCCTGAGCAGTGGCAGGGCTTTCGCTTCCGCGAGGGCTCGGGGTGCATTGAGTGCGGCGGCACCGGCTTTCGCGGACGATCGGCGATCCATGAGCTTTTGGAGCTCGACGACGAGATCCGCGAGATGCTGCTGAGCAAGAAACCCGGCTCCGAGATCCGCAAGAAAGCCAAGGAAAAGGGCATGGCGTTTCTCCGCGACTCCGCCCTCCAGCGCGTTCGGGCCGGCATCACCACGCTGAAGGAGATCAACAAAGTGACCTTTATCGAAGCCGGCCGCTAGAGCGAGTGGAGGAGGCTTTCATTCGGCAGGTTCCAGCCGAAGTGCACCGCGAGGATGCGAAGGACGAAGCAGGCGGCTATTCCCAGCGAGCTGGCAAGGGCGGGGCGGGCTCGGAGACGAAGTGCAAGCAGCATGATGGCGGCGCCGAGCAGGGCGGCGGCGGCGTAGATGTCCGCGCGAAGGACGGTGGGGATGCGGTTGATGAGGATATCGCGGAGGGTGCCACCCCCCACGCCGGTGATACCGCCCATCATGACGGCCAGAAGGGGGTGGAGGCGGAACTCCAGGGCTTTCGCGGCGCCGGAGATGGCGAAGAAGGCGAGGCCGGCGGCGTCGAGTGTGGTGATGAAGGTGAGGCCGTCCGTGGAGAGGTTGGGATGGAGGAGGAAGACGACCGCGCCGGTGACGAAGGCGATGGCGGCGTAGCGCCAGTCGCGGATGGCGGCGGGCGGGGTGTCGCCGATGAGGAGATCGCGGAGGATGCCTCCGCCGAGCGAGGTGACAAAGGCGAGGACGAGGATGCCGAGGAGGTCGAGGTGGGCGGATTTGGCGGTGGAGGCTCCCTCGGCCGCGAAGAGGGCGGTGCCGGTGAGGTCGATGGCGAGCAGGAGATGATCGGCGCGCCAGCGGGGGCGGGAGAGCGGCATGAGGCGAGTGTAGATCGCGTCACGCGCGCATTGCGCCAGGTGGGCGAGGTTCGTTAGAGGTCTAGTTCGAGGAGGAGGGGGGTGTGGTCTGAGGGTTTGGGTTGGGCGCGGGGTGTGCGATCGATGGTGGCGGACCGGAGGGTGGGAACGAGGGCGGGGGCGAGGAGGAAGTGGTCGATGCGGATGCCGCGGTTGCGCTCGAAGGCGTTGCGGAAGTAGTCCCAGTAGGTGAAGTGGCTTCCCTCGCCGGGGTGCAGGGAGCGGAAGGCGTCGACGTAGCCGAGTGCGAGGAGGTCGCGAAAGCGGGATCGGACCTCGGGCTGGAAGAGGGCGTCGCGGAGCCAGTTGGCGGGCTTGTCGCAGTCGAGCTCTTCGGGGATGACGTTGAAGTCGCCGCCGAGCACGGTGAGGTCGTTGCGCCAGAGGGCCATCTGGGCGGCGAGGCGGTCCATCCAGGCGAGTTTGTAGAGAAATTTGTCGGTGCCGGTGGGGTTGCCGTTGGGGAGGTAGAGGTTGATGAGGTGGAGGCCGGCTACGCGGGTCTCGAGGAAGCGGGCGTGGGAGTCTTCGGAGTCGCCGGGGAGGGTGGTGGCGAGGGTCTCGATGGGTGTGCGGGCGAGGACGGCGACGCCGTTGTAGGTCTTCTGGGTGACTGCGGCGGAGTGATAGCCGAGGGCGAGAAAGTGGTCCGCGGGGAAGTCCAGGCCCTTGAGCTCTTGCAGCAAGAGGATGTCGGGCGCGGCGGTTTCGAGCCAGGCCGTGACGATATCGAGGCGGGCGCGGACCGAGTTGACGTTCCAGGTGGCGAGGCGGATGGCGGGGTCTCCGAACCCAGTGTAGAGGGTGCCGGAAGGTACCCACCCCCCCTCCCCCCTATGTTGCGCATAGTCTTCGATTTATTAGGTTTAGGTCTGAGCCTCCAAGGCGCGGCTGATGTGGGCCGGGTGCATTTGGAAGCGACGCGCCCCAGCTAAAGAGTACCGGGTCGGGGGGAGGTGGCGCGCCATGGGACTGAGCGTTTGGGCCGAGGCTTGCGGGGGTGGGCCTGTGGGTCAGGGGTGGGCCGAGGATGTGGGCGGCGGCGGAGCGGGGCGAGCGAGGGTGGCGGCGGAGGTGCCGAAGGGGGTCCCGAGGCCGTCGGTGAAGTAGGTGTGAGCGAGGTCGACGTAGCCCTCGCCGAGCAGGCGCTTGTAGACGAGAGCTTCGGATTTGGAGGCGGGGCGGTAGAGGAGGAGGAGGTTGGCGGGCAGGGCGGTGTCGGAGGCGGGCAGGTCGTGGACGCAGGCGGTGTGGCAGTAGAAGTTGACCGGCTCGCCGATGCCGTAGAACCAGACGGCGTAGGCCGGGAGGCCGGCCTGCTTGTCATGAAGGACGAGGGCTTCGACGCGGTCGTACGGGATGCGGGTGGCGCCGCCATGCAGGGCCTGGAGGGTGGGTACGCCGGCGAGCAGGAGGAGGCAGAGGCTGCCGAGGGCGAAGACGGCGCGCCTGCCGTGGACCAGGAGGCGCGAGAGGAGCTCCAGGCCGAAGGCGCAGAGGAGGGTGAGGAGGACGGTGGCGGGGAGGACGTGCCGCAGGGCGAAGAGGGGCAGGTTGACGGGCGGCTCGGAGAGCACAAAGACGAGCAGCGGGGTGAGCCAGCCCATGAGGGCGAGGGCGAGGACGAGGGGGGTGCGACGGAGGATTCCCTGCCGGGCGAGCAGAACGAGGGCGGCGCCGCTGAAGACGAGGAGCAGAAGAAGGGCGAGGAGGGTGGCGCCGGGGAAGTTGCCGACGCCGAGGGCGATTGCCCAGACCTGCCGGAGGTCGTAGAAGGCGGGGTGTCCCTGCCAATCGAGGTTCTGGCCGATGCCGTGCTTGGCGTGGAGGACGCCGATCTCACCGAGGAGCCAGGGCAGGAAGAGCAGGAGGGCGACGACGCCGCAGGCGAGGGTGCGGAGCCTGGTGGCGACGGGAACGCTGGAGAGCAGGACGGCGAGGATGGCGAGCGCGACAAAGACGCCGCCGACGTAGTGGGTGTAGACGAGCACGGTCATGAGACCGCAGCCGAGGGCCCAGAAGGCTAGGCTATGCGGGGAGTCGCGGAGGTGGGCGAGCCAGAGGACGAGGAGGAGGACGAAGAGGGTGTAGAGGGCGTAGGAGCGGGCTTCCTGGCTGTAGAAGAGGTCGAAGCGGCCGACGGCGACGCAGGCGGCGGCGAGGAGGCCGGACCAGCGGGCGCCGGGCAGCCGGTTGCCGAGGAGGACGAGGACGGGCAGGGTGAGGAGGCCGGCGACGAGGGAGACGAGGCGGAGGCCGAGGGGGCCGGCGCCCCAGAGGTATGTGGTGGATTTGAGGACGAGGTAGTAGAGGGGCGGGTGGACGAGGTCCTCCCGGATGTCGTACCAGCTGGTTGCGAGGGGCTCGACGACGATGCGGCGGGAGAACATCTCGTCGCCGTTGAGGGCCTCGTGGGCGAGGGGGAGAAGGCGGAGGGCGGCGGCGAGGAGGATGAGGAGGAGGAGGGGGAGCCAGAGGCGGCGGTCGCGCAGGGGCAGGGTGTTGCTGGGCTGAGGGGGCATGGGTGGAGAGAGGCGATCCTTCTGGGGGCGCCCTCCGGTGATATCACAGGAGGGTCGGGGTCACAAGGCGAAATCGTTCGATGAAAACCTGCAGGAAGGTGACGGTACACTCAGCCAACGATAGACCTTGATAGCGTGGCAACGCGCCAGTACTACCGGCTAGTCTTCGGACTCGTAAACAAGTCCGCTTAGAACTGAGCTCAGTTGGGACTTTGTGACGTGAGCACGTACGTATCGATACCAGGACCCCCGGCGAGGTCCCAATCAAACAGAACGTTCTGACTCGGATTCGTGTATTTGGGGTGAGGCGTCTTTAAGATTACTGCGGAGTATAGGTTGCCGACACTTCGAGCGGCTTTTACCAGCAGATCTCTCGCTGTTACAACGGGGAATGTCTCTGGTTTCAACTTGGGAGAGAGCGCCGGCGGGAGACCGATACCGCTAATGACGGTTCCAGGGCCAGCTACTCCTTGCCTGGCTCCCAGAATTAGGTTTGGCAAGGTCACCTTCAACCAGCTAAGGTCCTGGGGCATGTTGACATGGTGTAGAACCGTGTTCATCGGATTAGTCGGATCTACAAGGATCTGGGAGTTAATAAAGAGGAATACGTTGTTTCGGTTAAGCACAATGTAGTCTGGACATTGCAGGGCTAGAGCGCGTAAAGCAGATTGAGCGCTGGTCAGATCGCTGCTCTTCAGGATGACTTGCTTAGGGATGGGCTGCACCAGCTCACCCAGGACGGAGACGTGATAGGCTTCGACGATCTTGAGAAGAACGTACGCGAGGTTTCCTGCGATCGGGGAGGGGGTCCGTTGAACCTGGCCCCCGATCGACATGCTGCCTAGCAGCAAAACAGTGACACTGGTATAGCTCAAGACTCGCTTACAAAGCATGGATCCGCTCCTAGTTAATTGATGCTCCGGCACAGCCATAATCAATCGTCTTGGTTTGTACATTGAAACCATTCGCGTTCCAGGTCTGCTTTACTAATAAGTCGCAGTTACCAGTTGACTGCCCGGATTTGCTGGCCGGCAAGCAGCTTGACGAACAAAGCTGCAACAAGTCCGGACCGAAGATTCCCTGGGAGCTTGATCTCGTCGATGTGGCTGTTGGCGTATTAGGGACTCCTTTGCAGGTATTGCTAACAGGCGCGAAGGCTTCAAATGCTGGCATTGCTTGTAGGATTGGTTTGCCGTTCTGGTCTAGTATCGTGTACGTTATTTCGCTTGTGATTGTGGTGTAGTTGAGTGCAGTGCATTGCGTATTTACATACGCGCTTGATGCTGTTAAAGAAGTCGGCTGATGCACTAGAACATTTTGCGAGACGGTAGTGCTCATTCCACCTACTGTATACTTAACGTAGACAACTGAGCTGCCCCCGGATACTCCAGTTAGCGTCACCGTGGCGGTGGTCTGACCTGATAACTTTACATTTGCGTTAGATGTGGTCCACGAGTAGGTTCCGTTGGCGGGTCTAACCGATGCTGTCAGCATAATTGGTACGGAGGGTGCAGACCCAGCAGAAGCTACCACGTCGCTAGGTCCCGAAATCATCACTGTAGGGTTAACGTTGACTCCACCGCCCACTGTGCATGAGTTTCTGGGGTTCTGCTGGACTTGTGCTTTTACAAGGGACGTTGTGCTCCCGACGGCGACGCCATACCACCCTGCGGTCTGTGACGTTGCCCCCGTCGGGATGGTAGCTATGGCAGTGTTGCCTGAGCTCCAGTTCCAATTTGTAGTTGCAGCATTGGGGGTGTATTGGTTGTCGTTGGGGCAGCCCGTCGGTGGTGCGACATAGGTGCAGTACTCCGCCGTTACCGTTTCGAAGTCGTCCCCTGCTTCCTGGTCCAAGAAGAAGGTCTGCGACGGTAGACTGAGGGCGCATACGCCGGAGCCGATATAGCAGCTAAAGCTGTGAGCGCTGTGACCGGCTGCGTCGATTTGGACAAGACGACCGCTTACTTCAGGAGAGCCGGGGCTGGGGACAAACCAAGCGATTTCACCGCTGGTTGTCCTCTTGTCAATCGTGTGTTTCTTGTCGTCGAGCGTGCCTCCCTGGATTAGACGATTAACGGAGATAGCACGGGTTTCGTTTGGCTGCAGGCGAATGATCTTGAGCCAGATTTGGTCGCCAGAGCCGATCCGAATCGTGGCTTCCTTGACTAAAGCGCTGTGATTGAAGAGCAGAAGTGTTGAACGGGTTCCGTTTTCGACCGACCAGGGGTGATCGCCGAAGGTCTGCCAGTGCTGTTCATCCTTTGCCAGGAGTTCGAGATTGGGGACGGGTCCAGAGGACTTAAAGTCCATCTTGGCAATAATGTCTCCGGGCTGCGCTTTGGAACGGATAAGGAAAGAGTTCTGCCAGTCGCGGTTTCCTGACAGTCCGTCCAGCCGAATCAGCTTGCTGCTTCCAGCCGGAATAGATACGGAGGAAACCTCCTGAAGATTGCTCTTGGCAGCGCTCGTTGTGGCTTGAAGAATCTCTATTGTCTGCGCTTCAGAGGAGAAGTTTGCGACTGCAGCCTCTGGGACGTACGTCGCGCCCGGAAAGAAGGAGGAGTCGCCAACAGGGACACCCGAGAAGACGAAGTTGGGGGAGCGAAGGAGTTTGGGATCGAAGAACGCCATGCTGCTGAGGTAGCGCCCAAGGTGGTCGTCATGCGCCACGAAGCCGAAGGCCGCGATCGATCCGGCTGGACCATCCGAGGTGATGGCGAGGCCGGCCGTTCGCATGTTACGCTGCGCTGTTTCGGGAACTTGCCTGGGTTGTACTTGAGTCTCAACGTCCTCTATCGAGGCAGCGGCATTGCCTGATTCGTTGCAGGCACGTACAAGCTCCATCTGTTTTGGGCCCAGGCTGAGCGTCTTCGTTACGGGTTGACCGAGCGAGGGTATGCACTCGAGGCGTACAGCTTGCGAGACGCTTGACGAGGTATTAGCGACAGCGACAAGCGGGGAACGTTCGGGGGTGTCGATAACAGCGCGGAGAGTCTGTGAGCCGGACGGATCGGGCATAAACAGCTCTTCATCAACTGAAGCAGCGCTGTCATCGACACGCGCGATGGAGACCTGGCCGAGGACGGCCGATGAATTACCGGGTGTGAAGACTTCGACAGAGCCTACCTGAGCAGACGATCCGGCCGCGACGAGAATGGACTTGATGCCAATCGTCTTCTGGCTATTGGCTGAAAGATCGAGGCGCTTTGTGGCCAGTAGTGTTCCGTTGCGCTCGTAGAGAAGAACGTTCGCTTGCACTCCAAGCTTGAGTGCATTGATGAGATGAAGAGTGCTGGTATAACTCTCGGTTTCCAAAAAGAGCGGGGCCGTTGTGTGCATGTCCGGTTGCTTAATAACGCTAGCGGTTTGCCCAGAAGCAGACGCGAGGGCAAGTGATAACAGGAATGCTCAGAATGAGGAGAAATGTCTGAATCGAACGCATACGTCTTCCTTTCTTGAAAAAGAAGAACAGGCCCATTGATTCGTAGAGCGAATCGATGGCCGAAAGCTTGCTCCCCCGTAGGGGAAGAAGTCAACAAGAATCTGCGCGTCGGAGTAGTGGCTGCTAGATTGGGGTTAGCGGGCGGGTTCGTCGACTTTGAGGATTTGGTTGGCGGGGATGTCTTTGAGGGTTTGGGTGATGCCGGAGGGCCAGCGGATGGTGATGGTGGTGGCGGCGGGGTCGGGGCCGAGGCCGAAGGTGGCGCGTTTGTCGGAGGAGGAGAGGTAGGAGCCGGTGGTGGAGACGGTCCAGAGCTGGGTGCCGGTGTGTGGGCTGGCGAGGCGGATTTCGGCGCCGATGGCATCGCGGTTGGATTGGTGGCCGACGAGGGCGAGGGTGAGCCAATGGTTGCGGGAGCCGTCGGGGAGGGTGGTTTCGTTGTGGAGGATGTGGGCGGGTCCGCCGTTGGTGTTGACGACGGCGTCGACGCGGCCGTCGTTGTCGAGGTCGCCGACGGCCATGCCGCGGGAGACCCAGGGCTCGGAGAAGACGGCGCCGGACTGCTTGGAGACATCGACGAAGACGCCCTTACCCATGTTGCGGGCGAGGAGCATGGGTTCTTTGTAGCGGAGCTGGGGGAAGTTGAGTTGGACGGTGTCGAGGTCGTGTCCCTGGGCGACGAGGAGGTCTTTTTTGCCGTCGTTGTCGTAGTCGAGGAAGCGGATTCCCCAGCCGGAGTGGAGGAGGGTGATGGGGGCGAGGCCGGCGACGTAGGTGTCGTAGGAGAAGGAGCCGTCGCCGTTGTTGGTGTAGAGGGCATATTTCTGGTTGGCGAGGTTGGTGATGACGAGGTCGGGGAGGCCGTCGTTGTTGAAGTCCTGGAAGTCGATGCCCATGCCGGCGTAGGTTCGGCCGTCGCCGTCGACGGCGATCTCGGCGGCGAGGCCGGTCTCCTCGAAGGTGCCGTTGCCCTTGTTGCGGTAGAGGAACTCGGGCATGGAGTCGTTGGCTACGGCGATGTCGAGGTGGCCGTCGCGGTCGAAGTCGGCGAGGGCGAGGCCGAGGCCTTTGCCGGGGGTATTGAGGCCGAGTTTTGCGGCCTCCTCGGTGAAGGTGCCGTCGCCGTTGTTGTGGAAGACGAGGGCGGGGATGGCGGGGAAGATGTCGGGGTGGCAGTAGGAGCGATAGCCCTCGCGGTGTTCGCCGCACCAGACGTCGTCGAAGTTCCAGTGGACGTAGCGGAGGACGACGAGATCGAGCTTGCCGTCGTTGTCGAGGTCGACCCAGGCGGCGGAGGTGGACCAGTCTTCGCCGGGGGTGGAGGGGCCGCCGGTGCCGGATTTGACGGTGACGTCGGTGAAGTGGCCGTGGCCGTCGTTGTGGTAGAGCTTGTTGCCGCCGAGGGCGGTGACGTAGAGGTCTTCGAAGCCGTCGTTGTCGAAGTCCCCGACGGCGACGCCCATGCTGTAGCCGACGCCCTGGAGTCCGGCCTTTTCAGTGACGTCCTCGAAGGTGCCGTCGGGCTTCTGGTGATAGAGGCGGTTCCAGTCGGCGGGGGATTTTTTTTCGGGGATGGTGCCGGGCGGTGTTGGGTCGGCGAGGGGGGCGCCGTTGACGAAGAAGAGGTCGAGGCGGCCGTCGTTGTCGAAGTCGAAGGCGGCGACGCCGGAGCCCATGGTTTCGATGAGGTATTTGTGGGAGGTGTGGGAGGCGACGTCGGTAAAGTTGACGCCGTGGGAGGCGGCGATATCGGTGAAGTGGCCGGGGATGACGGGGCCTTGCGGGCCGGGGGTGTGGGCGGGGGTGGTGGGGAGTTCGGGGGTGGGCTGGGCGTAGGCGGGGCCGATGGGGGCGGGGGGTTTGCTCTGAGCGCGGAGGATGGTCGGAGACAGAAGCGGAAGGAGAACCGCGAGGGCACGAATGGGCGAGCGGAAGAGCATCTGAAACGAGTATCAGGCCTGGGGATCGGGGATGGGAATCGGTCGTTGGGTGGAGGATGCGGGGTCGGGGAGGGTGTAGGTGAGGGTGTAGGTGTGACCAGAGGGGCTGTTGGTGAGGGAGATGGTGCCGGTGAGGCCGGTAAGGGCGTCGGTGCCGGAGTCGGGGACGACGGTGACGGAGAGGTTGGGGGTGCCACGGTCCACGAGGCCGAGGTGGACGAGGACAAAGGTGCCGGAGCGACCGTTGAGGGTGCCGCTGACGCGTTCGAGGGCGACATAGCCGGCAGAGCCCTTGGTGGCGGTCATGGCGGAGAGCATTTCGCCGCGGGAGGTGGCGTCGAGTGGGCCGTGAAAGGTCTTGTCGAGGGATAGGCGGGCGAGGGATCTGTCCGCCTCGGGATCGGCCAGGGTTTGGGGCTTCAGGGTGATGTCGAAGGAGCCGGAGACCTGCTGGGACATGGAGGACCCTCTGGGGTGTGTGGGGCTAGTTTGCGTCGATCCGGCCTGGGGTGCCTAGGGGTGGAGCGGTGAGGAGGATGCCCTGAGTCAGGGCGGCGTGGGGCTGGCCGGCAGCGGGCTCGGTGGGGGTGCGCTGCGGCGTGGGGGTGCCGCGGCCGGTGAGCTCGCGGAGGAGGTCGACTTCGCGCTGGCGGTAGGGGGTGTCGTCCTGCCGGAAGACCTCGTGGAACCAGACGGTGGGTTTGAGCTCAACGTAGGGACGCTGCCAGGAGTCCCAGGGGAGGTAGGTCTGGGTTTTGCCGGCGACGAGGCCCCAGTTGATCATGGCGACATGGTATTGCTTGCCGAGCGGCAGGATGGTGTCAAAGGTGCTGCCATTGCCGCGCGCCATGTACTCGGTGCAGAGGAGGGGCCGGTGCAGGGGGAGGAGTGAACGGACGCGAGCTTCAAAGAGCTCGGGCCAGTCGTAGTTATGGAAGGAGATGACATCGGACTCCGCGAGCTGGATCTTGGTGGTGGTGGACTCGAGTGCGGGGTCGGACCAGTTCCCCTGCCAGACGCCGGAGGTTAGGGGCTGAGAGGGGTGGACGGCGCGGGCCCAGGCGAAGACCTTTGGGAGCAGCTGATCGACGCGGGCGACCTTGGCTGGCTCGTCGGCGATGACGTCGCCGCCGCGGTTGTCGGGCTCGTTCCAGACGTCCCAGGCGAGGACGCGGGGATCTTCGCTGAAGGCGGAGATGACGCCCTGGACGTACTGCTGGAGCTTCGGCTCGACGGCGGGATCGAGGAGACGTTGCTTGCCGGGAGACTGAACCCAGCCGGAGTTGTGAACGCCGGGGATGGGTGGGTGCTGGGGGCCGAGGTGCGGATCGGTCTCCCAGCAGGAGTCGAAGAGAACGAGGATGGGGCGGATGCCGTGCTTCTGGGCGATGGTGAGGAACTGATCGAGCCGGTGGTGGAAGCCCTCGGTATCGGCGAGCCAGAGTTGGTCCTGGAGGAAGACGCGTACCGTATTCATGCCGATGGATTGGGCTAGGCCGAGCTCGTGGTCGATGAGGGTGGGGTTCCAGGTGGCAGCTTGGAACATTTCGAGCTGGTTGATGGCGTCTGAGGGGACGAAGTTGGCGCCGACGAGCCAGGGCTGCCCGGCATACCAGAGGTTGGCTTTTTGCTCGGTCCAGCGGGTTTCCGGCGGGGGTTGGACGGGGGTTTGGGCGGGAGTCTGCACGGGTTCGAGGGGGAGGACGGAGAGGGCGAGAAGAGCGAGGAGGAGGTGGCGCATGGGCTCCCGGAGCGGCGAGGTAAGGATGCCTGAAGAGGGGCCAGATGTGCAAAGGCGGTGAGGGTTTGCGGGCGGAATGGGGCGTGGTGGCGAAGGACAGGGGCCCAAGCGCGGCTTAGGTGCGGGGTTGGCGAGGCACGGAGGCCGCCGGGGCGGGGGCGGTGGTGCCGCGCAGGAGAAGATCGGGGGTGAAGGTGTGTTCGCGGGGGGCGGAGGGTGCACGGAGGCGGGCGGCGCGGCGGGCGCGGGGTGCGAGCTTGACGGCGGCCTCGGCCGCGAAGGGAGGGGGCGGAGCGGCAGGTGGACCGCTTTGCAGGAGATCGCGGAAGGCGGTGGCGGCGACCTCTGAGCGAGGGACGACGACGGTGGTGAGAGCGGGGTCGGTGAAGGCGGAGAGCTCGATGCCGTCGAAGCCGATGACGGAGATGTCCTCGGGGATGCGGAGGCCGTGCTCGCGGATGGCGCCCATGGCGCCGATGGCGGTGAGGTCGTTGGAGGCGAGGATGGCGGTGGGTCGGCGGGGGGCGGCGAGGATGCGCTGCATGGCGTGGTGTCCGCCCTCGACGCGGTGGTCGCCTTCCTCGATCCAGGAGGGGGGAACGGGGAGGTTGTGTTCGGCGAGCGCCTGGCGGAAGGCTTGGAGGCGGGTTCGGGCGGAGGCGAGGGTGAGGGGTCCGCTGATGAAGGCGAGGTCGCGGTGGCCGAGGCCGATGAGGTGGCGGAAGGCGGCGAGGATGCCGGCAGGATAGTCGACGCGCACGACACTGCAGTTGGGGATTTTGATGTCGGCGTCCATGAAGACGAGGGGGATGTTGCGGCGGGCGAAGGTCTGGATGAGACGTTCGTCCATCTCCGAGGTGAGGATGGCGACGCCGTCGACACGGCGCTGGAGCATGCGAACGACGCAGTGCTCCATGCGTTTGGGGTCGTAGTTGGTGTTGGCGATGAGGACTTCCTTGCCGTGCTCGACGGCGATGTCTTCGAAGGCTTTGACGAGCTCGGGGAAGTAGGGATTGGTGATGTCGGAGATGATGAGGCCGAAGAGGCCTGAGCGGCCGGAGCCGAGGGCGCGAGCGTTGACGTCGGGGTAGAAGTGGAGGGCCTGGATGGCGTCGCGGACGCGCTCGGCGGTTTCGGGCGCGACGTAGGCGGTGCCGTTGATGACGCGCGAGACGGTGGCGGTGGAGACGCGGGCGCGCCGGGCGACCTCCATGATGTTCATAGGACCATCATCGTACTTCAGGGTGATTTGGCAAGGGGCTGGTGGAGTTGGAGAGGTATTGCTGGGTGATGGATATGGAAGGGGGAGGTGTGCGGAGGTGCGATTCTTGGCCAGATTGGGTGGGGTCGTTTCTTGCGATCAGGAACAGGTTACAAAGCCTTCACGTGTGGAATTTGACGTTGAAGAAGAGCAGCCGCGTACCGGCTGGAGCCGGTCGAAGGCATGCATTGAGAAAGCCAGCGCAGCTGGTTTACGGCTGATGATTCACATTAGCCCAGGAGGCAAAGATGCCAATTTACGACGCAAACAGCATTTCACCCATGGTGAGCAGCACAACGAACGATCCCGAGATCGCGGAATGGTTAAGACGGGTCCGGTCCTTGGTGCTCGGTATGGAGGTTGATATTCGGCGCCTGTGGGCCATGCGGCTTGCAGAGGGCGCCCCGTTCGGGTGTGGATGCGCGAACTAACCCGCAATCCCGGAAGACTGCCAGCTATTGCACAACGGCGTAGGTGAACAGGATGGCCGCGACGGCGAGAGCGGCCGTTCGGACGCGATGCCTCCTGTCCCAGAGCCGATGAATCCGCTGCCAGTCGGCGTCGCCTGCTGCGATGCGGTTATTTAGTGGAATGAGGAGAGCGATCGATGCAAGTGAGGCGAGAACCCAAAGGACTGTGGCTGTGAGTAGGAAGCCGAAGTCCGGCGTATGCCGGTAGAGCCATGTTTGAAGGCCGAGCAGCAGGGTGCAAAGCGGGTACCAGACCGGCATCACTCTTCCAAGCGCGAAGGCGAAGCTGCTGAGCAGTTTGAGTTGCGGTTCGGGGTCAAGCCGCAAGGCGGCGGGGTTCACGAAGGCAGCGACAGACAACTCGACGCCTACAAGAGCAAGGACGAGGACGATGGTGGCCGTGGTGAGTATGTGCATGAGCGGCATCCTGTTGAACCCCTTTTCGAGTGGGAGTGGAAGGCGAAAAGATTTTGTAGCGGTGCTCTTGCTTGTATATGTTGATAGAAAATATAGCAATGCTAGATAGATGCGCTGGCCTGAAGGGAGGGTTCGCGGGGGCGCAGATAGATCTTCGAGCAACGCTATACTTCTCAGGCATGACGGACGGGGCGGCTAGTAGTCGGATCGCGGAGAGAAAGGTTCAGGACAGGCAGGCGCGCCGGGAACAGATCATCCGTGCCGCCCGGCGCATCGCGGAGCTTGAGGGGTGGCCCAATGTGACCGTTCGGCGGTTATCGGAGGAGATCTCCTACAGTCAGCCGGTGGTATACGCCCATTTTGGTAGCCGCGAGGGGGTTCTCGCGGCGGTTGCGATCGACGGGTTCCAGGAGCTGGGGCTGGCTCTCGAGAAGGCACGACAAGGGGCTAAGCGGGGGAAGACAATGGGTTCGGTTGCGGCAGCGTATCTTGGCTTTGCCGCATCCTCGCCTGCGTTGTATGAGGCGATGTTTACGCTTGGTCTGAGTGTCGCTTTTGATGATGCGGCGACCCCTCAGGTGTTGCGGTTCGCATTTTCCCAACTTCTTGAGGTTTTTCGGGGACAGAGCGCAAGGCCGGAGATTACCTCTGAGCTGTTTTGGGCAAGTCTCCACGGGATTGCGGAGCTTACGAGAACAAAGCGATTGCCGCGGGGCCGCCAGAAGGAGCGCGTGAGGGCGCTTGTGGAACTCTTCCGTTCTTCGATGGAGGGGACGCGAGAGAAGTAGGAGACGCAACAGGGAGCAGATGCCCTATTGCGTGCGGTCTGTTGCAGAGGATTCAGCGGCCAACGGTCCGGACTGTGAGCGTGATCCCGGGTGGCATGCCTGTGGCGCACGTGCTGCTCAGGGCCGCCTGGTGATTGGGTGAAGGACCTCGGTCGGGTGAGCAAGTGTGGGAGCGGCTTCGGGCAGTGGGTACCCGGCCGGCGTGGGCCTGGCAACAGGGTGCCGGCACGGCAGGGAGTGGGGGGAAGAGTACGAAGTGGGTGGCGGGTGTGGGCCGGGCTAAAGATCTGGCGCGGGTTGCCGATAAGGAGAGTGAGCGCTTCGGACGATAACCGGAGACGACGGGAGAGCCATGTTTTCGATCATCGGGATTCTTGTGGTGTTGGGGTCGGTTGTAGGTGGGTTTTTGATGGAAAAGGGCAAGCTGCCTGTGCTGATTCAGCCGGCGGAGTTCATCACCATCGGGGGAGCGGCGCTGGGGACGGTGCTGGTGGCGAATCCGATGCATGTGATTAAGGGCGTGGTGGCTGGGGTCCTGGGGGTTCTGAAGGGTGGTGCCGTACCGGAGAAGCAGTATGTGGAGTCGCTGAAGACGCTGTTTGATCTGTTCAGCAAAGCGCGCAAGGAGGGGATGATTGCGATCGAGGCGGATATCGAGGAGCCGGAGAAGAGCCAGATTATTTCGAAGTGTCCGACGTTTGTGAAGGATCACCATGCGGCGGCGTTTGTGTGCGACACGATGCGGATGGCGGTGACGGGCGGGGTGAAGGCGTTGGACGTGGACCAGATGATGGAGTTGGATCTGGAGGTGCATCACCACACGTCGATGGCACCGACGCAGGCGCTGACCTCTGTGGCGGACGCATTGCCTGGCCTGGGGATTGTGGCGGCGGTGTTGGGGATTGTGGTGACGATGGGTGCGCTGGGCGGGCCTCCGGCGGAGATTGGGCACAAGGTCGCGGCGGCGCTGGTGGGAACCTTTCTCGGGATTCTGCTGTGCTACGGGGTGCTGGGTCCACTGGCGGCGAATATGACGAAGGCAATCGAGGAGCAGCATGCCTTTTATCACGTGCTGCGCGTGACGCTGCTGGCCTTTATCAAGGGTGTATCCCCGATTCTGGCAGTGGAGATGGGTCGGCGGGCGATTCCGGAGCATGTTCGACCGAAGTTCCAGACGTTGGAGCAGGCCTGCCGCAACAAGGGTGCGGAGGCGGCCAGCTAGGGATCGAGGGAGATCGGGTGCGCCTGGAGTTGCGCGGCGTGTGCAGTGAGCGAGGGTTGACGGGCGAAGGAGGTGTGCGATGGCGGATGTAGCGGACGATCTGATTGTGATTCGCAAGAAGAAGGTGGTTCATGGCGGGCACCACGGTGGTGCATGGAAGGTGGCCTACGCGGACTTTGTGACGGCGATGATGTCGTTGTTTATTGTGCTGTGGCTCCTCAGCAGCAGCAATGAGCAGGTAAAGAAGTCGGTGGCGGGATATTTTAACGATCCGAGGGGGACGGCGAAGCTGGAGGGCAGCAGCCGGAGCGGCGTGGGGAATGCGGTTCCGGTGACCAAGGCGGACATGCCGAAGCTGAAGGAGCGGTTGTTGCAGTCGGCGCAGCGGCTGCCGAACTTTGAGAAGTTGAAGAAGCAGGTGGAGATCAGCGCGTCGCCGGATGGGCTGCGGATTGAGCTGATGGAGGATCCTGGTGGGACCTTCTTTGAGATGGGGAGTGCGCAGCCGACGCCGGCGTTGCGGGAGTTTCTGGAGGTGATTGCACGGGAGCTGGGCAAGATGCCGAACAAGATTTCGATCGAAGGGCATACCGACTCGCACCCGTATAGCAACCACGATGGTTACAGTAACTGGGAGCTTTCGGCGGACCGGGCGAACGCGGCGCGACGGCTGCTGCAGGGAAATGGGGTGGGGGCTGGGCAGATCTCGCAGGTGCGAGGATTTGCGGACCAGATGCCTCGCAAGCCGGAGCACCCTGAGGATGCGTCGAACCGGCGGATCACGGTGATTGTGGACGCGATGCCGGAGGTTGAGGCGGGGCCGCAGGGTGCCGTTGGCGAGGCCGAGGTCGCCGAGGCCAAGGCTCCGGCGAAGGTAGGCGGAGAGGGCAAGGAGTGATGCGGCTCAGGAGTTGGGGAGCTGGGCGGAGACGGCTTCAACCAGGGCGCGGATGATCTGCTGCTCCTGGTTGTCGCGGAAGAGGAAGTGGAGGCCGGAGCGGGTGCCATCGCTGTGGGTGACGGTGGCGCGGAGTGTGAAGACGCGGTCTGCTGGCTTGAGGCGGAGGAGGCCTTCGGCGCCCTTGCCGAGAGGGAGGACGAAGCGGGCGAGGAGGCCTGTGTCGCTGAGATTGAGGCAGATGCCTGGTGTGGCGGTGGCGGGATCGAGCCCGAGATTGTGTGAGGGTGGGGTACCGGCACGATGGACGAATTCGACGGGGAAGTTGCTGTCGAATCGCGGGAGCCGATAGAGGAAGGGGTCGACGTGGGTCATGGGCTGGAGCGACGGTACGCCTGGAGGGGCTTCGCCGGGGTGCAACCTTCGGGGGAGAGGCGGGGAGGAGTCTGTCTGGATGGGTAAGGTGTTGTGGTGCTAGGATTTGCGCGTGCAGGCGGTGTGATGCAGGAGTGCGGTGGAGGGTAGTTTGGGCCTGGAAGATGAGAGAAGAGGGGCGATTTTGCCGGGGGGTGAGGCGGCATTTGGGGGTTTTGGGCGTGGGTTGAGGGGGGCAAATGCGCCGGTTGGGGGGAGGATCCTGGTGGTGGAGGATGATGCGCCGCTGGGGCGGTTTCTGTCCCGGACACTGCGGGCGGCGGCGCACGAGGCGGAGGTGTTGGCGGATGGGGAGTCGGCGCTCGATCGGCTCCGAGGGCCGGCGGGCGGTGAGGCGGGGGCTGGGGCGGAGGATCGGGGACCTGGGCGATCGGTGGATCTGGTGATCCTGGATATTAACCTGCCGGGGATGGATGGGTTTGAGGTGCTGCGGAGGTTGCGGCCCGAGCAGCCGAAGCTGCCGGTGTTGGTGCTGACGGCGCGAAGCCGGACGGAGGATACGGTGCGGGCGTTGGAGAGCGGGGCGGATGACTGCCTGGTGAAGCCATTCAGCTACTTGGAGCTGCTGGCGCGGGTGGGGGCTTTGCTGCGTCGCGGCGGCGTGACGGTGCTGCAGACGAGTCAGGTGGCGGACCTGCGGCTGAACCGGGAGGATCGGCGGGTGGAGCGTGGTGGGCGGCGGGTGGAGCTGACGCCGCGGGAGTTCGGTCTGTTGGAGTACCTGATGCGGGAGCCGGGGACCCCGGTGTCGCGCGCGGTGCTGATGCAGGAGGTGTGGGGGACGGCGTTCGATCCGACGACGAACGTGGTGGATGTGTATATGAAGTATCTGCGGGACAAGATCGACCGGGCGGACGAGGTGAAGCTGATCCGGACGGTGCGGGGCGTGGGGTATGCGATTGGCGGGGAGTGAGCCGGCGCTGCCGGCGGTGGAGGCGGAGCTGCTGCGGGAGATGCTGCATGCGCTGGGTCAGCCGTTGACGGTTCTGGGTGGGTTGCGGCTGATGGGGCGGGGGAGTGGGGCGGAGGAGCTGCTGGAGGAGATGGCGGACGGGGCGGAGCGGGCGACGGCGATCTACCGGGCGATGCGGCTGCTGGTGGAGGGCGAGCGAGGTGGGGTGGAGGTGCGGGGGGTGGAGGCGGAGTGGCGGCGGCGGTCGTTGCGTCGCGGGGTGGAGCTGCGGTTTGCGGGCGGGGACGGGTGGGGCGAGTCGCGGATGCTGGAGGGGGTTTTGGGGGCGGGGCTGCGAAGTTGCGAGGCCGGCGGGGTGATGCGGGTGGAGGTGGCCGGGGGATGGCTGGAGGTTGCGGGAGGGCGGGAGTGTGGGGTGGAGGGGATGTGGGAGATGCGGGTGGCGGAGCGGGTGGCGCGGGTTGGTTTAGAGGGCGGAGATGCGGTGGAGCGTGTGGTATACAAGCTCCAGCCTTTCCATGCCAGGGTGCGATTGCAGCTGGTGTGAGCCCTCCCCGGGTCCGAGCGTCGATGGCGAGCGGACAAAGCGAAACGTGCTGCGTTGCGGTCTGTCTGCCAATGGGCCATTTGGATTTGAGTCGTTTGGATCGTTTAGAACGAAGGGCGGAGCCGCCGCCGGAGCGTGTGGCGGAGGCGCGGCCGGCGCTGGTGGTGGGCGCGAGTCTGGAGGTACGGGCGCGGCTGCGGGAGCGGCTGGCGGATGGGGCGTGGGCCGTGCGCGAGGCGGAGGGTGGGGCGGACGCGCTGGAGAAGCTGATGGAGGGGGCTGTCGACCTGGTACTGCTGGATGGGCCGTTGCCGGATCTGCGCGCGGGGGAGTTTCGCGAGCTGGTGGAGGCGGAGTGGCCGGAGACGCGTGTGGTGACGCTTGAGGAGCTTGCTGAGGGCGGGAGCACGGCCGCGGCGAGGCCGGTGGCGAAAGAGGAGCGGGTGCGGGCGCCGGTGGAGTGGGTGGCTGGGGCGGGGATAGAAGCTGGGGCTGGGGTTGGGGTGGGGGCTGGGAGGGGATCTCGGGGCGGGGTTGGGGTGGGGTCGGTGGTGAGCTGGCAGGGGATGGTGGGTGGGTCGGAGGCGATGCAACGGGTGTACCGGTCGGTGCGGCTGGTGTCTCGGCGGGACACGAGCGTGCTGGTGCAGGGCGAGAGTGGGACGGGCAAGGACCTGGTGGCGCAGGCGGTGCACGCGGTGAGCGGGCGGTCGAAGCAGCCGTTTGTGGTGATTAACTGCGCGGCGATCCCGGAGGCTCTGCTGGAGGCGGAGTTGTTTGGGTATACGAAGGGTGCGTTTACGGGGGCGGTGCAGTCGAGGATCGGGCGGCTGCATGCGGCGCAGGGGGGGACGCTGTTTCTGGATGAGATTGGGGAGATGCCGGTGGCGCTGCAGAGCAAGCTGCTGCGGTTTCTGGAGCAGGGCGAGGTGCAGCGGATTGGCGGGTCGGAGACGTTGAGGGTGGATGTGCGGGTGGTGGCGGCGACGAATGCGGATTTGAAGAAGATGGCGGGAGCGGGGACGTTTCGGGAGGATTTGTACTACCGTTTGGCGGTGTTTCCGATCCGGGTGCCGCCGTTGCGGGAGCGGATGGAGGATCTGCCGGGGTTGGTGGAGGTCTTTTTGGAGCGGTTTGCGCCGGGGGTGCGGGTGAGCTCGGAGGCGTGGGGGCGACTGGAGGGGCACAGCTGGCCGGGGAATGTGCGGGAGCTGCGGAATGTGATGGAGCGGGCGAGTTTGTTTGCGGAGGGTGGGGCGGAGATCGGGGTGGAGGACGTGGTGTTGTAGCGATGCTGAGGAAAGCTGCTCCGCTGTTGCCCGCTTGCCTTAGGCTACTTTCATGCGATTCGCTCTACCTGGTTTTGCTCTCCTGCTTGTGTCCTGGCTCGCTCCGGGGCAGCGAACTCCTGCGACTGTTTCGAAGGTACCCGTTGAGACGGTGACGCAGCCGACGTTTGGTGGACGCTTGTATCTTCCTCCTCCAGGGGTCTCGAGGGCTCGGACGGTGGTTCTGCTGATCGGCGGGAGTGAGGGCCACCTGTACCTTGCGGACGAGATTGCGCCCCAGCTTGCGCGTGCCGGGTACGCTGCTTTTGGGGTTGATTACCACGACGGATTTAAGGGCCCTCGCGCGCTGGCCAACATACCGATCGAGACGTTTACGACCGCGGCTGCGTGGCTTCATGCTTCCAACGAGGTCGGTGCGCAGAGGGTGGTTGCGCTCGGCGATTCACGGGGGAGCGAGGCTGCTGTTCTGGCGGCTGCTCACTCTGACCAGATCAACGGACTTGCCTTATTTGTTCCGTCGAGCCTTGTCTGGGGGCCGACGGGAGCGGCTCCGCCGAGCGGTGCCTCTGCCTGGACGTGGGCGGGGAAGCCGCTGCCGTTTGCCCGGAGTGAGGGTAAGCCGGGCGCGGCGGCGTTTCGATCGGCGATTAAAGAGACGCCAGCCGGCTCGGCGACTCGGCTTCCGATAGAAGGGGGTCACGGCCCCATCTTGTTGGCCGGCTCAGATGCGGACGGTGTCTGGGACTCCGGAGCGATGTGCCGGCAGCTGCAATCTCGTTTGCATGAGCGCGGTTTCGGGTACCCCGTGACGGCCTTTGTTGCTCCTGCAAGCAGTCACAGGATGCTGGGCACGGGGCCGAGCGCGCCGGACGAGACCTACACCTACCCTGGTGGATCGTACGCGGCACATTTTGGTGGAACTGCCGCTGGAACCGAGCAGGCTCGGGAGATGTCGTGGAGGCTGCTGCTGGCTTTTCTTTCTTTTTGAGATGGTGGCACTTGGCTCGCAGGGGTGGGGTAGAGTGGCTGCGTGATGGAAGTGGGCGTGGTTGGGCGGGGGAGGCCGGAGTACTACCCGGCGCTGGATGGGCTGCGGGCTGTGGCGGTGGCCATGGTGTTCTTTCAGCACTATGGGGCTGGGCGGGCGTGGGTGTTTGGGTGGGGGTGGACGGGTGTGGATGTGTTTTTTGTGTTGTCGGGGTTTCTGATCACGGGGATTCTGTACGACAGCCAGGACAGGCCGCACCGGTTTCGTGACTTTTATGCGCGGCGGACGCTGCGGATTTTTCCGCTGTATTACTTCGTTTGGATTGTGGTGGTGCTGCTGGCGCCGTGGGCGGAGTGGCAGTGGAGCTGGCGGTGGGCGCTGTGGCCGGCGTACTTGGGGAATTATGCGCGGTTTCTGTTTCTGCACGGGGCGGGGGATCCGTATCGGTTCGACCGACTGACGTTTGGCCCACTGGTGCGCGGTTGGTTTGGGTATCCGATGCACCTGTACATCGGGCACTTCTGGTCGTTGTGTGTGGAGGAGCAGTTCTATCTGGTGTGGCCGTGGGTGGTGTATGCGGTGCGGCGGAGGGAGAGGCTGGGGTTGGTGAGTTATGGGTTTTATGTGTTTCATGATCTGTTGCACGACTTCTATGCGGACCTGGCGCACAGGGTGTGGCCCGGCGAGGCGTATGGGATGACGTTGCTGTTGGCGTTTGGGGGGACGGTGGCGCTTGCGGGGTTGAGCTACTGGGGACTGGAGCGGCCGTTTTTGCGGTTGAAGGGGAGGTTTGCGGGGCAGGTGCACAGGGCGCCGCGGGTTTGATTGGCGGGGTGTGACGGGCGGGGGTAGCGGGGTGCAACGTCTGGGGGAGGGGCGGGTGTTTGGGCGAGGGTGTGGCATGGGGGGTGCAGGGGGAGTAGGCGAATGTTGCCTAGTTCTCATGGAGTTCACAATGGAAGCGGTCGGGTGGGCTGGCGGTGCTGACGCCGGGGTCGGGCGGCTAATGTCGCGCGTCGGCGGGCCGGTGAGCGGAGGATGCCGAGCGCTCGCCGGCGCTGCTGCGCGGAGGCGTTCAGCGACTTTATCGCGGCTTCGGCGCGGCTGGAGATTTCGTTACCGCGAGCTGCAGGGCGAGGTGCAGCAGCTGGGGCGCGAGTTGGCAGGAGCGGAACGCTGGCGTTGAAGCGCGAGCCTGCGCCGAGAACCGGGCGATGCGGGAGTCGCTCGGAGCAGATTCGGTGGATTCGATGCCGTGCGGGGTGCTGGTGGTGGACGGCGACGGGCGCGATTGCGATGGCGAACCCGGAGGCGAGCGCGGCTGCTGGCGATGCGGAGCCGAGAGGAGTTGCGGTCGGCTGGCGGATGGGTGCGGGCGGAGCGGGGGAGTTGATCTTCGGTTGGGCGGTGGGTTGGGCGGTGGGCTGGGCGGTGGGCTGTCGACGGGCGACGGCCTGGAGGACGCGGCGGAGCAGGAGGTGTCGGCTGAGTCGGAGAGGCGGGTGGGGAGCGTTGGCTGGCGGTGCGGCGACGGGCGTTGGACTGGAGTGAGGACGGTTGCTGTGGGAGGCGAGTGCGGCGTCGGCGGTCGGTGGTGATTTTGCGGGATGTTTCGGCGCGGCGGCGCGATGGAGACGGAGCGGGAGGCGGGCGCGGTCGGCGGTGGCGCTGGCGGAGGTGTCGGCGGTGCTGGCGCATGAGATCCGCAATCCGCTGGCGAGCCTGGAGCTGTTTGCGGAGCTGATGGCGGACTGCCCGGAGCGCGCCGGGCGATTGGATTGACGCATCGATGCGCGCGGGGATCCGGGGGCTTGGCGGGCACGGTGAACAATGTGCTTGACGCTTTATGGCGGCGTGCGCGCCGGCGATGGAGCGGGTGGAGCTGGGGCGAGGAGCTGGCGGCGGGCGGTCGAGTTTGTGGGGCCGCATGGCGATCGCAGGCGGAGGTGCGGGTGCGGCTGGAGATTGTTGCCGGGTCGCGGAGCCGCTGATCGCGGTGCGGGCGAACCGCAGCGCGGTGCAGCAGATTGTGCTGAATCTGGTGCACAAATGCGCTGAAGCACACGGCGGCGGGGGGTCGAAGCTGCGTGATGTCGGCGCGGCGGCGCGGTCGGAGTGCGCGTGCTCCTGGCGGTGCGAAGATACGGGCGACGGGCATGCCGGCGGAGATGCTTGCCGAAGCTGTTTGGGGAGTCGGTTCAGCGGGAGTCGGAAGCACGACGCCGGGGCTGGGGCTGGCGGTGTGCGGACGGCTCTGATGCGAGCAGATGTGGCGGGCGCGATCGGCGTGCGAGAGCGAGGTGGGTGTGGGCAGTGTGTTTGTCCTGGACGTTTACGAGTGCGTGAGTTTCGGACGGCGTGAGTTTCGAGGGCGGGAGTTTCGAGGGCGATGAGGGACGAGGCGCGATGCGTGAGTCGAGGTCGGTGCTGGTGGTGGATGACGAGCCGGGGATCCGGATGGCGCTTGGGAGCGCATTTTGCGTCGCGAGGGTTGGCGCGTGGTGATCGTGCGAGCAGGCGTGCGTGAGGCGAGCGAGCGCGAGCTCGCAGCTGGCGGGCGTATCGACCTGGTGGTCTGTGATGTGCGGATGAGTGATGGGACGGGATTTGAGGTGTTGCGGGCGACGCGGATGGCGTGCGGGCTGCACGGCGGCGAGCCGGCGGCGTTTCTGTTTCTGACGGCATTTGGCAGTGTGCCGGAGGCGGTGGAGGCGATGCAGCGGCGGGGCGGTGGACTACCTGACCAAGCCGGCGTCGTTTGACCGGCTGCGGGAGCTGGCGGCGCGGGTGATGGGCGAGCGGCGGGCGGCGGCTTCGTGCCGGTGCTGCTGCATGTGGACGCGGAGCGGGCCGGGGTTGCCGGGCGTGGTGGGATCGTGGGGCAGGTCGCGGGCGTTGCAGGCGGCGTTGGCACGCGCGCAGGCGGCTGCGGGGACGGATGCGGATGTGCTGGTGGAGGCCGAGAGCGGCACGGGCAAGGAGCTGCTGGCGCGGCTGATCCACGAGGCGAGTGCGCGGCGCGACGGGCCGTTTGTGGCGATTAATTGCGCGGCGCTGCCGGAGTCGCTTGCTGGAAAGCGAGCTGTTTGGGCATGCGTACGCGGCGCGTTTACCGGGGCGACGGCGGCGAAGGCGGGTAAGTTTGAGATGGCGAACGGGGGGACGCTGCTGCTGGACGAGATTGGGGACATGCCGCTGAATCTGCAACCGAAGTTGTTGCGTGTGTTGCAGGAGCGAGTGGTAGAGCGATTGGGCGAGACGCGGCCGGTGCGGACGGATATTCGGGTGATTGCGACGACCAACGTGCGGCTGCGGGCGGTGGTGGATCGAGGGTTGTTTCGCAGCGATTTGTACTACCGGCTGAACGTGATTCCGCTTCGGCTGCCGCCGCTGCGGGAGCGGATGGAGGATGTGGCGCTGCTGGCGGAGCATTTTGCGCGGCGGTTTGCGGAGCGGCATGGGCGGCCGGTGGCCCGGCTGGAGCCGGAGTTTCTGGATCGGCTGCGGAGCCACAGCTGGCCGGGCAACGTACGCGAGCTGGGGAACTTCCTGGAGCGTGTGTTGTCGCTGCATGGCGGGGAGCGGCTGGGGGCGGAGTGCTGGGACCGGGAGCAGGGCGTGGGCATGCGGCGGGAGACGGTGCGCGTGATGCCGGGGCCGACGGCGGAGGCCGAGAGCACGCCCGTGAGCATGGATGAGCTGGAGCGGACGCACCTGGAGCGGACGCTGGAGCTGGTGGATGGGAACCGGACGCGAGCGGCGGAGATGTTGGGGCTGAGCGTGCGAACGATTCGTAACAAGATTCGGCAGTATGACCTGCCGCCACGGAGGTACGCGTAGTGGATGTCTCGATGATGGAGCAGACCGAGCGGTTTTTGAGCGTGACGAACCGGCGGCAGGCGGTGTTGGCGAGCAATATGGCCAACGTGGATACGCCGGGGTACCGGACGCAGGACGTGGACTTCGGCAGGGAGATGCAGAAGGCGATGACGGTCCCGGCGGAGGTTGGTGGGGCGGTGAACGTCGCGGTGCACGCCGTGCCGGGGCTGCTGGAGCGACCGGACGGCAACAACGTGGATATGGATCGGGAGGGGATGCTGCTGGCGGAGACGCAGCTGAACTACCAGATGGGGACGCAGTTGCTGAAGCAGCGGTTTCACCAGTTGCTGACGGCGATTAACTCAGGCAGCGGGAGCTAGGGAGGCGGGCGATGGGGATCTTTGATGCGTTGAACATCAGTGCTTCGGCGTTGGCGGCGGAGCGGCAGCGAAGCGAGGTAGCGGCGACGAACCTGGCGAATGTGGACACGACGCACCAGGCGGATGGGAAGGGTGTGTACCGGCGCAAGGAGGTGGTTCTGACGAGCCAGGGGAGCACGCGGTTTCGCGGGATGTTGCGCGGGTTCTCGAGCGGCGCGAGCGATGGGCGGAACGAGCCCGGGAGCGTGCGGCTGACGCGCGTGGTGGACGATCCGACGGAGCCGGTTCGGCGGTATGAGCCGGGGCATCCGGACGCGGATAAGGATGGGTATGTGGCCTATCCGGCGATCAATCCGGTGCAGGAGATGGTGGATTTGATGGGGTCGGTGCGGGCGTACCAGATGAACGCATCGGCGGTGACGGCGAGCAAGCAGATGATTCAGCAGTCGATCGATCTGTTGAAGAGCTAAGGGCTCTTGAAGAGCTGATGTGTCACTGAAGTGGACGGGGGAGGTTGAGGATGGGCGGGATATCGGGAATCGGCACGAGTTTTTCGCAGATTGCGGAGCAGCTGGCGACCAAGGGAGCGGGGGGCGCGGCGACGACGGCGGGCGATGCGGGCGCGGGCGGCGGCTTCGGCGACGTGTTCAAGGCGGCTGTGCAGCAGGTGGACGAGCTGCAGACGGGCGCGGACCAGCAGGTTGGCCAGGTGCTGTCGGGCAAGGGCACGGGCGATGTGGGCAATGTGATGGCGAGTGTAGAGAAGGCGGATGTGGCGTTTCAGCTGATGATGCAGGTGCGCAACAAGATTGTGAATGCGTACCAGGACATTGAGAAGATGCAGTTTTGATGTGTAACGGACGTTGTTGCAGAGGAGTGCCGGCGTGAAATTTATGGAGCAGATGAAGGCGATGTGGGCGCGGCTGACGCAGCGGCAGCGGATGAGTGTGGGCGGCGGCATGCTGGCGACCGTGGTCGCGCTGCTGGCACTGACGCATGCGATGGCGACGCCGGAGATGAAGCCGCTGATGGTGGGCCTGGAGCCGGCGGATGCGCAGGCGATCGGGGCCGAGCTGGCGGCAAAGAAGATTGCGTACCAGGTGACGCCGGACGGCAAGGGAATCAATGTGGCGGCGGACCAGCTGGACCGTGCGCGGCTGGAGGTGGCGAGCGAGGGCGCGCCGCACAGCGGGCGGATGGGTTTCGAGCTGTTCGACAAGGTGAGCTGGGGACAGACGGAGTTTGACGAGAAGGTGAACTACCAGAGGGCTCTGGAGGGCGAGCTGGAGCGAACGATCGGGACGATGCGCGCGGTGAAGAGCGCGCGGGTGCACCTTGTGCTGCCGCGGAGTTCGGTGTTTCTGGAGCGGGAGCGCGCGGCCAAGGCGAGCGTGACGCTGCGGTTGAAGCACGGGGCGGTGACGGACGGCGAGCTGGAGGCGATTGCGCGGCTGGTGAGCGGGGCGGTGGATGATCTGCAGCCGGCGGATGTGGCGATCATTGATGCGGACTCCAACCAGGCCTTGGGGAAGAAGGGCGGATCGGCGGCGGAGCGGGAGATGGAGGACGAGCTCGCGAAGCGGCTGATCGCGACGCTTGGGCCTGCGGTGGGAGCGGAGAACCTGCGGGCGAGTGTGAACGTGGAGTACGACATGAGCTCGAGCGAGGAGAGCCAGGACAAGTACGACCCGCAGGTGAGCGCGGTGCTGCAGACGCAGAAGTCGAGCGAGCAGACGGGGGCGGGCGCGGGTGCGAGCGGGGTGGCGGGGGCGACGGGGAATCTGCCGGCGAGCGCGGCGGGTGCGGGTGGGACGGCGGGCGGGACGGATGTGACGACGGGGGATGGCAGTTCGAGCTCGAACTCGGAGAACTCGACCTTTGGGGTGAACAAGGTGGTGCGGCATGTGGTGTCGCCGGCGGGGCGCGTGAAGCGGATCACGGCGGCGGTGCTGGTGAACGACGCGACGGAGTACAAGCAGACCAAGGGCAAGTGGGAGACGGTGCCGCGGAAGCGCTCGCCGGCGCAGATGAAGCAGTTGCAGGATTTGGCGCAGGCGGTGCTGGGGATGGACACGCAGCGCGGGGACGTGCTGAGCGTGGAGAATATGACGTTTGACGATGGGCGGATGCCGGAGGTGGCGCCGTCGATGGCGTCGCGGGTGCGGGACGGGCTGACGGAGTATGCGACGGCGGTGCGGTACGCGGCGCTGCTGGCGATGTTTGGGCTGGTCTATGCGCTGATGTTTCGGCCGACGCAGAAGCAGATGACGGCCTCGATGCGGGAGCTGGCGGCGGGTGCGGGCGGGGCGGTTTCGGCGATTGCGGGCGGTGAGGGGGCGGAGGCGTTGTCGGCGAGCGGGCCCGAGCCGGTGTCGCTCGAGGCAGGCCGGAGCGCGCTGAAGAGGCAGCTGGGCGAGATGGTGCAGGCGGAGCCTGTGGCCATGACGCGGACGGTGCAGGCGTGGTTGCGAGAGGAAGGGGCATGAGCATGGGAGCGGCGGTGGCGGAGGAGCTGACGGGCGCGCGCAAGGCGGCGATCCTGCTGACGATCCTGGACGACGATGCAGCGTCGGCGATCTTTCGGCATTTGCCGGAGGAGGATGCGCAGCGCGTGGCACGGGAGATATCGCGACTGGGGCGCGTGCCGACGGACGTATCGCAGCAGGTTCTGGAGGAGTACCGCCGTATGACGGCGGCGCGTGACCTGTTGACGGAGGGCGGACGGGAGACGGCGCAGCGGCTGTTGACCAAGGCTTTGGGAGAGGCGGGCGCGAAGGCGATGCTGCACCAGATGGTGCGGGTGGAGGAGTTGGACGCGGGGCGGGCGGAGAGCCTGCAGAAGGTGGACCCGAAGCACTTGGCGCGGCTGCTGGAGGGGGAGCACCCGCAGACGGTGGCGCTGGTTCTGGGGCACCTGGAGACGCGGCAGGCCTCGGCTGTGTTGACAGCGCTGCCGCAGACGACGCGGGCGGAGAGCGTACGAAGGTTGGCGAAGCTGCGGCAGTTTTCCCCGGCGATTGCTGAGCGGATATCGACGGCGGTGCAGCGCCGCCTGCGGTCGTTCGGGGATGTCAACAAGCGGACGTACTCGGGGTTTCAGAATGTGGCGGCGCTGATGAACAGCGTCGACGCGGAGACCTCGCGGGAGATTTTGGAGTCGATTGAGGGTCAGGACGCGGCGCTGGCGGGGAGCATACGCGAGCTGATGTTTACGTTTGAGGACTTTCTGCGCGTGGATGATGTGCAGCTGCGGGAGCTGAGCGGGGCGGTGGACAAGAAGGTGCTGGCGGTGGCGTTGAAGGGGGCGAGCGGGGAGGTGCGTGAGCACTTCTTCAAGACGATGAGTGGGCGCGCGGTGGAGATGATGAAGGAAGACATTGAGTCGCTGGGGCCGATGAAGAGCAAGGATGTGAGCAAGGCGCAGAGCGAGATGATCGGCCTGGCGCGGCGGCTGGAAGAGGAAGGCAAGATGACGCTGCGGAGCGATGGAGCGGAGTATGTCTAGCGCCGCGAGCTGGGCGTCGGAGGTGGCGCTGAGCGGTGCCGGTGGGGTGCGGGCGCTGGAGTACAGCGATGTTTCGCGGCCGCGGGCGAAGGATGGGGAGTTGGTGGCCGGGGTGCCTGAGGCGGAGGTGCAGGCGCGCGTGGCGGCGGCCGGCGCGCGGGAGCGAGTAGCGCTTGAGGAGCGGTTGGGGGCGGAGTGGAGGGAGCGTGAGGCGGGTCTGCTGGCCACGGCGGAGGAGGCCGTGGAGCGGAGGGTGAGCGAGGCTCTGGCGCGATTCGCAGAGGAGCGAACGGACTACTTTGTACGGGTAGAGACGGAGATTGTGGGGCTGACGCTGGCGATTGCGCGAAAGATCCTGTGCCGAGAGGCGGCGCTCGATCCGATGCTGCTGTCCGGACTGGTGCGGGTGGCGCTGGACGGGATGGAACGAGGGACGGCCGTGCGGCTCCGAGTTCCGGAGGGACGAGTGGAGGCGTGGCAGCGGAGGGTGTCGGGAATAGGTCTGCGCTGTGAGGTGGAGGTGGTGGGCGACGCGGGAGTCGGCGCGGAGGAGTGCGTGGTGGAGACCGAGAGCGGAAGCGCGCAGCTGAGCTGGGAGCAACAGATGAAAGAGGTTGAGCGGGGTTTTCTGGATCTGCTGGGGCAGCGGCCGGATTTGAGGCGGGAGAGGTCGGCGCAGTGAGGGGCGAGAGCGGGACGGAGTCCAGGACAGACTCGCTCACGACCCTGTTTGAGCGAATGGGCGAGCAGCTGGCGAGCCGGCCGATGGTGCAGTGGCAGGGTCGTGCCCTGGAAGTGACGGGCAACCTGGTAGAGAGCGAAGGGCCGGTCGGGGCGGTGGGTGAGGCCTGCGAGGTGGTGGGGGCGAGCGGGGCGCGGTATCAGGGGGAGATCATCGGATTTCGTGGATCGCGGGTTTTGTCGATGATGGCGGAGAGTGCGGTTGGGATTCGGTTTGGCGACAGAGTTCTGGCGCAGGGAGTGCGGCCAAGCGTGCCGGTGGGGGAGGGGTTACTGGGCCGGGTTGTGAGTTCGACGGGCGAGCCGATCGACGGGCAGGGACCGGTGTGGCGAAAGGGGACGCGAGCACTGGACGGCAGTGCGCCGCGGCCGATGGAGCGCGTGCCGATACGGGAGGCACTGGGGTGCGGGGTGCGGGTGCTGGACACGATGGTGACGTGCGGGCGTGGGCAGCGCTTGGGAGTCTTTGGAGGCAGCGGCGTAGGCAAGAGCACGCTGCTGGGGATGATGGCTCGGGGGACTGAGGCGGAGGTGACGGTGATGGCGCTCGTGGGTGAGCGCGGGCGCGAGGTTGGGGAGTTTTTGGAGGTGTTGGGCGAGGCGGGCCGGCGGCGGGCGGTGGTGGTGGTTTCGACGTCGGATCAGTCGCCGCTGGAGCGGTTGCGGGCGCCGATGGCGGCGACGGCGATGGCAGAGGCGTTTGCCGCGGAGGGCAAGGATGTTTTGTTGGTAGTGGATTCGCTGACGCGGTTTGCAATGGCGCAGCGCGAGATCGGTCTGGCGGCGGGTGAGCCGCCGACGACGAAGGGGTACACGCCGAGTGTGCTGAACAAACTGGCGCGGCTGGTGGAGCGGGCGGGGAACTTCGGGCGAGGAAGCATCACAGCGTTTTACACGGTGCTGATGGAGGGTGACGACCAGCAAGATCCGGTTGTGGACACAGTGCGGTCTTTGCTGGACGGGCACATTGTTCTGGATCGGGCGCTGGCGGCGCGGGGGCAATATCCGCCGGTGGCGGTGCTGGACAGTTTGAGCCGGCTGATGCCGAGCCTGGCGACGGAGGCGCATGCGGAGCGGGCGCGGATGGTGCGTGGGCTGATGGCGGCGTATGCGCGATCGGAGGATCTGATACGGATCGGGGCGTACCAGCGGGGGACCGACGAGTTGCTGGACCGGGCGATCACGGCGGAGCCGCTGATACGGACGATGCTGGCGCAGCGAAGTGGGGAGCGGTGCACGTTGGCGCAGGGGATTGAGGCGCTTTTGGGGTTGGCGGTCTAAGGGGAGGTTGCGATGGGATTTGTGTTTGCGCTGCGAGCGGTGCTGACGGTGCGACGGCAGAGGGAAGAGGCGGCGGAGCGGGCCTTGGCGGAGGAGATGCGGGAGCTGGCAGAGGCGCGGCGGGCTATGGAGTGGGTGCGGGGGGAGGTTGAGCGGGCGGCGGCGGAGCGGGATGGGGCCGCGGCGGGCGCGGTGCCGGCGCTGGAGATGCGGGAGCGGTATGCGCGGAAGGAGTTGCTGGAGGCGGCTCAGGGGGAGACGAGGGTGCGTCTGGAGAGGGCGGAGGAGCGAGCTAAAAGCTTGCGGGAGAGCTACTTGGCGGCTCGGCGAGAGCGCGAGGTGATGGAGGAGATGGAGGCGCGGCAGAGGACGTTCCACGACCTGGAGGCGTTGCGACGCGAGGCGAAGCGGACCGACGACTTGCTGCTGGGAAGGCGGCTTTGGAGGTAGGCAAAGGCTGCCGATGGGAGTGGGAAGAGGTTGCCGGGAGGGGGTTTTGCAGGGGTTGGAGGGCGGATTTGCCGGGGATTTGTGGGGGTTTGCGATGGCAAGGGACGTGCAGGGGGTAGAGGCGTGATGATGCGAGCGATGCCGGTGAGCGGGGGAGCGGAGAGCGGGGGAGTGGGTCTGGCGAAGGCGGCTGGGCAGACGGGGGCGGGGGCGGGGGAGTTTGCGGCGGTGCTGGGCTCGCGGGCTGGGGATCGAGCTGGGGTTGGGGTTGGGGCTGGGATTGGGGATCGGGCTGGAGCTGGGGTTGCGGTTGGGCGAGGGGCAGGGACGGGGAGTGGGCGGGGTATTGGGAGGCGGAGTTCGGGGGAGGCGGGGTCGAAGGAGAGGGGCGGCCGGGTTGGCGATGGGGTTGCGGCTGGGGGTGGGGTTGGGGTTGGGATGCAGGGCATCGGGGTGATCGCGCTGCCTGCTGGAGGCGGGGAGGGCGATGCCGATGGGGTGTTTGCGGGAACGGGGGGGTCTTCGGGTGTCGAGGGGCCGGCGGGGGCGGGCGGGGTTGGGGGAACAGGCTCATCTGCGACGGCGGTGGCGGGGGGTGGAGGCGACGAGGGCGCTGCGGGTGACGTGAGGGCGGCTGCGGTGCTTGCGGGGAGTGGGAGGATACCGGAGGCGGGTTCTGGGCAGATCCTGGCGGGGGAGGTGGAGATCCCGGTGGATGGGTCGCGTGTTGGGGTGGGGCAAGGGCGGCGCGGGGGGGAGTTAACGAGTGAGGTAGGGGAGCGGGGTGGGGCGGCAGGATTGGCGGCGGGTTTGACGCAGGGGACGGGGGTGGGCGAGGCGGGGACGGAGATGGTGGCCACCGTGGGTGATGGATCGACCGCGGTTGGATCAATTACGGCTGCGTTGGCGGGGACTCGCGAGGGCGCGAGGGTGGAGGAGAAGCGTGTCGGGGGTGCGTCTGGGACGCGGCGTGTGGGCTCGAGTGAGGTGATGGGTTTGCGGCAGCGCGCGGCGGAGGCTTTGGGCGGCGGGCGAGCGGCGATGGCATCGAGTGGGACGGGGGCGGGTGCGGTGGATGGGGCGGGGCGGACGGGTAGCTCGCATGACGGTCGTGGCGCGGCAGGGCAGGAGAAGGCGGGGGAGGACAAGGCGGGTGCGGCGGGACGAGGTGGGGTGGGACGGGCGGATGGGGTGGAGGGGCGCGGTGGCCGGGATGCGGCCGCGGCCGAGTTTATGGCGGATGCGGGGAGCGGGACGGGATTGGGAGTGGCGGCGATGGCTGGGCAGGCGGCGGTTCTGACGGCTGCCGGTGTAAGTGCGGTGCAGGGGGCGATGGCTGCGGCTGTGGGGGCGGGGAGTGGTGCGAGGACGGGTGTTGAGGCCAGGTCTGAGGGCGGGCGCGGGGTGGGGTTTGGTGCTGGTGCTGGAGCGGTGGGTCTGGAGGGAGGAGATGGGCACGGGGTCGCTGGAACCGGGGCGATGAGCGAGGTTGCGGTGAGCCGGCTGATGCGGACGGCGGCGGGGAGCGAGCTACGGGTGGGGACACGGCTGGACGATCTGGGGGCGGTGTCGATCCGGACGGTTTTGGGGCGGGAGCAGGTGCAGACGCATATTGCGGTGGAGAGTGAGCGGCTGGGATCGGCGCTGACGGCGCACCTGGCGGGGTTGGAGGATGAGCTGGGCGGGCGGATGGGGCAGGCGGTGCGGGCGACGGTGAGTGTGGGGATGGAGATGGGGAGTGGGAGCGGGCAGGGCTCGGCGGAGCAGCGGTTTGGCTGGGGAGCGGGTGGGCAGGGGACGACGGGGCAGGGAGCGGGTGGGCAGGGGTTTTCCGGGCGGGGGTCGTCGGCGGGTGAGGGGTCTTCGGGGCAGAGTTTGGTGCGGGGCGTGAGTGGTGCGGCGGGAGTTGGTGGTCGGCGTTGGGAGGGGTTGGCGGGTGGGGACGTGGGTTTGGGGAGGTTGGATGTGCGCGTGTGAGGGGCTGGGGTTTGCTTTGCGAGGACGGCAGGAATGAGGGCGGAAGGGAGTGGAGGGCAAGGGCAAGGGCAAGGGCAAGGGCAAGGGCAAGGGCAAGGGCAGACGCAGATTCCCTTCGGGATGACAACAAGAGGAGCAAAAGCAAGAGCAAGAGCAAGAGCAGCGGCAGTAGCAAGAAGCGGGTTCCCTTCGGGAATGAAGGGAAAGAGAAGCAAGAGCGAGTAGCAGCAGCACTAGCAGCAACAGCATAGGCACGGCAGCAGCGACAGCAACAGCGACAGCAACAGCGACAGCGACAGCGACAGCAGCAGCAACAGCAGCGACAGCAGCAACAGCAGCAGCAACTGGAGTGGAGAGGAGAGTTCGATGGGAGTTGGGGCTTTGGTTGGGAGTGGGTTGTCGGCGTTGGAGGGGCAGGGGTTGGCCGGGTTGCAGCAACTGCGGGCGAAGGCGACGCCGGGGTCTGGGGCGACGAGTGGCGTGAGCGGGTCTGGCGCGACACGCGGCAGTGGCTCGTCGACGAGTTCGGCGAGCAGCACGCAGGATATTGGGACGACGTTTTTGAGTTTGCTGGTGCAGGAGTTGCAGAACCAGGACCCGACGGCTCCGCTGGACAGCACGCAGATGGTTGGGCAGATGATTTCGCTGAACCAGCTGAATCAGCTGACGAGCATCAATCAGACGCTGACGACGGCGTACCCGTCGAAGTCCACGACGAGTGGAAGCTCGAGTGGGAGCGGCGGGACGACGAGCCATGCGCTGACGCGTGGCTTGAGCGATCAGGCTTCGCCAGGCGGCATGACGGCGGCGGCGATGCGATTGCTGCAAGGGGGGACACCTACGGTGAAGCCGCAGGTGAGCACATCGGTGAGTTTGAAGAGTTATTAACTTCCGGAGTCTTAGTTCGTAGATTCGGTTGATGGGTTGCACAGCAGGATGTAGCTGCGGGCTGAAAGGCTGACAGCTGATTAATTGACTAACGTTTGGAGGATGATCCTATGTCGTTTTTTTCAACGCCACTTTCCGGGCTGACCGCGAGTTCCGCGGCGCTGCAATCGATTTCGAACAACCTGGCCAACATGAATACGGACGGGTACAAGGCGCAGACCACGGTGTTTTCGGATGTTTTTTATCAGAACTACGGCACGAGCGGGAGCGGCAACCCGATTCAGACGGGCCTGGGCGTGCAGGTGAGCGGGACGACGAGCGACCTGACGAACGGGGCGTTGGCAGCTACGGGCGTTAGTTCGAATATGGCATTGAACGGGGCCGGTTATTTTGTGGTGAAGGACAGCGCGGGGGCGTTGAACTATACGCGGTCGGGTAACTTCACGACGAACACGCAGGGTCAGCTGACGACGCTGGATGGGCAGCTGGTGATGGGGTATCCGGCGACGGGCGGTGTGGTGAATGCGAACGGGGCGCTGACACCGTTGAACGTGGGCGCGGGGACGACGACGCCGGCGAATGCGACGACGCAGTTTTCGCTGACGGCGAATTTGAACTCGGGTGCGGCGGTGGGCGATACGTTTAGTTCGCCGATCAGTCTGTACGACTCGCTGGGCGCGGCG
This sequence comes from Acidobacteriaceae bacterium, assembly GCA_965218895.1. Taxonomy (GTDB): domain Bacteria; phylum Acidobacteriota; class Terriglobia; order Terriglobales; family Acidobacteriaceae; genus Edaphobacter. Next base: position 166,119 of record CBDCMI010000008.1, on the reverse strand, counting down.
CAGCAGGTGACGATTACGTATACGAAGACGGCGGATAACGCGTGGAGCTACAACGCGACGGTGCCATCGTCGAACATTCAGGGCGGGACGGGGACGTCGACCTCCGTCGGGTCGGGGACGCTGCAGTTTGACAGCACGGGCAAGCTGAGTTCGCCGACGGGGGCGGTGACGCTGAGCACGGGGCCGCTGGCGGACGGGGCGAATGCGATGAGGGCGACGTGGAATCTGACGGCGAGCGACGGGACGTCGTTGCTTACGCAGACGGCGAGCACGGCGAGCAACGCGGCGACGACGCAGGATGGGTTTGCGGCGGGGACGCTGGCGAGCTTCAGCGTGTTGAAGGACGGGACGGTGCAGGCGACGTTTACCAATGGTCAGAACCGGGCGGTGGGTCAGGTGGTGGTGGCGAACTTTCCGAATCCCGAGGGTTTGGAGATGAACGGAAACAACCTGAACCAGATGACGTCGGCTTCGGGCGCGCCTGTGATTGGGGTGGCGGGGACGGGTGGTCGCGGGGCGATTGTTGGCTCGTCGGTGGAGCAGTCGAATGTGGATGTGGCGACGGAGTTTGCGCAACTGATTGTGGCGCAGCGGTCGTACGAGGCGAATGCGAAGGCGATCACGGCGTTTGACCAGGTGGAGCAGGCGACGATCGCGATGAAGAGCTAAGTGAGGTGAGAGCCCCGGGGGTGGCCGGGGCTCTTTCTCTCATGGATATCTCATGCGCGTTGTGCGGGGTGGCGGGTGTGGCGACGGCATGTCGCACGAAGGGTGCGGCGGACGTGGCGCGGAGGGGTGAGGCGCTGCAACGAAGGGGGCAGGCCGGCGGAGATTTGGGCTGGGCTGGCGCGGTGATTGCAGGGGAGCAGGCAGCTTGCGGAGTGCCTGCCGAATGAGAGGCGACCGAAGCGCGGCCGGTTGGACGGCTGCGTGGACGCGGGTGGGATGGGGTCGCGATGACACAGACGATTGCGCAGCCTGGCGGCGGAGCAGGGCCGGAGATTTTGCCTGCGGCGAGTGATGGTGTGCACGAGGTGGTGGCGCGGGATCCGCTGGAGCGGGCGTTTGGGCTGCCGTGCGTGCTGACGCTGGAGGTCCCGGTGGTGGAGTTCACGGTGGGGTCGTTGATGCGGTTAGAGGTGGGGAGCCTGGTGGAGACGGCGGCGCAGCAGAATGAGGATCTGCCGCTGACGGTGAATGGGGTGTTGGTGGGGCTGGTGGAGATTGAGGTGGTTGGCGAGACGCTGGCGGTGCGGCTGGCGGGTGTGGCATGAGCACGGCGGCGCAGGCGTGGTTTGGGCGGGGCGGGGAGCTGTGGGTGACGCGCGTGGGGCGCGGGGTTGCGGGGGCGTGGGCGTGGCTGCAGCGGAGGGAGGCGGTGTCCCGGTTGCAGGGCAAGGGGCGAAGGCTGCAGGTGCAGGAGACGGTGCAGCTGGGAGAGAAGCGCTTTGTGGCGATCCTGCGGGTGGATGGGGAGCAGTTTCTGATCGGCGGGAGCGCGGCGGGCGTGCAGTTGCTGGCGGCGATGCAGCCGGAGCCGGAGTTTGGGGCGGTGCTGGAGACGGCGCGGAGGCGGGAGTGCGCGTGAGAGTTCGGGTGGTGATGGTGATGGTCGCGGTGTTGCTGGGCGGTCGATCGGCCGAGGCGGGGATGCGTGGCGTGCAACCGATGCGGTTGCGGATGCAGGCGGCGGTAGCGGTGTCGCCTGAGCCCGCGACGCTGCAGTTGCCGGTTGTTTCGGGCGCCGCACCTGTGTTTCCGGAGGCTGGGAGGAGGCTGGGCCGCGCGGCGAGTGCGGGGTCTGTGATGCAGAGCCCGGGTGCGGCGAACGAGATCCGCATTACGGGGTTGGGGACGAGTTCGGCGCCGTGGACGATTGTTCTGCTGCTGACGGCGTTGACGCTGATCCCGTCGTTGTTGATTTGCATGACGCCGTTTGCAAGGCTTCTGGTGGTATTTCACTTTTTGCGGCAGGCGCTGGGGCTGCAGACGACGCCGTCGAACCAGACGTTGATCGGGCTGACGCTGGTGCTGACCTTTTTCATCATGGAGCCGGTGGGGAACCGGATTTACCAGCAGTCGTTTGTGCCGCTCGAGAGTGGGAAGATCACGGCGTTTGAGGCGATCGCGCGAGGTGAGGGACCGCTGCGCGAGTTCATGTCGCACTACGTGCGGGAGAAGGATGCGGCGATGTTTCTGGAGATTGCGAAGGAGCCGCGACCGCGCGATGTGAGCGACCTTTCGATGCGGGTGTTGCTGCCGGCGTACATCGTAAGCGAGTTGAAGGCGGGGTTTCAGATTGGGGCGGTGTTGTTTCTGCCGTTTTTGGTGGTGGACATGGTGGTGGCGTCGATTACGACGTCGGTGGGCATGATGCAGCTGCCGCCGGTGGTGATCTCGACGCCGCTGAAGCTGCTGCTGTTTTTGATGGTGGATGGATGGCACCTGCTGATCAGTTCCTTGATGAGGAGTTTTCAATAATGGGCACGGACCAGGTGGTGGAGTTGGGTCGGCTGATGTTGCAGGAGGTGGCGCTGCTGATCGCGCCGGTTCTGGCGATCACGGTGTGCGTGAGTCTGGTGGTGAATGTTTTGCAGGTGCTGACGAGCTTGCAGGACCAGACGTTGTCGGCGGTGCCACGGTTGCTGGCGACGGGGGTTGGGTTGTTTTTTCTGATGCCCTGGATGTGGCGGCATCTGGCGCACTACACGGCGGGTGTGCTGGGGAGTTTCCAGGCGGTGCTGCAGTGATGACGATGCCGATGCAGGCGGTAATCAGGGCATTTCTGACGATCACGGTGCGGCTGAGCGGGCTGATGTTGTTTGCGCCTTTCTTCGGCAGCGCCTCCGTGCCGCCGAGGATCAAGGCGGGGATCGTGGTTGCGATGACGCTGCTGCTGTACCCGATGCTGGGGCCGCGGATGGCGCACACGGATCTGAGCGCATGGCCGGGGCTGGTGCTGGGAGAGTTGCTGCTCGGGGCGGCGATAGGGATTGCGACGAATCTGGTGTTTGACGCGGTGCAGATGGCGGGGCAGGTGCTGAGCGTGCAGATGGGGTACTCGCTGGTGAACATTCTCGATCCGCAGACGCAGGTTGACTCGACGGTGATGGCGATGTTTCACCAGACGATCGCGATGCTGATCTTTCTGCGGCTGAATGTGCACCTCTACCTGTTACAGACAGTGGCACGGAGCTTCGATGTGTTGCCGCCGGGGGGAATGCATCTGAGGGCGGAGATGGTGCGCGTGCTGCTGGTGGGGGCGGGCGAGGTGTTTGTGCTGGGTGTGCACCTGGCTGCACCGGTGTTGTCGGCGACGTTTCTGACGGATGTGGTGCTGGGCCTGCTGGGGCGGGCGGCGCCGCAGGCACCGCTGATGCTGCTGGGGCCCGCGGTGAAGAGCTTGCTGGGGCTGATGGTTCTGTTTGCGACGCTGCGGTATTGGCCGGGCGTGTTGGAGCGGTTCTTTGAGGGATCCATGGAGTTGGCGGACCGGCTGCTGGTGCTGGCGAGGTAGGGGAGGCGGATGGCGGACGGGAACAAGACCGAAAAGGCAACACCGCAGCGCCGGCGAAAGGCGCGCGAGCAGGGGCAGGTGGCGCGCAGCCGCGAGCTGCCAAGTGTGCTGGCGATGGTGGGGGTGACGGCGACGGCGATGCTGCTGGCGAGCGGGATGGCGGCGCACTGGCGGGCGCTCTACGCGGGCTCGCTGGAGACGGCCGCGGCCGACGATTTTTCAGCGAGTGGGCCGTTGTTGTTCTGGTGTTCGGTGGAGGTGCTGCGATGGGTGACGCCGATGCTGCTGGTGGGCCTGGTGCTGAGTCTGGGGGCGGGGCTGGCGCAGGGCGGCTTCAACATGGCGCCGAGCGCGCTGCAGCCGAAGTTTGATCGCGTGAACCCGGCGAAGCGCATGGGCCAGGTGTTCTCGATGACGAGCCTGACGCAGATGGGGAAGTCTCTGCTGCCGTTTGCGGTGATTCTGATGCTGGGGGTCGATGCACTGCAGTCGCACTGGAGCGAATTGGTGCGGGCGAGCGGGTTTGATGTGCGGGCGCTGGCGGGCCTGGTGGCGAGTGTGGCGCTGAGCGTGGGGTGGAAGGCGGCGCTGGTGATGGTGGTGTGGGCGGGCGTGGACTACGGGCTGGTGTGGCGGAAGAACGAGAGCGAACTGCGCATGACCAAGCAGGAGGTGAAGCAGGAGAGCAAGGAGAACGACGGGAACCCGGCGATCAAGGCGAGGGTGCGCAAGCTGCAGCGGGCAATGCGGCGGCGGCACAGTCTGAAGGCGGTGGCGACAGCAACTCTTGTGGTTACAAACCCGACGCACTATGCGGTGGCGTTGCGGTATGAGCCGGAGATGGCGGCGCCGGAGGTGGTGGCGAAGGGCAAGGACCTGCTGGCGTTACGCATCAAGGAGATGGCGCGGGAGCATGGGGTGACGACGATGGAGAACCGGCCGTTGGCGCAGGCGTTGTACAAGAGCGTGGAGGTGGGCGACGCGATCCCGGCGGCGCTGTATCAGGCGGTGGCGGAGGTGCTGGTGGTGGTGTTCCGTGCGCAGGCCGAGGTGAGGGAGCAGGAAGAGCTGCGGAGACGCAGGAATGCGGCGGGCGTGGTGGAGGGACGGCAGTGAACAAGAAGACCCTGATGGGCGTGCTGCGAGGCGCGGGCGAGTGGACGGTGCCGGTGACGGCGGTGGTGATGCTGTTTGTGATGCTGGTGCCGTTGCCGAGCTTTGTGCTGGATTTTCTGTTGACGGTGAGTATCGCGGCCTCGGTGCTGGTGTTGCTGACGGCGATCCAGGTATTGCGGCCGGTGCAGTTTTCGGTATTTCCGAGCCTGATCTTGTTGCTGACGCTGATGCGGCTGTCGCTGGACCTGGCGGCGACGCGGCGCATTCTGCTGCATGGCAGCGAGGGTCCGGGCGCGGCGGGTGCGGTGGTCGAGGCGTTTGGGAACTTTGTGGTGGGCGGCAACTACATTGTGGGGTTTGTGCTGTTTCTGGCGCTGGTGGCGATTCAGTTTCTGGTGATCAGCCATGGCGCGGTGCGGACGGCGGAGGTGACGGCGCGGTTCACGCTGGATGCGATGCCGGGCAAGCAGATGGCGATCGACGCGGACCTGAACGCGGGGCTGATCAACGAGGAGCAGGCGCGCTCGCGGCGCGAAGGGATTGCGGCGGAGGCGGAGTTCTGCGGCGCGATGGATGGAGCGGCGCGCTTCAGCCAGAGGGACTCGATGGCCACGATCCTGATCCTGGTGATCAACATTGTGGCGGGGTTTTTGATTGGGGTGTTTCAGCAGGGTGTGCCATTTGAGGAGGCTCTGAAGACGTACACGGTGCTGACGGTGGGGGATGGGCTGGTGTCGATCCTGCCGTCGCTGCTGGTGAGTGTGGCTGGGGGCATTGTGGTGACACGGGCGGCGTCGAAGCAGACGCTGGGCGTGGATGTGCAGGAGCAGTTGATCCGGCGGCCGATGCTGTTGTGGATCGCGGGCGGGGTGCTGGTGGCACTGGGATTGATTCCTGGTCTGCCGAAGCTGGCGTTTTTTTCCTTGGGCGGCGGCCTGATGTTTGGCGCCTACAAGATGAAGCCGGCGGCGGACGATGCGGTGGCGGGCGTGACGAGTGAAGGCAAGGCGGACGCGGCGGGGAAGGCGGGGGCGGCGCCGGCCGTGGACCCGATGGATGCGGTGCTGAAGCTGGACGAGCTGACGCTGGAGGTGGGGATGGGGCTGGTGCCCCTGGTGGACGACAGGCAAGGCGGCCAGTTGCTGAACCGGGTGAAGAGCCTGCGGAAGAAGCTGGCGCAGCAGATGGGATTTCTGGTGCCGTCGATCCACATTACGGACAACCTGGCGCTGAAGGAGCAGGAGTATGTGATCCAGCTGCGGGGGATCGAGATCGCCCGGTGGGAGCTGCGGCGAGGCAGTTTGCTGGCGGTGAGTTCGATGCCGGGGACGATCCATCTGCCGGGGGTGGATACGCACGAGCCGGCCTTTGGGGTGACGGCGAAGTGGATTGGGCCGGAGCTGCAGGCGAAGGCGATCGCCATGGGCTGCGCGGTGGTGGAGCCGACATCGGTGCTGGCGGCGCATCTGGCGGAGGTGATACGGCAGAACGCCCACGAGCTGCTGAGTCGAAGCGAGACGAAGCGGCTGGTGGATCGGTTGAACGATTCGCACCCGAAGCTGGTGGAGGAGTTGATTCCGAAGTTGATGACGCTGGGCGAGCTGCAGCGGGTGTTGCAGCAGCTGTTGCGGGAGCAGGTGTCGATTCGCGATCTGGGATCGATTCTGGAGAGTCTGGTTGAGGCCGCGGCGGTGAATAAGCATCAAGTGGCGCTGGTCGAGGCGGCCCGGCAGAGCCTTGGACGGGCGCTGGTGCGGCCGTTGCTGGCCGATGGTGGCGAGCTGAAGGTGATGACCCTGGACAGCGCGATCGAGGAGGAATGTCAGCGAGCGAGCAACTTGCAACCGAACCAGATCAGCTCGAGCGCGCTTCAGGTTTCGGTGGCGCGGCGTGTGCTGAACGGCTTGCAGGCGAGCTTTGGCGAGGAGGTTGGGGCTGCGCCGCCGGTGCTGCTGTGCGCATCGCCGGGGCGGTTCTATCTGCGGCGGCTGCTGGAGCCGTTTCTGCCCAAGGTGGTGGTGATCTCCCCGGCGGAGATTCCACCGATGACGCCGGTGCGGACGTTGGGTGTGGTGCGTTGAGAGCTTGGAAGCGATGGAGGGAGACGGCGTGAGCGAGCAGGCGAAGGAGAAGACGGTGGTGCCCTGCAACTTCAGGGCGGCGGGGCGGCTGTCGAACGACAGCACGCGGCATCTGCGGACGATCCATGAAGGATTTGCGCGGACGGTGTCGCACTCGCTCGATCTGTTTCTGGGGTCGGCCATCGAGGTGAAGCTGAGCGGTGTGGACCAGGTCGGGGCTCGCGAGCTATCGACGATGGCTGCAGGGTTTCTGGTGCCGATGTCGGTGGCGCCGATGTCGGGAAGGGTGCTGGCGCGGTTTGAGGGGTCTCTGATGTTTCCGCTGCTGGACCTGTTGCTGGGCGGGACGGGCGATCCGGACGACCAGGCGCGGGAGTTGACGGATCTCGACGAGGAGCTGATTCGCAGTGTGACGGAGTTGATTGCGAGCCAGCTGGAGCGCGCCTGGAGGAGCTGTGGGGTGGCTCTGACCGTGGCACCCTCGATCAAGCCGGCGATGCTCGGGCAGGTGTTTGCGGGCGAGGAGCGCGTGGTGGTGATTCGGCTGGAGGTGACGATCGCAACCACGACGGGAGCGTTGGAGCTGCTGCTGCCGATGGCGTTTTCGAACGCACTGGTTCGTGCGAGTCAGACCGAGGCGACGCGGCGTGTGGCCCGGCGGACGACGCCTGGATTGCGACTACGCGACAGGGTGCTGGAGTGCAGCATGACAACCTCGACGGAGCTTCGAGAGCTGCGGATTTCTGTTGGGGATCTGGTTGGGATGAGGCCGGGTGATGTGATCAACCTCGGAGCGCCGGTGAGTATGCCGGTGAAGCTGATGACCGGGGGCCACGAGCTGTTTGAAGTGGTGCCGGTGCGACATGGGAGCAGAAAGACGGCGCAGCTTGGGCGAGCGTACGGAGAGGGAGGGCGGGGATGAGCGATGAGAGGCAGGGCGTGGCTATGGGGGGAATGGCTGCGGAGGCGGAGCGGACGTTGCCACTGGAGCGTGTGGTGGATGTGCCGCTGGCGGTGACGATGCGGTTTGGGCAACGGCAGTTGACGCTGCGGGAGCTGTTGGAATTAGGGACGGGGTCGCTGCTGGAGTTGGATCGGCAGGTGGAAGAGCCTGTGGACCTGATGCTGGGGACGCGGGTTATTGCGCGCGGCGAGGTTGTGATTGTTGACGGCAACTACGGGATGCGGATCACGGAGGTGCTGGAGGTGCCGGGGCGGTCGGCGGCTGGGCGGGCGCAGGCGGTGGGCTATGCGCGTGCCTGAGGTCAAGCCACGCCGGCGCAGGCTTGAGCGGGATCTGCCGCGGGCTTTGGTGCTGCCTGCGACGGTGCTGGGGATGGAGGGGCTGTTGCGGATGCGGGCGCTGGACCTGCGGGCGGCGGCGGAGCTGCTGCGTGGTGATCCTGGGGCGTTGCTGCAGATGTATCGGTTGCTGGCGGAGGAGGGTGGTGAGGCGCCAGTGCGTTTGGAGGAGTGCCTGGCGAGTGTGTCGGTGGAGCGGTTGCGGCGGCGGCTGGCGAAGGCTTGTTCTGGCCAAGTTGTTGAGCTGGAGGCGTTTGCGCGGCATGCGGCGGCGATCGGGAGAGGTGCGGAGGCGGTGGCGGAGACGTTGGGACTGCGGCGGGAGGAGGCTTGGACGGTGGGCATGCTGCACGAGCTGGGGAGCTGGCCGGGTGTGCGAGTTGGAGATAAGACATTGCGTTGCAAGGAGTTAGCACGGCGCTACAAGCTGCCGGCGGGGATGTGTGAGGCGTTGGAGGAGGTGCACCGGGAGGTGGAGGGATCGGTTTGGCGGGCGGTTGTGGCGGCGGCTCACGAGTTGCAGGTGGCGGCGTAGATGAGAGAAGGCTGCCAAAGGCTGCGTGGTTCACACCGGATTCTCATGGAGAAAGCGTGAATTGTGACGCATTGGATGTAGGTTTGGGGCGGTTTGGGCGGGGGTAGATGGAAGGCGGAGTGCAGCAAGGCAAGGGTGAGGGCGGGGAGACGGGATGAACAGCGGACTGTATGCGGCATGCGCGGGGCTGGTGGCGAGGACGGCGGCGCTGGACACGATTGCGGCGAACGTGGCGAACAGCTCGAGCGCGGGGTTTCGCGGGCAGGAGAACGTCTTTGGGACGGTGTTGGCGGAGGCGAAGCATCACCGGCTGGGGCGGATGAACCAGGTGACGAACAGCTATGGGGTGTTGACGGGGACACGGCAGGACGAGACACAGGGCGTGGTGACGCGGACGGGGAACGACCTGGATGTAGCGATTGAGGGGAGTGGGTACTTCAAGGTGCAGACAGCGACTGGATCGGTGTACACGCGGAACGGGTCGTTTCAGGTGTCGCGGACGGGGCAGCTGGTGACGGCGACGGGAGACCGGGTGATGGGCGAGTCCGGGCCGATCACGGTTCCGGCGGGCAAGGTGGCGGTGGGCTCGGACGGGACGGTGTCTGTGGATGGGGCGTTGGCTGGCCGGCTGAGGGTGGTGCGCTTTGCGACTGGGACGAAGCTGCAGAGCCATGGGCTGGGGAACTACGCGGCGGCGGAGACGGCGGAGCGGCCGGCGGCGGATGCGGCTGTGGTGCAGGGGGCGTTGGAGGGATCGAACGTGAGCCCGGTGGAGGGGATGGTGCAGTTGATCAGCGCGCAGCGGGCGGCGGAGGGGATGCGGCATGTGTTGACGATGATTGATGGGGAGATGGATAAGACGGCGGCTACGGAGTTGTCGCGGGTGAGTGGGTAGGGGATGTGGCGGTCCTTCGCTTCGCGAAGGATGGCGGCGAAAAGGAGCGGCAAGGGCAATGGCAAGGGCAAGGGCAGCGGGAACAACAGCAAGAACAGCAGCAACGGCAACAGCAAGAGCAACGGCAACTACAGGGGTCCTTCGCTTCGCTCAGGATGACGGCGAAAGGCAAGGGCAAAAGGCAAACGCAGATTCCCTTCGGGAATGACAACAAGAAGGGCAGCGGCAAGGGCAACAGCAAAGGCAACAGCAACAGCAACAGCAAAGGCAACAGCAAAGGCAACAGCAACAGCAACAGCAACAGCGACAGCAACAGCAACAGCAACAGCAGATTCCCTTCGGGAATGACAACAAGAAAGGCAACAGCAACAGCAACAGCAAGGGCAAGGGCAAGGGCAAGGGCAAGGGCAAGGGCAACAACAGAGTCCCTTCGGGAGTGACAACAAGAAAGGCAAGGGCAACGGCAAATGCGGATTCCCTTCGGGAATGACAACGAGAAAGGCAAGAGCAACAGCAGGTCCTTCGCTTCGCTCAGGATGACAACAAAAAGGAGCAAGGGCGACAGCAAGAGGAAGAGCAGGAGCGAAGGCGAGGAGTTGGGCTGGCTGGAGTAGGTAGAGAGTTGGGTTTTGGTTTTGATTTTTGGAGAGAGCGCTGGGACACGGCGCCGGGGAGATGAGGGAGAGCGATGATACGGGCTTTGTATACGGCGGCTAGCGGGATGAACGCGCAGCAGATGAACTTGGACACGATTGCGAATAACCTGGCGAACTCGAGCACGAACGGGTTTCAGCAGCGGCGGGTGCAGTTTACGGATCTGCTGTACCAGAGCGATGTGGTTCCGGGGGCGGCGGCGACGCAGCAGACGACGGTTGCGGCGGGTCTGCAGACGGGGTTGGGTGTGCGGCCGGGGTCGACGGAGATTCTGCAGACGCAGGGCGATCTGGCGACGACGGGCAATCCGCTGGATGTGGCGATCAAAGGCGCGGGATTTTTTCAGGTGCTGCTGCCGAGCGGGCAGACGGGCTATACGCGGGCGGGAAGTTTTCATTTGGACGCGCAGGGCAACGTGGTGACGCCGGACGGCAATGCGCTGCAGCCGTCGATTGCGATTCCGGCAGACGCGACCAACATTTCGATTGGAGGGGACGGGACGGTGAGTGTGACGCTGCCGAACCAGACACAGGCCTCGAAGGTGGGTGTGATCCAGACGGCGATGTTTCAGAATCCAGGCGGGCTGAACAGCGTGGGGAACAACATTTACCTGCCGACGGCGGCGAGCGGGGAGGCGATTGTGGGGTCGCCGGGCGGAACGGAGGGCCTGGGGCAGCTGCAGCAGAACGCCCTTGAGCAGAGCAACGTGAGCGTGGTGGACCAGTTTGTGCAGATGATTGTGGCGCAGCGGTCATACGAGTCGAACTCGCGTGTGGTGAAGGCGGCGGACGAGATGCTGCAGCAGCTGAACCAGCTGGCGCAGTAGAGCGGGGGAGAGAGAGGGAGGACGAGATGCGGGCTGCGGTGGTGATTGGTCTGGTGTTGCTGGCTGGAGGTGCGTGGGCGGCGGCGTTTGGGGCGGAGACACGGCTGCCGAACGGGCGGTACGCGCTGGGGACAGAGGCGGTGGCGCGGGCGATGGCGGCGGACGGGGTGGAGACGCGGGCGGAGCAGGTGGAGCTGCCGGGCTCGCTGAGCTCGGCGGTAGCTGCGCCGGCGCTGCGGGTGACGGGGGCGGAGGTGCACGGGGATGGAGTGCTGGTGGTGCGGATGCGGTGCGCGACGGCGGCGGAGTGTATGCCGTTCTTCGCGGAGGTGCGGATGGGGGATCGAGCGGAGGCGGAGCGGGCGCGGGATGGGCTGCGGAGCGCGGCGGCGGCGGAGAGCGTGGCGGGACACGTGGTGGGTGCGGGTGGCGTGACGGTGGGAGCGCGGGTGCGGCTGGAGATGGCGGACGCGCAGATGCGGATTGCCCTGCCGGGGATTGCGATGGACGCGGGAGCTCCTGGAGGCGAGGTACGGGTGGTGAGCCTGGACCGGCGCCACACATACCGGGGCGTGGTGGTGGATGCGGGGACGGTGAAGGGCGGTGTGGAGTGAGGATTTTGCGAGGTTTGGCGCTGCGGTGTGTGGCTGGGGGTGTGCTGTTGGCGAGCGCGCCGGGATGGGGGCTGTCGCTGACGAAGCTGAAGCCCCCGAAGAAGTCGCCCGCGGAGCTGCGGCAGGACTACCTGGAGCGGCTGACGACGGGGTTGCAGGAGGGCGCGGGGCCGCGGCGGACGATGGGGAGTCTATGGTCTCCGGACGGCGTGCTGTCGGATCCGGCGGCGGACTACAAGGCGCGAGGTTTGCACGACATCGTGATTGTGCAGGCCTCGGTGCAGACGAACGCGGCGCAGAGCGGCAATGTGGGGAGCCAGCGGGATTTTTCGACGAACTCGGCGATCTCGGGGCTGCTGGGGGCGCTGTCGACGAAGGGGACGAGTCCTTTGCTGACGGCGAACAGTTCGACGGCGCTGAAGGGGCAGGGGACGACGAGCTCAGCGACGACGTTTACGACGAGTTTGACGGGCGAGGTGATTGCCGTTTTGCCGAACGGGAACCTGGTGGTGGAGGCGCGGCGGGCGATCGACATGAACAACCAGCACGAGGAGGTGATTGTGCGGGGTGTGGCGCGGCCGGGGGATATTTCGCCGGGCAATGTGGTGCCGTCGGCGGCGCTGAGCGGTTTGGAGATTGAGATGAAGGGCAAGGGGATTATCTCGGACAGTGTTCGATCGCCGAATCCGCTGACGCGGGCGGTGCTGTGGCTGTTTGGGTTTTAGGCGAGGACGATGATGCGAGCGTGGATGGCGGCTTTGATGATGGTGTTTGTGGCGATGCCGGGGATGGCGGGCGTGCCGCGGGCGATGCGGATACGGGACCTGGCGGAGATTCAGGGAGTTCGGGAGAACCAGTTGATGGGGTATGGGCTGGTGGTGGGGCTGCAGGGCACGGGGGACCGGCAGCAGACGTACTTTACGGTGCAGACGCTGGCGAATACCTTGCAGCGGCTGGGTGTGCAGATTCCGGCGGGGCAGGCGGTGGTGAAGAACGTGGCGGCGGTGATGGTGACGGCGAAGCTGCCGGCGTTTGCGGAGCCTGGGATGAAGTTGGACATTACGGTTTCAAGCGTGGGGGATGCGAAGAGTCTGGAGGGCGGGGTGCTGCTGCTGACGGCGCTGCGGGGGACGGATGGGGCGGTGTATGCGGAGGCGCAGGGGCCGCTGACGACGGGCGGGTATTCGGAGGCGGTGAATGGGAATCTGCGTGCGGTGAACTACCCGACGGTGGGGCGGGTGCCGGAGGGCGGGATTATCGAGCGCGGGGTGAGTGTGGATCTGCGGGGGATGACGACGGTGTCGTTTTTGTTGCGGACGCCTGATTTTGCGGCGTCGCGGGATATGGCGGAGGCGATCAACAAGGAGTTTGGGACGGCTGTGGCGGAGTCGCTGGATAGCCGGCGGGTGGATGTGGATGTGCGGCGGACGGGGGTGGCGAGCGTGCCGCAGCTGATCTCGCGGGTGCAGGGGTTGAGCGTGCGGGTGCAGGGGCCGGCGCATGTGGTGATCAACGAGCGGACGGGGACGATTGTGCTGGGTGGGGATGTGACGTTGTCGGCTGTGTCGATTCTGCATGGGGGGCTGCAGATCCAGGTGGATACGGTGTTTACGACGTCGCAGCCGGGGGCGTTTTCGAGCGGGCAGACGGCGACGGTGCCGAACACGCAGGTGAGTGTGGAGGACAAGCAGGCGCGGTCGATCCACCTGGCAAACGGGGCGGATGTGGATGAGTTGGTGAAGGGGCTGCACGTGATTGGGGCGACGGCGCACGACATTGTGGCGATTTTGCAGGCGATTGCGGCGGCAGGCGGGCTGCAGGCCGAGCTGGAGGTGATCTAGATGGCGCAGGTGACGGGGCAGTACGACGCGGCGGCGATGATGCCGGGGACGGCGGGGTTGCGGGCGGGGGATAGGACGCCTGCGGGGCTGCACAAGGCGGCGGTGGAGTTTGAATCGGTGCTGCTGGGGCAATGGTTGCAGAGCGCGGAGAAGAGCTTCGCGGATGTGCCGGGGGGCGGAGGCGAGGAGGAGGACGCGGGCGGCGAGCAGATGATGAGTTTCGCGATGCAGCAGCTAGCGGGCGGTCTGGCGGCGCGTGGTGGGTTGGGGATTGCGAAGCTGGTGGAGGCGGGTTTGGCGCGGGCGCAGGGCGAGGGTGGGGAGGTGGGTTCTCAGGGCACGGCAGGGGCGAACGATCGGGGGACGAGGTGACACGGAAGTCGGATGGTGGGATGAGGGAGGAGGTCCTAGGGTTGCGGTGTGATGCCTGCGGGCCGGACGTGTGGAGAGTGCGACGGCGTGGGGCGAGAGTTTGGCAAGGAAGCGATGACGGAGCACAGCAGAGACGCGCATGAGTTTCGGGGCCCAGGGAGCACGCGAGATGGTGGATTCCGGCGGCAGTCCGGCGGCTGTTGCCGGGGCGGACGCGAGGGGTCTGGAGGCTGGGGGCGCGGCGTATCTGCGACAGGTCGAGGAGTTGCGGTGCGAGATCGAAGGCGCGATGGAGGCTGTTTCGGGCAACCGGCTGGGCGTGTTGGAGGAGAGTCTTTGGCGGCAGCAGGTGTTGTGCACGAGTTTGCGGCATCTGTCGCAGACGCTGGGCGCGGAGGACGCGGAGGGGCCGTTGATGGAGCGTATCCGGGAGGCGAGTACGCAGTTGGCGGAGGTGAACCGGACGTATGCGTATCTGGTGCAGCAGTCGGCTGGATCGGCGGAGCTGTTGCTACGGCTCTGCCGCAGCTATCGGAACGAGGATGCGACGAACGCCGGCGACCGGCGGGCGTGGAGCTATGAGGCCTAGAGCATGTTGGGATTGAATGCATCGTTGTCGCTGGCGGCGCAGGCCCTGGATGCCCAGGACGGGGCGATCGCGGTTACAAACAACAACATTGCCAATGTGAACACGCCGGGTTACTCGCGGCAGGTTGTGAGCCTGAGCGCGGCGGCGCAGGGCCTTGGCGGTGTTGGCGGAGTCTCGTATGGCGGCTACACGAGCGTGCGCGATGAGTTGCTGCAGCTCGGGGTGGACGCCAAGACATCGCAGCAGGGCAGCCTGCAGGCGCAGTCGAGCTCGCTGAGTCAGGTGCAGGGGGCGTTTTCAGGAACGACGACGGGGATAGGGGCGGCGTTGTCGGGCTTCTTCTCTGCGGTGTCTGGGTTGTCGACGAACCCGGCGGATGCGGCGGCTCGGCAGACGGTCGTGACGGCGGCTGGGCAGTTGGCGAACGCCTTCAACCAGGGGGCGACGGCGCTGACGGCGGCGGCGAGTGAGGCGAACGCCCAGGTGAGCGCGACGGTGTCGCAGATCAATGCGCTGACCAAGCAGATTGCGTCGCTGAACGGCCAGATTGCGCAGCAGACGAACGCCGGGCAGCCGGGGGACGCGCTGCAGGACCAGCGGGATGAGCTGACGTCGCAGCTGTCGCAGCTGACGGGAGTTTCGCGGGTGCAGACGGAGGGACAACCGACACTGACGACGGCGGACGGGTCGCCGCTGGTAGAGGGAGATCAGGCGTTTGCGCTGCAGGTTTCGCAGGGGGCGGACGGGACGGCGCACGTGCTGAACGCGAACGGGACGGATGTCACGAGCAAGCTGGACGGGGGCACGCTGGGTGGGGCAATCACGACCCGGGGTGCCACGGTGCCTGGACTGTTGGGGCAGTTGAATGGGCTCGCTTCGCAGTTTGCTGCGGCGGTAAACAGCGCACAGGCGGCCGGCTATGACGCGGCAGGAGCGGCGGGGCAGCCGATGTTTTCGATCGTGGGGACGAATGCAAGCGCGGGCATCAGGGTTGCGTTGACGGACGGATCGGGGGTGGCGGCGAGTTCGGACGGGAGTGTTGGGAGCAGCGGCAATGTGAGTGCGCTGCTGGCGGTGCAGACGACCAAGCTGCCCTCCGGCGCGACGCCGACGGACACCTATGCGGCGGTGGTGACGGGGGTGGGATCAGCGGCGGCGGAGATTTCGGCGAACCTGACGGCGACGACGAGCTCGCTGCAGCAGCTGACGTCGCAGCAGAGCGCGGAGTCGGGTGTTTCGATCGATGAGGAGACGACGAACCTGATTCGGTATCAGCAGGCTTACACGGCGGCAGCGCATGTGATCTCGACGGTAAACGACCTGTTCGCGGTCGTGATGAATATGGGGACGGGGGCTTAGCGATGCGAATCGATCCGAACCAGAGCGCCGCGGTGCTGGCGCAGATTGAGCAGAGCGAGCAGTCTCTTGCGACGGCGGTGAATCAGCTGGCGTCGGGCAAACGGGTGTCGCTGCCGTCGGACGATCCGGGAGCGTTTGGGGCCAATGTGCGCAGCCTGGCGGAGAGCGCGAATGTGGACCGGTACACGACGAGTGCGAACACGGTTGTGACGCTGGCGCAGCAGGCGGACTCTGCATTGAGCAGCGTGGTCTCTTCGCTGACGCAGGCGGTTTCGGCTGGAACGGAGGGGGCGAACGGGACTCTGACGAGCTCTCAGCGTAACGCGCTGGCGACGCAGGTGCAGGGCTTGCTGGCGAACGTGCTGCTCCAGGCGAACCTGAGTGTTGGAGGGCAGTCGATCTTTAGCGGGACGGCATCGCCAGGGCAGGCTTTCTCGGAGGCCGCGAGCGCAAGCGGCGGGTTCACGTACAACGGCAACAGCGGGGTGAATCAGACAGAGATCGGTGATGGTTTGCAGGTGGCGGTGAACATGCCTGGAGACCAGGTGTTTCTCCATCCGAATGGCAGTGTGCTGGGTTCGCTGAACCAGCTGGTCGGTGCACTTCAGGGCGGAACCACCGACGACATCAGCGCGGCGACCACCGCGGTGAGCGCGGCGATTGCGCAGGTTGGCCAAGCGCGCGTGCTGTATGCGAACACGGTGACGCAGTCGCAGGCGCAGGAGAGCTACCTGTCGCAGGAGAAGGTGTCGCTGAGTTCCCAGCAGAGCGCGCTAACCGGCGTTGACCTGGCGACCGCAGCGACGAATTTGACGCAGGCGCAGACGGCGCACTCAGCCGTGCTGGCGGCGGCGGCGAAGGTGTTGCCGACCTCACTTTTGGATTACCTGAAGTGAGGGGAGACGAGGGTAACGAAAAAGTTCTGAGGCGGGCTAAAGGTTTCGGGATTTCCGCCGATAGAAGGAGTAACAGCAGGACGAGCACTCCTCCCCAAAGATTAGCGGAGAGCTCGCAATAAAAGAGGACACACAACCCAAGGAGCTTCGCTAAGACATGATTTCCATTTTGAACAATCTTTCGGCGCTGAGCACGGAGAATTCGCTCTCGACGACCCAGGCCAACCTGCAAAAGACTTTGACCCAGCTTTCGACGGGTCTTCGCATTAACTCCGGATCGGATGACGCGGCGGGTCTGTCGATCGCGAACGGGATCCAGGCAAACATTGCGGCGCTGACGCAGTCCTCGCAGAACGCGACGAACGGTGTTGGCCTGCTGCAGACAGCTGACGGTGCTCTGTCGCAGGTTACGACTTTGCTGAATCGGGCTGTGACGCTGGCGACCGAGGCGGCAAACGGCGGAATTACAACGGGCAACAACAGCCAGGCGCAGGCGCTGGATACGGAATTCCAGTCGATTCTGTCGGAGATCGGCCAGATTGGTCAGACGACGGATTTTAACGGTGTGAACGTGTTTGGTTCCAACGCACCGGCTTCGTTTACGTCGACGCAGGCTTCGCTGACGACCACATCTTCGCTGACCCAGGGTTCGAAGGTGACGATCACTGACGCTGCGACGGGCGGCAGCTTCGTGTTCACGGCTGGATCGAGCTCCAAGGTGAGCGATCTGCAGGATGCGGTGACGGCGGCGGTGAGCGCGGGCACTCTGAGTGCCGGGACGACGGCGAGCGTCTCGGGCGGGCAGCTGGTGATCGCGACCACGACGGCGAATGATTCGCTGCAGGTTGCGAGCAACGACAGCGTTCTGGGCGCGTTCTCCCCGACGACGGCCGGCAACAACAACTCGACGATCTTTATCAGCGATGGAACGCAGACGAGCGCGGCCAACACGCAGATCAACACCACGATCAATGCACTTTCGTCGACGACGCTGAACCTGAACACGTCATCTTTGACGAATCAGACCAGCGCGGCGAGCGCGTTGACGGCGATCACCGCGGCGATCTCGCAGGTGTCGGCGCAGCGCGGGCAGATCGGTGCATCGATCAACCGACTGACGGCGGCTTCGGCGGTGATCAGCAGCCAGGTGCAGAACCTGACGAGCGCGTCGAACGGCATTTTGAATGCGGACGTGGGCAAGACGGTTGCGAATTTGACGCAGTACAACGTTCTGCAGTCCACCGGTATCTCGGCGCTGCAGCAGGCGAACCAGGCTCAGCAGTCGATTCTGCACCTGATTCAGTAGCGAGGGTCCGGGCGATGAGGTTTTGCCCTCGCCGCCCGGGCTTGGCTGTGCCGCGGTTAGTCGGTGCGCAGTCTTGGTCTAGGAGGTTGCGATGAGTTCTGTGTCTGCGGTGAACTCGCTGCTTTCGTCAGCGAGCGCGAACACGTCTGCTCTGGATTTGAGTTCGCTGTTGCAGACGGCGACTGGAGCGAGTTCGTCTGGAATCGATGTGACCTCGGCGGTGGCGGCGGCGATCTATGCGGCGCAGGCGCCGGAGCGGCAGTGGGAGGCGCAGCAGACGACGATCAAATCGCAGATCACGGCGCTGACGTCGATACAGAGCTCGCTGTCTTTGATGACGAGCGATCTGGACAGCTTGAACAAAGTGAACGGCCCATTGGCGGCACGAGCGGTGTCATCATCGTCGACGGCGGTGACGGCGAGCGCGACGGCAGGGGCGAGCGTGGGTTCGCATGTGGTTGTGGTGAACAGCCTGGCGACTACGGCGTCGTGGTACTCGCCGGCGGTCTCGAGCGCCACGGCTTCACTCGGTGCCATGCAGTTGAACCTTGTGGGTCAGGGTGGGGCGACGACGAGCTTTATGACGGGTGGTGGTGTGAACACGCTATCGGACCTGGCGCACGCGATCAACGGCAGCAGACTTGGAATCACGGCTTCGGTGGTGAGTGATGCGAACGGGTCGCGGCTGGCATTGGTAGGAAGTGGTTCGGGTGCGGCGAATGACTTTTCGGTGAGCTACGGGACGGTTTCGGGGGCGAGTTGGACTTCTTCGCCGGTTGCCAGTTCTTCGACGGCGTTGGACGCGGGGAGCTTTTCGCTCGGGGATGGGTCGCAGACGACGACCTTCAACGTGACCGCGGGCCAGACCCTGGGCGACCTCGCTGCTCAGATCAACGATGCGGGGCTGGATGTGAGCGCGAGCGTGGTCATGGACAGTGCGGGATCGCATCTGGCGCTTTCGAGTACGACGGGCGATGTGTCGGTGAGCGGAGACCCGACCTTTGGGTTGAAGCGCGCGAGCCAGGGAAGCAATGCGTCGCTGACGGTGGACGGGATTCCGGTGAGCAGCGCATCGAACCAGGTGTCGGGCGTGGTGAGCGGCGTAACGTTCAATCTGCTGGGCACGACTTCTGGACAGGCAACGCTTTCGGTGGCGGCGGATAGCTTACAGATCGCGAGTACCATTCAGCAGTTTGTGACGGATTACAACACGGCCTTGTCGGGTGTGAGCCAGCAGTTTGCATACAGCGCGACGAGCGGATCGCAGGGGGTTTTGAGTGGCGATTCGACCATTCGGTCGCTGCAGAGCTCGCTTCTTGGGGTTGTTGGATACAGCAGTGGATCGAGCTCGAGTGGGTTGACGACGCTTGCCTCGCTGGGCATCACGATGGGAGACGATGGATCGCTCGCGCTGAATACAGCGACGCTGGACAGCGCGGTGTCGAGCAACCCGGCGGGGGTGCAGAGCTTTTTTCAAGGCACAGCCTTGAATGGGTTTGCGCAGGAGGCAAAGAGTGCGCTGAAGACGTACACGGACCCGTCGGCGGGAGCGCTGGCGGTAGGGATCTCCAACCTGAATCAGAGCTATACGGACCTGCAGACGCAGGTGAACGATTACGAATCGGGCTATATCGCCTCGCAGCGGACGGTGTTGACGGCGATGTACAGCAAGGCAGAGATCGCGTTGCAGTCGTTGCCGACACAAGAGAAACAGCTGCAGGCGCAACTTGGGCAGAACTCGGGGGGCTAATGTTTCGAAGCGAGACGTACTACAGGCGGGCTGCGGGGGAAGGCGCGACGTACATCGGGTTGCTGCTGGTGGTGTACGACACGATAGCCGGCGACCTGCGGCGAGCGGGGTTAGCGGCCGATCGGGGAGATATCGCGGGTCGGTGTGAGGCGACAAATCATGCGTTGTTGCTGTTGGGCCATCTGGAGAGCTGGGCGGAGTCTGTGGAGGACGTGACCCTGCGGACGAGCCTTGGGCAGTTCTACGGATACTTGCGAGCGCAGGCGGTTGCTTTCCAGGCGAGCACGAGCGGCGATGGGTTCGCCGAGCTGGCGCGGCTGGTGGAGGAGACGCGAGCTGTTTGGCAGCAGAAGGAGATGATGCAGGTGAGGCAGGCGCCGCAGGTGGGCTTGGGCGATGTGGTTGGCGCGGCAGAGGAGGGGGAGGGAAGACGGCGGATGAACTGGTCGGCGTGAGATCGGAGTCTCGGGGTGGGGGGCAGCGGAGCGTGACGAATACCGCCATGGGGTTTGAAGAGCATCGGAAGGGGTATTGTGGAGGGGGATAGCGGCTTCGAGACGTGTTGAAGAGGTTGGGATGACGGGTTGTCGAACCGGGGCGAGTCTGGTCGTCGTGGCGCTTTGGTTGTGGGCGGGGATGGCCGCGTGCCTTTGGGGGCAGGGTGTCTACCCGGCTACAGCGGAGCATCCGACGCCGGCGTGGTTTGTGGATGTGGCGCCGCGTGCCGGGATCACGGTGCGGAATGTGAATGGGAATGCAGAGCAGAAGCGCTACATTCTTGAGTCGACAGGATCGGGTGTGGCGATTGTGGACTACGACCGAGATGGTTGGCCGGATATCTTTCTGGTGAATGGCGAGGAGCTAGGGGCGGCCCAAGGTGGAGCGACGAAGGTGCAAGGTGGAGGTGAACCGACGAACCACCTCTTTCACAACAACCACGATGGAACATTTACGGATGTTACGGACAAGATGGGGCTTCGGTCGGAGGGTTGGGGGCAGGGTGTCTGCGTTGGCGACTACGACAACGACGGCTGGGACGATCTTTATGTAACGGATTATGGAAAGAATCGGCTGTTCCATAACGAAGGCGGAAAGCGATTTGTTGAGGTTGCAGAGTTCGCGGGGGTGGCGGGCACGGGCAAGGAGTGGGGGACGGGGTGCGCGTTTGTGGATTATGACCGCGATGGCAAGCTGGATTTGATGGTGGCGACGTACGTTCACTTCGATCTGGCGAAGACGCCGAAGCCCGGCACGGAGACGGGATGCATGTGGAAGGGGACGCCTGTGATGTGTGGGCCGCGGGGGCTGCCGAGCGCGCCGAATGTGCTGTTCCACAATGAGGGCGGGGGGCGATTCAAGGATGTAAGCGTGGCGAGTGGGATCACCAAGACGGCGGGGCATTATTGTTTTTCTGTGACGACGATCGACTACGACGAAGATGGGTGGCCGGATATTTATGTGGCGTGCGACTCCACGCCCTCGATTCTGTACCACAACCGACACGACGGGACGTTTGAGGATGTAGGGGCCGCGGCGGGGGTGGCGTACAACGAGGATGGGCGAGAGCAGGCGGGGATGGGATCGACGGCGGCCGATTATCTCGGGAACGGACATCTTGGGCTGTTTAAGACGAATTTTTCTGAGGATACGTCGACGCTCTACCGGGCGATGGGCGATGGGTCGTTTACAGACGACACCTATGCGTCTGGTTTAGGGATCAACAGCGATGTGCTGGGGTGGGGAGCGATGTTCGCGGATGTGGACAACGACGGCCGGCCGGATTTGCTTGTGGTGAATGGGCATGTGTATCCGGAGGTGGACAGCGCGCGGCTGGGATCGAGCTTCAAGGAGCGGCGGCTGCTGTATTGGAACGCGGGCGGGGGCAAGTTCAAGGACATCTCGGCGAGCAGCGGGCCGGGGCTGAAGGAGCCTCGGAGTGGGCGTGGGCTGGCGACGGCGGATCTTTGGAACGATGGGCGTGTTTCGGCGGTGGTGAACAACCTAAGCGATCGGCCGATGGTGCTGGTCAATGAGGCGAGGAACGGCAACCACTGGGTGAACGTGGGGCTGACAGGGACGCAGTCGAACCGGGACGGAATTGGGGCGCGGGTGACGGTGCGGGGCGGAGGGCGGAGTTGGGTCAACGAGGTGCGGAGTGGGTCGAGCTATGACAGCTCGAGTGATCTTCGGGTTCATTTTGGGTTGGGTGATGTTGGGGAGCTGACGGGGGTCGAGGTGCGATGGCCGCATGGGGAGACGGAAGAGTTTCGCGAGACGGGGGTCGATCGCGTGCTGCAGCTGGTGGAGGGGAAGGGTTCCAAGCCGGCGAGGTGAGGCCGTGAGAGTGGGCGTCAGGCGGCGAGACCCGGTAGACTGCTGGGTGCATGGTGGCGTTCGGATGGATGGTGCTGGCGGCGGGGTTGCAGGGGGCGGTTGGTGCGCCGACCCGGGCTGCGGTGTCGGAGGCGGACGCCGCGTTCCAAGCGGGGTATGCGGCGATGCAGCGGCAGGATCTGCGCGGGGCGGAGCGGGAGTTTGGTCGGGTTGTTCGACTGTTGCCGCAGGTCGGGGCGGGACATGGAGCTCTTGGTGCAGTGATGTTGCAAGAGGGCGACACGGCGGGAGCGGTGCGGGAGCTGGAGACGGCAACCAGGCTGGGATCGAAGGATGAGGCGACGATCTTGAATCTGGCCGAGGCGGAGAGCCGGGCGGGGCGAGCGGCGCAAGCGGTGAAGCTCTTTCGCGGGATTCGCGTCGAGGCGCTGACGCCTGAGTTGGCGCGGGCGTACGCCGTGAGTCTGGAATCAGAGGGAGACAAGGCTGAGGCGGTTAAGGTATTGCGGGGAGCGGTGGCGCGGGCACCGGACGATGCAGGCGGGCATGATGCGCTGGGCACGGTGCTGGCGCAAACGGGGGAGAACGGGGCAGCGGAGGCCGAGTTTCG
Organism: Acidobacteriaceae bacterium; assembly: GCA_965218895.1. GTDB lineage: Bacteria > Acidobacteriota > Terriglobia > Terriglobales > Acidobacteriaceae > Edaphobacter. Next base: position 143,522 of record CBDCMI010000008.1, on the reverse strand, counting down.
CAGGGCGGTTGAGCTGGATGCCAGAGATGCTTCAGCGCAGGAGCATTTGGGCGTCGTCTTGCTGCTGGAAGAAAGGGCGGAGGAGGCGTTGACCCCTCTTCACGCCGCGGCTGCACTGCAGCCGAGCGACGTTGGGACGATCGTCGAGCTGGGGCGGGCGCAGAGTGCCGTGCACCAGGACGAGGCGGCCCTGGCTACGTTGCAGCGCGCGCAGGCCCTGGCGCCCGGCAATGTGGAGGCGACGTATGCGCTGGCGCTGGCATTGCAGACCCGTGGCGAAGTCAAGGAGTCGTTGCCGATGTTTGCGGAGGTGGCGAAGGCTCAGCCGGCAAACGCGGGCGTGCTGACGAACTATGCGCTCGATCTGGTGCAGACGGGAGATGCAGCGTCGGCGGTGCCGATCTACCAGAAGGCTTTGGCGCTGGATCCGGCGAATGCGGTTTTGCGCGAGGATCTGGGTGTGGCGTATCTGCAACAGAGCGACCTGGACCACGCGGTTGAGCAGTTTCAGGGGGCGTTGGCACTCCCCGGGCTGAGCGCCGCGATGGAAGCGGCACTTCACTACGATCTGGGTCTGGCAATGAAGTTGAAAGATCGTCTGCCGGAGGCGATCCGGGAGTTTGAAGCGGCGGAGGCGGCAGACGGCACGCTGCCGGACCCGCCGTACACGTTGGGGGTCTTGTATATGCAACAGGGTGAGTTTACGAGGGCGGCGAGCTCGCTGGAGCGGTCTGTCTCGATGCGGCCAGACAATGGCGAGGCCTGGGCGCTGCTGGGGAGTGTGGACCGCGAATTGCAGGAGCCTGAAAAGGCAGAGGCGGCGCTGCGGAAGGCCATAGTGCTGGAGCCGAACCAGCCGAGCCCGCACATCACTCTGGCTGCGGTGTTGATGCAACAAGGGGCTAGAGACGAGGCGGCCGCGGAGCGGAAGGTCGCGGCCGAGTTGAGCCGGGTGGCAGTGAGTCAGCAGAGGGCGGAGTTTTCGCGACGCAGTGGCGCGAGCCTGCTGCGCGAGGGCAAGGCTGCCGAGGCCGCAGTGCAGCTGCGGGCTGCGACGCAGGCGGACCCGCAGGATGAGGCGTCGCATCGCCTGTTGGCGGAGGCGCTGGAGCGGGGCGGGGATGCGGCGGGAGCCGCGCTCGAGCGGCAGCGAGCGGCGGAGCTGGAGCACAAGGCGGCAGCTCGGTAGAGGTTTGCTTGTCTGTACCGGGGTGGGTACTTCCGTACCGGCTAGGCGAAGAAAAAGAGATGACACGGGCTACCGCGAGCGATAGCTTTGGATGTGTGGAGAACTAAGTCTGCATGAGGAAGGAGGACCGCACCACGGCGCCCGGCTGAGGGAGACAGCCAGCTGCGGGGCAACATCTCACTAAGTGTTGCCGTGAGGAGAAAAGTATGGGGATCAAGGAAACGCTAGGGTTGGACAGGCTGCTGGGCTCGAATGACGCGAAGAAGGTGCGGTACGCGATCGTGGGTCTGGGTGATATTGCTCAAGAAGACATGATGCCGGGGGTGGAGCACACCGGCAACTCCAAGATCACGGCGCTGGTGAGCTCGGATGCGGAGAAGCTGGATGAGCTCGGCAGGAAGTACGAGCTAGACGCGACGTACAGCTACGAACAGTTTGGCGAGGCGGTGAAATCGGGCACGTTTGACGCGATCTACCTGGCGACACCGAATTGGAGACATGCGGAGTTTATTGTCCCGGCTCTGGAGGCTGGAATTCACGTGCTAACCGAGAAGCCGATGGAGGTTTCGACGGAGAAGTGTAAGGAGATTCTGGCGGCAGAGAAGCGTTCGAGCGCGAAGCTGATGGTGGCGTACCGGCTGCACTTCGAGCCCGCGACGTTGGACACGATCGAGAAGGTGCGGTCGGGCGAATTGGGCGAGGTCCATATCTTTAATTCGACGTTTGCGCAGATGGTGGATCCGAGTAATCACCGGGCGCACTCGGGAAAGCTTGCAGGGCCGGTGCTGGATATGGGGCCGTACCCGGTCAATGCGGCACGGTATATCTTCGGGAATGAACCGATTGAGGTAGTGTCGGCAGCCGGGAGCAGGCACGCAGAATCCGGATTCGATCCGGACTTTGCCGACACGGTGACGGCGACGCTACGGTTTCCGGGCGAAAGACTGGCGCAGTTCACGATGAGCTACTACGGCAATTCGACAAACTCCTTTATCGCCGTGGGGACGAAGGGAAGTGTGATGTTGGACCCGGCCTATATGTTTGGCAAGTCGCTGGAGCAGACGACAGCAATTGGCGAGAAGAAGTCAAAGGAAAGCTTCAAGAACACGGACCACTTTGGCGGCGAGCTGAAGTACTTCTCAGATTGCATTTTGAATAACGAGGATGTGGAGCCGGATGGTGAGGAGGGGTATGCGGATGTGCGTGTGCTGGAGGCGATCATCAAGGCTGTAGAGACCGGAGGGTCGGTAAAGCTGGAGCCGTTTACGCGCTCAAAGCGGATCGACACGACGGCCCAGAAGGTGGAACTCGGAGCGGAGACGACGCCGGACTTGGTCCATGCGAGCAATCCAGCTAAGGGGACTGAGAAGCAAGCGAAGAATTGACCCAACAGCGGCTTCTGGCGAGTTTCTATGGTTGGCGTGGGACCTGTCGACGGGCAAACGCGCGTCCCAGTGAGATCTAACTATTTGACTTTGCGGGAGGATCGAGCCAGGTAAGTTGCGGGTCGGCGAGTTCACCTAAATCGGAGGTCTGGGAGATCGGAGGTCCGAAGGGAAATCGAAGAGCGAGCAAGAAGAGGAGGCCGAGAGCCAAGGCGTGCATTGGACCTATGAATCGTATCGAGGTAAGTCCTCGGGAGATGACAAAGAAGCTTTCAACAGAGACGCAAAAGAGGATGCAGGCGAGGGCTGGGGATAAGCCTGACACAACCACGTTCGCACGCCACGCGTGGAGAGCAAGAAAGAGCAGCATGGCGAATGGGTAGTAGAGGTGGATTAACGTACCGTCGCCTGAGAAAGCTGTGAAGTAGATCGAAGCGATAGACAGCAGGAGGATTTGGTTGAGGAGAGGAGTTCGGCGGATGACGGTGAAGAAGAGCAGAATTCCGCCGACTGTGGTGAACAGGAGATATACGCGCAGCCAGCCGGTGAAGTCGTCGACGTTGTGATGGAAGCCGTAGTGGAGGACAAACTTGATGCTGGCAAAGACGGAGTGATCTACACCATTTTCTCCGGGCAGCCAGCGAGCCATGTAGTTACGCTTGAACTCATTCAGGCCGAAGATGATGCCGCGATACGCAACGTCGACGGTGGGGCCGAGTCCTTTGAGCGAGAGCCACGAGATGGCGAGAAATGAGCCGATGCCGGTGATCAGTTGAGTCCAGTAGCGAGGGCGAAGGAAGAGCGCGAGGAACACAAAAGGAAACAGCTTGAGGGCGGCAGCCAGCCCGAACAGGAGCGCGGCAAGATAGCTGTGGTTTGTGGCTAGAGAGGTCATGGCGAGAGCCAGGGCCACCCAGACCAGAACTTCGGCGTTTGCTCCGTCGACGATGAGCTCCGCTGGCCAGGAGAAGAGACACAGGATGCTGGTGAAGAGGTAAGCGCGTTTTGGAGAGATGCCTCGGCGAACGAGGGCGCTTCCAAATAGAGCTGCGGGTATGACGAAGGAGAGCACGCAAAAGCCTACAAACGCCCGTGTGGCGTGAGGCGCGGCGTAGTGGAAGAAAAAGGCGAAGACAAGCGCGACGGGAGCGGGGTAGTTGATAGGAAAGCCGACGGAGAAGAATCGGGCAGTGTGCACATACCGGAACTTGTCCGTGAAGATGGTGAAGTCGTAGAAGCGGTCGTGTGCGTTGAGTGAGAACGGGTAGACGGAGTGGGCGTGGTGGTGCAGGAGAAAGAACTCGACGAGATGAAAGCAGACGGAGGCGGCGAAGAAGAGGAGAGTCCAACGTTGAATCTGCCGGAATACGGGAGGGAGAGAGCCTGCGTTTCGGCCGGGCGCTGCTGAGGATGAGGAGGATTGGATCGGCATTTTGGGGGAGTATACAGGCGTGGTTAGGCGATCGCTGCGTGGAGGATTGCGCGAGGCGAGAAGGGTTCTGGGACGGAAAGACCCGCGCCGAGTTTGGCGCGGGTCTGGTCTAGAGCGGTGAGACGTCCGAGTTTAGACTTCCTTGACGCCGTCGACGAAGGCCTTGAGCTTGCGGCTGCGGCTGGGGTGACGGAGTTTACGCAGGGCCTTGGCTTCGATCTGGCGAATACGTTCGCGAGTGACCTGGAAGGACTGCCCGACCTCTTCCAAAGTGTGCTCGGAGCCGTCTTCAAGGCCGAAGCGCATCTTGATCACGCGCTCTTCGCGCGGGGTCAGGGTCCGAAGGACCTGCGAGGTGTACTCCTTGAGGTTGACCGAGATGACGGCGTCGGACGGGCTGACGGCCATGCGGTCCTCGATAAAGTCGCCGAGATGCGAGTCTTCCTCTTCGCCGATTGGCGTTTCGAGGGAGATGGGTTCCTGGGCGATCTTGAGGACCTTACGGACCTTGGCAACCGGAATATCCATGCGACGGGCGATCTCTTCCGACGAGGCTTCGCGACCGAGCTCTTGGACCAGTTGACGGCTGGTGCGGATGAGCTTGTTGATGGTCTCGATCATGTGCACCGGGATGCGGATGGTGCGGGCCTGGTCCGCGATGGCGCGGGTGATGGCCTGTCGGATCCACCAGGTGGCGTAGGTCGAAAACTTATACCCACGGCGGTACTCGAACTTGTCGACGGCCTTCATGAGGCCGATGTTGCCCTCCTGGATAAGGTCGAGAAACTGGAGGCCGCGGTTGGTGTACTTTTTTGCGATGGAGACGACGAGGCGGAGGTTGGCTTCGATGAGCTCGCGCTTCGCCTTCTCGGCGTCCATGTCGCCCTGCACCATCTCGCGCTGGGTGCGCTTGAGGGCGTCGATGGTGATGCCGAAGTCCTGTTCGAGGCGATCGAGGTCGGCGCGGCAGTTCTTCTGTTGCCTGCGATACTCCTTCTTCAGCTCTTCAGAGCGTGACGCGTCGAACTTGGCATCGAGCGACTTGATCTGACGCTCGAGCGTGCGCATGGAGTCGACGGTCTTATTGACCTTGTCGAGTAGGCGCTTCTTTTCGGCGTTGGTGTATTTGATCTCGCGCACGATGCGGTTGATCAAGACCATCTCGCGGCCCATGAGCCAGCGTGCCTTGCGACGATCGCGCTCTTTGGCTTTGGCGTCCTTGCCTTGGGGATCGTCGCAACGAGTTTGGAGGTCGGCGGCTTTTTTCTGGTGGTTGACGAGTTCGTCGATGCGCTTGACGGTCCTTTTCACGCGTGACGCCACGATGTCTTCCGTGAGCTCTTCCTCGTCGAAGGTGACGACTTCCTTGATGTTGCGCACGCCGCGGCGGAGATCCTCCCCGAGAGCGACGATTTCGCGGATGACGATGGGCGAGCGCGAGATGGCCTTCATGACACGGAGTTGGCCGCGCTCGATGCGCTTCGCGATTTCGACCTCGCCCTCGCGGGTGAGGAGGGGAACTGTACCCATCTCGCGGAGGTACATGCGAACGGGGTCGTTGGTCTTTTCGAGGGTTCCGGGGGAGAGGTCGAGTTCGACGTCATCGGACTCTTCACCGGCTTCGATCTCACGCTCTTCACCGCGGCGCTCCCGATCCTCACCGGAGAGAACGTTGATGCCCTGGGTGTTGATGGTGGTGAGCAGGTCGTCCAGGTCGTCCGGCGTGGTGATATCGCCGGGAAGGAGATCGTTTACCTCGCCGTAGGTGAGATAGCCCTTTTCCTTTCCGGTGTCGATGAGCTTGTCGATATCGTCTTCGTATTTATCGAGTTCTTCAGCCACTTTCTAGTTCGCTCCTGACGCGGGGATACCCGGGATGGGTTGGGGAGCAACGGGCGCGCGAGGAAGCAAGCGCGGGACACCAGTCTCTCCCACATGGGATGCCATATGTACGAGGTGCGTGAAGGGGCGGTGGACACCGCTAGGAGGTGCCGCGATCTCGAGGAGATCCGAGGCATGGGGCCGCACGAGCTCGGCATAAGTCTACCAAAGAAGTAGATGAAAATCGCGGCAAATAGTTTCACGGAGGGGCGAGATAGTTCCCGGTCGTGGGGCGAAGCGGGAGCAGAAGGCGGCGGGCGGTGGAACCGTGAAGCTGGAGGTGCGGGCGTCGATGGATAGGCCGGTGGGCGGAGCGTACTGGATGAGTCTGGGCTGGGGGGGATCCGGGTGGGATCGCGGCTACCCGGGGTTTACCGAGCTGGTGAGGAGGAGCGGGGAGTGACTTTGACCTGGGCCTTGATGCGAGTGAACTGAGGCCGGGTAAGGATCTGGCGCGAGACAAGGTCGTCGGTGCGGGTATAGGGGCGGCCGGCGATGATGGCGCGGGCGAGGGTGGAGGTGATGCCGGGGAGCTTTTGGAGCTCGCGGGAGGTGGCGGTGTTGAGGTCGCGCGCGCCTGGGCGGACGAGGCCCTGAAAGACGCCGGCGGCGATCTCCCCGGTGGCGTTTCTGGTGGCGGCGGTGACGTCGGCGGTGCGCTCCCTCAATGTTTGCGGGTTGTTGCACGAGCAGCCGACCAAGGTGAACGCGAAGAGGCTGATGGCGATCGGGCGGGCGAGCATATGGCGTTGGATGCGTTGGTGGTGTGCCGCGGAGGCTAGCTTTCCAGGCCGGGGCGGGAGCGGCGGAGGCGCTTGAGGAGGAAGCCGGGATGGAGGGACGCGGGGTATTGGAGGAGAGAGGCGAGAAAGGCGGGGAGGTGGTCCTGCGCGATGCGCAGGGAGGTGGGCAGGACGTAGAGGTTCATGACGAGTTCCGAGCAGATGAGGGAGAGGGCGGCGCCGTAGAGTCCGAAGCGCCGGGCGACGAGGAAGATTAGGCCGCAGGTGAGGCCGGTGCCGGCGATGTACCAGACGGCGAGGCGCTGGTGCTGGTTGGTTGAGGTGAGGAGGACCGAGGAGGTGGACCAGAGGGAGTAGGCGATGACAACGAGGAGGAGGATGGAGAGGAGGGTGCGGGAGGGTGGGACGTGGCCGCCGGTCCAGTGGTGCAGGAACCAGGGGCCGAATGTGACCATGGCGGAGACGATGGCGAGGGCGACGAGGAGGGCGAACTGGCAGGCGCGGCGGTGGAGGCGGCGGACCAGGGGAATATTGCCGGCGCCGAAGGCGAGGGAGAGTTCGGGCTCAAAGGTGTTGTTGACCATCTGGACCATTTGGAGGGCGACACGGGAGACGGTGCGGGCGGTGCCGAAGACGACGACGGCGGTTGGGCCGAGGGCCCAGCCGACGGCGATGAGTGTTCCCTGGAGGTTGAGGGCGTTGCCGATGGGAAAGCCCATAAAGGCGATTGCGGGGCCGGCGATGCGCCGGATTTCGGCCCAGGAGGCATGGCGGACGCCGAACTCGATCCAGGGGACGTCTCGGGCGACCATGAAGGAGAGGATGACGGTCACGAGAAGGTTAGCGGCGGCGAAGGTGATGGCGACGGCGCGGACCCCGCCGCCGAGGACGACGGGGATGAGCATGGCGGCGAAGGCACCGAGGGAGAAGCAGCTCTTGATGAAGGAGCCGAAGGGGTAGCGGCCGATCGAGCGGTAGGCGGCCTGGAGGAGGTTCTCGAGCTGTCCGAGGAGAACGGAGACGCCGAGGGCGAAGATGACCCATTTGGCGTCGCGCGCCCCGATGAGCGGGAAACGGTGGCCCATGGGGAAGAAGACGAGGGCGACGCCGCCGAGGGCGATGATGACGCCGCAGAGGCCGGAGATAAACCACCAGGAGGACTGGAAGGAGCGGAGGGCGGCCTGGCGGTTGCCGGCGGCCTCGGCCATGGCCATTTCGTTACCGGCGACGGAACCGAAGCCGACGTTGGCGAAGGAGAGGGTGGAGGGGATGGAGGAGACCAGGAGCCACTCGCCGTAGAGGGGGACGGACCAGAAGTGGAGGAAGACGGGGACCTGGATGAGCTGAATGATGGTGCCGGCGAGCTTGGAGATCCAGTTGGAGAGGAAGCCGAGGGCGAGGCGGCGCTTGGTTGAGCTATCCATGGGTGGCGCGGTCGTGGCTCACAGGGGCGATTGTACCGGGGTGAGATGACGAAGAGTGCAGTGTGCAGTGGATGACGATGGCGGCAGAGAAGCAGGTCCTTCGCTTTCGCTCAGGATGACACCAAGAGTGTGGTGAGGTTAGCCGCCGGATGAGCAATGGGTCAGGCGGGGCGGTCGGTGGGGGTGCGGAGGGCGCTGAGGGAGCGGTCGATGGCAAGTTTGCGCTGGAGCAGGGCCGTGAGGGCGGCGGTGTCGTTTTGTCGCTGGGCTTCGGCGAGGGCGAGGCGGATGGCGCGCTGATCGCGTTGGAGGGTGCGAGCCTGGAGGGTGTGGAGGGCGTTGTCGACGGCGGTGGGAGCGAGGGGGATGGGGTGGCCGTCGGGGGTGGTGGGGGCGGTTTGGAGGACGCGGGCGAGGAGGGCTCGGGAGCTATCGTCGGCGGCGGCGTCGAGCGGGTTTTCGGGGCAGCCGGCCTGGGCGAGCGAGTCGAGGAGGTCTCCGGCGGTGAGGCCTTCGAGGTATTCGGGGTGGGCGGCGAGCGAGGTGGCGGCGAGCTCGCGGGCGGCGGAGCCCTGGGGGAGGACGAGGGCGCGGAGGAGGACACGTTCGATCTCGGTGGCGGTGTCGGCGGCGGAGGGTGTAGCGCGGATGCTTTCGACGCGGGTGGCGGCGGCCTGGCGGAGCTCCTGGCGAAGGAGGGAGGATTCGATGCCGAGCTTTTGGGCGGCGTCGGCGGCGAACTCGTCGCGGGCGAGGGGATCGGGCATGCGGCGGATGTGGGGGAGGAGAAAGTTCATGGCCTTGCGTTTGGCCTCCGGGGTGCGGGCGGGGTGGAGGGTGCGGGCGCGGTCGATGAGGAAGTCGGAGTGGCGGCGGGCGGAGCGGAGCGCGGCCATGTAGGCGGCGATGCCGTGCTCGCGGACGAAGCGGTCGGGGTCGAGGCCGCCCTCGAGGGTGACGACCTTGACCTCGAAGCCCTCTTCGGTGAGGAGGGCGATGGACTTTTCGGCGGCGTTGGCGCCGGCGGTGTCGGGGTCGAAGTTGACGACGACGCGGTGGGTGAAGCGGGAGAGGAGGCGGACCTGGGGCTCGGTGAAGGCGGTGCCGGAGGTGGCGAGGACGTTGCGGACGCCTGCCATGTAGACGGAGATGCAGTCCATCTGGCCTTCGACGAGGAGGGCGAAGTCATGGGAGCGCATGTCGGCCTTGGCCTTGTCGAGGTTGAAGAGGATGTGGCCCTTGGTGAAGAGGGGGGTTTCGGGGGAGTTGAGGTATTTGGCTTGGGGCCGGCCTTTGTCGTCGACGTCATCGAGGGCGCGGGCGGTGAAGGCGATGGGCTTGCTGGCTTCGTTGCTGATGGGGAAGGTGACGCGCTTGCGGAATCGGGCGTAGAGAGGGCCGAGGGGGAGGCCGTTGGGATCCTGTTCCTTCGAGGAGAAGAGGCCGGAGGCGCGGAGGACGTCTTCGGGGAAGTGCTGCGCGAGGGCGTTGCGCATGTGGTTGAAGTCGTCGGGCGCGTAGCCGATGCGGAAGGTCTTGAGGGTATCGGGGGAGACGCCGCGGGTGGTGAGGTATTCGCGGGCGCGGGCGGCCTCGGGCGTTTGGAGGGCCTGTTGGAAGTACTGGGTTGCGGCTTCGTGGAGGTCTAGGAGCTGCCGACGGAGGCCGGCTTCGCGGGCTTCGGCGGGGGAGTTGAACTCGCGCTTGGGCAGCGGGATGCCGGCCTTGGTGGCGACGGCGCGGACGGCCTCGGGGAAGGAGAGGTTTTCGAGCTTCATGACAAAGGTGAAGACGTCGCCTTTTTCGTGGCAGCCGAAGCAGTAGAAGTAGCCGTGGGCGGCGTTGACGGAGAAGGAGGGGGACTTTTCCTTGTGGAAGGGGCAGAGGCCGGAGAAGTTCTGGGCGCCGGATTTGCGGAGCTTGAGGTAGTCGCCGATGATCTTGACTATGTCGACCTGTTGCTTGACGAGATGGGCGAAGTTGTCGGGCATCCGTGGTGAGTGTAGGGTACGGGGCTTTGTGGATTGCGGAGGAGATGTGTGGGTGGGGGACCCCTCTGGTTGTTGCGCAAAATCTTGGATTGATTGGGGTTAAGGTTGGACCTCTGATGGCTGGTGGGCCGCGCGATACTGTCTTTGTTGGGGTGGTGGTGGCAAGATATTCATTTTGTTGGGGTTGTTGGTTTGGGTGGAAGTTCTGCTGCTTCTCCAGGGTAAGGGATGGGAATGGGGATTTGCGCCTCCTGGGGGAGAAACAGGTCCCTGCGGGATGACACCAAAGGGGGCGGTGGCGGTGGTTTGGTTACTTTCGTGTTGCGAACTTTGGGACGGACGGGTGTGGGGCGCGGTAGAGTGGGCGGCATGGGAATGCGGGCGGGATGGGTTGCGGGTTTGGTTGCGGCGGTGGTTCTTGTGTTGGTGGGGGTGGGGGTTTGGCGGCACGGGCACCGGAGGGTGGGGGAGCGGGCGGGGGAGGTGGGGTGGCGGGTGTATGGGGGGGATGCGCGGGCGGACCACTACTCGCCGCTGGGGCAGATTAACCGGAGCAATGTGAAGGGGTTGCGGCCCGTTTGGAGCTGGGATACGGGGGAGACGGGTGGTCTGCAGACGCAGCCGATGGTGGTTGGCGAGCGGATGTTTGTGTACACGCCGAACCAGAGGGTGGTGGCGCTGGAGGCGGCGACGGGGCGGGAGCTGTGGCGGTTCGACTCTGGGATACGGTCGGGGCAGCCGGACCGGGGTTTTGAGTTTTGGAATGGGGATGGCGGGGAGGGGAGGCTGTTTGCGCAGACGCTCTATGGGGTGTGGGCGCTGGACCCCGCGACGGGCAAGCCGATCCCGAGCTTTGGGCGCGGGGGGATGATCGATCTGCGGGAGGGACTGGGGGCGAAGTCGCCGGCGGGGACGGTGGCGCTGACGACGCCGGGGGTGGTGTGGGGGGATCTGTTGATCATGGGGTTTCGGACGGGGGAGGCGTCGCCGTCGCCGCATGGGGACATTCGGGCGTACGACGTGCGGACGGGGGCGATGCGGTGGAGCTTCCATACGATTCCGCATCCGGGGGAGGCGGGGTATGAGACGTGGCCGAAGGATGCGTGGACGTACACGGGGGCGGCGAACAACTGGGCGGGGATGGCGGTCGACGATGCGCGGGGGATTGTGTATGTGCCGACGGGGTCGGCGGTGACGGACTTCTATGGGGCGGACCGGGCGGGGGACGATCTGTACGCGGACACGCTGCTGGCGCTGGATGCGCGGACGGGCAAGCAGATATGGCACTTTCAGGCGGTGCACCACGACATTTGGGACAGGGATTTTTCGTCGCACCCTGTGCTGTTGACGGTGGAGCGGGACGGCCGGAAGGTGGATGCGGTGGCGCAGACGACCAAGCAGGGTGTGGTGTACGTGTTTGACCGGGTGACGGGCAAGCCGCTGTTTCCGGTGGAGGAGCGGCCGTATCCGAAGAGCGAGGTGCCGGGCGAGTGGACTGCGCCGACGCAGCCGATGCCGACGATGCCGGCGCCCTATGCGCGACAGAGGTTGACGGCGGAGATGTTGACGACGCGGACGCCGGAGGCACATGCGGAGGCGGAGCGGCGGTTCCGGGAGTTCCGCAGCGACGGGCAGTTTGTGCCGCTGGGCTTGAACAAGGAGACGGTGGTGTTTCCGGGGTTTGACGGCGGGGCGGAGTGGGGCGGCCCCGCGGTGGACCGGGCGAGCGGTGTGCTGTATGTGAATGCGAACGACATTGCCTGGACGGGGAGCCTGACGGAGGAGAAGGCGGGTGTGGGTCCGGGGGCGACGCTGTACGGGTCGCAGTGCGTGGTGTGCCATGGGGCGGACCGGGCGGGGCAGCCGCCGGCGTTTCCATCGCTGGTGGCTTCGAAGCTGACGGAGGCGGAGATGGCGGCGGTGATCCACAACGGGCGGGGTCGGATGCCGAGTTATCCGAACTTTTCGGCGGAGCAGCTGCATGCGTTGCTGGGGTATGTGCGGACGGGGATGGAGGTGAGTCCGGATGCCCCCTCGGGTCATGCGAGCGGGTCGCCTGCGCCATCGCCTGTGGTGACGGAGCGGAGCGGCAAGGAGGAGCTGCCTGGTAGCGGGGCGAGCACGGCGCCGGTGGCGAAGTACCGGTTTACGGGCTACCACCGGTTTCTGGACAGCGAGGGATACCCGGCGGTGGCGCCACCGTGGGGCACGCTGAGCGCGATCGACCTGAACACGGGGCAGTTTTTGTGGAAGGTGCCGTTGGGGGAGTATCCGGAGCTGATGGCGAAGGGGATGGCGCCGACGGGGAGTGAGAACTACGGCGGGCCGGTGGTGACGGCGGGTGGGGTGTTGTTTATTGGGGCTACGAACTTTGACGGAAAGCTGCGGGCATTCGACAGCCGGACGGGGCAGCTGCTGTGGGAGACGGTGATGGACTTCGCGGGGAACGCGACGCCGGCGACGTACATGGTGGGGGGGCGGCAGTACGTGGTGATTGCGACGAGCAATGCGCGGAACCCGAAGGGGCCGCAGGGGGCGAAGTACGTGGCGTTTGCGCTGGGGCAGTGAGCGGCGGGTGGGCGAGGGTATCGAAAGAGAGCGCGTGATTCACACGGCGTCAATCGGAGGTTCTCGGGATGTTTTTGATGGGGACGTAAGACGGTGGGTGGAGGTATCACCCCCTTGAAGACGAAATCGATGATGTTGGCCGGTTTGACGGCGATGCTGCCCGGTGCGATGAGCGCGCAGCAGGCCCAAAGCGCGACGGGCGCGAGCTGGGAGCAGAGCAACAGGAGCAATGTGCAGCACGTGCTGCTGCTGAGCGTGGACGGGATGCATGCGGTGGATCTGTTGAACTGCACCAAGGGCATTGCCGGTGTGAACAATGGATCGCCGTACTGCCCGAACCTGGCGGCGCTGGGCAAGATGGGCGTGAACTATGTGGGGGCTTCGACCTCCAAGCCATCGGACTCGTTTCCGGGCTTGACGGCGATCGTTTCGGGCGGCACGCCGAAGACGGAGGGCGTGTATTACGACGTGTCGTATGACCGGTCGCTGGATCCTCCGGCGAAGACGACGGGCAACGGGGTGCAGGCGGGAGTGTGCACGCCGGGCGCAAAGCCGACGGGGACGACGACGGAGTATGAGGAGGGGATCGACAAGGACCAGACAAAGCTGAACGGCGGGGCTTCGGCGCCGCTGACGGACGGCGGGATTGCGTCGATCGATGCGGCGAAGCTGCCACGCGATCCGGCGGCGGGATGCGCCCCGGTGTATCCGTGGAATTTTGTGCGAACGAATACGATCTTCGGGGTTGTGCACCAGGCTGGTGGATACACGGCGTGGTCGGACAAGCATCCGGCGTACTCGTCGGTGGAGGGACCGGGCGGCGGGACGGTGAACGACTATTTCTCGCCGGAGATCAACTCGACGGTGGTGCCGCTACCGGGCATGGTGACGCCTGAAGGTGTGTCGTGCGGGACTATCGTGGATCCTTCGCAGACGGGATCGTGGACGGACAGCTTCCAGAACATTAAGTGCTACGACACGATCAAGGTGAAGGCGATCGTTCGGCAGGCCAAGGGGCTGACGCACCAGGGCTACAAGGCGGTGGTTCCGGCGCTGTTTGGGATGAACTTCCAGGCGGTGAGTGTTGGGGAGAAGCTGATTGAGGCGGGTGTGGGCACGGGCGGGTACCTGGATGCGGCGGGTACTCCTGGACCGGAGCTGCTGAGCGAGATCGAGTTTGTGGATGCCTCCATCGGCGAGATGGTGACGGCGTTGAAGGACAGCGGCAACTTTGAGAACACGGTGATCGTGGTGACGGCGAAGCATGGTCAGTCGCCGATCGATCCGAACCTCTACCAGGCGCATCCGGGCCATGGCGGGGCGAACGGGACGACACCGGCGACGCTGCTGGCCAACCTGCTGCCGCTGTCGGAGTCTCCGCTGAACCCGGTTGGGATTGGCGCGACGGAGGACGATGTGTCGCTGCTGTGGTTGGCGGACTCGTCCAAGACGCAGGAGGCGGTTGACATCCTGGAGAAGAACGCGGCGGCGGTCGGTCTGGGTCAGATCTTTTACGGTCCGACGGTTGCGCTGAACTACAACACGCCGGGCTTGCCGCCGTGGGGCGATCCGCGGACACCGGACATCATTGTGGCGCCGAACGTGGGTGTGACGTACACGGGCAGCGCGAAGAAGCTGGAAGAGCACGGCGGGTTTTCGCACGACGACACCAATGTGGTGATGTTGTTTGCGAACCCCGGCTTCAAGGCGCAGACGGTTTCGGCGCCGGTGGCAACGGTTCAGGTGGCGCCGACGATTCTGTCGGTGCTGGGTTTGAATCCGCAGAGCCTGCAGGCTGTGCGGATTGAGGGGACTGCGGTGTTGCCGGCGGTGGTTGGGCAGGTGAAGGTCCAGTAAGGCGCCACACGACGTAATGGGTGGGGCGGATCGGCATGCGGTTGATGCGCGGTCCGCCCCGCCGCTGTTTTGATGGTGGTAGAGTCCGGCTATGCGACGAAGTGTAGAGATTCTGATGATGGTGGCGGCGGTGTTGTGGGTGCCGGTGGTGGGTTTGGCGCAGGGTGACCGGGTGGAGAGCCTGCTCCAGCGGCTGTCGGAGGCGGCGGGGCCATCGGGGTTTGAGGAGCCGGTGCGGGCGGTGATGATGGGCGAGATGAAGGGGTTGACGACGGTGCCGGTGCGTGTGGACGGGCTGGGGGACGTGATTGCGCAGCAGGGGTCGAGCGGGCCGAAGATCATGGTCGATGCGCATATGGACGAGCTGGGCGGGATGGTGCGGCGGGTGACGCCGACGGGGTTTTTGTCGATGCAGATGCTGGGTGGGTGGCTGGACCAGGCGCTGGTGGACCAGAGGTGGGTGATTTTGGGGTCCAAGGGGCCGGTGCGGGCGGTGACGGGGATTCGGGACATCCATGTGTTGCCGGCGGCGGAGCGGGGGACGGTGTTTCCGCGGGACTCGGTGTTTCTGGATGTGGGGGCGAAGACGGCGGCGGAGGTGGCGGGGCTGGGGATTTCGCCGGGTGACCCGGTGGTTCCGGACGCGCCCTTTGCGGAGATGAACGGGACGGGGAACTACCTGGGCAAGGCGTGGGATGACCGGGTGGGGTGCGCAGTGTTGCTGGAGGCGATGCGGCGGACGGCAAAAGAGCCGCACGCCAACCAGATTTTCTACGTGGCGACGGTGCAGGAGGAGGTGGGTCTGCGGGGGGCGCGGGCGGCGACCGAGACGGTGCGGCCGGACGTGGGGATAGCGCTGGAGGGCGGGATAACGGGGGATGTGCCGGGGGACCGGCCGGAGGAGACGCAGGTGAAGCTGGGCGGCGGGCCGGGGATGTTCTTGTATGACTCGAGCGCGATTGCGAACCGCAAGATGGTGGCGTATGCACGGCGGGTGGCGAAGGCGAAGGGGCTGCCGCTGCAGGAGGACCTGGTGCAGGGGTATGGGGACGACTCGGCCGAGATGCAGACGGCGGGGGGCGGGGCGCCGACGGTGAACCTGGTGGTGCCGGTGCGGTATACGCACTCGCACAACGGGATTGTGAACCGGAAGGATTTTGATGGGGCGGTGGAGCTGCTGGTGGGGATGCTGGAGGGGATGGACGCGCGGACGGTGGAGGAGCTGCGGAGCTATGAGGGTTTGCTTGCGCCGGAGGGTGCGGGTGGAGTGTAGGTTTCGGCGGGAGACGCTGCGGTGGTGGAGGGTGACGCGCGCGCACGGTACTTCGGTGCGGTGGGCGCGGGTTTGTGCAGCAACTTGAGGTGGGGTGTTGGGTCTCTACTTTCGTGGCTGCCGCGAAGGGATGCGGGGTCGGACGAGAGCGAGCCCGGAGAGGGGCGGAGCTTTCGGGGGAGAGTGAGATGACGATGAGACAGTTGGTTGGCCGTGTGACTCGTGGCGCCGCACTGGGTGGGGCCCTGGCGGCTGGGTTTGGGGTGCTGGCGATGGCTCCGGTGGCGGCGAATGCGTCTGTGTTTCTTTCGGTGGGGATCGCGCCGCCGGCGCTGCCGGTCTACACGCAGCCGCTCTGCCCGGGGGATGGGTACATCTGGACGCCGGGCTACTGGGCGTATGGGGATGAGGGCTATTTCTGGGTTCCTGGGGTTTGGGTTCTGGCGCCGCAGCCCGGGCTGTTGTGGACGCCGGGGTACTGGGGCTGGGGCGGAAGTGCGTTTTTGTGGCATGCGGGGTACTGGGGGCCGCACGTGGGCTTTTATGGCGGCGTGAATTATGGCTTTGGGTACACGGGCGCGGGGTATGGCGGCGGGTACTGGCGTGGCGGGGTGTTCAACTACAACCGCACGGTGAACAACGTGAACGTGACGAATATTCACAACACGTACAACACGACGATTGTGAACAACAACACGACGTACACCCGGGTGAGCTACAACGGCGGGCAGGGCGGGTTGCAGGCACGGGCCACGCCGCAGGAGCTGGCGGCGACGCGCGAGCAGCGTTTTCAGCCGACGCAGAACCAGGTTCTGCACCGGCAGAATGCGGCGGCGAATCGGTCGCAGTATGCGAGTGTGAACCACGGGGCGCCACCGATGGCGGCGCAGGCGCGGGTTGGCGACCGGACGAACTTCACGCCGGCGCGCGACAGGGTGACTGTGCGGTCGGAGAACCAGCAGCAGCGGATTGCGAACGGGACGGCGGATGGGCGGCTGACGACGGGCGAGGCGGCTCGGGCGGACCAGCGGCAGGCCAACCTCGACCGGCAGGTGCAGGCGGACCGGCGGGCGAACGATGGCCGGCTGAACGGGCAGGAGCGCCAGCAGGTGTACCGGGAGCAGAATCGGTCGAGCCAGCAGATCAACCGCGAGGCGCACAACGATCGGGAGCAGCGGCCCGGAGCGGAGCATGGGCACCGCTAGGGTTGGTGCGGCAGCTGGGGAGTGAGTGGGCCGATGCGAGAGCACCGGCCCTGCTGTTTGTGATGGTGCCGTGGTGATGGCAGGGTGACTGGCGCGGGGACTTTGGAGGGGTTAGCGGAAGGAGTCTGCCGCAGAGGGTTTCTTCGAGGTCTGGGGAATCTGCGAAGGGAGGCTGTGCGGCGTGTGCAGGGAGACGACGCTCAACCCCACAGGCTCGGTGTGCGGCTACCACGCATGGGGCACGTGGTTACATCGTTTGGGGAATGTCGAGGTCTGCGGCGGGCACCTTAGCTTGCGTAAGAAGCAATCTGACGGGCGGTGAGGACTATGCGGCGTGGACCAGGGTTGTTGCTGAGCGGGGCGGCGGTTGTGATGGTGGCGGAGATGCTGTCGGGGTGTGCCGGGATGACCAACTCGGCCGGACTGGCGAGCGCCGCAACAGCGGGCGTGGGTTTGAGCGGGAGACTCCGCGGGGGGCAACAGCCGGTAGTGGGCGCACTGATTCAGCTGTATGCAGCGGGGACGAGCGGGTATGGGGGGAATGCGGTGCCGCTGCTGAACAGCGCGGTCTACACCGATGCGAGCGGCGGCTTCACGATTACGGGCCAGTACACCTGCCCTAGCGCTTCGACGCAGGTTTATCTTTTGGCGACGGGCGGCAATCCCGGACTGCCGGGTGGTCAGACGAACCCGGACCTGGCGCTGATGGCAGGGCTGGGGTCGTGCGGGAATCTGACGTCGTCCACGTTTGTCGCGGTAAACGAAGTAACGACGGTGGCGACGGCGTATGCGCTGGCGGGCTTTATGACGTCCGCGACGCAGGTGTCGTCGTCTGGGACGGCTCTGGCGCAGCAAGGTTTGGCGAATGCGTTTGGGACGATTGGACGGATGGTGGACGTGAGCCAGGGCGCTGCGCGCGCGCTGACGCCGGCGGGTAATGCCACGGTGCCGCAGTCGGAGCTCGACACGCTGGCGAACATTCTTTCGGCATGTGTGAACAGCGCGGGGTCGGGGGCGAACGGGAGCGTGAATCCGTGCGCGACGATGGAGACGGCAGCGGCGAACGGCAGCGGGACGCGGGCGGCAAATACGGTGGAGGTGGCCTTGAATATGGCGCATCTGCCGGGGCAGGGTGTGTCCAGTCTGTGGAATCTGCAGCCGCCGACGCCGCCCTTTCAGCCGACGCTTGCAGCGCAGCCGTCGGACTGGACGGTGTCGCTGGTGTATGGGACGAGCTTGTCGTCACAGGCATATCGGGGCGGGCTGGCGGTAGACGGCAGCGGCAACGTCTGGGCGGTGCGGGTCAACTCGAATTCGGTGCGAGTGATTGGCAGTGATGGAACGGAGGTCTCCGGAACGAACGGGTATGCTCTGCCGGGCGTGACGCAGCCGACGAGCGTGGCGCTTGACCTGAACGGTACGGGATGGGTAGGTGGCAGCAATGGCGTGGTAGCCGGGCTGACCGCGCAAGGTTCCGTTTCCTCGGGGAGCGGGGGCTACAGCTCAGGCTTCAATGTTGTGAATGGGGTGGCCGTGGGGATCGACAACACGCTGTGGTTGTCGAACCGCAGCAGTGTGTCGCACCTGACGACGGCGGGCGCGCCGGTTGCGCCAACGCCCGCACCGGTTTATTCGGACGCGTATGGGGTCGCCGTAGATTCGGGCGGGAATACGTGGTTTGCCGACACGAACACCGGGGATGTGTCCAAGCTGCCGGTGGGTGCGACCTCCCCGACAAGCTACCCGACGGGTTACGACGACCCGTACGCCGTTGCGATTGGACGGAACGATCACGTTTGGGTAGCGGATTTTTATGCGAATCCCGGCGCTGTCAGCGAGCTGGACAACACCGGTGTTCCTATCAGTGGATCGCCGTACAGCGGAGGATCGCTGTATGCGCCGTGGGCCGTGGCCATGGATGGCGACAATCACGCATGGTTTGGTTTGGCCAAATTGCCGCTGCGTGGTAGCGATGGGTACGGGGGGGACGTTTGTGACGCCGAGCACGGGGGTCGCAGAGAACGTTGTGAGATATGCGTTCGGTGTGGGCGTGGACGGATCGGGCAATGTGTGGATGAGCAACACCGATGCGACGATCGCGGAGTTGGTGGGCGCGGCAGCACGGGTGGTGACACCGATCGCCTATGCAGCGCAGACGCATATGCTGGGGCAGCGGCCTTAGAGGCGGCAGGGCAGGCGTGTGCCCGCGACAAAGCTAGGCGCGCAGCCGGGGAGAGGGAAGGCGGGTGGGTCGTTGCGGCTCGCCTGCACTGCGGCGTTCGGCAGAGCGGAGGCCACCTTCGCGACGGTGAGGCTGTCGCGAGGATGGGGTACCCGGGCGCTTGTGGTCGGGCTGGATCTGGGCTACCCGCCCTGTAGTCCCGGGGTACCCCCTCCCCCGTACTTTGGTGCTAAAGTCTTCGATCGAGGCGGCTTAGGTCTGGACCGGCAGGGGGGTACTTCGGGGTGGCCGCGGGAGGGTGTTGGATCGGCATAGGCCCAGTGTAGGAGGGCGATGGGGGCAGTTGCGCCAAGTGAGTTTGGGGTGGACTGGGCCTGGGCTGCGGCTGGGCGCGGAAGGCATATGGGTCGTTGCGGCTGCGCCTGCACTCCGGCCTTCGGCAGAGTGGAGCCCACTTAGCGGCGCGTGCCTGCCGCTGATGTGGGGCACTTGGCAGGGCGTAGACTTGCGGGGTCAGGAGAGCTGGACACGAGCTATGAAGCTCTATCGAGCAGCCTTTGCCATCGCCGCGCTTTGGCCGACTGTGGCCTGTGCCACGGACTACAACCTGCGGCAGATGGCCGAGGGGGAGAGGATCAAGGTGTTCCGCCGCACGCTCGACGTGACTAAAGCCGGGGCGCCGGACGGTGTGTTTCTGGACGCGGCGGACGACTACGGCGTGGCCTGGATTGAGGGTGCTTCGTTTGCGCAAGGGACGATCGAGGTGGAGGTGCGCGGGGAGGACAAGCCGGGGGAGAGCTTTGTTGGGATCGCCTTTCATGGGCAGGACAACAAGACCTTCGAGGCCGTGTACCTCCGGCCGTTCAACTTTCGGGCGGTGGAGGCGGATCACCGGAGCCACGCTGTCCAGTACATCTCGCTGCCGGGGCACGATTGGGCGGAGCTGCGGCGCAGGCATCCTGGGGTATATGAGTCTGCCGTGTCGCCGGCGCCCGTGCCCGACGCATGGGTGAGATTGAGGCTGGTTGTGGATGGGGAAGGTGTTGCGGCGTACGTGAATGGGGCGGCGGAGCCGTCGCTGCGGGTCCGTCGGTTGGGTGGGGTGCGGGCGGGAAAGGTTGGGTTGTGGGTAGGGAATGGGTCGGATGGACGGTTCAGGGGGTTGAGGGTTGTGCCGTGAGGTGTTGGTCCCTTGCGGCGCGGGATCGGGTGGTGGTGCACGGGCTTAAATAGGTGGTGGCGGCGTGGGCTAATGGGCAGGCGGAGGAAGATACAATCGCTCGTTCCGGCTGCGCCTGCACTCTGGCCTTCGGCAGAGTGGAAAGAACTAAACGTGAGACGAGGGCGCGGTGAGCGTAGCGGAGCCGAAGACCAGGAAGGAGAAGGTGCGGCGAAATCCGATGATGGGTGGGCTACCCAACCGGCATTGGGTGGCAAAAATCAGGAGGTGCTTGCAATCTATGAGGTAGACCCCGTAATGTTGTGCAAACCCTTTTCACGAAAAGGATATGCCTTGCGCCACTGGATGCTACTACCTGCCGCCCTCCTCTTCTCTGGATCCGCTTTGGTGGCTCACGCTGACACTTTCACGTTGACTGGGGATGCGACGACCATCTCCTTTTCTCTCCCGAGCACGATTGTTCCGTATCTGCATAACGATTACGCCGATAGCTTCGTTATCGATGATGTTCCAGTAACGGTTAATGGAGTGGTTCATAGTGGCGACTACATCATCTTCCAGGGTTCCGAGAACTATGGAGGACTCTGGATGCAAGAGCTAGGTAGCGAGTTCGACATCTTCAGTCAGGGCGGACCGCAGCTTTTTTCAGGACCGGTTTCCCAGCCAACGTTTTTGCTGGGTACATTTTCTCTGGCGAATCGTTCCGTGTGGGCCCAGTACCAACAAGATTTTTCGCTGACGATCGCTCCCGATACGGCGCCCACAACTATGACACCAGAGCCGGGCGGCCTCCTGCTGCTGGGTTCCGGATTAATGATGGGATTGGCGGTATTATCCCGCCAATGGCCGGCGCGATTTACAGCGCGGAACGGACATGTCACTACGAGCTTGTGACGCTAGCTCAGAGCCTTGGTGAGCGCGATTTTGGGACTCGGCATCCGGCTGCGGCGCAGGTGATTGGGGTGAGATGGCGTGGGTCCCGAGGGAGTCGGGGCTTTAGGGATGGGTCATCTATCTCAGGTCGGAGGAGCGGCGTTGGTCGTTGCGGCTGCGCCTGCACTCCGGCCTTCTGCAGAGCGGAACCCGCCTTAGCGACGTGAGGCTGTCGCGAAGATGGGGCACCCGGCCAATCACCCTTCCTCACTTGCGGCGATAGAGGATGCCGAAGTCCCTTCCGCTGCTGGATCGAGCTTCCTGAGATGGCGATGCACAAGCCAACCCTTGGAGGTAATCTGGATTGTCTTCCTCCTCTTATCACTTTCATCCTGCGTGCTAACGACAAGACCGACTTCTTCCAGGTCGGCGATTTTGGGGCGAAACACCGGCATGCTGTTAAATCCGAAGATGGGGAAGTCACTAGGAGAAAATAGACCCCCGATGGCAGCAGCGAGTAAAAAAACCTCTTTCACTTTAGGGGTCAGTTGGGGCTTTGCTGCGGTGTACGAGGCCGCACACTGCTCGTCGAGCCATGTGTTGAAGTGTCGCTGCTTGTCCGCGTCACTCCTCGGCAAATCGCCGTCTGCTATCCATTGGCAGTAATTCTCGGTCTGTGCGAGTGCAGCTCGCAAGTTGCCCCGTAGCAGCGCGTAGAGGTGGGCGAAATCAGCAGACGTGAGCGGCAGATAGTAATTCTCCCGCCGCTTGTAGCTTTCTATCCTGGAGTCCAGGATAGATGGTGCATAGGCTTCGTCGATTTCTTTCAATTCCAATGGCGCGTGCAAATACCCCTCTAAACGGGGAGTCGAGGCAATGCCATGAACTATACCGAGGGCACCACATAACACCCATCGCAGCCCAGGCGTGTGAAAGATCTCGTCTCTTAGTTGTTCAAGAAGCTGACGCGCCACCTCGGATTTTTGTAACAGTTCGAGGTTGTCTATCATGCATATGACGCCGCCCTCTCCATTTGGAAAGATCTGATTGAGCCAGCCGAGCACCAATTTCCGGAGTCCGCTTTCCTGAAAGCCGTCTGAGGTATTTAGCTGGGTCTGTGAACCCGCCTGCAAGACCCAGATACCGGCGCTGTAAGTCGTTAATTGCGGAGAGTTCAACCACCGGTCCATGGCCGATGTCTTAACTTCGGTCTGTGTTTTGTTGAGGTCTTTTGCACGCTCAATTAGCGTCTGTGCGACCTCAATTAGAACCGTGTTGACAAAGTCCCGAACATTTGTACCTGACGTGAGTTGGAAGATGTGACGGCAAGGGATGTAAAGAGGGCCTCCTCTACCGTCAATATGTCGCTTGTACAAAGAGTAGGCTGCCACGTTTGCCACGCTGGTCTTGCCGACTCCGTTTATGCCCTCTATGGTCGGTATTTGTGGACGGCTCTCAATCCTCCGCATCAGAGCTTTGGTAGTGAGATCACGCCCAACAAGCAAGGTCATTCCCAACGCCGTAGGCGGAAGTGGTGTCGACTGAAATGGTGAGCTGGAAAAGCCCCACTCTTCGTACAGCATTTTTGCCTCCGGTTTACCGCCGATCAGGGGTAGATGCGGTTGAGGGTTCGGGGGAAGGGGATGGTTTCGCGGACGTGGTCTAGGCCGCAGATCCAGGCGACGACGCGTTCGATGCCCATGCCGAAGCCGCCGTGGGGGACGGAGCCGAAGCGGCGGAGGTCGAGGTACCACTGGAAGGCGTCGAGGGGGAGGTTGTGCTCTTCGATGCGGGCTTTGAGGAGGTCGTAGCTGTCGATGCGTTGGGAGCCGCCGATGATTTCGCCGTAGCCCTCGGGGGCGAGGACGTCGACGCAGAGGGCGCGGGCGGGGTTGTCGGGGTCGGGCTGCATGTAGAAGGCCTTGATGGCGGAGGGGTAGCGGTGGATGAGGACGGGCTGATCGAACTGGGAGGAGAGGTAGGTTTCGTCGGGGGAGCCGAAGTCGTCGCCGTCGATGTGGGGGTGGTCGATCTTGCCTTCGGCGAAGGCTTTTTCGAGCATGGCATGGGCCTGATCGTAGGAGAGGCGGGGGAAGCGGCGTGGGGGGCGCGGGGTGTTGGGGGGAGAAGCAGGGTCCTCCGCTTCGCTGCGGGATGATAGAGAGGGCGCTTCGGATGGGGCGGTGGAATGCGGCTGTCCGGGGACTTGAGTGGAGGAACCCACCCATGACGATGGGGCTGTCATGGATGGGGCACCCGGATCGGTGGCTGGTGGAGGTTGGGCGGGGGCGGCGGATGTGGGAGCGGAGGTGGCTGTTTGCGGTGAGGCGGGAGCCAATGCAGGAAGCTCTCCACTGCGCTGCGCTGCGGTCGAGATGACGGCAGATGTGGAGGTGGGAGTCTCGGGGGTGAGGATCGCGTCGAGCTTGGTGAGGTCGCGGCCGATGGTGAGGAGGTCGGCGCGGTGGGACTCGAGGACGCGGCGGAGGATGTGGAGGAGGTACGCCTCGGCCAGGTCCATGATGTCGTCGAGGGTGGCGAAGGCGAGTTCGGGCTCGACCATCCAGAACTCGGTGAGGTGGCGGCGGGTTTTGGATTTTTCGGCGCGAAAGGTGGGGCCAAAGGAGTAGACCTTGCCGAGGGCGAGGGCGGTGGCTTCGATGTAGAGCTGGCCGGACTGGGTGAGGTAGGCCTTTTCGTCCTCGAAGTAGTCCATCTCGAAGAGCTCGGAGGTGCCTTCGCAGGCGTTGGGGGTGAGGATGGGTGGGTCGGTGCGGACGAAGCCGTGGGTGTCGAAGTATTCGGCGGCGGCGCGCATGATGGTCGCGCGGACACGCAGGATGGCCGATTGGCGTGGCGTTCGGAGCCAGAGGTGGCGATGCTCCATGAGGAAGTCGACGCCGTGTTCTTTGAGGGTGATGGGGAAGGGGGTGTCGGGGGAGACGGCGGAGACGACGCGGAGGTCGGTGACGTCGAGCTCGAAGCCGGAGGGGGCGCGGGGGTCGGCGCGGACGGCGCCGGTGACGATGACGGAGGACTCGAGCTGGAGGTTCTTGAGGGTGTCGAAGAGTTCGGGGGGGACGGCGGCTTTGGGGACGATGCCCTGGATGGTTCCGGTGCCGTCGCGGAAGATGGGGAACAGCAACTTGCCTGACGCGCGGAGGTTGTAGAGCCAGCCGTGGAGGGTGACGGGCTGGTCCTGGTGCCGGCCGATGTCGCGAATGGTGGTGAGGGGGGCTTCGGCGGGGGTGGGGACGACGGTGGGGCTGGACATGGCTGAGGTTGAGTTTACGCGGGGGAGTTTGCGCCCCACTAGGTCCGCCCATCCCCCAACATGTTGTGCCGGGCGGGGCGCCACCTTGTGGTGCGGTCGCCGACCACTTCGTGGAGGCGGCGAGTACGCAGGAGCTCGACCGGCGGGTGGGGGAGTTTTGGCGGGTGAGCGAGCTGGTGGTGAGGCTGCGGGAGTGGTGGCTTGAGGGCTTGGAGTTACGGATGGGTGTTGACGACAACAGCGCTTGATGCCGGCGTCGCCATGGATGGCGGTTTGAGCTGGCGGATCTGATCGAGCACGTCGTGAATTGCCTGGATGACGACGTCGGGCCGGTAGGTCTGAATAAAGTGACCACTCTTCTCCGCGATACGGAGGACGCCGTACCTGGAACGTGAGGCGAGGTCGTGCTGCATTTGATCCCAGGTGCGATTCAGGACGATGTATTGCTCTTCCGTCATACCTTTGAAGGTTCCGCGAGGCCAGTTGATGCCATGCTCAAGAACGATGAGGGGGACGTCGTCACGCCAGGTGGAGAGGCTTCCCGGGGGTAGAAAGCCGTCGAGTCCGAGTTTGTAGGTGTTTGGCCAGTCGTGGTATTCGAAGAGGAGGGCGTGTGAGATCTTCTCGAAGCGCCAGACTTGTTCCTCGTCTGCGGAGTCCACAAAGACGAGGCCGGCGACCTCTGCGGGATAGAGCGTTTCGTATTGCCGGGCGTAGATGCCACCGATGGAATGGCCGACCAGGACAAAGGGCGGTTTGACTCCGGCGTTCGCCAGGAGGGTGTGGAGGTCGGCGACGATCTCATCGATGCTCTGTTCCGGCGGAACGATGCGGTCACTGTCGCCTACACCCATGCGATCGTAGCGGCAGACGCGGGCGAAGGCGGCAACGCCCGGCTGAACCTTATCCCAGGTGTTGCTGAAGAGCGAGGCGATGAGAACGACTGTGGGACCAACTTGTGGGCCAGAGGTGTGTCCGGTGCACTCGAGAAAGAGACGGTAAGGGCCGACGCTGACCAACTGTCCGGGTGGAACGGGGTTGGCCCAGGCTGCAGGAAGTACAAGACCGACGGCAACGGAGAGCAGAAGCAGCTGACGGAGAACTCTGTGCATGTTGTGCTCCGGGGGCCGGGTTAGCGGGTGGGTTCGGGTTCGCCGCGGCGGAGTTGCTGCTCGTGGTGGAGGGCGTGCTTGTCCAGGAGGCGTTGGAGGAAGTCGAAGCCGGCGCGGGCGCGGGGGAGGAGCTCGTCGGGGGTCGTGGCGGGGTTGTGGGCGAGTTCGAGGACGAAAGGGGTGTGGTCGGGCAGGGCGGCCAGGCGGGGTGCGAGGGCGGTCCAATCGAGGCCGGTGTGGGGTGTCTCGGAGCCGGGTTTGGGGAGGTGAGCGCCGGGGGCGAGGTGGGCGTCGCGGGTGCGGTCGTTGTCGTGGAGGTGGAGCTGGGCGATGCGCGGGGCGAGGAGGTCGAGGGCGTACTCCGGGGTTCCGGGGGCGGCGGTGGAGGTGTTGGTGGCGGGAACGAGGGGCCAGGGTTGGGTGGAGGAGCGGCGATCGCCGAGGCCGCGGGGCTCGTTCTCGTCGGGGGCGGTGTGGGGATCGGGCGGGAGGCGGCGATCGGAGGAGGTGGACGATTGTGCGCGGACGGTATCGAGGTTAGTGTGGCCGAGGTCGAGCGTGATGCCGACGGAGTCGAAGTGGCCGATGTGGAGGACTTCGACGAGGCGGTCCGGGGTGGAGAGCTCGTTGTCGATGTTTTCGAGCGGAAGCTGGACGCCGAGGGGGGTGGCGAAGGCCTTGAGGTGCTCGATGGCGGTGAGGGCGAACTCGAGGTGGCGGGGGCTCCAGCGCTCACCTCTGGCGCCGAGGTAGAGGGTGACGGAGCGGAAGGGAATGTGTTCGGCGGCTTCGAGGGCGCGCTTGGTCTCGTCCATGGCGGCGATGCGGCGGCCCTTGTCGGGGTCGAGGAGGTTGAGGGTGGGGTCAAGATGGCGGCTCCACTCGGCGTCGGCGAAGCGCGGCTGGTCGAGTGTGGCGAGGACGCCGGAGTCGCGGAACCAGGCGGCGAGCTCGCGGACGGCAGGGCGGTCGGTGTAGTCGAAGTGGTGGCGGCCGGCGACGATCTCGATGACCTCCGCCCCTGCGTTGTGGAGGGTGGCGAGCAGGCTGGTAGTCAGTCGATGGGGAAAGAAGACGTGGCTGGAGAGTCCGGGGAGCATGGCGTATTCAAGCTACACGAGCAGGCTGTGCGCGGGGCGGGGGCGAGGAAAAGGTGTGCACGGGGGTACCGCCGACGAGGGTACCGCTGGGTAGGCGGGCTCTGGGGGATAATGAACGTTGTGTCAGCGTCAGGGCGTCGAGCTTCGGGTTAGGGGCCGAGGCGCCATGCCGTTGTTGACGGCGTTTGTGCCTTTGCGAGCGATCGCGGGGTGTTGGAAGTTAGTGTTGGCAGCTGCCTTTCCTGGGCGGAAGATCTGTTGGAAGTGGGACGCGATGGAACTGTGGAACGACTTTGAAGGCAAGGTGGTGGACGACCGATTTCGCCTAGGGCGGTTGCTTGCGCCAAAGGGGCGGAGCGCGTTTTTCGCGGCGACGACGCTGGCGGGTGAACCGATCACGATGCGGCTGATCGAGTCGCTGAACGATGAGGACGAGATCCTGTCGCGGTGGGGCGTGGTGGAGGGGATCCAGGAGGAGCACCTGCAGCGCATGGCGGCGAGTGGGCGGACGGTGTTGGACGGGACGCACCTGGTGTATGCGGTGCTGGAGCCGGCGGAGATGTCGCTGGACGAGGTGCTGCGGGACAGGGTGTTGACGGCGGATGAGACGCGGCAGATGGCGGCGGCGGTGGTGGGTGGGCTGGAGGCGCTGCATCGTGGCGGTCTGGTGCACGAGCATGTGGAGGCGGCGAGCGTGCTGGCGCGCGGCGAGACGGTGAAGCTGCGGAGCGACTGCGTGCGGGAGGCTCCGGAGGGTGCGGAGGGCGAGGCGCTGCGGCGGCGGGATGCCCACGATCTGGCGATGCTGGTGGGGTATGCGCTGACCGGACGCCGCGATGGTGGCCAGGGGATGTTGCCACGGCAGTTCGAGGACCTGGTGCGCAACGGGATGAATGGGACTTGGGGGATGAAGGAGATGAGCGCGCTGCTGCGGCCGGCGGTGGCGAAGGCGGCCGCGGTGCCGCAGGCGCAGACGGCGGGGGGAAAGGCCGGTGCGGGGGTGGCTGCAGGTGCGGGGCCGGTGCTGGTGGCGCCGCGGGAGACGGGGGCGGCTGTGGCTGGAGCTGCGGCTCCGGCTGGGGTGGTGTCTGAAGCAGTGTCTAGGGCGGGCGCTGTGCCTGCGAGGCCGGTTGGGGGTGCGCCGGGTGGGGCGGAGCGAAAGGTAGCTGGTGTGGCGGCTTCGTCGCCGGTGGCGTTGCCGCCGGGTGGGAGTGGCGGGGTGCCGGAGGTGGCGGGCAGACCGCGCGCGACGGCGCCGGCGGCGGTGGCCAGTGCGTTGGTCGAGGAGGATGCGACGGTTCCGGCGCGGGGTATCGAGGGCCGGCGGACGGTGCTGGAGCCTGAGGAGGCGCCGCATCGGTTTGCGCTGGGGCCGTGGATTGCGGCGGGTGTGGTGGCCTTGGTGTTGATCCTGCTGATTGTGCACTTTGCGCACGGCGGATCTGGGAGCAAGGCCGTGGTTGCGCCCGCCCCCTTGCCGGCGGCGACGGTGCCACAGGCGGTGTTGCCGCCGAAGCCATCGGCGGCAGGTGCGGTGCCTGGCGGGAGCACCTCGTCAGCGCGGGCGTCGGCCGCGCCAATCGCGGCGACGGGCAGCGGCGCGTGGCGGGTGATTGCGTATACGTACTCTCATCGCGACCAGGCGGAGCACAAGGCGGAGACGATCTCGGCGCGGCATCCGGAGCTCCGGGCGGAGGCGTTTTCTCCACACGGGCGAGGCCCCTACCTGGTGGCGCTGGGTGGGTGGATGAGCGAGCGGGAGGCCATCGCCTTCCGTGCGCGGGCGCTGCGGGAGGGCATGCCCCGGGATACCTTTGCGCGGAACTACCACGGGCACTGAGGGCGACCGCGAACGGTGGTACAGGGGGTACCCCACCCTACCTCTGGGGTACCGTCATTCAGCCGTGCGAGTCAGGGGTGCGGGTGAGCTGCGGGCGCGGGGTGCTTACCAGCGGGTGTCGCCCTCTTTTGGGACGTTGCCGACGAGCTTGCTGGGAACGCCGTTGACGGTGGCTCCGGCGTGCTGGAAGGAGGGGGAGCGGTCGCGGATGAAGTCGGCGGGGAAGTTGAGGGTGGGTTTGGAGACGGCGTCGAGGGTGGCGATCTCCTCGGGGGCGAGGTGGAGGTCGAGGGCTTTGAGGTTGTCTTCGAGGTGTTCGAGGGTGCGGGCGCCGAGGATGGTGGAGGAGACGCCGGGCTGGTTCTGGACCCAGGCGAGGGCGACGGCGGGGACGGAGGTGTTGTGGTTTTTTGCGACGGCTTCGGCGGCGTCGATGACGTCGTACTGGCGGTCGGTGAGGTCGCCGACGAAGGCGCCGCGGTGGCCCTGCATCTTTTGCCCGTTGGCGCGGGTGTACTTGCCAGAGAGGGCTCCCATTTTGAGGGGGCTCCAGGGGAGGACGCCGAGGCCGAGCTCTTCGGCCATGGGGATGAGTTCGCCCTCGACGGTGCGTTCGAGGAGGGAGTACTCGATCTGGAGGGCGATGAGGGGCGCCCAGCCGCGGAAGTGGGCGAGGAGTTGGGCCTGCGCGGTCTTCCAGGCGGGGGCGTCGGAGAAGCCGAGGTAGCGGACCTTGCCGGCGCGGACGAGGTCATCGAGGGCGCGCATGGTCTCTTCGACCGGGGTGAAGCGGTCCCAGTTGTGGAGGTAGAAGAGGTCGATGTAGTCGGTCTGAAGGCGACGGAGAGACTCGTCGCACTGGGCGACGATGGATTTGCGGCTGGCGCCGCCGCCGTTGGGATCGCCGGCGAAGAGGTTGACGAAGAACTTGGTGGCGAGGACGGCGCGGTCGCGCTGTCCGGGCCGCTGGCGGAAGAAGTCGCCGATGATTTTTTCTGAGTGGCCGCGGGTGTAGCCGTTGGCGGTGTCGATGAAGTTTCCGCCGGCGTCGACGAAGTGGGCGAGGATGGCTTCGGAGTCAGGGACGGAGGAGCCCCAGCCGAGGTCTTCGCCGAAGGTCATGGCGCCGAGACAGAAGGGGCTGACGCGGAGGCCGGATTGGCCGAGGGTGACGTAGGAGTTGAGGGGCATGGGAGAGGGTCCTTCGCGCGGAGGCGCTGTCCCTTTGAGATGATCCGGGGCGGGTTTTGATCGTTTGTGGACGGCTAGAGGGCGGCGAGGCTGGTCTGACGATCGGGGTCGACGGGGAGGAGGGCGTCGGTTCGGGTCAGTTGGAGAAGCTGGGGGGTGCGGTCGGGCACGGCGGAGAGGCGGAGGGTGCCGGACTTCGTGTGAAGGAGGCCGGCGGTGTGCATGAGTAGGCCGAGTCCCGCGCTGTCGGCGTAGGGGCAGGCGTGGAGGTCGAGAAGGAGGCGGGTGGTGCCGGCGTCGATGGCGGTCTGGAGCTGGTGGTCGAGGGTTCTGAGGGCGGTACCGAGGGTGAGCGGGCCGGAGATCGTTACGACCGAGGTGTGGGGGTGGAGGAGCTCGGCGGTGGCGTCGAGGGTAGGATGGTGTGCGGCTTGTCGCGGAGTGAGGAGGGTTCGGCGATGGCTACGGGTGGAAGGACGGTGTTTGGCGTGTTTCTGTGTGCGGCGGGTTTGTTGCTTGCGTCCCCGGCGTGCTTGGGCGAGGTGTGTTCGGTGGCTGCCGAGGTGACGGGTGGCGAGGTCACGCTGACGGTGTATGACTACTCGCCGCTGCGTGAGGCGGTGGCGTGGGTGCGCGCGAAGTACGGTTGGCCGGTGAGTTACGAGGACCCAATCTACCGGGAGGACCATGTGGTGGATGTGGCAGCGGCGGTGTGGCGGCGGGCGCACCCTGGGGAGCGGGGATATTATGTGCCGCGGCCGACGATGTTTACCGTGCGATTTCCGGCGCCGGCAGAGGGGACGCGGGATGAGCGGAAGACGCTGGAGGCGATTGTGACGCGGTACAACGGGTCGCAGAGCACGGTGCACGCGGCGCTCGTGCAAGGCGAGCGGGCGCGGTACACGGTGTACGGAGAGGATGCGTATCCGGGGAGGGGAGGGGTTGCCGGGAGATTGATTCACATCTCAGATTCGCCGGTGTCGTTGACCATGACGGAGCCGGGAAGGATTCTGGAGGCGTGTTCCCAGGGAGTCCGGTTGCGTTTGTGTTTGGGACGTTGAATCCGAACTGGTTGGGACGGGTTGCTGTGCCCGCGAGGCATCAGGGGGAGACGTGCCGGCACGCGATTGAGAGAATCGTCGGGTCGGTTGGGCCGACGGCTGTCTACGAGCTGCGCGCGGACCCAACGGACCGCCAGCTGGTATTGAACATCATGGGTGAGACCGATCGGGATGCCAGTGGGGATTGCCCGGCGGGGCAGGCTCCGCAGAATCCACTAGGAAGGTGAAGGGCGGGCTCGGCCGGGAGGGGGTGGGCGTGATGGTGAGCCCACGCATGACGGTGAGGCTGTCATGTGTGGGGCACCCGGCGGATGTTGTGGAGGGTGGTTAGGTGGATTTTTTTTCTTTGTGGCCGCCGAATTGGAAGCGCATGGCGGAGAGGAGTTTGTTGGCGAAGAGGGCGTTTCCCTGGGAGGTGAAGCGGGAGAAGAGGGCGGCGGAGAGGACTTCGGCGGGGACGCCCTCGTCGATGGCGGCGATGGAGGTCCAGCGGCCTTCGCCGGAGTCGGAGACGCGTCCGCCGTAGTCGGCGAGGTCTGGGGATTCGGCGAGTGCGGCGGCGGTGAGATCGAGCAGCCAGGAGGAGACGACGGAGCCTCGCCGCCAGAGCTCGGCGACCTCGGGGACGGGGATGTCGTACTGGTAGTGCTCGGGGTCGCGGAGGGGTGCGGTTTCGGCGTCGAACTCCTCGGTGTGCTTGCCAATGTTGGCGTGTTTGAGGATGTTGAAGCCCTCGGCGAAGGCGGCCATGATGCCGTACTCGATGCCGTTGTGGACCATTTTGACGAAGTGCCCGGCGCCCGGGGGGCCGCAGTGGAGGTAGCCCTGTTCGGCGGTGGTTTGGGGGGCTTTGTCGCGGCCGGGGGTGCGATCGATGGAGCCGATGCCGGGGGCGAGGGTTTTGAAGATGGGGTCGAGGTGTTCGACCTGCTGGTCTTCGCCGCCGATCATGAGGCAGTAGCCGCGTTCGAGGCCGAAGACGCCGCCGGAGGTTCCGGCGTCGACCCAATGGAGGCCCTGTTGCTTGACCTGCTTGGAGCGGCGGATGTCGTCGACGTAGTAGGAGTTTCCGCCGTCGATGACGATGTCGTCTTTTTGGAGGTGGGGCAGGAGGTCGTTGAGGGTGGAGTCGACGACGCCGGCGGGGACCATGAGCCAGACGGCGCGTGGAGTTTGGAGTTTGCCTGCCATGTCCTCGAGGGAGGAAGAGCCTGTGGCGCCTTCCTTGACGAGGGCGCTGACGGCGTCAGGGCTGCGGTCATAGACCACGCACTGATGTCCACCCTTGGTGAGACGGCGAACCATGTTGGCTCCCATGCGTCCCAGACCGACCATAGCAATCTGCATGCAACCCTCCATCAAGCTGATGAGCTCAGTGTAGACGGTTCGCCGAATGCGCGAGCCGGCCCGTTTGTGAATGGATGCCGTGGGCGTGTCAGCCGCGGCTTAGGAAGCGCCGCGGGTTGTCGGGCTATCCAAGTGGGGTTGGGGCTGCGAGCATCAAAAGTGCTATGCGAACCCTGCCAAGCGACACGTTACTGGCGACGACGCTGCGCGCCATTGGGGACGGCGTGATCTCGTGCAGGGAACGGCAATAGGTAGGTGGCTTCCGAAGCGATTGGCGGCTACGGCGCGGGATCCATGGAATGGCTAGCTGTAGGGGCGCGGGGAGGATTTGCGGGCCGTTTCGAGACGTGACGGCGTGTGTCGTTGAGTGCGGGCTGAGGAGCCAGTTGACCGGCACCGAGCGAGGCCGTAAGCTATTGCGTGAGGCATTGCGCGGATCGCGTCCAGAGTAAGTGTGACGCAGCGAACCCTCGACCCAGACCAAAAATCGACTCGCGAAGCGAATGTGGGACCACCGTTTGGGATGGTTCTGACGGCATCGGGCAAGCGCGATCGGCGTGGTGGAAGGGGTTGAGGAAGCGATCCGGGGCGATTCCGAGCGTGCCGCCGGTCACTACCAATTCCTACTCATTGAGAGCAAACCCCTGAACACCGAACTGGAAACCCTAGCCCCCGAAGCCTCGGAGCATCACGCTTCGTCGACCACCCCCCACCCTGCCACGCCTGCCGAGCATGAGGCCGTGCCGGAGGCAGAGACCTCTGCCCCCTCGTCGAGCCATGATGCTGTGACGCAGTCCCAGGGCGATCCTGGACCAGAGCAGCAGGCGCAGACCGGCGCGACGAGCGGCCGCGCGGATGACGTGGACTACGACTCTGCGGATTTTGCTGCGGCGCTGGCGAGTTTTGATCGCGAGCAGGCGGCCGAGAGTGCGGCAGCCGCGAATCTGACGCAGGATGAGGTGACCATCTCGGGCACCGTCGTCAAGCTGACAGACAAGCATGTGGTGGTGGACATCGGCCTGAAGTCGGAGGGACTGATTCCTCTGGAGCAGGTGCTGGACATTAACGGACAGCCCAAGTTCCAGCCAGGCGACCAGGTTGAGGTGGTGGTGGAGCGGGAGGAGGCCGAGGGCGGCTACCTCGTGAGCTACGAGAAGGCGCTGCGCAACAAGGTTTGGGATACGCTTGAAGCCGCCGCGAACAGCAAGGTTCCGGTGAAGGGGCTTGTGCTCAGCCGGGTAAAGGGCGGGTTGACGGTCGATATCGGCATCAAGGCCTTTCTTCCTGGGTCGCAGGTGGAGATTCGGCCGGTGCGAAATCTCGATGCGTATATCGGCACCGAGATCGAAGTTCGCGTTATTAAGCTGAACAAGAAGCGCGGCAACGTCGTGATCAGCCGCAAGGAGATGTTGGAAGAGGAGCAGACGGCGAAGCGGTCGGTGACGCTGGACACCCTGGAAGAGGGTGCGGTGTTGACGGGCGTGGTGAAGAACCTGACGGACTACGGTGCATTTGTCGATCTGGGCGGTTTGGACGGTCTGCTGCATATTACGGATATGAGCTGGGGTCGGCTGACGCATCCGCGCGATTTGGTGAATGTCGGCGATGAGATCCAGGTCAAAGTGCTGAAGTTTGACAAGGATAAGCAGCGGGTGTCGCTGGGCTTCAAACAGCTGACGCCGGATCCGTGGCTGGATGCGACGGAGCGGTATCCGATCGGGGCGCAGGTTCGTGGACGCGTGCTCTCGGTGACGGACTATGGTGCCTTTGTGGAACTCGAGCAGGGGATTGAAGGCCTGGTCCACGTCTCCGAGATGACATGGTCCAAGCGGATGAAGCACCCCTCAAAGATGGTGAAGCCTGGGGACGAGGTGGACACGATCATCCTTTCAGTGAATCCGAATGATCGGCGTATCTCGCTGGGAATGAAGCAGTTGCAGGACAATCCCTGGGAGCAGCTGGAGGATAAGTATCCGGTGGGTGCCGAGGTGGAGGGTCGTGTGCGTAACCTGACCGACTTCGGCGCGTTTATCGAGATCGAGGACGGGATCGATGGCCTGGTGCATGTGAGCAACCTGAGCTGGACCAAGCGGATCAAGCATCCTTCGGAGGTTCTGAAGAAGGGCGAGAAGATCAAGGCGGTGGTGCTCGGGGTAGAGCCGGAGAATCGGCGTCTGTCGCTGGGGATCAAGCAGCTTCAGCCGGATGTTTGGGATACCTTCTTCGCGCAGCACCGGGTTGGCGATGTGATTCACGGCAAGGTATTGCGGACGGCGCAGTTCGGAGCCTTTATCGATATCGCCGAGGGTGTTGAGGGTCTCTGCCATGTTTCGGAGGCGGTCGACGAACATCACCAGCCGATCACATTGAACGTCGGCGATGAGCACGAGTTCAAGATCGTGAAGCTGACGCCCGAGGAGAAGAAGGTTGGGCTGAGCCTGCGAGCGATCGGAGACGAGGCGAGCCGGGCGGAGGTCGATAGCTACCGTGAGCGTGATCGTGACGCTCACAAGGGAGCGAGCAGCAGCAGTTCGTCTTCGAGCAGCACGACGTTGGGCGATCTGATCAATTGGAAGCGTTCGGAGCGCGAGTGAGCGCAGGCAGAGAGCAGAGAGAGAGCCACCCTGACATTTGGGGTGGCTCTTTCGTTTGCGGAGTCGATGGGGGTTGGGGGGCTTAGTGGCTTGGGCGTTGCTGAGCGGGTCACGCCCGCAACGGATGGGTTGGCGCTGGACGAAGAACAGGCTGAGCAGGCCTGTGATGGATCGGGGGCGGCCAGGGTTGGTTTTCGTGGGGTTTGCTAGGCGCTCAGGGTGCTGAGGGAGATGTCCGCCGCGCTGCGCTCCGTCTCGAGTTCAAGATCTTTCATCTTGATAGAGGCTCGGATCATGACCTCAATTTCGGCGGGGGCAAAGAGCTCCGGCGGCACGCCGGCGATCGCGACGTAGCCTGGGTTGTCCCCGAGGACCTCGGAGATTTGATTCCAGCGAAGGAAGGGTGAGGTCGTGGGGAGGACGATGATGCGGCGCTTGGGCTCGGGCAGGGCGAAGTACGCGGACCAGACAAGCAGACTCATCGCTCCGCCGATCGCCGCGATCAGGTTTGCTGTTGTGTAGAGGCTGCCCTTGGGGGAGAACCAGGCGGCTTGCGCAAGTGAGGCGGTGGACGTTAGACCGAGGCCGAGAGCGACGCCGAAGACGCGGCTACGCAGGTTCAGGCCCAGAGGCCGGATGGCGAAACAAACGAACAGCAAGAGGCAGAGCGTGATGACACTTGAGACCTGCTGGAAGGCTGTGAGGAAGTGCGACAACAGAGTGGCGGTGCTCTTAAATGGAGAGATGCTGAGGACCGTTGCAAGGATGACGGAGATGGCTGCCGCCCACTGGAATATCAGCATGCCCAGCTTGCGCAGGCCTTCCAGCGGAGCCATCGCCACTCGGAAGATGTTTAGGACCATGTAGAAAGCAAGACAAGCTTCAACTGCGAAGCTGCCCCAGTAGGTATAGAAGTAAAACGGATAGGTGACAGTTCGCGGAAAGATCCTGCTGTGGCAGAGCTGGATGAGCCCGATGCAGACCAGGTTGGACACGAATCTAACGGAAAGCAGAAAGGTAAGCCCGTGATAGGTCTTGTGCTCTCGAGCCCGAAAGATGTAGAGCAAGGCTAAAGCTGTGCCGATTGGCTCGACATACGCCAGTGACTCCAGAAACATCGTGCCCATACGTACCCGCCCGTGACTATCAATCTGGAGCGTAGAACATGTCACAAGCGGGGGCAAGCAAATCTTTGCGCTGTAACGGTACTACATTCCGCAGCCGTTCGGGTCGCTGGGGGGGCACATGGGACGGGGGCACATGTTGTGGGTGACGATGGCGGACTTGGGGGAGCTGGTCGAGGTGGTGATGTGGACGTAGGCGGCGGAACCGGTGACGGTGAGGGCGAGGACGGCGGCGCGGACGATAGAGATCATGGTGGGGCTCCTTGTGGGTGTTTTCTAATCTTTGTGCTGGACAACTCAACTGCGTCCACCATAGGATCATAGAATCGATAAGTCCAATGTTTTGTGGAGCTTGTAGGATTAGTAGCACAGTAATATTACTATTGTCACTCGCCCTGAGGATGAGTCGCATTTAACAAGGGGGAGGGGGTGCGGATAGGTAACAAAACACAAAGGTTACCGAGGGAATGTAGTTGCTGCGCCGAATGGATCATTGCCGAATGTGAGCTCGGCGACTTGCGGGTCCCGATGCAAAGTGCGTCAGTTCGTGTTTTTATGGTCGAGGGCTCCGTGACCAGCCTCCCTTGTTAACGTCACGTTCACATTGGGAGCCGTTCTTGCCTATGCTTCGGGATGCCTGGCTGTGAAATGCCGGGTCCCGATTGCGTCGAAGGGGCGTTGGAGCCACGCTCGCGTCGTTGTATCCGGGTGCCGAGTTGCTGGTTCGTGGGCGGCTTGGGAGGCGCGATCAAAGCGTCACGATCCATGCTGATAGTGGCAGCGAGGGGTAGACCGCGACGAGGGCTCTTCCGAGGCTGGTGCGGGAACGGTGAGAGCCAGCG
Source organism: Acidobacteriaceae bacterium (assembly GCA_965218895.1). Classification (GTDB taxonomy): domain Bacteria; phylum Acidobacteriota; class Terriglobia; order Terriglobales; family Acidobacteriaceae; genus Edaphobacter. Next base: position 106,854 of record CBDCMI010000008.1, on the reverse strand, counting down.
ACATTTCCTAGTGACATGCCTGTCCACAGGTTGTGCGGCTCTTCGCTGAACCCTTTCTGCGTTGGGACGCGCCCTACGCTGCGTCTGGTGTTATGCGGAGCGCTCTTCCACGGGGGATGGCTCATCGAGATAGCGAACCCCCGAGAGTTCTTCGCAGGCTGTCCAGAGGCGTTGGCCGGAGGCTTCGTCGGAGGCCCGCGGGTTGATCTTTGCGGTGCAAGCGGTGGCGCCTCGGATTTCAAAGACACCATTTGGACCGTAGTAGCCTCCGCTCACGGCGTCGGGCGAGGCGGCCGCGTACAGGGTAGGTAGGGCACCTTGCTCGCTGGAGTTGAGGATGAGCTCGATGAGACGACCGGCGGCGGAGCGGATGCTCCGTTGCCAGGAAGGGTTGTGATCGGCGATGAAGAGGTTCGTGTTGGCGATGCCTGGATGGGCCGCAGTGCTGAGGACAGGTATGTTGCGGGCTCGCAGGCGGCGGTCGAGCTCGATAGCTAGGACGAGGTTGGCGAGCTTGGATTGTGCGTAGGCGGCGCTTGCTTTGTAGGCGTGTTCGAACTGGAGATCGTCCCAGTGGAGTCGGCCGTGGCGATGGGCGATGGAGGCGATGGTGACGACGCGCGGGGGCTCTTGCTCGGCTTGGACCAGGCCTCCGGTGGTCTGAATGTGTCTCCCGCGCGCCTCCAGTTTGGGAAGGAGGAGACCCGTGAGCGCGAAGTGGCCCACAACGTTGGTGCCGAACTGGAGCTCAAGCCCATCGGCGGTGGTCATGCGGGTGGGCGGTGTGTAGACGCCGGCGTTGTTGATGAGGAGATCGAGAGGCTCAGAGCGGCCGAGTTCACGCTGGGCGAAGCTGCGGACGGAGCGAAGGCTGGCGAGGTCGAGGAGTTCTACTTCAATGTGGGAGCCGGGGACCTGGTTGTTGAGACGCAGCGCGGCGGTCTCGGCCTTGGCGCGACTGCGGCAGGCGAGGATGACGGTGGCACCATGCCGTGCGAGTTCAAGTGCCGCGGCATAGCCGATGCCGCTGTTGCCGCCGGTGATGATGGCGCGCCGGCCGTCCTGCCGGGGCATCTGTGCGAGGGTCCAACCGTGTGCCATGGTGTGTAGTGGGATGCGGAGGGGGAACGGGCGTGTGGGCGATGGGAGCGCGGGCGTTGCGGCGGGATGGAAATTGGCTGAAAGATAAAGGCCGCTACACGGCTTGGCATGGGTTTGTTTGGGCGCAGGCGGCTGAAGCAGGAGCACAAGGTGATGGTGCAGCACGACCGCGCGGGGGGTGGGCTGCAGCCGGAGTATCACCGGGCGACGCCGGAGTGCGCGCATCCGGAGCGGTGGTCGATGATCGACTCGATGACGGCGGAGGTGGAGGTGCTGGAGCTGCTGGCGACGCTGGTGACGACGCTGAAGCCGGAGCTGGTGGTGGAGACGGGATCGTTTTCTGGGGGTGTCGACGGAGTGGATTGCGCGGGGTCTGGAGCGCAATGGGCGGGGCAAGGTGGTGTCGTGCGAGTTGGACCCGGTGGTGTATGCGCGGGCGCGGGAGCGGCTGGAGGGTGGGCCGTGGGCGCGGTGGGTAGATCTGCGGAACGAGAGCTCGCTGGAGATGCGGGTGGAGGGGCGGATTGATCTGCTGTTTTCGGACTCGGACCCGGAGCTGCGGGAGCCGGAGGTGCGGCGGTATCTGCCGCAGATGAGCCCGTGGGGGCTGGTGGTGATCCACGATGCGAGCTCGCACATGAGGACGGTGCGGGAGGCGGCGTTGCGGATGGAGCGGGAGGGGCTGTTGCGGGTGTTGCTGCTGCCTACGCCGCGGGGGCTGGTGCTGGCGCAGGCGGGTGGGGTGCGGGCGTAGACTTTCAGCGAGCTTGGCTACGACGGGGCTGACATACGGTCGGGGCATGACTTGGCCGAGTATGCGGAGGTGAGATGGCATGGGAGAGGCGAGGGAGATGAAGGGTATGAACACGGTATCTGAGCGGAACGACGAGGCGGCGGCGAAGGAAGGGGCGGAGGAGCAAAACGCGCAGAGGGACGTTGCGGACGAGGCGCACCGAGGCGCGGAGTCGGACACGGCCTTGGATGCCGGGGAGGTTTAGGGCTCAGGGCTGAGGGTGAGGTTGGTTTTGCGCGTGTGGATGGCGGTGGCTATGGCATCTTTGACGCGGGCCTGGGCGAACTCGGCGGTGACGCGGATGCCGTTGAGGACGGCGTTGGCATCGGAGGAGCCGTGGCCGATGATGCAGGCGCCGCGGACGCCAAGCAGGGGGGCACCGCCGTATTCGGTGTAGTCGAGGCGCTTTTTGAAGGACTTGAAGGCGGATTGGCTGAGCAGGGCGCCGAGTTGTGAGGTGACGGTGGAGCGGAGGCTTTCGCGGAGGGAGGAGCTGACGAGCTTAGCGAGGCCTTCAGAGGCTTTGAGGGCGACGTTGCCGACGAAGCCGTCGCAGACGATGACGTCGGCGTGGCCGTTGAAGAGGTCGCGACCTTCGACGTTGCCGATGAGCTGGAGGGAGGGTTCGGCGCGGAGGAGGGGGAGGGTTTCGCGCGTCTGGTGGTTGCCTTTGGAGTCTTCTTCGCCGATGGAGAGGAGGCCGATGCGGGGGCGGGCGATGCCGAGGACCTCGCGAGCATAGATGTTGCCCATAAGGGCAAACTGCACGAGGTTTTCGGGATCGGAGTCGACGTTGGCGCCGACATCGAGCAGAAGGGCGGGGTTGGCGGTGGTGGGCAGGAGGGCGGCGAGGGCAGGGCGGTCGACGCCGGGGAGCATGCCGAGGACCATCTTGGCGGTGGCCATGGCGGCACCGGTGTTGCCGGCGGTGAAGAAGCCGGCGGCGGCGCCCTCGCGGACGCGCTTGAGGCCGAGGCGCATGGAAGATTGCGGCTTGGATCGAAGGGCGGAGGCGGCCTTGTCCTCCATGCTGATCCACTCGGGGGCGTGGAGGATGGAGATGGGGAGTGCATCGCCGGCGAGAGCTAGGTTCAGCTTGGGGCGCAGGAGGTCCTCGGGCCCGGCGAGCAGGACGTGAACGCCGAGTTTGCGCACTGCAGCCACGGCTCCCTGCACTTCGGAGTCTGGCGCGCGGTCGGAGCCCATGGCGTCGACTACGATCTCAAGCGGCATGGTCGACTCGGGGTCTATCGGCTGGTGATGTCCGCGGACGAACTGGTTGTGTTTGCCGTAGGGAGTTGATGGCTAGCCGCAGCGCGCCGGCTAGCTAGGTTCCTTCGCGGCGAGGACGGCGCGGCCTTTGTATTGTCCGCACTTCTCGCAGGCGCGGTGGGGCAGTTTGCGCTCGCCGCAGTTGGTGCAGACGGAGACGCCGGTGGGTGTGAGGAAGTCGTGGCTGCGGCGCTTGGCGGTGCGCTGCTTGGAGTGGCGCCGTTTCGGATTCGGCATGGTGAGAGATCCTTTCGGTGTGCCGCGAGGGGGGTACCCACCCCCCGGGGTGTTGCGCAAAGTCTTCAGAGCAGGCGAGTTAGGTCTGGACCGAACGAGCAACCCTTAGGACGGAAGCTTGCTTGCGAGACCGGCGAGGGCGCTCCATCTGGAATCGGAGGGGGCCTGGTCGCAGGAACAGGATTCCGCGTTGAGGTTGGCACCGCAGCGTCGGCAGAGCCCTTTGCAGTCTTCGGAGCAGAGCGTCCGATTGGGCAGGGAGAGCAAGACCTGCTCGCGCACGACGTCATCGAGCGCGAGCCCGCTCATCTCATAATACCCGATCTCGGTCTCTTCTTCGGAGATGGCGCGTTCGCCGGCATCGGGGTCTGCGTCGGCGGGGCGGAAGATGAGATCGAAGCTGCCGGCGAGGTGTGCCGGAACAGGGTCGAGGCAGCGGGCACACTGGATGGTGAAGTCACCCTTATAGGAGGCGCGAAGGCGAATATCTTCGACGACTTGCTTGTGGCCGCGATGCTCGAGGAGGAGTTCGGCCTGTCCTGCGATGGCAAGGGGGCCTGTCTGGGTGAGATCCGGGGTGTAGTCGAGCTCGCCGGGGAGGCGGGTCTGCTGGATCTCAAGGGGTTCTTTGTACAGATCGGCGGGCGTAATCAGCATGGCCTTCGCTCCAAGTTTCTCATGAGCGGGCGGAGCGAGGCGAGGCGGGCGCGGGCCGGCTGCTGGGAGATGGGTGAGAATGGCGAGGTAGGGAGCAGGAGGCTGGGATGCCGGAGTTGCCGGAGGTGGAGACGGTCGCGAACGGGGTGGACGCGCGGGTGCGCGGGGACAGGATTGTGGAGGTAGAGACGCGGGGGAACCCGCAGACGTTTAAGTCGCCGGAGGAGGAGCTGGCGGAGGTGCTGACGGGGAGCCGGATCGAGCGGGTACGGCGGGTGGGCAAGACGATTGTGGCTACGGTGCGGGGGGCGAATGGAGAGGGCGAGGCGGAGCTGCTGGTGCACCTGGGGATGACGGGGCGGTTGCTGGTGGCGGATGCGGCAGTGCCTGTGCCGGCGCATACCCATGCCGTGTTGCGGATGGCGTCGGGGCGGGAGCTGCGGTTTGTGGACCCGCGGCGGTTTGGGCGATTGTCGGTGCGGCGGACGCCATACGAGGGTCCGGGGGTGGAGCCGCTGACGATTGGCGAGGAGGAGTTTGTGGGGCTGTTTCGGGGGCGGCGGACGCCGATCAAGGCGGCGCTGTTGAATCAGTCGCTGCTGCATGGGGTGGGGAACATCTATGCGGATGAGGCGCTGGCGCGGGCGGGGATACGGCCGCGGCGGCGGGCGGCGCGGCTGACGCGGCGGGAGTTGCTGGCGCTGCGGGAGGCGCTGCGGACGGTGCTGGCGCGGGCGATCGAGCTGGGGGGATCGTCGGTTTCGGACTATGTGGATGCGGAGGGAGTGGCGGGGTTTTTTCAGCTGGAGCACCGGGTGTATGGGCGCGGGGGGGAGCCGTGCCGGGTGTGCGGGGCGGCGATCAAGCGGATTGTGGTGGGGGGGCGGGGGACGCACTATTGCCCGGTTTGTCAGCGGTAGGGGTGGGCGGGGGGTTTGTGGCTGCCAGTGGGGGGTTGTCGTTTCGGCTTCGCCTGCACTCCGGCCTTCGGCAGAGCGGTGAGAGACGCTTTGGGTTCGTTTCCTGGGGCGTTGCCCCAGGCTTTTACGGTGAAGGCCTTTGGCCTTCCTTGGTGCTGGGTTTGGTGGCGGGGCTGGTCTCTTGCGGAGCTGGTTGGCGCCGGGGGCTGGGCTGGGCAGGGACGCACTATTGCCCGGTTTGTCAGCGGTGGGTTTGTCGTGGCAACCGGTGGTCGGTGGTGCCCGAGGTGGGTGTTGTCGTTTCGGCTTCGCCTGCACTCCGGCCTTCGGCAGAGCGGTGAGAGACGCTTTGGGTTCGTTTTCCTGGGGCGTTGCCCCAGGCTTATGGTGAAGGCCGTTGGCCTTCCTTCGTTGCCTGTTTTGCGGCGGAGGCTGGACGGGATCTGGTCTGGCGGCGGGGCTGGACGAGTGCTGGTTTCGCGACGAGGCTAGACGAGTGCTGATTCGCGACGAGGTTGGACGAGTGCTGGTTTAGCGACGAGGCTGGAAGGGTGGCTTTGTGTGGGCTGGGGGTGATAGTTCCAGCTGGCTGTATTGCTGTTGGGGGGGCGCGGCCGAGGGAGTCGCGGGGTTATTTGATGCCGGCGGCTTGTTCGGCCATGATGGCGGCGCCGACCATGCGGGTGACGGGGTCATCGTCGACGATCTCCATGGAGTAGCCCTGGAGGGGGCTCATTTTGACCATCTGGGCGAGGTAGTCGCGAAGCATGTTGAGGTCGACGAAGCGGGCGTTGAAGCCTGTGAGGAAGAACTTGCCGGCGCCGTCCTGATGGATGGAGGTGGCGGTGGCTGCGGCGAGGGCCTTGTGCCAGAGCTTCTTAAAGTCCAGGCAGCGTGGGTCGACGGGGCTGCCGTTTTTTGTGGTTTTGTTGGCGAGTTCGAAGACCTCTTCGGGCTCCATGTCGAGGAAGCGGAGGCGCATGGCGCGATGGCCCATGATGCCTTCCATGTGGCCGCGACCGCCGCAGCCGCAGAAGCGTTCCTTGTCGTCGAGGGTGACAACGGAGTGCCCGGCCTCCCACCAGCCGGGGAGGAAGGGGTAGCGGCCGAAGCCGATGCCGACGCCGAGGGTCCAGATGCGGATGATGCTGTCGAGCTTGCCGGTTTGGGCGGCGAGACCGGCGGCGGCTCCGTCGGCGTCGTTGAGGATGGTGACGGGGGCGTTGATGCCGCAGGAGCGGAGTTTGCCTTCGAGGAGTTCGCCGACGCGGGCGCCCTTGAGCTGGGGCAGGTTGGGAGACTCTTCGACCACGTTATTGCGGATGAGGCCGGGGAGCGCGACGCCGATGGCGGCGATGCCGTCGACGGAGTCTTTGCAGGCCTTGGTGACCTGGTGACAGACGGTTTCGACGAGCAGGTCGGTGTGGAGCTCGACGAGACCGTTTTCGTTGCCGTCGTCTTCCGGGAAGGCGAGCGGTTGACCGTGCAGTTTGTGATCCAGAACCAGCCCGGTCAGGATGCGGTCCGACAGTATGACCCCAATGGTCTTCGCCATCTCGTGTGTCCCTCGCTTACCCGCGCCTATCGTCCGCGGTCGCGTCCGGCAACTCTAGTCGAACTTGCTGACTCTGTTCAACCCGTTGAAGGCCGCTACCTTGTAGCACTCGGCAAGTGTGGGGTAGTTGAAGACAGTATCGACAAAATAGTCAAGTGTCCCGCCGAGCGCCATGACGGCCTGGCCGATGTGGAGGAGCTCGCTGGCGCCCTCGCCGATGATGTGGACGCCGAGGATGGTGTGGTTTTGGCGGTGAAAGATGAGTTTGAGGCGGCCGGTGGTGTCGCCGCGGATCTGACCGCGGGCGATCTCGCGGTAGTAGGCGACGCCGACCTCGTAGGGGACGTCTTCCTCGGTGAGCTGTTCTTCGGTCTTGCCGAGAAAGCTGATCTCGGGGATGGTCCAGATGCCGTAGGGGTAGAAGGAGGGGTTGGAGAGGATGGTGTTGTCGCCAAAGGCGCGGGCGGCGGCGACGCGGCCCTGCTCCATGGAGACGGAGGCGAGGGAGGGGAAGCCGATGACGTCGCCGACGGCAAAGACGTTGGGGCACTTGGTGCGGAAGTCCTTGTCGACGGGGATGCGGCCGCGGTTGTCGGCTTCGACGCCGATGGCGCTGAGGTTGAGTTCGTCGACGTTGCCCTGGCGGCCGACGGCGTAGAGGAGGGCGTCGCCGTTGACCTTCTTTTTGGATTCGAGGTTGGCGACGACGGTGCCGTCGGCGAGGTCTTCGACGGACTCGACTTCTTCGTTGAGGCGCATGGTGACGCGGGAGTCGCGGAGATGGTAGCTGAGGGCCTCGACGATCTCCTGGTCGGCGAACTCGAGCAGGCGGGGGCGGCGCTCGATGAGGGTGACGCGTACGCCGAGGGCGGCGAACATGCAGGTGTACTCGACGCCGATGACGCCGCCGCCGACGACGATCATTGTTTTGGGGAGGTTTTTGAGTTCGAGGATGAGGTCGGAGTTGACGATGGTGCAGCCGTTGATGGGGACCTTGGGGGAGCTGGCGGGCTTGGTGCCGGTGCCGATGATGATGCTCTTGCCTTCGTAGATCTGGGAGCCGCGGGAGTTGGTGACGCGGATGTGGTTGCCGTCTTCAAAGGAGGCGGTGCCGACGAGGACTTCGATGTTGTTGCGGGAGAGCTGGGCTTCGGTGACGTCGACCTCGGTCTTGATGACGTGCTGGACGCGGAAGGCGAGGTCGGCCATGGTGATGCGTTCCTTGACCCGGTAGTTCATGCCGTAGATGGACTTGTAGTTATAGCCGGAGAGGTGGAGGACGGCCTCGCGCATGGTCTTGGAGGGGATGGTTCCGGTGTTGATGCAGGCGCCGCCGACGACCTCGCGCATCTCAACGAGGGCAATTTTCTTGCCCAGCTTCGCGCCGTAGATGGCGGCGCGCTGTCCGGATGGTCCCGAACCGATAACGATCAGATCGTAGATGGTGCTCATCGCCTCTGAGCTTCTTCCCTGCTTGGGAGGTTCGTGGAGGTTCGCGGGCGCTGGTGGTATCGCCTGCGGAGAGAAGACCTTATCTCATACTACCGCTCGCTGACCTGGGCGCGGCATAGACTCTTCCCGTGGGCCTGCCTGAACTCCGCTATGCGATCACCGACCGGCGGCTTCTTCCAAGCGATGAACCCGTTTCGTGGGTGGGTGGGCTGGTGCGGCAGGCGCGGGAGATGGCGGGGGCGGGGGTGGATTTTCTGCAGGTGCGGGAGAAGGATTTGCCGCGGGCGGAGTTGAGGGAGGTGGTGCGGGCGCTGCGGGGGGCGGTGCCGCCTGGGGCTAGACCGCGGCTGGTGATGAATGTGGGGCATCAGGAGTTGAGCGCGGAGGAGGTGGTGGAGCTGGCGGTGGAGGCGGGGTTGGATGGGGTGCATCTGCCGGCGGGGATGGAGATGGGGCTTTCGATGCGGAGGCGGGTTGGGGTGGTGAGTGCGGCGGTGCACCGGGTGGATGAGGTGGCGGGCGCGGTGGCGACGGGCGCGGAGATGCTGCTGTTTGGGCCGGTGTTCGGCAAGGTGGTGCGGGGTGATTTGGTGCGGGGAGCGGCGGGGCTGGAGATGTTGGCGGAGGTTGTTCGGCGGGCGGGGACGACGCGGGTGCTGGCGCTGGGCGGGGTGACGGCGGAGAGGGTAGGGGAGTGTCTGGCGGCGGGGGCGGCGGGGGTGGCGTCGATCCGGATGTTTCTGCCTGGGGCTGGTGGGCGTGGCGGTCAGGACCAGGGCTAAGGGGCGGGGGTGACGCGGAGGATTTCGTCGCCGGAGGCGTAGAAGGCGCCCTCGCCGATGTCGTTGTGGGGGAGTTTGGCCCAGGTGAGTTGGTCGTAGAGGAGGAGGTGGTTACCGGCGGGGTCGGTGGAGATGTCGATGAGGGTGGCGAGGACCTCCTGGCCGTCGGTGAAGGCGATGCGGACGCGGCGGTTGGTGAGTTGATGGAGGGCGCGGGCCTCGGCTGGGGACATGGTGGGGGCAGTATAGAATCCGGTGTGGGCCGAGAGTGTGCGACGACGCCGCCGAGGGCCGGGAGAGCGGGTTTTTGGCGACAGAGCGAAGGTCGGCGGTGGTGTTGGGCGCCCAGTGGGGCGACGAGGGCAAGGGCAAGATCGTGGATGTGCTGAGCGAGCGCTTTGATGTGGTGGCGCGCTACGCGGGCGGGCATAACGCCGGGCACACCGTGATCATCTCGGGCAAGAAGTTTGTGTTGCAGCTGATCCCGTGCGGGGTGCTGCGGCCGGGGTGCAAGGGCGTGATTGGGAACGGCGTGGTGCTGGACCCGATGGCGTTTTTGAGCGAGGTGCGGAAGCTGAAGGATGCGGGGCTGCCGGTGGATGGGCAGCTGTTTGTGTCCAACCGGGCGCAGGTGATTCTGCCGTATCACCGGATGATCGAGCTGGCGGCGGAGAATGCGCCGGGGCGGACGAAGATTGGGACGACGAGCCGGGGGATTGGGCCGGCGTACGAGGACAAAATGCACCGCAACGGGCTGCGGGTAGTGGATCTGCTGAACCCTTCGTTGCTGCGGACGCACATCAACAATGCGTGTCATGAGAAGAACACGATCGCCCATGCGCTGTTTGGGACCGAGCCGCTGGATCCGAAGCAGATGTACGAGGAGTATGCGCGGGCGGCGGAGCAGATGGCGCCGTTTGTGACGGACACGGCGGCCATGCTGAACGATGCGCTGACGCAGGGGCAGAGGGTGATGTTTGAGGGGGCGCAGGGGGCTCTGCTGGATATTGACCATGGGACGTATCCGTTTGTGACGAGTTCGTCGGCGACGGCGGGCGGCGCGGTGACGGGGACGGGAGTGGGGCCGACCAAGATCGGCACGGTGATCGGGGTGACGAAGGCGTATGTGACGCGGGTGGGCGAGGGGCCGTTTCCGACGGAGATCAACGACTCGTCGGCGGACCTGCTGCGGGCGCGCGGGCAGGAGTATGGGGCGGTGACGGGACGGCCGCGGCGATGCGGATGGCTGGACCTGCCGCTGCTGCGCTACTCGAACATGATTAACGGGACGGAGTGGTTGATCGTGACGAAGCTGGACGTGATGGATGAGTGCAAGGAGATTCCGGTGTGCACGCATTACCGCGTGAATGGGACGTTGACGGACACGATTCCGGCGGATATGCGCGGGTTTGACTCGATTGAGCCGGTGTACGCGACGATGGACGGGTGGAACTGCTCGACGGAGGGGATTACGGAGTGGGAGAAGCTGCCGGGGGCGGCGCAGCGGTATCTGGAGTTTCTGGAGCGGGAGAGTGGTGCGCGGATCGCGATGGTTTCGACGGGGCCGGACCGGGAGCAGACGATGCTTCTGCCGGGGTTTGCGGAGGTGTTGCCGGCATGAGCGAGCGGGTGACGTTTACGGTACGGATGCGGTTTAAGGGCGAGGACAAAGCCCTGGTGCGGGAGGCTCTGGAGGGATTGGCGGAGTCTTCGCGCGCGGAGCTGGGGTGCCTGTGCTACATGCCGCACTTTGTGGACGGCGGCGCGGCGACGGTGTTGATCTATGAGCAGTACCGGGACGAGGCGGCGGTGGAGGCGCACCGGGCGACGGAGCACTTTAAGCGTTGGGCGGTGGGTGGGCTGTACCAGATGATGCTGGAGCGGCAGGTGGAGACGTTGCTGGCGGTGTGAAGCGAAAGGCAGCTAAAGCAAATGCAGCTAGAAGCAAGCTAAGAGCAAATGCAGCTAGAAGCAGGGGCAGCTAAGAGCGAGTGCAGCTAAGAGCGAGTGCAGCTAAGGGGACGTTCTGGGTGGGTCAGGCTAGGAGGTTCAGGGTTGAGCGCAGGGTCATGGGTGAGGTGGAGGTGGTGTTGCCGGGTAGGCCGGGGCCGATGACTAGGGCCTGGTTTTGGGACTCGAACCAGACGAGGAAGCGGGGGTTCTCGGGGGTTCGGGTGAGGTGTTGGCTGTCTTGCGGTACTGGAAGCGGGGGTGTGGGCGCGGCGTGTTCTGCCGGGCCTTTGTTTCGGGCCTGATGGCGGGGGTTGGTGTCGGCGCCGGTAGCTGGATTGAGGGTGGCGGCGGGGACGAGGGTGGGCGTGGGGAGGCGGCGGAGGTTGAGGAAGGTGAGCCAGGCGGCCTCGTCGGCGTCGATGAGGGAGCCGGCGGGGTCTGGGCCGGTGGCGGGGGTGCCGCCGAGCATGGCGTCCATGGAGAGGGCCTGCTGGCGGGGGGCGAAGCGGAGCAAGAGGGTGGAGGGGGCGGCGCGCCGGAGGCACTCGCGGGCGGCCCACTGAACAAAGGTGGTGGCGAAGATCTGGGTGCCGGAGCCCTCGGTGAGGAGGGAGAGTTGGAAGTGGCTGAGCGGGCCGGGGGGCAGGCCGAGGTCGGCCGGGGTGAGGCGGGCGAGTTGGGAGCGGAGGGCTTCGGGGCCGGAGGGACCGGCGATGCCGGTGCTGATGGCGTGCTCGGTGTGGGAAAGAAGGCGGTCTCGGGCGGGCTGGAGGGCGGTGTAGGAGACCGACGTAAGTGCGGGGTGGGGCGTGGCGAGCGAGGGCGGGCCGCCGTCGATGAGCCAGTGAGCGAAGGGCTGGGGGTGGGCCTCCGCGCGGCGGGTGAGTTCGGCGAGCAGGGTGGGGAGGCCGGCGGTGGGGTCGACGGCGGTGAGGTGGACGCCGAAGGGGCGGAGGCGGGCGAAGAGTGGGGTGGCGGGCGGCGGGGCGTCATGGCCGATGAGGACAATGCCGAGGCGAGGAGGGCCGGGTGGCGGCGGGGGCGAGGCGGCGGCGACGGCGGCGGCGTAGGTGTCGGCAACCCCGCGGAAGTGGAGCATCTGGTGGGTGGACCAGAGATGGGCGGTGAGGCGCTCGATGAAGGCGGCGGGGTCGCGCGGCCAGTCGGCGGAGGAGGGGCTGTCCGGGCCGGAGCCGAGGGAGATGGAGGCGAAGGGGGCGAGGAGAGCGGAGCGCTGGGCGGGGGAGAGCGCGGAGAGAAAGGCGAGTTGGTGGAGGAGATCGCGGCGTTCGGCGGGGAGTTGGAGGTCGAGGGTGCTGATCTGCTGGAGGAGAAAGGGGGCGAAGGCGAGGGGGAGCGAGCGGAGGAGATCGAGGTGATCGAGGGCGGCTTTGCGGGCCTCGGGCGGGAGGTGGTCGAAGTCGGCGGGGGTGAGTTGGGAGGGGAGCATTGTTTTGGGCTAGAGGAGCTCGGGGAGGGGGCGGCCGGCGGCGAAGGTGGGGTTAAAGCCGAGGATTGCGCCGAGGGTGGGGACGAGGTCGAGGGAGTCGACGGGGCGGTCGTGGATGACGTTCTGCCGGATACCTGGGCCGAGAGCGAGGAGCCAGGTGGTGCGGGAGAGGGCGTCGCCGGTGCGGTGGTGTTGGAAGCCGTTGCCGGTGGGGGAGAGGTCGGAGTCGCGGCCGAAGTCGGGGAGGATGAGGAGGGTGGTGCGGTCTTTGTAGTTGGGGTCGGCCTGGATGGCCTGCCAGATTTCAGCGCAGAGGCGGTCGGAGCGGCGGATGCCGTCGAGGTAGAGGGAGAAGGCGCCGGAGTGGGCGATGTCGATGTCGTGGAGGGTGATCCAGAGGAGGGAGGGGGCGAGCTCGGCCATCAGGCGGCGGGCGATGAAGACGGAGAGCTCGTCGGGGCTTCCGAGAGAGCGGGCGTGGGCGCGGAAGTCGTCGAGCGAGAGCTTGAGGATTTCGGCGGTGCGGAGGAGGTCGGCGGTGGTGTCGGCGCCGGGGTTGAGCTGCGGGGCGAAGAGGGGTGTCTCGTAGTTGTCGCGGAGGAGGTGTTCGAGGCCGGCGGAGGGGGTATTGGCGGAGGCGGCGAGCAGGAGGTGTTTGGGGAGGACGACCTCCGCGCCGAGGGCGGGGCCGAAGCTGCGGTGGTCGGAGGCGCCGATGCGGTTGAAGCCGTTGGAGGGGGCGACGACCCAGGCGTCTTGGGCGGGGCGGCGGAGGTCGCGGCGGAAATACTCGAAGACGGTGGGGTTGGCGGGGGGGACGGCGGCGAAGTTGTTGAGGGTCTCGTAGACGCCGGTGGCGAGGGAGGCGGTGGCGACGTAGTGGCCGAGGATGCCGTGGTTGACGACCTGGGCGAAGAAGGTGCCCTGAGGGATGAGTTCGGAGAGCATGCGGGGGATGTTGGCCTGGCCTTCGGGGGCGAAGGTTTCTGCGTCGCGGGCGCCGCCGCCGAAGGTGACGACGACGACCTTGGAGGCGGCGGGCCGGGGCATGGCGGCGCGGAGTGGGGTGAAGCCGGAGAGGGTGGTGGCCGCGCCGAGGCCGGCGACGGAGCGGAGGAAGTGACGGCGGTTGAGGGCGTGGGCGGCGGCTTCGGCTTGCTGGTGGGAGGTCATGGGTGCTGGGCCGGAGCGGAGGCGGGCGAAGTGGTGTTGACGAGGAAGGTGACGACCCCCTGAAGGCGGGCGTCGAGCGAGGCTTTGTTTTGTTGGACGTAGCGCTGCTGGAGGGCGATCTCGGCGGTGGCGCGGTCGCGCTGCCCGAGGTGGGCGTAGGCGCGGGAGAGGCGGTAGTGGGCCTCGGGGAAGGCGGGCTGGAGGGCGACGGCCTGTTCGAGCGATTTGGCGCTCCCGGCCCAGTCGAGCCGTATCTGTTGCAGGATGCCGAGTTGGAGGAAGGCTGGAGCGTAGTGGGGGTCGGCGGCGAGGGCGGCCTGAAGGAGGTGCTCGGCTTCGGGGAGGTTTTGCGAGGCCTGGGGTTGGTGGAGGATGGCGGCGGCGGCGTAGGTGGTCATGACGGCGTTGCGGGGGTGGGCGATGGCGAAGGTGTAGACCTGGGCGCAGCCTGGGGTTTGGGGTGTGGCGGTGGCGGGGGTGTCAGGGGTTTCGGCGAGGTTGGCGCAGGAGCGGCCGAGGAGGTCGGCGACGGTGGCGTCTTCGGGGTGCTGGACGAGGAGGGACGAGAGCAGGGGGACGGCTGCCTGGAAGTCGCTGCCGGCGTATCGGGCGATGCCTTCGGCGAGCTGGAAGTGGTTGCTGCTGGGGTACTTCGCGGAGGCAAAGTGGGCGACCTCGGCGGCGGCGTTCCAGTTCCAGTGGCGGAGGAGTTCGAGGGTGAGGGCGTAGAGGTTGGGGTCGGAGGGGTTTTGGCGGGCGGCGGCCTGGAGGTGGAGGAGGGCGGTCTGGAAGCGGCCGAGGCGCTCGTCGAGGTCGCCGGCGAGGGCTTCGGAGGCGTCGGTGCGGGCGGGTGGGGGAATGCGGTTGAGGGTGTCGGCGGCGGGGGAGGTTTGGTTGGAGCGGGCCTGCGCGAGGGCGAGGTTGTAGAGGAGGTCGGGGTCGGGGTTGGGGACGGTGGAGAGGGCTTCGGCGGCGGCCGCGGGCTGGTTGGAGAGGAGGAGGGCTTGGCCTAAGTCTTTCTCTACGAGTGGCTTAGCTTCGGGTGGGGAGAGTGTGAGGGCGCGGCGGAGGGCGCAGACGGCTTCGGTGGGGCGGTTGAGGGCGAGGAGGGCGGCGGCGAGGTTGGATTCGGCGAGGGGGTCTTGGGGGGCGAGGGCGGTGGCTCGCTGGAGGAGGGGGAGGGCGAGGGCGGGGCGGCTGGACTCGGCGAGGAGGCTGCCGAGGGCCTCGGTGGCGGCGTAACTGCTGGGAAATGAGGTGCTTAGGCGGCGGAGGACGGGCTCGGCGGCGGCGAGATTGCCGCTGTCGTAGGCGTCGAGGGCGGTGTGGAGGGTGTTTTCTGCGGGGGGTGGGAGGGGTTTCGCGGGGATGGGGCGGGGGGTGGCGGGGCACTGTGCGGGGAGGGAGAGGGGGTTGGCGAGGGCGGCTGCAATGGCCAAATGTGGCAGGAGACGACGGGGTTTTGGGCCGGTTTTTGCGGACGAGGGGTGGGAGATTTGGGGCATGGTGTGGGGGAGAACGGCACCGGCGACCTCCAACTCGAGCCTTGGGGGGCTGGAGGCAGGTCGCCGGATGAGTGTACCGCTGCTGCGAGTGCTCCTAGAAGAGGTACTTCGCGGAGAACTGGAAGAAGCGGGAGTCTGGGGTGTTGGCCTGGAAGTTTCGGGCGGAGGTGATGAGCCCGCCATTGGAGGAGATGCCGCCGTTGGAGGGGTTGCCGTAGCCGGGTGTGTTGAAGAGGTTGAAGACGTCCGCGCGGATCTGGAGGTTTTGCTCGCGGAAGGTGGGGAAGCTCTTGAAGAGGGAGGTATCGGTGCGGTTGTAGCCAGGCCCGTAGGTTTGGCCGCGAGGCGCGCCGAGGTAGGGGATGGCGGCGAGACCGGTGATGGTGGTGGCTGGGACGGCGGTTCCATCGGAGTAGGTTGCGGTGGACTTGCCGAGGTTATCGGGAAGGGGGTTGGCGAAGGCGCAGGGATTGAACCAGTGGCTGACGGTGCGGACGCGGGTGGGGCAGGTGATGCCTGGGTTGGTGGGGTTGGGGGCGCCACCGGAGCTGAAGGGGTCGCCGATGCGGATGGCGTTGACGCCGGCGCCGGAGGGGCTGGTGAGGCTGTTGGTGCCGATGGTGATGGGCTCGCCTGTTTGCGCGCGCCAGACGAGGCTGGAGGACCAGCCGCCGATGACGTAGTTCAGGATGCCTTTGTTGTTGAGGAAGGCGCGCCCGAAGCCGAAGGGGAGCTCGTAGTTGCCGTTGACGGTGACGCGGTGGCGGACATCGAAGGGGGAGCTGCCGTAGTCCGCGCCGAGGCCGATGATGTTGGGCGCGCGATAGCCACCGTCGTTGTTGCTGCCGAGGGGTGTGGGGGCGTCATCGAGCGAGTGGGCGTAGGTGTAGGTGGTAAGGAAGCTGAGGCCGTGGGAGAGGCGCTTTTCGAGCTTGGTCTGCAGCGAGTTGTAGTTGGAGGCGGCGTCGTAGGCGGTGTAGGAGAAGCCGCCGAAGTGCGGATAGGGCTGGAGCGGGTTGATCTGATCGCCGGCGGTGTCGACGTAACCACCGAAGCCGTTGTAGGCGAGGGCGACGGGGCCGTTGACGTTGGGGAAGGTCTGGAGGTGGCGGCTGACGGCGCCGACGTAGCCGACGGAGCCGACGAGCGAGTTGGAGAAGCCGTACTCGACGGTGAGGTTGAACTGCTCGCTGTAGGGTGTGCGGATCTTGGCTTCGGAGCCGCGGAGGGTTGGTTTGGAGATGGAGTTGAGGAGGCCGGCGGCGATGGCGTTGTGGAAGCCGTTCTCGAGGGTGAAGCCGTTGTTGGGGCAGGTGCCGCCGCCGTTGCAGGAGGAGGCGGGGAAGGCGGAGTCGTACTCGAAGGGGAAGTTTTCGCCGAGGTTGGGGTAGTAGCCTGTGCTTTCGAGGCCGCCGAAGAAGATGCCGTAGCCGCCGTGGAGGACGGCCTTGTCCGTCATGCTGTAGGCGAAGCCGACGCGCGGGGCGAAGTTGGTCTTTTGCGGCTCAACCAGGTAGCGATTGTTGGTGTAGACGAGGGAGATGTTGTCTGCGGCGAGCAGGCGGGTGAAGGCGGTGGGGATGGCCATGCCCTGCTTGCTTTTGGCGAGGCGGTACTCGCCGGTGCTGCCGCTCGCGATGGGAGCGCTGGTGGGGACGAAGGCGGCCTGGTTGTCGTGCCGTTCGAGGTAGGGGGTGGAGTAGTCGTAGCGCGCGCCGTAGTTGACGGTGAGCTTCTGGCTGACCTTCCAGTCGTCCTGGAGGTAGCCGGCGCGGTTGAAGCGGACGTCGTCCGAGGTGAAGACGTTGGAGATGACGGAGTTGTTTTGGTTGTTGGTGAGGAAGTCGGCGAAGCCGTAGCCGGTGTTTGGTGTCCCGACCTGCGAGGTGTAGACGCCGGTGAAGTTATAGGTTCCGCGCGGCTGGGTTGGCTGAGAGGTGGAGAAGCGGATGCGCTGGATGTCGACGCCGCCCTTGATGGTGTGGTTTCCGACGACCTTGGTGACGTTGTCGAGGATCTGGTAGACGTTTTCGTACTCGTTGGTGGCGTAGAACTGGGGCGAGCCGAAGGAGGAGGTGCCGGTGACGTTGAAGTAGGGCAGGCCGCTGTTATTGGGGGCGACGGGAATGCCGCCGAGACCGAGGCTGGCGGCTAGGTCGGGGCTGTTGGCGTTTTCGTGGAGACCGGCGTAGTGGCCGTAGTTATAGCCGAAGCGGAACTCGTTGGTGAGGGTGGGGGTGAAGACGTGGCTTTCGCTGCCGGCGAAGTTTTCGCCGAGGAGGTTGAGGACGCCGGTGTCGGCGAAGCCGCCGCCATCGAGGATGGGGCCGAGGGGTGCGGGGTGGGTGATGGGCTGATGGTTATAGCTGAAGCGGCCGAAGGCCTGATCCTTGGAGGTGAGGTTGGCGTCCATGCGGACGTCCCACTGGAAGGTGTTGTTGGTGGTGTTGGTGACCGTGGTGTAGTTGTTATAGGTCTGGCCGGGGACGCCGTTGTTGGGCAGGGGGAAGAGGTTGGCGAGGCGGAGCGCGACGGGATCGAGGGGGATGCCGGACTGGTCGAGGCGATTGCCGGCGATGGGAGTGGTGCCGTTGTGGAGCGGGTTGGGCGCGTAGAGCTGAATGGTGTTGCCGTTGACGAGGGCGGGGTTGAGCAGGTCGGAGAAGTCGCCGGTGCGTTCGAGGGCGGTGGGGACGGTGAGACCTGCGTGGGTTTCGCCGAAGATGATGCGGTTGGCCTCGGTGTCTCCGAAGAAGAAGAGTTTGTCCTTGAGGATGGGGAAGCCGAGGGTGGCGCCGAACTGGTTTTCGCGATATTTGGCGACGGTGGGGGTGAAGTACTCGCGGATGTCGTAGGCGTCGTTGCGGTTGTACTCCCAGAGGGAGCCGTGGATGTTGTTGGTTCCGGACTTGATGGAGGCGTTGACGACGGCGCCGGCGGAGTGTCCGAACTCGGAGGAGTAGCTGCCGGTCTGGACTTTGAACTCGGCGAGGGCGTCGGGCGGGGGGCGGACGACGTAGGAGGCGGAGTTGAAGAAGTCGACGACGTTTACGTTGTTGTCGACGCCGTCCATGATGTAGTTGTTTTGCTCGGCGCGCTGCCCGTTGGCGTTGAAGTCTCCGCCGCCCTGGCCGCGTGAGCCGTTGGCTGGGGCGACGCCGGCGGTGAGCTGGGCGATGAAGACCCAGTTGCGGCCGTTGAGGGGTGTGTCGTTGATGGTCTGGGAGGCGATGACCTGGCCGGTGGAGCCTTCCTGGGTTTGGAGGAGGGGCGGGGCGGAGGTGACGGTGACGACCTCGGAGGAGGCGCCTGTCTGGAGTTTGAGGTTGACTTCGACGCGGTCCTGGACGTGGACGGTGATGTTTTCCTGGGTGATGGTGCTGAAGCCCGGGGCGGTGGCGGAGACCTTGTAGTTGCCGATTTTGATGGGGGAGAAGACGTAGTTTCCGCTGGAGTCGGAGGTGGTCTGGAGGGTGAGGCCGGTGTCTGTGTTGGTGAGGGTGACCTGGGCGTTGGGGATGACGGCGCCGGTTGGGTCGGCGATGAGGCCGGTGATGGCTCCCTGGTCGGCCTGGGCGAGGGCGCGCGGAGTGAGGCCTGGGGTGGCGAGGGCGAAGGGAAGGGCAAGGGCCATGTAAAGGCTTAACTGGCGGTGGAAGCGAGTGCTCATGCGACTGTCCTCGTGAAGTGCGGCATTGGCGTGGAGCCGTGTTTGGTGGCGTTTTGTGTGGGCCGGGAGCTTTTATTTTGACGATGCGCTTGATGGGACGAGCTTGACGCGCCCGCCGGCCCTGGTTGCAGACGTGCGCAACAGTACAGGGCCGTCGGAGGCATGTCAACGAGATTTGTTAACGCTTGCATAGTGGTGGGGGTTAGGGGCGGGTGTCGTGGAAGACGGCGACGCCAAAGGTGGGGAGGGTGAGGGTGGAGGCGGACTTGCCGGTGAGGACGTCGGTCATGGGGTGGGGGAGGGTGATGGTTGTGGGTGCCGGGTTGTAGTTGGTGAGGATGAGGATGTGTTTGTTGGGGCCGGAGCGGAGGGCGGCGTCGATGCCGGCGGGGAGGGATGGGAGGACGGGGGCGAGGTTGGCCTGCTGGAGCATCCAGGCGACGGCGCGGGTGGCCGAGGCGGGGTCGAGGGTGGCGGCGATGTAGGTGATGGAGCCTTTGCCGACGCGGCGGGTGACGGCGGCGGGTTGGTCGTCGAGGAAGCCGTTGGAGTGGCCGTAGCGGAGGAGGACGTGGGTGTCTGGGGCGAGGGAGCCGAGTTGTTCGGCCCAGAGGGTGGATTGGCCGGTGCCCCAGTCGCCGGTGGTGGGGACGGGTTTTTCGAGGGCGTAGAACTGCTCGACGCGGGCGCCGAGGAGGGGGGTGAGGGGGCCGGGCTGGCGTTGGGGCCAGAGGGAGTTGTCCGCGTCTTTCATGGCGGAGCGGGGGGTGAGGACGAGGTGGCCGCCGTTTTGGACGAAGGTCTGGAGGTTTTGGGCGGCCTGGGGGGTGAGGAGGTTGAGGGCGGGGGCGATGACGAGCTTGTACTGGGTGAGGGGGGCGGTATCGGCGACGATGTCGACGGAGCGGAGGGCCTGATGGAGGGGGCGGTAATAGGCCATGAGGGCGTCGACGGGATCGAAGGCCTTGTTGTGGCGTTGCCAGTTGATGGCCCAGCGGGAGGGGTAGTCGTTGAGGATGGCGGCGTCGGCGTGGACGGTGGTGCCTTCGAGGAGGGGTGCGGCTTTGTCGAAGTCTTCGCCGATCTGTTGGACTTCCGGGTAGAGAGGGACGGGTGTGCCGTCGGCGCCGACGAGGACGCCGTGGTACTGCTCCTGGCCGTTGAGGGCGGAGCGCCACTGCCAGTATTCGACGGCTTCGGCGCCGTGGCCGACGGCGTTCCAGGCCATGGCGCGGACTTCGCCGCGGTCGAGGGCGTTGTTATCGGATGACCAGTTGACGAAGCCGGGCTGGGTCTCCATGACCCAGAAGTTTTGGCGGAGGAAGCCGCGGGTGAGGTCGTGGGTGGCGCCGTTGCGGACTGGGTCGAGGTGGCCGGAGCCGATGTAGTCATCCCAGGAGGCGAGCGAGAGGTCCTGCGCTACGGTGTAGTGATCGTAGGCGTCGAACCAGCCCATCATGTTGGTGGTGATGAACATGCGGGGGTCGACGGTGTGCTTGAGGATGTCGAGCTGGTTGGCCTGGTAGGAGCGCCAGGTGTCGGAGACGAACTGTTTCCAGTTGAGCAGGAGGCCGGGGTTGCCGCCCTGGGCCTGGTGGGGAACCTCCTCGATGGGGATTTGATCCCAATTTTGATACGTTTCGCTCCAGTACGAAGTGGTCCAGCGGGTGTTGAGGTTCTCGAGGGTCTTGTATTTGTCGTGGAGCCACTGCTGGAACTGGGCGTCGGTGGCGGGGCCGTAGCTTTCGTTGGAGTATTCGTTGTCGATCTGCCAGCCGATGACGTCGGGGTCGTGGCCGAAGCGGTTGGCGAGTTCCGTCACGATCTTGCGGCAGAGCTCGCGGTATTTGGGGTCGGACCAGTCTTCCTGGGCGCGATTGCCGTGCTGATCTTTGCGACCGTCGGCCATGGTGCGGAGGGTTTGGGGATACTTCTGGGTGAGCCAGGCGGGCGGGGCGGCGGAGGGTGTGCCGATGACGACGGCGATGCCGTGCTTTTCGGCGGCGCGGATGGCGTGGTCGAGCCAGTCGAGCTGGAAGTTGCCTTCGGTGGGCTCCATGGTGGACCAGGCGAACTCGCCGACGCGGACGAGGTGGATGTGGGCCTGCTGCATGAGGGTGAGGTCGGCGTCCCAGCGGGACTCGGGCCACTGCTCGGGGTACCAGGCGGCGCCGAGGAGGAGAGCGGGCTTGTGGGGGGCGGGGGGGAGCATGGCCTGGGCGAGGGCGCAGGCGGTGGTGGCGGCGAGGACGAGGGCTAGATGGCGCATGGGTGGCCTTTGGGGTGGGGTTGTGGGGCGGATGGCGACTACAGGGGTCCTTCGCTTTGCTCAGGATGACAACCAAAGGGGCAAGGGCAAAGGTAGAAGCAGGTCCCTTCGGGATGACAACAGGAGGGGCAAGGGCAAGGGAGTGGGCGGGAGAGGTTAGAGGGGGATGTCGATGACCTCGATGGTGAGGGCGGGGACGGTGTGGTGCCAGTGGGGGCCGGGGACGGCGGCGCGGGTGGGGACGGGGTGGATGAGGTCGGGGGCGGTGATGGAGTTGGTGGCCGCGTAGGTAGCGGCGTGGAGGGAGTTGACGGTGGCGGTGTGGGTGCCGGCGAGGCCTTGGAGCTCGATGGTGAGGGGCTGGGCGGAGGTGGAGGCGTTGACGAGTTTGAGGTGGAGGGTGTGGTCCTCCGGGTGATTGGGAGAGCCGACGGTGACGGAGGTGTAGAGGCGGGGGGCGGCGCCGGAGAGCGAGGAGCGGACGACGGCGGCGCCGAGGTGGGCGGCGAAGAGGCACTGGGCCCAGTAGCTGGGTGAGCCGTAGGTGGAGAGGGCGTCGAAGCCGATGAGGTTGGTACCCCACTGCCCGGCGCCGGGGTTGACGTTGATGAGGAGCGGGGCGTAGCTGGCCATGACGATGAGGTCGGAGTTGCGCTCGAGCGAGGTCATGAACGCGGCGTCGGCGAGTGCGCCGCCGAAGTTTGGGGTGGGTGTGCCGGAGAGGGTGGCCCACTCGCCGACGAAGATCTTGGGGCCGGAGCGTGGCGCGTCGTCGTAGTGGTGGGTGAAGTCGAGCATCTCCGCGGCCGGCTTGTAGAAGTGGTCGTCGATGAGGTCGGGCTGCGCGGCGGGGGTGTCTTCTTTTACGGGGGTAGTGGCGATGAGCTTGTAGGGCGGGTAGCGGGTATGGAGGGCGGTGGCGAACTGCGCGAAGCGGGCGGGGTAGGAGCCGGATTTGTCGAACTCGTCCTCGTTGCCGATCTCGATGTAGTGGAGGGGAAAGGGTGCGGGGTGGCCGTCTTTGGCGCGCTCGGCGCCCCAGCGGGTGGAGGTGTCGCCGGTGAGGTATTCGATCTCGTCGAGGGCGGACTGGACGAAGGGCTGGAGGTCGGGGCCGGGGGTGATGTGCTCGCCGTGGAGGGCGTAGCCGGCGTAGACGGCGAGGACGGGCTCGATGTGGAGGTCCTCGGTCCACTCGAGGAACTCGAGCAGGCCCATGCCGTCGGTGGACCAGTAGGTCCAGGGTGCCTGGTGACCGGGGCGATCGACGAGGGGGCCGATGGTCTGTTTCCAGTTGTACCAATCCTTGAGGGTGTCGCCTTCGAGGTAGTTGCCGCCGGGGAGGCGGAGGAAGTTGGGATGGAGGGCGGCCATGCGCTCCATGAGATCGGGCCGTGTGCCGTGGTTGTGGACGGTGGGGGGCATAAGCGAGACGGCCTGGAGGTGGAGGCTGGCGGGCTGGGCGAGGAGGAGCTCGAGGTGGTTCCGTTGGGAGGCGGGTGCGCCGGTGGAGGTCATGGTGAAGTCGTAGCGGGCCCAGGGGCCGGAGTGGAGGGGGATGTCGGCTTTGGCGAGGATGGCGCCGGTGTCGTCGCTGACGAGTTGGGCGGTGAGGGCGGGGGCACCGGGCGAATCGAGGCGAGCGTAGAGGGTGCCGGTGAAGCGGGTGTGGGGGTGGACGGCCATGCCCCAGAAGCCGGTGTTGCTGAGGCCGGCCTCATTGCCGGGGGAGGCGGTGGAGACGGTGAGTTGGGCGCTGGTGGGCAGGGCTTTGGAGGGGCCGGTGGATCGATCGAGGCTGAAGGTGGCGGCGGCGGCGCCGCGACGGACGAGATCCCAGTGATCGATGCCGGACCAGGTGGGGCGGAAGGTGCGATTGTTGACGAGGTCGGCATAAAGGCCGCCGTCGAAGGCATGGTTGATCTCTTCGGTCATCATGCCGTAGAGGGTGGGGCTGACGGGGTGGAGGACGTCTGCGGGGTTGATGGTGAGGGTGGCCTCGGCTGAGGTTTGGGCTGGGAGTTGGGCTGGGCGTTGGGCTGGGGCGAGGGCTGGGGCGAGGAGGGCGGCGCAGGCGAGGCGGCGGAGTCTGGGCGAGGCGGCACGGGACATGCGTGGGCTCCTGCGGAAGGGGTTGGTGGAGCGGCCGTGAAAACGGTTTCTTTTTGGTCTAGAGTCGTAGGGGCAAGAGGTGATCCGCGGATGCTGTTTGCCGGCAGACGGGATCATACCTTACCGCGGAGCGGGCTGGCGCTGGTGGACAGGCGGGCGATGCCGGGCGGCGACGGGACGACAGAGGGAGAGTCTGGGATGGGCGTGATGGGCACGAGGGCGCAGGAGATCTGGTTTGTGACGGGGAGTCAGCACCTGTATGGGCCGGAGACGCTGGAGCAGGTGGCGTCGAACTCGCGGGCGATTGCGGGGTCGCTGGATGGGGAGGCGGGGCTGCCGGTGCGGGTGGTGTGGCGGCCGGTGGTGACGACGGCGGAGGCGATTCTGGCGGTGTGCCGGGAGGCCAATGACGCCGAGGCGTGCGTGGGCCTGGTGTTGTGGATGCATACGTTTTCGCCGGCGAAGATGTGGATTGCGGGGTTGAAGGCGCTGCGGAAGCCGTTTTTGCATTTGCATACGCAGTTCAACCGCGAGCTGCCGTACCGGACGATCGACATGGATTTTATGAACCTGAACCAGGCGGCGCATGGGGATCGCGAGTTTGGGTTTTTGACGGCGCGGATGCGTCTGCCGCGCAAGGTGGTGGTGGGGTTTTGGCGGGATGCGGAGACGGTGGGGGAGATTGACTGCTGGGCGCGCGCGGCGCGGGGGTGGGCGGAGTCGCAGCGGCTGAAGGTGGCGCGGTTTGGCGACAACATGCGCAATGTGGCGGTGACCGAGGGCGACAAGGTGGAGGCGCAGGCCGTGTTCGGATATGCAGTGTCGGGGTTTGGGATTGGGGACCTGACGGACCGGATGGCGGGGTTCAGCGAGGCGGAGGTGGACCGGCTGGTGGAGGAGTACAGGGCGCAGTACCGGGTGGCTGCGGAGCATAATCGGGGTGAGTCGCTGAAGGTGGCGGCGCGGATCGAGCTGGGGCTGCGGGCGTTTCTGGTGGAGGGCGGGTTTGGGGCGTTTACGGATACGTTTGAGGATCTGCATGGGATGGGGCAATTGCCGGGGATTGCGACGCAGCGGCTGATGGCGGACGGGTTTGGGTTTGGGGGCGAGGGCGACTGGAAGACGGCGGCGCTGGTGCGGACGATGAAGGTGATGGCGGAGGGTCTGCCGGGGGGGACGAGCTTTATGGAGGACTACACGTACGACTTTGGGACGGCGGGCGGTGGGGAGAGCAGTGTGTTGGGGTCGCACATGCTGGAGATCTGCCCGACGATCGCGGCGGGGCAGCCTTCGGTGGAGGTGCATCCGCTGGGGATTGGGGGGAACGCGGATCCGGTGCGGCTGGTGTTTACCTCGCCGGCTGGGCCGGCGGTGGTGGCGAGCGTGGTGGATATGGGGAGCCGGTTTCGGATGATCGTGAACGAGGTGGATGTGGTGGCGCCGCGGGAGGAGCTGCCGAGGCTGCCGGTGGCGCGGACGCTGTGGCTGCCGAAGCCGAGCCTGAAGGTGGCGGCGGCGGCGTGGATCTATGCGGGTGGGGCGCATCATACGGGCTTCAGCCAGGCGCTCACGACGGAGCATCTGGCGGACTTTGCGGAGATGGCGGGGGTGGAGCTGGTGCGGATCGATGGAGAGACGCGGATTGCGGAGCTGCGGCGGGAGCTGCTGTGGAGCGACGCGGCGTACAGGTAGCGGGCTGAAGAGGAGTGGGCCGGGCGTTTGGTTCGCCCGGCCCACTGCGCCGATGGAGGCGGACTGCGCGCTGGTTAGGACTGCTTGCCCATCTCCGGCTCGGCTTCTTGCTCGTCCTGCTCGCTCTCTACTTTGGACTTCTTCTCTTTCGGGCTCTTGGGCTTCTTGTCTTCATCCTCATCGTCCTTCTCTTCCTGGGTGGAGGCTTCCTTGAGGATGGGTGTTCCGCCGCTCAGGACGTTCTTGGCGGCCGTCTTCTCTTCGTTCAGCGTCTCGGTGAGCAGAGCCACGATCTCTTTCTGCTTGAGGGTCTTTGCCATGGCGAGGGCGGCGGTGTAGCCGGCGATCTCATAGTGCTCGACGCGGAGCGAGGCACCGAGGATACCGGCGTCCTTGAGGGCACCCGTCTCGTCCTTCTCCAGGGCCTCGGTCACTTCCTTGATGCAGCCTTCCATGCCGCTGCAGTGCTCGCCGGTGGGCTTCTTGCCGAGGTGCTGGAAGACCTCGCGTAGACGGAGCACCTGGCCCTTGGTCTCTTCGAGATGGTCGCGAAGAACTGTCTTCATGGCCGGGCTTGAGATACCTTTTATGGTTTTGGGCAGCGCCTTGACTAGTTGGTTTTCTGCGCTGTAGAGGTCTCGCAGCTCGTCGATCAGTACATCCTGAAGGCTCATGGGTCGTTCTCCTAGGCCGTGAGATGCAACGCTTCGAACTTCAGCGGCTTTCGTGAAATAAGGTGCAACTTCCTCGGGGCGAAGCGTGCGACGCTGCGTTTGCGGAGAGGACGGCACGGTGTCGCCCCGCGGCAGGCAGCGTTGCTGTAAGCGGCGAGGGCATCGGCTAGGATCGAGCTGGATGGAAGAGGGAGGAGCGCGGATGCTGCTAGGCGAGCTGCGGGCGGCGGTGCTGGAGGCGAATCTGGAGCTGGTGCGGCGGGGGTTGGTGCTGTACACGTTTGGGAATGCGTCGGGGGTGGACCGGGAGCGGGGGCTGGTGGTAATCAAGCCGTCGGGTGTGGCGTACGAGGCGCTGCGGGCGGAGGACATGGTGGTGACGGACCTGGAGGGGCGGGTGGTGGAGGGGACGCTGAAGCCGTCGTCGGATTTGGAGACGCACACGCTGCTGTACCGGGAGTTCCGGGAGATTGGGGCGGTGGTGCATACGCACTCGGAGTTTGCGACGAGCTTTGCGCAGGCGGGGATGGCGATTCCGGCGTTTGGGACGACGCATGCGGATTATTTTTATGGGCCGGTGCCGGTGACGGAGCCGCTGTCGGACGAGGCGATCGGCGGACGCTATGTGCATGAGACCGGGGTGGCGATTGCCCGGCGGTTCCGGGAGGGCGCGGGACTTGATCCGCTGGCGGTGCCGGCGTGCCTGGTGGCGGGGCATGCGCCGTTTGTGTGGGGGCGGACGCCGGCGGAGGCGGCGCACAACGCGGTGGTGTTGGAGGCGGTGGCGCGGATGGCGTACCGGACGGTGGGTCTGAAGGCGAACGCGGCGGAGGTATCGCGGGCTCTGCTGGACCGGCATTACTTCCGCAAGCACGGGGCGACGGCGACCTATGGGCAAGAGCCGGTGTAGTTGGCGGCAGCCGGGCGCGGAAGCTCGGGCGTGTTCCAGGGATGTTGACTACGGTGTGTTGACGTCGGCGGGCCTGGGGCGGAAGCGCACGGTGTAAAAGAGGCCGACGAGGGTCATGAGGAGACCCCACCAGAAGGTGGGATGGAGCTGGTGGAGGACGGTGGGGGCTTCGTGGTTGCCGAACCACTCCCAGGCGCCGTAGGGCAGAAGCACGAGGCCGTAGATGAGGGTGAGGGCTCCGACGAAGAACCAGATGGAGAGGGCTTCGCCCCGACCTGTGCCTTGAGCCATATGTGTTTTCTCCTTGCGTGCGACGGCCCGCGCGAGCGAGGCAGCTAGAAGGAGAAGCTACTCGTAGAGGCCCGCTTTATGCAAAGGCGGGGAGGTGTGGAGCCGCTCGGGAGCGGTTCAGCAGCCGTCATTCCACCCGACGGCTTGGACCGCACGCGGTCTGGATGGGAGCTTTCCTCAACGCTCGCTTGACCGGTTGGTTTCCGGTCAGTACGCTGGTCGGCACACGATAACCAGAGTTGATGCTCCGCCTCTTGCTCGGCTTGTCTCTTCGGTCGGTTGCCATGCCACAACAGATTGGCTCAAGGAGAACCTATGCAGCTTATGCGTTCGGTCGTTCTTTTTTCGTCAGTGCCCGTCCTTCTCGCCTCCACGCTCTTTCCCCGCAGCCTGGCGGGGCAGAGCGGAAGGCCCATTGCCGAGTCGTACCAGGAGCAGCTGCACAGGGAGTGGCGGCAGGTGATGCATCAGGCCCCGGCACCGCAGCAGGGCTGCTACCACGCCTCGTTTCCGAGCACAGCGTGGGAGAAGGTGACCTGCGCCGCGGCGCCGGCGTATCGATCGGCCCGGCCCAACGTGCACACCCAGGTCGTCGGGAATGGGTACGACTATGTGGCGCAGGCGCCGGCCGGTCACACGTTCAGCTCGGTGGTGGGCAGCTTTCCCACGGTGAGGGGTGTCACCTCGGAGAAGGGTGCAAACGTTCGCTTCGGCAGCGGGGAGAGCAGCGGCATCATCGGCACCAACCAGTACACGCTGCAGGTGAACACGAACATTGTGAATACCGCGGCGTGCGCGGGGTACTCGGGGTGCTATGCGTGGCAGCAGTATGTGATCTCGACCGATACTCCGGTCTCGCTGACGAGCAGCCGGCTTTCGGGTACGACCGAGGTGTTTATCGAATACTGGCTGATCAACTACGGCGGCAGCACAAGCGCCTCGTGCCCGAGCGGCTTCATCAACGGCGGAGCGGACACGAGCGGTGTGGACTGCGTGCAGAATACGCCGGCGACGGTGGTCTACAACGGGCAGCTTCCGGCGACGCAGCTGGCGAGCCTGCAGCTTTCGGGCACGGCGACACCGGATGGCTCGGACCGGGCGACGGCGACCTATGGAACGGAGGCCTACACGGCCAGCGTGGCGGACTCGTACACGGATATTTCGAGCAAGTGGACGCAGGCCGAGTTCAACGTGGTGGGCAACGCCGGGGGTTCGCGCGCGGACTTCAACAAGGGCGCGTCGCTGACGGTGAAGGTCGCGGTAACGGACGGATCGACGACGGCGCCGAGCTGCGTTTCGCCTTCCAGCTATGACGGCACGACCGGCGAGACCAACAATCTGACGCTGGGGAGCTGCAGCACGGCGGGTGGGGCCGCACCGTACATCGTCTTCACGGAGTCGAACTAGCCGGTCTGGTTGTGGATGGGCTTTGGAGGTGAGAGAGCGCCCGGAAGGTCGGGCGCTTTTTTGCGGCGGGTGCCGTGAGGGACGGAGCGGCGCCGGCCGCGCTTCTTCTCGGCCCCCCGACCTCGATCTCGTGCGCCGTGACGGTGGAGGCGATGAGGCCTGGGTAGCGGGCGGCGCCTAGAAGAAGATGATGTTAAGGATGAGGAAGACGACGAAGACGACGACGGCCCAGGTGATGGGTTTTTGCCAGATGGTTTGGGCGCCGTCGTCAGGGATCGGAGTGGCGCCGTAGACGAGGCCGTTGAGTTCGGCGAGGGGTTTGGGTGTGGTGGCGAGCGAGACGGCGACCGTGACGGCGACGCAGATGATCCAGCTCCAGAGGGCGCGGTAGATGTTT
This sequence comes from Acidobacteriaceae bacterium, assembly GCA_965218895.1. Classification (GTDB taxonomy): domain Bacteria; phylum Acidobacteriota; class Terriglobia; order Terriglobales; family Acidobacteriaceae; genus Edaphobacter. The sequence continues at coordinate 78,582 of CBDCMI010000008.1, read as the reverse complement.
TCGGCCATGGGTTTGGCGTCGACGGAGAGGGCGATGCGGGCGAGGGCGGCGGGGCCGCCGTAGGTGGTGTAGAGCCACATGCCGATGGAGGAGGCGGTGCCGGCGAGCAGGCCCCAAAAGCCGCCGGCCGGCGTGGCGCGCTTCCACAGCATTCCGAGGATGACGGTGCCGAAGAGGGGGGCGATGAAGAAGGAGAAGAGGGCCTGGACGTAGTCCATGATAGAGGCGGCGTGGGCGACGAGGTAGGCGGTGCCGACGGAGACGACCATGCCGATGATGGTGGACCAGCGGCCCATGGAGACGTAGTGCTTGTCGGTGGCTTTCTTGTTGAGAAAGGCGCCGTAGAGGTCGTAGGTCCAGACGGTGGAGAAGGCGCTGACATTGCCGGCCATGCCGGACATGAAGCCGGCGACGAGGGCGGTGATGCCGAGGCCGAGGAGCCCGGGGCCGCAGTAGCGGATGAGCATGAGGGGGAGGACTTCGTTGTAGGAGTAGGGGTGCTGGGCGTCGACCATGTTTTCGCCGACCAGGTGCATGACGGAGCCGTCGGGATTTTTGAGGACGGCGAGGGCGAGCAGGCCGGGGACGATGACGATAAAGGGCACGGCCATCTTGAAGGCGGCGCCGATGACTGGGGCCATCTTGGCGGCGCGGAGGTTGTGGGCGGAGAGGACGCGCTGGACGACGAGGAAGTCGGTGGTCCAGTAGCCGAAGGCGACGACGAAGCCGAGGCCGAAGACCATGCCGGTCCAGTGGACGCCCATGGGGTTATCGCGGAAGTGGCCGAGGGTGGACCACATGTGGGTGTAGTCGGTGGAGCCGACGTTGGCGGCGATCTGGGCTTTGAGGTTGGTCCAGCCGTGGGCTTCGATGAGGCCGAGGATGGGGATAAGGGCGGCGCCGGCCCAGATGAGGACGAACTGGAGGACCTCGTTGATGATGGCGGAGCGGAGGCCGCCGAGCATGACGTAGACCGCGACCGTGACGGCGCCAACCCAGATGGAGAAGTTGATGTTCCAGCCGAGGATGACGCGCATGACCAGCGCCATGGAGTACATGTTGACGCCGGACATGAGGATGGTCATGAAGGCGAAGGAGACGGCGGAGAGGGCGCGGGCGCCTTCGCCGAAGCGGAGCTGAAGATAGCCGGGGACGGAGTGGGTCTTGGAGATGTAATAGAAGGGCATCATGACGATGCCGAGGAAGAGCATGGCGGGGATGGCGCCGATCCAGTACCAGTGTGTGGCGAGGATGCCGTACTGGTAGGCGGAGCCGGCCCAGCCCATGAGCTCGAGGGAGCCGAGGTTGGCGGAGACAAAGGCGAGGCCGGCGATCCAGGCGGTCATCTCGCGGCCGGCGAGGAAGAACTCTTCGCTGGTGTTGGTGGAGCCCTTGACGTAGAAGCCGATAAAGATGACGACGGCGAAGTAGAGCAGGAGGATCAGGATGTCGACTGGCGCGAGGTGGGTCAGTTGCGTGATGAGAAAGAGTGCTGCGAGTGGCATTGAGCGGGACCTCGTGCGGTGCGGGCGTGTGCTGCGGGTAGAACTGATGTGTTGGCGGAAAGGGTCTCACAGATGGGGCGCGGCTGGCTGCAGGCCGGTGGGTGGCTTGCTTGCCGCGAGTGGAGGGGACAGGCGAAGAATGGGAGATGCAGGGCCGGCAGACTGGGGCAGAACCGAGCGTGGCGAAACCGCTTACTTGTGACGGAACAGAGTGACAGTAGGCGTATGCCGGCGTGTTGTCAATGAGAAATGGGGTGCGCGCGGAGCCTTCTCGGGCGGCCGCGGCGGGGCGTCGGTGTGGGGAAGGGAGTTGGTGCGAGCGCGGTGCGAGGGGCCGGGGTGCAAACACAAAAACGCCCGGTGCGCCGAAGCGGCGACCGGGCCCTTTTGTTTGCCTTTGGCTGATTACTTGGTTGTGCTTGCAGCCGTCTTGGTGGAAGTCTTCTTCGCCGTGGACTTCTTCGCCGGGGCCTTCTTGGCCGCGGTGGTGGACTTCTTCGCCACAGTCTTCTTAGCGGTTGCCTTCTTTGCTGTCGTGGTCTTCTTTGCCGGGGTCTTCTTGGCGACGGCCTTCTTCGCGGGGGCTTTGGTCGCCGCGCTCTTGGTCGACGCACTCTTCTTTGCTGGAGCTTTCTTCTGAGTTGCCAAGGTCGTACCTCTCCGTGGTGAGTTTGTGCTGCGTGCTGTGCTCCGTCGTCCAGCTGTCCCTGCCTGCGAGCCAGCCTTCCCGCCGCGTGGAGCACCTCCTTTTGCGGCAGATGCCTTGAGATTTTTACGCGCGCCGCCGCGTGTGGGGCGCGCGGTGGAGGCGCGTCCGGCGGTCTGCGTGGAGGGGGACTTCGCCCCCGTCGAGGACTTCTTCGACGAGGTCTTTGCGGCGGTCGGTGTGACCCGAGCCTGTTTGCCACGAGCCTCTGTTGCGGAGGCTTTTTTGGCGGGCGCCTTCTTGGCGGGGACGGCCTTGGCGGGAGCCTTCTTCGCGGCGGCTTTCTTGGCCGGCGTCTTGGCGGGAACCTTCTTGGCGGGCACGGCTTTGGCGGGAACCTTTTTGGCGGCGGCTTTCTTGGTTGGCGTCTTGGCGGGAGCACGGCCTTCGCCGTGCATGACGCGAACCACACGATCCTGGGCCAGGCGGTCTTCCATGGTTTCGGTGCCCATATCGCCCAGCTCGACGGGCGGCTCGGCCTCGTTGATGCGCGGATTGCCGGCCATGCGGGTTGATGGCTCGTAGTCCGCCTGCGCGGTCGCGGGCATGCTGTACATGCGGGCGTTTTCCGGGTGCGTGTCGCGATGCAGCAGAGGATCTGCGTCGGCGACGTCTCCGCCCGGGAGATCGACTTCGTCGGCGCCGCTCAGCGTCGTCTCGACGATCTGCTCTTCCTCCGCCTCATCGTGGTCCTCGTCGTCGGCGGCTGCGAGGTCATCTTCCAAATCGTCAGCGTCATCCTCATCGTCGCCCGGGTCGGTCTCGCGATCGTCGCCGACGTCGTCGTCGAGATCGTCTTCCTCATCGTCCAGTGTCTTTTCGTCGTCGTCCGCAGCGGCGTCGTCTGCGTTTGCCTCTTCGTCCGCGTCGAGGTTGGCCGAGCGCGGCGTGGTGTCCTCGGCGCTGCGCGAGACCTCTTCGTCTTCTTCGTCGAGATCGGCGTTGATATCGCGGCGGTCTTCGGCATCGGCCGCATCGTCGTCGAAGTCGTCCTGTGCCGCCACATAAATCCGGATCATTGTGTCGAAGCTCATCGTCGCTCGCCCTCGCTGGCCATCTCTCGCAACTGCACCTCGTACGATGCCAAGAACGGATCACGCGCTGCGCCGATTCTCCCCAACAGGATGCATGGCCGCGCCAGCGTGCGCAAGAGAAGAGTTGCGTGCGCGTTCTGAGGTATCGACCTAGTGTCGTCCCCCCCGGTGTGTGACGCGTGTGGCGCGAAGTGTCGAGGGCTTCGTTGCGAGTGTGTCTGCGATGTGTGTGGGTGCGCAGGATGTGGGCGCGGCGGCGCGCGCGGGACTAATGCTTTTGCCTGGCTTTGGTGCGATGGGTGGAAGCAACTCGAGCGGCGCTGGGCGTGCGGGCGTGGGCCGTGGAGGAGCGCGCGTGGGATCCGGTCGAGCGCGATCGTGCCCCGGCGGACCGTGCGTGGAAGATGCCTCGCACGCGCGCCGCGCGCACTCTGCCCCGCACAGCCGGCGCAAGCCGCAGAGGCTCGCTGACCAGCAGCATGCGGCCGGGAGCGACGGCATTCGAACGCATGTGATTCCACTGCCGCAGCTGCTCCACGCTGATGCCGAAGCGATCGGCCACGGTGACCAGTGAGTCGCCGCGCAGAACGCGGTAGTGCTGCGGCCGCGAGCCGGCGAGGCTGACGGCGGGCGTGATCGGTACAACGAGTTCATCGCCGGTATCCACGGCGTCAGTCGGCTTCAGGTCGTTGGCCTCGGCCAGATCGCTGACATGCGCGTGGAGGCTGAGGGCGATGCCGTCCAGGGTCTCGCCGGGCCGCACCACGTGAAAGCGCCATGTGGCGCGATGCTCGTCGGGGATGGCCTTGATGCGCTCCTGATAGAGCTCTTTGGTGCCCGGCGGAATGTGCAGATCGAAGCTGAGGTCGCGCGGCGTCGTTGGATGCAGCAGACTGGGGTTGAGAGCGACGATCTCGCTGAGGCTCGTGTCGGTGAGGTCCGCAACGAGGCGCAGGTCGACGGCTGTCTCGGTCTGCACGGTGTCGTAGACGACGGGCGGCATGGGGTGGAGATCTTCGAGGCCGTACTGCGCGGGGTTCTTGGCCATGATGGCCGCGGCGATGATGCCGGGGACGTAGTTCTTGGTTTCGCCGGGGAGCACACCGCGACGGTAGAGCTCCCAATAGTCGGCATAGCCGGTCTTCATGACGGCGCGCTGGACGTAGCCCGGGCCCCAGTCATAGGCAGCCATGGCGAGGTACCAGTCGCCGAACTGCTCGAAGAGCGACTTCATATAGCGGGCGTAGGCTTTGGAGCTCTTTTCGGGATCAAAGCGTTCGTCGACATAGCCGTTGCGGAGGAGGCCATAGGCACCCTGAAAGCCCATGAACTGCCACATGCCGCCTGCGCCGCTCTTGGGGTTGACTACCTGTGGCTGAAAGCCGGACTCCGCGACGGCGAGATAGATGAGGTCCTGCGGGACCCCGGCGGCCGCCAGATCCTTCTGGATCATCTCCTTGTACTTGCCGGCACGCTCGAGCGAGCGCAGCAGGTGCGCGTGGCCGTTGGGATTGTTGGTGTAGTAGTTGATAAAGCTGGTGACGTAGTCGTTGACGACGAGCGGGAGGTCGGACTGCGTGGTCTTGAGTTGCGTCTCCACCTTGGCGGTCAACGCAGCATTGGGCGCAAAGGTGACCTGGTCGGCGGCGGCGAGCGGAGCGTCCTCGACGGAGGGCGAAAAGCCGTTGCCGGTCTTGAGCGCGGCCATCTCGAGCGAGTTGACGGCGTTGACCAGGCGATCCATCTCATCGGAGAGAGCGGGATCCTCGCGGATGCTGAGCCCGCTGCTGAGCAGGCCATCGACCGCCGCATCAAAGTCGTGGCGGGCGGCATCGAGGCGGCCCGCACGGTAGTTGGCAACGCCGCTGGTGTAGCTTCGCTCGGCGGCGGCGATGAGCTCCTGGACGCGCGAGGACTCGGCCTGGACAGGGGCTGCGCTGGCGGAGGGTTGTGCGGCGCTGGGACTCTGGCCGGCTGCCGCCTGCCCACTTCCTCTGGCAGCGACGAGCGAGGCGCTGGCGTGCGTGGGAGGAGGGGCGCCCGTGGGAGCAGGACGATCGCCCGGGGAGCCTCCACCGGCGGGGGTGTTCATCTGTGCGGCGGCTTTCGCCCGCGCAGCAGCCAGAGAGCTCGCGGCGGCCGGAGCGAACGTGGACTGCAGCCGGGGTGCGGTGAGCTGGGGGGGGGGCGGACCGAGTGGATCACTCTGCGGGCAACCAAGCAGGCTGGCGACACACGTTGACACCAGAAGGGTGAGCACCAGACGGGCCAAACCCCGTTGCCGTCCGTTAACCTGCCCCAGAAACCCGTGCACCGTCATGCCTTCGTTATTGTAGCCGGGCGTCTCGACGGGTTGGCAGGGGAGGGCGTCATCGCCGCGCCACCCCGCACGCGTGTGATTAGCCTTGCATCGGAGTTCACAGTATGAGAACTTCTGTTCCGAAAGGCCGCTTGCCGCTGAAATATCTTTCCCTCGTGTCACAAAAGATCACGACATTGGCGCGTCGCGCGTGTTCTTCTACTTTGGCACGCAAGTTGCAAGGTATTGCAACGATGAAAGCCTGCTTCACTGGAGACCTCATGTCCTTCTCGATCTGCTCCCTGGCCTCGCGCCGTCTCGCCGTCGCTCTCTCGCCACTCGCTCTCGCTGCACTGGTGGGCTGTGGCGGCAACGTCGTGGTCCCGGTGGGAACCAACCCCGGCAAGCCCATACCGAACTACAAGTACCTGACCGGCAACTGGGTGATCCAGGCGACGCCGACGACGGGTACCGGCCCGTTCTCGACCCTGAAGGGATTTATCAACGAGCAGAGCCAGCAGCCCGGGACCTATGACGTGACGACGATGGCCGTCCAGGTGACGCCGATGAACTCCAGCTGCTACGACTCGGCGGTTGTGGTTCCGTTCAGCGGCGCGACGGAGGGGACGGCACTCAAGCTGGGCTCGCTGTCGATCAACGGGCAGTACATCACGGTGGCCGCGACCACGGATGCAACCGCGACGCACTTTGCGGGGACTTATACGATCTCGGGCGGCTGCGCCAAGGGTGACAAGGGGACGCTTGCCGGCACGCAGTACGCTCCGCTCACGGGCACCTATGCGGCGACCGGTCTGACGGGCGCGATCCCCGGCTCCAGTGGACCCCAGGGGATCTCGCTTACGCTGTCGCAGTACTCGCAGGGAACGGGGAGCGGAGACTTTCTGATCTCGGGCAACGCGACCTTTACGGGCTCGCCGTGCTTTACCAGCGGGACGTTGGCGGCGACGGATGGCTCGGTTCTGGGCGATACGGCGAACTTCACCTTCAACACCAACACCCCGGGAACGCAGGTGCTTTTGAGCGGCACCTTCGACTCCGCCGCGAGCACTCTGACGCTGAACAATGTGCAGGTTCTGGGCGGAGCGTGCGGCGGCACCAGCACCGCGACGAGCGCACTGCCGAAGTCGTAGCGCAGAGCCGAACTCTTAGCGCGAGCCGAACGCAGCGGGGGCGGGCAGGAGGAGACCTGTCGCGCCCCATCGCCGGCGGTTGAGGCGGAAGCGGGCTCGAACATGTCGCCGACGTTCGGTTCGGCTCCTCAAGTAGACTGATTCTTGAGCCCTGCATGGATCCCCAGCACATCCGTAACTTCGCGATCATCGCGCACATCGACCACGGCAAATCGACTCTCTCCGACCGTCTTCTGGAGCTCACCGGCTCGCTCTCGCAGCGCGAGATGCAGGCGCAGGTTTTGGACGCCATGGACCTCGAGCGGGAGCGCGGTATCACGATCAAGGCCCACACCGTCCGCATGATGTACAAGGCCTCGGACGGCGAGCTGTATCAGCTGAACCTGATCGATACGCCCGGCCACGTGGACTTCTCCTATGAGGTGTCGCGTTCGCTCGCTTCGTGCGAGGGTGCGCTGCTGGTTGTGGATGCCTCGCAGGGAGTTGAGGCGCAGACGCTGGCCAACGCGTACCTGGCTATCTCAAACGGGCTCGAAATCCTGCCGGTCATCAACAAGATCGATCTGCCGTCGGCGGACATTGCGCGCACCAAGGAGATGATCGAGAAGTCGGTTGGCCTGCCGGCTGATGACGCGATCGCGGTCTCTGCGAAGACGGGGCTGAATGTGGAACAGATCCTTGAAGCCGTCGTTACGCTTCTGCCGCCACCGCAGGGCGACCCCGAAGCGCCGCTCCAGGCGCTGATCTTCGACTCTTGGTTTGACGCCTATCGCGGTGTGATCGTGCTCGCCCGCATCATCAACGGGAGGTTGCGCAAGGGTCAGCGCATCAAGGTCATGTCCAACGGCAAGGTCTTCGATGTGGAGAGCCTCGGCGTGATGACGCCCAAGCCGGTCGAGCTTGAAGAGCTCACGGCCGGCGAGGTGGGCTTCTTTGTCGCGACGATCAAAAACGTCTCCGATACCAAGGTGGGCGACACCCTAACCGATCCCGAGCGTCCGGCGAGCGAGGCGCTGCCCGGCTTTGAAGATATCAAGAGCATGGTCTTTGCCGGCCTGTACACGGTGGACTCGCACGAGCACGCGCTGCTGCGTGATGCGCTCGAAAAGCTGCGGCTGAACGACGCCAGCTTCAACTTTGAGCCGGAGTCCTCGGCTGCCCTCGGCTTCGGCTTCCGCTGCGGCTTTCTCGGGTTGTTACATTTGGAGATCATCCAGGAGCGATTGGAACGCGAGTACGATCTCGACCTCATCACGACCGCGCCCGGTGTCCGTTACAGAATCACGTTGACCGACGGATCTGTAACGGAAGTAGACAATCCCTCACGCTGGCCCGATCCCTCCGAGATCGAATCGATTGAAGAGCCGGTTATCACGGCCAAGATTCTGACCAACGAGGAGTACGTCGGCGGCATCTTGAAGCTGGTCGAGGACAAGCGCGGCCGTCAGCAGAACTTCGAGTACGTCTCCGAAACGCGCGTGATGCTGACCTACGAGCTGCCGCTCAACGAGATCGTGCTGGACTTCTACGATCGGCTGAAGAGTGTCTCGCGCGGTTACGCTTCGCTCGACTACGCGCTGGCCGGCTCGTGGATCTCGCCGATGGTAAAGATGGACATCCTGATTGGCGGCGACCCGGTCGATGCTCTTTCCGTCATTGTGCACCGCGATGCCGCCTACGACCGCGGCAAGGCGCTGGTGCACAAGATGCGCGAACTGATTCCGCGGCAGATGTTTGAAGTCGCCATTCAGGCCGCAATCGGCTCCAAGGTCATCGCGCGCGAGACGGTCTCGGCCATCCGCAAGAATGTGATCGCAAAGTGCTACGGCGGCGATATCTCGCGCAAGCGGAAGCTGCTCGAAAAGCAGAAAGAGGGCAAGAAGCGCATGAAGCGCATCGGCAAGGTGGACATTCCGCAGGAGGCATTCCTCGCCGTGCTGAAGGTAGGCGAGGAGTAGGAGTCGTGGTGGTCGTGTGTCACCTCGAACGGCACAGATAACAGGTGTTCCTGTAGTCAAGGCCGCGTCCGGTTACAAAGGGCCAATCGTGATCTGTGGGAATCCGTTGCCCTAGCACAGCTTTCAGCATTCACACGAGAGAAATCTCCGGATGTCTCCGCCGCTCGGCGCTAAGCCTTACCAAACGCAAGACTTAGGTGCGCTCTTCGAGGAGCGCGAAGAGCCCCTGAAGCCCCCGAAGAAGAAGGCCGGGTGCGATGAAAGGAGCTCGGCGATTCACAGGGATTTCCACAGAAAGTTGGTGTGGGGATACGCGAAGGGGAGGCCGAAGCCTCCCCTATCTGTGAGCCAGCCGCACGTTGCGGGCTACTGCGGCTTGCGCGGGGTCGTCGCGGGTCGGTTCGCTGCTCCTGCGGGCCGATTCGCCGCGCCTGCGGGCCGATTCGCGGTGGGCGCGGAGGGCGGAGGTGCGGCCACACCCGACTGTTTGTTGTAGGCCTCGATGGCCGCCGCCGTGATGTCGGTCGACTGCAGCGCCCACATCACCGGGCTCTGCTGCTGGCTGACGTCCAGCAGAAGTGTGAAGCCGTTCTGCTGGCAGTAGCTCTTCATCACGGTGGAGAACTTCTGCGCCACCTTGCCGTAGGCCTCCTGCAGGTCAGTGTTATAGGCGTTCTGCGCATCCTCGGCGTCGCGATTAAGCTGCTTTTCCTTGGCGTCGATATCACGCTGCCGGCGCGCACGCTCTTCTTCGCTGGCGGTCGCCGGCGCACCCTGGGCCTGTTTGCGCAGGGTGTCGACCTCGGTTGAAAGCGCGTCGATCTTCGACTTCTGTGGCGCGTACTTCTTCTGGACTGTCTGTACTGCCTCCTGACCCTCGTTGGTCGAGAAGACAGCCTGCTCAAAGGCGATCAGGGCCACCTTGGCGTCGATGGCCTGGGGAGCTGCGGGTGCAGCCTGTGAAGCGGGGGCGGGAGTCGCCGCGGGGGGAGCGGTCTGCGCTGCGACCAGCGCAGCCGGCAATGCGGCGCCGAGCGCCGAAGCCAATACAAGAGTGCGATTCATGACAGGTGGAGTGCTCCTTGCGGGCGTTCGATCCCGGTGGTTCAAGTCTAAAAGTGCCGTCTGTTGGACGGTGTGCTGCTGCAGCGGTCACCCATCCGGCGACCCCCTGGGTGTTCTGCCCATATCAAGCGACGCTTTCGGCCGCTCGCCGCAGCTCAGACTCATCCGGAAGCTGGAAGAGTCGATGGGCCGCAGGACGGGTACCAGAACAGCTAAATTATAGGAGTGGGCCAAGTGCCGGTCAAACGGGGAGGCACGGCTTCGCGGCGCGGAGGGCGGGTGTGCGTTGTTTCCGTTTTTTCATAGTTGGTGGCGGCGCAATCTCCATATCGACGGAAGCCGGCGAGCTGGGATCCAGGAAATCAAGGCCAGATGCGGCGGAAATCGCGGCCAGATGCGGACGTATGCGTTTGGCCTATCGCGTGCATTGTCTATAAACGCAGCCCAGAAGACCGGGCACAGGTCCCGCTGGTTGAAGTCACCCCGCAACATGACGGAGATGACCGCCAGCCAGGATCGCTCCCAGCGGAGCAATTTCAGGAGGCCAGTGACTGGCCAATCGCACCACCCCTTCGTATGCGGCTCCGTTTCCGAGATATTCCTCGGGGCCGCGGACGAGGCACTTCGACGGCGGGCTGTGCCTGTCTGCTCTCGCGGGGCGTTCATGCACCCGTGGCGTGAGCTCCCCAAGAAACATCTTGCATGCTCCGGGCAATCGGCGTAGTTTGGAGACGACTCGGAGTTTCCCCGCAGGCGCAGGCCCGTTTCATTGCCCGCCGGCTTCGGAGATGGAGTCCGAGCATTCGTTACCGGTGGTGTGGGGTCGCACAACAGAGCGGCCGAAACCGGTAAGACTTGGCATCAGGCGATCAGGTCCTAGCGAGCCTTCGCTTCCAAACCAGACTTGCGAATAAAGACGCAACACCCCCGCCAACGCAGACCATGGAAGTGTGCCGTTGCCGGAGATTCAGGGTAGGGCCGGTCAGGAAACGTTGAACCGCACAGGCAAGTCACTGCCGACCTCCGCCGACGCCTGCATGGGCGATCACCTCTCCCTGCTCGCGCCTCATGCCGGGTTCCGGGCGCAACCCAACCAACCTGCAATCGCAGTCGCCGTCGTAGAACCACATCGTGTAAGGGAAGTGGAAGCATGAGTTCAGAGCAGAACGTCTCCGAGGTTCCTGGATCGCAGGCGCCTCCTTCGAGAGAGACCGGCGACACCGGCCTCAACAGCACCGCACCCGGCATGGGCCAGTCCAAGAGCAGCCGCCGCCGGCGCCGTAAACGCAAAGGCGGATCCGAAATGAGTGACACGCAATACCCCGGCCAGCCCACCTCGGGCTCGCTCCCCTCCGTGCAGGCACAGGCACCGCCGTCTTTCCGCAGCGACTCCGGGTTTGCCCGCGAAAGCTTTGCTCCGCGCGAAGGTCGTGAAAGCTTCGGCCCGCGTGAAACCCGCGAAAGCTTCGTTCCGCGCGAGAGCTTCGTCCCGCGCGAGGGCCGCGAAAGCTTCGCGCCCCGGGAGAACTTCGTTCCGCGCGAGAACTCCAACAGCGCTCCGCGCGATAACTTCAACGGCGGCCAGCGAGACAACTTCAGCGGCGGCGCCAACGGCACGGCGAAACGGTGGAAGAAGCGCTTTCGCGATCGCGATCGTCCACGCGACAACTTCGGCGGCAACGGCGGACAAGGCCATGGCGGCGGCTTCTCCGCGCAGCCAAGCGCACCGCCCCTGCCGCGCGACACCAACACGCACCAGTTCGGCAATCGCGCCGACGGCTTCAAGCGCAAGAGCTCCAACACCGGCGGGGGCAAACGCGACCGCGGCCCACGCGGGTTTGTCGGTCCCATGGACCACAGCTACCGCGCCCTGCACGGCGCCGTGGAGCACTCACCCTCGACCATCGATACCTCGCTCGGAACCTGGTCGCGCTCGCACGACTCGTCGCCTATCGACTACTCGCAGGGTCGTGTGCAGCCCATTGACGAAAACGCCCCCGCGCGAATCTACCTCTTCATCGACGACCTCTTCTTTCTCGCCAAAATAAATGAGACCACGCGCAAGCTCGGCGTCAAGGTCGCGTTTATCAAGAACGAGAAGGAGTCCATCGCCGAGCTTCTGGCGCTCGAGGACGACGCGCGCCCCGGCCTGATCGTCTTCGATCTCAACAATGTCAGCGCCAAGCCGCTCACCCTGATCCCCAAGCTGCGCGCCAAGTTCAAGCGGCATACCTCGATCATCGGATTCCTGCCTCACACGCAGGGCGGCGACCTGAAGGCAAAAGCCGTCGAGGCAGGCTGCGACACCGTGATGCCGCGCTCCGCCTTTTCGCAAAATCTGCCCATCCTGCTTCGCCGCTACGGCATCGAGGATGAACACGAGGACGACAACTTCAACGCGTAGGCGCGCCCTTGAGCGCAGACACAAGAGCCCGGCGAACCCATCGCCGGGCACTTGTTTTCCAAGCTAAGCTTTCTCTCGCGCGCGCCCGGAGCTTAGCCGGGCGGCCAACCCATGGGCCGCCCGCCCAGCAGATGCAGGTGCAGATGCTGCACCGTCTGTCCCCCATGGGGCCCGGTGTTGAAGACCAGGCGGTAGCCATTGCCGAGGCCCTGTCGTGCCGCCAGCTCCGCCGCGGCCACGACCAGCCGGCCCAGCATCGGCGCGTGCTCCTCCAGCGTCTCCTTGGTGGAGGCGAGGTGCGCCTTGGGCACAAGCAACGCATGCACCGGCGCCTGCGGATGAATATCCGGAAACGCCAGCACAAGGTCATCTTCGTAGAGTCGGGTCGCCGGCAGCTTGCCCGCGACGATCCGGCAAAACAGGCACTCGTTCATCGCATCTGCCGCAGGTTCCGCATCGGTCTCAATCATCTGCCCGATTCTACCCGTGCTCAGTGACCTGGGGGTGCGGGCACCATGACCGCGCCGGGATCGACCTTGGGAATGCCGAAGTGCCCGCTCAGGTGCAGCAGATCGAGCGGCCGGATCACTCCCGACACCTCGATCACGTTCATCTGCCGTTCCCCGCGCAGCAGCACCGTAAGATCGTCGACTTCGGTGCCCTGGAAGTGCAGCCACAGGTCCGTCAGCATGGCTTTGGGCTGCGCGTTGGCTGCCGGGCCCGCGTTCGCGTTGACCAGATGCCTCCAGCCCGCCGCCTGGTAGCTCCCCAGCAACGCCGCGAAGGCCTCCGGCTCATAGAAGGCCGGCTGCTGATACCGGTAGGTCTCCACGGTCACCGATCCCAGCGACGAGGCCGAGCCCGGCCCAAACAGGCTCTGCGCCTGCTCCAGCATCGAGCGATCCAGCGTGAAGCTCATCCGCGACGCAGGCTGGTTTGCCAGCGCCGCCAAGGTCTCCGCCACGCCCGGTGGCTGCTGCGCCGCAAGGGGGAGGGCTACAAGACACCACAGAATCGCAGCACAGCGAAGCATCACCGGGCACCTCGTTCAAGATAGACCCGGACCTATCGAGAAAGTTACGCCCGCCGCCCTGCCTACTGCGGCGGCCGCGGCGCGAAGTAGCCCTTGCTCGCACGAACCAGATACCGCGGATCCAGAGCCTGCAGATAGATGGTGCGGAAGCTCCCGTCGTCCCGGAAGTCCGCCGGCCGGTACTGCAGCGAGTACTGCGACCGCAGCTCCTGCTCGATGGCATGAAATCCGTTCGCCACGTCCTCAATCTTGTTCGGAAAAAACGTCCGTCCACCGGTCGCGTCCGCAATCTGCTCCAGCACCTGGTCGCCCTTGTCCTTGGTCGGGCTCAGGTTGGTCGAGATCGCATAGACGATGGTCTCCGCGCGCTGACACATCTTGATCGCGTCCGGCAGCTCCGACCGCGAGTAGTTATCGTCGCCGTCCGAGACCAGGATGATCGCCTTGCGCAGCGCCTCATTTCCCCGCAGCGTCAGCATCTGGTCGCGACACGTTCGATAGACGGCGTCGTAGAGCGCCGTGCCGCCTCCCGGCCGAAGCCGCTGAATGCCGGTGTTCAGCGCGTCCACCGAGTTGGTGTAGTCCTGCGCCAGATTCAGCTGGACGTCGAAGCCCTCAACAAACGCGCGGTCGTTGCGATGCATGATCTGCAGAAAGAACTCCACCGCCGACTGCTGTTCAAACTGGAAGCGCGTCCGGATCGACGACGACGTATCGATCATCACGCCGACACGCAGCGGCAGGTTGGTCTGCTGCTGGAAGCCCACCACCGCCTGCGGCGGCCGGCCATCATCCAGCAGGCCGAAGTTCTGCCGCTGCAGCCCCGTGACAAACCGCCCCTTCTTGTCCGTCACGGTAAAGATCAGGTTGACCTCGTTGGACTGAATGCGAAAGGTGGTCGTGGGCAGCTCGCCCGGGGCCGGCAGGTCGTCGGCCGGGTGCTCCTGCAGCCCGCTCGCGCCGGCCGCACCCCCCGCAGGCGATCCCTGCGGGGACGTCTGCGGGGCTGGCGAGGCAGCAGGAGTCTGCGGCGCAGGGGCGGGCTGCGGTCTGCTCTGCGGCGCGGGCGCGGGCGGCGCGGGTGCCGTTCCCGGCGCGTCGGGCAGCTGCTGCACCGGGCTCGTCCCCGTGCTCTGCGCACGCGCCCACGGCGACATCGCCGCCAACAATCCCAACCCACATACCAGAGCAATCCGAGAACAGACACCAGCGGCGATCACGGCTCGATTCTAGCCGTTTCCCTCGCAGCCGGCTCGGCGCGCGACGGACCGTTATCCGCGCAACCGCTCCAGGAACTCGCCCAGCGCCGGCGGCAGCGCGGCCTCCCACGCCATCGGCTGCCCCGTGCGCGGGTGCTCCAGTCGCAGCTGCGCCGCATGGAGAAAGTTTCGCCCCAGCCGCACCGTCTCCTCCGCGGGGGCCGCCGGCACAGCCGAGGCGCCCGCCCGTCGCTGCCCTACCTTCGGCAACGCCACCCGTGCCACGCGCTCCGGAGCGCCATAGGTCACGTCACCCACCACCGGGTGCCCCAACGCCTGCAGATGCACACGGATCTGATGGGTCCGCCCCGTCTCGATCCGTACTTCGACCAGCGTAAAGGCGCCCCACGCCCCGTCGATGCGCTCCAGCACCCGCACATGCGAGACCGCGTGCCGCACCCCCGGCGCATCCGCCGGCCGCCGCGTCGTCATCCGCGTCCGTCGCACGAGATCCCGTCCGATCGGCAGGTCCACCCGCACCTCCTCCTGCCCCGGCCGAAGCCGCAGTGCGCCGTGCACCAGAGCCACGTACACCTTCTCCACCCGCCGCTCCGCGAACGCCTCGCCCAGCCGCCGATGCGTCCGATCGTCCTTCGCCACCAGCAGCAGCCCGCTCGTCTCCTTGTCCAGCCGGTGCACAATGCCCGGGCGCAGCTCCCCGCCCACCCCGCTCAGCTTCCCCGCGAAGTGGTGCAGCAGCGCGTTCACCAGCGTCCCGCTCGACCGCGGGTCCTTCGCCTCTGCCCCGCCTTCCACCTCATCGCCCTCCGCCGGGCGCGCCGCGCCCGCGTGCACGCTCATGCCGGCCGGCTTATTGACCACCGCCATCCACTCATCCTCGAAGACCACCTCGAGCGGAATCGCCTCCGCCCGCGCCTCCATCGGCGGCGGCACCGGCGAGCCCTCGATCGTCACCACCTCCCCCGGCTCCACCCGGTGCTTGCCCCGCGCCACCGCGCCGCCCACCCGCACCTGCCCGCCCTCAATCAGCAGCTGCACCCGCGACCGCGAGATCTCCGGAATGGCTCGCGCCAGATACTGGTCCAGCCGCAGACCGCGCGCCTCGTCCGGCACCACGACCTCGTGCCGCGCCGTCGCCGCCCCAGGCGCGTAGGGATCCAACGCCACCGCCGGCACCACCGGCGGGGCCACCTCGTCCACCCCGCGCTGCGCCCGGTACTCCGCTCGCACGGAGTGCCGACGCTTGCCCTTCGGCAGCATATTGCGTGACGGCATCGCCCTAGCCCTCCCCCGCCATCGCCGCGGCCGCGGGCGTCTCCGCTCGGCGCCCCGCGTCAGATCCCCGCGTCTCGCTCACCACCCACAGTACCCCGCCCGCCAGCACCATGCCCAGCGCCGCCCACTGGATGGGGTCCAGCACCGCCCACCGCGTCGCTCCCGCCCACAGGTACGGCAGCCGCAAAAAAGTGAGGCTAAACTGCGCCACGCCCGCACCCAGCAAGCCCCACGCCGCAACCCGTCCCGGCCTGGGCAGCCGCCCACTCCGCCGCGCTTGCGTGCGGTCCAGGGCAACCCCCGCCAACCCCAACGCCAGCAGCGCCGCGTAGAGTGCCACCGGTTGCTGCCGAGTGCCCGCCGCCGCGCCCCGCAGCCCCCACCGTGCCCCCGGCATGCCCGGGTCCGATCCTTCCAGAAAATGCCCCATCGCCAGCGCAGCCCACAGCAGCAGCCCGGGCGCTGCCCAGGCGTCCATCGCCCGCAGCACCGGAATCCGCCGCCGCCGCAGATAGCCCACTGTCAGCAGAAGCGTCAGCCCCATCCCGCCCACAGTCAGCGACGGCACCGTCAGCAGCAGCAGCGGTGCCTCCAGATATCCCCGGAGATTGGTCAGCAGCAGCAACACCCGCGAGGCCACAAACGCCGCCCCAACCGCAAAGATGCCGGCGTCCCACATCGCCTCGGGGTTGAGTCCGAGCATCCCTGCCGCGCGTCCCGCAAGCGACATCGCCCCCAGCACCCCGAGCGCCGCCAACACCCCGAAGCTCGAGATCACAACATGCCCGGCATGCAAGAGAAACGGGTGCATCGTAGATCCAGCCTACAGCTCCCACCGGCCGCGACACCCCAACCCAAATGGAAAGAAGACCGACCCGCGGGGCCGTAGAACGAGGCGCCGGTGAACCCGTCCTAAGACGGCGGGACCCAGCCGTGGCTCTTTAGGCATTCCGGACTGGCGGACACTGCACACCGAGCCATGTCTACGAGCTAGACCCCTGTTCAATGAATGTTGGTTCAACCAGCGTAGTTCGCCCTACCTGCTTTGCAGGCCGGCTTCTTGAGTTGGATGCTACCGTCGGGTCTTCCGATTGGCAAGTCAACTCCCCTCAGAGCTTCTGCGTCGATGGCGCTATTGCGCGCACGCCCTCTCTGACGTTCGTCTCTGGCCTCCAGTCTGGCCATTCAGTCTGGACCACCAGCGTGGCCCTCACCCCTCCTTCACATTCTCCGGCACCGCAATCTCCGCAAACCGCTCCGCCAGCGCCCGCAACTCGTCCGACACACCCGGGCCCGCCAGCGGCTTCCCGTGCCCCACCGCGACGATCCGCGGCCGCAGCGCCGCCAGTCGCTCCACCGAGGCCCGCGCCGCGCCCCAGTCCGACGTGAAGTAGGCCGGCGGCCCGTGCAGCTCCGGCCCCTGCAGCAGCGCCGCCTCAAAGAAGCTCTCCGGCTTGGTCGTGCAAAAGGCATCGCCCACCAGCAGCGCCCCGTCGCCTTCGCGCCAGAACGAGACATGCCCCGGTGTGTGCCCAGGCGTGTGCACCAGCCGCCACCCCGTCAGCTCCGCGCTCCTCAGCTCTGTGCCGTCCGCCGGGAGCTCCTTCAGCCGCGTCCCGAGATCGAAGGGCCCCTTGCTGAACGTTGGCGACAGAAGCGACATCGACCCGCCGCCCGCCTTCCAGTTCGGCCCCTCGTATTGCTTCTGCCCCGTCAGGTAGGGGGTCTCCAACGGATGCGCAAACACCGGCGCATCCCATCCGTCCGCGAGCTCCAGGGCGGAGCCCGCATGGTCAAAGTGCCCATGCGTCAACACAATCGCGTTCGGCGGTCGGCCAAACGTCTCCTCCGCCCACCGCCGAATCCGCCCCGCCGCATGGCTCGGCCCGGAGTCCACCAGCGTCCAGGTCCCATCCGGATTCGTCACGCCGAAGACGTTCACAAAGATGATCCGCAGCCCGTGCACCCCGGGTGCTATCTCGTCCAGCGAGATGACCTGCTCCTCCGGCACCACAACCTTGTCCATCGTCCGTCTCCTTCGCCTCGACTCCGCGGCGGCTCCACATCGCTCGGTCGCCGCTCGTCTGCGCCTTAGGATGCCGGTCGCCCGCCTTCGGGGTCTCCCCCGCGCCGCCCTGCCCAAAGGCTTTGGACCCAAACAAAAAGGCTCCGGCGCACCCTGTGGCGCACCGGAGCCTTCCCGCCGTACGTTATGTCGCCTACCGCACAAACCGCCGCCGCAACACACCCACAGCCGCGAGCGCGCCCGTGCCCAGCAGGGCCAGCGAACCAGGCTCCGGCGTCGCCGTCACCGGCGAGATCGTCAGCTCGGCTGAGTCGCCTGTGTATACATTCGACAGATCAAATGTCCCCGTCTTAAACGTAGGCGAGGAGATCTTGCCCTTGTAGAGCTGCGCACCGGTGAAGCTCAGGCCGTCGATCACCTGCTGTGTCGCCGTCTCCAGCGAAAACCCACCCAAATTCTGGTTGCTGAAGAAGTAGGCCTCCGCCAAGCTGTGGGAGATCCCGTTCTCCACAAACGTCAACGGCCCGATACCGAAGAAGAGCGGCGTGCCATAGAAGCTGCCCGTGTCGATCGGCGTGGGGCTGGCCGGCGCGGAAAAGCTCACCGACAAGCCGGGGGCAAGCAGAGAAAAGCTGTCGATCGTATCGGCGTGGGCGATCGCCGGCAGAGCAAGCGAGGCAACAGCGACGGTGGCAGACAAAGCAAAACGCATGGAAGCGACCTTTCGGGCCAAAAGCAGGTGGGTTAGTGAGACCCACAAACCCTAACAAGCCCCTCTATGCAAAGACAACGTCGATGATGGGAACAGAAGTTCCCACCCCGCGCCTCGCCACCGCACCCGCCCTACCGCCCCGCCGGCATCTCCAGCCGGCGCCTAGGCTGCGCCTGCAGCTCCGCCGCCGTCACCAGCGACCGCACCTCCGCCTCGGCATCGTCCGCTCCCACCCCCACCACCTCGCTCACCAACGCCCCCTCGGCATCGATCACAAAGCTGTGCGGCAGCGCATCCACCCCATACCGCGCCGAAATCCCGTGCCCTCCCGCATCCTGCACCTGCGGCCACGCCATCCCGTGCTCCGCCACATACCGCCGCCACACCGCCTCGTCCTCATCCCACGAGACCCCAATCACCGTGAACGGCCGATCCTTCATCTCCTCCGCCAGCCGCTGCAGCCGCGGCAACGCCACCTGGCACGGCACGCACCACGTCGCCCAAAAGTCCAGCAGCACCACCCGCCCCCGCAGTTCGTCCAGCGTCACGCGGCGCCCGTCGGTCGTCGTCAGCGCAAACGGCGGCGCCATCGTCGCCCGGGCCAGCTTCGGCTTCGCCAGGTACTCCTCCGCCCGCGCCCGGTAGCGGTCGTCGGCCGGCGCCAGCTCCAGATACCGCGCAAACGCCCCCCGCGCCTCATCATCCTTGCCCAGTGCGGCCAGCGCCCTGCCGTCCAGAAACACCGCCTGCCGCAGCCCCGGATCGTCCGCCACCGCCGCCCGCAGCTGCTCGTCGGCCTCCCGAAGCTCGTTCGGCGTCGGCTGATCGTCATTCAAATGCAGCGCCGCCGAGCCATGCAGCAGCTCCGCATACCCCCGGTCCGCGCCCGCCGTGGAGATCGCCGCAAACCCCCGCGCCCCGCGGATCGCAGCCTCCCACTGCCCGGCGCGAAAGTTCACCGTCGCCAGCCGCTCCAGGCACTCCGCGCAGCCGCCACCCGCCAGCGCGCTCGCCCGCTCCCAATGCCCAATCTGCTCGGCAATCGGCGTTCCCGGTGCCCGCGCCGCCGTCACCTCCGCCTGAAAGGCCGGATCCGCCCGAAACCCCGCTCCTCCCGCCTGCGCCGGACCAGCCTGCCCAAAGCCCGCCGCCCCCACCCACGCCAGCATCACCCCCAGCACCAACCCCAGCACCAACCCAAACCGCATCCGCACACCCCGCCCGGCACAAAGCTACACCAGACCCTAACCCACCCGGCGCTCCTCCGCCGATCCCACCTCCGGGCCATCCTCCATCGCCTCCTCCAACAAGTGCGAGAGCGATCCCGCCCGCGACCGCACCGCCCGCTGCGTCTGCGCCGCCGCCCCCGCCAGCTCCGCATACCGCGCCCGCAGCTCGCGCAGCTCATCCGCGATATTCAAAGCCGCCAGAACCGCCACCCGCAGCGAGTCCACCGCACCCCCGTGCGCCGCCACCGCCCGCATCTTGCCGTCCACCACCGCCGCCAGCTCCCGCATCGACGACCCCTCGCCGCCCCGCAGCAGATACATCTGGTCGTAGATCTCCACCGACACCGCCCCGCCAGCCGTCGACGTCTCCTGCCCCGCGCCCTCTCGCTTCGCCATCCGTCCCTCCCCTTCCGTCACAGCAGCTCATCCATGGTGTGCAGCATCGCCGCGACCCGCTGCCGAACCTCCGTCCGCTCGCGCTGCAGCGCCGCCATCTCCGCAGACATCTCCTCGGCCTCGCGCCGCGCCCGCTCCACCTGCTCCCGCAGCCGCGCCGCCTCGCCCTCCGCCGCGGCCCGGGCCTCGCGCTCGCGCCGCAACACCTCAACCGCCCGCAGCACCTTCTGCTCCAGCGCCTGGAACTCGTCGGCCGCGGGCGACGACCCCTCATCCATCGAGCTCATGCGTAGACCTCGGATGCCTCAAAAGTGGTGCAACCAGGCCCAGTATAAAGCCCGCGACGGTGCACATTCCGGCCCAGTCTCCCACAGGCGCCGGGGGGCCTCCGCGGGTGCCGCGCACAGCACCCACTCAGGCCCGCTGCACCCCGCCCAAGGCCCGCAGCGCCTCGGCAAGATGCTCGCTCGCCCCCGCCAGGTCGCCCTCCGTCAGCGTCCGCGTGCCGGACTGAAACGTCGCCCGCAGCAGCAGGGAATAGTGCCCCGCCGCCACCGCCTTGCCCGTGGCGTCACGAAAGATCTCCACCGGCTCCAGCCGCTCGAGGTCCGGCAACGCCAGGGCCTGCACCGCCGCCCGCACCGTGTGCCACTCCGTCCCGTCCGGAAAAATAAATGAGAAGTCCCGGTCCACCGCCTGGTACCGCGACACCTCCCGCGCCGTGTGCTCGCGCAGCGGCAGTCGCAGCAGCTCCCCCACCCGCACGCCCGCCAGATACACCGGCTGCCGCAGCTTGCGGCGCGCCGCCTCCGCGCGGTTCAGCTCGCCGAACGCCGCCAGCGGCACACCGTGCAGCGTCGCCACCCCGCCGCGACCCGGCTCCATCCAACCCGGCAGCCCGTCCGCCCGCATCGCCAGAGACTCCGCCCCGCCCGGCAGCGCAAACAGCCCCGCCAACGACTCCACCGCACCCTTCAGCGCATAGATCGGCGCATCCTCCGCGCTCAGCAGCCCCGTCCCCCGCGCCTGCCCCGTCGTCAGCCCCAGCGCCAACTCCGGCTGCTCCACCACCTCGGCCACCTCGCCCGTCTCCACCGCCGTGCTCGACACAAAGGTATGGCCCTGTTCAAACAGCCGCGCCTCCCGCACATCCCGGTGCAGATTCGCCGCCACCGCCGACAGCATGCCCGGCAGCAACGACGGCCGCAGCAGCGAGGCCTCCTCCGAGAGTGGGTTCTCCATCGGCACACCGTGCACCGCCATCCCACCCCCCACCGCCGCAAACACCGCCGCATCCTCCGCCGAGCAGAACGTCGACGACAACATCTCCGTGAACCCCAGCGCCAGCAGCCGCCCGCGAACCGCCCGCTCCGCCGCCGCCTCCGGCCGCTCTCGCACCGGCATCGGCGTCGGCAGCGTGTTGGCAAAGCGGTTATACCCGAAGACCCGCGCCACCTCCTCAATCAGATCGATCTCGCGTTCGAGGTCCAGCCGCCACGAGGGCAGACGCACCGCATATCGCCCCACGCCGGCCTCCACCAAGTCGCAGCCCAGAGCCCGCAGCGTCCGCGCCACCAGCTCGGCCGTCAGCGCAGACGCGCCGTCCCGGTCCTCCGTCGTCCGCCCCAGCACCGCCTGCACCGCGCTCACCCGCAGCGCAATCTCCGGTCGCGCCGCCGTCCGCGCCTCCGCCGCCGGCACCACCACGTCCACCAGCTCGCTCGCCAACCGACCCCCGGCACTCTCCAGAATCAGCGCGCTCACCAGGTCGTTCGCCAGCGGCGCGGCCGCAAAGTCCGCACCGCGCTCAAACCGGTGCGAGGCGTCCGTGTGCAGACCGTGCCGGCGCGCGCTCCGCCGCACGGCCGCCGGGTCAAACCACGCGCTCTCCACCAGGACATCCCGCGTCTCCGCCGTAATGCTCGACTCCATCCCGCCCATCACCCCGGCCAGCGACAGCGCCTTGCGCTCGTCCGCGATCACCAGATCGTCCGCCTCGAGCGTCACCGTCGAGCCGTCCAGCAGCCGCAGCATCTCGCCCGCCCGCGCCAGTCGCACCACAATCCCGCCCTCCACCTTGGCCAGGTCAAAGGCGTGTGTCGGGTGCCCCATCCCCAGCAGCGTGAAGTTCGAGGCATCCACCGCGTTCGAGATGCGCTTGGCACCCAGCGCCTCAAACCACGTGCTCACCCGCCCCCCGGCCACATCCACGCTCGGCGCGATCCGCACCCCGCGCAGCACCCGCGCTGTAAATCGCCCGCACATCCCCTCCGCCTCCGGCGCAATCCGCACCGGCAACACCTCGCCCCCGCCAATCGACAGCCCCACCTCGGGGGGGAAGCTCGCCCGCAGCGGCGCGAGCGGCAAGCCGTACATCGTCGCCACCTCCCGTGCGATCCCGTAGTGGTTCATCGCGTCCACCCGGTTTGTGGTGATGTCGGTCTCGAACAGGTGGCCCAGCGGCTCGCCGGCGGCGGTTGCAGGCAGCGCGTGCACGCCCTCCACGGCAATGCCGCGCAGCGTCAGGTCATCCGCCAGCTGGCGGTCTGAAACAGGCAAGGGGGGCAAAAACGAGCGAAGCCATGCGGTCAGAACGTTCATGGGGCTAAACCAGTCTACTGAAGCCGCCCCGCGCCCTCGGTAGCTTGCGTCGAGGCAACAACATGTTGGCACCGCTTCCGTGGACTGGACTCCCGTCGCGCCCCCCCACAACCTGCATCTCATGCAACACGAGGCAGCGTTGTTGGGACGTGCGGTTGCCGAGCCGGACACCAACAAAGGAGCTGCCCTTCATGAGCACACGTCGAGCTACCACCAATCATCGGGAGATTCTCGACTGGGCGAGCCGTCACAACCTGACTCCCGTGGAAGTCGTCCTCGCGGAGCACGACCACGAGCCACCCGAGCTCGCCTTCGCCGCGCCCGGGGAGATCCGCGGCCAACTCCGCCCACTCGCCTGGGACCAGTTCCTCGCCCTCTTCTCCCTGCTGGACCTCGCGCTCGTCTACGACGCCCACTCCGCGGACGACCCCGGCACCAACTCCTATGAGATCGTCCACAACCGTCCCAAGGCCACCACCGGCAGGCCGCTTGCCCAAGCCTGAACCCTCGCCCTGGGCAGGTGCGGCAACTCCTCCCGACTGTCCCTCCGCGCACTGGCGAAAAGCGGCCTCCAACCCTACCTGAACTGCTCCAAAAACCGCACATCTCCGCTGTAAAACAGCCCAATATCGGCGACCGCGTGGAGGATCATCGCGATCCGCTCCACCCCCATGCCGAAGGCAAACCCCCGCACCCGGTCCGCCGCATACACCGCCCCGTCCCTCCCCAGCCGCTCACGCTCGGCGCTAACTGCAGCAAATACAGCAGGATCCACCATCCCGCAGCCCAGCAGCTCGATCCACCCGGAATGCTTGCACCGCCGGCACCCCACCCCGCCACAGAAGATGCACGAGATCTGCACATCCGCCGACGGCTCCGTGAACGGAAAAAAGCTGGGAAAGAACCGCGTCCGCACATCCGCCCCAAACAACGCCTTCATCGCATGATCGAGCGTCCCCTTCAGGTCCGAAAACGTGATGTCGGGACCCACCGCCAACCCCTCAATCTGATGAAACACAGGGGAGTGCGTCGCGTCTGCCGCGTCGTTGCGGTGCACCTTGCCCGGTATCACGATGCGCAGCGGCGGCTCGGACTCGATCATCGTCCGTATCTGCACGGGCGAGGTGTGCGTGCGCATCAGCAATCGGTCACGCCCCGGCTTTGCCCCCTGGTGCGCCACCAGCAGCGTGTCCTGCGTGTCGCGAGCCGGGTGGTTAGGCGGGAAGTTCAAAGCCTCGAAGTTGTGGAAGTCGGTCTCCACCTCCGGCCCCACACTCACCGAGAAGCCCAGCCGCTCAAACACCTGCACAATCCGCTCTTGCGTCTCAATCAGCGGATGTGCCACGCCCGGGGCGGGCCCGATGCCCGGCAGCGACAGATCGAGCCGCCGGCCCATCTCCGCCCCTCCTCCCGCGGTCGGAACCGGCGCCTCCAGCGCCTCCTCGATGGCCGTCTTCAGTTCGTTGAAGCGCATCCCCAACGGTCGTCGTGCCTCGGCCGGGGCGCTCTTCAGCCAGGCATCGCTGATCGCCTTCAGCCTGCCCGCCTTGCGGCCCAGCCACAGCAGCCGAAACTCCTCCCGGGCCTCCGCAGTCGTCAGCCCGCCAGCCCCCGCGCGGACCTCTGCCGTCAGCGCCGCAAACGCAGCATGGAGACTAGCCTCGTCGTATCCAGTCAGTTGGGGAAGTTCGCTCAATGTGGCAGTCACCCTCCCACCATAAATCCCGGCCCCCAACACCGCGAGCCAACGTGGCGCTGCCTACCCTGGAGCTCCGCTACACTCGCAGCAGACACCACCTCCGCCTCGGAAGATGCCGGCGGTCACCCGTCCATACCCGGCGAGAGTGGACCTGGTAGTCCGGTCCTAGGGTTCGGTGGGTCCGGACTTAAGATCCCTGGATCGAAGACTTTGCGCAATTTACGGGAGGAGGGTAGGTCACCCTGTGGTCTCGCTCGGCACGATCCGCGGGCGTCACAGCGCCGACAGCACGATCAGCACCACCACGGCACCCAGCGCCAGCGACCGCCGGTCCGTGATCGCATACACCACCGGGTCCTCGTGCAACTGCCCTCGGCTCGCCAGCAGCCACAGCCGGCTCAACCACAGCAGAAGCACCGGCACCAGCAGCCACAGGCGCTTGGTGTGGCTGTACAGCGCCTCGGCGTTCGAAAGATTTGAGATATACAGCGTAAACACCACCACCGAGGCGTAGGCCGACGCCGACCCGAACGACCGCAGCTGCTCGATGTCCTCCACGTGGTACCCGCGGCCCTTGGGCGAGGCCCCACCCCGCGCCCGCAGACTCTCCAACTCCGCAAACCGCTTCACAAACGCCAGCGACAAGAAAAAGAAGATCGAAAATCCCGCCAGCCAGGTCGAAACTCCCACCCCCGTGGCCGCGGACCCCGCCAGGATGCGGATCGTATACAGCCCCGACAGCACAATCACGTCGATCAGAATCGCCCGCTTCAGCCGCAGCGAGTAGGCCAGCGTCGTCACCGTATAGAAGAGCAGCCAGCCCAGAAAGGCGTACGGTCTCGGCAGCGGAGACCGCGGCGAGACCACCGCCACCACGTGCGGCACAGCCAGAGCCAGAGCAACCGCCAGCACAAAGAACACGCACACCACGGCCAAACCCTGGATCGCGGACAGATCCCCCGAGGCAAAGGGCCGCTTGCGCTTGCGCGGATGCACCCGGTCCGCTTCGATGTCCAGCAGATCGTTGATGATGTAGGTCGCCGACGCGCACAGACCGAAGGAGAGAAAGGCCACCAGCGCCCCGGCCATCAAACCCACGGAGCGCACATGCGCCAGCAGCAGCGGCAGAAACAGCAGGACATTCTTCGACCACTGGTGCAGCCGGATCGCCTTCAGCCAGGCCTTCAGCGTCCCCGCCCTGTCCTCAAAGACGCGCGTCGGCGCGACCTTGAGCCCGCGCAGTCCGCTGCGCAGGCCCCGCGTCGGATTAGCGATCAGCACCTCACCGCCCGCCGTGTGGCAGGCGTGCAGCAGCGGCACATCCGGGCTGGCGTTGCCGATATAGCAGAACCCGTCAGGGAACCGCTCCCGAAAGGCCGCCAGCTTGTTGGCGCCGGCCAGGTTGTGCTCTCCATCGGAGGCCAAGACGCCCGCAAAGATCCCCAGGTGTGCCGCCACGCGCTCCGCCAGTCGGCGGTCGGCGGCCGTGGCGAGATACAAGGGCCGTCCCGTCGCATGCTGTTGCTCGAGGTACTGCAGCAGCTCGCGGTTGTACGGCAGGTGCACCACGTCGAGCTCCACCGCCGCCGTCAGATGCCGCTTCAGCGCGGCCTTGCCCTCTCGCAGCCAGCCCGGCAGCCGCAGCAGCTGCGCCGGGTGCTGCCGGGCCAGCGCCAGGGTCGAGTCGACCAGCGTGTCTGATCGCACCAGCGTTCCATCCAGGTCCACACACAGAGGCACGGCACCCTCGCGCGCGAGGGGCGGCGAGGGCACGCTCATCGTCATCTGCTCTTCCGGCACCATGGTCAGCCTCTCCCGCGGCAAGCTCGCTGCATGGCTCCAGTACGGAAAGGCCGGCACGACTCTCCCCACCGCCTGCCCGCTCGTCGCAGCCCCTGCGCTCAAATCGTCTCATGGACCTTCGCCACACGGGAAAGTGCTCCGGCGTGAAACTCCTTCCCCGATGAAACCTCGTACCCCCTCCGGACGTCTCTATGATGAACCTTCCGGCTCGTGAGGGATATCTCGTCTCCGGGGAGCCGATCTGACTGAAAAAGGTGATTGCGCGAATGGCGTCTGTCAGCAGTGAGCGGGAATCGGCAGCACAACAGCCCCCGAATGGCACCCGACTTACCCGTGACGGCGCGCCCGCGGCCGTGCTCGCTGAAGAGCGCCCCGCTTCCGATCCGAACCACGCCCTGCCCGCCCCCGGCCAGACCTCCGACAACTCCTCCCACTCCACGCCGCCACCGATCAGCCGTACCGGATCCTGGATTCGGACGATCCTCATCGTTCTGGTCATCGCCGCCGCCGTCGCCGCCGCAATCTGGAAGATCCACGCCAACCGCGCCGCGCAGACCGAGCAGGCGCAGCGCATGGCCGCCGCCGCCGACCGCCCCATTCCCGTCGCCTTCTCCCCCGTCCAGCAGCGGACCATGCCGATCTACCTCACGGCCCTCGGTACCGTGACCGCCTACAACACCGTCACCGTCCACTCCCGCGTCGACGGTCAACTCGTCCGTGTGCTCTTCCGCGAAGGGCAATCCGTCCACAAGGGACAGGTGCTGGCCGAGATCGATCCCCGGCCCTACCAGGCAGCCCTCGAGCAGGCCCAGGGTCAGCTGGTGAGAGATCAGGCCAACGAGAAGAACGCGCAGGCCGAGGCCGCCCGATACACCGCCCTCTTCAACGCCGGCGTCGTCTCCAAGGAAAGCCAGCAGGCGCAGATCTCCACCGCCGGTCAGGCTACCGGCTCCATCCAGGCCGATCAGGCCGCCATCGACGCCGCCCGCGTCAACCTCGTCTACACCCGCATCACCTCGCCTATCGACGGCGTCGTCGGCATCCGCCAGATCGATCCCGGCAACATCGTCCACGCCGCCGATACCAACGGCCTGGTCATCATCACGCAGATGGAGCCGATCAGCATCATCTTCACCCTGCCCGAGGACAACATCCCCCGCGTGTTGCCCATGCTGCGCGCCGGCCGCCGCCTCGTCGTCGAGGCCTACGACCGGGCCGACACCACCCACCTCGGCAGCGGCACCGTCCTGACGCTCGACAATCAGATCGATACCACCACCGGCACGGACAAGGTGAAGGCCGTCTTCCCCAACACCGACCACGCCCTCTTCCCCAACCAGTTCGTCAATGTCCGGTTGGTGCTCGAGAATCGCCCCAACGCCATCGTCATCCCTTCGGCCGCCGTCCAAACCGGCTCCCAGGGAAACTTCGTCTACGTGATCCACGAGGGCAACCCTCCCGCAGCGCTTGAGCAGGCGCACGCCGCCACCCGCAACGCAGGCAAGGGCCGCGCGCTCTCCTCCGGGGATGAGACCGGAGCCCCGGCGGGTTCTTCCTCCGGTGGACAGCCCGGAGCCCACGCCAACCAGCCGCCACACTACGTCCTCGCTCAACCCATCAAGCTCGACACCACGGAAGGCACTGCGGTCATCGTCGATGAGGGTCTCAAGCCCGGCGACCAGGTCGTCGTCGACGGGCAGGAAAAGCTGCGCAACGGATCCCGCGTCATCCCCCACGCAGCGAAATCCAACGCCAACCCGAACGCCGTCGCCACCGGCAACCCCGCGCCGGCCAACGGCCCGGACAGCAACAGCTACTCCCCGCCCAGCAACGCCCATGGCCGCGAGCCCCGGCTGGACGAGCCCCGCCGCCACCGCGGTCCCTCCGATCCCAACAACCCAAACAACACCACACCCAGCACCGGCCAGCAGTCCGGCGAGGGATCCCACCCATGAGCCCGTCGCGGCCATTCATCCTCCGTCCCGTGGCCACCTCGCTCCTGATGGTGGCCATTCTGCTTGCCGGCTTCGTCGCCTACAGGCAGCTCCCCGTCTCCGCCCTGCCGGAGGTCGACTATCCCACCATCCAGGTCATGACCTTCTACCCCGGCGCCAGCCCGGAGGTCATGGTCTCCTCCGTCACCGCGCCACTCGAGCGGCAGTTCGGCCAGATCCCCGGCCTCGCCCAGATGACCAGCTCCTCCTCCGGCGGCGGCTCGGTCATCACCCTGCAATTTGATCTCTCCGAATCCATCGACGTCGCCGAGCAGGACGTGCAGGCTGCCATCAACGCCGCCAACACCTACCTGCCGAAAGACCTGCCCAACCCGCCCGTCTACAGCAAGGTCAATCCGGCCGACGCACCTATCCTCACCCTCGCGCTCACCTCCGATTCGCTCCCGCTCTCCAAGGTCGAGGACCTGGCCGACACCCTGCTCGCCCAGAAGATCTCCCAGCTCTCCGGCGTCGGCCTGGTCTCCATCAACGGCGGCCAGAAGCCCGCCGTCCGCATCCAGGCCAACCCCACCGCGCTCTCCAACTACGGCATCGGCCTCGAGGACGTCCGCACCGCGCTCGGCACCACCAACGTCGACCAGGCCAAAGGCTCGCTGAACGGCTCGCGCCAGGCCTACACCATCGGCGCCAACGACCAGCTGCTCTCCTCCGCCGGCTACAAAAACGTCATCATCGCCTACCGCAACGGCAATCCCGTCCGCCTGTCTGACGTCGCCAACGCCGTTGACTCCTCCGAAAACCTCTATCAGGCCGCCTGGATGGGCTTCTCCGCCCAGCCCGCCGGCAAAAACAGCCCCGGCCGCGACGCCTCGCTCAGTCCCGCCGTCATCGTCAACATCCAGCGGCAGCCCGGCGCCAACATCATCGGCGTCGTCGACGAGGTCCAGAAACTCCTCCCGCAACTCCGCAACACCCTCCCCGCCACCGTCACGCTCCAGGT
Source organism: Acidobacteriaceae bacterium (assembly GCA_965218895.1). Classification (GTDB taxonomy): domain Bacteria; phylum Acidobacteriota; class Terriglobia; order Terriglobales; family Acidobacteriaceae; genus Edaphobacter. Next base: position 49,511 of record CBDCMI010000008.1, on the reverse strand, counting down.
CCTCACCGACCGCACGGGTACCATCCGCGCCTCCGTCAAAGACGTCCAGTTCGAGCTCATGCTCACCATCGCCCTGGTCGTCCTCGTCATCTTCCTCTTTCTCCGCTCGCTCGCCGCCACCATCATCCCGTCCATCGCCGTGCCGCTCTCCATCGTCGGCACCTTCGGCATCATGTATCTGCTGGGCTACTCGCTCAACAACCTCTCCCTCATGGCCCTCACCATCTCGACCGGCTTTGTGGTCGACGACGCCATCGTCATGATCGAGAACATCAGCCGCTACCTCGAGGAAGGCGATGACGCCCTGACCGCCGCCCTCAAGGGCTCCGAGCAGATCGGCTTCACCATCCTCTCGCTCACGGTCTCGCTCATCGCCGTGCTCATCCCCCTGCTCTTCATGGGCGATATCGTCGGCCGGCTCTTCCGCGAGTTCGCCGTCACCCTGTCGGTCACCATCCTGGTCTCCGCCTTTGTCTCCCTCACCCTCACGCCCATGATGGCGGCCAAACTCCTCAAACACACGCCCCCAGAGAAGCAGAGCCGCTTCTACAAGAAGTCCGAGGAGTTCTTCGAGTACGTCATCGCCCGCTACGGCTCCGGCGTTCGCTGGGTCCTGCGCCACCAGACCCTCACCCTCCTCGTCACGCTCGCCACCTTTATCCTCACCGTCGTCCTCTACATCATCGTCCCCAAGGGCTTCTTCCCCGTGCAGGACACCGGCGTTCTGCTCGGGATCACCGAAGGCCCGCAGACCATCTCCTTCAGTGCCATGGCCTCGCGCCAGCAGGCCCTCGCCCGCGCCATCCTGCAGGACCCCAACGTCGACAGCGTCTCCTCCTTTATCGGCATCGACGGCACCAACACCACACTCAACTCAGGTCGCATCCAGATCAACCTCAAGGACCGCGAAACCCGCTCCCGCTCCGCCACCGACATCATCCGTGATCTGCAACCCAGACTCGCCCAGATCGCCGGTATCGAGTGCTACCTGCAGCCGCTTCAGGACCTCACCGTCGACGACCGCGTCTCGCGCACCCAATACCAGTACTCGCTCGAAGACGCCAACGCCGACGAGCTCAACCTTTGGTCCGACCGCCTTGTCGAAAAACTACGCACCAACCCCATCCTCTCCGACGTCGCCACCGACGCGCAGACCGAAGGTCTCGAATACAACCTCGTCATCGACCGCGACACCGCCGCCCGTCTCGGCGTAACCCCGCAGAACATCGATGACACCCTCGACGACGCCTTCGCGCAGCGACAGGTCTCCACCATGTTCACCCAGCTCAACCAGTACCACGTCGTCCTCGAGGTTGAGCCCAAGTTCCAGCGCGATCCCTCCGCGCTCAACAACATCTACGTCAAAAGCTCCAACGGCACACAGGTCCCGCTCTCCACCTTCACCCACTTCGAAAAGCGCTCCACCGCGCTCGTCATCAACCACCAGGGCCAGTTCCCGGTCGTCACCGTCTCCTTCAATCTCGCGCCCGGCAAGAGCATCGGCGACGCCGTCAACGCCGTAACCAAGGTCACCAAGCAACTGCACATGCCGGCCAGTCTCAACGGCAGCTTCGAGGGCACCGCCCGCTCCTTTGAGGCCTCGCTCCAGAACGAGCCCATCCTCATCCTCGCCGCCGTCATCGTCGTCTACATCGTCCTCGGCGTCCTCTATGAGAGCTACATCCACCCCATCACCATCCTCTCCACCCTCCCCTCGGCCGGCGTCGGCGCCATCCTCGCCCTGCTCGTCTTCCACATCGACCTCTCGGTCATCGCCCTCATCGGCATCATCCTGCTCATCGGCATCGTCAAGAAAAACGCCATCATGATGATCGACTTCGCCCTTGAAGCCGAGCGTGATCACGGCATGACGCCCGAAGAGGCCATCTACCAGGCCTGCCTCCTCCGCTTCCGCCCCATCATGATGACCACCATGGCCGCCCTGCTCGGCGGTGTGCCCCTCGCCCTCGGCTCCGGAACCGGCTCGGAGCTCCGCCGTCCCCTCGGCGTCGCCATCGTCGGCGGCCTCATCGTCTCGCAGGTCCTCACCCTCTTCACCACGCCCGTCGTCTACCTCTTCTTCGACCGCATCGGCCGCAAATACCTCCACACCCAGGAGGCCGATGCCGAGTTCCGTGAGCATGAGCACATGACCGTAGGCGCCGACTGATGAGTGATCGCGACACCAGAAGCTACACCCACCAGGACAAGGCCATGGCGGCCGCCCAGCGCGATACCGCCGCCCGTGCCGAGGACGTCGGCGTCCACTTCTCGGCACCCTTCATCAAGCGTCCTGTCGCCACCTTTCTGCTCTCGGTCGCCATCCTGCTCGCCGGCGCCGTCGCCTACAAACTCCTGCCCGTCGCCAGCCTGCCCGAGGTCGAATACCCCGTCATCTCCGTCGGCGCCTCCTTCCCCGGCGCCGACCCCGAGACCATGGCCTCCGCCATCGCCACACCCCTCGAACGTCAGTTCTCCAAGATCGCCGGCGTCAACGAGATGACCTCCTCCTCGTCCACCGGCACCACCTCCGTCACCCTTCAGTTCGATCTCAATCGCTCCGTCGACGGCGCCGCCCGCGATGTCCAGGCCGCCATCAACGCCGCCCGCTCCCAGCTTCCCGCTAACCTCCCCTCCAATCCCACCTACCGCAAGATCAACCCCGCAGACTCCCCCATCCTCATCCTCGCCCTCACCTCAGACACCCTCAAAGTGCCTCAGATCTACGACGCCTGCGACTCCATCCTGGCGCAAAAAATCGCACAAATCCAGGGCGTCGGCCAGACCTTCTGCGGCGGCTCCGCCAAACCCGCCGTCCGCATCGAAGCCAACCCCATGCAGCTCGCCAACACCGGCATCGGCCTCGAAGCCCTCCGTGCCGCCATCGCCAGCGTCAACGTCAACCAGCCCAAGGGATACCTCCAGAACGGCACCATCCGCGGAAGCATCAACGCCACCGACCAGCTCTTCGGCGCCGCCGCCTACGCACCCCTCATCATCGCCACGAACCGCGGCCCCGTCTCGAATGCCGCCGCCAGCACAGGCCTGCCCGCCACCGAGGCCTCCGCCATCTCCTCCACACCCACCAGCTCCACTACCCGCAGCACCCCCACAACCGGCTCGTCCATCTCCTCGCCCTCCGCGAACACCTCCAACTCCACCGCCGCGTCCTCCTCCCCAGTCAGCGCAGACACCCCAACCAACTCCCCAGCGACCGGCGCCGGCTCCGTCGTCCCAGGCATCGTGCGCATCCGCGATGTCGCCAACGTCGTCGACTCCGTCGAAGACATCCACACCCTGGGCACCTACAACGGCCAGCCCGCCATCCTCGTCATCGTCTTCAAGTCCCCCTCCGCCAACGTCATCCAGACCGTGGATAACGTCCTCGCGCTTCTGCCCTCGCTTGAGGCCTCCATCCCACCCTCCATTCAGCTTCACGTCGCCCTCGATCGTACCCTCACCATCCGCGCCTCGGTCCGCGACGTCACCCGAACCCTCATCATCTCCATCCTCCTCGTCATCCTGGTCGTCTTCGCCTTTCTCCGCGAAACCCGCGCCACCCTCATTCCCTCCGTCTCCGTCCCGCTCTCGCTCCTCGGAACCTTCGGCATCATGTATCTGCTGGGCTACACCCTCGACAACCTCTCGCTGATGGCCCTCACCATCTCCACCGGGTTCGTCGTCGACGACGCCATCGTCGTCATCGAAAACATCTCGCGCCACCTCGAAAACGGCCTCTCCCCCTTCGACGCCGCCATGGTCGGCTCCAAAGAGATCGGCTTCACCGTCCTCTCCATGAGCATCTCGCTCGTCGCCGTCTTTATCCCCATCCTCATGATGGGCGGCATCGTCGGCCGCCTCTTCCGCGAGTTCGCCGTCACCCTCTCCGCCGCCATCTTCGTCTCCCTCATCGTCTCCCTCACCACCACCCCCATGCTCTCGGCCAAGTTCCTTGAGTCCCACTCCAAACGCAAGCACGGCGCAATCTACCGCTTCGGCGAGCGCGCCCTCGCCCGCTTGGCCTGCGAGTACGAACGCGGCCTCTGCTGGGTCCTCGGCCACCAAACCATCACCCTCCTCATCACCGTCGGCACCTTTGTCCTCAACGTCTACCTCTTCATCCTCGTCCCCAAGGGCTTCTTCCCCGAGCAGGACACCGGCCGCATGGGCGGGCAGATCCAGGGCCAGCAGGACGTCTCCTTTGACACCCTCAAACCCAAGGTCCTCGAGCTCGCCAACATCGCCCACCAGGACCCCGGCGTCCAGAACGTCATGGCCTTCGCCGGCGGCCGGGGCTCCGTCAACTCCGGCTTCATGTTTATGGCGCTCAAGGACGATGCCTGGCGCGAAAAACACGGCGACGGCGTCGCCGCCATCATCCAGCGACTTCGGCAAAAGACCTCCGGCATCCCCGGCGTCCAGCTCTACCTCATGCCCTTTCAGGACATCCACATCGGCGGCCGCAACACACCCACCGAATATGTCTACTCCCTCACCTCCGACAACCTCGCCGACCTCGACGAGTGGGGCCCCAAGCTCAAAGAAGCCATGGATAAGCTCCCCCAAATCAAGGACGTCGCCAGCGATCAAATGGACTCCGGTCTACGCGCCCAGCTCGTCATCGACCGCGACACCGCCTCCCGGCTCGGCGTCTCTCCCCTCACCATCGACAACACCCTCTCCGACGCCTTCGGCCAGAAACAGGTCTCCACCACCTATATGCCGCTCAACCAGTACCACGTCGTCATGCAGGTCGATCAGCAGTACCAGCGCAATCTCGACGCACTCAAAAACATCTACATCAAATCCACCACCGGCGCCATGGTGCCGCTCACCGCCGTCACCCACGTCGTCTCCCAGCGCATCCCCCTCTCCGTCAATCACCAGTCCCAGTCGCCCGCCACCACCCTCTCCTTCAATCTCACGCCCGGCGTCGCCCTCTCCGACGCCACCGCCGCCATCGAGCAGACACGCATCGACATCGGCATGCCCTCCACCATCCACGGCGGCTTCCAAGGCTCCGCCCAGGCCTTCAAGGCCTCCCTCGCCTCCGAGCCCTACCTCATTGCGCTCGCCCTCTTCGCGGTCTACATCATCCTCGGCATGCTCTATGAGAGCTTCGTCCACCCCATCACCATCCTCTCCACCCTCCCCTCCGCCGGCGTCGGCGCCCTCATTGCCCTCCTCATCACCAAAACCGATCTCTCCGTCATCGCCATGATCGGCATCATCCTGCTTATCGGCATCGTCAAGAAGAACGCCATCATGATGATCGACTTCGCCCTCGCCGCCGAGCGGCAGGGCGGCAAATCGCCCCAGGACGCCATCTACGAGGCCTGCCTCCTCCGCTTCCGCCCCATCATGATGACCACCATGGCCGCCCTCCTCGGCGGCCTCCCCCTCGCCCTCGGCCGCGGCACCGGCTCCGAGCTCCGCAGGCCCCTCGGCATCACCATCGTCGGCGGCCTCATCGTCTCCCAGTGCCTCACCCTCTTCACCACACCGGTCGTCTACCTCTTCTTCGATCGCCTCCGCGGCCGCTTCGCCAACCGCCACACGGTCCCCGCCACCCCCGCCGCCGCCCGCCCCCTCGAAACCGTAGCCGGCGATTAGCCTCCCACCCAGACCCAGCCTCAGACCTAGGGTTCCCGGGCGGCTCATCCCTGCCGCCGGCGTGTCTCGTCTCCTCAACCACTCCTCACGCAACAACTTGGCCAGTTGGGCCGTCCTCCGGCCGCTTCCTCCATGTAAACTCTCGGCTGAACGAGGCCGATCGCCATGTGGTCCAGAACAGTTCGGTGTGTCCTGCAAAATGCGCTGCTTCTGCCGGCGCTGGTCGTGGTTCTCGCAACAGCAGCGAAGGGCCAGGCTCCGGCCTGTCATCCCTCCGCCACCCCTCCCACACCGGCATCAATCGCCTTCACGGAAGGGCAAACCTCTGAGGCTGAGGCACTCTATGCTGAGGACCTGAAAGCACACCCCGGCGACCCTTCGGCAACCGCTGGCCTCATCCGCTCTCTGCTGCGCCAGGGCAGGCTCTCGCAGGCCGCCGATGTTGCGGATCAGCAACATGCATCCGAAAGCAACTCGGCTGCGGTGCTCACCGCCCTTGGAGATCTGGACCTGCGCAAAGGCCTGCCCTGGGAGGCCAGGCAGGTCCTCTCCACCGCAATCAGCAACGATCCCTGCTTCGGGCGCGCCTTTCTTCTCCGCAGCAGGATCGATCGGATCGATTCCATGTACGCGTCAGAGCGGAACGACATCCAGCGGGCGCATGAGCTGGACCCCCTCGATGGGGACATCAAGCACGCCTGGAACACCATCGACACGCCCGCAAAGGACATCACAGAGACCGTCGAATACCTGACGAGCAACGGGAAGATCGATCCAGCGGACCGAAAAACAGCAGAGGAGAACGTCGCCTCCATGCTCCCTCTGCTCTCGGAGACCTCGCAGAACTGCCGTATCCTCCCGACTGACACGGCAGCGGCCCTGCCCCTCCAACCCATGATGCGGGACGGCCGACATGTGGACGGGTACAGACTGGACGTCCAACTTGGACAGAGCCGGGCCAAACTGGTTGTGGACACAGCAGCCTCTGGCCTCTACATCAGCCGCGCGCTGGCCACGCAGGCTGGCCTCCAGCCTGCCGTTGGCGATCCGCCGGGAACGGTGCGGGCTCCCTCGGTCACCGTCGGACCACTGCAGTTCCGCGACTGCCTGGTCGGGGTGAACAACACTCCCTTCCCCGACAAAGGAGACGGCTTTATCGGCACCGATCTCTTCTCCGCGTCGCTCATAACCTTGGACCTGCCCCACAGCAGGCTTGTCCTGCAGCCTCTCCCCAAAGAACCCGGGCCGTTGCCGATGGATCGCTCCTCCGCACTCTCTGCCGCACCGGAGCTTCAGGGCTGGGAGCCGGTCTACCACAAGGCGCAATACCTGCTCGTACCCGTGGCGTTAAATAACCGGCAGCGACACCTCTTCCTTCTGGACACCGGCATGCGTGTCAGCACCGTCGCGCAACCTGTCGCTGACCTCGCGTCCAAAGGAAACAAGAGCGCAACCAGTCCGCTGCAGACCACCTCGGGGGCAACCATCCAGGTCTACAGAAACGCCTTCGATCTCCACTTCGCTAACCTCGAGCAGCATGGGGAGCACATGGTAGCCCTCGACAGCTCGTCGACGGAACAGAAACTCGGCATGCAGCTCGGTGGCTTGCTCGGATTCGACCTGCTGCACGCCATGGTGATCCATCTGGACTACCGGGACGGGCTGGCCAAATTCGAACCGGCTGGGGCGGAACAGGCTTCGCCAGCCCCGGTCGGGCTCCAGAATGTCGCAAACGGTTCTCCTGCGCCGGCTGACCAGTCCACCTGCCCATCGCTCGACGCGACTTCAGTCACCGCCGGTTCTACTGTCGAGGCCAGAGTCACCGGCCTCTGGGAGTCCAACCACCTCAAACCGGGACAGAAGATCTACGCCACGGCCAGCACACCATGGAACTCACCGGTGTGCTTCATCCCGAAGGGCGGAATGCTCTATGGCCACGTCACAGCAGCGACGTCCGGCAAGTCGGGTACCGGACAGCTTGGTCTCCAATTCGACCATGCAGACTGCCTGGGTAAGGGGACAAAGGAGCTGGGGTTCAAGGTTGTCAGCATACAGGCTCCTCCGGACGAGACGAAGAAGCTGCATAGTTCGCTGCCCATCACCATCGGCGGAGGAACCGGACGGCGGATCGGCGACGCCGTGGATGCGATTGCTCCGGCCTCGTACGACCCAAATGTGAGCGGCGCCGCCGCTCCCGCGCGCATAGACGTGGGCAGCGTCCTTGGTCTGCCGAAGTTGACCCTCGACGTCAGTGGCGGCCCTGGCTGCAGTGCGCTCATGAAGAGCCCGGAACCGGACATCCGGCTCGGCATCGGCACAGCATTTCTGCTTGTGGTAACCCAGGTCGGCCCCTAAGCGTTACGCCTTGTCTTCGCCTACACTTGCTTGGTGCTCACCCCCGCCAACCTCCGCCGCGAGCTCTCCGCCCGCAATCTCACCCGCGCCGCCGCCCACCCCCACGAGCACACCTCCAGCGCCACCCCCTCCGTCCTCTACACCCCCGACGCCGCCACCGGCACCCACGGCAACTTCCTCGACAGCTCCTTTCGCCACATCCAGCGCAACCCCGCCTGGGCCGCCCGCCTCTCCAAGACCTACACCGGCTCCCGCCGCGTCCCCGGCCGCCGCTCCCTCGCCGACGAGTTCCCCACCCGCACCCGCCGCGAGCTCGACTGCGCCAACAGCTCCGACGCCCTGCTCATGAACATACTCTGCTACCCCGGCCTGCTCACCCGCCCCGCCGTCCAGCGCCTTCTCGGCCTCGCCTCCGCCCCCATCCCCGAGTTCGGCGTTCCCATCGGCGTCCCCCTCCGCCCCTCCCCCGCCCAGCTCCGTAAGCCCAACGCCCCTGCCTCCCACCCAGATCGCACCGAGATTGACTGCCGCCTCGTCGACCTCCTCCTCGAAGCCAAACTCACCGAGTCGAACTTCCAGCAGGCCCCCGCCCGTCTCGTCCTTCGCTACCGCGACCTCGACGACGTCTTCGATACCGGGGTCCTCCCCCGCCATCCCGCAACCGGCGCCTTTCTCTCCTATCAGCTCCTCCGCGGCGCCCTCGCCGCCCATGCCCATGGCTGCCGCTTCGCCGTCCTCTGCGACGCCCGCCGCCCCGATCTCGCCGAAGCTTGGTTCGGGGTCCTCCGCGCCGTCCGCTCCTTCACCCTCCGCTCCCGCCTCCAGCTCCTCACCTGGCAGGAGCTCGCCACCGCCTGCTCTCCGCGCGTGCGGCACTTCCTCGCCACCAAGTACGGCATCCTCCCTGCATAACTCACCCAAACACCAAAGCCCCTCCCACCGGCACACACCGGCAAAAGGGGCTCTGCTGCTCGGACCTGCCAGCTAACACAGTCAGCCGCGACCTAGACTAAACCGCCGGCACCACCGGCTGCTCCGTCTGCCGCGTAAACTCCACCAGCTCGGAGATATCGCCAACCTCCTTCGGCGGCAAATAGGCATTGTCGATGTACTGCGCCAGCATCCGGTGCGTGTTGAAGAAGCTCCCGTTCATCGCAATGCAGTGCTGCTGCATCCGCGCCCACGCCGTCTTGTCCGCGTACAGCGGCGCAATCGCGTTCTCCAGCTTGTCGTAAAGGCTCGCCGCCTCCTCCTCCGCTGTCTCCCGATCTTCGATCGCCCAGCCGGTCACGCCCTCGGCGCAGCCCTCGATCCACCAGCCATCCAGCGTCGACAGGCTCGGCACACCGTTCATCGCCGCCTTCATCCCCGACGTCCCCGAGGCCTCATACGGCCGCAGCGGCGTATTCACCCACACGTCCACACCCTGCGTCAGCTGCGCGCCCAGAGCCCAGTCGTAGTTCTCCAAATACACAATCTTCAGCTTGTCGGAGTTCAGATGCGCCGCCGCCGCGAACACCTCCCGGATCAGCGCCTTGCCGCCCTGGTCTGCCGGATGAGCCTTGCCCGCAAACAGAATCTGCAGCCCGCCAATCTTCTCCGCGATCCGCGTCAGCCGCTCCGCATCCGTAAACAGCAGGCTCGCCCGCTTGTACGTCGCCACGCGCCGGGCAAACCCCAGCGTCAGAACCTCCGGGTCAAACACCTCGCCCGTCCGCTGCTTCACCTCGGCCATCAGCAGATCCTTGCCGACACGGTGCGTCTCCGCTATCTGCTTCGGCGCAATCCCGTACACCGACCGAAGATACTGATTGTCCACGCGCCACGACGGTATCTCATGGTCCAAAAGCCGCTCAAATGGCCTCGACAGCCACGTCGCCGCATGCACCCCATTGGTCACCGCGTGCACGGCATACCCCGGAAACATGTTCTGCGAAACCTTGCCGTGCTGCATCGCAACGCCGTTCACAAAACGCGAAAACCGCAGCGCCAGATAAGTCATGTTCAGCGCACCATTGTGCAGCGCGCCTGACCGCTCAATCGTCGACGCCCGCTCATGCCCCAGCACCTGGTACATCTGGTCCAGACCAAACTGGTCGTGGCCCGCCGGAACCGGCGTGTGCGTCGTAAACACGCTCATCTGCTTTACCGCCTCGAAGTCCGCCTCCGTCGCCGTCGTCACCGGCCTGCCGTCCAGGTTGCCCAGCCGCTGCTCCAGCAGACCGATCGACAGCAGCGCGGCATGCCCCTCGTTCATGTGGTGCACCTCCGGCCAGCAGCCCATCGCGTGCAGCAGGTGCACGCCGCCCAGGCCTAAAATCGTCTCCTGGCACAGCCGATAAAACGTGTCGCCGCCGTAGAGATAGTCCGTCAGGTGCCGATCCCACTCATGATTGCTCGGCAGGTCGGTATCCAGCAAAAACACAGGGATCACATGCCCCGTCACGCCCGTCACGTCAAAACGCCACGCCCGCACCTCAACATTGCGCCCATTCATAAAAATGTTCACCGTATGACCGGCGCTCGGTAAAACCGTCTCCGGAGACCACGGCACATCCGTCTCCGTCTGCTGCCCGTTGGCATCCAGGTGCTGCCGGAAATACCCCCGGCGGTGCGCCAGCGAGATCGCCACCATCGGCGCCGCCGTGTCCGCCGCCGAACGCAGCGTGTCTCCGGCCAGCACCCCTAGCCCGCCGGAATACGTGGGAAGCGATGGGGAAAGTGCAATCTCCATCGAGAAGTAGGCAACCGTTCGCTGGGAAAGATCAGGGCATTCACTCTGCATGGAGTAGCTCATCGTCTGTCGAGACATCCTTTCGTCGCCCCTTTTGCTCCAGAGCGATCGCCGCCTTATGGATAAGACTAACGGAGGGTACGGCGACCGGTCGAGATCGCCAAGAGCACATCGGGTCAGGGAAGTAACGCCTCAGCGTACCTCCGTAACCTCTCCGTGCTATCGACAGGTCCGTCCCTCACCCCCATTGGCCTGTCCCGGGCTATAAACGATCTACAAACATCGGAGCAGCCCATCCTCATCCCAGCAAGCTCTCCCAAACTCCCCTGGCGCCGGAGCCCGGGCTCGTCGTCTACTGCACCTGCACCACCCAAACCCAACCCGACCTCTCCCTGCCCAGGCCTCTAGGCAGATCGCTGTCCCGAACAGGAAAGCCCCCTCATGACCCTCCTGCAGCGCGTGTCCTCTCGCATGGTCGTCGCCGGCATCCTCGCCGGTGTGGTCGGCGGTCTCGCCGGCTCCGTCGCCAAGATCCTCGCCGAAGCCGTCTACCCGCCGCGCACCCTCGGCCAGGTTCCGCCGCCGCTGGTGCTCGCAAACCGCATCGCCGGCCACCCGCTCAGCCACACCGGCGGCCAGATCGCCATCCAGGCCATCCACTTCAGCTTCGGTGCGGCCGTCGGCGGCGTCTACGGCGGGCTCGCCGAAGCCGCTCCCGTCGTCACCGCCGGCTACGGCGTCGTCTTCGGCCTCGTCCTCCAGCTCTTCACCCACGAGTCCGCCGTTCCCGCCCTCGGCCTCGATGTCCCCGCGCCCCGGCAACCCCTCCGCGAACACCTCAGCGAATTCTTCAGCCATGCGCTCTACGGCCTCGCCACCGAGCTCGTACGCCGTCTCGTCCGCCGCCGGCTCAGCCCCGCCCCGCACTCCCGTCTCACTCCAGCGCCCACCCTCGCTCCCTCCTAACCCGGCCCGACCCATCCCACGGATGGCACATCCCACCGTACCGTCCGGCTATCCTCACCCTAGACGGTGGACTGATCCTTGGCAGATCATCGACAGGTGAGAAGACCCGGCCGTTCGCCGGACTGCCGTCCTCACACCACTCGTGCCGCCTGAGGTCCGGACCTAAAGTCCCTGAATCGAAGACTTTGCGCAACATTGGTAGGGGGTGGGTCCCCCCCGGGCTTCGCACCCCAGCTCCGCCCTCCCCCAAAGGTGCCACGCCCCGCCCTAACCACCCCGCCACCCCTCACGTCCAACTCCCGTCCGCCGCACGTTATCCTCAAAGCCGACACGCCTCAAGCATGGACCTCCTTCCCACCTCCGTCGGCACCCGTCCCCGCCTCGCCTGCGAGCTTCGCCCCGAGGGGGTCGTCGCCGCCCGCGGCTCCAGCCCCGACGGCACCCTGACCGCCGTGGTCCATGCACCCCTGCCCCCCGGCGCCCTCGTCCCCAGCCTCAAGCCCGGAAACCTCCCCGACCGTCCAGCTGTCCTCGCCGCGCTCCGCCGCGCTCTCGATGCCCTCGCCTCCCGCGGAGAAACCCGCTCCCGCTATCTCACCCTCATCCTCCCCGACCTCTGCACCCGCGTCCTCCTCCTCGACTTCGACACCCTCCCCTCACGCCTCGCCGACGCCCTCCCCATCGTCCGCTTCCGTCTCAAAAAACTCCTCCCCTTCGACGTCGATCACGCCCTCGTCTCCTTTCAGGTCATGAGCTCCGAGCGCAACCTCCTTCGCGTCCTCGCCGTCGCCATCCCCAACGACGTCCTCGCCGAGTTCGAGTCCCTCGTCACCGAAGCCGGTCTCCAGCCCGGTGTCGTCCTTCCCAGCACCCTCGCCGCCCTCGCCGCGCTCGACCCCAACCAGCCCTCGGCCCTCGTCCTCAACTCCGCCGCCGGCTCGCTCACCACCGCCATCGTCCAGGGTGGAACCCTCCTCCTCCACCGCACCATCGATACCGCCGCCTCCGCCCCCAACCTCCCTCCCGATCCCCTCTCGCCCGCCCAGCAGCTCTCCGCCGACCTCCTCGACTCCGGCTCGCTTACCACCGAGGCTGACACCGCCGTCGCCCTCCTCAACCTCGCCCCGGACGCCAACAACGCCTCCCGCGACCTCGCCGAGGCCGTCTCCGTCGCCGCCGCCTGGTTCGAGGACACACTCGCCACCCCGCCCTCTACCCTCCTCACCGCCGGCCTCGCCTCCGCCCAGGCCCTCTCCGTCACCCTCGAGCAGCACGGCCTTGACTCCCTCCGCGCCCACGAGCTCCTCACGCCCGAGGCCTTCGGCCCCGGGGCCTCCAGCTCCCATCTCCCCCCCGGCCTCCTCGCCGGCCTGCGAGGAGCGCTCCGCAGCTAGCCCATGCGCATCTCGGTCAATCTCGCCAGCCGTCCCTTCGTCGAAATTCGACCGCTCCTCGCGCGCCTGCGCCTCGCCATGGGCCTGCTCGCCCTCCTCGCCCTCGCCCTCGGCCTCTGGCTCCACTCCCTCAGCGCCCGCGCCGCCCGCGCCCGCGCCGCGCTCGACTCCGCCACCGACCAGACCATCGCCGTCCAACAGCGCCGCTCCCGCAACGAAGCCCGCATGCGACAGCCGCAAAACCGCGCCATCCTCGAGCGCTCCCACTTCCTCAACACCGTCTTCGCCGCCAAAAGCTTCTCCTGGACCGCCGTCATGATGGACCTCGAGCGCGTCCTCCCCCCAGGCGTCGTCGTCACCAGCATCGACCCCCAGATCTCCAAGGAGGGCGACGTCACTATCCGTCTGCGCGTCTCCGGAGACCGCGACCGCGCCGTCCAGCTCGTCCGCAATCTCGAGCACTCCTCCCGCTTCGTCGCCCCGCGCCTCGCCTCCGAAACCACTCAGGCCACCGACACCGCAACCGTCCGCCAAGCGTCACTCAACGCCGGCACGCCCCTGCCGCCCCCGGGCGTCGAGTTCGACATCCTCTCCGGCTACGAGCCGCTTCCCGAGCCGCCCTCCGGCACCGGCGGCCCCAACCAGCGCCCCACCATCACCTCCGTCCCGCCCACCCCGGCCGAGCAGGGCACCGCCACACAGCGCGGATCCTCCCGCCCCACCACCCCGCCGGCACGCATAGGGAGCAGGCCATGAACCTCCCCGGCGCCTTCTCCTCCGCTCGCCTCCCGGAGCGCCTTCGGCCTCTGCTCACCCTCGTCAATCTTCACTACGCCGGCGCCGCCGCGCTCCTTCTGCTCAATCTCTTCCTCGCCGCCTCCCTCGTCGCCGCCTGGCGCGCCACCTCCGGCTCCGGAGCCGAGGCGCTCGCCCAGCAGCAGGTCGCCCTCACCACCGCCCGGCTCCAGGCTCGCCCGCTCGAAGGTCTCGACACCAAGCTCGTCACCGCCACGGGAGAGTCCGACCTCTTCTACGACCGCCGCCTCCCCGTCTCCTACTCGCAGGTTCTGGCCGAACTCGGCGCCCTTACCCACGCCCAAGGCGTCAAGCTCACCCGCGTCCAGTACGCCCAAATCCCCGTCCTCGCCAACACCCCCGGCGCCCTCACCGAGGTCCGCATGGACGCCTCCCTCACCGGCGACTACCGCCCCCTCGTTCTCTTCCTCAACTCGCTCGAGCGCGACCGGATGTTCTTCCTCATCTCCGGCCTCGTCCTCACCGGCCAGCAGGGCGGCACCGTCGGCCTTCGTCTCCGGCTCACCACCTATCTCCGCCCCGGAGCGCTCGACCAGCCTCCGCCGGGCGACAGCTTCATCCCAGCCGGCGGCACGGGGGCGAGCTCCGCCGCAGACGCTGACACCCGAACCCGCTCATCGCTCGAATCCACTCCCGCACCCTTGCCGGTCTCCCGCCCCTTCGGCCAGCCTACCCTGCAACCCCGGCCCAGCACCTCACGCCCCCGCAACTCGTCATCGAGCGGGTTCGCTCCGCCCCCTGGCGGCCCACCCGAGATCCGCTCCGCCAACCCACCGCCACCCGGCATCTCGCCCCAGCCCTGAACCCTGCGAAAGGAGGGCGCAGCCCCATGAACATCGGCACCGAAGACCGCAAAAAGCTGGCCATCCTGGGCGTCGCAGGCGCGGGCGCTCTCGCCGCCGTCGTCTACATCTACGGACAGCTCTTTCCCTCGACGCCGCCCGCAACGCCGCCCGCCGCAACCGTCTCCCAGCCCCCACCCTCCGCTCCCCGCGTGGCGACGCCCGCTCCCGTCGACACCGCCGTCCCCGGCGTCGCGCGCAAGCTCGGTACCACCGCCGCCGCGCTCGACCCCACCCTCCACATGTCCGCCATGCTCACTACCGAGTCGCTCCAGTATCACGGCTCCGGGCGCAACATCTTCTCCGCCAACGCCGCCGCGGCCGCCCCTGTTCACATCCCCAGGCCAATCAGCTCCGGCCGCCCCAGCCTCGCCCCCGCCGCCTATACGCCCCCGGCGCCCACCGGCCCGCCACCCATCAACCTCCTCTTCTTCGGCACCGCCATGCGCGCCGGCCAGCCGCCCCGTGCCTTTCTCCTCCATGGCGACGACGTCGTCCTCGCCTCAGCCGGAGATATCGTCCAGCGCCGCTACAAGATCCTCAGCATCTCCGCAACCTCCATCACGGTCGAAGACCTCTCCGATGAACACCAACAGACACTCCCGCTTCGCACCAACTAGCCCGGCAGCGCGTGTCGTCGCGCCCGCGGTGGTCGGCTCGCGTCCGATCCCCATCCCCGCCTCTTCCTCCTGCCCCGCCCCCGAGCCGTGCCCAGGCCAGGAGGGCTACGCTCTGCTCGCCGTCCTCGTCGCCGTCTTTCTTGTTCTCCTGGCCCTCTCCGTCGCCGCCCCAACCGTGGCGCGTGCCCTTCGCCGCGAGCGCGAGGTCGAGGCCGTGCACCGCGCCGACCAATACGTCCGCGCCATCCAGCTGTACTACCGTCGCTTCGGCCACTACCCCGGCTCGCTCGAGCAGCTCGAAAAGTCCAACAACGTCCGCTTTCTTCGCCAGCGCTACCCCGATCCCATGACCGGCAAAGCCGACTGGCGCCTCATCAAGGTCGGCGAAAATAAGACCACCGTCAAAGGCTTCTTCGGCCAGCCGCTCGGCGGCGTTGCCTCCCAGGGCCTAGGCTCGGCCAGCTCCCTCGCCTCCGGCACCGGCACCGGTGCCGCTGCCGGCTCCGCCTTCGGTGGGAGCACCGGCTCGACCTTCGGCTCCGGCTCGACCTTCGGCAGCGGCGCGGCCTCCACCGCCAGCCCCGCCGATCCCGGCACCTCCCCCCCTGGCTCCACGCTGGGCTCTTCGATCGGCGGCACCTCGGCCTCCTCAGGCTCTACCGGAACCAACGCCGGGGTCGGCATCTCCAGCCAGTCCGCCACCGGCCTCACCGGAACCAACTCCCCATTTCTCGGCGTGGGCCTGTCTTCCGCCGGCAACTCCATCCTCGCTGTCAACGAGAAGACCACCTACCCCGAGTGGGAGTTCCTCTACGACCCGCGCATCGAGCAGCTTCGCGCCAAGGTCAACATCCTCGGCGGCGGCGTGGGCTCCACTCCGTCCGGCTCCCTCGGCTCCGCCCAGGGGCTCTCCTCCGGCTTTGGCTCCGCGCCCTCCGGCACCCCGGGCGGCAGCACGCCGGGAAGTTCAGCGCCCTTCTCCGGGACGACGCCCTCGACCGGCAGCTCCACCAGCCCGCAGTAGCGCCGGGGGGTTCCCTTGCCCCCTTGCGTATTCGGCAGCACCGCAGAGACTTCAGCACCGCAGGGGTCTGCGGCGGTCCTCTGGCTCACCTGTCCGTGCCTGCCTGGGTCCCGCGCAGCGCGTCGCCGCGCAGCCGCCCCACGCGCCCCTTCGGCCCCACCGCGAAGGGCCCGGAGACAGCATTCCACCCCGTGACGTTCGCACCCCGCAGCGGCCGCCAGGTGACCCCGTCGTCGGTCGACACATCCGTCCCCGTCGGCCCGACCGCGATCCATGCCTTCAGCTCGGGGTTCCAATCCACCGAGCTGCGGTATCCTGCTGGGCGCACCTTGGCCGCCCCAAACCGAAACTCCGGGTGCCCGGTGCCGCCCTCGTCTCGTGCTGCCGCAGTCGCCCAGGCGTTGTTCGCGGCCACCTCCGGGTGCTTGTAGTCGCCGCCGACGGCCACAATTGGCCCCCCCGCCCCTCCCCGCTGCGCCAGCGAGAAACATCCGGCAGTCTCCGCCTTCGCCTCGCTCATCAGCTCCTCCACGCTTGCGGTCTGTGCCAGGGGAGACGATCCCTTCGACACACCCCCCGCTAACACCTCGGTCGCCTCCCGCCAGACGTGCGGCCCGGCAGCTCCCCCGGTGCAGAAGCTCCACTCCGTCGGAGAACTCAGCAGCAACGCGGAGTTACTGGCCGCAAACCCCCCTTGACCCTGCGTGGAATCCACGCTGTCCCCCGCCACTTTCGTCCATGTTTTGCCGCCGTCAGAGGTGCGCAACAGCACGAACTGCCCCCCTACAGGGTCCCCCAGAAGCATGCCGTGCTCCCGGTCCGCAAACCGCAGCGCGTCCCAGAAGCCACCTGGTTCCTCGTTTGTTTTCAATAGCTTCCACGTCAGGCAGCCGTCGTCTGTGCGGTATACGCGGGAGCTCTTCCCCGCCCCCGAACCCAGCACAATGGCCGTTTGCTCATCAAACGCCTGCACCCCCCGCAGATCCACATCCCCCGGCACCGCACACCCCTGCCACACAAACCCCCCATCCTCGGTTCGCAGCACCGTGCCGTGTGTCCCGGTGGCCCAGGCTACGCCGCCGCTTATGCTTGCTACGCCGCGCAGGTCAGCCCTCGAGTGAGACTCCTGGAGCTCCCACTGCGCGCCGGCTTGCGCAGCAGCTAATGTGCCGACAGCCCACAGCACAGGACCACACCAGACTCCTCGCGTTCGGCTCTTCAGTGCCATGTGCCTGCGCTTCTCTGCGCGCCCAAGACTCGCGCACAGGCTGACCAGCCGGGGCATGGGGCTAGTGTGCACCGGCCGGCGCACTTCCCGCCTTGACCTTCTTGAAGAACCACACCACCAGGACGCAGAAGCCGCAGATAAGGGACAGCCAGCGGAAGACGTCGACAAACGCCCAGAGCAGGGATTGTCGCCCGAGCTGCTGATAGATTTGGGTCTGCGCGCCCAGCCTGCTGTTGGCGCTTCCAAGGTGGGGTGTGAGGGCCGACTGGGTGGACCGGATGGCGTTCTGGAACTGCTGTCCCGACTGGGGGATGTAGTTCAGGATGTCGTTCTGGTGCGCGGCGGAGCGGCGTGTCAAGAGAGTCTGTGCGACCGAGATACCGATGGACCCTCCGACGTTCCGCATGAGGTTGAAGACGCCCGAGGCGTTGCCGACCTGCTCCTGCTGCAGGGTGCCGTAGGCTGCTGTCGAGATCGGCACGAAGACAAAGGAGAGGGCAAAGCCGGTGAGCAGGATGGGCATGAGGAGGGAGGTCGGCGAGAGCTGCAGCGTGACGTTGCCGAAGTAGAGCGTGGTGATGCCGAAGAGGCCGAAGCCGAAGGTGAGGAGGTAGCGGGGGTCGACCTTGTTGGAGAGAAAGCCGATTACGGGCATGCCGCAGATGGCACCCACCCCACGGGGCGCGACGGCCAGTCCGGCGGTGAACGCCGTGTATCCGAGCAGCTCTTGGTAGAAGAGCGGAAGCACGGTGGTGGTGGAGTAAATAGCCACACCAAACAGGAAGATAAGCACCGACCCGATGAGGAAGTTACGGTCCTTGAAGACCTTGAGATCGACAAGGGGGTTCTTCTTGGTCCAGGAGTGCCAGCAGAACCAGACGAAGGAGATGACCAGAGCCGCTACCGCCCAGCGGATCCAGACGGCGCCAAACCAGTCGTCCTCCTGCCCTTTGTCGAGGACGACCTGGAGGCAACCTGTCCAAACGATGAGGGTGCCGAGGCCGATGTTGTCGAACTTGGGCACCTTGGCGTTCTTGATGTAGTCCGGGTCATGAATGAAGGTATTGATCATGAACAGGGCCATGAGGCCGATGGGGATGTTGATATAAAACGCGTAGCGCCAGGAGTAGGTGTCGGTGAGCCACCCACCCAGGGTGGGGCCCAGGACGGGGGCGACGACGACGCCGAGGGCGAAGACGGCCATGGCGGCCCCCCGTTTGGCGGGGGGGAAGCTCTCGATGAGGATGGCCTGGGAGATGGGTTGGAGGGCACCACCACCGGCACCTTGGATGACGCGGGCGATCAGGATGAAGGCGAGGGAGGGGGAGGCGCCGCAGAGGAAGCTGGCGATGGTGAAGATGGCGACGCAACTCATGAGGAAGTTCTTGCGGCCGAAGCGCAGCGAGAACCAGTTGGACATGGGCAGGACGATGGCGTTGGCGACGAGGTAGGAGGTGAGGACCCAGGTGGCCTCGTCGTTGGAGGCGGAGAGGGAGCCGGCGATATAGGGCAGGGCGACGGCGGCGATGGAGGTGTCGAGGACCTCCATAAAGGTGGCGAGCATGACGGCGGCAGCGATCAACCATGGGTTGACCCCCTTGGTGACCGCGGCTGCCTGTTGTTCCGCTGTCGCGGTTGCTGTTGCCACGTGTTCCTCCGCCCCTCCGGCCGCCGAGACGTGCTCCCGAAGGCGCAGCGCAGACGCTTGGTGGTTTCCCTTGGATGCAGCAGCAAACAGATGGACGCGAAAACAGTGGCGGTGGGCGGCGTCGGGGCGGGGAGCGCCGGTCCCGGCCGGGCGGAAGATACCCCACCCTCCCCCGTACTTGTTGCGCAAAGTATTCGAACGAGGGACTTTAGGTCCGGACCTAAGGCAGCCGGACCAAGGGACCCGATCAGCGGGACGGGGGAGATGTGCGCCGGGGTTCGGCACAGATCGACCCCCTTCCTCAACCGAAGGCTGGGGTGCCGGGACGGGGTTAACTGTCAGTTTACCGGGGCACGACGGACCGGTGTGCCATTTGGCGGCGGCTGGGTGCGGCAGACGGAAGGACAGGAGCAGGGTCGCGGCCTTCGGGACAGGCGGCGGACCTGCGCCGCACTCCGGGTTAGTTGCCGGGGGCCAGCCGAACCGCCGGAGAGGCGCACTCGCCGGACGTTGGGCCGAACTGCCATTCGCCTAGGGAGGGAAGGTTCGCCAGCCCTTAATGACGAGTGAGGAGACCTGTGCCGGTATCGGCGTCGCAGGAGCCGGAGAGGACCCAGTTGTTGATGGTGAGGGTGGAGGCATCGGAGGAGAAGGTTCCGGTGCCGACGATCTGCGAGCCTGTGGTGGAGTCGGTGTAGGTGGCGGAGATCTGGCTGCCGGAGACGGTGGAGTCGGTGATGACGGGGTTGCTGAGGCAGGGATTGTTGGCGAAGGTGGCGGAGCCGGTGAGGTGGTAGACGCCGTTGCTGTCGGGTGCCGTGGGTTGGGAGAGGGTGGCGTCGACGGGCTGCGAGGCGCCGTCGGAGTCGGTGAAGGTGCCGGCGTAGGCGCCCGTGATGGGTTGATACTGCTGCCCGGTGGAGCCGGTGTTGTCTTCGGGACGGAGAGCGTGGGCGGAGGCGACGGAGGCGCAGGAGCCACCGGTGAGGGTGACGGCGGGGAGGAGAAGGGAGTGTTGATCGGGGGCGAGGGTGCCGTGAATGGCGAGAGTGCCGCCGCCGAACGATGCTGAGGCAAGGCTGAGGGTCTGCTGGGCGGAGACGGTGCCTTGGACGGGGAAGACGGCGGTGGAGGCACAGGACATGCCGACGGGGTGGAGCTTGCCGGTGACGGTTGAGCCCTGGACGGCGAGTGAGCCGGCAAAGCGGACGGCGGGACCGGAGGTGAACTGCCAGTTGCCGGCTACGGCGGCGTAGGGATTTGCGGGGGAGCTGGTGAGGGGGGCGACGGGGGAGGAGCCGCAACCGGCGAGCAGGCCGGCGAGGAAGCCGGCGAAGCCGAGGGAGGTGAGAGCGAGAACGGTACGGCGGCGACGGGAGGGCTTGCGAGCGAACTTTGGCATGGGGGAGGGCCTTTGGTAGTGCAGAAGAAGCATAGGGAGCGGGGGTGCAGGGGTGCGATGGCACTTTTGGGGGAGGAGATGCGGATGGGGGAGGGCAGGAGCAGGTCCCTTTGGGATAACACCCAGGGAGGGCCGGGGATAGCAGGTCGAGATGACAACCGAGGTGGAGGGAGGTTGAAGCAGGGCTCTTTGGAAGTCCTTCAAGGGAGGCACCACATTGCGGAGGGTGGTGGCGACAGTGGGTGGTTTGGGTGAGGAAAGGTGCATCCCTCCACGAGAAAACGCATCATATTAGTTGACAGCAACTGACTCATACCTGAATATGGAGCTGTCCTGAGATAGGCGAAGCGCTGGCGCGCAGTTTAGCCGGTAGCGCGATTGGCAGAAAGCCGGGCTGAGCGGGTTCGGTGCGAGTTGAGAGCGAGAGAGACGAGGGAGAGGCAAGCATGGCGAAGATTATTGGGATTGATTTAGGGACGACCAACAGCTGCGTTGCGGTGATGGAGGGCGGCGAGCCGAAGGTGATTCCGAATGAGGAAGGCGGCCGGACGACGCCGTCGGTTGTGGCGTTCACGAAGTCGGGTGAGCGACTGGTGGGTCAGGTGGCGAAGCGGCAGGCGATCACCAACCCGGAGAACACGATTTACTCGATCAAGCGCTTCATGGGCCGGCGGTTGAGTGAGGTCTCGGGCGAGATGAAGATGGTGCCGTACAAGGTTGTGGCCAAGGGCGACAACGTGGCGGTGGTGGCACAGGGCAAGGAGTACACGGCGCCTGAGATCTCCGCGATGATCTTGCAGAAGCTGAAGAAGGCGGCGGAGGACTACCTGGGCACGAGCGTGACCGAGGCCGTTATCACGGTTCCGGCGTACTTCAACGACGCGCAGCGGCAGGCGACCAAGGACGCGGGCAAGATTGCGGGCCTGGATGTGAAGCGGATTGTGAACGAGCCGACGGCGGCGGCGCTGGCGTACGGGCTCGACAAGAAGAAGGACGAGACGATTGCGGTGTACGACTTCGGCGGCGGCACGTTTGATGTGTCGATCCTGGAGGTTGGTGAAGGCGTGATCGAGGTGAAGTCGACCAACGGCGATACGCACCTGGGCGGCGACAACCTGGACCAGCGGATTGTGGACTGGCTGATCGCGGAGTTCAAGGGCGAGACGGGCCTGGACCTGACGGCGAAGGGCAACGAGATGGCGCTGCAGCGGCTGAAGGACGCGGCCGAGCGGGCGAAGATCGAGCTGTCGACGGCGCAGGAGACGGAGATCAATCTCCCGTTTATCACGGCGGACGCGAGCGGGCCGAAGCACCTGGTGCGGAAGCTGACGCGGGCGAAGCTGGAGAGCCTGGTTGACGATCTGCTGCAGAAGTCTGTTGGACCCTGCAAGCAGGCGATGAAAGATGCGGGCGTGGATGCGTCGAAGATCGACGAGGTGGTTCTTGTCGGTGGCCAGACGCGTATGCCGGCGATTCAGAAGCTGGTCAAGGACCTGTTTGGCAAGGAACCGCACAAGGGCGTGAACCCCGATGAGGTGGTTGCGATCGGAGCGGCGGTACAGGCGGGTGTTTTGGCCGGCGAGGTGAAGGATCTACTGCTGCTGGACGTGACGCCGCTGACTCTCGCGATTGAGACGATGGGAGGTGTGGCGACGCCGATGATCACGCGCAACACGACGATTCCGACGAAGAAAACGGAGACGTTTTCGACGGCGGCCGACAATCAGACGGAGGTTGAGGTGCACGTGATGCAGGGCGAGCGACCGATGGCGAACGGCAACCGGACGCTTGGGAAGTTCAAGCTGGGCGGGATTATGCCGGCGCCGCGTGGCGTGCCGCAGATCGAGGTGACGTTTGATATTGACGCGAACGGCATTTTGAATGTGACGGCGAAGGACAACGCCACGGGCAAGGACGCGAAGATCACGATTACGAGTTCTTCGGGTTTGAGCAAGGACGAGGTGGAGCGCATGGCGAAGGACGCCGAGGCGCACGCGGCGGAGGACAAGGAGCAGCGCGACGGGATTGAGGCGCGCAACCAGCTGGACTCCACGGTCTACAACATCGAGAAGATGTTGAAGGACTCGGGCGACAAGGTTTCGGGCGAGGACAAGACCGAGCTTGAGACGGCGTTGAGCGATGCGAAGAGCACCTTGACCGGAACGCCGAGCGCGACCGAGATGAATGCAGCTCGGGAGCGGCTGACGAGTGCGAGCCACAAGGTGGCGGAGGCGATGTACAAGGCGGCGAGCGCTGCCGGTGCAGGAGCCCCGACCAATGGCGACGCCGCATCGGCGGGCACGGCGGACCAGCCGAAGGACGAGGGTGTGATCGACGCCGAGTACGTGGACGTTGATTCGAAGTAAGGAGTGTCTGGGCGCCGGCTAACGCGCCGGTGCCCGGATGCTGACGGGCAGAAGGGGCGCTCTTGGTTGAGTAACCGAGGGCGCCCTGTTGTGTACGGAGGTGACTGGATGGTTCGGCGAAGCAAGGACGAGGCGTACGCGACGATTCGGTGGAATCTTGATCTAACTAAGGGAGTGAATGGAGGCGGAGCAATGAACGAGACGGTGTGGATGTGCGATCAGATCAGGGCGGGGCAGCTGTACTCCCGGCGTGTGTTCGACACGCTGGAGGAGGCGGAGACGTTTCAGCGGCGGATGTTGGAGGCGGAGCCGGACGCGATGTTCGATGTGCAGCAGATTGAGGCGCGTCAGGTTTGGAACTAGGGTCTGCAGGGCGCGTGCGGGATGCGCGCCCGGGGCGCTGGAGGCAAGGCGCATGGTGAATTGGACGGAGATTGAAGCGCTGGCGAATACATGCCTGGTGCTGACGAGCGCCGGGGCGATTGGATATGCGGGGTTGCAGCTGCGGCACGAGCGGGAGTATCGGTCGGTGGTGAACCTTGAGAAGCAGCTGGGCTACTTCCAGACGGAGGCGTTTACGGCGGCGCGGCGGCGGCTGGCGAAGGATCGGCTGACGGAAGACTGCAAGGAGCTGCGGGCGTGGGAGATCGACGATGCGCCGGTGAGTGCATTTGAGGTGCTGGACTTTTACGAGCATGTTGGGCTGTTGGTGAAGAAGGGACATTTGGACGTGTACGACGTGTGGCACACGTTTTATGAGTGGGCGCAGCCGGTGTATGTGGATATGCAACCGCTGATTGAGAGCGAGGAGAGTGCGTACCGGGATCACTACAGTGATCTCCGCAAGCTGATGCGGCAGATGGATGACATTCAGTTGGGGCGGATGTACGAGAAGAACTCGAATGCAAATCACTGGGCGCTGTGGACGCCGGACCGGATTTTGGCGCATTACGGGTACGAGCTGGAGGCAGCCGGGCTGAGCGGCCGGGGCAAGCGCAGTGCGGAGCGGGCTGCGGAGCGACGACGGGAGCAGCTGCGACAGACCGAGGAGCGGCTGGACCTGGAGGCGGCCGGAGTGATGGGAGCGGGCTTGCAGGAGCAGAAGGAGGCGCATGCAGGCGAGCGGGAGACGCGCCGGCGGCGTTTGATGGCCGAAGAGACGCTGCGCAAAGAGGCAGCGATGAGTCGATGGGAGGGGATGCGGCATGCCAGAGGGAAATGAGGTTCACCGGTGGGCGGAGCGGCACGAGGCGGCGTTTGGCGGAAGAAAGCTGAACGTGCTGCCGGGGCCGAATGGGCGATTCGCCGACGCGCACTTGGTCGATGGCAGGGAGTTGAAGCGGGTGCATGCGGTGGGCAAGCATCTGGGCTATGAGTTCAGCAATGGGCTGCTGTTGCATGTGCATCTGGGGAGGTTTGGGGACTGGACGGAGGGCCTGGGGCCGCTGGCTGAGCCAAAGGGAGCGCTGCGGGCGGTGCTGCAGCGGCGCGGTCGGAGGGCGAGTGCGAAGGGCAAGGGGCAGCCGAGGAGCGGGCACTACTTGAAGGACGACGGGACGCAGCCGTTTCCGCCGGGGGACGTGGACTGGGCGGAGCTGCGCGGGCCGACGGACTGTAGTGTGTATGACCAGGCGAAGTGGGAGGCGCTGCTGCGGCGCATCGGGCCGGACCCGCTGGGCGAGGATGCGACGGGGCACGACGATCCGCGGTTGGCGATCGAGCGGATGCGGTCCAAGAAGACGGCGATCGGCGAGCTGTTGATGGATCAGAGCGTGATTTCCGGGGTGGGCAATATCTATCGGGCGGAGGTGCTGTTTCGCCACCGGGTGAATCCGTTTGCCGCGGGCAGCGAGTTAAGTGAGAAGACGCTGCGGTCTATCTGGAAGGATTTGGGGCCGCTGCTGCGGGCAGGGATGGTGGATCGGCGGATTGTGTGTACGAAGCGGGCGGACCGGCCGAGCCGGAAGGAGCCTGCGCCGCGGGGCGAGGAGCACTATGTCTATCGGCGGCACGGCAAGCCGTGCTTTGTGTGCGGAGAGCGAATTTTGCGGAGAGATGTCGCGGGGAGGACACTGTATTGGTGCCCCAAGGACCAGGCGACGAGCGAGGCGGAGAACCGCCGGGCGTACCCGCACGGGACGAGTCTGCGGGCAGCGAGGGCGGCGGAGAAGCGGGGACGGGCGGGTGTTTTGGACGATTGAGCGCAGGAGAGGTGGGGTTTGGGCCGGGTTTTGTGGTGGACGCGATTTGGGATGAGAGGACGGGGTTGAGGCGAGATGGCACAGACACAACAGAAGGACTACTACGGGGTACTTGGACTTAAGAAGACGGCGTCGGCGGAGGAGATCCGCAAGGCGTTCCGAAAGCTGGCGCGCAAGTACCACCCGGACGTGAATCCTGGGGATAAGAAGGCGGAGGAGCGCTTCAAGGAGATCTCGGAGGCGAACGAGGTTTTGAGCGACGAGAAGAAGCGCAAGGTGTACGACCAGTTTGGGTTTTACTCGGACGGGATTGACGCGGCGGCGGCGGAGGCGGCGGCTCGAGGCGGGTATGGGCCTGTGCCTGGGGGCGGGGCAAGCCGTGCTCGGGCGGGTCGACCCGGAGCCGGGCGATCGTCCGAGGTGCCGTTTGATTTTTCTGGATTTGATTTTTCGGGATTTCAGGGCGGGGCCGGGGCGCCGCAGCCGGAGAGCCCGGCGGGCGGATTTGGCGGGTTTCGGGACATCTTTGGGTCGATGTTTGGCGGGCGCGGCGCGGCGGGCAAGCGCGGGCCGGAGCCCGGCTCGGACCTGGAATATACGGTGCAGGTGGACTTCTGGACGCTGATTCAGGGCGGGGTGACGCGGCTGGAGATTCAGCGGCAGGAGACCTGCAAGACCTGTGATGGAAAGGGGACGCGGGGCGGCGTGGTGGAGTGCCCGGAGTGCCATGGGTCGGGGCAGGTGACGCAGATGGGCGGGAGAATGAAATTTGAGGTGCAGTGCCCGCGTTGTGGCGGCTCCGGCAAGATTCAGAACCCTTGCCCGACGTGCGACGGGACGGGCGTGACGACGAGACGCGAGCCGCTCGAGTTTCGCATCAAGCCGGGGACGCGGGACGGGCAGCGAATTCGGTTGGCAGGCAAGGGCAATGCTGGGATGAACGGGGGACCTGCGGGTGATCTGTACCTGATTATCAAAGGGGGGACCAATGCGGTGTTTACGCGCGTTGGCGATGACATCCATGTGACGGTTCCGGTGACGATTGCGGAGGCGGCGCTGGGGGCGAAGATCGACGTGCCGACGATCGACACGCATGAGAACGGCGGGAGGACGCAGTTGCGCGTACCGCCCGGGGTGCAGACGGGGCAGAAGCTACGGCTGCGCGACAAGGGGGTGCCGAGCGCGGCGCGGGAGGGCGTGCGCGGCGACCAGATCGTGGAGTTGAAGGTGGTGGTGCCCAAGGTACAGGATGAGCGCTCGAAGGAGATTCTGCGGGAGTTTGCGAAGCTGAACCCGGAGGATGTGCGGGAGGGCATCTTCAGCGAAGTTTGAGGCGGAGACGTACTGGACGGTTTCAGGAGCGTTTTGAGGGCTGAGCTCGTTTCTGGGGGTGCGTGTGGGCGGTAGATATGGCTGGCGAGCGGGGCTGTGGCAGATACTGGAGGCGTGAGCGCAGCCAGTGGCGCCTCTCTGTTGCCAAGCCGAAGCTTCCGCCTCGTGCAGGTACGAGAGACATGGAAGAAGGCGGGCACGATGGGGCGCCGGCTTCGGTTGAGGCCTACCTAGGCACGGCCTACGATCCAGACTGTGAGTTGATGGACGGCCGGCTGGAGGAGCGCAACTTGGGGGGGGACCATGCCCGCCTGCAGGGGTGATGTCAGTGCCTGGGACGGAGATCTCGATCGATCTGCCGAGCCCGTTTCGCCGAGCCGTTGAGCGACTTAGCTGATGGCGTAAGGACTAGGCAAAAGCAAGAACAACAGCAGGTTCCTTCGGGAATGACAACAAAGAGCGAGGATTCCTCTCCATCAGAAACTACGTTGTTCGACGGGCTTGGCTGGCAGAGACGCGAGAGTCGATGGGCTGGAGAGGTGCGGCGCAGAGGAAAGCCCCTCCAGAGAGGAGGGACTTTCGGTGACCTCGTATATCTTGTGGAGCTAGACGGAGAACGATGAGCCGCAGCCGCAGGTGCTCTTGACCTGGGGGTTGTCGAACTTGAAGCCAGCCGCCTCGAGGGTTTCGACATAGTCGACGGTGCAGCCGTTGAGATACATGGCGGAGGTCGCGTCGACGAAGATCTTGAGATCGTCTGCGGTGATGACCTTATCCATCATGCCGGAGGCGTTCTCGAAGCTCATGGAGTATTGGAAGCCGGAGCAGCCACCGCCCTGGACGCCAATGCGGAGGCCGGCGGGGATGGGGTCCTGGGTGGCCATGATCTCTTTGACCTTGGCGACGGCGGAGGGGGTGAGGTTGACGACCTTGTTGGGGGCTGGGGGAGCGGCGGGGACGCCGGTGACGACCTCGGCCTGGGGAGTTGTGGTTGCGGTTGCCATGGGCGTATCTCCGTGTCCTTGTCGGACTGAAGTGGTCTCCCTTGAGTGTATGCCTTGTGGAACGCGGCTACAAGCTGTTGTGGGGCAAGACTATACGTGTTGAGATGCAGGGAGTGGGCGGGGGATTCGGCGATGAAGCTGCTGGTGTTTCTGGTGTATGCGTTTGTGAATACCTTTGGGATTACGCAGCCGACGCCGGCGGGAGCGCGGCGTGCGGCGCGCGTTTTGGGGGTGGTTCTGCTGGTGATAGCGATGGTTCTGGCGGGGGTGTGGGTGGGTTTGCGCGGGTTTCTGAGTGGGAGGTAAGGGCGGGGGGAAAAAGGGGTGGCGCGGGATTGCCGGAGCGAGGTATGATCCTGCCCGTTCCACCGTGCGAGGTGATCGCGGTGTGAAGGAGGTTTGACTGCCATGTCTCTCGCGTCTGCTGTATCGGTGGTGCCGATTCTTCTGGTGATCTGGGCGGCGCTGGTTGCGTGTTTTGTGGGGCTGATGACGTACCGGTCGCAGCTGACGCGGTATGAGGATGCGGAGTTGTTTTTGAGTGAGACGGAGAATGCGCACGAGCACGAGGAGCACCAGAACGAGATTGTGCGGCGGGTGCGGCGGATGCAGCCCCTGGTGCAGTTGTTTGGCGGCGCGGCGGGGTTGTTGACGGCGAGCATTGTGGCGATCTGGGTGGCGGATGCGATCCGGGTGTTGCACGAGACGCATTCGATCTAGTTGGGGCGTGGTTTCGGGCTTGGGTGGGGCGCCGCCTGGCGACGGCCGGGCACAGAGCAGGGGATTCCCTTCGAGGATTACAACCCAGACGAGGACGGCGACGGAGGGTCAGCGCTCGCTGTCGAGGTGGGTCATGGCGACGCGGTCGTAGCGTGTGCCCTGGATTTGGTCGTGGGGGAGGGTTTGTTCGAGCTGGGCGAGGTCGCCTGGGGTGAGGTGCAGGTGGAGGGCGGCGAGTGCGTCCTGTACCTGGGCGACGGTACGGCAGCCGAGTAGAGGGATGATGTCTTCGCCGCGTTCGAGGGCCCAGGCGATGAGGAACTGGGCGGGGGAGACGCCGCGGGTGGCGGCGAGGTCGTGAAGCGCGGCGACGAGGGCGCGGTTGCCGGTGGCGGCGGCGCCGGTGAAGCGGGGAAGAAAGCGGCGGAAGTCGGATTTGGCGGTTGGGTTGGCGCCGGTGAGGAGGCCTCGGCCGAGGACGCCGTAGGCGGTGACGGCGATGCCGAGCTCGCGCAGGCCTGGGAGGAGTTTGGACTCGATGCCGCGGGTGGCGAGGCCGTATTCGAGCTGGACGTCGGTGATGGGGGTGACGGCCTGGGCGCGGCGGGCGGTTTCGGCGGAGACCTCGGAGAGGGCGGCGAACTGGACGAAGCCCTGCCTGATCATGTCGGCGACGGCGCCGACCGTGTCTTCGATGGGGATGTCACCGAGGCGGGCGGGGCGGTAGATGGCGATGCTGGGGACGCCGAGGCGGGTGAGGGAGTAGGCGAGGTAGTTTTTGACGGAGCTGGGTCGGCCGTCGAAGCCGGACCAGGCGCCGGAGGGTGTGCGCTGAGCGCCGAACTTGACACTGAGGAGGACGCGCTCGCGGGTGGAGGGCGGGAGCTCGCGGAGGGCGCGGGCGAGGAGCAGCTCGTTGTGGCCCATGCCGTAGAAGTCGCCGGTGTCGAGCAGGGTGATGCCGCCGTCGATGGCGGCGTGGATGGCACGGACGGATTCGGTGTCGTCGGTGGGGCCGTATACGCCGCTCATGCCCATGCAGCCGAGGGCGAGGGGGAAGACAGTTGGACCGGCCTGGCCGAGCTGGCGGGGAGCGGACTGGATGGGCATGGTGTGAGGGATGCGGGCGGGTGGGTGTGGGCGGGTTGACGGGTTTGGTGGGGTGAAGGTTTGGATAGGTTTGTGTGGGAGCCAGGGGTGGCGTGTCTTTGGCGCTGCGGCGCGTCGGTGGGGGGGTACGGGTGTGAGCGGTTCCCGGCGAGATTCGGCCGCGATGCAGAGTAAGATTTCCCCGACGGCTCCCGCATCGTGCGCTCCAAAAGACTGGATTGATGATTGCCGTAGTGGGCGTGAGCTTCCCCGAGATGCGACTTCATGTCGCCAAGGATCGACAGGTACGTAACGGGTCAGGGCAGAAGAATCAGTTTGCCCCGCGCCTGATGTTCTTCGCTGATGGAGAGTGCCGTCTTCCATTCGTCAAGAGCGAACGTGCGGGCAATCGGAATGGAGAACCTGCCCTGAGCAGCAAGGTCGGCAAACTGCTTCAAGACGTCATACCTGATGCGCATGCCGGGTTCCTCAAGATTGGAACGAACACCCAGGGTCTTTGCAGCAGCAAAGTCGCTGATCGTCATGATTCGCTTGGGGTCACCGGCTATCTGTACGAGCGCTGGCAGAGCACCACTGACGGGCGCGACGTCGAGGATCAGGTCCGGCGACTTGCCCAGCAGTGCCGAAACTCTTTCCGGCAAACCATCGCCATAGGCGGTCACGACAGCGCCGAGAGCACGCAGTTGATCCGCGAAGGTGGGGCCTGCAGTTGCGATTACGCTTGCTCCGCGCAGCAACGATATCTGAACCGCGGCGAACCCCACTGTAGTTCCCGCACCGTTGATCAACACTGTTTTTCCGGCTTCGACGCCGAGACAATCCAGGCTGCCGTATGCGATCGCGACTGCCATCGGCAGGGCCGCAGCGGAAGGCGCGTCCAATCCAGTTGGAACAGGCGTCCAGTGCTGCAAGACAGCGTAATCGGAGGCTCCCGCACTGCCGGTGTTCACGAAGTCGACGGGGCCGAAGACAAGCTGACCGACTTCTACGTCCGCTACACCCTCGCCGACAGCATCGACGGTCCCAGCAGCCTCCAAACCGATTCCACGTGGAAGGCTTCCGGCGAAGAGGCCCCGGCACAAGGCCCAATCGGCCGGGTTTAGACCACAGGCCTGGACCTGCACGCGGACACGCTGGCTTGCGGGCCCTGGCAGCGTCGTCTCTTCCAACCGCAATACCTCAGCCGGTTCGCCGTAGCTCTGAAACCGAATAGTTCTTGTCTGGACGTCGGCAGTCTTTGGCATTTGCTCTCCTTTGCAGGACCGCGAAGGGTCTTGGCGCGAGGGGTAGTCTGTCTCTTTTGCCCGATCAGTGCTTGGCAGTACAGATTTGTGTTGTTGAACACACAGATCACATGAACCCTCTTTCCGATGTACTTTCTTTAGTTGAACCACGGACTTAAGTAGACCGGCGCACTGCCCGCAGGCGATCCATGGGTTCGCCGGCATGTCGCCCAAGAAGTTCGCGGCTGCGGAACAGGTCACTCCTGCAGAGAGGTAACGATAGACGCGGTTGGCGTGACACAGGCTGCCCGGGTGGGGCAGCCTGTTGTTGGTTGCAGGTGGGGGTGGGGTCAGATGCGGATGAAGATGCGGCGTTTATAGAGGAAGTAGATGGGGATCCAGCAGAGGAGGAGGAAGGTGAGGGAGAAGAGGAGGGAGGCGACGGGGGTGTTGGGGACGAGGTGATGGAGGTGGAGGTAGTACCAGCTGAGCGGGGTAGGGTAGCGGCCGCGCGGCGGCTGGGGTGGGCCGATGTGGATGAGGTCGTTGATGCCTGGGAGGAGTTCCGAGAGGAAGTAGGCGGAGATGGAGTTGACGCCGAGGACGAGGAGTGGCCGCATGGCGCGGGGGTGACCGAGCTCGTTGAGGTCGCGGTCGGGTCGGGGCTGGACGGCGCCGGTGTCGTGGAAGGAGCCGCGCATATCGACGAGCCACATGGCGAGGGCGAGGAGGAGGAGGCTCCAGCCGCCGGCGAAGAGGACGAAGGAGCTGGTCCAGAGTTTTTTGTTGATGGGGAAGGGGATGTTCCAGAGTGCACCGAGGATGAGGCAGACGGCTCCGGCGATGGCGATGCCGGCGACCTTGGTGGAGAGCTTCCGGTCGGAGCGGATCCAGGTGCCGGTGAGGACGCCGAGGAGGATGGTTCCGACGGAGGGCAGGGTGGAGAGGAGGCCTTCGGGATCGCGGACCTTCTCATAGAGGTGGTTGGCGGAGAAGAGGGAGCGATCGATCCAGGCGGTGAGGTTGCCGTTCATGTCGTTGATGGGAACGGTCTGTGTGGGGACGCCGTAGCCGGGGACGGGGACGAAGCGCATGAGGACCCAGTAGCCGACGAGGCAGGCGAGGAGGATGGCGAATTTGGGCCGCCAGTCGGCGGTGAGAAGTTCGACGCAGACGGCGAGGAAGTAGCAGACGCCGATGCGCTGGAGGACGCCGTAGAAGCGCATGGTACCGAGGTGGAAGAGGGGGAACGAGTTCACGATGATGCCGAGGGCGATGAGGATGAGCATGCGCTGGAAGGCATGGCCGAGGATGGAGGCGTGGGAGGCGCCGCGGGCGAGGCGAGAGCGGGTGGCGAGGACGACGGAGATGCCGACGAGGAAGAGAAAGGTGGGGAAGACGAGGTCGGTAGGGGTGAAGCCGTTCCAGGCGGCGTGCTTCATGGCCCAGAAGGCGTGTTCCTCGTCGCCGTTGTTGTTGACCATGATCATGAAGGCGAGGTCGAGGCCGCGCAGGAGATCGATGGAGAGGAGGCGGGAGGCGGGCTTGAGGGTGGTGCGGCGGAGGGGTGCGGCGTTGGCGGTGGTGCTCACTGGGCGGCTCCTGCTGAGTTGTGGTCGAGGTGCATGGGCGTGGGACTCTGGGGATTAGTGGCTGCAGCAGGAGTTGGCTGGTTCGGCTGACGAGGGAAGATCGTTGGCGGGGTTGCGGTCGAAGAAGCCGGAGGGTTTGAGGAGAAAGCCGATGTAGGCGGTGGGCATGACGGGCCAGTCTTCGAGCCGGGGGATGTGGGTGTGGCCGAAGGTGTACCAGAAGACGAGGTCGGTGTCCTCGATCTTGCGATCCGCTTCGGTCCACTTGAGGAGGCCGTCGGTGCAGCTGGACTGGTTGGGGAAGTCGCCGGCGGCGTAGCGCTCGGCGGGGTCGAAGGGGGTGACCCAGACGTGGTGCTCGACGAAGCCGGCGCGCTTGCGCCACCAGGCGGAGGGTGCGCCGTAGGGGACGGCGTTGTCGCCGCCGAAGAAGCGGTAGGCGACGGGGTTGCCGACCTTGTTGCGGGAGGAGGAGTTGGTGATCTTCCAGGTGCGGGCGGTGGCGAGGTCGAGGTTGGCGCAGGCCTGTTTTTCTGAGGTGAGCGGGGTGGCGACGGCGCGGAAGGCGTTGGCGAAGGCGTTGTTGTCGTCGAGGGGGTCGGCGACGACGTCGAGTTGTTCGACGGTGTTGTCCGGGCCGTCGACGTTGAAGTCGAGGCGGACGTTGAAGAAGTGCTGGTGGTTGGGGGCGAAGAGGAGGTCGTTGAGCATGGCGCCGTGGGCGGGGGGTTCGCCGTGTTGTGTGCCGCCGACCGAGAGCATGCCGGTGAGCTTGATTTCGAACTGGATGTTGCCGTCCTGGTAGAGGTACCAGAAGAAGCCGTACTCGTAGTTTTCGACGGTGGAGACGGAAGAGATGACAAGGCGGCGGGAGCGCCGGACTTCGGGGGCGTCCGGGAGACGGCGGTCGGTGTGCTTCCAGAGGATGCCGAAGTCTTCCTCGTGGATGCAGATGGCCTGGGGGACGGTGAGGAGGTCGCCGCGGGATGTGGTGAGGTGGGCGTCGAGGTACTGAATGTAACCGAGGCAGTCACAGCCGAGACGGAGGGAGTTGGCGCAGGAGCCGATGCCGTATTCGCCGACGTCGAAGGCGTTTTTGCGGACCTGGGTGGGGCGTGGATCGCCGTAGGGGACGACCATCTCGGTGAGGGAGGCGCGGTAGAGGACGGGGCGGGGCTTGCCTTTGTCGGTATAGCGGAGGTCGTGGAGGGTGAGGCCTTCGCGGGCGTCGAAGCCGATGACACAGGACCAGTTTTGCCAGCGGATCTGGTGACCGTCCATCGTGAACGAGGGGCCGTCTGGCTGGGAGATTTCGAGCGGTTTGATGTCGGTGCGTTTGGGGCCGGAGAGAGCGGCGGCGTACTCGACGGATTCGGTGGGGAGGGGCCAGATGCCGTGCTCCTCGATGCGGAGGACGGTCATGGTGTTGAGGTCGACGACGGGGCGGATGCCTTCGATGGGATGGGAGTAGGCGTTGTGGCCGGAGGCGGAGCAGAGGAAGCAGAGGGGGCGGGCGAGGCGGGTGGAGTTTTCTTCGGGGTGGCCGTAGTTGCCGGCGGACCAGATGTCGACGCGCACCAGGGAGGGGTCGACGTCTGGGCCGAAGTGGCGATGGAGGGCTTCGATGAAGCGGGGGTCGTGGATGACGGCCTGCTCGCACTCGATCTGCTCGTCCATGGAGAGGGTTGTCTGGGCGCCTTCGGGTGCGAGCACGGCGGAGAGGACGGAGTTGGCGACGAGGTCGAGGACGAGCCGTTCGGCGCGGTTGCGATCGTTGTGGAAGAGGACGGCGACGGCCTCGCGGCGGGGTGTGACGACCGCGGGCCAGGGATAGACCTCGGTCTTTGGAGGCTCATGGAGCATGACGCTGATGACGCGGGTGCCGGGCGCGAAGGTGGGCTGGGATTTGAGGAGCGCGACGGCGGAGCGCACTTCGGAGGCGGAGAGTGGCTCGAGTGGATGGAAGGGCATGTGGAGAATGTCCTTTCTCTGGCGCGACGACGTGGTGGGGATGGAGACGAGGTTACATGAGGGCGAGGGATCGCTCGACGAGGTGGTGGGTGTCGGGGACGGGGTCGGCGGAGGAGTCGGACTCGAGGGAGAAGGCACCGGTGAAGCCGGCGTTGCGGGCGATGGCGAAGAGCTGATCGAGGGGGACGGTACGGTGTTGGCCGCCGACCTCTTCGGCGTCTTTGACGTGGGCGATGCGGCCGGGGAACTGAAACATGGTGCGGGCTTCGGAGACGGCGAAGGCGGAGTCGCCGGCGAGCAGGCCGTTGCCGAAGTCGGGCAGGGCGCGGAGGTTTGGGTTATTCGCGGCGCGGAGGATGGCGGCGATGCGAGTGGCGTTTGCGAGGACGGGATCGTCGTTTTCGAGGTGGACCATGACGCCTTTGGTCTTGGCGTAGTCGGCGACGGGGACGAGGACCTCGGCGGGGCGGGTGACGTCTTGCGGGCCGCCGCACTTGGGTGTGGCGATGCGGACGGACGGCGAGCCGAGGGTGACGGCGTGGTCGATCCAGGTGCGGTAGACGTCGAGGGCGTGCTGATGAAGTTCGGGGTTGGGGCTGCCGAGGTCGACGGGCTCGTCGATGGGCAGGTTGGCGACGCGCATGCCGAGTTTGTCGAGGTCGGCGCGGAGTTGGTTCATGTAGGCGGTGGTTTGGGAGGGGAAGTGCTGATCGAGGGGCTCGATGGCGGAGAGGTGGAACTCCTGCTTGACGAAGGCGGCGAAGCCGGCGAGATCGAGGCCGGGGAGTTTGGGATCGCGGGAGTCGTTTTTTGGGGCGAGTATGCGGCCGCGGAAGGGCCAGGTGGCGACAGCGAGGCGGTTTCGCCTGGCGGCTGCGTCGGGTGACGGGGATTGTGCGACGGCGTGGGAGGCGGTGGCGAGCGCGGCGAGCTTGAGGGCAGAGCGGCGGGAGAGGATCATGCGCGGGCGGCCTCGGGCTTGGCGGGGTTGGGTGGGGGTGCGGGGGAGAAGCTGCCGGACTTGATCTGCTGGATGAGGTACTCGGAGGTGCGGAGGGCGAGCGCCATGAGGGTGAGGGTGGTGGTCTTGTCGGTGCAGTTGAGCATGGTGCTGGCGTCGGCGAGGAAGAGGTTGGGGACGTCGTGGGCTTGGCCGAAGCGGTTGGTGACGAAGTGTGCGGGGTCGTCGCCCATGCGGCAGGTGCCGGTCTCGTGGAGGGAGTAGCCGGGGGTTTCGGGCTCGCCATGTCCCTGGTAGACGGCGCCGGCGGACTCGAGGATCTGCCGTGCGGTGCGCTTGGAGTCTTCCCACATGGCGAGGGTGTTGGGATCCCACTCGAAGTGGATGCGGGCGAGGGGGATGCCGAAGGGGTCGCGCTCTGTGGGGTCGAGGTCGACGAAGTTTTTGTCGGAGCGCTGGGAGGGGGCCTGGACGGTGAGGGAGACGGGGGTGGGGTAGCGGCGTTTGATCTCGGCTTTGAAGGCGGCGCCGAAGCCTTCGATGTCTTCGGCGTAGCCGGGGAACTCGTCGCAGCCGCCGCCGGGGTAGAAGGAGTAGCCGCGAAGGAAGGCTTCGGCGCGCGGGTTGTCGAGGTTCTGCCAGCGCGGGGCCCAGGCGACGGTGGCGGCGGAGACGTTATCCGGGAAGGAGGGCGCGCCGAGGAGCTGGGGGAAGAAGCCGTGGGCGGCGGTGCCGTACATGTGGTCGCAGAGGTTTTGGCCGACCTGCCCGGAGGAGTTGGCGAGGCCTGCAGGGTGGTGGCGGGAGCGGGAGTTAAGGAGGATCTGGGCGGAGGGGATGGTGGAGGCGGCGAGGACGACGGCCTTGGCGTGGACCTGGACTTCCTGCCGGGTGATGCGGTCGATATAGGCGGCGCCGTTGGCGTGGCCGGAGCTGTCGACGAGGACTTCGCGGACGAGGGCGTTGGGGCGGAGGTCGAGGTTGCCGGACTTGCGGGCGTCGGGAAGGATGAAGTAGGGCGTGGAGAAGAAGGCGCCGACGTCGCAGCCGAAGGTGCAGTTGCCGCAGAAGTGGCAGGGGGTGTGGTCGCCGACGGGAGCGGTGAGCTGGGCGATGCGATCGGGGAGGTAGGGGATGGCGTGCTCCCGGGCGCCGGCGGCGAGCAGGTGGTCGAGGGGGCGGAGATTGATGGGCGGGAGGTAGTCGCCGTCGGGGTTGGAGGGACGGTTCTGGACAGTGCTGGCGACACCCATGAAGCGCTCGATGCGGGTGTAGAAGGGGGCGATCTCGGCGTAGGAGACCGGCCAGTCGACGTCGAGTCCGTCGCGGGAGGCGGCTTTGAAGTCGAGGTCGGCCATGCGGGCGGAGGATCGGCCCCAGAAGTTGGTTTTGCCGCCGACGGCGTTGCAGCGCGGGGAGAACCAGTGGGTGCCTGGGGCGTTGCTGAAGGGAATCTCGCGCTCCCAGATGTCGGCGGGGACGTACTCGGCGTCCATGTAGCCGACGGAGTGGGCGCGGCGCTCGGGCGAGCCGAAGCCGCGGAAGGGCATGTCGAAGGGCAGTTTGTGCTGGCGGAAGTCGGTGGCGGGGTTGAGTTCGCGGCCGGCGTTGAGGGCGCAGACCTTGAGTCCGGCGGCGGTGAGGGTTTTGATGGCGACGCCGCCGCCGGCGCCGGTGCCGATGACGAGGACGTCGAAGGGGGTGGAGGTGGAGCCTAGGGAGCTCATGCGCGGTCGGCCTCCATGGCGATGCGGGCGAGGGGACCGGATTTAGGGACGGAGGGGGACTCGCCGTAGAACTGGAGGCCGGGGTAGTCGAGCTGTCGGAGGCCGAGCTCTGTGGTGTAGAAGCCCATGACGGTGTAGTGGCGGACGAGGGTGAAGAACGCCTGGCCGGGCTTTTCCGAGGGGACGAAGTGCTGCCGGAAGGCGAGGCGCGTGAGGAGAGCGGTCTGCCGGGTGGGGTCGAGGGAGCGAAAGGTGGAGGGTGCGGAGGCGGTGTCGAGCCAGAGGAGGCCGTTGCGGAAGGGCGTGTGGAGGGTGGGATCGGAGAGGACCATGAAATCGATGAACTCGGCGACGCCGGCGTCGGTGGCTCCGGCGTGGGCGGGGTCGGGCTTGGCGTGAGGGCGAGCGGTGTGGGGCGGGGGGGTGTGGGACGGGGCGGTATTGGGAAGGATGAGTTCGGCGAGGAGTTCGACGGTGGCGTACTCGGGGGCGGTGAAGAAGCGCGGGGTGTAATGAGGCGCGGTGTGGGTTGCGATGGTGCGGTGCTGGTGAGGCTGTGGGGGCTCGGCGAAGGCGAAGCTCCAGCGGACGAAGCCCGGCGCGGTGCTGGCGACGGAGGCGCAGGCGAGTGCCTGGAGGAGTTGGCG
Organism: Acidobacteriaceae bacterium; assembly: GCA_965218895.1. Classification (GTDB taxonomy): domain Bacteria; phylum Acidobacteriota; class Terriglobia; order Terriglobales; family Acidobacteriaceae; genus Edaphobacter. Next base: position 12,015 of record CBDCMI010000008.1, on the reverse strand, counting down.
TCGGCTTGGGGTTTGACCTGCCATGCTGTGAGGGTGGTGCGCGGAGCCGCAAACGTTTGCGAAACCGCTAGAGCTTCGTTGTAGCGATGGGTTCGGCGGCTGTCAAGGAATCGTTTACGGAATCATCGTTGGAGGTGAGCTCGGGTGCGGGTTGGAGGAGGGGAAAGCCGGTCTCCGCGGCGGTGATTTCGGCGGCGTAGCGGAAGTGGCCTGGACTCAACCCGCGCCAGAGGGCGGCGCGGTAGGCGGCGAGCTGGAGGGGGAGGACTTCGGCGATGGGGTGAAGGACGGCGGGGAGGTTGGCGGGCCAGGGGGCGAGTGGTGTGAGGGTGGACGGACCTGGCGGGACGGGGCCGATCCAGCGGACTTCGGCGCGCATGGCGGCAAGGTCGGTGGCGAGGCTGGCCTCGAGCGCACGGGTGGAGGAAGGGGTGCCGAGGACGAGGATGCGGGAGCCGGGGGTGATGGCCTCGACGGGGCCATGGCGGAACTGGCCGGAGGAGAGGGGTGTGGCGGTGAGCTTTGCGGTCTCGTGGAAGAGGAGGCTGCCCTCGTGGACGGCAGCGAGGGCGGGACCCCGGCCGAGGAGATAGAGAGGCTGGTCACCGCTGAGGAAGGGTTCCCAGCTGCCGCTGACTTCAATGAGGCTGGCGAGATGGTCGGGGAGTGAAGGGAGGAGGTGGGCGAGGGCGGCGGGAAGTTGCGGCGTCTGCGGGATGGTGACCTGCTCGGCGAGCAGAAGAAGGGTGAGGAGGGTGGCGGTGTAGGTTTGGACGGCGACGATCTGGTCGGCGATGTGCTCATCGGGCGGCGTAGTGAGGACGACGGCGTGGCTGAGCTGGGCAAGGGGTGAGTCGGGGAGGTTGGTGATGGCGAGGATGGGGATGCGGGCGGCGTGGAGGTGTTCGGCGAGGCGGAGGACTTCGACGGAGGCGCCGGAGCGGGAGATGAGAACGGCGAGGTCGGTTGGGTGGAAGGAGCCGGCGCCGAAGTGGAGGAGCTCGGAGCTGGGCGCGAGGCGTGTCGGGCGGCCGTGCTGCTCCAGTTGGTCGGCGGCGGGCATGGCGGCGAAGAGCGAGGCTCCCATGCCGGAGAGGAGGACGCGGCCAGTGGCGGAGCGGAGGAGCTGGGCGGCGGCGGCGAGCGCGGGGGCGCCTGGGCCGGTGTGATGGGCGAGGACGGCGGCGAGCGAGCGCGGCTGGGCGAGGATGTTGTCGAGCATGGGGAAGCGCTGCATGGGTGGGTCAGACCTTGCGCGAGAGCCACTCGCCGATGGGTGTGGGTTGGGTGGGGGTGAAGGGGAGCGGGACCTTGCGGCCGAGGCCGGCGGAGGCGTAGGCGGCGTAGACGGCTTCAAGGACGGCTTTGCCGTCCTGTCCGGTGGACTGGCAGGTCTCGAGGCCGCGGACGGCACGGGCGAAGTGCTGCATCTCCTGCGGGAAGCCGTAGTTCCAGGCTTCTTCGAAGACGGGGAAGAGCCAGCCGGTGGTGGTGGGGGATTTTTCGACGGCGTAGCCGACGCCGTACTCGCTGTAGGTGGTGAGGGCGTTGCCCATGAGGAGGTTGGCGAGGGTGAGACCGCCTTCGCCGTAGACCTCGATGCGATCGTCCATGCCGCCGCGTTTCGCCCAGGAGTTTTCGATGATGGCGAAGGCTCCGTTGTCGAACTCGAGGATGGTGACGGCCTCGTCGTCGGCGCGGGTTTTGGCTTTGTGGACGTAGGTGCCGAGGTGGGAGAGGACGCTTTTGATGCGGGGTCGGCCGAGAAACCAGTGGGCGAAGGCGATGCCGTGGCAGCCGAGGTCGAAGAGGGCTCCGCCGCCGGACTGATCGACGTCCCAGAACCAGTCGGAGTGGGGGCCGAAGTGCTTTTCGGACTGCTTGATGAGGTGGACCTGCCCGAAGGCGCCGAGGTCCGCCATCTGCTTGGCCTTGACGTATTTGGGCGTGAAGAGGAGTTCTTCGGCGTACATCAGGACGACGCCTGCCTCGTCGCAGGCGGCGATCATGCGGTCGGCCTCGGCGAGGGTGAGGCAGAGGGGTTTTTCGCAGAGGACGTGCTTGCCGGCGCGGGCGGCGGCGAGGGTGATCTCGCAGTGGAGGTGGTTGGGTGTGTTGATGGAGATGGCCTCCACTTCGGGGTCGGCGAGGAGGTCGTGATAGCCCGTGTAGGCGCGCGGGAGCTTGTAGCGGGCGGCGAAGCGATCGGCGTTGCCGGGGGTGGGAGACGCGACTGCGACGGCGCGGATCTCTGACGGGACCATGGCGATGGAGGCGGCGTGGGCTTCGGCCTGGAACTGCGAGCCGACGATGCCGAGGGCGAGGGGCTTCATGCGTGGGATCCTTGCGTGCGGGACGGGGGATTGGGGGAGGGTGCGAGATTGCGGGTGGAGGGGGAAGCGAGGCGGGTGGCACGGTGGCGCCGGCCTGTGGAGCCGCGAGAGATGAAGCTGGTGGCGACGGAGGACTCGGCCCCGCGACGGAGCGGGCTGCCGGCGAGGTCATCGAGGAGCCGAAAGGCCTCGAGGCCCATGATGTCGCGGGGAAGGCGGACGGTGCTGAGCGGAGGTGTGGCGTAGCTGGCCATGCCGATGTCGTCGGAGCCGATGATGGAGAGGCCGGCGGGGATGCCGATGCCGAGCCGGATGGCAGCGCCCATGGCACCGATGGCCATGAGATCGTTGCCGCAGAGCAGGGCGGAGGGCCGACGTTTGGCGCCGAGGAGGGCTTCGGCGGCCTCCGAGCCACCTTCTGGCCGGCTGTCGCTTTCGACGTCGCCGAGGAGGGTCATGCCGGCGTCACGGATGCTTTGCCGGAGGAGATCGGCGTAGCGGACGGCGGAGAGGACGGTCGAGGGTCCACGGATGATGGCGACCTCGCGGTGGCCGAGGTGATGGAGGTGTTCAACGGCGGCGCCGATGCCGACGGAGTAGTCGAGGGCGAGGCGTGCGCGGCCTTTGCCGATGCGGGCGCCGTCGAGGGCGACGACGGGGACCTCGGCCTGGAGCAGGGTGTTGATGAGGCGGCTGTCGATCTGCGAGGTCATGACGGCGACGCCGCGGACGCGGGACTCGATCATGCGGCGGACGGCTGCTTCTGCCTTGCGCTGCTCATAGTTGGTCATGCCGAGCATGAGGTCGAGACCGGCGGAGGTGGCGGCGCGCTCGAAGCTTTTGACCAGCGGAGGGAAGAAGGGATTTTCTATGTCGGACAGCAGCATGCCGACGACGTCGCTTTCTCCGCGGACGAGGAGACGGGCGGAGCTGTTTTTGTAGTATTTGAGCTGTTGGATGGCGCCGAGGACGCGCTCGCGGGTGTCTGGTGCGATCTCGCGTGTGCTGTTGATGACATGGGAGACGGTGGTGACGGAGACGCCGGCACGTTTTGCGACATCGGCCATGAGCACGGGCATGCCGGGGAGCCCTCGGGGAGAGTGGGGTGTCTGGAAGGACGGTGGGATGTCCGATGTCCGATCCACGCCACTATACGTGATGGATTCTTGACAGAGAAGGGGGCATGGGAGAGTCTGTGGGAGCTTTCCTTGCAACGCCGCAAACGCTTTCCTCGGGGAGGGGACTCTGCATGCGTGGGATGTTTCTTGTATCGATCATGGGTCTGCTGACGACGTGCTGCTGGTTGACGTCCTGGGGCGAGAGTGGGAACCAGGGCAGGACGGCAAAGGGCTCCGGGGCGCGGGTGCACGCGAGCGGAAGCGCGGCGGACGGGCAGGTGGTGTTTCAGCATGCGTGCGTGATGTGCCATGCGGTGCAGCCCGGGGTAAAGATTGTGGGACCGAGCCTGGCGTCGGTGATGCGCGGACCGCATGCGGTTCCGGCGGGGACGGTGCGGGGCATCATCGTGAACGGCAAGGGCAAGATGCCGGCGGCGCGTGGCCGGCTGAGCGACAAGGAGATCGCGGACGTTCTGGCGTACCTGAAGACGCTCTAGGGAGTCCGTGGTGCGAGCTGGCGGGGAGACGAGATGCTTGAGATCGGTGTGAGGCGGGCGGCTTGGGCCCTGGTGCTGGTGGCAAGCCTTTCCGGGGCGCAGGGGACGATGCTGCCGGAGGTGCCGGGGTCTGTGGCGCCGGCTCTGATGCCGATGCCGGCGAGCATGGTGCGGGGCTCGGGGGAGATGGCGCTCGATGCGAGCTTCGCGGTGGTTCTGGAGGGGTATAGGGACGCGCGGCTCCAGCGGGCGGCGGAGCGGCTGCGGGGCAATCTGGCGCGGGAGACCGGGGTGATTTTTCTGCCGGGTGCGGCTGGGTCGCATGCCGTGCTGACCGTGCGAACGGCGGGCGCGAGCAAGCCGGTGCAGGAGCTTGGGGAGGACGAGAGCTACACGCTGGAGGTGATGCCGGCGGGAGCGACGCTGACGGCGGCGAACCCGCTGGGGGTGATGCGGGGGATGCAGACGTTTCTGCAGATGGCGCATGTGGGCAGGGATGGAGTTGTGCTGGATGCAGTTACGATCCGCGATCGGCCGCGATTTCCCTGGCGCGGGCTGATGCTGGACTCGTCGCGGCACTTCCAGCCGATGGCGCAGATCGACCAGACGCTGGACGGGATGGAGGCCGTGAAGCTGAATGTGCTGCACTGGCACATGAGCGATGACCAGGGATTCCGGGCGGAGAGCAAGCGCTATCCGAAGCTGCAGGGGATGGGATCGGACGGAGAGTTCTATACACAGGCGGAGATGCGGGAGGTGGTGGAGTACGCGCGCGACCGCGGGATCCGGGTGGTACCGGAGTTTGACATGCCGGGGCACTCACGGTCGTGGTTTCCGGGCTACCCGGAGCTGGCGGCGGGCCCGGGGCCGTACACGATCATGCATCGGTATGACATCGATCCGAAGACGCCCGTGCTGCAGAACGACCCGGCGATGGATCCGACGAAGGAGGAGGTCTACCGCTTTCTGGACCGGTTTCTGGGGGAGATGGCGGCGTTGTTTCCGGACCATTACTTCCACGTGGGCGGGGACGAGGTGGACGGCAAGCAGTGGGACGCGAACCCGCTGATCCAGGCGTTTATGAAGACGCACGGCATAAAGGATGACGCGGCGCTGCAGGCGTACTTTACGAGCCGGGTGGTGAAGCTGGTGTCGGGGCACGGCAAGGTTCCGATTGGGTGGGATGAGGTGCTGCAGCCGGATACGCCGAAGGATGTGGTGATTCAGTCGTGGCGCGGGCAGCGGAGTTTGTTTCAGGCGGCCTCGCGGGGGTACCGGGGAATCCTGTCAGCTGGGTACTACATCGATCTGAACCAGCCGGCGGGGCAGCATTATCTGGTGGACCCGCTGGTGCTGCCGCCGGCGACGCCGGATGATCCTACGGCGAAGGGGGTGGAGGTGCCGGAGCATCTTTCGCCGGAGCAGGAGTCGCTGATTCTTGGGGGCGAGGCGACGGAGTGGGCGGAGTACATTACGCCGGAGATCCTGACCAATCGGGTGTGGCCTCGATCGGCGGCGATTGCGGAGAGGTTCTGGTCGCCGCAGGGGGACCGGGATGTGGCGTCGATGTATGCCCGGCTGGGATGGGTCTCGCATGAGCTGCGGATGTTGGGGGTAGCGAACGGCGGTGCAAGACGGGACATGGTGGAGCGGATGGCGGGCACGACGGCGGTGGATCGGCTGATGGTGCTGGCGGCCGTGGTGCAGCCGCCACTGGACTACAACCGGGAGCAGTTGCCGGGGCAGACCTACGATGAGCTGAAGCCGTTGGTGCACATGGTGGACGCGGTGCCGGCCGAGAGCGAGACGGCGCGGCAGTTTGCCGAGCTGGCGCACGCGGTTGCGGCGGGGACGGCGACGCCCGAGCAGCATCGGGAGGTGCGGGCCTGGCTGATGCTGTGGGAGGGCAACGACGCCGTGCTGGGGCCGACGCTGGGCGGGACGGCACTGACGGCGGAGCTGGCGCCGCTGTCGCGTAATCTTTCGCGGGTGGCGACGATTGGGCTGGCGGCGTTGGACCGACGAGAGGGGCATGGGGGTTCGGGGAGCCCGGCGGCGGAGCAGGCGGAGCTGAAGGCCATGGAGGTGCCGGTGGCGGCGCTGCGGAACATGGTGGTTGCCCCGGTGGAGGAGATGGTGGGGGCGGCGCAGTGAGATTGTCGATGGTGCAGGGGCGTGGTCTGTGTGTAGTCTGGAGATGCGCGAAAGTGGCGAAATTGGCAGACGCACCAGACTTAGGATCTGGCGGGGTAACCCGTGGGGGTTCAAGTCCCCCCTTTCGCACCAACTTTGAGGATGGGCGATGGTGCCGCGGGCGCCGGAGCGCGATGAGACGAGGAGCATGAGCCAACAGGGAGTGAAGGCGTCGGAGCCGGCGGTGCGGCTGGTCCGTAGTGAAGAGTACCGCGAGAGCTATGCGAACAGCGTGCAGGTGCGGGCGAGTGTGTGGGACTTTTTCCTGGGGTTTGGGACGATGACGCAGACGGGACCGGAGGAGATGACTCTGGAGACCCGGCAGGGCATCTATGTGAGCCCGCAGCAGGCGAAGGCTCTGGCGCGGCTGCTGGAGCAGAACCTGCAGCAGTACGAGCAGACCTTTGGCACGATCTCACTGGAGCCCATACCTGCAGCGGGCGACGGACCTGTGAACTAGGTCTCTGTGGGGTTGGCGAGGATTTCGACTGGCGGGCGGGGCTGGGCTCGGGGGCGGGCGGAGCTGCCTCTGGCCATGCTGTATCCGCTGTTCTTTGTGGCAGTGTTTGTGGGGCACTGGACACTGCTGCGGCTGCCGTACTTCTGGGATGAGGGCGGGTACTACATCCCGGCAGCGTGGGACTTCTTCAAGACTGGGTCGCTGATTCCGCATTCGACGCTGACGAATGCGCATCCGCCCCTGCCGTCGGTGTTGCTGGCGGGGTGGTGGCATCTGTCGGGGTTTGTGCCGAGCGGGACGCGCACTCTGGTGTCGCTGGTGGCGGCGGGTGGGCTGCTGGGGGTGTATCGGCTGGGGCGCCGGCTGAGCGGCGGCGTGGTGGGCGCGGTGACGGCGGGGCTGACCGCGATCTACCCGATCTGGTACGCGCAGAGCACGCTGGCGCATGCGGACATCTTCGCGGCCTGCTTTACGCTGTGGGGGCTGAGCTTTTATCTGGCGCCGGAGGGTGGGGAGTGCGGCGGGGTGGGGGATCGGGCGTGGGCGGCGGGACTCTTCAGCTGTGCGGCGCTGAGCAAGGAAACGGCGGTGGTGACGCCGGTGGCGCTGGCGCTGCTGGAGGTGTGGGAGGGGGTTCGGGCGCAGCGGCGGGGAGAGACTGGGGCGGCGCGGGCGGCCTGGAGTTGGGCGGCCGCGTTGACGGCACCGGTAGTGCCGCTGCTGGCGTGGTATGGGTACCACTACGCGAAGACGGGGTATGTGTTTGGGAACCCGGAGTTTCTGCGGTATAACGCCTCGGCGAACCTGAGCGCGGCACGGCTGGGACTGGCTCTGTGGCATCGGCTGCTGCACCTCGTGGGGCACGTGAACCTGTATGTGGCGACGTTGTGCGGGGTGGCGGCGGCACTGATGCCGGTGCGGCCGGGGTGGGAGGGTCGGCTGATGCCGCGGCGGGCGGAGCGGCGGATCTGGTACGTGCTGGGGGTGAACTGGGTGGAGTTCTCGGTGCTGGGGGGCGCGTTGCTGACGCGGTATCTGCTGCCAATGTACCCGTTGGTGCTGCTGCTGTGCGCCACGGCGTGGGTGACACGGATGCGGTGGTGGCCGGCGGTGGCGGGGCTGATGGCGGCGGGGTTTCTGGCGGGGATCTGGATCAATCCGCCGTATGCGTTTGCGCCGGAGGACAACCTGACCTACCGGGACATGGTGGTGCTGCACCAGGAGGCGATCGGGCTGATCGCGCGGCGGTATCCGGAGGCGACCGTGCTGACGGCGTGGCCGGCAAGCGCGGAGCTCGAGCGGCCGATGCTGGGGTATGTGAAGCGGCCGATCAAGGTCTTCGAGGTGCGGAACTTTTCGGTGGAGGAGATGGAGAAGGCGGCGGGGGAGCCGGGCGACTATGACACGGCGCTGTTGTTTTCGACGAAGTGGGAGCCGGCGCCGGGGCGGGTGGACCTGAGCCGCGGGCACCGGGCGAGCGATGCGCGGTACTTTGACTTTCACCATGATCTCGGGCCGGCGGAGGCTGCGGCGCTGCTGCACGGTGATGTGGTGTGGGAGGCGCGGCGCGGGGCGGAGTGGGTGGGGGTGCTGCGGTTTCCGCGGGTGGTGAATGCCCGAGTGCGACTGCCGTAGGTCGTCCTCCCCCCCCGTACTTATTGCGCAAAGTCTTCGATTTAGGTAGTTTAGGTCCGGACCTCGTCCTGGCGGTCAGCCAAGTTCGGGAGAATGGAGCGGCGTCGGGGGGGGCACCAGAAGAGAGCTCGTCTTCTTGGGTGCCTGTTGCTTGTCGGGTGCTATTGTGTCGTGGACCCTACTTCCGCCGCGAAAGGCAGCTTTCCCAGCGTAGCTGCAGGAGCGTGGGAGTTGCGCCATTGGATGTGGGTTTGGTGGGCGTTGGCTAGGATGACCTTGCGCCCCGGCCCGAAAGGGGACGGGGTCTTGTGCGTTCAGTGTTGCCACAGACGAGGTAAACGTTCAAAAGCAGACTATTGAAGTAAGTGAAGCCCGCCCGCGAAAGGGGGGCGGGCTTCTCCCTGCTAGGACGAGGTCTGTCCAGACCCGCCGCAGGAGGAACATCTCTGCTCCCCGGAACCGCCACAAGACGAACACCGTGTGTAAGGAACGGTGCGAGCGTTACTTTCACCCGAACCGCCACAGCTCGAACAGCGGGTTCTTCCGCTCCCGCCGCAGGACCTACACCGCATTGTTGGCATAGGTGTAACCCCCATACCGGGAGTCTACGCTTCGTACAAACCTTTTCGCGCGAGGTTCAGTCCGTTGGGAGGCTTTTGCGAGAGGCCGGTCGCTGGGAGGGTGACAATGCTTGTCTTCGAAGGACGGGCAAGAATGCAAAGACAACGGCAGAAGCAGAGTCCCTTCGGGTATGCCAACCAGAGAGGCAAGGGCAGGTGCAAAGGCTACGGGCTCGGTTTCAGGGTGGTTTTGGAGGGCGCCGAGAGGAGGAGCGGGAGTGGTGGATGGGGGTCGATATACTTGGGCCGTGATGGTTTTTGCGGGCGTGCGGCGGGAGGTTCGGTGGGCTGGGTTGGTGGTCGGGGTTGGGTGCGGGCTGGCGGGTGTGGGGTGGGCGCAGGCGGCGGGTGCAGGATCGGGCGCGGGGATGGCGGGGACGGGGCGGCTGCTGATGGTTCTGCCGTTTGAGAATCGGTCAGGGAACCCGGGGTTGAACTGGATTGGGGACTCATTTCCGGACACGCTGAATGAGCGGTTGGGGAGTTCGGGGTTTGAGGTGATCTCGCGGGAGGATCGGGCGTATGCGCTCGAACATCTGGGTCTGCCGGCGGGGTTCCGGCCGAGCCGGGCGACGACGATCCGGATTGCACAGACGCTGGATGCGGACTGTGTGGTGGTGGGGAGCTACACGGTGGAGAATGGGCGGCTGGAGGCGCGGGCGCAGGTGCTGCGGGTGCGGGAGTTGCGGCTGAGCCCGCCGCTGGCGGACTCCAGCGGCCTGGACCGGCTGTACGACGCGGAGGACGCGATTGCGTGGAAGGTTGCGCGGGAGATCGATCCGCGGTTTCCGGTGCCTGAATCGAGCTTTCTGTCGGCGGCCGCGGCTGTGCCGCTGAGCTCGTTTGAGAACTATGTGCGGGGTGTGGATGCGAGTTCGGGGGCGGAGCGTCTGCGGCGGCTGAATGCGGCGGCTACGGAGACGCCGGGGTACACGGCGGCGCTGCTGGCGCTGGGCAAGGCGCAGTTCGCGGCGCACGACTACGACAAGGCGGCGACGACGCTGGCGAAGGTTCCGACGGGGGACCGACGGGTGTTGGAGGCGCGGTTTTTTCTGGGATTGGCGCGGTTTAACACGGCGAAGTACGCGGAGGCTGAACAGGCGTTTGCGTTTGTGGCGAGCCGTCTGCCGCTGCCGGAGGTGATCAACAACGAGGCGGTGGCGATCAGCCGACAGGGGCGGGATGCGGGCGCGCTGTTTCAGCGCGCGGTGGCGGCGGACCCGAACGACGCGGACTACCACTTCAACTTGGCGGTAGCGCTGCTGCGCCGGCACGATACGGCGGGGGCGACGCGCGAGGTGGACGCGGCGCTGCGGCTGCGCAAGACGGACGCGGAGGCGCAGCAGTTGAAGGACACGATGGCGAGCGGGGGCGAGGTGGTGCTGGTGACGGGGAGCGCGAACGAGGCCAACGACGCGAGCACGGGGTTTGCGCCGCTGGAGCGGGTTCGCCGGACGTACAGCGAGGCGACGTTTCGGCAGGCGGCGTTTCAGCTGGAGCAGATGCGGGAGGCGCGGCTGGCGACGCTGCCGGCGGCGGAGCGGGCGGCGGCGTATACGCAGCAGGGGCAGCAGTACCAGGCGCAGGGTTTGCTGCCGGAGGCGGAGCGGGAGTTCCGGGAGGCGATTGCGGCGAACGGGGCGGACCCTGCGCCACGCGCGGGCTTGGCTCAGTTGCGGGAGCAGAGCGGAAGCGACGGAGAGGCGCAGGCGGAGGCGGAGGCGAGCCTGCGGCTGAAGCCGAACGTGCCGGCGTACCTTGTGCTGGCGCGACTGGCTCTGAAGGGGAACAAGCTGCCGGAGGCGGCGCAGGAGGTGCATGCGGCGCTGCAGCTGGAGCCCAAGGACCCGGCGACACTGGCGATGCGGCAGGCGCTGACGGCCCGCGGGCAGGCTGTGCCGTAGTGGAGAGTTGGGTGGGCGCGCTGCGCGGGTCCCCGGTTGGGGCGTTGCTGCTGGCGAGCGCGGGTGTTCTGCTGATGGTGTGGGAGCTGCACCGCCCGGGGTGGGTATTGCCGGGGGTGGCGGGTGTGGGCTGCGTGCTGCTGGGCGGGTATGGTTTGGGTGCGGGCGAGGCGCGGGTGTGGGCTGTGGCTCTGCTGGCGCTTGGGTTGGCGATGCTGCCGGCGCCGTGGCTGTTTGCTCGGGGGGTAGTGGTGGGTTGGGCGGGTGTGGGCGTGGTGATGGCGGCGGTCGGAACCCTGCGTGGTGATGGCGGCGCGGGATGGTGGGCGGTGGCCCTGGTGGATGGGGCGGCGGTTGGCGGAGCGTGCGTGGTGCTGGCGACGGCCGCCGGGCGGGCTCGGCGGGCGAAGCTGGCGGTGGGCGAGCGGGCGAGCGGGCGTGGCGCTGAGGAACGTTGGGAGTAAACTGAAGATAGCGCGGCAGCCCGGCCGCTGTCCCTTGCAAGGAGAAGCCCAGGTTTGATGTGGAATGCGTTGGTTCGTACTGTGAGGATTGGTCTTCCCTCGATAGGGTTGTTGGTTGGATCGGCTGGATGGCTGGGTGCCCAGGCGCAGGTGGAGACGCCGCTGCGGCGTCAGCTGGACCGGGTGGATTTGGGACTGTCGGCGATCTACCAATCGACCGGAAGCACGAGCGGCGAGAGCTACGCGACGAGTTCGCCGCGGCCGGAGCAGGCGCAGTTTCTGAAGCAGTCACCGAACTCGACGGTTGGCGGCCTGCTGAACCTGCGGTATACGAGATCGCCGTTATTAGGGGCGGAGTTCAACTTTACGTATTCGAGGTACACGACGAACTACTCGGTGATCTTCGCGGATGGCGTGCAGGCTTCGGTGAGTGAGTACACGCTGGGGTATGTCGCGCATGGGCCGACGCTGACGAGCTTCAGTTTGACGCCATGGGCCTCTGCTGGGGCTGGAACGACGGCGTTCAAGCCGAAGACATTTGGCGGGCAGGGGCTGCGGGAGCAGGCGCGGGCGACGTATTACTACGCGGTAGGCGTGGATGCGCCGCTGCTGCTGGAGGGGCGTTTGGGGCTGCGAGCGCAGTTTCGGCAGGCATTCTTTCTGGCGCCGGACTATGGGCAGAACTACCTGACGACCAAGCAGCGGACGTCGAGCCTGGAGCCCGGGATCGGGCTCTACCTGCATTTCTAAGCAGGGGAAGATGTACGTCGGTGGTGCGGGGCGGCGGGTGG
>CBDCMI010000007.1:0-641087 GCA_965218895.1 Acidobacteriaceae bacterium | reverse complement strand
AGGTGCCCTGAACAACTACCCTGCGGCTGTTCCGGGCACGGAGGCCGCGCCGATGGGCGTGCCGCCGGCGCAGGGCGCGCAGGCGACGACGTCTGCGGCGAGCGAGCCGAGCAAGGCGACCGAGGTGCTGATGCCGCAGATGGGAGAGTCCATCACAGAGGGCACCATCACCAAGTGGCTGAAGCGGGTGGGCGACACTGTGCAGCGCGACGAGCCGATCTTTGAGATCTCCACCGACAAGGTGGACGCCGAGATTCCATCGCCGGCCGCGGGCAAGCTGACCGAAATCAGGGTGGAGACGGGCAAGACGGTGACGATCAACACCGTGGTGGCGGTGATCGGGGGCGGGGAGGCCGCGCCGGCCGGGGCGCCCTCGCGCAACGGCGCGCAGCCGGCTGTGCCGCAGGCCGCTCCGGCCGCACAGGGGAACGGGAAGCCCGCTGCGGCAGCCCAGCCCAGCGCCGCGCAGGCGGGGCCGCTGCGGTCTTCGCCGCTGGTGCGCAAGATTGCCGCCGACAACAACGTGAACCTGGCCGAGGTTGCAGGGACGGGCGCGGCCGGTCGCATCACCAAGTCGGATATTGAGGGCTATCTTGCCGCGGGCCCGGCGCCCCAGGCAGCGGCAGCAGCAGCCAGTGCGCCTGCCGCGAGCGGCGCGCCGCAGCCCGCGCCCAGCTATACGCAGGCTGAGTCGGCCAAGGCGACCACCGCGCCGCAGAAGGCTGCGGCCGCGACGCCGCCGATGCCCGGCGAGCTTGTGCCGATGACCAAGATGCGCTCCATCATCGCCAGGCGCATGGTGGAGTCGAAGGCGACCAGCGCGCACGTGCACACCGTCTTCAAGGTGGACATGACGCGCATCGTTCGCCTGCGCGAGAAGGAGAAGGCGAAGTACGAGCAGCGCAACGGCGTGAAGCTGACGTACATGCCGTTTATCACGCGGGCGGTGGTGCAGGCGCTGCGCAAGCACCCGATCGTCAACGCCGCCACGCAGGGCGACAACATCCTCTACAACAAGAACATCAACATCGGCATTGCGGTTGCGCTCGACTGGGGACTGATCGTGCCCGTCATCAAGCAGGTCGAGGAGAAGAGCTTTCTCGGCGTCGCTCGAGCCATCGTCGACGTTGCCGACCGGGCGCGCAACAAGAAGCTCGCGCCCGACGAGGTGGCCGGCGGCACGTTTACGCTGACCAACTCTGGCATCTTCGGCGAGCAGTTTGGCACGCCGATCATTGCGCAGCCCCAGTCGGCGATCCTTGGGATCGGCGGCCTGAACAAGGAGGCCGTGGTGCTGACGGACAAGGACGGCGGCGACACCATTGCGGTTCGATCCATCCAGCGCTTCACCCTGGGCTTCGATCACCGGATTATCGATGGCTCCGACGCGGGCAAGTTCATGACCGACTTCAAGAGCTTCCTCGAGAACTGGACCGAAGACCTGGGCTAGGCGTGCGAGTAGGGGGGTACCCTCCCCCCTTACTTATTGCGCAAAGTCTTCGAAACAGGCTAGTTAGGTCTGGACCTAGACATGCGAATCACCTACTTCGGTGTATTCCTAATCCCGAGCGGGTCATTGTTTGTTGCTTCCGTACTCTGAAAAAGACTCCAACAGGTAGGAATCGTGTCGAGCCCACCCTTGAACGGGTTCTTGTCGCCTTTGTACTCCCATTCCCAGGTGCGGCAGAGTTGTCCCGTCATGGTGTCAAGAGCCACAGCTGGGGAACCAGGCATAGCGACATTTTCGAAGCGATGCAGTGGGGGCCGTTCTGTCTTTTGCACATCCGCCTTCGGCGGATCGGGAGGTGGATTGCAGCCGCCGATTTGGACCAACAACACTCCGACGGCAGGAAGAGTAAGGAGTCGCATTCCGTCATGCTCTCAGCCTCTCTGGAGAGACGCAAGGAGCAAGAGAAGACCCTCCGAAGAGGGCTCTAGAAGTCAGTAGGAAGTAGTCCCGTGTGTTTCGCTATCCGTCTCATCATCACTGGTCCGATTTCTTCGGAGTTGTGGAAGCTCCAAATGTAAGAAGCCCAACCATCTCGATGCAACTTAAGGTGAGATCCAGAATGCCGCTGACTTGCATCTTCTTCCCATCCAATCCGTTTCAGAACAGCCAAAACCTTCTTGGCTTTACAACTTGGAAATTGGTTCACATCGCTGCAAGCTGAACGTCTTGGGTTACCTCACGTTCGCTTCCCTCTTCTTCGTTCATGACTCTAAACGCCAATGCCTCAACATTCCGCCTCGCGAGCGCTTGGGTTTTTCCATATGCTAGAGCTCCCGGAATTGAGGGTATTTCGGCGATCCACCGTCCATCCACTTCCTGCTCAAATTCAACGTGATACTTCATACTGGGCGCTCCTTGAGCTGTTTGCTGCCTTCCCATACTGGGAGTACATAACCCTACCATATAGACGCCGGAACGCTACTAACGCCATTGCGTACCCTTCGCGTGGTGGTAGGGGTATTGATTCTGAATCACAGAGAAGCTTCAACGGCTCCCCTTATAAAGTGCGAAACGGTTTGCCCTTTCGCTTTAGCAGCCGCCTCCACGCGCTTGCGTTTGGCTTCACTGAAGCGCTTTGGCACGATGCTCGATTTGGCGTGAGCCCTCGGTTGTTGGGGGCGGCCACTCTTCAGGGTACGGGTGTGCGCGGGGGAAGCGCGCCAGTGGCTTGGCGGCGGCACGGGGGAAGGCGGGGATCTCTCCACTGCGCTGCGCTTCGGTCGAGATGACGGCTTCGCTCGGAGGAGTGTTCCGTTTGAGGTGTGACGGCCGCGAAGGGCCGTGGTGTCGGAGGGGTTAGAGGAGGCGGGCGGCTTCTTTGGCGAAGTAGGTGACGAGGAAGTCCGCGCCGCCTCGCCGGAGGCTGACGAGGGACTCGAGCATGGCGCGTTCGGGCTCGAGCCAGCCGCGGGCGAAGGCGGCCTGCAGCATGGCGTACTCGCCTGAGACCTGGTAGGCGCCGAGGGGGACGTCGAAGCGCTGCCGAGCCTCGTGCAGGATGTCGAGGTAGGGCATGGCGGGCTTCATGAGGAGCATGTCTGCGCCCTCGCGGAGGTCCTGCTCGATCTCGCGCATGGCCTCGCGGGCGTTGGCTCCATCCATCTGATAGCTTCGGCGATCGCCGAACTGCGGGGCGGAATCCGCGGCCTCACGGAATGGCCCGTAGAAGGCGCTGGCGAACTTGGCGGCGTAGCTGAGGATGGGTGTGTCGTGCCTGCCGGCGGCGTCGAGGGCCTCGCGCATGGCGGCCACGCGACCGTCCATCATGTCGCTGGGCGCGACGACGTCGGCGCCGGCCGCGGCGAGCGAGGCGGCGGTGCGCGCCAGCAGCGGGAGGCTGGCGTCGTTGTCCACGTGGGCGTGCTCGCCGTCGCGCGCCACCACGCCGCAGTGCCCGTGGCTGGTGTACTCGCAGAGGCAGACATCGGCGATGAGGACGAGGCTGTCGAGCGCGCGTTCGGCCTTGAGCGCCTGGAGGCCTCGCTGCACGATGCCGTCGGCTGCCCAGGCGCCCGAGCCCTGCTCGTCTTTCTCTTCCGGGAGGCCGAAGAGGAGGAGACCGCCGAGGCCGAGTTGCGCCGCCTCCTGCGCCTCTTTGACGGCTTCATCAAGCGAGAGATTGAAGACGCCGGGCATGGAGCCGATGGGCCGGCGCACGCCCTCGCCGGGGCAGAGGAAGAGCGGGAGGATGAGCTGCCCGGGCCGCAGGTGGGTCTCGCGCACCAGGGCCCGCATGGCCTCCGTGCGACGCATTCGGCGCAGACGTGTGACGGGGAAGTCCATCTCTCTATCTTAGGGCGGCGGCGCTGTATGCGGTGCGTGAGACGCGGCGTGAGCCAGATCCCGAGGTGCGCCGACTTCTACGCCAGATCTGTTCGCATCCAAGGTTGTTGAAGGCATCACAGGACAAAGCGGAGTGGTGCCGCCGAGGAGAGACGCATGGAGTTGCAGGGCAAAGTCGCCGTGATCACCGGAGCAGGCACAGGGATCGGGCAGGCTATCGCGCTCGCGATGGCGCAGGCGGGCGCCAATGTCGTAGTGGACTACATCGGCGTGCCGTCCGTGGCGCAGCAGACGCTGGACCTTATCCAGAAGGCAGGGGGCAAGGCCGTCGGCTTCGACGCCGACATCTCAAAGCCGGAGCAGGTGCAGGGGCTGATTGGGAAGGCTGTGAGCGAGTACGGCCAGATGGACATCCTGGTGAACAATGCAGGGATCGAGAAGCAGATTGCGTTTGTGGACTATCCGCTGGAGGAGTGGCAGAAGATCCTGACGGTGAATCTGACGGGCACGTTTCTGTGCGCGCAGGCAGCGGCCAAGCAGATGATTGCGCAGGGCAAGGGCGGCAGCATTATCAACATCTCGTCGATTCATGAGGATCTGCCGCTGCTCGAGAATGCAGCATACTGCGCGAGCAAGGGCGGCATCCGGATGCTGATGCGGACGATTGCGGTGGAGCTGGCGCCGCACAAGATCACGGTAAACAACATCGGCCCGGGGGCGGTGTATACGCCGATCGACGCGGCGACGGAGGCCAACACCCACCTGAACGACGAGCTGATGGCGGAGATCCCGCTCCGGCGCTGGGGCCAGCCGAGCGAGATTGCTGGTTTGGCGGTGTTCTTGGCCTCGGAGAAGGCCTCCTACATGACGGGGAGCACGGTGTTTATCGACGGCGGCATGCTGCGCAACGCGGGCGCGCTGTAGCTGCCGGCCGACCGGTGGATCGCGGGGCCGGGACGGTGCGTGAGCTTCGGTCCCGGCATCCGACCCTCCATGAACTCTTCCTACGTCCGGCTGGTCGGGCCCTCGCGCAACGTCGAGTTATTCGGCATCAAGCTGCTCGGCGTGGACGGCGAGAACGCTCACAAGCTGCTGTTTACGGCGCTTTTCTTTGTTCTGCTGTATCTGATCAGCTGGGGGCTGCGCTCGCTGGCGCGGCATACTCGCTCGCACAACAGCAGGACGATCGCTTTTTGGACCCGGCAGGGCATCAGCCTGACGACGTTTATCATTGGCGCGCTTGGGTTTGTCTCCATCTGGTTTGATAACCCAACGCGGCTGGCGACGGGGGTCGGCCTGGTCGGCGCCGGTCTGGCGTTTGCGCTGCAGAAGGTCATCACATCGTTTGCGGGTTACTTTGTGATCCTGCGCGGCAAAACGTTCAATGTGGGAGATCGCATCACGATGGGCGGGGTGCGCGGCGATGTGATCGCGCTGAACTTTATTCAGACGGTGATTATGGAGATGGGCGAGCCGCCCAGTGTTCAGGGCGCAGATCCCGGGATGTGGGTGCAGTCGCGCCAGTACTCGGGCCGCATTGTTACGGTGGCAAACGCGAAGATCTTCGACGAGCCGATCTACAACTACACGCGCGACTTTCCTTATCTCTGGGAGGAGATGCATATTCCCATCTCGTACAAGGACGACCGCAGCCGGGCGGAGCAGATTTTGCTGGCGGCCGCGGAGACGGAGACGGTGCACATTGAGGACCTCGCCGCGCCCGCGCTACAGGTGCTGCAGGACCGGTTTGATATAGAGCAGGCGGGCATTAAGCCGCGCGTCTTTTTCCGGCTGACGGACAACTGGGTGGAGCTCACGGTGCGTTTTCTGGTCAGGGATCACGATATTCGGGGCCTGAAGGACCGCATGAGCCGCAAGATCATCGACGGTCTTGACGCCGCCGGGATCGGCATTGCGTCCGGCACCTATGAGATTGTGGGCCTGCCGCCGGTGAAGGTCGAGATGACCGGCGCCTCGGGTGGCCGCCCATGAGCCTGCCGCATACACCACCGGTGCTGCCCATGCTGGCCAAGCGAGTGGACGCGGTGCCGACTGGCGATGGATGGAGCTTTGAGCCCAAGTGGGACGGGTTTCGCGCGCTGATCTTTCGGGACGGCGACGAGATCGTGTTGCAGAGCAGGGATACCAAGCCGCTGAACCGCTACTTCCCTGACCTGCTGGAGCCCTTGCGGGCGCAGCTGCCGGAGCGCTGCATCCTGGATGGCGAGATCGTGATTGCGCGGGACGGCGCGCTGGACTTTGATGCGCTGTCGCTGCGGATTCATCCTGCTGCCTCGCGGGTGGCGACGTTGGCGCGGGAGACGCCGGCGGGTTTTGTGGCGTTCGACCTGCTGGCGGTGGGGGACCGCGACCTGGCCGGCGAGCCGTTTGCGACGCGACGCGGCGAGCTGGAGGCGATGCTGGCGCGGGCCACGCCGCCGCTGCATCTGACGCCGGTGACGCGCGATCGGGCGCTGGCGGAGGACTGGTTCCGGCGCTTTGAGGGCGCGGGGCTGGATGGTGTGGTGGCGAAGGCGCTGGCCGAGCCCTACCAGCCGAACAAGCGGTCGATGCTGAAGATCAAGCATGAGCGCGACTGCGACTGCGTGGTGGCAGGGTTTCGGTGGCACAAGGACGGGGACGGGAGCCTGGTGGGCTCCTTGCTGCTGGGGCTGTATAACTCTTCGGACGCGTTGCAGCATATCGGGACATGTGCTTCGTTTACTGCGGCGAAGCGGCGCGAGCTGGTGGAGTTTCTGGCACCGTACCGCGAGGGGGCCTTGGCGGGCCACCCGTGGGCGCATTGGAACGAGCAGAACCTGCCGGGGGGCGACACCGGGGGGCAGCGGATGCCGGGGGGCAAGAGCCGGTGGACGGGCGCGAAGGACCTCTCGTGGGAGCCGTTGCGACCGGAGCTGGTGGTGGAGGTGGCGTATGAGCATATGCAGGGCGACCGGTTTCGGCATATGGCCCAGTTTCGCCGATGGCGGTCGGACAAAGCGCCACGCGAGTGCACGTATGCGCAGCTGGAGACGGTGATCCCGCACGAGCTGCAGGGTATCTTCCGCGGGCAGTAGGGGCGGTCAGGCTTCGGGCGGGCGTGCGTCGCGCCAGGCGCGGGTGGGGTCGACGTCGGGGTCCGGGGTCTCCTGCGGCGGGCGGTCTGGCTCGGGGACGTGGCGGAGGTTGACGCGGATGCGGTACCAGACGTAGGCGGAGCCGCGCATGCGGTCGGTGAGGATGTCGTCTTCGGCGAGGTGGGCGGCGGCGGTGGGATGTTTGGCCTTCCAGCGCTCGAGGCCGGCGAGGGCGTCGTCCTTGCTGGGGGAGTTGGCGACGGTGAGGAGGGGCATGGCGGACTGGCGGCCGCGACGGGCTGGGGACTTCTTCGGTGTGGGCTTTGGCGGGGGCGTTTCGGCGGGGGCTTCGGAGGTCTCGGCTTCTTGGCTGAGGGTCGTGGAGCGGCGGCGGAAGCGGTGTGCGCCGAAGCCCTCTTCGAGCTGGCCGGAGAATGATTTCGTGCCGCGGGCTCGGGAGGGGGCTACCCGGGGGGCTTCGCCCTCGGCTTTGCGGAAGTGGGGTGGCCAGGGGGCGTCGCCGAGGCCCTCGTGCTCGTCGCGGGCGGCCAGCTCCAGGAGGGCCTCGAGGGAGCCGGCAGTGGCGTCCGTGGCGGCATGGGGGTCGCCGACGGCGGCGAAGCGGGCGGGCATGGAGGCGACGGTGAAGTCGGGGAGCTCGGCGGCGGGGACCTCCTCCCAGGTGAGCGGGGCGGAGACCTGGGCGAGGCCGACGGGGCGGACGGAGTAGGCCGAGCAGGTGGTGCGGTCCTTGGCGTTCTGGTTGTAGTCGAGGAAGACGCCGTGGCGCTCTTCCTTCCACCACTTGGAGCTGGCGAGGGTGGGTGCGCGGCGTTCGACGGCGCGGGCGAGGGCGAGGGCGGCGCGGCGGACCTCGGTGAAGCTCCAGCGGGGCTCGATGCGGACGTTGATGTGCATGCCGCGGGAGCCGGAGGTCTTGGGCCAGCCAATGAGGCCGACCTCGGCGAGGAGGGCTTTGACTTCAAGGGCGACGAGGCGGACGTCGTTCCAGGGGACCCCGGGGCCGGGGTCGAGGTCGACCCGGAGCTCGTCGGGGTGGTCGAGGTCGGCGGTGCGGACGGGGTGGGGGTGGAGCTCGATGCAGCCGAGGTTGACGACCCAGGCGAGGCCGGCGGGGGTGTCGACGACGATCTCGTCGGCGGTGCGGCCGGAGGGGAAGCTGAGGGTGACGGTGCGCATCCAGGCGGGGACGTCGGCCGGTGCGCGCTTCTGGTAGAAGGGCTCGGCTTCGGCGCCGTTGACGAAGCGCTTGAGGACGAGGGGGCGGTCGCGGATGCCGCGGACGGCGCCGGGGGCGACGGCGAGGAAGTAGCGGACGAGGTCGAGCTTGGACAGCTGGAGCTCGCGGGAGAAGTAGAGCTTGGCGGGGTGGGAGACGCGGACGGTGTGCCCGTCGATTTCGAGGAGCTCGGCGTCGTCGGGCTTGGCCATGCGGCCAGCGTACACCGGGCGCCGCCGGGTACCCCTACCCATCCCCCCGATTGTTGCGCAACATCTTGGAATGAAAGATTTTAGGTCCGGACCTCGATGTTGCGGGATGTATGTGTGGACGGGTTGACCTGGGCCTTTGGCCCAGGATGGTATGTGTCGGGCTTTCAGCCCTGGGGTGTGTTGCGGGGGCTTACCTAGGCCTTCGGCCTAGGCTTTTATGTGTCGGGCCGTTGGCCTGGGTGGGGTTTTGGGCTTGTCCGGTATGCACCGGATGTTCTCCCAGGCTGAAGTCGGTTGGCCTATGAGGTATGCCCAGGATAGCTGGTGGCGGCGGCCGCTGCGCCAAGGGCGAAGCTGCTGGGGCTGCAGGATCGACCTGCGGTCGATGGTCCCACGCATGACGATGGGGCTGTCATGCAAGGGGCACCCGGCAAAAGTTTGTACCAAACTTTGTGTGCAGTGTATTGCGGTTATCTACCATCAGGCGAGACCATAAATACTTTCATCCATGACGACGGAAAGGTACAGAAACGTGCGAGAATCGGTCATGGCAATTCACGGCCCACGTCCGGAGGTAATGCACGAGCTTTCGAACCGTATTATGTTGCTGCGTTCGCAACTCGCTGCAGCGGAGGAAGAGTACAACAGGTACTTTTCTACCGATGATGGTTACGAGACGCCAGCCTCTCAGGGTTGGAAAGACACTGCGGTCGCTCGAGTGATGCGCCTCTTACGCTCGAACCCAAGTAAGAGTTTCCGTGCTGAGGAGGTGTCTGACGAAACCGCAATTCAGCTAGGTACAACGCGAACGACTCTATCCAAGCTGGTCAAAATGCAGCTAATAGAGAAGAGAGGAACAGCCCTTTACGGTTCTAATCGAGAATCTACGACAACGGCAGAGTTGATGGATGTCGATGTAGCCGATAACGGAGTAGTAGAGAACAAAAGCAAAGAGCCCGCCGAAGCGGGCTCCTAGGTTTATACGACCGGAGAGCTTAATCCTTGGTGGACAGGGACACCAGTTTGCACCTGGTGAGCAACGGGGGTCAGATCCCCGCTCCGGTCTTCAATTCCCGCTCCGCTACCCCCGGTAAATCCAAACGGGGCGGAGAAGGAGGACAAAGATGACCACTGTCATCCACGTCCACGTTGCATTAAGTGGTCGAACACCGAATGCCACGGCCTACGGGGTGGCTCCCATCGCGTTTTTACGCGGGGAGCCCTCATAGGGCTTTTGCAACAGACTCATCTTAACAGCGCGAGCTAAGGCGTGCAACCACTCTTTCGATGTAGGCTTTATGGTTACGTTAGACGTCCCTCAAGGGAGGCTTTTCTTGGCAAGCTCATCATTGCAATCAAATCCTCGTTACACGCGTGAGCAGTTCCTAGCACTGCTCAAGAAAGCGGCTACTACTCCGCCGTCTCCGAAACCCGCCCCAGCAAGCAAGTGAACATTGGCTAGGCATCGTTCCGGTGGTTGTAGCGAAAGGCGTACGGCGGGAACGGCCTGCGGTCGGTGATCCCACGCAGGACGACGGGATCGTCGTGCGTGGGACACCCAGGGGGTGATGGGCGCGGGGGCGGCCAAGTACGATAGAAGGATGGCTTTCCAGGGCGATGGCGTCGTGGCGGATGGGGTGGAGGTGGCGGTGCGCTCCGGCGAGGCGTCGGGCGAAGCGCCCGAGGCTCTGTTGGACG
The DNA here is from genome assembly GCA_965218895.1 of Acidobacteriaceae bacterium. Lineage (GTDB taxonomy): Bacteria > Acidobacteriota > Terriglobia > Terriglobales > Acidobacteriaceae > Edaphobacter. The sequence goes on along the minus strand of CBDCMI010000007.1, from coordinate 631,067 downwards.
GGGCGGCGGAGATGGGACCGGAGGGGTTGCGGGAGGCGAGTGCGGGGGTGTTGGAGTGGGGGCGGCTGCGGGAGCTGATTGCGCGGCGGACGCAGAGTGGGCCGGGGCGGGGGCGGGTGGAGCGGCTCCTTCCGACGACGGATTCGCGGTGGATTGCGGAGCAGCAGGACCGGGTGGAGGAGATGCGGGGGCTGCTGACGACGGGTGTGCCGATCTCGTTTGCGGGGCTGTTTGCGCCGGGGGATCTGTTGGCGAAGGCGCGAGTGCCGGGGGCGGCGCTGGAGGGGCTGGAGCTGCTGCAGATGTTGCACCTGGCGGAGTTGACGGAGGCGTGGCGGGCGTTGGCGGAGGAGCCGCCGCCGAGTGTGCGGGAGCGGTGGGTGGCGATGGCGACGCTGTCTGCTCCTATTTTGGTTGCACATCTCTCGACCCTTCTGAGCCAGCTGCGGGGCAAGATTGAGCCGAGCGGGGAGTTGGCGGACGAGGCCAGTCCGGAGCTGGGGCGGATTCGGCGGGCGCTGGAGCGGCAGCACCGGGCGATCCAGGAGACGCTGCGGCGGTCGCTGCGGGCGATTGCGGAGGCGGGCGCGGCGCAGGACGAGGTGATTACGCTGCGTGGCGACCGCTTTACGATCCCGGTCAAGACGGAGCTGCGGCGGCGGGTGCCGGGGGTGGTGCATGGGTCGAGCTCGACGGGGCAGACGGTGTTTATCGAGCCGATGGAGACGGTGGAGGCGAACAACGAGCTGCTGCGGCTGCTGGACGAGGAGCAGGGGGAGATCCACCGGATTCTGGTGAGCATGACGCGGGCGGTGGGGACGCAGGCGGACGCGCTGGAGGCGAGCGCGGAGGTGCTGACGGAGTTGGACTCGCTGGCGGCGCGGGCGAAGTTTGCCGACGGGCTGGACTGTGTGCGGCCGGTGCTTGTAACCGGAGGCGATACGATTACGCTGCGGAGCGCGCGGCATCCTCTGCTGGCGCTGCGGCTGGAGGCGGAGGGGCAGCCGATTGTGCCGCTGACGCTGCTGCTGGAGGGTGGGGCGAGGCAGCTGATCATCTCCGGCCCGAACACGGGCGGAAAGACGGTGGGGCTGAAGACGCTGGGGTTGCTGGCGTTGATGGCGCAGGCGGGGCTGCCGGTGCCGGCGACGGAGGCGCAGATGCCGGTGTTTGACGCGGTGTTTGCGGACATTGGGGATGCGCAGTCGATCGAGCGCAATTTGTCCACTTTTTCGGCACATATAACGAATGTGGACCGGATTACGCGGGAGGCGGCGGCGGAGAGCCTGGTGCTGCTGGACGAGCTGGGGGCGGCGACGGATCCGGAGGAGGGGGCGGCGCTGGCGGTGGCGATTGCGGCGCACTTTCTGCGGCGGCGGACCTGGAGCTTGTTGTCGACGCATTTGAATGCGTTGAAGATCTATGCGGCGACGCATGCCGGTGTGGTGAATGCGGCGGTGGGGTTCAACCAGGAGACGCTGGCGCCGACCTATGAGTTGCGGCTGGGGGTGCCGGGGGCGAGCGCGGGGTTGAATATCGCGGCGCGGCTGGGGCTTTCGCCGGAGATTGTGGCGGAGGCGCGGGGGAACCTGACGACGCAGCAGGCGGACATTGGGGCGTTTCTGGATCGGCTGCACGAGCAGATCAGCGCGGCGACGGCGGAGCGGGTGGAGCTGCGGCGGCGCGAGCACGAGGTGCGGACCGAGCGGGAGCGGCTGGAGGCGGAGGGGCGCAACGAGCAGAGGCAGCGGACGCGGGAGCTGGAGGGGAAGTTGAACGGGCTGATCGCGGAGGTGGAGGGGCAGCTGCGCGAGACGGTGAAGGCGATCGACGACAAGACGGTGGCGGGGAAGGTGGCGAAGGACGCGGCGCTGCGGATGGCGCGGCTGCGGCGTGAGTTCAGTGAGCAGTTTGTGGGGACGGTGGCGGCGCACAACAAGAAGGGAGGGGCGGAGGCGCAGGAGCGGAAGGGGCCGCGGCCGGTGCGGGTGGGGGATGTGGTTCGGCTGAAGAGTTTGAATCGCGAGGCGCGGGTGCTGACGGTGATCGATGAGCGGACGTTTGAGGTGGCGATGGGTGCGCTGAAGATGCGGGTTTCGGCGGAGGATCTGGGCGAGGTGACGGCGGGGCCGCGGCGGACGCCGGTCGAGGCGGCTCGGCGGCGGGGCGGCATTACGGTGCAGACGGCCGGGGGCGGGGACGACCTGGCAGGGAGCTGGGTGCCGATGGAGCTGAACGTGATTGGGCGGACGGCGGATGAGGCGACCGAAGAGGTGGAGCGGTATGTGGACCAGGCGTTTCTGGCGGGGCTGCCGCGGGTGCGGATTGTGCACGGGACGGGGATGGGTGTGCTGCGGCGGGTGCTGCGGGAGTACCTGAAGCGGCATCCGCATGTGGTGAGCGTGACGGAGCCGCCCTATAACGAGGGCGGGCAGGGGGCGACGGTGGTGGAGCTACGGCAGTAGAGCCAGACGCATCGTAGTGTGTACGAAGCGAGATCAGTATCACCGGGAGGAAGTTCGATGCGTCTGCTTGGTTTGGCTGGAGCGTGTTGGGGAGTGGCTGTGCTGGGATGCGGGGTTTCGTTTGCGGCCGGGCCGCAGGTTCTGCTGTCGTGCCCGAAGCACGGTGACATGAAGCTGGCCAACGTGTACGTGATCCAGATGCCCGGGGACCGAGTGGTGAGCGGCAACGGCGGGATGGCTGGGACGGAGTGGGATCTGACGCAGGTGTCGCTGAAGCATGGGGACTACCTGATGCTGGACTGCGGGTACGTGCCGTCGACCGCCGCGGCGGGAACGCCGGTGGCGACCAAGGACCATGAGGCGCGGAAGATTCCGGCGGACGCGGGGCGGTGCTACATGGCGAACTCGCCGATCAAGGCGGAGTGCTTCGCGCGGGCGAAGTGACCGGCTCAGTGCGTGGCGTAGTCCGGGACGTCCGGCGTCATGCGGCGGAGGACGAACTGCTGCATGAGGTTGCCGAGCGCGCCGGAGGCGGTGGTGAGGAGCGCGGTGTTGAGCGTGGTGGAGATGCCGCGGCTGCCCGCGGGGTAGTAGAGGTCTGAGAGGCCGGCGGCGGCGAAGTTGCCGGCGATGTTGGATGCGTTGACCTGCCAGTGGCCGTTGTCGCCGCGGCAGAGCACGGTGCTGGCGAGCGCGTAGGCCGTGCGGTCGGCGACGCCCCCGGTGGGTTTGACGAAGAAGCGCGGGTCCTGGTGGAAGAGCGACGGAAAGACGGCTTGTCCGAGCACGGTACTGGAGAGGCCGTCGAGGTAGCTGGCGGAGAAACGTTTTGCGTAGCCGAGCGAGCCCTGGCGATAGCCGGGGAGGGTGTTCTGTGCCTGCTGGATGCTGGCGGCGACGGCGGTGAGCAGAAAGGCGGAGGGATCGGTGGAGAAGCGCCAGGCGAGGGCGAACTTCTGCCTGGGGGAGAGCGGCGCGGCGTCCCAGACGTAGGAGGCATAGAAGTTGGGGACGACGCCGAGGACGCGCTGTCTTTCGGCGAGTTGCACCTGCGCCACGGCGATCTCCGCGCTTTGGGCGGAGACGGTGATGGAGGTTTCCGCGACCGGGGTCTCGGGCGCGGGGGCCTCGGGCAGGAGCGAGGAGCTGGTGGGCTCGGCTGGGGGCAGGCGGAAGGTGGGCTGGGGGAGGGGCGGGAGAAGTTTGGCCTCGAGCGCGAGTGGGACGGTCTCAAGGGGGGTGGACGGCGGCGTGGCGGCGAGAGCGGGCAGACTGGCGAGGAGGACGAGGGAGGCGGCGAGTGGAAGGCGGGTTGGCAAGGGGGCCCCGGAGCGAACCGGCGGAAGATGGCCCGGGCGCGTGAGATTGAGCATGGAGCCGCGCGGGGCGGGGGGCCATGCCACGTCCTGGTGAGGCGCGGTCCCTAGCGGGGGATCGCGGGGAGAAGCGTCAGCGACTTCCGCGCCGGTTGGGGTTCTTTCAGGGGACAGGCGCTGCGTGCGCGGAGGGAGATGAGATGGGCAAGATTCGAGCGGTTGTGCTGGCGGTGGTCGGGGCCTCGGGGATGCTGGGGGTGACGGGGTGCTCGCACCCGCAGTCGGTGGCGTACTTCCCTCCGCCGCCGCCGCCACCCCCGGTGACAGAGGCGACGGTGTATGCGCAGGGGCGGCAGGACGGGTTTGAGGCGGCGCGGCACGACGTGGCGACGGGCCAGCCGCCGACGTTGGAGCACCACCCGCGCTTTCGGCAGCCGCCGGTGCCGCCGCCGGCCTGGGAGGACTACCGGCGGGCATTTCGCGCGGGGTATGGGGAGTTTCTGCACGGGGGTGGGGGCGCGCCGCCGCCGCCACCACCGGCCCCCTGAGATCGAAATAATTCAGGCCGGAGCTTGGGGAATTTGCCTATACTGCGGCGCATGCAGAGATCGTGTGCGGCGTGGCGGTTTGGGCTGGCGACTGGGTTGATGATGCTGGGGTGGGTGACGGGCACCTGCGGGTGGGGGCAGGGGAAGGCGGCGACGGGGACCGTGCGGGGGCGGGTGGTGTGCTCGGATACGCGAGGGCCGGCGCGGTTTGCGCAGGTGTGGTTGATCCCGTTGCCGGAGGCGAACGCGCCGAAGCTGGAGGGCAAGGCGGCGGCAGAGGCAGTGACGACGACGCGGCTGGTGACGACGGATCTGCAGGGCGGGTTTGTGCTGCGGGATGTGAAGCCGGGGCGGTACTACGTGGCGGCGGAGAAGGTGGGGTACCAATCGGCGCGGATGATTCCGCAAGACCAGATGCGGCACCCGACGGCGGAGTCGGCGCGGCGGATGGAGGCGTTGCTGACGCCGGTGCTGGTGGCGGCGGACCGGGAGTCCGTGGTGGAGGCGCGGGTGGTGCGGGGCGCGAGCCTGAGCGGGGCGGTGCGCTTTGACGACGGGACGGCGGACACGGGGGCGACGGTGCAGCTGTGGCGACGCGATGACAAGCGGTGGGTGGAGGTGAAAGGAGACATTCCGGGGCGAAGTGACGATGCGGATACGAACGATCGGGGGCAATATCGATTCAGCGGGCTGTTTGCGGGGGAGTACCTGGTAAGCGTAGGGATGCAGCTGAACCGGGTGGTGACGACGCGGAGCGCCGATGGGTCGTCGGGGTGGGGGGCGGAGTTCGGCTCGAAGCTGGATGTGTATGCGCCACGGGCGATGCGCAAGAAGGACGCCAAGCCGGTGAAGCTGGGGGAGGGGGAGGAGGCGGCGGATGTGTCGATCGAGATTCCGCTGTCGACGATGCACGAGGTGAGCGGAGCTTTGGCGGTGGAGGGGAGTGGGCTCCCGGTGAACGGCGGCACGGTGACGCTGCTGTTTGCGGATGACCGGACGGAGCTGACCAGCGGCGCGGTGAGCGGCGAGGACGACCGGTTTCACCTGAACTTTGTCCCGGAGGGGGACTACATCCTGCAGGTGACGAAGGCTGCCGAAGTGGCGCGGACAGAGGTGCCGAACGGGCCGGGCACGGTGCCGCCGACGCACACGGAGACCAAGACGCTGCGAACGTTTGGCGATGCGGAGCAGCCGCTGAAGCTGGAGAGCGAGGTGAGCGGACTGATTGTGACGGTGCCGGCGGAGAAGGCAGGGGCGGCGGCCGGGGCACCCTAGGCCGAGTGCCAAAGCCGGGCGAGCGGGCCGCCGGTGCCGTGCAGCGGGTCGGATGCGGGGAAGGGCAGCATGCGCATGCGATGGAGGGCGGCGGCGTCCGGGGCGGTGCGGCAGATGTCCCAGGTTTGCCCGGGCGGGTAGGCGCCGACGGTTTGGAAGTCGGGCGTGCAGGAGAGCTCGCAGTGGCCGGTGCCGGTGGGGAGGACGAGCAGATCGCCGGCCGCGACGGTGAGTTCGCGGCTCGCAGCGGGATGAGGACCGTCGGGCGGCCCGCCGAGGACGAGGCGGGCGGAGCCGCGGGTGAAGCCCAGGACCTCATGCGCGGTGGAGTGGAAATGATGAAAGGTGTAGACGCCGTTGCGCCACTGCGGCGGCCAGCCGTTGCGCGTGACGAGAGCCTCGAAGGCGGCAGCATCGTGGGGGATGGCACCTCGGTAGAGCAGGACGGGGAGGCGCGGGTTGTTGGGGACGAAGCCGTTGGGTGGAAGAAGAAGGGTTTCGGGCTGGGCGGGGGGCGGGGATGGCTCGGCGGGCAGCGAGGAGGAGACGCCGGCGGCGGTGAGGAGGGTGGCGAAGCGGCGGCGGTTCATAAGGTTAGGATGCAGGCGGCTGGAGGAGCGAATCCTGCGGGGGGGCGCCGGAGAGCATCTCAGGTGATGCGATGGCGACGTTTCTGGAGCTGGGACGGTTGGCGGAGGAGCTGGCGGGCGAGGGCAGTCGGCTGCGCAAGAGGGCGCTGATTGCCGAGGCCCTCCGGGCGATCTATGGATCAGGCGAGACGGGCAGGGGCGAGGCAGACGGGGGCGAGACGGAGGACGCGGGATTGTTTGCGCAGTACCTGGCGGGGTTGCCGTTTCCGGAGGCGGATGGGCGAAAGCTGGGCGCGGGTGGAGCGCTGTTGAGCGGGGCGGTGGGGCGGGTGAGCGGGGCGAGCCAGGCGGCGATGACCGCGGCCTACCGGCGGCATGGAGACCTGGGAGCGGCGGCGGGGGATCTGCTGGACGGCCGGGACGAGGCGCGGGGCGTGGGCGGGGGCGTGCCGGTGCGCGAGGTGCGGTCTGTCTTTGCGGGGATGGCGGCGGCGGGCACCACAAAGGAGCGCGCGGAGTTGCTGGACGGGGTGCTCGGGCGGATGGCGGCGGTGGAGGTGAAATACCTGCTGAAGCTGATGCTGGGGGATATGCGGATCGGCGTGAAGGGGAGCCTGGTGGAGGAGGCGATTGCGGAGGCCTCCGGCGCCGCGGTCGGGGCGGTGCGGCATGCGGTGATGCTGGAGGCGGATCTTGCGGGGGCGGTGCGGCGGGCGTTCGAGGGCACGCTGGCGGAGACGCGGATGCGGCTGTTTCATCCGCTGGGGTTCATGCTGGCGAGTCCGGTGGAGACCCCGGAGGAGGCGGTGGAGCGGTTTACGGCGAAGCCGAAGAAGGTGACGAAGCCAAAGGTGCGCAAGGTGCGGTCGCGCAAGGCCGGAAGCGGGGAGGCCGTGGAGCCGGCGGTGACGCAGGAGGCGGACCCGGAGGCGTTTCGCGAGGTGCCGGTGCTGGACACGATCCCGCTGCCGGGTGAGAGCGAAGCCGATGCGGAGCTGAGCGACGCGGCGGTGGCGCGGAGTGCGGCGGAGGTCCAGGAGAGCCTGGAGGTCCAGGCGTTTTTAGAGGACAAATATGACGGCATGCGGGCGCAGGTGCACTGCGCCGACGGCACGCAGCCGGGGCGTGTGGCGATCTACTCGCGCAACCGAGAGGATGTGACGGAGAGCTTTCCGGAGCTTGCCGAGGCTCTGGCGCGTGTGGGGGATCGCGGCGGGCTGATTCTGGATGGCGAGATCCTGGGGTGGGACTTTGCCGAGGGCAGGGCCCTGCCGTTTGCCGTGATGGCGCAACGGATCGGGCGCAAGCGGGTGGACAACGCGCTGCGGCGTGAGGTTCCGGCGGTGTTGATGGTCTTCGATGTGCTGTACAGCGAGGGGGAGCTTCGGCTGGAGGAGCCCTTGCGCGAGCGGCGACGCCGGCTGGAGGCGGCGGTGGAGGCGATGCGCGGGGCGGCGCGGGCCCCGCTCGAGCTGCCGGAGGCGCCGAGGGCACCCAAGAGGGGACGGCGCAACGGCTCGCAGGGTGCGCTCTTCCCGGAGTCTGTAACTGCTTCTGTTCGCGAAGCGGAGTCTGTAACCTCCCTTGATCAATCAGGGGAGTCCGCGAACCCCGGGGCCGGACTTCCGCGAATTATGGTGTCGCCTGCGCGCCTGGTGCGGAGTGCGGAGGAGATCGATCGGGCATATGCGGAGGCGCGGGCTCGGTCCAACGAAGGCGTGATGCTGAAGGCGGCCGGATCGGTGTATCAGCCGGGCCGGCGGGGGCTGGCGTGGGTGAAGCTGAAACGCGAACTGGCGACGCTGGATGTGGTGATTACGGGGGCGGAGTATGGGTCCGGTCGCAAGGCGCCGTTCTTGAGCGACTACACGTTTGCCGTGCGGGGGGAGGGCGGCGCGCTGCTGAATGTGGGCAAGGCGTACTCGGGCGTGACGGATGCGGAGATCACGGAGCTGACGGCGTGGTGCAAGGCGCATACGCTGGAGGACCACGGACACTTCCGGACGGTGGAGCCGCTGCGCGTGCTGGAGGTTGCGTTCAATAACGTGATGCGGTCGGACCGGCATGCGAGCGGGTTTGCGCTGCGGTTCCCGCGCATTGTGCGGCTGCGGCCGGACAAGCCGGTGGAGGAGATCGATACGCTGACGCGCGTGGAGGAGGTCTACGCGAGCCAGGTGGATCGGCCGGCGGAGGAGGCGTGAGGGGCGCGGCGCCACGCGGGCGACGCGGTTACTGCGGCCACCGCTCCGCGACCGAGTTTGCGCCGCCCTTGTCCTCGACGGCTGTGTCGCGATCGGCGTAGAGCACGGTATTGCGGTTGCCCGTGGTGACGATGCGCCCCGCATGCTGGACGGTGATCCAGTTGCGGCTGCCCTCGATGCGGACGACGGAGCAGTTACCCAGGATGGAGAGGCGGCTGTTGCTGGCCGTGACAATCATGGGCAGGTCTTTGGTGCATCGCGAGGTCTGCTCGAGCTTGTCGCCCGCGACCACCACGGGCGTTTTCTCCTGGGCAACTGCCGCGGGCAGCGCGGCGGCTCCGACCAGGGCGAGGGCCAGGCTCCGAATCGCCCATTTGGGTGCATGATTCATAGATATTTTTCCTTGGCTGCGAAATGGCTGGGCCGCTCGGAAGCGGAGCGCGGAGCGCTGCGACCGGACAGCGCGATCGGCGACCGTGCGTATGACTATACCCGCGGGAGATTGCGGCCTCGTGCAGGTTCGCTCGCAACGAGTCGGCGGCGGCTCGATCTCAACGGGGAGAGCTGCTCCCTCGGCGATGTGCACAGGGAGCCGGCCTTGCGGAAGGCGGCCCTCTGCGGCGATCGACCGCCCGCGGCCTTCGCTGCCCTCGGTGCCTCCCAGCCCATCTGCACTCACCGGCGCTCCGGCACAGTCTGCAGCAAGCCCGTGGACTGCGCCTGCTCCCCCGCGTGATAGCTCGATCGCACCAGCGGCCCCGACTCCACGTGGCGAAAGCCCATCGCCAGCGCCTCGTGCTTGAGAAAGGCAAACTCCTCCGGGGTGTAAAACCGCGTCATCGGCAGATGATCGCGACTCGGCCGGAGGTACTGCCCGATCGTAAGAATATCCACGCGCCGCTCGGCCAGGTCACGGAAGACGGCGAGCAGCTCGTGCATCTCCTCGCCCAGGCCCACGATGATGCCGGTCTTGGTCACGATCTCGGTGCCGCTCTCGGCTGCAATCCCCTTGGCGCGTTCGAGAAACCCCAGCGATCGCGGGTAGCGGCCGCCGGACTTGGCAACGCGGTAGAGCCGCGGCACGGTTTCGATATTGTGGTTCAGGATCTCCGGCGCCGCCTCCACAACCATGCGGAGCGCCTCGTCGACCCCCTGGAAGTCCGGCGTCAGCACCTCGACCTGGCATCCCGGCGCCTGCCGCCGAATCTCCCCAATCACGCGAACAAACGCCCGCGCCGCGCCCACATTGTCATCGTCTCGGTTCACGCTGGTGATCACAGCGTGGTGCAGCCCGAGCTGCGCCACGGCATACGCCACTCGCGCCGGCTCGTCCTCGTCGATCGGCTCCGGCCTGCCTTTGGGAACGGCGCAGAAGCCGCATCGCCGCGTGCAGAGATTGCCGAGCATCATAAAGGTCGCGGTACGCCCGTTCCAACACTCTCCGATGTTGGGGCAGTGCGCGCTCTCGCAGACCGTGTGCAGGCCAAGCTCGCGAGTCAGCCGCTTCAGCATGTGAAAGGTCTCACCCATGGGCGCGCGTGCCTTCAGCCAGGCGGGCTTGGCCGCGGGCCGTCGCGGCCCCACATCGATCTGCACCAGCTGCTGCCCGATCTCTGCCAACGGTGGCGTCATCTCATCTGCGATTCTAAGCCGGGGTGGCCAGGATGCGAAGCGATTTTCGCCTTCTGTTCGGTATGTCGGTACCGTGCCGCGCGCGTCACCGCAGCCGCTCCCGCACCTCGGTCCGCACAAGGTACAGAAAAAACACCATGCCGAAGAGCGACTGAATGATCGCCGGGGCCTGATGAGTCTTCCCAAAGACGTAGAGATACCCGACCGCGAGCAGCAGCGAGCCGGCGGCGACGATGGCCCAGCCCCATCGCTGCATCCGCAGCAGGCCGAAGACGCCGACCACCAGCAGCGTGCAGACCGCCAGCACACCGAGGCGCCCGCCGCCCACGCCATACAGGCCCTTCAGCGCCGCAAAGGTGTTGAGCAAGGCCAGCAGCAGCAGAAACATGGATATGCCGGCGACCCCAGGCAGCAGCACGCCGCGCAGGGTGGCGTCCGCAGGCGCGCGCGTTCCGGGCCGGTCCCCCGTTTCGCCCATCTCCGTCATGTAAACCTCCTCTGCCGCCGGTGCCGGCGCTCGCCCAAGCCGTTACAGCGTGTGCAGATACGCCAGAAGCTCGGCCATCTGCCCGTCGTCCATCCGGTCGCCCATGGCGGGCATCAGCCCGTGGCCGTGGAGCACCGTCGCCGTCACGCGTTCGTCGGTCGCCGCCGCTCCGCTGTGCAGGCTCGGCTTGTGAAAGATGCTGCGCAGGCTCGGACCGTTCTTCGGCTGATCCACCCGGTCGTAGTGGCACTGGGCACACTGCGCCTGAAAGACCTCCCGGCCGGCGGCCTGCTCGGCGTTCAGCTGGTCCACGGGCACGGGCGGCGGATAGTGCCGACAACCTATCGCGGACGCGGCGCACATCGCCAGGCCCAGGCCAAGAACTCCCGACGCTATCGGTTTGCGCATCGTTCCATCTTCGCATCCAGCGCGATCGGTTGGCTCGCGGAGCTCTACGGCGCGATCGCCTGGTACGGCAGAAACAGCTGAAACACCGTGCCCGAGCGCCCCGGCTCCGCCCGGCTCCTGACCCGCAGGTGGCCTGCGTGCCGGTTGACGATCTCACCGCTGATCCACAGGCCGAGCCCGGTACCCCGGATGCCCTTGGTCGTGTAGAAAGCCTTGTAGATCTCCTTAACGATCGCCGGCGACATACCCGAGCCGGTATCGGCGATGGTCAGGCAGACTCCCTTGCGTCCGGTCTGCCACTCGGTTGCTTCGCGCGTGCGCACCAGCAGACGTCCGCCGTCCGGTCGCATGGCGTCGATCGCGTTGCTGCAGAGATTGTTCAGCACCTGCCGAATCTCGCTTTCCATGCACACGACCGACTGGGTGGAGCGCTCGCGTCGCTCCACGACCACGCCCGCGTTCTCCAGGCGCGCCTTGTAGAGTTGCAGCACCGGCTCCAGCAACTCGCTGCAGCCGACCGCCTGCGCCTGTGTCGACTGCTTATAAAAGCGCAGCGACTGCGTCGTGATCTGCTTGACGCGCTGCAACTCGGCGTCAGCGAGGGCGAGCATCTTTTGCGCCTCGGCGGGCAGCTCCATGCGCTCGGTGATGTAGACCAGATTCATCACCGCCTCCAGCGGATTGTTGATCTCGTGGGCGATGGCTGAGGCCAGACGGCCGACGGCAGCCAGCTTTTCGCTCTCGCGCAGAGCATGCTCAAACTCCACGCGCGCCGTGACATCGGTCTGGATGCCGACGATGTGGGTCACCTCCCCTTCGCGATTGCGTATCGGCGAGAGGGACAGCTCGTTCCAAAAGGGTGTGCCGTCCTTGCGGAAGTTCCGGAGAATGGCGGTGGACTCCCGCCGCTCGCGCAGGGACTCCCGAATCAGGGTCACAGCCGGCTGATCCCGCTCGCTTCCCTGCAGGAAGCGGCAGTTCTTTCCCTGCACCTCCTCCAGGGAGTAGCCGGTCATGACCTCAAAGGCGGGGTTGACGTAGGTCAGCGGCAGGTCCGGCTGGCTGGCGTTGGCGACACTGATGCCGCTGGTCACCGAACGGAAGATGCGCCGGTTCAACTGCAACTCTTCCATCGCCGTCTGATACCTCCGGGCGAACGACCTGTGCGCATACAGGAGCAGGCTCATCTGCTCCGCGACAACTGCCGGAGGCTGCGGGAGATTGAGAACACCGTCGAACTGGTGCTCGGGGTCAAACTCTTCCAGATTCACCATGGAACAGAGGGCAACAATCACGCCTGGGTGCACCCCTCCGCTCCAATCTTCACGCGCAAGGAGCGTATCGCGGAGCCGGACGGCCGTTGCGGGCTCCGCAACAACCAGTTCAAGATCCGCCAGCACCTCCGGCGTCAAGTGCGCCTCGTCCAGAGCGATCGGTTCCAACTCCAGATGGATCGCCGCACTCTCCACCAGCCGCCGCTCCACGGAGTGGGGCATCAGGATGCCGACCCCAGTCTTCAATGCGACCGACTCGATCTCCTGACCTTCCAACTCATGAATCATGACTGACTTGGCTTCTTGATCGTTCATTCAGCTCTTCCCTCGCCGGTACCCAAGCTTCTCACGCCGTGGGGTGTATGTCCCGCTCCAAGTCTTTGGCTCCGCGTTGTCTTCGGTTCCGCCTTCCGTGGCCGCGGACTGCCTCGTCGTCCTTCTGCTTCGTCTCACCCTTCCGCCGACGCGTCGTCAACGCCAAGGTAGCGGCGGCAAGAGCGAGGAACAAGCGAAAATTGCCTGACCCGAAAGCGAAAGTCTTCTGTCTTCTGTGCCGCTGCTCTGCGATGAAGGAGGCGGTCTACTCCGCTCGGTAGATCGCCTCCACCATGCGGTCCATCGCGTCGCGGTCCGCCGCGCCCGGCGCGTGGCTGTCCACCATGATGGAGAGAGCGACGAGGCGCCCGCTGGCGCAGCGCAGGTAGCCGGTCAAGGCGCGCGACTCGCCCAGCGTCCCTGTCTTCGCCTGCAGGCGGCCGCGTACCGGTCCGTGGGGAAACCGGGCGGCGAGTGTGCCGTCCACGCCTGCGACGGGCAGCGAGGCCTGCCATGCCGCGAACCACGGCTGCCGGCGCGCCCAGAGCAGCAGACGAACCATCGCTTGCGGCGTGACCAGGTCATGTGTGCTCAGCCCCGAACCGTCCACCTGGACCACGTCGTCCGCGTCCACCCCGGCCTGGGCGAGGATGGCGTGCACGGCCGCGAGACCCTGGGCTCGTGAGCCGGGGTCCACCAGCGCACCTCCACCATCGGCGATCTGCCCGGCTGTTGCGCCCTGAGGAGATGCTGCGACAGGCGCCGTGGCCCCGGCGGAGGCCTGGGGCGAGCCCTGACTAGGGTCCGCCTGGACGGGGGGCGCCTGGTCCGTGCGATCGGCCGGCGGCGTGCCCACCGCTCCATGCGCGGTGTCCGGGGTAGAACAGCCCTGCCCCAACCCGCCCGGCGGAGCGCCAGACCCGAGGCCCAGGCGCAGGAGAAGAAGCTCGGCATGGAGGTTCAGGCTGCGCTTGTTGGTCGCGACGATGTCTTCGGCGACGGTCGGCGAGCGGACCTCGGCCAACACCTGTGCGGGCGGAGGAGGCGGGGGTGGGTTAACCGGCGCGCCGCAGCCGCGGTCCGCTGAGATCCCCGCCGCGCTGGCGGCCGCGGCGCCGACCTGAGACCGAAGGCTGGCCGTGGCCTCGGGCAGCCGGTGCTCCGCACGGGCGACCCCGAAGACGTGAATGCCGCGCGCCACAAGCATGCCGCGCAGGGTCTCCGCTGCGAACTGCGCCGGGTCCTCGATGGCCAGCTGCTCCCGGAGCTCTGGGGCATCGACGGCGATGGTGCCCCACACACGAAGCGTGCGCGGCTGCCCGGGAACGCGGCCGAAGCCGACGTGCGTTCCACTTCCGGCGGCGCCGGTGCGGAGCCCGTCGGCCTGGACGGTCCACCACGTCCCTCTGCCCGGGCCGGGCTCGACGCGGGCCGGCTCTCCGGCGGTTAACCCCGGCACAACCCGGAGCAAATGCTGGTTGTCTTGCACAGAAAGCGCGCTGACCGGGGCTCCATACCCCCACAAGAGATCGTCCTGCGCCCAGTCTTCGGGGTACGGCTCCCACGGGAAGAGCGTGTCATCGCCGACCACATCTCCTTTTACCTCAATGACATGCGCGGCAAGCACGGCATCGGCAAGGGGCTCGAGATCAGCCAAAGTCCCATCCCCCGCCCCCTCCAACACCACCTCCCCCTCCACCACCGACCCCTCGGCGGGCTGCGCAGCAGCTGCGGATTGAGCCGAGGTGAGGACGCCTCGAACGACGAGGCGGGTGACGACCGAGCGGTCAGGGCCGAGGGCCATGGCCGCCGCGGTCGTAATCAGCTTGGCTGTGCTCGCGGGGTGAAAGAGTTGGGCCGGATTCAGCGCGGACCTGCACTGCCCGTTGAGTTCGCTTACGAGCACGCCCCAGTGCGCGCGAGCGACGGTGGGCTCTGTCGCGATTGCTCGAAGGCGGCGCTCCAACTTAGGGTTTGCCGCCAGGCAGACGACGGTCTTCCGGCTGCTGCCGGCGGCCGGCCTTTGGGCGAAGGCGCCGCGGCCCAAGAGTAGGGTGCATACAAGGAGGGAGACCAAGAGCCGCGCGCGAATCCCGAACGAACGCGTGCTGCCGTTGAGATCCCCTCCCGCGCCCTCGGGAGCGACGGTATCCCGCTTGGTTGCTTTCTCTGCCCGGTACTTCGCAGAGCGGTGTCGGTACACTCGCCGCATGGCTGCTGCTGCGTCCTTTGTGATTCCGCGGCCCGTGCTGCGGTGGCATGTACGGGGCAGAACCGTTGTCTTGGGACAACGCACGGTCATCATGGGCATCCTCAACTGTACGCCGGACTCTTTCTCGGATGGAGTTCCCTACGAGGCGGAGGAGGAGGCAGTGCGCCATGGTCTTTGTCTGCTCGACGAAGGTGCGGACATTTTGGATATTGGGGCGGAGTCGACGCGGCCGGGTGCGCGGCCGATCGCTCCGGCTACGGAGCAGGCACGCCTGCTGCCCGTGCTCGAGAGACTGCGACAACTGCGCCCGGACGCGCTGCTCTCGGTAGATACGTACCATGCGACGACGGCTGGGGCGGCGCTGGCGCACGGGGCGGACATTGTCAACGATGTTTCTGGTCTGCGCTGGGACCGCGGGATGGGCGAGGCGTTGACTGCGGCGGGGGGGCGGCCCGGGCTGGTCTTGATGCACGCTCGCGGGACTCCCCCCACGTGGAAGGATCTCCCAGCTCTTGTGCCTGGGGAGGTTTCGCGACTGGTGGTGGAGGAGCTCGAGGAGCAGCTCGCCCTGGCAGCCGCAGTGGGGATCGCGGCGGAGCAGATTGTCGTCGATCCGGGCTTTGGGTTCGGCAAGCGCGGCGGGGAGAATTTTGCGTTATTGGCGGATCTGGCGACCCTTCACAGGCTGCAGCGGCCAATCCTGATCGGTTTGTCCCGCAAGGGCTTTCTTGCGGCGAAAGAGGTCGCGCTGGCGGACCAAGAGGCGTCTGCACGTTCCCTGGAACGCCAGCATGCGACAACCGCGGCGCAGACCGCGGCAGTGCTCGCGGGAGCCCACATTCTTCGGGTGCATGAGGTGGAGGCGGCGCTTGCCGCAGCTTCGGTAGGGGACCGTCTGCAGCGAATGGCCGGGGGCGCGGGCGAGTAGCCGCAACTGCTGTCGTCGAGGAGGCCGGAGCGCGGAAGCAGACAGCGGACCGGCGTTGCGGTTACGTTACCCCGGGGCATTTTCCTGCTGGACGACAGCGTGATGTTGTGTATCCTGATGGCGAAGAGAATGCGAATGCCGCTCCCTGCCATCAACGTCCTGCTCGCCGTCCTCGTTGGTTTGCTGACGCTGCTTCTGCTGCGGCGGCGGAGCCAGACCGGCATCAGCCACTCGAACGAGCTACTGGCCGAACTTCCAGGCCTGTTGGCGCGGCTGGACGCAGCGACGGCGGCCCGATTGGAGACGCTGGACGCAAGCACGCGGCTAGCGATGGAGGGGCTGCGGGCCGACTTCAGCCAACTTCGCCGCGAGGCCGCGCACGACGCGGAGCAGAGCCGCGAGGCCTCGCGGATGGGCGCGAAGGCTTTGCGCGAGGAGGTTTTGGTGGTTCTCTCCCAGCTTGGGCAGACTGTGAATCTGCAGATGGCCGAGTTCCGCACGCACTCTGCCGATGTGGCCGGGGCGCAGCGGACGGAGAGCGTGGCTTCGGCGGAGGCGCTCCGCCTGGCGGTGCGGCAGGACCTGGAGGGTATTCGGAGTCGTCTGTCGCAGTTCTTTATGGAGGCGTCGCGGACCCAGGTGGAGTCGAGGGAGGCGCTTCACGCCCGTCTGCACGAGCTGAGTGCCTCGCAGCAGGGACATCAGGATCGGCTGCGGGCTACGGTTGAGCAGCGGCTGGACCTCCTGAATAGCACCAACGCCGGCAAGCTCGAGGAGATGCGGGCCACGGTCGGCGAGAAACTTCATGCGACGCTTCACTCGCGCCTGACTGAGAGCTTTGGGCAGGTGACTGAGCAGCTTTCCAGGGTTCACTCGGGGCTTGGCGAGATGAGCAAGCTGTCTGAGGGTGTTGAAGGGCTGTCACGGATTTTTACCAACGTGAAATCCCGGGGCGGTTTCGCGGAAGTGCAGCTTGGGATGCTTCTGGAGCAGATGCTTGCGCCCTCGCAGTACCTGCGCAACGCGCGTGTTCGCGCCGGAACGCAGGAGGTGGTGGAGTTCGCGGTTCGCTTCCCAGGGCACAGCGGCGAGATGCTTTTGCCGATCGATGCCAAGTTCCCGCGTGAGGATTTTGAGCGGCTGGAGGCTGCCTACGAGGCTGGATCACCGGAAGAGATCGCGGCCACTGGACGGGCATTTGAGACGGCGATTCGCATTGAAGGCAGGCGGATCTGTGAGAAGTACATCGAGCCACCGCTTACCACACCGTACGCGATCATGTTTCTTCCCACGGAGGGTCTGTACGCGGAGGTTATGCGACGGGAAGGCCTGCAGGCGGAGTTGCAATCCAAGTGCCGCGTCACCATCGCGGGCCCGTCTACCCTAAGTGCGATTCTCTCGTCTTTCCAGATGGGTTTTCACATGCTGGCCATCCAGCAGAAGGGTGACGAGGTTTGGAAGGTTCTGCAACAGACACGCACGGAGTTCACGAAGTTCGAGGACCTGATGAGCTCGATGGAGAAGCAGGTGGGTACGGTGCAAAACACCATTCAGAAGCTGGGGACCCGAACGCGAGCGATCAACCGGACCCTGCGCGACGTTGGCGAGGTGGAGGGCAGCGGATCGGAAGCGGTGCTTGCATTTCCAAGTGGCTTGGTCCCGGCTCGCTTAGGCCAGCTCGCGGCTGCGGCGAACGACGACGGATCGTAACTACAGCGAGGGCGCGAGGCGCAGAGCCCAGATCAGGATGGGGTCGATAGTTATTTATCGATCTTGAGATCGACAGTGACCGTGGCCTTGGAGTCGAAGGAGCTTACGGTCTTTACGCTGCTTTTTTTGCCATCGGCTTCGGCCCATAGCTCGTAGTCCGTACCTTGGGCGAGCTGGCCAAAGCGATAGCCGCCGTTGTCGTCCGAGATGAAGCTCTTGACGGCCAGCGTCCGGTCATCCTTCAAGTAGACAACCGCGTTGCGGATGGCGCCGCCACCTTTATTGACCACCTTGCCCGAAACGATCTTCTGCGTGACTTGAGCGAGGGCAGACGGGACCGCGACCACGGTGAGACCTGAGAGGCTCAGTCCGAGGCCAAGGCCCACGACGCGCGCACGATGGAAGAGATGGACGGCCATGCCGTGAGTATACGACTTACTCGTCGTCCTCTTCACCGACGCGAGCGGCATCTTCCTCCTCGTCGTAGCCGTCTTCATCCACTGCGGCGATTTCGAGTGGATCGACCGAGAGGATCTCGACGGCGGTGCCGCATTCGACGCAATGCACGGTGTCGCCTTCTTCTGCTTCCGCGTTGTCGATATCGAGCGGGTTGTCACATTCAGGGCACACAGCTGACATGTTTAACTTTCCTGTGTCTTTCTGGTGCTTGGGGGTTTCTGGTGGGAGGTCTTCGTATGCGCGAGATGGAGCGGCTCCCGAGGGTTGGGGCCTCGCTTCAGATGACGTGCAGCAGAAGAAGGATGATGATAAGAAGGATTAGGCTGATGCCGCCTCCGCCGTAGTAACCCAAACCGGGTCCAAGCCGGTATCCGCCGAAAACCTAAGACCAAAGATAGAACATCAGAGAATAGGCATCGTGTGCCTCCGAATGCAGGCAAGTCGGGCCAGGCGTGTTCTTCAACCGGTCTTCGATGCCAGCCTCCGTCTGTGATGCGTGGAGTGAGTGTCACGTCAGTGGAGGCGGGCAGTTCCAACGAGGGTGCCGGGAGGCGTGGTCAAATGGAGCAAGCGGCCGGCTTGGGGGGGCCGCGCCTATGCCCCGCACGCAAGCCACAACTCTGAACCTCCCACCATTCGGCGGCGCAACCCGGCAGCTGGTTCTGCTCAACCTGGGCGCCTTTCTTCTGTTTGCGCTGCTTCGCTGGGTGACCCCCGTCTACCTGGAAGTGTTTTTGTCCCATCTGATTCTGGTGCCGGCGGCGGTTCTGCGCGGTGAGGTATGGCAGCTGGCGACGTACTCACTGGTCGAGGACAGCGTGCTTGGTCTGTTGTTCGGTCTGCTTACGCTGTGGTTCGCGGGTGCTTTGCTGGAGGGCAGTTTCGGGTCACGCTGGGTTTTGGAGCTGTACGCGACGTCGGTGGTGGGCGCCGGCGTGTTGTCGACGCTTGTGGCGACCACCCACGTGTTTGGGCTGCGGACGGACGTCGCCGGGGCCGGCGCGTGGGCGGGGATCTTTGGGCTATTGGTGGCGATTGCGATGCGCTTCGGCGATCAGGAGTTCCTCCTGTGGTTTGTGGTGCGGGTGAAGGCGAAGTACATGGTGGCGATCTATCTGCTGCTGGCGCTCGCGATCCTGCTGAAGCAGGGCAATGCGTTGTCTGCGCTGCTGGAGTTGACGGGCGCGCTGTCGGGCTTTCTATTTGTTCGGTTTGCGCCGCGCAAGGGGCTGGCCGGAGGGCTGACGACGGGTGTCTCTGACCGCTGGTACGCGCTGCAGAACAGCATGACGCGCTCGCGGCGGCGGCGGGCGGCGCGCAAGTTCGAGGTGTATATGCGCAAGCAGAACCGCGAGGTCCGATTTGACGCTGAGGGGCGCTACATCGAGCCCGAGGACCCGCCGCGAACGCACCGGGGCAATGGCTCGGTACGACCCGAGGGTCCAGGCCCGGACGGGCGGGGGTCGCGGGGCGCCAGCAAGCCCGGCAATCCGAACGACCGCAGCTGGATGAACTAGGCTGGCGGGTCTCTACCAGACGCGGCAGGTGTTTGCGGGGCGCATGGGCGAGCCGACCTTGCAGCCGAAGTCCTGACCAAACTGCGGCAGATCTTCGACGACGCCGTTGGTGCGGTATGCGTCGGGCGCGTGCGGGTCGGTCTGCACCTGGAGCCGCAAGCTTTCCGGGCGGGTCTGCGTGCACCACTGCTGGGCGTTGGCGAGCCAGA
This sequence comes from Acidobacteriaceae bacterium, assembly GCA_965218895.1. Lineage (GTDB taxonomy): Bacteria > Acidobacteriota > Terriglobia > Terriglobales > Acidobacteriaceae > Edaphobacter. Next base: position 611,521 of record CBDCMI010000007.1, on the reverse strand, counting down.
AGCGCTGGGCCGCGGTGTAGCCGTCGACCTTGGCCGAAAGGTCGAGGTGCTGCTCCTTGGCGATCTCCATCCAAGCGATGTAGGCCAGCAGGGTACCGCCGATGTCCGCCAGGTTTTCGCCTAGGGTGAGCTGGCCGTTGACATGGAGATTGTCGACCGGGATGTAGCTGTTGTATTGCCGCACAACGCAGGCCGCGCGCTCTTTGAACTTGGCTTCGTCATCGGCGGTCCACCAGTCGCGGAGGTTGCCCTGTGCGTCGAACTGCCGGCCCTCGTCGTCAAAGGCGTGCGTCAGCTCATGGCCCATGGTGGAGCCCATGTCGCCGTAGTTGGCTGCCGCGTCCTCCTCCGCGCTGAAGAAGGGCGGCTGTAGGTAGCCTGCGGGGAAGTTGACGTCGTTCATCTGCGGGTTGTAGTAGGCGTTCACGGTCGGGGGTGTCATGCCCCACTCGCCGCGGTCCACGGGCTTGCCGATCTTGTCGAGATCGCGGTGTACCTCGAAGGCGGCGGTGCGCTCCTGGTTGGCCCACAGCTGCCCGCGGACGATGGTCAGCGAGCTGTAGTCACGCCAGTGGTCCGGATAGCCGACCTTGTTAGCGACCGCGTGCAGCTTGATCTTGGCCTGCTGCTTGGTGGCCGCACTCATCCAGTCCAGCGTGTCGATGTCCTGATCCATCGCTGCCTCGATACGCCGGGCCATGTCGCGGGCGTTTTCGCGTGTCTGCGCGGGAAAGACCTGCTTGACGTAGACCTCGCCGAGCGCCTCGCCAAGACCGCGATCAACCAGGCGCGTGCATCGCTTCCAGCGCGGCTGCTGCTCCTGCTGCCCGCGGAGGGTTTTGGCGTAGAAGTCGAAGTTTGCCTGGTCCAGCGCCCCCGGCGAGCTGAGCCCGGCGAAGGAGTGCACCACGCTCCAGCGCAGCCACGCCTGCAGCTTGGGTATGTCAGTCGTGGTCAAGAGGTGATCGAGCACGGCGTAAGTCTTCGGCTCGAGGACGTTGATTCTGGCGAGTTTGGTCTCCGGCAGCCCCACGCCCTGAACGAACTGCGCAATGTCGAGTTGCGGCACGGAGCGGCGAAACTCCGCGAAGCTCATGGGGTGATCGAGCAGGTGCGGATCGCGCCGTTCCACCCGGGTCAGCTTGGACTGCGCGAGTTCTGTCTCGAGCGCGAGCACGGTCTGCGCATCGCTGGTTGCCTGCGCGTCGGGTTCGCCGATAAGGTTCAGCATTCTCGTGATGTGCGCGACATATTGCCGCCGCTGCTCCACGCTCTTGGGATCGGTGCGGGTGTAGAAGTCGCGATCCGGCAGACCCAGGCCCTGCACGCCGAAGTTTGCGATGACCGCGGCGGAGTTGTGCGGGTCCTGATCCGCGGTGACTTGCGCCAGGGGATGTACCCCATCGCGCTCGAACTCCGCCATGAGCGCGGGGAGCTGCGACGAGGTTTTGAGGGCGTCGATCTGCTGCAGGAGAGGCTGGATGGGCCGGGTTCCCGCGGCTTCGATCGCGGCGGTGTCCATGCAGCTGGCAAAGTCGTCGCCGATCTTCTGCTCATTTGGCGATCGGGAGGCTCCACCCGCGGCTGCCTTTTCGAGGATGCCGCGCAGTACGCCGTCGTTGTAGTCGGAGAGCTCGGTGAAGCGACCGTAGCTCGGCTTGTCCGCGGGCAGGGGATGGCGGGCGAACCAGCCGTTACAGGCGAAGCGATAGAGGTTGTCGCAGGGGCTGACGGCGCGATCGAGAAAAGCGGGCTCGAAGACACGAAACTCCCCCGGCTGAGGGGCTGGTGTGGAGGGCGAGGTCTGCGCTGTGAGAGCCGCGCAGCCCAGGCCAAGGCGTGCGAGGAGTGCTGCTGTGCTATGCCGCATGACTCGACAGTACCGTCGATTTCGGTCGCATTCCACCTGCCTTTGGCGAGGGAGGCCCATGCAATTTCAGGACATGGGTTTTCATTGACCATGCCAGACAGCTGGTGTAGTCTGGCTCGCATCCTGGGCCAGGCATTTAATCTCTTCCGCCGTGAGCGACTTCACGCGACATGAGGTGGTGTATGCAACGTCTTCGCTATGGATTTCTCCTTGCGCTTCTGTGTCTGTGCTTTCGGGACGCGAATGCCTACCGAGCCAATGTTCTGGACCCCCCAGCGGCCAGTGGCTCTGTGGTCACGCATATCGAGACCGGCGATCAGTTCTCCGTCACGTTTGATCCGTGCCAGGCGAACGAGCTCCCGGGCGGCAACACAGGCGACGGCTGCTTTGCGATCTTTAACCGGTCCGGCGATACCTGGACCAGCCTGACGCTGACTGCGCCGAACAACGCGGCGCTGGGCGGCCAAGGGGTAGCGTGCAATACGGACCCCAACAGCCTGGCTTACAGCAGCTCGAGTTGCAATTATGACCCCGTAGCCGGGCTTTACACGCTGTTCTTCAACAACGGGGCTTTCCCGAGTGGGACGGCAAACACGCTCTTTATTGTGGAAACGGGCATTCGGTACGACCAGTTTCCGACGCTCGGGGCAGTGGCCGGGACGACCGTGACGCCGGAGCCGGGATCTGCGTTGCTGCTGGGAACGGGGCTGTGCGGTGTTGCTCTGCTGGTTCGACGGCGGGTGTTGCCGGCTAGCGCACGCGGAGTGTAGGTTGCGGCAGGGGACACCCCGTGGCTGCGTTAGCTGGGCGCTCTCCCTGCTGCTTCTGATCGGAGCCGGGGCGGCGCGGTCGCAGACTGCGCCAGCGCCGGTGGGCACTACGCCGGGCGTTCCGGTGGTGCTGGGGGATTCAGCAGCCGACCTCTTTGGTCCATGGCGTTTCCATGTAGGGGACACCATGGCGTGGGCCGAAACGGACTTTGACGACAGATCGTGGGAGCAGGTGAGTCTTAGGTCGCCGGAGGATGGTCCGGTGGTGCCTTTAGGGGCGGGAAGCCCGGTGCCGGGGTGGACCGCGTTGGGCCATCCACGAACCTCCGGGTATGCCTGGTACCGTCTGCGGGTAGACGTCCAGGGAGCGAAGGGGCGGCTCGCCCTCAAGATGCCGGACGGCTTTGATGACGCCTATGAGGTCTTCGTCAACGGGCAGAAGATCGGGCAGTTCGGCCACTTCGGCCGCAAGCACGTTCTGGCGTACGCCTCGCAGCCGCGCGGCTTCCGTCTGCCGGCCGGCCTGCGCGACGGCCCCCTAACGATCGCGATCCGCATGTGGATGGACAGCGCGAGTCGCTTCAGCACGCCGGACGCGGGTGGGCTGCACGGGCCGCCGATGCTTGGGCTCGCGCCGGAGATCGCGACCCAGGTGCGCGTGGACTGGGATGACGTAGCCCACGACATCGGCAGCGGCTTTCTGGAGACGCTGGTGCTGCTGCTGGCGCTTGGGGTCTCGCTGACGCACTTTTGGATGGATCGGTCGGAGCGGGCCTATCTTTGGCTGGGCCTGGTCTCCCTGGCGACGCTGGTGGGCAATCTGATGCTGCTGCTGGTGAACTTCACCACGCTGCTGCCGCAGATCGTCTTTACGTTTTCGCGGGACGCGGTGGTTGCGCCGCTGCGGATCGGGCTGTGGGTTTTGTTCTGGGCGGCGTGGTTTGGGCTGGGGCCGCCGCGGTGGCTGCAACGTACCGTCTGGGGGCTGGTGGCCGTGCTTGCCCTCGGCACGGCGATGCTGCGGCCGCCGCTGCACGGGCAGGTGATTCCGCTGCACGCCTCGATGTTTCTGGTGCCGTTTACGCTGACTGTCAAGCTGGCTCTGGCCGGTGTGCTGCTTTGGGTGGCGTATCGCGGCGTACGCGAGGATGAGACGGACGGTCTGTTGGCGCTGCCGGTGATTGTTCTGGCCATCATGGCGAACTACCAGCACGAGATGCGTCAGCTGCACATCCCGATCAGCTTTTCGCTGTGGAACTTTCACCTGTCGTTGGGCCAGATCTCAACCATCGCGTCGCTGCTGCTGGTGACGCTTTTGGCGTCGCGGCGCTTTTTGCAGGCGCAGCGGCAGAAGGTCCAGTGGCGCATTGAGGTGGAGCAGGCCCGCGAGCTGCAGAGCGTGTTGATTCCCAGCACGCTGCCGCCGGTGGCGGGGCTGGAGATCGAGAGCGTCTATCGGCCGTCTCGCGAGGTGGGCGGCGACTTCTTCCAGATCATTCCCGACACCCGCAACGGCAGCACGCTGATCATTGTGGGCGACGTGACCGGCAAGGGGCTGCGAGCGGGGATGCTGGTCGCATTAATTGTGGGCGCGGTCGATCTGGCTGCGCGGGAATCGGTCGATCCGACACATCTGCTCTCGCTGCTGAACGGCCGGTTGTGCGAGCGGGGGTATGCGACGGCGACCTGCCTGGTGTTGCGCATTGAGGCGGATGGCTCAGTGCTGATGACCAACGCGGGCCATCTGCCGCCTTACCTTAACGGAAAGGAGCTGGAGATGGATGGAGCACTGCCCCTGGGAACGCTGCCGGAGGCTGACTGCAGCTCGGTCTCGTTCCATCTGGAGGCTGGGGATACCCTGACGCTCTTTACCGACGGGGTCGTGGAGGCGCAGGATAAGCAGGGAATGCTCTTCGGCTTTGATCGTGTGAGCGCGATGATTGCCGACCGGCGCAGCGCCGCGCAGATTGCCGATGCCGCGCAGGACTTTGGGCAGGAAGACGATATTTTGGTGCTGCAGCTGAAGCGCACGGCCGGCCAGGGTTTGATGACGGCGGTGGCATGAGACGCTCCCTGCAGATGGAGGACGAAGCGGTGGCTGACGAGCCGATTACCTCCGCCATGAGTCTTGACGAGCCCGCGCCGGAGTACGCGCTCTCGCTGGAGGAGCAGGTGGTGCGGCTGCATGCGCTGCTGGAGGCATCGCGGCAGGTGCACTCGACGATCTCGGCGGACGAGGTCTTGCGGCAGACGGCGCGCATTGTGGTGCGGGAGCTGGAGATGGATGGTGCGGTGTTTGTGTCGCCGAGCACCGGGGAGCCGGTGGTTTCGTTCGGCGGCGCGCTCCAGGCGCCCTATTCGGACTGTGCGCGGTTTGCCCTGCTGGCAAAGAACAACTCGCTGCTGAGCGAGCTGTTTGTGCGTACGGAGGAGGGCCGCACTCTTTCCGCGCAGGAGCAGGACTTTGTGGAGAGCCTGGCGCTGCAGGCGGCGGTGGCTCTCGAGAATGCGGAGCTGCACGAGCGGGACCTTCGCTGGGCCTTTCTGCAGCAGGACCTGGATGCCGCGCGCAGGATTCAGCAGTCGTTGCTGCCGAAATCCATGCCGGTGCTGGAGGGCTACAGCTTTGACGCGCGGTCGATCGCCTGCTACGAGGTGGGTGGGGACTACCTGGATGTGATCGCGCAGCCGGACGGCTCGCACCTGCTGGTGGTGGCGGATGTGGCCGGCAAGGGACTGGCTTCGGCGCTGGTGGCGAGCAGCTTTCGGGCGGCGTTGCGCTCGCTGGCCACGCAGGCTTTACCGCTGGAGGAGATGGCGAGGCGGCTGGCGGAGCAGCACTGGGCGGAGGGGAGCGAGGCGCGGCGGCGCTATGTGACTGCGATTCTGGTGCGGCTGCATGCGCGCGCGGGGTGGCTGGAGGTGGTGAATGCCGGCCACAACCCCGGCCTGCTGGTGGCGCCGGGCGGTGCTGTGACCAGTATGAACGCCTCGGGTGTGCCGCTCGGCCTGCTGGACGACGCCCGGTACACGGCGGAGTGGCTGCCGTTTCCGACCGGATCGCGGCTGCTGCTCTACACGGATGGGCTGACGGAGGTCTTCCACGGCGAGGAGGAGTTTGGCGGGGAGCGGCTGATGGAGCTGCTGCGCGACCTGCCGACGGAGGAGGCGACCGAGGTGCTGGACGATCTGTGGCGCGGCCTGCGACGCTTCTCGCCCGCCATCGCGCAGACCGACGACATGACCGCGCTGGCCGTCTGCCGCCAGAAGAGTACGGTGAGCAATGCCAGCGCTGCCACGGGAGATGGGAACGCATGAGGAACGAGGGCTCGGTCGAGGTACGTCTGCCGTCGCAGCTGGGGTTTGAGAAGGTCGCCATGAGCACCGCCGCCGGAATGGCGCAGATGATGGGGTTTTCGGCCGACCGGATCGAGGACCTGAAGACCGCGGTGGGCGAGGCGTGCATCAACGCGATCGAGCACGGCAACCACTTTGACCAGACGTTGCGCGTGGGGGTGGAGCTTTCGACCACCGAGACGGAGCTGGAGGTGCGGGTGTCTGACGAGGGTGACGGACCGCCAGCCGAGCCGGCTGCGGCGCCGGACATCGACCGCAAGATGCACGGCGAAGAGGATCCTCGGGGCATGGGCATATTCTTGATTCAGGCGTTGGTGGACGAGGCCGAGTGGCACAAGGGGCCACCCGGCAGGAGCTATGTTCGGCTCGTCATACGCCTTGCCAAGGAGGCGATGTAGATGCCGGCAGCCACCAAGGTTTCGACCCGTTCCGCCACGGCCGCGAGCGGGGCCGCGGTCTCCGTGCTGTCCTTTACGGGCGACATTGCCTCGACCTCGCGCGAGGTGATGCTGGATGCCTTTCACCGGATCAAGGGCGATGCGATCCTGCTGGACTTTCGAGGGGCGGAGTACATCAACTCGTCGGGCATTGCGATCATCATCCAGATGCTTCTGGAGGCGAGCAAGACAGGCCGGCAGACGATCGGGATCTTTGGTCTGACGCCGCACTTCGCCAAGGTCTTCAACATGGTTGGCGTGGCGAAGTATGCGACGATTTCGGCCGATGAGGCGAGCGCGCTGGCACGGCTGTGACCGTGGGTGGGCGGCGGCGGCGCGTAGAATGAGCCTTGGCGCAGCGGCGCCCCGAGGGTAGGGACAGATGGCATCGGCGATGGCGAGTATTGTGGCCCTGAAGGATGTGCACACGGAGCTGAAGGACCGGATGGAGCGGTCGGTGGAGGACTTTCGCGCAAACCTGGCCTCCGCGCGTACCGGCCGGGCCAATGTGCACATGCTGGATCAGGTGAAGGTGGACTACTACGGCACGGAGACGCCGGTCTCGCAGCTGGCGCAGGTGACGACGCCGGAGCCGACGCTGATTCTGGTGACGCCATATGACGCGGGCATTGTGGCGGCGGTGGAGAAGGCGATCCGCACAGGCGGCACGGGCCTGAACCCGATGACGGACGGCAAGGTGGTGCGGGTGCCGGTGCCGGCGATGACCGAGGAGCGCCGCAAGGATGTGGTGAAGCAGCTGAACAAGACGCTGGAGGATCACAAGACGGCGATCCGCAACATCCGCCGGGACGGCAACGACCAGATTAAGAAGGCGGCGAAGGACAAGCTGATCTCCGCCGACGACGAGAAGCGGGCGAGCGAGGAGGTCCAGCAGCTGACGGATGCCGAGATCAAGCGGATTGAGGAGCTGTTTCGGGCCAAGGAGAAGGAAGTGATGACGGTCTGAAGACCACGGCTTGGCGGCGAGATGCCGCTGTGTGCAGAAGCGGCCGACCCCCTTTGGGGTCGGCCCTTTATATGTTACGGGGTACCCCACCCCCCCCCCGTACTTTTTGCACAAAGTCTTGGAACGAGGGGGGTTAGGTAACGGACCTTGCGGGGTGCCGGAAGCGGACTGGAGGTGGACTCCGCCGTGGGTGGGGGCTGATGGGGGGCCCTGGGGTGGAGGCTCGGTGAGGTGGAGGCCTAGGGGCTGGCCCATACATGACGATGAGGCTGTCATGTATGGGGCACCCGCTGATGGGGGAGCCCGCTTAGGACGATGGGCGTTGGGGGAGGGCATGGAGACAGGGTAGAGGCGGTGGGGGGACGGATGCGCCACGGCGCGTCGTAGAATTGTCGCCACCGACAGACGGAGCCACTTCGCCGATGGCTGGAGTGCGTGTCTGCTGAGTCTCCGGATGAGGGCCTTTTGACGATGCCGCATGCTGCTTCCCGTTTTGCTCGAGCGCTTGCCGTTTGCGCTGTGATGTCTCCGTCATTGATGGCTGTGGGGCAGGCAGTCCCGCCGCAGCGGGCGGACAGCGCTCGGATTGAGAAGCTGCTGGGGCAGATGACGGTTGAAGAGAAGATGGACCTGATCCGTGGCGGGGCGGAGCCGGAGGATCAGTCGCAGGGGCAGGCGGGGTATCTGCCGGGGGTTCCGCGGCTGGGGGTGCCGTCGCTGCGGCTGGCGGATGGGCCGCCGGGTCTGCTGACGCGGGTGCCGGCGCAGGCGGAGACGGCGACGATGGGGGTGGCGGCGACCTGGGACCGGAAGATGGCCGAGCAGAACGGCGTGGTGATCGGGCGGGAGGCGCGGTCGCTGGGTATCGATGTGGTGCTGCAGCCGTTTATCAACATCGACCGGGACATCACGTTTGCGCGGGGGTATAACACGTTTGGCGAGGACCCGTACCTGACCGGGCAGATGGGCGCGGCGGAGGTTCGCGGGGCGCAGGCGCAGGATGTGATGGCGCAGGCCAAGCACTATGTGGGGTACGACACGAACTCGTTCAACGTGTTGATCGATCCACAGACGCTGCACGAGGTGTATGTGGCGCCGTTCGTGGAGGCGGTGAACGCAGGTGTGTCGTCGATCATGTGCTCGTATAACAAGCTGAACGGGCCGTTTGCGTGCGACAACGCGGAGACGCTGCAGACGATCTTGAAGGGGGAGCTGGGGTTTAAGGGATTTGTGACGTCGGACTGGGGCGCGATGCACAGCACGCTGTTCATCAACCACGGTGTGGACATGGAGATGCCGGGCGAGATCAGTCCAGACAGTCCGATGGAGTCGTTTATTCAGCCGTACTTCCGGACCAAGCCTGACCCGCCGAAGCCGGCGCATGGACCGAATCTCGCGGTGCTGGCGGGGATGCTGGGAGGGACGATTCCGGAGGAGCCGGTGGGTGGCGGCCTGGACGCGAGTGGGTTTCCATTCGACAACGACCACACGACGATGCGGGAGGCGCTGAAGAACGGGACGGTGACGGAGGCGACGATTACGGCGGCGGCGCGGCGGGTGCTGTACGAGATGGATCGGTTCGGGTATCTGGACGGCAAGCAGAAGCACACGGTGACACCGCAGGATATTGAGGCGAACGCCAAGGTGATTGAGCGGACGGCGGAGGAGAGTGCCGTGCTGCTGAAGAACGAGGGCGGGGTGCTGCCGCTGAAGCGCGCGGATCTGGATGGGCTGGCGATGATTGGGCCGACGGCGGGCCAGGTGGCGGCGATCGGGACGTTTGGGGAGCGATCGCCGGGTCTGCCGGAGCGGCAGGTGGGGCCTTTGGAGGCGTTGCGCAAGCTGGCGCCGGGGGCGAAGGTGGTGTTTGCGGTGGATGACGACATGACGGGGACGACGGTGCCGGCGGGGACGTTCTCGCACGAGGGCAAGCCGGGTCTGGAGCGGACGGGCGGGGCGACGGATGCGACGCTGGACTTTACGCGGGCGAACGGCAGGGCGCTGCCGCCGAACACGACCGCGAGCTGGACGGGCGAGCTGACGATGCCGTCTGCGGGCGACTATTGGTTGTACCTGCAGGTGCTGGGCGGGCGCGGCGTGATGACGGTGGACGGCAAGGAGCTGGGGCGGACGGGCGCGGCGAAGGGCACGGTGCACGGGGACGTGCAGCACAGCTCGCAGGACAACGGCATTCCAACGACGGATGGGCTGGACAACGTGCGGCGAGCGATCCAGCTGAGCGCGGGCAAGCACAGCCTGTCGGTGGAGCTGACGCCGGATACCTCGGGCAAGCCGGCGCAGATTCGGCTGAACTGGATGCCGCCGGAGGCTCGCGAGCGGGCGCACGCGGAGGCGATTGCGGCGGCGAAGAGCGCGCACACGGCGGTGGTGTTTCTGTGGACGCGGGGCAAGCCGGTGTTTGGGCTGCCGGGCGAGCAGGACCGGCTGGTGGAGGAGGTTGCGGCGGCGAACCCGAACACGGTGGTGGTGCTGAACACGAGCCAGCCGGTGGCGATGCCGTGGCTGGGCAAGGTGAAGGGCGTACTGGAGATGTGGTGGCCGGGCGACGAAGGCGGATGGGCGACGGCCAAGACGCTGCTGGGGCAGGCGAACCCGAGTGGGCACCTTCCGATGACGTGGGCGAAGCGGATGGAGGATTATCCCGCGACGGACCCGGCGCATCCGGAGCGGTCGGCGAAGGGGGTGGACGGCAAGACAACGTTCTCCGAGGGTGTGTTGGTGGGGTATCGGTGGTTTGACGCGCAGGGGATCGAGCCGCTGTTTCCGTTTGGGTATGGGCTGAGCTATACGCAGTTTGCGCTGTCGGGCGCGCGGGTGCAGCGGTCGGGCGATGGCGGCGCGACGGTGAGCGTGGCGGTGCGGAACACGGGCGGTGCGGCGGGAGATGCGGTGCCGCAGGTGTATGTGGATGCGCCGGCGGAGAAGCCGGCGGGTGCGCAGTTTGCGCCGCGGGTGCTGGCGGGGTTTGCGCGGGTGACGCTGCAACCTGGCGAGACGAAGACGGTGACGATCGCAGTGCCGGCGCGCTCGATGCAGTATTGGTCGGTGCGGGAGAACGGCTGGCGGACGCCGGCGGGAAGCCGGACGGTGCATGTGGGGCTGTCGTCGCGGGATCTCGCGGCTACGGCGACGGTGCCGTAGGGCGGGAGCAGGGACAACTCGCCGGCTATTGCAGCGAGATGTCATCGGCCCGGATCCAGCGGGTCGATCCCTGTCCCCAGAAGCCGATGTAGACCTTGACGGTGGTGTTGGAGCCGGAGTTAAAGGTGACGCTGAGCTGGCCATAGCCCGGCAGGCTGCCGAAGGTGGTTTCTTTCAGGACAGAGATGCCATCCGCGTCCCGCACGCCGAAGTAACCGATGTTGTCGGTGAAGTTGTTCTGCACCCAACCGGAGAGGGTGTAGTTGGTGTTGGGCTGCACGGAGATGGTCTGAGTCAGGGAGTTCCAGTTGGTGGAGGCGTCGTTGATCCAGGCGTCGTTCTGGCCGGAGTGAGCGAAGCCGAGGTTGCGGTCGATGCCATGGGCGTCCGGGCCTTCGGTGCTCCAGGGGCTGCTTACGGTCGGTCTGCCCTGGAGCTCGAATCCCGGGTCGGCGACGAGGTTGGTTGCAGCGTCCTTGAAGTAGACACCGAGATGCGCGATGGAGGTAAAGGTCTTGGCACCGCCAGGTGTACCGAGGATGCGGACGCCATCGCCGGAGGTAACGGGGAGGTTGAGGGTGTAGGCGGTCTGTGAGGGGGTGGCGCTGCTGTAGGGGTAGGCGGGAGAGACTGCCACGCCGGGAACGGTCGTCCAGACAAACTTGTGCCGCACCTGCACGACGAGGTCGCCGGCGAACCAGCCGCCGTCAGGGAAGATGTCTCCTGTGGTGTAGATGACCTGGTTGAAGGTGTATTCCTTGGGCCAGACGTAGCCCCACCAGGAGGTGGCCTTGATCTCGTCGTCGAAGTCGTCCTCGCTAACGTTGGCTGCCATGGTGGCGAGCTGATCGGAGCAGCCGTGGCCGCAGATTGAGCCGAAGTGGGTGCTTTTGCTGATGGCGCGCGTTTCGGGTGAGGTCGCGAGGTTTGTGCCGGAGGGCAGGTTAGTGGGCGAGCTGTCGGTGTAGAGCCGGAGGTAGAGTTGGCGAAGGGAGAAGGTGTAGGAGTTGCCGCCGCAGCAGAGATTGCTCTGGAGGAATAGGGAGCGACCGTCGGCGCTGATGAACTTGGAGGGTATGGAGGTTCCGTACTGTCCGCGGTTCTGGGGGAGTGCGAGGGTTCCGAAGTCGGTGGTTGCGGCTGGGGTTGAGGTGGGCGAGGTGCGGCTCATCTCGATGTGGCTCCAGGGTCCCCAGGGGTTCGGGGCCTCATAGAACTCATGCGAGACGCAGGACCAGGAGCTGAAGATGTAGCGATTGAGCGGCTTGTCGTAGACGACGCCGCCCAGACCGATGACGGTCTGGCCTTTGACGGTGGTTCCTTGAGGGTTGATGGGCTCGACCGAGGGGCAGTGCGAGGAGGGATCGGCATACATCTTCGGGTAGCGGAGTGACGTATCGAGCAGGACTGGAACTTTGGCGGTGATGTCGGAGGTCCAGGTGGGCCCGTTGCCGTCGGTGCCGGAGAAGAAGGTCCAGGCGCTGCGGTCGAGGACGCTGGAATGAGGGACGCGGGCGAGATACATGGCTTGCTGATCGCTCCAGTCGTTGTCCAGACCGTAGGCGTAGACGAAGCCGTCGTTCAGGGGGGTGTCCGTGCCGTTCTGTCCGTAGTCGAGGAAGAAGACCGTGGTGAAGAGATAGGCCTTGGGGTCGCGCAGGGCGCCGGAGTCGACAGCCGAGGCGGTACCGAACATGGGGCTGTCGGGGGGCGTGCTCCAGGTTGCGCCGTGGTCGGTGGACATGATGACGGAGGCGGCGGGCGCGTCGTTGAAGGTGTCCTCGTTGATGTTCTGGAAGGCCAGATAAAGGACGTTGTCGATGCAGAGCATGCCGGTGGGCTTGTCGGTGTAGGTGTGCTTGGAATTGGTGACGTAGACCCGGCCGACATCGCCCGCGACGAAGGATGGGGTTAGCTGGCCTGTGATGTCACCTGCGATCTTGTTGATGGCCATGGGATAGAAGGTGTCGGAGAAGCCGGTTCCGTCGCCGTTGGCGGTGTAGAGGTTGCCGTCATCGGCCCAGCAGCTAGGCCAGAGGTCACCGTTGCCGGTCTTGAGTTGCCTTGTGGAGTAGGCTTCCTCGGCGAAGGTTGAGAAGAGGGTGCTCTGGGGTGGCGTGCCGGTTTGCGTTCCGGTTTGTGCTCTGAGGTGGGCAGAGGCGTGGAAGGACACGAGCAGCAGCAAGAGGACAATGCCGGCGAGGAGCGATGGACGCGTGTGGGGCATGGCTACCTTTGTGGGACGGAGACGGTGGTGCTGAAGGAGCGAGAGATGGGCAATGTTGCCCGCGTTTAAACGTGTAACGCTGAAGACGAGCGGATTAGAGCAAGGCCCTTTGTGGCTTGTCAAGTGATTCTTCCCGGGGGCAGATTGCGGATGTGCGGCACTCGCGGGAGCGAACTATGGCGAATTAGCTGGTGGCGTAAAGAACAGGCAAAGCAAGAACAACAGCAGATTCCCTTCGGGAACGACAACAAGGAGACGAGATCCCTCTGTCTCAATCGCTACGTTGCTCTAGGCGGCGAGTGCGAAGGTATATGTTCCACGTGGAACACTTGGGTAGTCGACTCAGCTGCTCGGGCCAGGCTCTCGGCGGAGACTGCGGTGTTCGGTCAGTGTCGGTAGGAGATCGCGTATGACGGTGAGGTGGTGTGCGGTGTTGGTGTGGGTGGTGGCTGTGGCGTGCGGGGCGCAGGGGGGGGGGCCGGTGCTGTCGAAGCGGGCGCAGGCGGTGAAGGAGAAGGCGGAGCATCTGCAATCGGGGGCGACGATCAGCGTGGTGCGGATTGGAGCGGACGAGGAGTTTGGGCGGTTCCTTGCGAGCGGGCCGGAGAGCTTCACGTTTTACGACGAGGATCTCAAGCTGAAGGTGACGCTGCCCTATGAGGGCGTGAAAAAGATCAAGGACGGCACGGGCGGCTACAACCCGTTGCGCCATCGGCATGTCGATCGGACGCGGAGTCTCGTCATTGTTGTTCTGGCCGCGGGGGTGCTGGTGGCGTTGATTGCGGCGGCGGCGAGCGCGTAGGGGCTAGGTGGTGTGGTCGACGATGATCTTCCAGCCGTCGGGGGTTTTTTCCATCACGAGGGAGAAGACGCCTTCGGCATTGCCGCCCTCTTTTCTGCCGCGATCGAGCTTGTAGTGGCCGGTGGTGACGGCGAAGCGATCGTCGAGCGGGAGGACCTGGAGGTCGGAGAAGGTGAGGGTCCCCATGGCGGCGCGGTTGGGGTAGTTGTGACGGTAGGTGTCGAGCATGCCGCTGAAGCCGCGGGTGAGGGAGTTGGAGAGGAAGATGATGTCGGGCGAGTTCTTGTAGGCCTGGGTGAAGGTGGTGAGGTCTCCCTGGTTCCAGGCTCGCTCCTGGGCGAGCAGGACCTTGATGCAGCCGAGTTCGGTTGGGCTGGCGGTGTGGAGCTGGGAATCCTGAGCGGGCACCCTGGCGAGGGTGAGGGGGCTGGCGAGAACGAGGACGGCGGCGAGGAGGGCGGCGCGGGGCATGGGAGAGACCTCAGGGTGTGCGGCAGTGGTCGATGATATGGGGCTAGTTGGAAGGAGTTAGGGTCGGCAGGGTTGGTCGGTGTGCGGCGCCTGAAGCCGAGAGCCCGGAGAGCCGAGAGGAGGCCGGGTTGCGCCAGACCAGGAGGCCCGCGCGGGACGGGGGTGGGAGACCCGATGGCGAGCGGGAGCGCGGCGCTCGATAGAGTCGCGGACGCTGACGACGCCGTCGAGGAAGGTCTCTGGGTGGGGAGCCGTGAGCTTTGCGGGCGAGTAGTGGGCCATGGATGGCAGCACTATACATGGTGCGAGCACGAGGTAGATTGGGCCGGTGGGGGCGAACTTGCTCTTGTGCGGGGGAGGGTGGCGATGCGCGACGCTTTTGTGGCCGTGGTGATCCCGGCCTACAACGCGGAGGAGACGGTGGGGGCGGCGGTGCAGAGCGTGCTGGCGCAGGGCTGGCCGGGGGTGGAGGTGGTGGTGGTGGACGATGGGTCGACGGACGGAACGGCGGCGGTTGCGGAGGCATGTGGTGGGCGGGTGAGGGTGCTGCGGCTTTCGAACGGCGGACCGGCGCGGGCGCGGAATGCCGGGATGCGGGCCACGGAGGGGGAGTTTGTGGCGTTTCTGGACGCGGACGACGTGTGGCTGCCGGGAAAGCTGGAGGCGCAGATGCCGGAGTTTGCCGATGCGGAGGTGGGCCTGGTGTTCTGCGATTTCTCGCTGCAGCGCGCGGAGGGGAACTCCCTGCCGTCGTACATGGCGGAGCGACCGCTGGCGGGGGGAGGGTGGATTCTGGAGCGGTATCTGCAGTCGCGGTTCTTGTTTCCCTCGACGATCGTGGCGCGACGCGCGGCCGTGGAGCAGGCTGGGATGTTCCATGAGGGTCTGCGGGGAGCCGAGGACCTGGAGCTCTTTGCGCGGATGGCGGCGCACTGGAAGGTGGGGTACCGGAGTGAGGTGTTGGTGGCGCGGGTGGAGGGGCCGGGGAACCTTTCGGCGGACCGGGCGTTGATGATTGGAGGCATGGTGAAGGCGTTTCGGAGTATTGCGCGGCGCGAGCCGGGGCTGAGCGCGCGGGAGCGGACGCTGCTGCGGGAGCAGCTTGGGCAGCATCTCTGGTGGAGCGGGTGCCTGGCGCTCCAGCGGGGTGAGCGGGCGCGAGGGCGGCGGGAGCTGTGGGAGTCGATCCGGACGACGCCGGTGCAGACCTTGCGAAGCGCGGCGAGGCTGGTGGGCTCGCGACTGGGGCGGGGATGGGGCGGCTCGCGCTAGGGCGAGGCGGGCTGCGGGGGTTTGGTGGGCTGTGGGCCGAGAGACGGTGAGGGCGTGGGGCCTGCGGCGGCCGGACCGGGGAGCGAGCGAACGGCGCGGAGGGAGAGCATGAGGGAGCCGGCGCGGTGGTTGCCGGAGTCCCGCATCTCGAGCATGAGGTAGTCGGCGTTGCGGGGGACGTCGAGGGTCTGGGTGAGGGGGAGGTGTTTGCCGCGGGCGCCGGCCCACTTGGCGTCGGAGAGCGTGGTGGTGAACTGCTGCATGTGGCCGCCCTTGATGCGGCCCTCGGCGTTGTAGACGTAGGAGGCGATGACGATCTGGTTGTGCCAGGCCTCGCCCTGCCGTTTGAAGTCGAGCTGATCGACGGGGATGGTGAAGCGGAGGGTGACGGGGAGGTTGCCTTTGCGGGCGGGTGTGCCGGGCTCGATGTGGACTTCGAAGGGCAGGGGAGCGGCTGCGCTGAGGGTGTGGGCGCCGCCGGTGGGGACCTTGCCTCCCTCCGCGGTGAGGCGCATGCCGACGCGGCCGCCGGCGACGCCGGTCCAGGTGGCGAGGTAGCCTGGACGGTAGCTGAGGGTGTAGGGGCCGGGGGCACCGCCCGGCTGTGGCTCGACCGAGATGCGCACGCGGTGCCACGATTCGTCGTTCGTGTACCCGGACGGGGAGAAGGAGAGGGTGTAGGCGCGAAGACCGAGTTGGAAGGCCTCGGTGATCTCCCGGTCGAGGAAGTTGAGGGTGTAGGCTCTGCCGCCGGTGGCGTCGGCCAGCTCGCGCATGGCGGAGCGCTGTGCGAAGACCCCATCGGCGGCGGGACCGAAGACGGTGGGGGTGGAGGTTATGCCGGAGGTGAGGGCGGGGCTGGGGCCTGCGGCGGCGCCCTGGGTGGGGATCGGCGTGGACGCCTGGCCGGCGGGATTGGGGATGGAGAAGGGAATGACGCCGCGGACATCGACGGGGTAGACGGAGACGCGAGCTTCGGCGAGGGCCTCCTGCAGCTGGTGGATGAGGCGCTCGCGGGCGACGTAGTCGGGGCGGACGCCCGGGCCGTTGGCCTCCGCCGCGGAGAGGGAGACGAGCGGAAAGGCGCCGGCGAGCCAAAGGATGTTCTTGCGGCCGGGGGTCTGCTCGAGGTAGGCGGAGACGGTGAGGAGCTGGTTGACGGCGGAGTCGAACTGGTCGTACGCAACCGCGCCGAGGGTCGGGAGGCACTCGTGGAGTGCGCGGCGGAGGTCGGCGCGGTCGGTGCCGAAGCCACGGATCTGCACGACGCGGCCGCTGTGGACAAGGAAGACGGCTGTTTGAAGGCCAGGCGGCAGGGTTGCAATGCTCTTTTGCAGCTGCTGCAGGAGGTACATCTGATCCTCGATGCCCATGCTGTCGGCGTCGATGAGCAGGACCTGGGAGGCGGTGTGGTCGTCCCCGTTACTGGTATTGCGGAAGGTGCCGACGGGGAGGGGGTTGGCGGGGGCAACGGGACCGGCGGTGGACGGGGATGTTTCTTCGAAGGAGCGAATGGTCTCCGGCTGCCCGTTGTCGGTGACGTGGAAGGCAGCTTGGGGGAGGTCGAAGACGGGATGGCCGGCGCGGTCGAAGACCAAGATGTCTTCGAGGACCAGGCGGGAGCTGACGTCGAGGGTAAGGGTGGGCGGGGTTGTTGTGTCCGGAGTTTGGGCGTCGGCTGGGAGAGGGGCGACCAGAGCGAGGAGTGGGAGGGCGTAGGTGAAGAACCGGAGGGGCATGGCTGATGTTGTCGCGGACCCGGGCCGCGGTGCGTTGTTGCCGTACCCTCCCCCCTACCTTTCGCGCAAAGTCTTCAAACAAGGCGACTTAGGGTGGGGGCCGGGTGCAGTGGAACCGGCTTTGCTTCCCCGTGCACCAGCCGGTGCCGGACGACCGACGGAGGGAGCCTCGCGGAACAGTGTACCGCCGCCGAGGCACGGGGTGCGCCCGGCTATGAGGGTCCGAGTCGACGATTGCCGGGGCGTCGCTCAGAAGTGATAGACCCTCGCCTCCCATGGCCGCATCTGCAGGGTATCGGTCTCGGGGGCCGCTACCCTGGGCAGGTTGGCGAGGACCAGCGCACCTGGTTTGACGCCCTTTGGAAGGACGTACTGCACGGGCGTGCGGCTGAAGTTCAGGACCACGAGGAAGCGCTCCGCTCCCAGGGTGCGGGTGTAGGCGTAGATCTGCGGGTTGTCCGGATCGAGATCGGTGTAGTCGCCGTAGGTCAGCACCGGGTGCTGCCGGCGGAGCGCGATTGCCTTTGCGACGAAGTGGTAGACGGAGTCGGGGTTGCGGAGCTCCTCGGCCGCATTGAGGGTGGTGTAGTTGGGGTTGACGGCCAGCCAGGGTTTGGCGTCTGGGGTGGTGAAACCGGCGTTCGCGTCCGCGGTCCACTGCATGGGGGTGCGGGCGTTGTCGCGGCTGGTCTTTCGCAGGTTTGCGAGAAAGGCCGCTTCGGGGATCTTCCCCGTGAGCACATCCGCCTTGTAGGCGTTCTTGACCTCGATATCGTCGAACTGGCCGATGGAGGTGAAGGGATAGTTGGTCATGCCGAGTTCATCGCCCTGGTAGAGGAAGGGGGTGCCCCGGAGGGTGAGGAGCATGAGTTGCACAAGTTTGGCGGAGCGGACCCGCAGCTCCGGCGTGGAGTCGTCGCCAAAGCTCGAGACGAGCCGGGGATTGTCGTGGTTGGACAGAAAGACTGTATCCCAGTCGTGCTTGGTCAACACCTGCGCGTGCGTGTCATAGACGTGCTTGAGAGCGGGCAGCTGCCACTCCTTCCATTGCCGGCCGTCCCGGTCCACGCGCACCGCGTCGAAGTTGAAGATCATGTTGAGCTCGTGGCGGCGGTCGTCGACGATGTCGGGGGTTTGCGCGAGGCTGATGCCGAGTGCTTCGCCGACCGTCATGTCGTCGTACTTGGAGAGCACCTGCCTGTTCATCTCGCGAAGATACTCGTCGCGGTGCGGTCCGTTGGCGAAGGTGACCGAGGGGTTGTGGAGCTGCGCGGGGGTGAGGTCCGGCAGTCCCGGCTGCTTGGAGATCAACGGGATCACATCCATGCGGAAGCCATCGACGCCCTTGTCGAGCCAGAAGCGCATGAGCTTGTAGACCTCCTCACGCACGGGCGAGTAGTCCCAGTTGAGGTCCGGCTGCTTGACCGCGAAGAGATGCAGGTAGAACTGCCTGGTCGGCTCGCTCCACTCCCACGCCGAACCCGAGAAGTAGCTGGGGTAGTTGTTGGGTGGCGCGAAGCCATGGGGCGCGGTCGGGTCCGGCTTGCCGGGACGCCAGATGTAGAACTTGCGGAAGGGATTGTCGAGCGAGGCCTGGGACGCGACAAACCACTTGTGCTCGTCGGAGGTGTGATTGACGACCAGATCGACGATAAGGCGCATGTGCCGCTGCTTGATGCCGGCGAGCATGCGATCGAAGTCCGCCATGGTGCCGAACTCGCGCATGACCATCAGGTAGTTGCGGATGTCGTAGCCGTTGTCGGCATTGGGGGAGTCGTAGTGGGGGCTGAGCCAGATGACGTTGACGCCGAGTCCCTGGAGGTAGTCGAGCTTACCGGTGATGCCGTTGAGATCGCCGATGCCGTCGCCGTCCGAGTCTTTGAAGGACCGCGGGTAGACCTGATAGACGACGGCCTCCTTCCACCACCGGGGCTGGTATCCGTTGATGAGTCCGGGGGCGTCTGCGGCGTGCGATGGCGCGACCGCTCCCTCCGGCAGGCCGGCGGAGGGAGCGGCATCTTCCTTGGCGGACGGCGTCACCATGGTGGGGGACGCCTGCGCGAGGGCGGCGCGGGGCGCAACTTCGCCGACGAGCAGAGCGAACAGTAATAGGAGCCAGAAGGCGGGAAGTCTCACGGGAGACAGGATACCCTTGCGAGCCCGGGCGGTACCTGCGGAGGCCGGGGCGGGGATGCGGGGCCCATGCGCGTTCGGTCGGTCCTGGGCTGCTATGGGTTGATGCTGGGCCTTTGCCACGGGAAGAGGCTACCGCGTAGGGCGCGGTTTCTCATTTCTTTTTCTTCGCCCTCCACGGTACAGAAGTACCGTGGACGTGGTGTGCCGCGGCCCAGCCGAGCGTGGCCCGGGTTAGACCTGTTCGGCGGGCGCGGGTGCCAGGGTAAAGGTGACGGTGGACTCAGGCAGGCGGGGGTGTTTGCCGGTGAGCGTGACGGTTCCTGGGGTGGTGCCGGCGCGCAGCCAGACGGCGCCCGTGCCGCCGATAAGGCCGAAGGGGTTGTCGCCGATGAGCGTCGCCGGCCCGTCGAGCTTGAGTTCGATGCCGTCCGCGGCGAAGGGTCGGACGTTGCCGTACTTGTCTTCGGCGCGGAGGACCACGCGGACGGTGTCCGCGCCGTCTGCAAGGAGTTCCGTGCCGTCGGGCAGCAGCTTGAAGGCTTGGTCGACGCCGTCGCCCGCGAGCGTGCGCGAGATGACTTTCTTGCCACCGATGTAGCCGTCCATGCGGAGGTCGCCCCAAGTCTTGGCGCCCATCGCCTTGCCCTGAAGCTCGATGGAGAACGGCGCGTATTTGAGGTGTGCGAACTGCTTGCGGTCGGGGTCGCCTTCGCCGACGAGGGTTTCGCCGTGGTCGGTGACGGTGTACAGCTTGATGTGCTCGACGTTGCTGCAGATGAGGGCGTAGGTGATGCCGACGGACTCGTCGTTGCGCGCCCAGTGAAATGCGGGTTCGATGACGATCTCTTTCTTCGGGTCGATCATGGATTTGTAGAAGCCGGCGGCGGGCTTGGGTGTGCGGAAGATATCCATGACGCCGTGGTAGCAGATGCGGTCGCCGGAGCCGAAGTTTGCGTGGGTGGTGTAGTCGAAGGCGCACCAGCCGATGCCGCCGGCGTACTGCGGATCGCTTGCCAGCTGATCGTGCACGCGGGCGTGGCGGATGGTGTGCTCGGTCTGC
This sequence comes from Acidobacteriaceae bacterium, assembly GCA_965218895.1. Taxonomy (GTDB): domain Bacteria; phylum Acidobacteriota; class Terriglobia; order Terriglobales; family Acidobacteriaceae; genus Edaphobacter. Next base: position 591,251 of record CBDCMI010000007.1, on the reverse strand, counting down.
CGTTCCGAGAGGTCGATGGTCTTGGTGGGGAAGGTGTGGCCGACGAACTCGGTATTGAGATAGCGCGGGTGGTTCGGTTTGCGCAGGGGCCAGCCGAAGTCGTTCATGGTCATGACGTCTTCGAGCAGTTCGGTGTTGTAGAGATAGCGGATGCCGCCGGTCTGCCGGCCTGTGTCGAGCGCGTGCGCGAGATTGTTGGTGCGGGTGTAGAAGTCGTGGTCGTCCTGCGACTCGTTGATGCGGACACCCCAGAGCACGATGGATGGGCGGTTCCAGTCGCGCCGGACCATGCGCCGGACGTTGTCGACGGAGATGTCCTGCCAGGCAAGGTCGCCGATGTGCTGCCAGCCGGGGATCTCTTCGAGCACGAGAAGACCCATCTCATCGCAGGCGTCGAGGAAGTGCGGCGACTGCGGGTAGTGCGAGGTTCGGACGATGTTGCAGTTCATCTCTTTTTTGAGGACTGCGACATCCTGGCGCTGGACGCGGCCGGGCATGGCCTGACCGACCCAGGGGAAGGTCTGGTGGCGGTCGAGGCCGTGGAGCTTGATGACCTCCCCGTTGAGGGAGAAGCCCTGCGGAGTAAAGGTGGCCTCGCGCAGGCCAATGCGTCGGTAATCCTCGTCGAGGACGTGGCCGTTTTCGAGCAGCTGGACGTGCACGGTGTAGAGCGTGGGGTTGTCGAGGTCCCAGAGCTTGACCTTGCCGGCGAGGCCGGAGAGGGTGACGGTGGCGGCGGGTCCATCCTTGGCGGGGTTGTAGGGGAGCGCGCCCATGGCCTGGTCGGCGTCTTCTTCGTGGTGCTCGGTGACGGGCGGTGTGGTGACGCGGGCTGTGCCGCGCGCGATCTCGGTGTCGCCGTCGCGAAGCTGGACCGCTACCGTCATTGGCCCGGGATTTGCGGTGCGGGCGCGATCGAGATAGCAGGCGACCTCGATTTTGGGATCGGCGCTGAGGACATCCTTGCCCTGGGCGTGGATGTTCTCCAGGAAGATCTCTGGGACGACGCGGAGGGCGACCTCACGGTAGAGACCGCCGAAGGTGAGGTAGTCGACCTCGTAGCCGAAGGGCGGGATATCGGGCCGCTCGGTGGAGTCGACTTCCAGGCTGAGGACGTTGTCGCCCGCGGGCTGAAGGAGGCCGGTGAGTTCGAAGCTGAACGGCGTGTAACCGCCCTTGTAGGCGCCGAGTTTCTTGCCGTTACAGGAGACCGTGGTCGCGAGCATGACGCCCTCGAAGTCGACGAAGACGCGCTTGCCGGCGAGGTCGGCGGGGAGCTTGAGGTGACGGCGGTACATCGAGACGAATTCGTAGGTCTTGTCGTTGAAGCCGTGCCACGGCAGGGGGATGTTGCTGTGGGGCACGATGACCTCGGTCCAGGCCGCGTCGTCGAAGGTTGCGGCATCGGCACCGGGGACGACGCGCGGGCTGTAGCGCCAGCCGCGGTTGATGGGGTAGACCGCGCGCCCGGCGGCGAGGCCCTTGCCCTTGGAGGAGGCGGCCCGGGCGATGCCGGAGTTTGCCGTGAGACCCACACCTGCCGCAACGGTTCCACTGTTGCGCAAGAACACCCGCCTGCTGCTGCCTGCTGCTCCCATACGGCTCGATCCCTTCACTGCGAAGATGCTGTGCGCCGGCGGCCATGTGGGTCGGATCGGCGCGCGTCCGTTGCACGGGCCCGGTTCGACCTCGCACAGGGCGCCCCTGTCAGCATACATGCAAGCGCTTTCTTCGCTCCAGGGTCTTCTGGGCAGCACGACTGGAGACGCGGCACTCTGAGCAGCGGCTTTATTCGGTGAAGTAGCCGATCTCCTGCAGTGTCTCTTCGCGAAGGACGACGTAGGGCAGCTTGACCTCGCGGGAGATGCGGAGATCCTGCTCGAACTGGCTGAGCGCCAGACCGCTGAGATCGGTCTTCTGCCGCAGCATCTGAAGGAGGGCGCGGCTGTTGGTCTGGTATTCGTAGGTGCCGGGGAAGTTATTGGCGGGCCGGATCGTGACGGAGAGGGGAACCATCTCGGACTTGGAGCCAGAGAGGACATGGGGAGCTTTGGCTTGGAGACGAACGCGCATCATGGGGTGATGCTGTCAGGTTGGGATGGCGCACGTGCATCCCACATTCAGGTGGCTGGGATCCCACGGCAGGGCGGCGTGGGGCCGAGGAACCTAAAAAGTCGGGAAATCTCGGAAAAACCCAGTAAAACCGTTGACAAAGCGGCGCGGAAAGCAGAAGGTGAATCCCGGAACTGTTCGCGGACCCGCATAAACATTGGGGATTCGCGTATCCGCAATCTTTGCTGGAGAGGCGGACCTCTCCAGAACTAGTCCACCAACATGCAAATAAAAGGAGTCGCACTATGCCAAAGGGCATGACCAAGACGGCGCTGATCCGCGCCATGGCCGAGAAGATGGAGCTGAACAACAAGCAGGTCGCCGGATTCTTCGAGACACTTGCGGACACCGCGGTGAAGGAGACAAAGAAGAATGGCGAGTTTACCATTCCGGGCATCGGCAAGCTGGTGAAGGCCGAGCGCAAGGCACGGCTGGGCCGCAATCCCCAGACGGGCGAGTCGATCAAGATCAAGGCGAAGACGGTGGTGAAGTTCCGCGTCTCGAAGGCTGCAAAGGACTCGATCGCCCCGGTAAAGAAGTAGTTTTGTTGAGACTGGCAGGGCCGGTCGCGGAGGTTCGCGAGCGGCCACGCTGCTCGCCCATGGCGAGGGTTGATGCGCTAGCGCGAGCCGCTGTCAAGTTGGAGCGGAGAGGTGCCTCGCAGGGCGAGCGTGATGATCTGAAGACCGAGGGCGACCAGAACCCAGCGCAGGATACGGGTGCCGTTGTAGCTTGCGCCCTCGACGAGAAAGCCTCCGGCGGTTCCCCAGAAGAAGACCTCCGAGAGTAGGCCGATGCCCCAGCGCGGGCGATCGTCTGCGGTGGGGACGCGGGGTCGCGGTGAGGGCAGCAGAAGCGGGACAGCCCGGATGTATGTCGCGTAGACCTGCTCCTGGCGCGTGCGGGCAAGTACCTCCTCGTAGCGGACGAGACCAGCCACAAGGAGCCCCAGAAGCACAAGCGCGACGACGGCGCCGCTGGGCGGCATCAGGATGGAGAGCGCGAGCGCGTGCAGGATGAGGCCCAAGGCCATGGGGTGGCGCACGTAGCGATAGGGTCCGTCCGCCACGGGATCGACGGCTGGCGCTGGCGCTTTGCGTACAGGTGAGATCCCGGTGTAGCTGGCAGCCCAGATTCGCAGAGCGGCTGCGAGGACCGACAGGATGGTCGCGAGCACGAGCAGAAGCCGCGCCGCCGTGGAGAAATCCATCCACCGCTGCCGGAAGAGGACGGCCGGGAGAGCCGTCCAGACGGTGGAGCCGGCGAAGGTGACACGACCGTAACGCTCCCAGGGCGCCCAGAAGCCGAGCACGTAGATCAGGCTAACGAGGAGAGCTCGCAGCCGGTACAGCCAGGAGCCAGCCCGCGTCATGCGCGCTCTCCAGGAAGAGGGGCGGGATCAATTCCCGGCTTTCGGGCGAGACCGCGCATGAGACGGCGTTCCATGCTCACTCCGCCCCCAGCATACGAAGGAGTCGATCGTAGTCGTCGAGCTCGGCATATTCGATGATGACGCGGCCTTTGCCATGCCGGTCCTCGATTTTGACCTTTAACCCGAGCCTTCTCTGCAGGCTCAGTTCAGCATGGAGGATGTTGGGATCGGTTGGCTCCTTAACTTTGGCGTTGGAGGCCTGGTCCTGTTCGGGGCGGAGAAGGGCCTGGATCAGCGCCTCCGTCTGCCGCACGGAGAGCGCCTGATCCCGTACGCGCTCTGCAATGGTGAGGAGAGTTCCAGGGTTTTCGAGTGCGAGCAGGCAGCGGGCGTGACCGAAGCTGAGGTCACCTGACTCGACCATCTGCTGGACCCGCTCCGGCAGGCGCAGCAGACGCAGGAAGTTGGAGACTGACGCCCGCTCTTTTCCGGTGCGCTGGGCGATCTGCTCCTGCGTGAGCTGGAAGTCACGTCCGAGCCGCTGAAAGGCTCGTGCCTGCTCCATCGGATTGAGGTCGGTACGCTGCAGGTTCTCAACGATGGTCATCTCCAGTGTCTGGCGGTCGGTTGCGTTCCGCACGATCGCGGGGATGGTTGCCCGGCCGACTCTTCGCGAGGCCAGGAGACGGCGCTCTCCGGCGATTAGCTGGTACCCTCCGCCGGGCAGCGGTCGGACGACGATGGGCTGTACGACGCCGGAGGCCGCGATGGAGGTGGCCAGCTCTGCGAGAGCGGCGTCGTCGAAGCGCGAGCGTGTCTGGAAGGGATTGCGTTCGATCCGATCGAGGGGGATCTCCAGAGGCTGTCCACGCTCGGCCGTGGGTGGCTGGGCCTCGGGATGCCTGTTTGTGGTTTCCTGGGCCGCAGTCACCTGAGCCATGCGCCCAGGGAGCAGTGCCTCCAACCCGCGGCCGAGAGCTCGCCGTTTTCCGTCACCCGCCGTCGTCGCCATCTGACCCTCCTTGGTCTTTACCCTTGTGATCGTGCGCGTCGGATCGCTGGAGCCGCTCTCTCCGAAGTGCGTCCGGGAGCTCCTCGGCCTCTGGCCGGCTTCGCCATTCCGAAGCGCTGCAGCAACTCGATGGCAAGATTGGTGTAGGCTTCCGCTCCCCGCGATCGGCCGTCGTAGAGAGCGACCGGCAGCCCGTGGCTGGGCGATTCTGCGAGCCGGATATTGCGCGGGATCGTCGTCCGGAGGAGCTTGTCGCCGAAGAAGTCGCGTAGGTTGGCCGCCACCTGCTGCGACAGGTTGGTGCGCTCGTCGTACATCGTCAGCAGGACGCCCGCCAGGCCGAGGCCCGGGTTGAAGGTCTGTGCGACCCGATCCAGGGTGCCGACCAGCTCCGAGACGCCCTCCAGGGCGAAGTACTCGGCTTGCATAGGGACGAGCAGGTTCTCGGCGGCGACCAGCGCATTGAGTGTGAGAAGGTCGAGAGCGGGCGGGCAGTCTAGCAGAATGAAGTCGAAGCTCGTTCGCAGCGGCTCTAGCGCGTCACGCAGCTTAAACTCCCGCCGGTCTTGCCCGACGAGCTCCAGGTTGGCGCCGATCAGATTGCGGCTTCCCGGCAGCAGCATGAGATTTCCGATCGGTGTCTCCCGCAGAGCGTCATGAGCCGCCGCGTCGCCACCAAGGACGTCGTAGATCGTGGCGCCGCTCAGGTTGCGTGAGAGGCCGAGCCCGCCAGTCGAGTTGGCTTGCGGATCGCAGTCGACGAGGAGTGTCGGAAAGCCATGCAGGGCGAGTGCAGCAGAGAGATTGATCGCCGTGGTCGTCTTTCCTACGCCGCCCTTCTGATTGACGACGGCGAGGATCCTGGCCTGTTTCTCCGGATTGGGGGGTGAGATGGGGTGCGTCGGCTTCATTGCAACCTCTTCACCCTAGCCGCAAGCGGCAACGACCGCAAGGCCGAGTGTTCCACGTGGAACATCGTGCGAGCGACCTTGGGGTCGTGCGGGAGATAAGAGAGCTGGCTGGGGAGCTCGGAATGTTCCACGTGGAACATCCGTCAAAGCCCCACGGTTCGCGGCCGTGCAGCTGGAGAAACGCAGACAGGCCGGGATCGCTTAGAGACACCCCTTCAGAAGGGGTAATGTTCCACGTGGAACATCTTCGGGCGGCACGGGGCCGAGTCGCCCGGCTGCCTTAGTTGCAGCAAGCGGGCCGAGGGTCGTCCCGTATGGCCGGACAGCTCGGCGCTGGACGCCTTCGTTTGAATGAGCTAAATCAAAACGAGGGCGCAGGGAGGAACACCGCGAGTGGAGAAGTGATGTTCCACGTGGAACATTCCCTCCGCAAGCGCATCAGGGCAGCTTCGCGCCCTGGCGAGCGACGCAGAGTGCGGCCACACTCGCGGATTTATCCGGTACGGCAGCGAATCGGCGCACATCGAGGCCCCAGCCCTCGATGTCACGCACACTGCCCAGCACCAATAGCTCCCGCCCAAGGCGTGATGCGAGCCGCGTCGCAGCCCCCATGAGGTCCACGGCACGCAGCGCGACCACGTCATAGCCTTGCGTGCCCGGAAGTTCTTCGGCACGGCTTCCCCAAACCTCCGTCCTGAGACCAAGCTCCCGCACGACCTCCCGCAAGAAGCTTGCCTTCTTTGCCTGAGACTCGGCCAGCACCACCTTGAGCTCCGGACACGCAAGCTGGAGAGGAATCCCGGGGAATCCTGCGCCCGAGCCCAGGTCCAAGAGAGTTGCAGTCTCTGCCGGAACAAGCCGAGCAAGCAATACGCTCTCCCCGAAGTGTCGTCGCACGATCTCGTCCGGAGCCCTCACCGCGGTTAAATTCATCTTTGCATTCCACCGAAGGAGGAGCTCGAGGTAGATCTCGAGTGCACCCACTAGGGAGTCGCTCGGCGGCACACTGCGCAGGCCGTCCGCGTCCGCAAGATAGGGGCTGAGAAGGCGCCGCATCGTCTCGGGAGTCATCCAGCCGCGGCCCGCCGGACCAGCCAAGCGAAGATCTGCTTCGACGTTCCGCTGAGCTCAACCGATCGCTCCGGGTGCCATTGGACGGCCAGTGCGGGAAAGCCAAGATCCGCCTGCTCCCCCTCCACTGCCTCCGCGACGCCGTCCTCCGGCGATCGCGCCGTGACCCTGAGTCCCTCGCCCGCGATGCCAATCGCCTGGTGGTGACTGGAGTTGACCATCACGCGCTCTCCCTCGTCCGCAGCTCTCGCCGCCTCCGCCACCTGCGATGCCCCGCGAAGCTCTACGGCGTGTGCTGTTGCTATGGACGGGCCCGCCGCGTGATTCACCGGCACGAGGGCTATATCCTGAATCAGCGTTCCCCCGCGCCAGACATTCAACGACTGCAAGCCGTAGCAGACCCCGAGAACAGGAAGCCCGCGCTGCCGTGCTCCCTGCAGGAGAGTGCGATCCATCTCCTCCCGCCAGAGATCGGGTGCCGCGGTATGAGGACTTCGCACCTGCCCGTAGCGGCTGGGACTCACATCCGCTGGAGACCCCGGCAGCAAAATGCCTCCGGCCTCCGCCAGCGCTCGTGTGACCTCGCCATCGCTCGTGTGCGATGTCAGCTCTCGCGGCTCGCCACCGGCTCTTCGGACCGCCTCAAGATACGCCGGCAGGCACTCCCGATTGTAGGAGACGTCCTTTTCGGTTGGCAGAGGTACAAGAATGATCGGCTTCGACACCCCATCATCATATCGAGCGCGTCCACCGCTTCTCGCCGCGCTGCTCGGTCAACGCGAGTGAGCTGCCATATACGTCGCGGTGATCTCGTTGTAGGCCCGCTGGCTCAGCGCCTCGGCCTGCCGGGTCGTCATCCCCTGCGTGGCAATCGGCTGTCCGATGATCAAGCGCAAGGGCCTGGGTCGCAGGGAGTAGGTGTGGATCGGCAGTAACTCATATGTGCCAATCAGGGTCACCGGAACGAGGGGAACCTGAGCCCGAATGGCCATATACGCGGCCCCCGGCAGGAAGCGTGCAACTTGCCCGTCGGGACTTCGTCCCCCCTCCGGAAAGAGCACGAGCGGCATCCCGGACCGAAGGGCCGCGACGCCCCGGTTCAGCCCGGCAACGGTATTGCGCGCGGTTGTCTGGTCCACTGGCACCTGACCTGACCGATGGAGATGCCAACCGATGAAAGGGATCTTCCACAATGACTGCTTGGCGAAGATGCGGAACTGGAAGGGCAACTTGGCGAAGAGCACCGGTGTATCCATGTACGACAGGTGATTTGCTACATAGACTGCAGCCGACTCCGCCTCGCCGCCGGTCAGCCCCTCCACCGTCACAGGGGAAAGAGCCGCATAGAGCAGAGACTTCGCCCAGACCCGTGCCATCGCGTGCTGCTGGCGGCCAGATCGGTCCCAGAGTGAGGCGGCCAGCGACAGGCATCCAAAGCCCGTCGTCAGGATGCCGATGAGGGGATCGAAGACGCCATAGGTGAAGAGCCGCAGAGCCATCGAGGGCGGCGGCCGCAGACTGGCGGTCGCCTCCGCACCCTGCCTGACTTCGACCTGGCCACCCTGACCGCTCAACGCGATGCACCCTTGAGCGCCCGCCGCACCTCTCCGATGAGATACACCGACCCCGTTACCACGATGTAGCCACCCTCGGGCGTCAGCGCCGCTGCTTGTTGCAGGGCAGTTGGCACATGCGGCGCTACATGGGCGTGCACGCCGAGGCGCCGCGCCTGCGCAAGAAGATCCTCGGCCGTAGCAGCGCGCGGACTGTCAATCCCGGCCAGCACAAGATGATCCCTACTCCGTAGTGGATCCGTCGAGGTACCGTCGAACAACGGGAATAGGATTTGTGCCATCTCTGAGACATCCTTGTCCCGCAGGCACGAAAACAGCATGGTCCGAGGCCGCGCCTCGTCGATCTGGGCTATAGCCGATCGCAGGGTCCAGGCCCCCGCGGGATTATGTGCTACGTCCAGCAGCAGCTGGCGACCCTCGAAGAGGGCCTGCTCCAGTCGCCCCGGCCACCGTGTACCGCGCACCCCCGCCTCAATTGCCGCATCCGGGATGTTCAAGCCATGGTGGGTGTGGAGTTCGTGCACTGCCGCGAGCACCAGGGCCAGATTGCGTTGCTGGTGCTGCCCGCGCAGTGGGGTCTCCAGGTCGAGCGGTCTGCCCTCGAGCAAGACCCTGTAGCGGGAAGGCGGCAGCAGCTCGCCGGTGGTGCGGAGGCGAGCCATCTCAGCGTCGCCGCGGACGATGGGAGGCATGAAACCAGCCGCAGACACCGCACGGAGGTCTGGCAACTCCGCTGCGATCTCCCCCAGCGTCTGGTTCACCTCCGGATGCTGCGGCAGCGTGATCAGAGTGCCATTCTTTCGCAAGATTCCCGCCTTCTCCCGCGTAATCGCGGCCAGCGTGTTGCCGAGATACTCCTGGTGATCCAGCGAGATGTCCGTCAGGATCGAGAGCAGAGGCTGAACCACATTGGTGGCGTCTAGTCTCCCTCCGAGCCCAACTTCCAACACCGCGAGGTCGAGATGCCGCTCCGCAAACCACAGAAACGCGATGGCCGTCAGCCGTTCAAAGAAGCTTGGCGTATGCGGCAGAAGATGTTCTCCCACGAGCTGCTCACCGGCGGTATCGACCTGCCGGTACAAGCGCGCAAAGTCTGCGTCGGCGATCGGTTGCAGCTCCAGCGAGCCCATCGTCGCCGGAATGTCGACCGTGCTGTACTCCGTCGGCACCTGCGCCGTTGCGGCCTGCATACGCTCGTTCACACGCAGGAGGTGAGGTGAGGTATATAGCCCGGTCTGGACTCCGGCCGCAACCAAAACACTCGCCAGGGTCGCCGCGGTCGATCCCTTTCCGTTCGTCCCTGCGATCAGCACGGATTGGAAGCGGTCCTGCGGGTTACCCAGCGCTTGCAGCAAGACCCGCATATGCATCGGGTCAAACTTGCGCGCGGGTGCCCCCGGTTTGGAGGGGGCCAACTCTGGTCCAAGAGCCTGGAGATGCTCCAAAACCTGGACGTACTCAGGGACAGCAGACATTGTGACATTCTAGGCGCGCGCTTCCGGCCCGCATCCTCGCCACCTCGTATGCAGGTACTTCCCCGAAAGGGGAATCTGCCGTCGAGCGTGTGGGATCGCTCATCCGTGAACTCTGCAGGATAGTTAATTCATGGCCGTGAGAACGCGGCAGACGAGCTGCGAAGACATCGCAGCCGGAGGATCGAACGATGCACACTGCTCTCTTTGCTGCACTTGGCTCTATCGTCGCGGCTCCTCTCATCGGTCGGTGGCGTGCGAACAGCTGGCTCAGAAGAAGGGCCGCCGTCGCGAAAGCAGGCAACCTCTGATTCAGCCGCGCTCTCGGCCAGATAAAAACGCCTGTAACCGTCCGCGCCGCTGCTGCACACTCCGTTGCGCGAACAGGCTGCCTGAGACCACGGGCAGCCCTCGCTGCAACTCCGTTCAGCGTGCGGCGGTCCGTTCGATCTCTCCTTGAAGAGAGTCGATCAACTCGTTTACTGACTTCTTCCCGGTCATGATCAGGTAGGTCCCGCCGGCCTCGACAAACTCGACATCGGTGATGCCGATGAATCCAAGTATCTGCTTCAGATAAGGCCGCTCGTAGTTATACGTCTCCGTGGGAGTGCCCGGCTGATATGACCCGGAGCTCGCGATCACAATGGTTGCCTTCTTGCCCTTAATCAGCCCGGTATAGCTTCCATCAGGATTCGCGCTGAAGCTCTTGCCCGACCGCACGATATGGTCGATCCAGGCCTTCAACGCTGCCGGAACCGCGAAGTTATACATCCCTGTCGTCAGGAGGATGTGGTCCGCGTTCTGGATTTCTCCGAGCATCTCGTCGCTGAGCTTCAATGCCTCGCGATGTTCCGGGGTGCGCAGATCCTCGGGCGTATAGGCCGCAGTCATCCACGGCACGTCGACAAAGGGCATCGCTGTCTTGGCCAGGTCCCGCGTATTCACGCTGCCGCCGTCGTGGGCCTTCGTCCACTGCTCAACAAACTTCGCGCCCACAGCGCGAGAGACAGACTGATCTCCGCGCGGGCTCACATCAACCTTCAACAGGGTAGGCATAATGCTCCTCGGGCCGGGTTGCCGGAATCTCCGCCAGCCATGACCCTAGATGAGCGACATCTGTGCAGGATGCAAATACCGCACAGCAGCCATTTGCCAGACATACCCGCGAAGCAAGCGCAACGAACTTGGCCGGGAGGCTTCGTTGGTCTCTCCCGGCCCATTCCCACCAGCGGCGAAGACGCTGCCGGCGAAAATCTTAAAAGCCTACGCTAAGTGACAGTGGAGTCTGCTTAGCTCGCCCGCCTCAGACGCTCCTCGGCGCGTGGCGGCCGGCCCCGACCGAACCCGAGCATCATTGAGCCTGCAAACTGTGGCATACCGGGCCAGTTCGGCACCGTGAACGGCACCTCGGGATGGGCACCGCGGCCGTCACCTTGGACATGCTGTGCGTGAATGGCGTCCCGAACCTCACGCTCTAGGCGAGACCGCTCCGACTCCGACGCGCTCTCCCAATAAAGCCGAAAGCCCTGCCCACACACCGCACAGGCGCAATCCGCGCTGGTCACATCCGATTTCCTTACCAGAACCTGCATCCTTCCCCCTCGCCTTCTCGCCGAAAGGCTTCGTCGCAAGACTTGTTGCCTCGTCTCCACACACCCTACGGTCCCCGCGCTTCGAAACCCATCCAACTTAGGTTGTATTCTGCGACCTGCAGGCGCGGCCTGCCCGGCCCATGCTTGCCGGTGCCAAAACACCTCAGAGAAGGGCCTCTCCGGGGCGATATGCTGATCCTGTGTCCGACTCAAACCAGCTTCCGATCAGCTCCGAAGGTGCCGCCGCAGCCGCCTCGATCACCGTCCAGCTCCCAGACGGCTCCACACGTCAGCTGCCCGCAGGCAGCACGCCTCACGACCTTGCCACCGGCATCTCTCCCCGGCTCGCCGCAGCCGTCGTCCTCGCGCGCATTCGCCCGCTGCATGGCCGTATCGACGAAGGTGTTCCCGAAGCCGAGGCCGCAACCAACGAAGAGGCCATGTACGCCGCGGAGCCCGCCTCCACCGGCACCCGACTCGTCGACCTCGCCGAGCCGCTCTACGACGATGTGGCCCTCGAGCTTCTGAAAGAGACGGACCCCGACGCCCTGCGCGTTGTTCGTCACTCCGCTGCCCATGTCATGGCTACGGCGATCCTCGAGCTCTTCCCCGAGACCAAGCTCGGCCATGGGCCCGCAACCGATCAGGGCTTCTTTTATGACATCTATCGCCCCGTTCCGCTCTCGGAGGACGACCTGCGTCGCGTCGAGCAGCGCATGGCCGAGATCGTTGCCCGCGACGAGCCGTTTCAGCGCCTCTTCGAACCACGCGAGCAGGGTCTGCTGGACTACGAGCGTGCCGGCGAGTTCATGAAGGTTCATTTCATCGAGCGCTTCACGCGCCCCGGCGAGGAGATCTCCCTGTACCGCAACGGAGAGTTCACCGACTTCTGCCGTGGCCCGCACATGCCCTCCACCAAGTGGGTCAAGGCCTTCCGCCTTACTTCCGTGGCCGGGGCATACTGGCTCGGCGATGAGCACAATGAGCAGCTCCAGCGCGTCTACGGAACCGCATTCTTCTCGCAGAAGGACCTCGACGCCCACTTCAAACATCTCGAAGAGATCAAGGCCCGCGACCACCGCGCCCTGGGCAAGCAGCTTGATCTCTTTTCGATCGAAGAGGTAGCCGGGGCCGGGCTGATCTTTTGGCACCCCAAAGGCGGCCTCGTCCGCAAAGCCATGGAAGACTGGATGCGCGATGAGTGTATCCGTCGTGGTTACAAGGTGGTCTACACCCCGCACATTATGCGACGCGAGCTGTGGAAGATCAGTGGGCACGAGGGATATTACGCCGACAATATGTATCCGCCGATGGAGCTTGATGATGCCGAATACCGCCTCAAGCCGATGAACTGCCCCGGCCACATCCTGATCTACAAGAGTTCGCCCCGGTCCTATCGCGATCTTCCCATCCGCTACGCGGAGCTCGGCAACGTCTACCGCTATGAGCGCTCCGGGACCATGCACGGCCTCCTGCGCGTCCGCGGCTTTACCCAGGATGACGCCCACATCTTTTGCACGCCAGAACAGATCGTCAGCGAGGTCGAGGGCTGCTTAGACTTCGCAGAAGCAACGCTCAAAACCTTCGGATTTGAGGAGTTCCGGGTAGAGCTGTCGATGCGCGACCCGCAGAAGGATAGTGATTTCGTGGGAAAGGCAGCCGATTGGGACCACGCGGAAGCCGTGTTGAAGGGTGTCCTTACCGATCGCGGGGTCGCTTTCAAGAGCATTCTCGGCGAAGGCGCCTTCTACGGTCCCAAGATCGATATCAAGCTCGTCGACGTCCTCGGCCGTCTTTGGCAGCTGTCCACGGTCCAGTTCGACTTCAACCTGCCGACCCGCTTCGAGCTCGAGTACACCGGGGAGGATGGCGAGAAGCATCGCCCCGTGATGGTGCACCGAGCACTCTTCGGCTCCGTCGAACGCTTCTTCGGCGTGCTTATCGAGCACTATGCGGGCGCCTTCCCCATGTGGCTCGCGCCGGTCCAGGTCGGCATCGTACCGATCTCGGAGAAGTTTCTCGACTACGCGCAATCGGTCAAAGCTCGTCTGGAGGCCGCCCACCTCCGCGTAGAGCTCGATGACCGCAACGAGAAGATGAACAGCAAGGTCCGCAACTTCACGCTGCAGAAGGTTCCCTTCATCCTTGTGGTCGGCGAAAAGGAGGCTGCGAGTAGCACGGTGAGTGTTCGCGTGCGCGGCGTCGGCGATCAGGGTACGCAGACCCTGGATGACTTTCTCGCCCGCGCCTCCAACCTCATCACCTCACACAGCATCGCGCTGTAGCAGCCTGGGCCGGAGCGGCGACCTGATTACCTCGCCGCCCACGACGCCGTGTGTCGAGCGATGCGCCAGGTCCTGCCGCATGCGGGAGGAGAGCCTCGTTTGTTTGTTCAGTGGTTCCATACCGGCTGTCTCGGCGGCCTCACGAACAATGTCAATCCCTTCGCTCGGCCGGCCTGCGCGGCGGCACTGCGCGGGCATCCCACCGTCCATGCCGCACGAGTTAACCCTCGAGGACCGCGTCGTCATTCGCGCCCCGATCGACCGCTGCTTCGCCCTCTCCACCAGCATCACCCTGGTCCAACGGATCCTTGGGATGCGCCCCGTGCGCGGCCGCACCGCCGGCTTCGTCACCGCGGGCGACACCGTTCTTTGGCGCGGGTGGCAGTTGGGTCTGCCCCAGTTCCACGAAAGCCGCATCGCTCCTTTCGAGCGCCCGACGTTCTTCCGAGACTCCATGGTCACCGGTCGGTTCCACAGCTTTCACCACGACCACCACTTCGCCGCGCAGGCTGATGGCTCTACCCTGCTGCACGATGTTCTTCACTTTTCGATGCCGCTGGGCCCGGCGGGCGCGCTTGTTGGTCGGCTGATCATGGTTCCGCACATTTGCGGCCTGCTGCGCCGGCGATTCGCCCTGCTGAAGCACATTGCCGAGAGCTCCGAGTGGCAGCGTTATTTGCCCGCCGAGCTTGCCTGACATCTCTTTTCACCGTCCGTTGCACCGCAACCGCATCCGATCTGGGAGAGGTGCTCATGCGCGCAATTGTGCTTCACGAATATGGCGGTCCCGACAAGCTCAAGCTGGAGGACGTTGCCGACCCCAGCCCGGGAGGCGGCGAGGTCCTGGTCCGCACTGCCGCAACCAGCGTCAACCCAATCGACTACAAGATTCGCTCCGGCGAGGCCAAGGCGCGATACCCCATACAGTTCCCGTTCATCCTCGGTCGCGACCTCGCCGGAACTGTACTCGCGCTCGGCTCAGGCGTTGAGAACTTCGCTGTGGGCGACCGCGTGATGGCAATGACCCAAAAGACATATGCCGAGCAGGTGGTTGTTCCAGCTGCCGAGCTCTGCCGCGTGCCGGACGAGCTCGATATCGTGGACGCGGCGGCCATTCCACTGGTCGCCCTTACCGGTCACCAACTGGTCACGCTTGGCGTGAAGCCTGAAAAGGGTTCCACCGTCCTGGTCACAGGCGCCGTGGGTTCGGTCGGCCGCTTCGCGGTCTACGCGGCCAAACAGCTCGGCGCCACCGTGTTCGCAGGTGTTCGCGAGGAGCAGCGGAAGGAGGCCGAGGCGCTCGGCGCCGACCAGGTCATCGCGCTCGACAGCAGAGGCGATCTGGCCAAGCTCTCGGGGCTTGACTCGATCGCCGACACCGTCGGCGGGGAGACGGCCGACCAGCTTCTCTCGCACCTTAAGCCCAACGGCGTCTTCGCCTCGGTGCTCGGGCCACCCTCCAAGGCGAAGGACTTCCCGGGTCTCCGGATCGCGCCGATTCAGGCCAAACCCGACGCGGGCGCTCTGGCGGAGCTGGCCGAGGCCGTAGCCGCCCATCGCCTGGTGCTGCCCATTGACCGTATGCTTCCCCTGGCGCAGGCAGCCGAAGCCCAGAGGGTCGCGGAGAAGGGCGGGGTGGGGAAGATTTTGCTGATGGCCTGAGTCACTGCAGCGTAGAACCGGAGAGCGCGGCCCCCTCCGCGCTTCCCGGTTCTATCTCTTCCGAAACGCCCGTCGCAGCGACTCGAGCCGTTGCTGCTCGGAGAGCGCGGCTGCGCCGTCCGCCGGCTCGGGCGCTTCGATGGGGTTCCCGTTCGGATCGAGCCGCTGCAACCGCTCGCCCGGCAGGATCACCCGTTCGGTCGGCTCAGAGCCTTCGACCGGCCGTCGTTCCTCGCCGCGTCCCGGTCCTACGGAAGGGCGTCCACCTCGCCGGCCGGCCCCGCGGAAGCCTCCGGACCGACCTCGGTCTCCGAACTGTCCGCGCACTCCGCCCACCCTCGGCGGGATCGATGCCGGCGCAAACTGCTCCGGTTTTGGAGTCATGCCCTCCGGATACGCCACGACGAACCGCCGCAGACCCTCGTCCGAGCTTGCCGTCGCCAGCCCGCTCGCCGCCAGCGCCAGGTGCAGCATGCGGCGCTCCCGTGAGTTCATGGGCGCGAAGACATACGGATGCCCGGTCTCACGTACCTGCGCCACGCCCTCCGCGGCCAGACGCTCGATGGCCTCCTGCCGCCCGCCCTTGAACCCCAAGGCGTCAAACTGCAGCAGCTCCTGCTCCTCCGGGCCCAACCGCAAGATGCTCGCCGCCAGGCTCTCCATCGCGTGCAGAAGTTCGCCGTTCCGCTCGACCATCCGCTCCGCGTCGGGTCCGGAGAGCTCCACCTCCAGCCGCGGTCGATCGCCTTCGCCTGTGCGCTCCACCGATCGCATCTCGTATTCGAACTCCAGACCTCCGGGGTCGCGCAACGTCCGTAGAAAGCCGTCTATCGCTGACTCCGCCTCATGTTGTTCCATCAACCAAGCTCCTCCCGCAATCCGAAAACCCGCGACCGCCGCCCTAGCGCCGCCCCTGAATGGTCTTTGTCCCGGCCTTTGCATTCGCCTTGCTGCCCGTACCCAGGCCGGCCTTCCGCCGTGCGCGCCGTGACGCGATCTCCCGCATCTCGCGGCCCAGCGAAGTTCGATTCATCACCGCCTGCTGCAAGATGCCAATCAGGTTTCCGACTGACCAGTAGAGCGCCAGCCCCGAGGCGTAGTTCCATGTCATATAGCCAGAGACTGCCGGCATCATAAACGCCATCATCTTCTGCTGCTGCGGGTCCACACCCGGCGAAGGCGTGTAGTACTGCACCAGAAACTGGCTGATGACCATCACGATCGGCAGGATGTGGTACGGGTCGGCCGAGGTCAGATCCGGCAGCCAGTACCAATGCGCCTGCCGCAGCTCGACCACCTTGGGCAACATGCCGAAGAACGCAAACAAGAGCGGCAGCTGGATCAGCGTCGGAATGCACCCGCCAAACATATTCACGCCGTTGTCCTTCTGCAGTTGCATGATCTCGGCGTTCATCTCGTTGCGCTTCGGGTCCGTAACCTTGAGTTCCTTGTACCGCGCCTTGATCGCATCCATCTGAGGCTGGATACGCTGCATCTTCAGACCGCTCTGCATGGTTTTGACCCGCAGCGGCAGGATAATAAGGTTGATCACCACGGTCAGGATCACGATCGCCCAGCCCCAGTTCGAGGCTACGTGCGCGTGGATAAATTGCAGCGCCAGGAACAGGTACTTGCCGATCAACCCGAAGAAGCCAAACTCCAGCAGAGGCTCCAGCGTGACTCCGGGTGTCGCGGCGTGGATGTTCTTCAGAACATTGACCGCCTTCGGCCCCACATAGACCCGCATTGCCGTGGGGCCGTTGGTGTTTCCCAGGGCAACTCCCAAGATTGGGACCTGCAGGGTCGCACCCTTCTTTGCGTCCTTGGCCGGCACACCCGTGCCCACGCCGTTCTTGCGAAAGTCCTTCGGCACCGTCAGCTCGTCGTGCAGCGCCGCAAGTGTCGCCGTCATGGGCTGCTCAGGCAGAAAGACCGCGGCGAAGTACATGTCGCTCACGCCCGCCCAGTCGAACGGCCCGTTCAGCGTCTCGCCGCCGCTCACCTTTTTCGGCGCCAGGTGCTGCTCGTGCCCGTTCGCGAATGTGTCCAGCTGCGCGCCCGCATACGCCTGGAGGTTCTCCTGGTCGCCAAAGCCGCCCGGCCAGCTAAGCAGCGCACGCACCGGAATCCCGTTTCGACGCACCTCGACCGCCGCGTGGATCACGTACGTCTCGTCAAACGAGAACGTCTTCTTCACCTCGGTTGTGCCGTCCGAGTAGTCAAACTCCAGCTTGCCCGGCGCGCTGATCTGGCCGGTCGCCGACGGCACCAGCATCGCGCTGTTCAGCGCCGCGGTGAGACCGGGATCATACGTATAAATCGACAGGGGAAAGCCGAAGCGTGCCGCCGCCTCCGCGTGCACCAGATCCAGCGGCTTGCCCGTCGCGTCCTTGTACTTCTTCAGAATCCACGACCGGACCACGCCGCCCTTGTTGGAAAACGTCAGCTTGTAAAGCTCGTTCTCGACCGTGGTCGTCGTCTCCACCGGCGCGGAGATCGTGGGTGCTCCGGTTGCCGTCGTCCCCGCCCCGGCGCCCGCCAGCATCCCCGCCGAAGGCTGCGGAATGCCCGCCGCAGTCTGCGTCTTCGATGACGCCGGCGGATTCGGCGAGGCCGTCTGTGGGTTGTGCTTGGAGCGAACGTACTGCAGCCCCAAAAAGACCGCAAACATCACAAAGACCATCACGAGGAGGTTGTTGTTGCTGTTGCCGCCCTCCGCGCCCGGCTGGTTCGGATTCCTGTACTCTGGCAAGCAAACATCCTTTGGCTCAGCCGCATACCCGGCTGTTCAGCAGCATTCGGTGTCCGGCCCCGCCGCCCAGTGCGTGCCAACTGCCGCCAGCAGACCTCGATCGCGGCTTCCGCCACCGGTCGCGTCCCCTCGCGCAGCACGATCACCAGCGCGACCCGTCGGCCTGCACCACCTCCATGCTAAATCCTCGACCCACGCAAACCGCCAACAAGCTCTGCGGCACGGCGCGCACTCGCGCCGGAGATACCGGGACCAAAGCCGGACGGAAAGCCGTCAAGCCGGCGACGATCTTGCGGCCAAGCCCGCCTCAGCGCGACCTGCCACACCCAGCACTGGCCCCGGGCGCCCAGCACCTCCGTGCTCCCGGGCCGATCCCGAATGTTCCACGTGGAACATTACAAACCGCTTAGGTCCGGATCCCGCGCCGGCGCAACCGGATCCAACCCGCCGCGAGCCCACGGATGGCAGCGCAGCAGGCGCCAAACCGCCATGGCCCCGCCCCGCACCATCCCATGCCGCAGCACCGCCACCTCGGCGTACTGCGAACAGCTCGGCAGATAGCGGCACCGGCCCAGCCCCGAACTCTGCAGAACCGGCGACACCACCCGTCGATACACCCCAAAGAACGCCCCCACCAGGCGTTCGCGCACGCGCCTCACCGACGACCCGCGCGTCCGCGCCCTGCCCTGGGCTCCTCCGCTCCGTCACCCGCGCCGGCAGCCATGGCACGCACGACGCGCCCGAAGATCTCCACCACCTCCCGCCGCACCGCCCCAAACTCCGCCTCCAGCACGCCTCGTCGGGGGTGCAGGATCACGTCCACATCGCCGCCCAGGCGCCCCACCTCTGTCCGCACGATCGCCCGCATTCGCCGCTTGATCCGGTTCCGCTCGTGCGCCTTGCCCACAGCCTTCGGCACCGTCAATCCAACGCGGGACCCCGCCACCGGCGACCGAGCCCCGACCACCGCCGGTCCGCGCGCCGAGAAGAAGTACCCAATCTGCCGTGTGCTTCCCTTGCGACTCCCGGCGTACGCCCGTTGGTAGTCCGCATGCTTCCGCAGCCGCCACGCCAAGGCCACCTAGCGCCCCCGCATCTGCTCGTCCAACGACCGCGCCAGCGGCGTCGGCTCGCCGCCTGCATGCAACGTGCTGGCCGGCTCCAGCAGTGCAAGCACCGTCTCCACCGCGGCCGAGGTGTTATGCCGCACGCCTTGAGGTACCACGAAACACTCGCCCGCCCGCACCACCACAGGCCCGCCATCCTCTTCCGATCGGCCGATCCGCAGCTCACCCCGCAGCACCAGAAACAGCTCATCCTCATGGGCGTGCGCATGCCAGGGAAACTCCCCCTGCACCCGCGCCACTTTGAGCAGATGGTCGTTGACCCGCCCCACCACACGCGGCGACCACAGCTCGGACAACTCCGACCCGGCTGCCTCCAACGCAATCGGTTGCTTTGTCTCCATTCGCACCACCCCGTGCGGCAAATGTCCGGCAACGTAGCCGGCCAGGCAAGCACCCGGCGAACTGGCCCAACAGGGCTAGTCGCGATAGCCCGCGCTGACCGCGATCTTGTGCCGGCCCTTGGCGCGTCGGCGGCTCAGCACCGCGGCTCCCGCCTTGGTCTTCATACGGCTCAGAAACCCGTGGACCTTGGATCGGTGACGGCGGTTCGGTTGAAACGTGCGCTTCGGCATGGGCGTCTCTCCTGCGGTCGGCCTCGCCAGACCTCGCGGTCGGCAGCCTCCGAAAACTTGGATTCCGAGGCACAGAGTCGCTGCGCCACAGCAAGTCCAGAGTATACCCGACTCCCGCCGCCAACCGAAACACCTCGCCACGGCCCTGTCCAGCGTCCCGGTCAGACCACCATCACACCGGAGGTAACCAGTGGCACACCTCCGCCGGATATATCCAAATCGCTCAGACATATGCCGTCGATAACCGGCTCCAGCGTCCCCTCCTGCCGTCTTCACCGCCTTTGGTGCAACCTGCTTTTTAGTCGCCGCCACCCCTCCAAATCGGTCTCGCAACCGTGCTAGGATCAAACCCGCCTCGCAACATTCGCCGCGCCTGAACTCGCGGTCTTAGACGCAGCGAAAACATGGTGCCGGGGGGGCTCGCCAAACCGCCGCCCCTCCCATCACGTTCTCTTGTTGCGCGGCATCTCCTACATCGTCGCTCCGTCCCCAAACCGCTCCGATCGAAGCGGCTATGGACTCTTCGGCGTCTTTTCGGCCAACCTCGGCCCTGCTCCACTCCATCCCGGGTCTGAGTAGCGGCGAACGATCAGAAGAGGAAGTCACGAGATGTCCTTTGTCCCATCCGCAACAGCTGTCCTGAACCATTGGGTGCGCATCCTGTCCGCGCTCGAAAAAAAGATCAGCAGGCAGCCCTTTGAACGCTGGCTGAAACCCACACGACACTCCCGCGTCGAAGGTCGCATCCTGTTCGTGCGCGTCCCCTCTCCCGACTACCTTAAAGAGACAGATCGCTTCGCCGACCTCATCCAGGAAGCCCTCGACAACCTCGGCCTCGACCTCGACGAGGTGCGCTTCGAGACCCCCGCGCAGGACCCCGCCACGCCCCGCGTGCGCGACGACGGCGGCTTCGCCCCGCTTCCCGCCCACAGCCCCAACGCCCCCCAGCAGGCCGCTCTCTCCCGCCCCAACGGCCCCGCCCCGCCCCAAGCCCCCGGCCCAGAGCAGTCCCGCTTCGACTGGAACACCGCCGCCCAGCTCAACCCCAAATACCTCTTCGAGGCCTTTGTCGTCGGCTCCGGCAACCAGTTCGCCATGGCCGCCGCCCAGGCCGTCGCCGAGCGACCCTCCAAGGCCTACAACCCCCTCTTCCTCTACGGCGGCGTCGGCATGGGCAAGACCCACCTCATGCACGCCATCGGCCACGACGTAAAACGTCGCCAGCCCAACGCACAGATCAGCTACGTCTCCGGCGAAAAGTTCACCAACGAGATGATCAACAGCGTCCGCTACGACAAGATGACCAGCTTCCGCGACCGCTTCCGCACCGTCGACGTCCTGCTCATCGATGACATCCAGTTCCTCGCCGGCAAGGAGCGCACCCAGGAAGAGTTCTTCCACACCTTTAACGCCCTCCACGAGTCGATGAAGCAGATCGTCATCGCCTCCGACCGCCCCCCCAAGGAGCTCGCCGACTTCGAAGACCGCCTCCGCTCCCGCTTCGAGTGGGGCCTCATCGCCGACATCCAGCCGCCCGACCTCGAAACCAAGGTCGCCATCCTCCAGAAAAAGGCCGAGCTCGAACACACCCAGCTCCCCACCGACGTCGCCCTCTTCATCGCCACCAACGTCCGCACCAACGTCCGCGAGCTCGAAGGCGCACTCGTCACCCTCATCGCCTGGTGCTCCATGCACGGCGTCGAGATGACCCTGCCCACCGCCCAGCAGTGCCTCAAGCGCTTCATCGACACCCAGGTTCGCAAGGTCACCATCGAGGCCATCCAGCGCTCCGTCGCCGAGCAGTTCGGCATGCGGGTCGCCGAGCTCAAGCAGAAAAACAACTCCCGCCAGATCGTCGTCCCCCGCCAGATCGCCATGTACCTCGCCAAGCAGCTCACCGAGGCCAGCCTCCCCGAGATCGGCCGCCAGTTCGGCGGCAAACATCACACCACCGTCATGCACTCCATCAACAAAATCGACGAGCAACGCCGCACCGACAAAGACCTCAACCGCATGGTCAACAAACTGATGGAAACCCTCAGCTAGCCCGGTCACTGGGCAGTTCGTCGCCGCGCTGCCCTTCGGCGAAGGGCACGGCTGAAATGACGAGAACCGCGCTATCGGGTACTGATCCTCCACGGCCCTGCTATAGTTCCCCCGTGCGCAGGAGTGCTGTCATCCTCGTCGGAGGGATCGTAAGGGCAGAAGTCACCCGGGCCGGTCTCTGCAAGGTGTGGAAGAGCGGGCTGGTCGCCCTCCTTCTTACCACAACGCTGCTGAAGGGCCAGAGTCCCCCGGCGGCCGAACCGGTCACTACCATCCATGTGCGCACGCAGATCGTGTCGCTCGATGTCGCGGTGGTCGACAAGAAGGCCCGTCCGGCAACGTCCACACTCGGTCGCGAGGACTTCTCGATTACAGAAGACGGTAAACCGCAACAGCTCCTCTACTTCGAGCCGCTCTCCACTCATCCGAAGCCGGCAACAACCGTCTTCGTGCTGGACGAGCTCAACACCAGCTTTGCCGACGCTCCGTACTATCTCTTCAGCCTCAAAAAATACCTCGAGGCACTGCCTGAGACCCTCTCCTCTCCAGCGGAGGTCCTGGTCTTGAACAAGACATCGGTTCAGATTCTGCAGCCTTCCACTCGAAGCCGCACGGACCTTCTCTCTGCCCTCACCCGTGTGCCGGCAACGGACATGACCACCCTGAATCTCACAACTGATGAGTTTCTCCTCAAGACCCTTGGCGCGCTCGAATCCATCGCGCTTGGGAATCTGGGCGATACAGTGAGAATGAACGTCGTTTGGCTCGGCCCGGGCGCCGGCGTGGACACGAACAACCAATCGGTCACGATGCGTGCGCGGACCGAACGCTTTATCCGCTACATGACAAACACGCTACTGGAGGGGCGGATGACGCTCTACGTCGTCTTTCCGCCAGGCAGCCCCTCAGGCTCCGGATCGCGGTCCGACCGGGCACACGAGCAGGGTGTCGCCGATCCCTACAAGGGCAGCATCAACTTCCGCACGCTCGCCGCCGAGACAGGGGGATTCGTCTACACGGGAACAAGCGACCTGACCGATGCGATGGGGAAGGCGCTCCATCTCGGGAACGCGTACTACGTGCTGACCTACCGTCCTGAGGACACCATGGTTGATGGCCGCTTTCGGCAGATCCGGGTGACTCTTCGCAATCCCAATCTTCACGTCATCACCAAGAACGGCTACTACGCGCCGGAGGCGGAAGAGCAGGACGCTCCGCAAACCAATCAAATCTTCCAAATGACGGAAGCGGGCAAGAGCACACTGCCGTTCCACAATCTGGCGTTCCGCGTCACGCACATCGATCGATCTCTTGATGGAAAGACCGCGGAGTTCACGATCTTCGCCGAAGGCACGACCCTGCCCTGGCGCTCCGAGGGGCAAGCTGAAAGTCTCTCCGAGTTGACCGTCGGCGGGCTGAGTCTTTCCAGGCGGGGAGAGATGCTCTCGTCCCACTTTCGCAATGTGACGATGATGGCGCGCTCACAAGATCCTCTTGTGCTCGGGAGTGCGACAGCTTCGTTCAAGCTGATGCTTCCAATCCCTGGGCCGACAGACCACGTCCGCCTTGTCGTTCAATCGGTGAAGAACGGACGGCTGGGCTGCGTCGATGTCTCCCAAGCAGCCATCAACGCCGCACCGCACACCGCCATAGCGTTACCTCCCGGCACGTGAACGCAGGCCCGCATCCAGCATCTGTAGCAGTGCACTGAAACTCGTATCCACATCCTGCGGTAAACCGAAGCCGCCGCCCAATTCAAGGTCAAGGAATCCCCGCAGTGAAGCTCGCATGAACCGAGCTGCGTGCACCGCCGCATCACCGGTCACTCCATAGCCGCGAAGGACGGCTAAAACCAGGGCAAGGTAGGCATTCGCCGCCGTCTGCGAAGCTTCACTCCATCCAGCCACAGGCAGCTGAGTCGCCGCCCATAGCCCGGGGTGTTCTCTTGCGAACCGGCGTTGCGAATGCCCCAGCGCCTCCAGTGCGTCTTGCCCTGCCACTCCAGCCAGGGCATCGCGTGAGCGGTCCAGAAGCGACAGCAATCCCTGTGTTGTTAGTTGATCTCTGACCCTGTCCAGACTTCGGATGTGGTTATAGAGGGATGGAGCCTTGATGCCGAGAGATGAGGCCAGCTTCGCGATCGTCAGAGTCTCCAGACCCTCTGCGTCCGCAAGCGCGACGGCGGCCTCCAACACCACGCCCGCATTCAAACCGACGCGTGGCATCTACGACCGGCCATTCCGCAGAAAGCTCACCACAGCCGGTCCTACCTGCTCCGGCATCTCTGTCTGCGGATAGTGACCGGCGCTCTGCACCAACAGCAGCTTCGCCCCGATCTTGTCCGCCACCCATTCGGCCTCGGCGGAAGGATTCGGAAAATCGGCGTCCTTGGTTCCCATCACAACGAGCACGGGCAAATCCGTCTTCGTCAGCATCGCCTCGGTGTCTGCCTTGGAGAGGTAAACCATCCTCTTCAAGGCGGCCATGCGGCCAGCTTCGCGCAGGTTATCCCCTAAGGCCTTGCGATACCCGGGGAAGTCTGCGGGCTTCCGGCTCGGAAAGAGGCTGGTCCAGTAGGTGAGCCAGAAACGGACGCGCCACGGTCCGCCCAGACCCACTGCAAGCACGGCTCGCAGATACCAGGGAATGCCCTTGGGAGGATCGCGCAGTATCGGCCCGATCAACACCGCCCCGCTCACTCTCCCTGGCGCATCATGCTCTGCCCATAACGCCGCACCAGCCGAGAAGGAATTCCCGATGACCGTGGCCCTGGCCTGCCCAAGATGCGTTATCAGCGCCACAATGTCCCGGCCCACCGCGCGAGCCGAATAGTCGTCCCACTCCGGGCTGCTCGCACCGTGCCCTCGCACATCGAGCGTGACGACGCGGTACCCTGCCGCAGCCAGATACGGCGTCAGGTATCGGTACTCACCTCGAAGATCCCCCATTCCGGGTGCAGCAATCACCATGGGACCAGAGCCGCCAGTATCGTCGAATCCAATGACTCCCCGGCCAACTCTCATCCGGCAGGTGGTCTGTTCTTCGGCCACTGTCGGCTTGCCGCCGGAAATCGAGGAACTGAGGGATTTGTCGGTGGAAGAACGATCATTCATAAAGACTCCGCTTGCTACTTTTATTAGTTTTTAAACTAATACCATTAGCCTGGTGGCGCAAGCAGGGTGTGCCTGCCGCCCCTTCCCGCGGTCAAAGCGCCTGAAACTGCGCGGTGGGGGGACCCCTCTTTTCCTCGCCATCCCAACCTCTTTGTGAAGATCCATCCTCCTCCAACCCGCTCCAAACAAACCCTTTAGTCCCATCTCACACAAAAGTGGCAGCACTTTCTCCAATCGGTCCATTGCCGGGTGTGCGAATCAAGAGCAAGGGGACGGAATCTTCCCATTCCCTATCCCGAACTCCCATCCATTCGCTCCGGCGCCCCTCCCTTTTGGAAATCGTGTCCCCCTCCCATCTCCTTGATTGCAATGGCGCTCCGCGCCGCATCCACATTTCCACCCCAAACGACGGCTTCTACTGTTCTTTCTCTCCCAAGAATGCTCTGTCTTAAAAGCCCTCGCGCCACACACCCGCGCAGCATCCCAGTCCTGGCGCTCTCACACCTTCGCCCCGGTAGACTGGAACCAGGCCCACCCCGGAGCAAACTCCCGCATCCCACACCGCGGCACCCAAGGTCCGGACCTAAGAGCTTTGTTTCGAAGACTTTGCGCAACATTCGGGGGGTGGGGTAGGGTAACCCGCACACGCACTCCCACCCAACCCCGTCCCGCATCTCCACGAATCCCGGCCTGCTTTCCACAGCGAGTTCCTCTCGCCCAACCGCCTGCCCGCCCCTAGAATCGGCTCTAGGTACGGTGCAGTCGAGCGCAGCCACGCACCCCCAACCTGCCGGAGGAGACACCAGTGAGCACTGCGATGCCCGAGATCGACCCGACATCCCCCGCCCTGCCCGGCGGCAACCTCGAGATCACCGTCTCCCGCGCCGAGCTCCTGCGCGAGCTCACCGCCGCCCAGTCCGTCGTCGAGCGCAAAACCACCATCCCCATCCTCTCCAACTTCCTTTTTGAAGCCACCGCCGGTGAAGGAAACGGCCCGGGCAAGCTCACCATCACGGCCACCGACCTCGATCAGAGCCTCCGCACCTCCTGCCCGGCCAAGGTCAAAAGGCCCGGCGCCTGCACCGTCCCCGCCCGCAAGCTCTACGACTACATCCGCCTCCTGCCCGAGGGCGACATCTCCATCAAGCTCCTGGACAACCACTGGGTGCAGATCCGCGCCGGCCGCTCCAACACCAAGATGGTCGGCATGGCCCGCGCCAACTTCCCCCAGGTCGCCGACTTCCCCGAGACGGGCTCCTTCAAACTCCAGGTTCAGAGCCTCCGCTCCATGATCGCCAAGACCATCTTCTCCATCTCCAACGAGGAGTCCCGCTACACCCTCAACGGCGCCCTCCTCGTCCTCAAGGCGGAGTCCATGGCCATGGTCGCCACCGACGGCCACCGCCTCGCCCACATCGAGCGCACGGGCGAAACGCTCGAAGGCATCTCCGGCGAGAAGAAGACCCTCATCCCCCGCAAGGCCCTCGGCGAACTCGCCGGCCTGCTCTCCACCACCGACGCCGAGACACTCGACTTCGCCGACGACGACCAGACCCTCTTCTTCCGCATCGGCGGCCGCGTCCTCACCTCGCGCAAGCTCACCGGCCAGTTCCCCAACTACGAGGCGGTCCTCCCGCGCGACAACTCCAAGTTCGTCATCGTCCGCTCCGAGGACCTCATGGGCGCCATCCAGCGCGTCGCCCAGTTCGCCGACGAGCGCTCCGGTGCCATCAAGATCCGGCTTGAACAGAACGAGCTCAAGATCTCCTCCTCCTCCACCGACGCCGGCGAGTCCGAGGACACCATCGAGACCCCCTACAGCTACGACCCCATCGTCGTCGGCTTCAACTCCGCCTACCTCATCGACTTCCTCAAGGCCATCGGCACCCAGGGCGAGGTCCGCCTGGAGTTCAAGGACGCCCAGTCCGCCGGTCAGATGCGCCCCGAGGACGGCGCCGAAGACGTCAAGTACCGTTACATCCTCATGCCCATGCGCATCTGAGCGAGGCATCCGGCTCGCCTCCCCTCGCTTCCAAGCAATCATGCGAGTTGGGCTGCTTGGCATTGTGGCTACCCTAGTCGCGTCTGTGGGCCAGCCAAGACCGGCGGCGGCGCAGGAGTCCCTTCCCCATGAGCTGGCCGGTTCCTGGCGCATCACCCGCGTCCTGCCCGTGCACCCCAGCGGTGCCTGCTGGACCCAGAAAGACGCCCTGCCATTGGTCGGCACCGAGCTGCGCTACTCGCCAGCCGCCCTCCGCTGGAAGGGCGGCTCGGTCCCCCTCACTGGCATCACCACCCGCACCGTGACTGCGGCCGATCTCGCCCAGGAAGAACCCCGCGGCGACAGCTCCCTCACCCTGGCCGACCTCGGTTTTCCCACCCATCGCGTGCGCGAGGTCAACCTCCAGCACGAGGACGCCGATATCACCGGCGCCACCACCGAGGTCCCCGGCGACTCCGTCCTCCTCGCCGGCCCCGGCCGCCTCGTCCTCAGCGCCTGCGGCGTCTACCTCGAGGCTCGTCGCCTCCCCACCCGTGCCACCCCCAACCATTTCCAGCCCCCCGCCGCCCCTCCGGAAGACATCTCTCGCACACGATGACCCTCTCCGCCAAATGACAGAGGAGTCGCAGTAAGGTACGATCAGAGTCACAGTGAGCCTTATGTGGGGATCGTCCATAGCGGGTCTGAGAGCGTGCATGCAAGGGAGTGCGAAACGATCGTGAGGCAGCGGGTCCAATCCGAGGTCGCGTGCTCGCCCTGGCTTCGCGCCGCCTGTTGGTTGTGCCTTCTGCTCTGTGTGGAGATGGCCTGGGTGCAGGCCGCGCACACCCACCTTGTCGGTCCGGCCCGCGCGCAGCACAGCGCGCTCACCGCGGTCGCAGCTTCGGCGGCCCTCAGCGAAGCAGGCTGCCCCCTGTGCACCGTCATGCACTGGCATGCGCCCGGATCCCCGGCGTGGCTGCCTGCCGTGCTTCTCGCGGCAGGTGCGTGTGCCCTGCCACGCGTGCGGCTCGGCGTACGCCGCGACCTCTCCTTCGCCCTCAGCAGCCGGCCCCCGCCCGTCGCAGCCTGACGCAGCATCAGCGGATTCGGACTGCAGCAGGACCAGTGCAGACCGTCTCTTGTCTCAGAACGAAGTGTGCGTTTGGCAGCCGCCCTCCGATTTTGCGGAGGGGTCGGCTCAGGATCAGGGCGGAGTGGCGTATGGAGCGAGGTCTTTCAAAGCGGTTTTCTTTGGTTCCGGCAGTGCTTGCCGTAGCCACAATGGTCACAGGAGGTTCGCTGTCGGCACAGACGACCTCCGGCACCCTCAGCGGGGTTGTCAAAGATCCAAGCGGGGCCGTCGTGCCCAACGCATCCGTGCTGCTGCAGAACCGCGTCAGCGGGTTCAGCAAGTCGGTCGTCACGGACCAGCAGGGACGGTATTACTTTCCCAACCTGCAGTTTGACTCCTACCAGCTCTCCGTGACGGCGCCGGGACTGAATGCCGGACCAATGTCGGTCTCGGTCTCGAACGGCATTCCGGTCATCCGCGCCATCAGCGTTGTTCCCGTGGGGGCGTCCGAGACGGTCAACGTCGAGACCCCGGCTGACCTCACAGAGACTGACCCAAACTTCCATACGGATATCGATCGAAGGATGATCCAGCGTCTGCCGGTGGAGACGCCGACCTCTGAGTTGAGTTCCATCGTGACCGAGCTATCGCCTGGCGTGGCGGCTGACTCAAACGGTCTGCTGCACGGTCTCGGCGATCACAATGAGGTCTCATTTTCGATCGATGGGCAGCCGATCACGGATCAGCAGAGCAAGGTCTTCTCGAACCAGGTGCCGGCCGATGCCGTGCAGTCCCTTCAGGTGCTCGATGGCGCTCCCCCGGCGGAGTTTGGGGATAAGACCAGCCTCGTGGTGGTTGCGACGACCAGGTCCGGTCAGGGCATTACCAAGCCGAACGGTGTGATCTCTGCCTCGTATGGCAGCTTCGGCACCACACGCATCCTCGCCGATATGGCCTATGGCGGCGAGAAGTGGGGCAACTTCATCTCGGCCAGCGCGCTCGAGTCCGGCCGCTTTCTCGATGCGCCGGAGTTCGCCGTCTATCACGACAAGGGCAACGAAGAGAACTTCTTCGACAGGATCGACCGGCAGTTCAGCGATGTCAGTTCGTTGCACATGAATCTGCAGTACACGCGTTCGCTCTTTCAAACACCCAACAGCTACGACACGCAGTTCGGTTACGTGGCTCAGGGATTGACTTCGGGGATAACGGATCAGCGATCCAAGATCGAGACGTACCTGTTTTCGCCGACCTACACCCGGACGTTGGGGACCAGCAGCGTCTTCAACATCGCCCCGTACATCCGGCGAGACACGTATCGCTACATCCCTTCGGCCAACCTGCTCAACGATCTCGGGCCCATCCAGCAGGAGAGCGTCTCACAGGCCCGATCGCTGACGAACGCCGGCATCCACGCAGACCTGACCTTCACGAAAGGACCCAACGTGGTTAAGTTCGGCGCGGTGTACCAGCAGACCTTTCTGCGCGAGAACGACACCATCGGCATCGTGGACTCGACCCTCAACGCGCCCTGTTTCGACATCAACGGTGATCCCTCGAGCGGGGGTGCGGGGCAATGCTCCGGGACGCCGGCGCAGCAGAATGTGGACTTCAATCCGATCCTCGCCCCCTATGATCTGACACGCGGCGGATCGACCTACCTCTACCACGGTCAGACCGATGTCAAGCAGCTGGCGCTCTATGGCGAGGACACCCTAACGGCCGGCAACTGGCTGTTCAACCTCGGCATCCGCGGCGACATCTACAACGGCTTGGCCATTCAGCGTCTCGGTGAGCCGCGAGTTGCCATCAGCTACAACGTCAAGAAGACCGGCACGGTGCTGCGCGTCTCCTACGCCCGTACCCAGGAGACGCCCTTCAACGAAAACCTGGTGCTGAGCTCCAAAGGCTGCACCGACCCTGTGATCCAGCAGATCTTCCTCACCCTTGGGCCGTGCGACCCGGCGCCGTTCAATCCCGGATTCCGCAACGAGTTCCACGCGGGCTTCAGCCAGAGCGCCGGTCGGCACTTCGTCCTGAGCGCGGATTGGATCACCAAATACACCCACAACGCCTACGACTTCAGCGTGCTGGGTGCGACACCGATTACGTTTCCGATTGAGTGGAAGAACTCCAAGATCCCGGGCTACGCGTTGGCCGCGACGCTCACGCAGATCCACGGCTTATCGGTGCGAACGACCTTCTCCTCGTTGGCGGCGCGCTTCTTCAACCCGCAGATTGGTGGCGTGGGTGCGACGGTGGGGCAGGCTGCCGGCACGGGGGTCAACTTCCCCTTCCGCATCGACCACGACGAGCGCTTCAACCAGACAACTCACGTGGAATATGCTCTGCCGTTTCGCCGCAGAAGCGCGTACTTGTCATTTAACTGGAAGTTCGACTCCGGTCTGGTCGCCGGCTCGGTCCCCTGCTACAACACGACAGACCCCAACAGCGCCTGCGGCGGCACGTCGATCACCATCGATGGGCAGCCGGGCATCGACCTCAGCGGTCTCACGCCGGATGAACAGTTCACGGCAGGGCTCATCTGCAACGGCGTAGCGGCTACCCAAAGCAACGGCTTCCAAAACTGCCTGGCGTCGCAGCTGACCTCCAATCTGGTCAAGATTCCCGCGCCCGGCACGGAGGACGATGACAGAAACCCGCAGCGCATCCAGCCGCGCAACCTCTTCGACATGGAGCTGGGTGACGACAACCTCGTTCCCATCGGACGTGGCGACCGATACCACATCGGGGCGAGCGTGACTGCAGTCAACCTGACCAACAAAGTCGCTCTCTATAACTTCCTGTCCACCTTCTCCGGCACGCACTATGTCACGCCGCGGACAGTCACAGGGGAGATCGCCTTCCACTTCTAACAGCGCACCGGGACCGTCAGCCGCCAGGACCGGATGAAACCGCCTGGCGGCGCTGGCGCAGCGCGTACACCACGGCCCCAAGCGCCAGCACGACGGCCGCGGGGCGAAGCTCCAAACCAAGCCGCGGGCGCGACACGAGAATGAAGCTGAAGCCGGCCAGCGCCAGAAGCGCGGGCAGCGGAAACAGCGGCATGCGAAAGCGCCGCGCCCGCTCCTCCACCGTGCCAGCTCGCCTGGCGCGACGGTGCGCCGGCAACAGCACACCGACGCCCTGCAGCAAGAACTGAAACAGAATGCGCAGCACCACCAGGGTCGAGATGACCTCCTGCAGCCGAAACAGGCAGCAAAAGACGGCCATGGCCGTCAGCGTGCGCAACGAGACCAGAGGAATCCGCGTGCTCGGGTCCAGCCGCCCAAAGACGGCAGGGAAGTTGCCGTCGCGCGCCGCCGCAAACGGGATCCTCGAGTAGCCCAGCAGCAGCGCCAGCACGGACGATGCCGCCGCGACCGCAATCAGCGCGACGATGACGCGAGCGGCAACGAGACCGTGCGCTCCGGGATACGCCGCGCGCATAAAGGCCGCCATCGCCACCTGGTGTGCGGAGGTCAGGCCGGGTTCGGCAAAGCGTTGCCACGGCACCACGCCCAGCACACCGATGTTCATCAGCAGATACAGCACGGCCACGATGGCGATCGAGCCCAGCACCGCGCGCGGAATCGACCGGCGCGGGTCCCGCACCTCCCCACCCAAAAAGCACGCGTTGTAGTACCCCCAATAGTCGTACGCCGACAACAGCATGCCCGCGCCCAGCCCATGCAGAAACGCCGTGTTGGGCGCAAACGCCCCCGCCGGAAACGAAAAGGCAAGCGCGGGATGGAAGTGCGTCAGCCCCGTCACGATGATCCATACCAGCGCCCCCAGCACGGCCGCCCCCAGCGCCCGCACCACCACCTCCAACCGCGCCAGCCGCCGGTGCAGCACCAGGCTGGCCACCACGCACACACCCATCGCCAGCAGCGTCTCCACCCCCAGCACCACAGGGAACCCACCCAGCGTGAACCGCCGCGCCGCGGGCGCACCGAACGGCAGCAGATACGCCGCGTACTGCGCAAAGCCGATGCACCCGGAGGCGATCGACAGCGGCGCCGACAGCAGCAGCTGCCAGGCATACAGAAACGCCAGCCACCGGCCGAGCCTGCGCGGGTACAGGTGCTGCAGATAGGCGTACGACCCGCCCGCCTCCGGGTACGCCGTCCCCAGCTCCGACCAGATGCAGCCATCCGCCAGCGAGAGCGCCGCGCCCAGCAGCCAGCCCAGCATCGCCTGCGGCCCGCCCATCGCCACCACAATCAGCGGCAGCGTCACAAACGGCCCCACACCCACCATGTCCAGCAGATTGATCGCCAGCAGCGAGGGCGTCGTCAGCGTGCGTTCGAGCGCGGGCTCGGCGGCGTCGGCCACGTCTAGCGCCTCGCGCCGTGCAGTCGGAATGAGATACGGTCGCGCATGACGGCTGGCTCGCCCCAGTGTGGCACGGCCCCGCTCGCCGCGACCAATCCAATCCCAAACGGGACCCACCCGCCGCCCTTGCTAAGCTTGGGGGAGAGCGCACTCACGGCTCGCGGAGGCTCCTTGCTGCAGGTATCCATGCTGGTCCGGTCGCTGCCGCTGCTCGCTCTGGGCCTGCTCCAGGCCGGCCCCGCCGGTCCCCTCGAAGGCCAGGACGCCGCGGCATCGCACCCCGTCAGCGCCTTCGCCGACCGCCTCGCTATCGACCGCGGCACCCCCGCTCTCGCACAGGATCTCCGCCGGCTCGCCACCCGCGCCAGCCTCCTCATGATCGTCGCCCACCCCGACGACGAGGACGGCGGCATGCTCGCCTACGAGAGCCGCGACGTCGGTGCCGACACCTCGCTGCTCACGCTCAACCGCGGCGAAGGCGGCCAAAACATCATGTCCGCCGACTTCTGGGATCAGCTCGGCCAGGTCCGCACCCAGGAGCTCCTCGCCGCCGGCCAGTTCTACGGCGTCCACCAGTACTTCACCCGCGTCGCCGACTTCGGCTTCTCCAAAACCCTCGCCGAATCCCTCAAGCTCTGGGGCCACGATCGCGTCCTCTACGACTGCGTCCGCGTCGTCCGCCTCACCCGCCCGCTCGTCGTCAGCTCCGTCTTCGCCGGCAACGTCTCCGACGGCCACGGCCAGCACCAGGTCTCCGGCCTCATGGCGCAGGAGGTCTATCGCCTGGCCGGCGACCCCTCCGTCTTCCCCGACCAGATCAAAGCCGGCCTCCTGCCGTGGTCGCCGCTCAAGGTCTACGCCCGCGTGCCCTTCGCGCGCGTCACCGACAAGGGCATCTACGACTACGCCACCGGCCACTGGGAGCCCGTGCGCTTCAAGAACTACGCCACCGGCCAGTCCATCGAGGGCGTCCCCAAGGCCACCGTCGAGATCCCCGAAGGCACCTACGAGCCGCTCTTCGGCCGATCCTATCTCTCCGTCGCGCGCGAAGGCCTCGGCCAGCAGAAGTCCCAGAACGGCGGCCTCGGCGAGCCGCGCCGCGGCCCCTTCGCCTCCCCCTACCACCTCTACGCCTCGCGCGTCGGCGGCGCCCCGCCGGACTTCGAGCACAGCATCTTCGACGGCCTCGACATCACGCTCCAGGGCATCGCGGACGACGCGCCCGAGCCCGATCGAGCCGCCTGGCGCGCCCGCCTCCAGCCACTCGAAGCAAGCGTAGCCGCCGCCACCGCCGCGCTCGACGCCGAGCACCCCGAAAAGACCGCGCCCGCGCTCGCCCAAGGCCTTCACCAGACCGAAACCCTCCTCGCCGCGCTCGACCACGCCACGCTTCCCGTCGAGGCCCGTTACAACATGCGGCACGAGCTCGAGGTCAAGCGCGAGCAGTTCAATCAGGCGCTGCTCGATGCCCTCGGCGTCAGCCTGCAGGCCGTCGTCACGCCCAGTGCCGCCCCCGGCCGCCCAGGCCTCTTCCCCGGTCTCGGCCCCGGCCAGCCCACTCCGCCCACCGCCATCGTCGGGCAGCCGCTTGCGGTGTCGCTGCGCGTCGCCAACCAGGGCGCTGTCCCCCTCACCCTCCAGTCAGCCGAGCTCACCCCGCAGGCCGGCGGCGCCTGGCAGATCGCCCTCGCCGGCGGCAACCCGGACGGCCCCCTTGCCCCCGGCAGCGCCCGCGAGCTCACCTTCCAGACCACCGTCCCGCCCGACGCCCCGCTCACCGAACCCTACTTCGCCCGGCCCACCCTCGAGCAGGCCTTCTACGACCTGCTCGACCCGCGCTATCTCAACCAGCCCGAGATGCCCTACCCCCTCGCCGCCGCCGTCCACCTGCGCTATGCCGGCGAAGACCTCCACGCCGCCGCCGTCGTCCAGACCATCCAGCCGCTGCTCGGCCCCGGCCCCACCCCGCAGCCGCTCCTGCTCGCGCCCGCCATCTCCGTCGCCATCGCGCCCAGGGCCGGCATCCTCCCGCTCGGCAGCCGCTCGCTCCCCGTCGCCGTCACCGTGCACAGCAGCGTGCCCGGCCCCGCCTCGGGCCAGGTCCATCTCGATCTCCCCCACGGCTGGACCGCAGAGCCCGCCTCCATCCCCTTCGCCATGAGCAAAGGCGGCGAAGATCAGGTGCTCCACTTCGCCGTCGCGCCCGGCACCGTCGACACCAAACCCTACACCATCACCGCCGTCGCCGAGTTCGCCGGGCACGAGTTCCGCCAGGACTTCCAGACCGTCGGCTACAAGGGCCTGCGCCCCTACCCCTACGTCCAGCCCGCCACCTATCGCACCACCGGCACCGACGTCAAAGTCGCCCCCGACCTCCGCGTCGCCTACGTCATGGGCACGGGCGACGACGTCCCCCAGTCCCTCACAGACCTCGGCATCCACGTCGCCATGCTCTCCCCACAGGACCTCGCCACCGCCGATCTCGGCGCATACGACGCCATCCTCCTAGGCATCCGCGCCTACGCCGCCCGCCCGGAGCTCGCGCAGCTCAACGGGCGCCTGCTCGACTACACCCGGCGCGGTGGCGTCGTGGTCGTCCAGTACCAGACGCCGGAGTTCGACCACAACTTCGGCCCCTTCCCCCTCAGCCTCTCCGGCGACCCCGAAAAAGTCGTCGAGGAGGACGGCCCCGTCACCCTGCCGCTCCCCAACGACCCCCTCCTCAGCTGGCCCAACCGCATCACCGCCGCCGACTTCAACGGCTGGGTCGAAGAGCGCGGCCACGGCTTTCTCCGCTCCTGGGACCCCCACTACATCGCCCCCACCGAGATGCACGACACCGGCCAGGACCCCCAGCGCGGCGGCCTCGTCTACACTCGCTACGGCCAGGGAGCCTACGTCTACGTCGCCTTCGCCTTCTTCCGCGAGATGCCCGAAGGCGTCTCCGGCGCCTTTCGCCTCATGGCCAACCTCATCAGCCTCGGCAAAAACCCCGCCTTAACCCACACCCCACCCCCACAGCCCTGACCCAAAACCGTCTCCCCCGCCCCGGCTTCCCGCCGTCATCCTGAGCAAAGCGAAGGACCCCTGTAGTTTCCGTTGCCCTTGCCGTTGCCCCTTTGGTTGTCATTCCCGAAGGGAATCTGCGTTGCCTTCTCCTTTGGTTGTCATTCCCGAAGGGAATCTGCGTTTGCCTGGCCCTGCCGTTGCCCTTGGCCCTGCCGTTGCCCTTGGCCCTGCCGTTGCCCTTGGCCCTGCCGTTGCCCTTCGGTTGTCATCCCGAAGGGACCTGCTTCTCGCCCGTCCCTCTTCAAGGTCAACACACGCGCAACCTGTTCACCAGGCCTACCAGTACGAGCTCGCCACCACATCCACCTGCACCGGCGACCCACCCACCACCTTGATGTGCAGCACCGACTCCATATTCTTGCTCTCCCAGCCGGGCGGCGCCGTGCGCAGCAGATCCTGCATCCGCTTGGGGTCAGCCACAAACTCCGCCGCCGCCTGCGTCCCATACTCCCCCACACCCGCCAAAATCAGCAGCGGCCCGCCCGTGCTCGACTGCAGCAGCCGCGCCACCACCGCGTAGTCGTCCGGCGTGGTGCCGTCAACCTGCTTCTCCACCACCCACGTCCGGTTGGGCCGCCCCCGCTCCTCAATCCGCGTACCCTCACGCAGGCGGTACGGCAGGTCGTCGGTCAGCGCCATCGTCCATGCGTTATTGAAGCCGCCGATCATCACACTGGGCTTCTTCCGTAAGTCGCCGAATGCCAGGTCGTCGCCCATCCGCAGGGCAAACGGACTCTTCCACTCCGCCAGCTTCGAGGTCAGCTGCACAACCGCGGCCACATCGCCCGTGGTCACAAACGTCCCCCGCTGCGGCACCAGGTCGCTCGCCTGGATCGTGTCGGTCGGTGCCAGCTTCACATAAAACTCGGGCCCGGTGTTCGGCATCCCGTGCGCCGTCCGGTACTGCTGCAGGTAGCTCGAACTCAGCACATACGCCGCGTTCGAGCCGACATAGAGCAGCACCGGCTGCTGCTCGTGCAGCAGCGGCCCCCAGAAACGGCTCTGTGCCGTGCCCGCCCCAGCACGCAGCACGCCATACCCCACAGCCCCAAGCACCACCAGGAGCGCCGCTAGCAACGGCAGCCACGGCACCCGCCGCCCCGAGCCCACCACCACCGGCTCGGCCGCCACCACCGCCGGCATCGGCGCCGCCGGCGGCGGCACCTCCGTCATCGGCTCCACCGGCTCGGGCTCTGGCGAAGACTCCCGCCGAAAGTGTGCCCGGTACGACCCCGGCTGCAGCTCAATGCGGAACGGGGACGACCCCGCCTCGCCCGACTGGTAGAACTGCGCCAGACGCTTTCGCACATCCGCCGCCCGCACCCGAACCACCGGGTCCTCGCTCGTGTCGTAGGTCGGCTTGCGGCCAAAGACCGCCATCCCAATCACGCGCTCGCGCAGCGCTGCCCCGTCCCCCAGCGCCGACTGCTCGACAACATAGCGCAGCAGGTCCTGGCACTGGCGGCTCGTCCGGAATGGCGCGCTCGCCAACACATGCGCCAACTCCCGCTCCAGCTCATGCGGCCCCGGCTGCCACTCCGCCCCGTCGTGTACGTCTTTGGCGCTCAAACCCGCGGCCATCTCTCGATTTTAACCGCCGTTACGCCCGGAGCGACGGTACGCTACCTGCCCCGTAAGCTTCTGTAAACAAAGCCTTCGTAACGTTTACATCGGAGATTGCCGTAGCGAACCTTGCCACCCGTCCCTCCGAAGGCGCTCCCTTGCCGTGCTCCGCTCCACGATCCATTGGCCGCGCCCAAGACGCTCCGGCCAACTGTGGAAGCAAAGTCTTCTGGAGGTCGTACCCCATGCATCCCCTCATCTCCCCCGGCAAACGTCTCGGCGCCCGGCTCCTCGCCCTCTCCCTGCTCCTGCTCCTCCCCCTCACCCTCCGCGCCCAGGATCAGACCACCAGCTCCGGTCTGCGTGGCACCGTCACCGACAGCACCGGCGCAACCATCGCCGGCGCCACCGTCACCGTCACCGGCGCCGACAACGGCATCAAGCGATCCGCCACGACCGAAGCGAACGGCAGCTACTCCGTCCGCCTCCTCCCCCCCGCCGCCTACGACCTCAGCGTCAGATTCAAAGGCTTCAAAACGTATACCCAGCAAGGCATCACCCTCCTCCCCGGCCAAACCGCCCAACAACCCATCCAACTCACCATCGGCACCGAAGACGAACAAGTCACCGTCACCAGCCAGGCCCCGCTCCTCAATACCAACGACCCCAACCTCTCCGCCGAGATCACCGCCAAACAGGTCGTCGACCTCCCCCTCAATCTCCGCAACGTCTACGGCCTCGCCACCCTCAACTCCTCCGTCCAAAACTCCTCCGAAGGCCAGAAAGTCAGCGGCGGCGGCACCGGCGATACCGCCGACCAGGACATCTCCTTCCTCAACTTCGGCGGGGGCTTCTTCGGCACCACAGCCTTTCTCCTCGACGGCATCTGGGATACCGCCTCCGACTGGGGCGCAGTCGTCTACGTCCCCTCCGTCGACGCCGTCGCCGAGTTCAAAATCCAAACCAACTCCTTCACCGCCCAGTACGGCTTCAGCACCGGCAACGTCATCAACGTCACCACCAAGGCCGGCACCAACGCCTTCCACGGCGACGTCTTCGAGTTCCTCCGCAACAGCAAGCTCGACGCAAACCCCTACTTCAACGCCGGCAACCCCAAACCCTCCTTCCGCCGCAACCAGTTCGGCGCATCCATCGGCGGTCCCCTCATCATCCCCGGCCTCTACAAACAGCGCGACAAGACCTTCTTCTTCGGCCTCTATGAAGGCCTCCGCCAAAGCACCCCCTTCCCCATCGTCGACACCGTCCCCACCACCGCCTTCCAGTCCGGCGACTTCTCCGCCCTGCTCGGCAGCCAGGTCGGCACCGACGCCCTCGGCCGGCCCATCCTCAAAGGCCAGCTCTACAACCCCTTCACCTCCCGCGCCATCACCCAGGGTGCCGTCGATCCCACCACCGGCCTCGTCGCGCAGACCTCCGGCTTCATCCGCGACCCCTTCGTGAACAACCAGATCCAGGCCGCCATCAACCCCGTCGGCGCAGCCATCGCCAAATCCTTCCCCGCCCCCACGAACTCCCAGCTCGCCAACAACTTCGCCCGCACCACCTCCATCCCCGTCAGCTCCAACGAGTACACGATCCGCGTCGACCACAACATCAACGACCTCTCCCGCATCTTCGGCCGCTGGTCCCAGAAGTTCGAGCAAAAAGGCAACTACCCCGCCATCTTCGGCGCCAATAACCCCGGCGGCCCCGGCAACATCCGCCCCAACAACCGCTACAGCGTCGTCGCCGGCTACAGCCGCGTCCTCAACGCCACCACCGCCGTCAGCGCGGATATCGGCCTCGAGCGCTGGGCCGAAAAGTCCGAAACCCAGAGCTATCCCTTCGACTCCACCAGCATCGGCCTGCCCGGCTATCTCACCGCCAACAGCCCCGTCTTCCCCCTCACCAACATCGAGGGCCAGGCAACGCTCGGTCCGTCCCAGGGCAATGAGGGCACCGGCCTCCGCAACGTCGGCAGCTTCTCCGTCGATCTCACCAAGACCGCCGGCAACCACAACCTCTCCTTCGGCTTCTTCGGCGCTGCCATGCAGAACAACGGCAACGGCTACTCCACCAACTCCTTCAACTTCGACCACGGCTTCACCGCCGGCCCCAACGCCTCATCCACCACCGACGGCACCGGCTACGGCTTCGCCTCGCTGCTGATCGGTACGCCCTCCGGCGGCAACACCACCAACAGCTTCAACGCCGCCATCGAGAAAAAGTACCAGGGCTTCTACGTCCAGGACGACTGGAAGGCCACGCCCCGGCTCACCGTCAACCTCGGCCTCCGCTACGAGTGGCAGAGCCCGCCCACCGAGCGCCACAACCGCCAGGCCTACTTCGATCCCCATGCCCCCAATCCCATCGGCGCAGCCCTCGGCAAAACCCTCCCCGGTGCCGTCGTCTACACCTCCTCCAGCCATCGCGGCCTCTACAACACCTCCTATAACAACGTCGCGCCCCGCATCGGCTTCTCCGACCAGGCCACCAGCCGTCTCGTCCTCCGCGGCGGCTACGGCATCTTCTTCTCGCCCCAGTACTTCGGCGGCGGCTCCACGCCCGGCTTCAGCCAGACCACCAACGTCACCGCCAGCGTCGACGGCGGCATCACCCCCGCCTCCACCCTCAGCAACCCCTTCCCCGCCGGCCTCATCCAGCCCCACGGCAACTCCCTCGGCGGCCTCCAGGACGTCGGCCAAAGCACCTCCAATGCCTACATCAACCGGCGCTCCCCCTACATCCAGCAGTACTCGCTCGGCTTCCAGTACGGCTTCACGGACAACGACGTCCTCGACGTCACCTACATCGGCAACCACGGCACCAAGCTCCTGCTCGCCAACTTCAACGCCAGTCAGCTCAATCCCACCTACCTCTCGCGGGGCACGGCACTCAACAACCCCGTGCCCAACCCCTTCTACGGCACCATCGCCGCCAGCAGCTGCGGCCTCAACAACCCCACCATCCCGCAGGGCCTCGCGCTCCAGCCCTTTCCGCAATATTGCAGCGTCAACCAGGCCCAGGCGCCCGTCGGCTTCTCGAGCTACAACGCCCTCCAGGCCAACTACAACCACCGCTTCCACCAGGGCCTCAATCTCCTGGTCTCCTACACCTACTCCAAGTTCCTGGATAACGTGGAGGGCACCAACAACTGGTCCATCGTCGGCGACAACGGCAGCGGCGGCATCCGCAACTTCTACAACCTCGCCGCCGAAAAATCCGTCGACGGCTCCGACACCCCACACAGCCTCGTCGTCAACTACATCTACGAGCTGCCCGTGGGCCGCGGCCGGCACTTCGGCGGCAACATCTCCCCCGGCGTCGACGCCGTCGTCGGCGGCTGGCAGGTCTCCGGCATCACCAGCCTCAAGTCCGGCATCCCGCTCGGCATCAGCGGCGGCGGCAACTCCAACCTCTACGGCGGCAACCAGCGTCCGGACCAGATCGCCGATCCGCACCTCGCCCACCCCACCATCCACCAGTGGTTCAACACCGCCGCCTTCGCCCCCGCCGCGCCCTACACCTTCGGCAACACTGCCCGCTTCCTCTCCTACCTGCGCTCGCCCCGCTATGACAACTGGGACTTCGCCGCGGAAAAGTTCTGGTCGCTGCCCGAGCGCTTCCGCCTCCAGGGTCGCGCGGAGTTCTACAACCTCCCCAACCACGCCAACTTCTACGCCCCAGACACCGGCATCACCGACGGCGGCTTCGGAACCATCAACGCCGCCTTCCCCAACCGCAGTATTCAGTTCGCCCTCAAGTTGCTCTACTAGAGCCGATCTCTCTTGGGTGCGGCTGCCGCACTTCGGGCTGAAGGCCCGAAAACACAATAGCCTGGGACGAAGCCCCAGGTGGACGTGGCAATGATCCATGCAGGGCTGAAGGCCCGAAACATACGCCGGGCTACACCATCAGGAGGAACGGCTCTCAACAGCATGGCCGCAACACCCCTCATCCTCACCCTCCTGGGCGCGGCGCTCCTCTCCTCCGGGGCGCCGCCCTCCCCGGCGCAGGCCGCCGGCAGCCCCGCCGCGCACAACTCCCAGGACATCACCCTGGACACGGTCCTCGACCGCGCCCAGACCGAACAGGCCGCAGGCCAGTACGCCCAGGCCGCCGCCGACTACGCCCAGGCCACCCGCCTCGAGCCCCGCGTCCCCGAGCTCTGGGCCAACCGCGGCCTCGTCGAGTACCTCGCCGGGCAGACCGCCGCCTCCATAACCAGCCTCCAGCGAGCCCTCGCCCTCAACCCCCAGCTCGTCGCCCCCCTGCTCTTCCTCGGCAAAGCCCACCTCGACCAACACCAGCCGGAGCGCGCCATCCCCCTCCTCGAGCGAGCCCGCACCGCCCACCCCAACGACCCCGAGATCCTCCTCACCCTCGCCCAGGCCCAGCAGGGCGCGGGCCGCTTCGCCCAGGCCGCCGCCACCGATGGGGCCGTGCTCGCGCTCACCCCAGACCGCGCCGCCGCCTGGTTCAGCCTCGGCGTCAGCTCCCTTGAGCTCATCCAGTCCAGCGGCCGCGCGCTCGCCCTCCACCAGGCACAGTCCCCCTGGGCCCGCGCGCTCTATGCCGACGACCTCCTCGCCCAGGGCCGCGCCAACGAGGCCACCGCCATCTACCGGGAGGTCCTCGCCGCCGCAAAACCCGCCCAGCTCGCCACCCTCGCGGCGGCCGCCCACTACACCGAGCAGCACCCCGAAGTCTTCACCCTGCCCCCAGCCTCCGAGACCGCCCTCCACCGGATCGACGCGGACCTCGCGCAGGCCGCCGTCACCGCCCCTCCCCCAGCCTGCGGCAACTCGCCCGTCTCCGCCAGCCCCGCCTGCTCCTTTCTCTCCGGTGACTTCGCCGCGAGCGCCGCCGCCGCCGACCACGCCCTCACCGCCAGCCCAGACAACCCAGAAGCCCTCTTCTGGTCGGTGGAGGCCAACCAGCTCCGCGCCTCCGCCGCCCTCGCCCGCTTTGAAGAGCTCGCCCCCAAATCCGCCCCCACCTTCGACCTCGTCGGCGATCTCTTCCGCCGGCAACACCGCCCCGACCAGGCCATCGCCCAATACGAGCAGGCCCTCAGCCTCGATCCACACGACCCCGCCGCCCAGCTCGGCATCGCCGCCGCCGCCCTCTCGCTCGGCGACACCGGCAAGGCCATCACGACGGCCAAATCCGCCCTCGAAGCCCGCCCCGACGACCTCCAGCTCAACCTCCTCGTCGCCCAAGCCCTCGTCGACCAGCACAACTTCGCCGAGGCCCAGCCCTTCCTTGAAAAGTGCGCCGCCGCCCCGCCCGAGCTCGCGCCGGAGGTCCACGCCCTGCGCGGCCGCGTCTTCGCCGAAACCGGCGACCCCGCCCGCGCCGTCCGCGAGCTCACCCTCGCCCTCCCCAGCGACCGCGACGGCAGCCTCCACTTCCAACTCTCCCGACTCCTCCGAAAGTCCGGCGACCTCGCCGGAGCCCAAAAAGCGGAGGCCGCCGCCAAAGCCCTCGTCGCCCATCGCATCGACAACGCCGCCACCGCCCTCAGCGACACCGCCTCCACCCCCACCCCACCCGATCCGCACTGAACAAGACCCGGAGCCCCCACCCCCGCCATGCTGCGTCCCTTCGCCCTCCTCCTCCTCGCGGTCCTCCTGCCCACCCTCGCCCTCCGCGCCCAAACCACCATCGCCCCCATCCCCGCCGAAGTCAGCTCGGACGAATTAACTGTCACAATCGACGGCAAAACAAGCCCTGTCCTCCACGCCGCAGCCAATTATTACCTGCTTAACTTCACCATCTCCGGCCCCGTCGAAGTCGCGATTACCGCGAAAAACCCCCATTTCTGGGACTCCGGCGTCGAAATCCAACCCATGCGCCTAGGCATCCGCCCCACCCGCACCGGCGCCACGATCCGCTTTCCGCTCGCCGGCCTCGCCAAGCTCTCCATCTCTCGGCCCGGAGACCACTTCGGCACCTCCGAGATGCTCTTCCTCTTCGCCAACGCCCCCGATACCTCCGGCATCACCGCCGCCACCCCCGGCATCCGCTACTTCGGCCCCGGCGTCCATCGCGGCAGCATCAACGCCAAGTCCGGCGACACCATCTACCTCGCCGACGGCGCCGTCGTCTTCGGCGCGCTCAACCTCTGGCAGGTGCACAACGTCAAAGTTCGCGGCACCGGCACCCTCATCTACGACGGCCCGCAACGCCCCGACCAGGATGTGGGCTGGATGCACAAACGCGACTGGCACGTCATCGTCATGGACCGAGCCCGCGACATCGATATCCAGGGCATCACCTGCATCGTCCGCAGCCGCACCTGGATGATCCAGATGCGGCTTTCGCGCGGCATCCGCTTCACCAACGTCAAGGTCATCGGCGGCTCCGAAGCCAACGCCAATCAAGACGGCATGGACTGGCTCGGCGGCGGCGACACCCTCGTCCAGGACTCCTTCATCCGCGCCGCCGACGACATCTTCGCCATGTACGGTAACTGGTTCGGCTACTCCAAAAAAGTCATCAGCATCCCAGGCGATCTCGTCAGCAACATCCGCATCGAGAACAGCGTCCTCTCCACGAGCATCTCCAACGTCGTCCGCCTCGGCTGGCCGCAAAAAGTCTTCGGCAGCCACAACTTCGTCCTCCAAGACTCTGACATCATCCACATGGGCGCGGGCGGCTGCGGCGTCCCCTTCGCCCTCTTC
This sequence comes from Acidobacteriaceae bacterium, assembly GCA_965218895.1. GTDB lineage: Bacteria > Acidobacteriota > Terriglobia > Terriglobales > Acidobacteriaceae > Edaphobacter. The sequence goes on along the minus strand of CBDCMI010000007.1, from coordinate 547,866 downwards.
GAGGTCTGGGCCGACAAGGGCGCGCGAGGTCACCACGCCAACTACACCTTCGACGACCTCCGCCTGGATGACCTCTACTCCCTCACCCAGATCATTCAGCCCAACCCCGCCGTCGCGGACATCCACTTCTCCAACATCAGCGCCATGGACGGCCCGCAGCTCGTTCCCTCCACCCTCACCGGCGCGGTCAGCGGAGTCGACTTCCAGAACATTGACCTCGGCGCGGGCGACACCCACGACGAAGCCGGCCTCGGCCTCGAAATCACCGGCGGCGCCAAGCCCCCAACCATCTCCGCCGCCTCCCCCGCACCCGGCTTCACCTACACCGCCGGCCTCCTCAAACCCGGCGACGACGTCACCTTGACCGCCACACCCATCCTGCAGGCTCGCTTCCGCTGGCTCTTCGGCGATGGCGCCTCCGCCGACGGCCCCGTCGTGCACCACGCCTTTCCCGACGCCGCCGGAACCCTGCTCGACGGCAGCGGCCGCTTCCGCGTGCTGCTCGCCTCCATCGACGCCGCAGGCAAGACCTCCTGGACCTCGCAGCCCGTGGTCATCGCCCCTCGCCTCCTTCCCGCCCTCGCCATCTCCCCCGCGACCGCGACAACGCCAGGGCTCGCGCCCAACCCACAACATCCCAAAAGCCTCGAAGGCACACTCACCATCCCCGCTGACGGCGGCTACAATCTCATGCTCCTCACCAGCACCTCCGCAACTCTCCGCGTCGACGGCGTCGAAGTCCGCAACGCACCGCTCCAGGCCCAGGTCTGCGGCTCGCCGGGGGACGCCGTTCAGGCCGTCCGCCTCAGCGCCGCCCTCGCCGCCGGCCCCCATCATCTCGTCGTTACGCGCGGTCCCGAAGTGGAAAACGCCACGGGCAGCGCCCTCGGCCCCAACGGGCCCGTCCTCCTCTGGCAAGGTCCCAATCTCGCCGTGCAGCCCATCCCCGCCGTCGCCCTCTCCAGCCCCGCGCCCTAGCCGCCTCGTGGTTACCTGGAAATCTTAGGTAACTTAATCCGATTCGCGGTAGACGCGCCTGAGTGCCCGCTTTAGGTTGGTAGCGCGCTCAACCGTCGCGTCTTCTTACGCTGTCCCACGACAGCCTCGGGCCCCGCTTCTATCGAGCGTCATCTCGGGCCCATCTTCTTAGGAGACATCATGCGCACCTTGACGGCACTTGCCCTCCTTGGCGTGGCTTCGGCACTTATGCCGAGTCTCGCCTCCGCCTCCACCTTCTACAGCTCCGATACCTCCACCCCCGGCAACAATGCCACCCTCTATGCCGGCTACAGCGCCACCCCCTTTGGCCTGCCACCCGACGGCGTCACCTCTCCGACCTACGACATCGGCACCGGTGGCGTCTGGGCCGCGCCCATCGGACCCTCCAGTTGGGTCTCCTTCGACCCAAACACCTACCCCGGCGGCTCCTACACCGCGCCTAACGGCTACTACGACTACAAGGTCAACCTAGACCCAAGCATCTCCGGTGAGATCGCCCTCACCGTCCTTGCCGACGACACCACCAGCGTCTACCTGAACGATCTACATCAACTCATCTCGGAAGGTGCCGGCCCCTACCCCAAATGTGCCGTCGGCCAACCAAACTGCGTCACGGCCTACACCTTTGATTTCTTCGATTACGGTAACGGCGGTCTGCTCGACTTCGAGGTCCACCAGGCAGCTGCCTACTCCACCGGCCTGGACTTCTACGGCACCACCGTCACCCCGGAGCCGGGCTCGCTCCTCCTCCTCGGCTCCGGCCTGCTCGGCGGCGCCGGCGCGCTCTTACGTCGCGTCCGCCGCGCCTAACCCGTCCCATTTCACCAGCCCGCGGCCCGGGGAGATCTTTCTCCTCCATGGCCGCGGGCTGATCTTTCAGCACGTGGGAGACTAGAAGTCTCTGCCGCCAGGTTCTCAAACCGCGCGAGGGAGACCTCCTAAGGATTCATCTGGTTGCCGCGATGCACTCCACTTCAGCGCGGAGGGAAGATACTCGGTAAGGAACACTCTCAGCTACTTATGTAGCTCTCACGAAAAAGGCGAGCAGGATACTGGAGAAACCGGTGAATACGCCTCTTTACCCTCGCGGCTCCACGCGAGATCCTCCTGATCACCCGTGGTGAGGCAATGCGATGGCAACAAGAATCTGTGCCGCCCGAGTCGAATCTCTGCTACAACGGTTCGAGTTCCACGAATAAATAAGCAGTAGCGAGAAATCAAGTTTCCTCCATGGAGTAACTATGCCCCTTTCCAAGCGTTGTGTTGCCGAATTCTTCGGCACCTTCTGGCTGGTGTTCGGCGGTTGCGGAAGCGCCGTCCTGGCGGCAGCGTTCCCTGCTCTTGGCATCGGTTTCGTCGGCGTGTCGCTTGCCTTCGGATTGACTGTACTCACCATGGCCTACACGCTTGGCCACGTGTCCGGAGGGCACTTCAATCCTGCCGTCACGGTTGGCTTAGTCACTGGCAAGCGCTTTCCGATCAAAGACGTTCTTCCATACGTCCTGGCACAGGTAGCAGGTGCCGTCGTAGCTGCGGGCGTGCTGTACATCATTGCAAGCGGCAAGGCGGGGTTTAGTACGGCTGGAGGCTTCGCCTCTAACGGGTATGGTCTGCACTCGCCAGGCGGGTACTCCCTGCTTGCATGCCTAGTTGCGGAAGTCGTGCTGACGATGTTTTTTCTCTTGATCATCATGGGGGCCACCGACAAGCGGGTACCGAACGGCTTTGCGCCAATCGCGATCGGGCTCGGCCTGACACTCATTCACCTGATCTCGATCCCAGTGACCAACACTTCTGTAAACCCGGCGCGCAGCACAGGCCCGGCGCTCTTTGCTGGCGGCTGGGCTGTTCAACAGCTTTGGCTGTTTTGGCTGGCACCCCTTCTGGGCGGCGCTCTTGGTGGCCTTGTGTACGAGTTCCTGTTCAGCGAGTACAAGGAAGCCCCTGTCTTTACGTCTGAAGAGCAGGACATCGCAAACGTTCGCTGAGCCCCATGCAAACCGCGTACGATTTGCCGGCGACGCTGAGATCACGTGTGAGAACGTCTTCTTGGTTTGCTTTGGCATGCATCCTTGCAGCCCCTTCTCGTGCGTTGGGTCAACAGGGCACTGCGTTCAAAGAAGGCGCGACGGACATCATTACCGGTCGCGATGATTCTGGCAGTGATCGGAGACCTTTTATCGGACCGGTGTACCCAGAGGACTTGCCGACCTTGTTAGCAGACGGCAACACCTGGGCGGATCGGCTCAGCGAGCATCGTGTGCAACTCTATAGCTGGCTCGACGGAGGCGTGACCACGGCCAGTCACGCCAGCGGCCTCTTGGCCACGGCGCCCGTCCCTAACCGGTTCAGTAATCAGGCAATGTTGAATAGCGCTTGGCTGACCGTGGAACGCAAGACAACCAAAGGGCTGTCTTGGGGTTTTCGCGGCGACTTCTATATCGGCTCCGACGCTGCGTTGCTGCGGCCTTTAAATCACTTTGGGCCTGACGGGCCACGCTGGGGAACGGATCTTCACCAAGCGTATATCGCACTGCACACTCCGGGCATTTGGAAAGGCGGGATCGAGTGGACTGCCGGCCGCATCAACGTACCGGACGGCTTTGAAACATTGATGGGTCCCTATCGGCCCATGTATTCGGAATCGTATTACTGGATCACCTACGAGGTGGGCAGCACCTCGGTACAGGCAACCCTCTATCCCAACAAGAACCTCACGATAGTGCTGGGTCCCGTGATGGGCTACAACACCGTCTTTCAACTGCGAGGGCGCGCTCCGAGCTATATCGGCCGGATTGATCTATAGCCCGAAAGGTCGCAAGGCGCGGCAATGGATCGCGACAGCTTACACCGGACCGCAGCCGTTCGAGGCGAATGCAGGGCATGTCGGCTCGTGGCAGACGCTCGGCGAATTGGAGTTCCGCCAGGTTTGGACGCCCCGGATAGCTCAGGTTTTGCAGGTTCACTATGCCGCCGATGTGGGCGACCGGGCGATCGGGGGACGCACGGCCGACAACAAGGGGGCCGTTGCGTTCACAGACTTCAGGCTCCGGAATACGGTTTACCTGAACACTCGCCTGGAATGGTTCGCCGATCCGCACGGAATCCGGCTCCGGACTCCGACGCCGGGCACGTATAGCGAAGCAACGCTTGGCTTGAGCCTCCTGCCGAAGCGTTGGGTGGACCTAAGGCCAGAGGTTCGTGGCGACTTCGCCGGCCAGCCCTCATTTGGCCCGGCGAACTCTCATGTGCGCCGTCGCAACCAGTTCAGTTTCGGCTTTGAACTTGTACTCAAAGCCCATCTCGCCGGTCCCACCGCAAACCAGAAAGTTGGCAGGCAATAACTTAGAACCAATCTATGACTCAGTCGGCGCCCAAAGCGCAGAGTAGTCCACCGTGTGCCATACTTCCTGTCGCATCCAGGCGTGTCTCTTTTGAGAGCCGCTGCGTGGCAACGGTTTCGTTCCAATCCATTTCAACACGTTGCCTAAGGAGATCGGTATGCCGTCTGTCGCAGAAGTTCTGGTAGAAACGTTGGCCTTGTCGGGAGTAAGCCGTGTGTATGGGTTGCCTGGAGACTCGCTCAATGGGGTCATCAACTCCCTTCAGCACCACAGACAGATCGAGTGGGTGCATGTGCGTCACGAGGAAGCCGCGGCTTTTGCGGCCGGAGCGGAAGCGTATCTGACGGATCGCCTCGCCGTCTGCGCCGGTAGCTGCGGACCTGGCAACCTGCACTTCATCAACGGCCTGTTCGACTGCAATCGCAGCCGCGTCCCGGTATTGGCCATCGCCTCTCAGATTCCATCGACGGAGCTGGGCACCACCTACTTTCAGGAGACCCACCCGGAGCAGATCTTCAAGGACTGCAGTCACTATTGCGGTGTGATCTCAGAGCCTGACCAGATGCCGCGCATTCTCGCCATCGCGATGCGCACAGCTATCGCCGAGCGCGGTGTCGCGGTAGTGGTGATGCCTGGCAATGTTTCTTCGATGAAGAGCAAGGCTTCGGCAGCGCCGCTCGGTTTTCTTCGCAATGCTTCCGTCGTTCTTCCGCCGGCGAATGACCTGGCCAAGGCTGGCGCCCTCTTGAAGGACGCCAAACGAGTGACGATCTTGGCGGGTGCAGGCTGCGCGGGTGCACACGACGAACTCATGCGGATCGCCGAACAGCTGCAGGCGCCGATCGTGCATGCCTTTCGCGGCAAGGAGTTTGTGGAGTACGACAACCCATACGATGTGGGCATGACCGGCCTGCTGGGCTTCACCTCCGGTTATCGCGCCATGATGCATTGTGATGCCCTGCTGGCCCTTGGCACAGATTTCCCCTATCCCCAGTTCTATCCTGAGAAGGCAAAAAAGGTGCAGGTCGACATCCGCGGTGAACAGATTGGCCGGCGCACGGTCGTCGATGTAGGCCTGATCGGCTCAGTAAAGGAAACAGCAACGGCGCTTCTGCCTCTCGTTGGCAAAAAGAAAAACAGCGCGCACCTGAAAGACAGTGTGAAGCACTATCGACAGACCCGCAAAGATCTGAATGATCTTGCGGTGGGCAAGCCTGGAACATCCCCCCTGTATCCTGAGTTGGTAGCGCGCACAGTGGATGAGCTTGCTGCGGACAACGCCGTGTTTACCGTTGATGTTGGAACACCCAGCATCTGGGCAGCACGCTATCTTCGCTTTAACGGCAAGCGCCGGCTGCTCGGGTCTTGGTCGCATGGATCCATGGCCGGGGCGCTCCCGCAAGCACTCGGAGCTCAGGCCACATTTCCCGGACGCCAGGTAATTTCAATGTCCGGCGACGGCGGTCTGGCCATGCTCATGGGCGAGTTGCTTACGGCGGTACAGAACGACCTGCCTGTAAAAATCGTTGTCTTCAACAACAGCGCTCTGGCCTTTGTGGAGATCGAAATGATGTCGTCCGGCATTCCTCCCTTCGGAACCGATCTCAAGAACCCCGATTTCAGCAAGGTCGCGGATGCCTGTGGGCTGCTAGGCGTACGGGTATCAACGCCCGAGCAGCTACGGCCGGCCCTCAAAAAGGCTTTTGCTCATAGGGGCCCCGCTTTGGTGGAAGTGCTGACGGAGCGCCGGGAGCTTTCCATGCCGCCCACCATTACGCCGGACCAGGCGCTCGGCTTCAGCCTTTATCTCACAAAGTGTGTGATGAACGGCCGTGGAGATGAAATCATCGACCTCGCGAAGACCAACCTGCTGAATCGCCTCTTCGGAGACTAAGTGGTTCCAAAACCAACACCGTTCCCAAGGACACAAATGGAACCCGCGATCAAAGCGGGTTCCATGAGCCTCGTTGAGGCCAAACCGTATCGATGAGACCACTTCTAGGGCTTGGGAAGTCCTAATTCTTTCAACAAGTCGTTAGCTCGATCGGAGCGGCTGTTGTCCCACCATCTTGGCTTGTTGTCCACTTATCCTGGCTGAAGCGCGCCACTGCAGCCTCTTGAATCTGGCCGGAGTTGGCGACTATTTGCAGGTTCTACTAACTGGGCCGGATCGAACTAACACTCGTCATCGCGCTACCCTAAAGCGGCTTAGTTCGCCATCGCGTCCGGAAGAGCCGCGGGGATTTGCGCGATGCGGAAGAGACGTACCCCAAACGGGGAAAGAGAGAGTGCGGGCAAAGCTACAGGAGGCGGTGGAACCGCAGCGTCCGCTGTGGGCATGCCGGCTTCCCCGCCGTGCGCGACGTCATCCAGGATGATCTCTTGCCAGGCTCCGGAATGTACTTCGATGCTTCCGGTGAAAGGCGCGTTGGCGAGGTTAACCGCGATCAAGACGGTATCTTCCGGCGAGCGGCGCAGGTACGTTAGGACGTGCGCTTCATCAGAGTTGTGTATCCAAACCAGTTCGCCGTGGCGCAGAGCGGGTGAACTCTCCCGAAGGGGAATCATCACCTTGTAAAACATCGGGAAAGCACGTTCTAGCTGACCGGATTGCCAGAAGATGGGCACCTTTTCGAACAGCGCCGGTCCCGTGGAAGGCGTGGCGTCCCCAACTTCCATGCCGTTATAGAGCATGGGCGCACCGGGCAGCGTGAACACCAGAGCCGAGGCTGCGAGCGCTCCCTGTGCACCATAGCGGACCACCGCCCGCCTGGTGTCATGGTCGTCGCTGATAAGCATGTGCCAGCTGCCAAGAGGGTAGCGGGCGGCCTGTGCGTTGATCACCTCCCGCACCTCAGACGCGGGCTCCCCATGCAACATGATGTGATTCATCGCCGCAAGCAGCGGCCAGCCATAGTCGATGTTGAAATCCGCACGCAGCAGATCCGGTTGCGAGGCCTCCGCAAGCAAAAGCACATCCGGCCTGATGGATCGGAGGGCGGCACTTGCCTCATCCCAGAACTGCACAGGCACATCGCCGGCATCGTCGCAGCGGAAGCCATCCAGGTCAAAGGTCTTCAGCCAGTAAGCAAACATGTTGACCATATACCCGCGCAGGGCCGGATCGGCATAGTTCAGTGCGGCAACATCCCTCCAGCTATGTGGGTAAAGCACTTTGCCGGCCGCATCTCGCTTGTAATACGACGGATGCGCCATCATTGCGTTGTCCCAGGCGGTGTGGTCCGCCACCTCGTCGAGGATCACGCGCATGTGCCGTTGGTGCGCTGCTTGCACCAGGTGCATCAGGTCAGCCTTGGTCCCGAGAGCGGGGTCGATCGCGTAGTAGTCACTCACGGCATACACGCTGCCATAGGTGCCTATGCGGTGCGTCTTGCCAACAGGGTGGATCGGCATCAACCAGAGCACGGTCACCCCGAGCTTCTGCAGCCTGTCGAGCTTGGCCGTCACACCACTTAACGTCCCCTCCGGAGAGAAGTCTCGGGGGAAGATCTCGTAGAAGATGGCCTGGTCCATCCAAGCCGGCACATGCTGTGCTACGACCGGTCCAGCGGAGTCGGTCTGGGCGTTCGCTGCTCCACCAATCAAAACGAGAAACAGGGTCAGAACGGCGCCAACGGCAGTGCGTGTTGCACGATGTTCTGCCCATCTCTCTGGAAAGCACCGAGACGGATACTCGAGCGGCATAAAACTCCAACATGGGGCTCTAAGACAAGATGAATAACGACACGGCAACGTGCGGCAGAGGTGGAAACGAGATACGGCCACGGTATACCTCGCCGGAAGGGAAGAACCAGACAAGCTCGTGCGAGCAACTCCCGCAGCTTGATGCAAGCGCGATTGTAAACACGGCAGCAGTGGCTTTCGTAAGAAGCAAGACCCAGTCCCAAGCTGAGTCTTGCTCCGGTGTTTGTTGGTTAGAACACCAGCCGGGCGGCTAACTGGATCCTCCGGGCCGTGCTTCGCTCAGCCGTAATGGCACCGAAGATGTTGCTTGACTGAACGCCAACCGGATTGGCGAAGCTGGGCGTGTTCGTTACGTTGAAAGCATCACCATGAACCTCCAACTGCTTGCCTTCCAAGATGTGGAAGTTCTTCTGGAGGCCGAAGTCCATATCCCTGAATCCCGGTCCATAGATCGAATTGCGGCCGAGGGTTCCCAGGCGCGTATACACCTGAGTGTTCGGTACATCAGTCGCCGCCTGGGAGGGGATGTTGGAACTGAACGCAGCGGGATCGAACCAGTGGGTCAACGTCTTGGGATACCGGATTACTCCAACAAGATCCGGCCGGTTCCCCACCGCCTGCTGGCTGCTGCCGCCGGCCTGCAGGTCAATCGGCTGCCCGGTTGACAGTTGAACGATGTCGTTGAGTTGCCATCCCCCAATCAGCAGATCCCAGGCGCGGTTTACTCCGGTTCCGAACCGTTGGCCGCGCCCAAATGGCAGGGTATAAACGAACGACGAACTGAAAAGGTGCCGTTCATCCAGGCTGGAATTGCCATAGTTCGCAGCCTGGTCATACCACAACAGGACGGCGACAGGGTTCCCACCACCATAGGGACTATTTGTATTGTCGAGGGCGTGGGACCAGGCATAGGACGCCGTCGCCAGGAAGTTTGCCGCTCGATGCTCATAGTGCAGCTGTAAGCCGTTGTAGTTGGAACTGCCGTTATACAGGTTGTAGGTGAGGCCACCATTCTGGTTGGCGTACGGAAGCGTGGTTGCGCCGATGTGGTACTGCGTCAGGCTGTAAAAGGTGGACAGCCGATCGGCGTGCGTGCCAACGTATGCCGCACTGACGACGTCCCTGGGAGTGAGTTGCTGTTGTAACTGCAAGTTGTACTGCTGGACTCGGCTGTGCTTGTTGTTCACATTGATCGCGGTGCCTGCAAGGTTCGCGGGCGGGTTCGTGATGTTGAAGTCGGCGACAGAAGAGGGTAAGGGCAGCGATGAGGTAACAGCCGCCGGATTCGTATAGTCGGCGCAGGAGTTGGGCGCCTGCAGTGTCGACGTCTGCCCACTCAACGTGATGCAGTAGCCGCTCGATGCATTGAAGTAGTTGTTTCCACTAAAAGGAACGTTCTGCCCCAGCTGGTTGTTAATGCCACCATAATCCGGGAAATAGAAGATGCCGTATCCGCCGTGGAGAGCTGTCTTGCCGTCACCACTCAGATCGTAGGCGAAGCCGACGCGAGGCGCGAAATTGAGAAAATCCTGATTGACAATGGTTTTGGAGGTGCCGTTTACGCCGGCCTCCAACACCTGGCCGTTGTTCACGTTAAAAGAACTTTGCCGGTTATGCGCCTCATACGGCCAAGTGATCAGGTCCCATCGAACGCCGAGATTTAGGGTTAGGCGCGTGTTCACACGCCAGTCATCCTGGGCGAAGAGAGCGTCTTCCTGATTGATGTTGGAAAAGAACCCGGTCTGGGAGCCGATCTGGTACGCGGCCGCCCCGGCTGTCAGGTATTCACTCTCGCTGTAGCCGGTGAAGAGCTGTGCGTTGTAGAAGAATCCGCCTTTGCCTTCGATTGGGCGATAGTAGTTCGTCACGCGGCGAATCAGCGTTCCGCCAACATTGAGTTGATGGCTGCCCCGGGTCAGGCTGAGTGTGTCAGTGCCCTCGTAGATGTTCTGCGGCACCTCATACGGCCCGAAATCCCCGGTATAGGTGAGCGCTCCATCATACGGACCGGTCAGCGGTCCTCCCGTATTTGCCGCGGCGCCCAGAGCCGTGTGCTGAATCCCGAGCTGCTCGCCCACCGAGATTCCATAGTTTGGTGGCGTGTAGCCATAGTTATCGCGGTTATAGGCCAAACGGAACTCATTGACCGCACGGGGAGAGAAGCTGTGCGTATACCCCAGATCGTGCCCGCGGGCATGCAGATAGTTGATCTGACCACTGGCATTCAGGGGCGGATAACCAGGGTTTGTCGCAAGTTGTGAATTCTGATTCGACGAGGTGTTGTCATACGAGTACCGGAAGAAGAAGAGATCGCTGGGGGAAGCAGTCCAGTCCAGACGCACGTCGAAGGTGTTGTACTTTCCAATCTGCGTCTGCTGGTAGAAGTAGTTGCCGACCAGCCGATCCGTCCGGTTAGGCAGCGGAAAGGCGTTCAGGTAGTTCTGAGCGACCGGATTGATACGGTTCTGCGGAATGATGTTCCCCGGGAATGGCGCGCACGTCAACGGGTCGAAGATCTGCCCCGTGCTGCCGGTCGAGGGGAACTGCTTGTTCAACACATTCGAGTTTGGATAGCAGGCAGGAAAATAGGTCGTGTAAAAGGGTGCGGCACCGTTCGTTTCACCCATACTCGCGAGAACAGGATCGAGCAGTTCGGTGAAGTTGCCCTGCCGCATCAGTGCCGTCGGTACCGTGTCATAGCCGCTGCCCGACGGCTGCTGGTAGCGCGTGCCCTGGTAGTCGCCGAAGAGAAACAGCTTGTTCTTAATAAGCGGCAGGCCTGCTTCACCGCCGAAGATATTCTGGTTGTACGTGCTCTTTGGCCCGGCGGGCGCGTTGTTATAGGGGAACTGATAGTTCGGATTCGCGGCCCACTTGTTGCTGCGGTAGTAGTCAAAGGCCGACCCATGCAACCCATTTGTTCCCGACTTGATAGAGCTCACCACAACGGCGCCGCCCCCACGGCCGTACTGCGCCGGAGCCACGCTCGTATCTACCTTGAACTCCTGGGTGGCGAAGACCGGCGGAAAGAAGAGGATCACGTTCTGCAGGCTGTCGTTGTTGTCCACACCATCCAGAATGAAGTTGTTCGCTTGAGGGCGCGTCGCGTTAACGGAAAGCGCGCTGCCGCCAGTATTGCCGTGACGGCCCGCCACGTCCTGGTTGTATTCGCCGTTCACACCCTGCGTCACGCCGGGAGTTAACAGAGCAAGGTTCAACGAATTGAGACCGTTCAGGGGTAGCTGGGTGATCTGCTTCGACTCGATCGTCTCACCAAGTGTGGGATCTGTCGTGTTCACAAGGGACGCGGCACCCGTCACCTCGACTGTGGTCGTCTCCACACCCGGGTTGAGCGTGAAGTTGAGCGTCAGCGTTGTGGTGACCCGTACGGTGAAGGCCTGCGTCTGCGTCTGGAAGCCAGGCGCGGTCACAGCAGCAACGTAGTCACCCGCCGGAACGGCGGAGACGTTCAACTCGCCATTGGCATTCGACGTTCCGGTCAGCTTCGCCCCGGTGGCCCGATTCGTGAGTGTGATGCTGGCCGAAGCAATCTCCGCCCCGGTGGCGTCCGTCACCGTTCCGACGACGCGGCCAGAGTCAGCCTGAGCACTGGCATACGGACCCGCAATACAGGAGAGCGAGCCGGCCATCAGGGGTAACCAGAGCGCGGTTGTGAATAGCGAATCGTGCACTCGACCTCTACGTGAGAAGCAAACCATGTGTCCTCCTGAGTCTCAAAGACCGGTGCCGCCTTCCTGAACTGGCATCAGCAATCGACCCCGCGTGAATCGCCTGTGACAATCCAGCTTCAGGTCACCGGGATGCAATGGATTTATCCTGATCTTCACGATGGATTTGTCTGACTGAATAACTCTTCTCGAATGAGGCACATACGCAGAGTTGTTGACGGTTTTGATCGGGGCAAACACGAACATTTATCCTGATTGCCGAGATCGGAGGTCAGCTTGCCCTTGGCGGACGGACCGCGGCACATTACCTTCGGCACATTCGAAGTCGATCCGCAAACAGGTGAACTCTGGCGGGCCGGCCTTCGCGTGCATCTGGCGGGGCAGCCCTTCAAAGTCCTCCTTATCCTCTTGGAGCGTCCCGGTGAGGTCGTAACGCGGGAGGAGCTACTGAATCGAGTCTGGGGCTCAAACACCAATGTGGACTTTGAGCAGGGCATCTCTGGAGCAGTGAAGAAGATCAGAGAGGCGCTTCGAGACTCGGCGGACAACCCACGTTTCATCGAGACCCTACCAAAACGAGGGTATCGATTCATCGCTCCCGCAGCCTTTGTCGCGAAGGACGTGGAAGCAAGTCTCAACGACTCGCCGGCCCTCCCTGAGAACCAGGCACACCTCAGTACTCCTGTAGCGCTGCCGATTAATCCCTCAGCAGTTTCGCAACAGAGAGCAATCGATTCGACGGCTACACAAGTAGAAACTGGCGCTCCTCTGGCGGGCTCGGCGCCACGTAGCTCTAGAACCACTCGGGCTGCTCAGCCCAGTCTTACACCGCGTCGGTGGTCTACCCGCGAGAAGTGGCTTGTGGGCCTCTCTGTGGTGCTCCTGATGCTGCTTGCAGTACAAGCTCGCAGACCGGTAAGGACGAACCCACTCCCGCCGTACCGGATCAATCAGGTAACGCACTACGTACCTCTTTCAATCGGCGCTCCAAACATCGAGAGTTTTCTGACCCTCGCAACCGAGGGTGACCGCATCCTGACCTCGGTTCTCGTTGACGGACGTTCGCACCTCACCGCCATCTTCACCGGCACAGGCGGTGTACAGCGTATCAACATGCCCGATGAGATATCCTCCGGGGTCTTAACGGACATCAGCCACGACGGGTCCAAACTTCTTGTACGAAGCAACTCTTCGAGCGCATCAGAACAGCCGCTCTGGATTGTTCCGTCATCGGGCGGAAGTGGCCAAAGGGTCGCCAATGTGCTCGCACACGATGCCACCTGGATGCCCGATAGCCTAAGCATTCTCTACGCTACCGAAGATCAACTGCGAATCATCAACCAGGATGAGCCTTCTACTCTCTATGCCAAGCTGGACGGACGGGCCTTCTGGCTGCGCTGGTCGCCCGACGGTAAGCTGCTTCGTTTCACCCTGATGAATCCGATCACTCATGCAACCAGTCTTTGGGAGATGGACAGCAAAGAGCGGATACCACGGCCGATCCGAGAGCCCGCCGCCGCGCACCTGGAAGCGTGCTGCGGTGTCTGGACAGCTGACGGCCAGGCGTATGTCTTCGAAGCCGGCGACAACCTCTGGGAGCTTGGTGATTCCAAGAACAAAGCAAGCCTCTCTCAGTTGACCAATGGCCCCCTGCGTTTTCAGTCACCCGTTGCGGCCAAGAGCGGATCCAGGATTTACTTCGTGGGCCTCGAAGCACCTTCCGGGCTTCAGCAGTTCGATGGTAAGCATCACGACTTCGAGCCAGCACCCGCATTCCTCGCGGATGCAAATCGCGTCGAGTACTCTCGCGATGGAAACTGGGTGGCGTGGACAGATCTGAGCGAGACCCTGTGGCGGGCACGCGCAGTCGACGGTTCGGATAAGATTCGGCTTACGTCAGAGGGCACCGACGTCTTCCTGGCACACTGGTCTCCTGATGGCAAACGGCTCGCAATCATGGCCAGAGAGCATGGAGGTCTGTGGCAAACCTACCTCGTCAACGCGGCAGGAGGCAGCCCTGAGGCACTGCTCAAGGAAACACGCAACACTGCAGACCCAACCTGGTCACCAGACGGCAAAGAGTTAGCCTTCGGACGAGAGCCGGACCTTATGGGCAAGGAAAGCGCTCCGCGCAATCTGCAGATCCTTCACATCGACACACATCAGATCGAACAAATCCCAGGTTCCGACGGCCTCTTCAGTCCAAGATGGTCGCCGGACGGACGCTGGATTGCCGCACTCACGTTAGATCAGAAAGCGCTCATGTTATATGACGTCAAGGCCCAGCGCTGGAGGCAGCTAGCCCAGACCAGCGCTGCTGACCCCGTTTGGAGCTCTGACGGCGCTGCCGTGTACATTCATGCCTTTCAACAGGAAGGCGAGCCTATCTTGAGGGTCGATGCACAGGACGGCTCCGTCAACACTGTCGCCAGCCTGAGAAGCTTCCACGATGGAGCGGCGGCCAACTATTTCTTTAGCGGGATAACTCCATCCAACGAGCCGCTGGTGCAGCCAAGAATCGGCACCGGCAGTTTGTATACGTTGAATCTGTCGCGCTAGCACACCAGTGTAATGAGACGTTGTAGGCGGGCGGGTTATGGCGGGAGACTCCGGTTGGGTCGGCGCGACTCCCTCGCCAAGCTGTTACTTGCGCCGGGATCGGTAGCAGCGTGCACATATCGCGCCTCCTCACCCTTGAGGGCTGTGACCCGGAGACCGTCACTTGATGTCTGAGAAGAGACAGCGTCTCGGGCGCCCGCCGTTCGACCCTGGCCGTGCAACGGAGCCAACCGCCGACTGTTCCGCCACCACCCTGGAGCGGCGCAGCAACGTCCTGCGAAGGACGCAACGCCGGCAACTGCGGTCGCCCCGACGATCTGAGCAGAACCCATGTGCAGCTAACCTGACGGGGCTCTTAGCGGATGGCCTTGATCAGGGGCACAGTTGAAGGTGAAACCCGTGTTACAACCAATCGTGTTACAACCAATACCGATCACCTCCAGAGGTCATGAGCGTAGTGAAACAGATGAGCTTCACCATAGTCGGTCGTCCGTCTTACCAGTTGGCGATTGCGCTGGTCTGCCTCGGGCTGGTGCTTCCGGGTTTCGGACAGACACCATTTCAGACGCTGCTGGTTGGTATCGACCACCGCACCGTAACCAGTCTGGACGGAAACTGGCACTACCTGGTGGACCAGGCTCCCGCGAGAGATCTCTACACGAACACGGGGGAGATCAACGATCGTGGCTATGCCTTGAACACCCACCCCAACATCGTCAGCGGTCCACATAACGAAGAGTACGACTTTGCTACGGCTCCCACGCTCAAGGTTCCTGGAGACTGGAACACCCAGGTGCCGCAGCTGTTTAACTACGAGGGCGTGCTTTGGTACGAGCGAGATTTTGATGCAACGCCCAAACCCGGCACCCGCACATTTCTCCACATCGGCGCAGCGAACTACCGCTCCCACGTATGGGTCAACCAAAAGCGGGTTTGCGATCATGAGGGCGGCTTTACACCCTTTGATTGCGAAGTGACGGGTGTCCTTCACCCCGGGTCCAACTTCGTCGTCATCGCCGTTGACGCGACTCGGCTGGTCGATGGTATTCCTTCGGTCGGGTATGACTGGTTCAACTACGGCGGTCTTACTCGCGACGTCTCCCTCTTGACCGTTCCTAAAGCTTTTATCGACGACTACGATGTGCATCTCGCTCACGGCGCCGTCTGGCAGCCCGGCAATACAGATCTCACGGGCTATGTGCACGTCCTCGATGCGGCTGTCGGAACCCCGGTGAGCCTCGACATACCCGAGGCCGGCGTCCACGCCAGCCTGAGAACCGGGGCGGATGGCCGAGCTCCATTCACCGTAAAAGCCAGCAGTCTAACCCTCTGGTCGCCAGAGACCCCTAAGCTTTACAAGGTAACTCTCTCCACAGGTTCGGCAGAGCAGCAGGACAGACTTACCGACGATATCGGCTTCCGCGACATCCGTGTCGAGGGCACCCGTATTGTGTTGAACGGAAAAGCTGTCTTTCTGAAGGGCGTGAACGTACACGCCGAAGCTCCCATCGTCGGGGGTCGCGTCGACAACGATCAGGAAGTCGACACGATCTTCAGCTATCTTCAGGAGCTTGATGCCAACTTCGTCCGCCTCTGTCACTATCCGCACGACGAGCGCATGACCCGCGCGGCTGACCGCGACGGCATTATGGTCTGGTCGGAGATCCCCAACTGGCAACACATCTCATTCGACAAGCCCGAGGTCTACAACAAGGACGTCGTCATGCTGAAGGAGATGATTCGCCGCGACCGGGACAAGGCCTCGGTCATCCTCTGGTCTGTCTCCAACGAAACAGGGAATAACCCGGCGCGCACCACGTTTCTTACCAACTTAGCTGAGGAAGCCCGTACGCTGGACTCCACGCGCCTCATCACCTCTGCCCTTAACTCAGAGCACATAGTCGGCAGCACCGCCACTCTCAACGATCCCTTGACCAAGGCCCTGGACGTCGTCGGTGTGAACGAGTACATCGGCTGGTATGGCGGCAAGCCCGAAGACGCCGCCACGATGCATTGGGTACTGCCCGAAAAGCCGGTCATCATGAGCGAGTTCGGCGCCGAAGCCAAGTACGGCGACCATGGCCCGCTCACCCAGCGCTGGACCGAGGAGCAGCAGGCTGACGTCTACAAGCAGCAGCTCATCATGTTCGCCAACATCCCGCAGCTGCGCGGGATCACCCCGTGGATCCTGATCGACTTTCGCTCGACTACACGCAATATCCCAAGACTTCAAGACGGCTACAACCGCAAAGGCCTGATCTCTGACGATGGAAAGAAGAAAGAAGCCTTTTTCATCCTGCAACGGGCGTACAAAGACAACACCGTAGGTAAGGCTGAGTAGGTTTTACGTGGTTTCTTCGCGAGGATGAGCCGCGGTCTTTTATGATCACGTGTGCAGGACTACGGAGGTCGGCGCCCCTCACCTCTGAACCCCGAGCTCATGTTGCCCCTGGAGTGGTCCCCATCTTGCTGACCCCGTCGTTTCATCGTGCCTGCGTCGCTGTTCTCTTCCTCGGGTCCATCGTGTGCGGTGGAGCGCTCGTTCACGCCCAGGTGGATGTCCTCACGCAACACAACAATGGCGAAAGGACCGGAGCAAACCTCCGCGAAACGATCCTGAAGCCTTCCAACATCGATCCCATTCACTTTGGCATGTTGTTCAAGCGCGTGGTCGACGATCAGCTCTATACACAGCCGCTGCTCCTAACCAACGTGCTCGTCGGTGGCGGATACCACGACGTGGTCTTCGTCACCACGGTGAACAACAGCGTGTATGCTTTCGACGCCAATGACCCCAGCGCCATCGAGCCGCTTTGGCATAGCAACTTCGGGACTCCGGCTAATCTGCACGACTACGACTTTGGCTGCCTGGACATTAATGGCAATATGGGCATCATCGGCACACCCGTCATCGATCCCACGACCCGGGTTTTGTACGTGGTTGCGCTTACCAAAGCGGGTGGCCACTTCGAGCAACGCCTCCACAAACTTGACGTAGCGACAGGGGCCGACATGCCGGGTAGCCCCGTGACGATCACGGCCCCAGACTTCAATCCATTGCTGCAGAACCAGCGACCCGCGCTGGCTCTCGATCGCGGCAAGGTGTACGTGGGGTATGCCTCGCATTGCGATAAGGAGCCCTATCACGGCTTTCTGATCAGCTACAACGCAATCACCCTCAAACAGGAGGCCGTGTTGAATACGTCTCCCGGGGGCGGTGGGGCCAGCGTCTGGCAGAGCGGACAGGCACCGTCCATCGGCGCGGATGGCGACATCTATCTCGATACAGGGAATGGCAGCTGGAACGGCACAACGCAGTTCAGCGAGAGCTTCCTGAAGCTCTCGCCTACGCTGCAGATTCTGGATTGGTTCACACCTACCAACCACGTGAAGCTCGACAAAGACGATAACGATCTCGACTCTTCCGGTGCCACCCTCATTCCCAATACAAATCTGGTGCTTGGCGGTGGGAAGGAGGGTGTGCTTTACCTGCTCAACACGCAGCACCTTGGCCATCTGGGCGATCAGAATGCGATACAGCATTTCCGTGTGACCAGTTCGCACCTGCATAGCGTTGCGTTTTGGCATAGCGCAAAGAACGGGCGCCTGCTCTACATGTGGGGGCAACGGGACAAGGAACGTGTCTACAAATTTAGGCCGGATAACACGCTCGAAGAGAAGCCGTTTCAGATGCTGCCGACCGCCAATCACGGCCACCCTGGCGCTATGCTCTCCATCTCGGCCGACGGCGACAAAGATGGAATTCTTTGGGCTGCTATTCACCACGTCGGAGACTCCTGGCACATGTCCCAGCCCGGCATCCTGTACGCGTACGACGCCGACGACATCAACAGCGAACTGTGGAACTCGCTCGACTACCCTTCGCGTGATGACTGTGGGGAGTACTCCAAGATGGCACCGCCTACCATTGCAAATGGCAAGGTATACCTTTCGAGTTTTGGAACGAAGAACACGGGGACTGGTCAGCTGTGCGTCTATGGCTTGTTGCCCAACGGGCCTGTCCCGGACGCCCCCACAAACCTCCGTGCGCACACCCATGAAAAGAACGTCACCATCGAGTGGGAGCCCGTGCCGGGGGCAGTCACATACACGATTGAAAGTACACAGGGTGGCGGCCCGCATGTAATTGGCTCCGGTCTCACCAAGCCCATCTTCACCGAACCCGCCGCCGAAAAAGGCGCCACGCAGTATCGGGTCATGGCCGTCAACGGCAACGGCCACGGCGTCCCCTCGGCGCCGGCCGAGGTCACTATCAAGGATGTTCCCCAAATGCGCGTAATGCACTAGCTTCGTTGGCCTTTGCCGCATTAACCGTGCTTGGAGGGTCCTGTACGCTCAGGGCGTTACTGTCGAGTCTGTTGCTTGTCACGGAGAGTGGAGCAACTTTTCTCATTCTCTTTGGCGTAAGCGCGTGGTCACGCTTGTCCGGGGACGAGGTTCGTCCCGTGCGGTCTCGACCTCGATCGCGAGAGAACCGAGCGTGCGAGTACGGCGACCACCAGCCCGACCTCCCCAGTACAAGCGTGAGCCATCGCATGGACTCGCTTGACCGGCAGCTCCTCCGCGCATAGCAGGCCACCGTTTCCTGCAGCCGTTCGGTGAAGATCTTGCGAGGGAATGGCTCACTGTCGCAAAAGAACCCAGGGACCCGAAGCAATCCATCGTGGAGCTCTTCCGGCACAATCAAGCTGGTACAGGTCCCCAACGCGCGTTCCGCCCACAATCCGACAGCCTGAGAGCTGGGCGTCAGCGAACGATAGATTGCTGCCTTACGGTCAACATAGCCGGATCAAACTCTGAACCTGCGGCCAGTACCTTGCCGGCAGCCGAAGTTCCCCGGATGGCCGCGTCCGGAGCCTACCTTTGCGTTCGGCGCTCTCGCTCGCGGAGGTTGTCCCTCATGCAGCATGCAGAACCTGCGCATTTCTAATATCCCCCCTGAGCATAATTCTCGAACCGCGTGTAATCACTCAGGTACGCCAGCTGCACCGAGCCCGTCGGTCCATTGCGCTGTTTCGCGATAATGATCTCCGCCTTGCCCTTGGTCTCCGGGTCTTCCTCGCCGTCCTCGGTCTTGTTGTAGTAACTCTCGCGGTGGATAAACGCCACCACATCCGCATCCTGCTCGATTGACCCCGACTCCCGCAGATCGCTCAGCAGCGGCTTCTTGTCCCCGCCGCGCTGCTCGCTCGCGCGTGACAGCTGCGACAGCGCAATCACCGGGACATTCATCTCCTTCGCCAACGCCTTCAGCCCCCGGCTCACAGCGGAGACCTCCTGGTTGCGATTCTCAAACCCGCGCTTGCCCGGCCCCGCTGACCCGGTCATCAGCTGCAGATAGTCGATCACAATCAGGTCCAGCGTCCCCTCCTGCTGTCGCAGACGCCGCGCCTTCGCCCGCATCTCCGCCAGCGTAATCCCCGGCGTATCGTCCACAAACATCTTCGACTCCATCAGCCGCTCAAGCCCCGCCAGCAGCTTGCCCTTGTCCTCCCGCGGCAAGAATCCCGTCTGGATCTTGCGCGAGTTCACCATGCTCTCGCTCGCCAGCATCCTCCGCAGCAGCGACTCCTTACTCATCTCCAGCGAAAACACCGCCACCACCTTGCCGTCGCGCACCGCAGCATTCTGCGCAATGTTGATCGCCCACGCCGTCTTGCCCATCGACGGCCGAGCCGCGATAATAATCAGCTCGCTCGGCTGCAGCCCGCTCGTCATCCGGTCGAAGTCAATATAGTGCGTCGCCAGCCCCGTGATCTCGCGCCCTTGCTCATAGAGCGCATCGATCGACCCGAACGAGCTGGCAACGATCTCCTGTATCCCCGAAAACCCCCGCTGGATACTCTGGTCAGCGATCTCGCCAAGTCTTTGCTCGATGCTGTTTAGAAGCTCACGTGCGTCCTCGGATTGATCTGCAGAACGACTGGTCCCCTCTTGAAACACTCCCATCAGCTGTCTTAAGAGGCTCTTGTCCTTCACGATTCGGACGTAATCCTCGATACTGGGCTGCGCAGGAACGCCCTCGGTTAGAAAGGCTAAATACCCGATTCCCCCGACTGCATCTATCTCCTTCTTCTTCCGTAAGGCGTCGCTAACCGTAACAAGATCCACTGCATACCCGACGTGCATCAGGTCGACGATGACCTGATAGATTCGACGGTGAGAATCTAAGAAGAAATCATCGGAGCGTAGCCGTAAGGTAGCGTCATTCACTGCAACCTTATCGAGCAGCATCGAGCCAAGTATTGTGATCTCAGCATGCACGGATGCAGGAACATCAGTGCTCAAATGCGTGTTCGCGAAACCGGCCATGGTCTCATTCTCTATCGGATGGGCTAGTATAGGAAGTGCGCTGTATCCTGTCGAGCGGGCGTTAGAGCTGCTCGCGCCTCAGCCTTCCGACTGCGCTCTAGGCGCCCTACCGGCCGCCGTGGTACTCCTGAAACAACTCCGGAAACTGCGCCTTCAATGCCGCTGTCTTCGGCACATCACACACCTGGATATACGGATTATCCGGGTTCTTGATCGCATAGTCCTGGTGGTACTCTTCGCCCGCGTAGAAGGCCTTCAGCGGCACCACCTCGGTTACGATCGGCTTCGCAAAGGCATGCGCCGTATCAAGCTGCCGGATATACGCCTGCGCGATCCGCTCCTGCTCCGGGCTCGTGTAAAAGATCACCGACCGATACGACGTTCCCACGTCGGGACCCTGCCGGTTCAGCTGCGTCGGGTCGTGCACCACGGAGAAGAAGATGCGCAGCAGCGTCCCATAGCTGATCCGCTGCGGATCGAACACCACCTTCACAGACTCCGCGTGGCCCGTCGTCTCCGTCGTCACATCGCCATAGTTGGCCGTCTCAGCCTTTCCGCCGGAGTAGCCCGCCGTCGTTGCCGTCACGCCCTTGACCTGCTCAAATACCGTCTGCACGCCCCAGAAGCACCCCCCGGCAAACACCGCCGTCTCGGTATGCTTGTTCGACGTCTGCGGATCCAGCAAGGGCGCGGGCAACTTCGCCCGGTTCGTGGCCTGCGCGATCGCCAGGTGTCTCCATGCGAAGAACACGGCGATCACCAGCAACAAAGCCGCGCCAAACTGTCTCAGGTTGCTGCGTACCATGCCATCTCCCGTCCGGGCACCCACACCACGGGGACCCGAGGCCGTCTAGCTAATTCGACGCGCAAACCGGCTGCCGGTTACATTCCCCTCGCATCCCTCCAACAGCCGCGCGAATCAAAACGAATATGCAGACCCGAGCTCTCGGCACCAGCGGCCTCTCCGTCGTCCCTCTCTGCCTAGGCGGCAACGTCTTCGGCTGGACCATCGACGAGACCACCTCCTTCAAAGTTCTTGACGCCGCCCTCGAGCACGGCCTCACCTTCATCGATACCGCTGACGTCTATTCGCGCTGGGCGCCCGGAAACCAGGGTGGCGAATCCGAGACCATCCTCGGCGCATGGTTCCGCCGCTCCGGCGCCAGGAACAAAGTTGTCCTCGCCACCAAAGTCGGCATGGACATGGGGGACGGCAAACAAGGATTGTCAAAGACCTACATCCTCCAGGAGGCCGAAGCCTCCCTCCGGCGCCTCGGCACCGATCACATCGACCTCTATCAGTCACATCGCGACGACCAGTCAACTCCCCTCGACGAGACGCTCGAGGCCTTCCAACAGCTGATCCAGCAAGGAAAGGTCCGCGCCATCGGCGCTTCCAACTACACCGGCGACCGCTTGACCCAGGCCCTCGAGCTCGCTATCGAAAACCAACTCCCCCGCTACACCTCCCTCCAGCCCGAATACAACCTCTACGACCGCGCCGACTTCGAGCAGGACCTCGCCCCCGTCATCGCAACCTACGGCATCGGCGTCGTTCCGTATTACTCCCTCGCCTCCGGGTTTCTCACCGGCAAATACAAGTCCAAGGCCGACGCAGAAGGCAAAGCCCGGGGTGGCAAGGTAACCAAATACTTCGACGGCCGCGGCGAACGTATCCTCCGTGTCCTCGCCGAGGTCGCATCACAAACTGGTGCTCAACAAGCCTCCGTCGCCCTCGCCTGGCTCGCCGCCCAGCCCAACATCACCGCCCCAATCGCCAGTGTCACCTCCGTCGAGCAGCTCCAGGATCTGGCCGCCTCACTCTCCCTCACACTCTCCGAGCAGCAGATCGGCGCGCTCACGGAAGCCAGCGCCTACTAACCCTCCGGGCTGGTGCTCCGCCGCGACCGCTCCGGTCGTCTCAGCAACAACCTATCGCAATCTGGTCCCGTTGTATCTCTTTTTCTTCGCCCGCTCCGGTACGAAAGTACCGGTGATTTTCTGGTCACCTCACACCCACGCTTCGCCATGCCCATCGACTTCGGCTGGATCCTGATACTCGCTGGCTTGGCCGGCTGCCTCCCCGCAGTCCGCGCCCTCTTGGTCAGCCGCAGACTCACCCGAGTCCGCGGCCTCCGCCTCATCCTTCATGCCATTCTTCTCCTGCTCGGCCTGCTAGAGGTCCAGCGCCACAGGAACTGGCATCCCCTTCGCCCGTCCCCAGCGCAGTCCTACCCCGTCGCCGCGCTCGTGGCGCAGCCTCCCGCAGCCTAGCTCCGCACGACCGTGCGCAGACTCAGCTCACGCATCTGCCCTTCGCTCACTGGCGTCGGCGCGTCCACCATCAGATCGATCGCCCTCGCCGTCTTCGGAAATGCAATCACCTCGCGCAGGCTCTGCGCCCCAGCCAGAATCATCACGATTCGGTCCAGCCCCAGCGCAATCCCGCCATGCGGCGGCGTCCCGTACTCCAGCGCGTCCAGAAAGAACCCAAACCGCTCCTTCGCCTCCTCGTCCGTCATCCCTAACGATCGAAAGATCTCCGCCTGCACGTCCTTCCGGTGAATCCGGATCGACCCCGATCCAAGCTCTGTCCCGTTCAGCACCACGTCATACGCCAGCGCCCGCACCGCGCCCTTATCACTCAACAGCCGCCCGCTCGTAATATCGTCCTCGTGCGGCGACGTAAACGGATGGTGCGCCGCCTGCCACACACCAGCCCCCTCGTCCCACTCGTACATCGGGAAATCCGTCACCCACACAAACCGGTAGTCCCGCGCCGTCCCCGTCTTCTCAAAGAGCTTGTGCTTGTCCGCATACTTCTTCGCCAGCTCCAGCCGCAGACCTCCCACGCGCTTCGGAATCCACTGCCGGTCATAGTTCCACGCAGCCGGCGTCCCCAGCTTCGGCGTAATTACCACCGCCAGATCGTCCGTCGTAAAGCTCTCCCCGGCAAAGACCATCTGCTCCGCGTTCAGTCTTGCTCCAATTGCCTCCGCCAGAGGCACAAACTGATCGTTCGTCCGCAGCCGTGTCGTGTCCAGGAAGTCCAGCCCGGAGTCGCCGAGAGACTTGCGTAGTTCGTCCACCAGCTTTCGCCGCTCCGTCCCGCTCAGCGAGCCCACGCGCGGAATCGTGAAGCCAAAGACCGGCAGCCCCTGCTCGATCTTCAGCGTCTCCCGCAACTCCGGCGTCAGCTCCTCGCTCAGGTCCACCATCGCCGGCAGCCGCATATCCGGCTTGTCGATCCCGTACCGCCGAATCGCCTCGTCGTAGGTCATCCTCCAGAAGGGCGCGTCAATCGCAACCCCGGCCGTTGCAAATGCCGCCGCCAAAAATCCCTCCACAATGCCAAAGATCGTCTCCTGCTGCGGAAACGTGGTCTCCAGATCAATCTGCGTAAACTCCGGCTGCCGATCTGCCCGCAGGTCCTCGTCGCGAAAGCAGCGTGCAATCTGAAAGTAGCGGTCGAAACCCGAAATCATCAAAATCTGTTTGAAGATCTGCGGACTCTGGGGCAGCGCATAAAAGCTCCCCGGATGCACCCTGCTCGGCACCAGGTAGTCCCGCGCCCCCTCCGGCGTCGACCGCGTCATAAACGGCGTCTCGATCTCCAGAAATCCCTGCCCGCTCAAATACCCCCGAATCGCCTGCGCTACCCTGTGCCGCAGCAGGAAGTTTCGCTGCATCTCCTCGCGCCGCAGATCCAGATACCGATACGTCAGCCGAAGCTCCTCGTTCGCAATCGCCTCCTCCGCCGGCGAAAACGGCGGCGTCCGCGCATCGTTCAGCACCAGCAACTCCCGCGCCACCACCTCGATCGCCCCCGTCTCCATGTTGGGGTTCTCGAGCCCCGTCTCCCGCCGCCGCACCGTACCCTTCACCGCCACCACATACTCCGGCCGCACCCCCTCCGCCTTCGCATGCGCCTCCGGCGAAGCCTCCTTGTCAAACACCACCTGCGTGATCCCCGTCCGATCCCGCACGTCCAGAAAGATCAAATTGCCATGGTCGCGCCGCCGGTTCACCCAGCCCATCAACACAACATCCGCCCCAGCCCGCTCCGGCCGAAGCTCACCGCACATCACCGTGCGTTCCAGCGATCCCAAAAAGTCCAGTTCCATAGAGCCTCCAGTATGACGGAAACCGAAACGACCCGCCCATCTCAAATTGGCCGCTCGTCTCCAGACACCGCGCCCTCACGCCCTACCCCACAGGAAACGGATTCCGCTCCCCGAACTGAGCCTGGTGCCAATACGGATACGCCATCTCCACCTTGCTCGCCGCATCCAGCTTCGCCATCTGCTCCGTCGTCAGCTTCCACCCCGTCGCCGCCAGATTCGCCTTCAGCTGCTCCTCGTTCCGCGCCCCAATCACCAGCGTCGACACCGTCGGCCGCCGCAGAAGCCAGTTCAGCGCAATCTGCGGAATCGTCTTGCCTGTCTCGCCCGCCACCTCGTCCAGCGCATCCACCACCCGGTAGAGATACTCCTCCGGCGGCTGCGGCCCCGCATCCATCACGCTCTTGGTCTGCAACCGGCTGTCCTTCGGCAGCGGCTGCCCCCGCCGAATCTTCCCCGTCAGCCGACCCCATCCCAGCGGCGACCACACCAGCGCGCCCACACCCTCCGCCTCCGCCAGCGGCATCAACTCCCACTCGTAGTCCCGCCCCACCAGCGAGTAGTAGACCTGATGCCCCACATACCGCGCCCACCCATACCGCTCGCTCACGCTCAGGCTCTTCATCAGATGCCACCCGGAAAAGTTCGAGGCCGCGATGTACCGCACCTTGCCGTTCTGCACCATCCGGTCCAGCGTCGAAAGCGTCTCCTCCACCGGCGTCATCGCGTCAAACGCGTGCATGTGGTACACGTCCACATAGTCCGTCCCCAGCCGCTTCAAACTCCCCTCCAGAGCCTCGATCAGGTGATACCGGCTCGACCCCACATTGTTCGGCCCCTGCCCAAACCGAAACGTCGCCTTCGTCGAAAGCAGCACGTCCTCGCGCCTCACATGCGCCAAAGCCCGCCCCAGCATCTCCTCGCTCTTGCCCGTCGAATACACATCTGCCGTGTCAAAGAAGTTGCACCCAGCCTCCAGGCACAGATCCACCATGCGCCGCGCCTGCGCCTCGTCCGTCTCGCCCCACGCTTTGAAAAACTCGTCTCCCGCCCCAAACGTGCCCACGCCAAAGCATAGCTCCGGCACCTTCAACCCCGATCGCCCCAGCTGTCTATAGTCCATACGGGTCAGATGCCCGCACCTTTGGGGAGATGCCCTCGTCTCCATCCCGTCCTACCCTTTCCTCGTCCACCGAACCCGGCCCGCACACCGCACGCGGAGTGAGCCCACCAAGGTGAAAGCCGCACCCGATCAAGTCCAAACACCCCGGAGATCTCCCTTGCGCCGCCTTGCTGCCTCCTTTGCCACCATCGCCATGCTCGCCTCCCTCGCTTCGCTTGCCGCCCTTGCCTTGCTCGCCTCACCCTTCGCCGTCGCTGATACACTCACCCTCTCCTCCGATACCCCCGACGGCAATGGCGGCTTCAACTCCACCTTCGACATCTTTGTCGGCGGTGCCTCCAGCTTCCAGGCCGGCGACACCTTCACCATCACCAATCTCACCGGGGTAACCTCCGTCAACTACGTCGGCAACGCCGGGTACTACGGCACCCTCTCCTCCACCGACACCTCCATCACCTTCACCCTCAACCAGGCCGGGACCAATTCCAGCGGGCAAAGCTACGATCTCCAGCTCTTCACCGCCGACACCTCCACCGACCCCAACGGCGTCGCCCTCTACGACCTCCAGGAAAGCGGTGTCGACACCACCGGCGTCGTCTACGGACCCACCCCGGAGCCCGGCAGCCTCCTCCTTCTCGGCACCGGCACACTCGCCGCCTTTGGTCTCGCCCGCCGCCGCATCCAGCAAGGCATCTAGCGGATCCCGCCCAGCCACCTCTCCGGAGCTCGACCACCGGCTATCCTCAAGAGATGTCGTCGCTTCGACTCGACTTCGCCGCCGCCGCGCCTCACGCTTCGGACTCGAGCAGCCCCGGCCCAGGCCTTTCTGCGCAGCAGGCCCGAACTCCCGCGGGCCCCACCCTCTTCCCCGACACCGACACCGACCTCCCGCCCACCTGGAGCGAGGGCAGCGCGATCTTTCACACCTGGAGCAAGTGCACCCGGCTCCAAAGCATCCACCGCAACCGCCGCGTCACCGGCAACCCCGGCCTCCGGGAGCACTGCCTCAACTGCATCAGCATCGCCGCCACCCATCGGCGCGGCTGAGACCGCTCCCGCCTAGCCCGTCGCCCGCTGCTTCGGCACCAGGGCCGTCAGAGCGACCGACATCGCCATGACCCCGCAGGCTGCAAAGAACGGCAGCCCCGGCAGCCCCAGGATCGGCCTTCCACTCCAAACCCCCACCGCCCGCGCAAAGATAAACGTAAACAGCCCCGGCCCCACAATCCCCGCGATCCCCCGCAAGCTGTTGATCGCCCCCTGCAGCTGCCCCTGCTCCTCCGGCCCCGCGGACCGCGACATAATGCTCTGCGAGGCAGGCCAGGCAATCGAAATCAGATTCAACAGCGGCATCCCCGCCATAAACCCCCATCCCGTCCGCGCCATCGCAAAGATCAGGTATCCCGCCGCCCCGCCCGACAGCCCCAGCTGCAGCGCCCGCTTGTCTCCCACCAGCTTCGACGCCCGCCGCACCAGCACCAGCCCATACAGCACGGTGCACAGACCAAGCAGCCCCAGCGAAAGCCCCACGGTCCGCGTCGTCCACTGATACCGGAAGTCCGTGTACAGCACATACACATTGAACAGCGAGGTCTGCGCCACATACCCCAGCAGCAGCACCGCCGCCAGCACCCCCAGCGTCCGCGTCCGCGCCAGCATACGCACCGACCCCACCGGGTTCGCACGCCGCCACCGGAACGGGCTCCGGTATTCCATCGCCAGCGACTCCGGCAGCACAAAAAACCCATACACCGCATTCAGCAGCGACAGCCCCGCTGAAACCCAGAAGGGAAGCCGCGGATGGTACCCCGCCAGCCATCCGCCCAGCGCCGGCCCCACGATAAACCCAAACCCAAACGCCGCCTGCAGCATCCCAAACGCCGCCGCCCGCCGCTCCCTCGGCGTAATGTCGCTCATGTAGGCCTGCGCCGTCGGCACGCTCGACGCCGTAATCCCCGACAACACCCGCCCAATCAGCAGCCAACGCACCGTCGGCGCCAACGCCATCAACACATAGTCCAGCCCCAGCCCGAAGTTCGACAGCAGCACAATCGGCCGCCGCCCATACCGGTCGCTCAGGCTCCCCAGCACCGGCGAAAAGAAAAACTGCATCGTCGCAAACACCGTCCCGAACAGCCCGATCTCCTCCGCCGTCCGCACCGCCGAGCCCCCCACCATCCCCTCCACCAGCCGCGGCAGCACCGGCGAAATCATCCCCAGCGCCAGCATGTCCAGCGCCACCGTCATAAAAATAAACACCACCGCCGCCCGCCGCGGCCGCCCCACCTCCACCGCGTCCTCGGCCTCGCCCACTACCGCCCCAGACCCCGCCGCCCCCACCACGGGCGACACCCCCGCCAGCCCCACCCGATCCTCCCGCTCCCCATGCTCCCGCGCGCTCATCTCCCTCCAGCCTAGCCCGACCGAGGCCGCGCACCCCCGGGCAGCAAAAAATTTGCGGGAGCCGGAACCTCCCTGGCCCCGCTCCCGTATCTCCTCTCACCACAGCGCATCGCCCTCCCCCCAACCCGCCGCCGGCAAGCCCCGTCTCCAGCCGGCCCGATCCCTCCTGCGCCCCAAGCCTAGACGAGCCACACACCATGACCCCCACCCACCTCGCTCCCACCGCCGCCCTCCTCGCCCTGCTGGCCGCCGGCCCCACCCGCCTGCCGGCGCAGGGGGCCTGCCCCGCGGGTGCCGCAACCCTCGCCGGCGCAGTCCACGACCCCACCGGCGCCATCATCCCCGGCGCGACCCTCTCCCTCGACAACGCCGCCCCCGTCGTCTCCGGCTCCGACGGCGCCTTCCGCCTCGCCTGCGTCGCCCCCGGCCCGCACCACCTTCACGTCGAAGCCCCCTCCTTCTCCCCGCTCGACCTAGCCCTCACCACCACCGCCCACCCCGCGCCGCTCACCGCCACCCTCCAGCCCGACGTCGTCCAGACCACCGTCGACGTCGCCGCCGAAGATCCCAACGCCAACAAGGACCCCGCCGCCACCGGACCCTCCCAGACCATCTCCGGCAAGCAGCTCGCCTCCCTCGCCGACGACCCCGACGACCTCCAGCGCGAGCTCCAGCAGCTCGCCGCCTCCGCCGGCGGCAGCCCCTCCAACACCACCATCGCCGTCGACGGCTTCCAGGGAAACTCCAAACTCCCCCCCAAATCCTCCATCGCCTACATCAAGGTCAACCCCGACCAGTTCTCCGCCGAATACCGCGAACCTCCCTTCGAGGGCGGACGCGTCGAGGTCTACACCAAGCCCGGCCAGAAGACCTTCCACGGCGCCCTCTTCCTCACCAACGGCAGCCCCTTTGAAAACGCCCGCGACCCCTTCAGCCCCTCCAAAGCCTCCCTCGGCAAACAACGCTACGGCTTCGAGCTCTCCGGCCCCATCCGCAAGCAGGGCTCCGACTTCTCCCTCGACCTCGAGCACCGCTCCATCGACAACGCCGCTGTCGTCAACGCAATCACGCTTAACTCCGCCGGCAACCCCGTCAACTTCACCCAAAACGTCGCCACACCTCAGCGGCTTTGGCTCGCCACCGCCCGCTCCTCCTGGCAGCTCGGCCCCAAAAACACGGTCATCGCCGCATACTCCGCTAACGTCAATCGCCTTGATAACGTTGGAGTTGGCGGGACCAGCCTCGCCGAAACCGGCTACAGCTCCGACCAGTACGAGCACGTCCTCCGCCTCACAGACGTCACCACCCCCTCCGCCAAACTCATGCACGAGGCCCGCGTCGCCCTCAAGTGGACCGGCGAAACCGACACCCCCTCCTCCACCGCCCCGCAGCTCCAGGTCGCCGGCGCCTTCACCTCCGGCGGCAACAACCTCGGCCCCCAACGCCTCCGCGAGTTCAACCTCGAGGTCGATGACGACGCCATCCTCGTCCTCTCCCACCACACCCTCAAGTTCGGCACGCAGTTCATGCTCTTCAACGAAAACCAGCGCCTCACCTCCTCCTTCAACGGCTCCTACATCTTCGGCGGCGGCGTCGCCCCCGTTCTCGACGCGGGCAACAACCCCACCGCCGCCACCGCCGTCATCACCGGTCTCGAGCAGTACCGCCGCGCTCTCCTCGGCCTCCCCGGCGGCAACGCCACCGCCTTTACGAACGTCACCGGAACCCCCGTCGTCCAATACACCCAGATCCGCAACTCCCTCTTCTTCCAGGACGACTGGAAGCTCCGCCCCAACCTCCAACTCTCCCTCGGCCTCCGCTACTTCCTCCAGAACGACCCCACCAACTACGGCAGCCTCAGCCCGCGCGCCGGCGTCATCTGGTCCCCCGACAAGAAAGCCACCTGGACCCTCCATGCCCACGCCGGCCTCTTCGCCGGCCGCTACGGCACCGACGACTACTCCGAGTTGCTGCGCGAGGACGGTGTCCACCGCATCACCTCCACCGTCTACAACCCCATCTTCAACAACCCCTTCGGCAGCGCCACCCCCATCCACTCCCTCCGCGCCACCGCCCCCGGCCTCTCCAACTTCACCTACGCCATCGAGAACCTTGGACTCACCCACAGCTTCCCCCACGGCTGGAATCTCTCCCTCGACGCCTACCTCGCCCGTCTCTGGAACCTCCCCTTCTCCCCCAACATCAACTCACCCCTCAACGCCGATCCACTCGGCCCACGTCCCGGCCCCGCAAACCTCAACGTCCTCCAGCTCCAGAACGGCGCGCAGGGCAACGCCAACGTTCAGTTCATGGGCCTCGAACAGCACACCCTCAAGCGCGTCCAGTTCTTCTTCGGCGCCGTCCGCGTCAACCTCCGCGACGACAACAACGACTCGCCCTTCTTCTCTCCGCAAAGCTCCACCAACTACACCGGTGAGTTCGCCCGCCGCGCCGGCCAGGGCCTCTGGGAGGTCTTCGGCAACACCACCTTCAACCTCCCCTTCAAGATCGAACTCACCAATAACTTCCATGCCTCCGGAGACGCCACCTACAACATCACCACCGGCTTCGACAACAACGGCGACGGCAACTTCAACGACCGTCCCAACTTCGCCGCCCCGGGCGACCCCTCCGCCATCGCCACGCCCTACGGCCTCCTCACCAGCACTGGCGGCACTGCCATCCTGCCCCGCAACCGCGGCTCCATGCCCTGGACCTTCTATCTCGACACCAACATCCAGCGCGCCTGGACCCTCAACCGCAACCCCAAGGCCGACCACCAGCACACCCTCACCGTCAATCTCCGCTCCTCCAACCTCCTCAACCACACCAACGTCACCACCGTCGGCGGCGTCCTCGGCTCCCCGCTCTTCAACACCCCCTTCGCCGCCGACCCAGGCCGCCGCGTCGAAGCCGGCCTCCGCTACGCCTTCTAGCTCCCCACAACCCCTATCCGGGCACCAGATCAGGTGCCCCACCGTTCTTGGTTGTCATCCCAAAGGGACCTGCTTCTCCCGCCCTCAGACCGCCCACCTCAACCGTCAATCCAACCCCATCACCCGCTCCGGCGTCAACGGCAGATCGCGCACCCGCGTCCCCGTCGCGTGAAAGACCGCATTGGCCACCGCCGCCGGAACCCCCGTCATCCCCAGCTCGCCCAGCCCCCGGTTCCCCAGCGGGTCGAACAGCTCGTCCGGTTGCTCCACAAACTGCACATCGATCTCCGGCGCATCCGCGCACGTCGGCACGAGATACTCCGCCAGATTCGCGTTCAGCGGCACTCCCGTCCGCGGGTCATAGACCGTCTGCTCCAGCAGCGCCATCCCAATCCCGAAGATCACCCCGCCCAGCACCTGCGACCGCGCCCCCATCCGGTTCAGCACCCGCCCCGCATCCAGCACCGCCACCCACCGTTTCACGCGCGTCTCCCCAAACTCCTGGTCCACCTCCACCTCGCAGAAGTGCGCCCCAAACGAGTGAAACGTATACGCCTTCTTCCGCTCCTCATCCAGCTTGCTGGCCGCCGTCACCGTCAACTCCGCCCCCGCGTTCCGCGCCAGCAACGCCTCCAGCCGCTCCTCGCGGCCCCCCGGTCCCATCACTCGCCCACCCTCCATCCGCATTGCCTCCACCGCCACCCCCTGCAGCGGCGACCCCGCGTCCCTGTTTGCCAACTCAAGCACGCATTCCCGCAGCCGCACCGCCGCCTCCGCCACAGCTGACCCCACCGACGCCGTCGTCTGCGACGCACCCGCTACCGGCGCCTCGGGCAGCCCTGAATCCCCCAGGGCAAACCGCACCCGCGCCATCGGCAGCCCCATCCCCACCGCCGCAATCTGCGTCATCGCCGTCGACGTCCCCGTCCCAATCGCCTGCGCCGAGGCCGCAAACGTCGCCATACCCTCCCGCGACATCGTCGCCCGCACCGTGCACGGCGACCGTCGCGCCGGATACGCCGCCGTCGCCATTCCCCATCCCACCAGCTTGCCGTCCACGCTCCGCATTGATCGTGGCGCCGCGCTCCTCCGCCCCCACCCGAACCGCTCCGCCCCAATCCGGTAGCACTCGCGCAGGTGCTTCGACGACCACGGCCGCCCCATCGCCTCATCCCGCTCCGCGTAGTTCCGCAGCCGCAGCGCCAACGGATCCATCCCCATCGCGCTCGCCAGCTCGTCCATCGCCGACTCCAGCGCAAACATCCCCGGCGACTCTCCCGGCGCCCGCATAAAGCACGGCGTCGCGAGATTCACCGGCGCCACCTCGTGCGAGATCACGCAGTGCGGCGTCGCGTACAACAGCGTCGTCGTCGTCCCGCACGGCTCGGCAAAGTGCGCCACCGGCGAGGTCTCGCACAGCGTATGGTGCTCGGTCGTTCCCAGCGAGCCGTCCGGCCCCGCTCCCAGCCGCAGCCGCTGCACCGTCCGCGGCCGATGCCCCGTCGAGGTAAACATCTGCGCGCGCGTCAGGGCCAGCTTCACCGGCCGCCCCAGCACACGCGCCGCCTGCGCGTTGATCGCCACGTGCTGCCACAGAAATACCTTCGACCCAAACGCCCCGCCCACAAACGGCGATACGATCTCCACCGCGCTCTCGTCCACCCCCAGCATCGCCGCCAGAACACTCTGCTCGCCCTTCAGCCACCGCGTGCTGTCGTGCACCCGCAGCCTCCCCCCCTCCCACACAGCCACCGTCGCTGAAGGCTCCATCGGGTTGTGCGTCTCCACCGGCGTCCGATACACCGGTTCGACCACCTGCATCGCACCCGCCCGCGGCACCCCCCGCGCGCTGTTCAGCCGCTCCTCCGTGTTCGTCACGAAGTGGTCCGGCCGGTACGCCCCCGGCATCCCCGCCCGCAACTCCAGCACCGGCGTCCGCGCCTCATACCGCGCCTGCACCAGCGCCGCCCCCGCCTGCGCCTGCTCCAGGGTCTCCGCCACCACCAGCCCAATGTGCTGCCCCGCGTAGGCGATCTCGTCATCCGACAGCGGCGCCCGGCGCTCCGCCGGCAAGCTCTCCGTAAACTTCGCCGGCGGGGGCTGCAGCACGGGCAGGCTCTCCCGCGTAAACACCCGCACCACCCCCCGCGACCGGCTCGCCTGCTCCGTCTCCATCCCCACCAGCCGCCCGTTCGCCACACTGCTCTGCAGCAGCACCGCGTGCAGCATCCCCGGCAGCACGAAATCCCCGGCGTACCGAGCCCGTCCCGTCACCTTCTCCGGCCCATCGACGCGCGTCTCCGGCGCGCCCATCCCATCCCATATTCCCATCCCAGGTCAGATGCCCCCGCCGTCCAACCCCCACCTAGCTACCCTTTCACCCCATCGCAAACACCCGGAGTCGCCTCCACATCCCTTCTCTGAAGCACACCGAACCACCCCGGCTGCCCGAACCTAAGTGCTTTCTTATGTTCCACGTGGAACATATCGGCCCCGCTCACCGCGCCAGCCGCGTCGCCCCATGCTCCACCGCATAGCACGCGATCGGCTCCGGATCCTCCGCCCGCTCCGCCAGAATCCCCCGGATATCCTCCTGGTACACCTCCGCCCCCTTCGCCTTGAGCGACACCTCCCGCGCCCGGCGGTCGCAGCTCTCGTCACGCCGCAGCCGCATCTCCAATGGCTGGTGCGCCACCAGCGTCGATCGCCGGATCCGCTCCCCCGCACCCGAATACCGGTCCACCAGCAGCGCCAGCCGCCCTTCATCCCGCTCCACCCCCCGATCGTGCGGCAGATACACCCGTCCTACATACGTATCCTGATTGCCCGCATACGCCAGGTGCGCCGAGCTCACCAGCGCCACCACCTCCACCCGCGCCGTCGCCGCCGGCCCGCCCCCGCCATACACCCCGCCACCCTGCGCGCCCAACCCAACCACCCCGACAACTCCGCAGATCCCTGCCCCAATCCACACCCGCCGCCAAGCTCCCACACCGCACCTCCCGCATGTCGCCTTCTCGTCAGACACCCGCGCCCCCCGCTTCGTTTCGTCCCGACTCCAACTTCCTTTGCCCGCATCCCCGCGGTTGCAGCCCCACCATGATCTGCCGCACCACCACCTCTACCAGCCGGTCCAGCGGCTCCCCGCCAACTTCCCCATCCGTCGACAGCGCTACCAGCCCCTCCACCGCCGCAAACACCGTCAGTGCTAGCTGCTCTGGGTCACCCTCCACAACCGTCCCCACCCTCTGCCCGGCCTCAATCACCGCCGGCCCCGGCGCCAATGCTCGATAGCTCGCCTCCAGCAGCCCCGCCGTAGCCTCCGCATGGTGCTTCGCCGCAAACATCAGCCGCAGCAGCCGTGGGTGCGCCAGCGCAAACCGCACATGCGCCCGCGCCAGCGCCACCAGCCGCTCCTCCACCCCTCCGCCCGCCTCCGCCCCGTCCCCCTCCAAGGCGCCGCCCAACGCCCTCCCCAACCGCTCAAAGCCCTCCACAGACAACGAATCCAGCAGCGCCTGCTTGTTCCGAAAATGCCGCCTCGGCGCCGTGCTGCTCACGCCCAGCTCCCGGCTCAGCTCCCGCAGCGAAAGCCCCTCGCCCCCCACGGACTCCACCGCGCGCTCCGCCGCTCGCAGCAGCGCCGCCCGCAGATCGCCGTGATGGTAGGCCCGTCCCGTCCCGGTCACACCATCAGTCTCGCACCCACCGCATGGACTGAATGTACTCGTTGACAACATTGTGCGCACCGCGTACATTCGGTCCAAGACACACCCGAGGCCATCATGACCCTCTCCGGCAACACCATCCTCGTCACCGGCGGCTCCGCCGGCATCGGACTCGAGCTCGCACGCCAGCTCCAGCAGCTCGGCAACACCGTCCTCATCACCGGCCGCGATCCCGCCAAACTCCAGCGCGCGATCGAGCAAAACCCCCAGCTCCACGCAATCCAAAGCGACGCCTCCGATCCCGAAGCCATCGCTTCGCTTCGTCAACGTGTCACCCGCGACTTCCCCGCGTTCAATCTCCTTATCAACAACGCCGGGGTCATGCGCAAGCTCAACCTCACCGCCCCCAACCCCAACCTCGGCGCCGAGATCGACATCGATCTCCTCGGGCCCATCCGCCTCATAGAGGCCTTCCTCCCCCACCTCCTCGCCCAACCAGCCGCCGCCATCGTCAACGTCACCTCCGGCATCGCCTTCGTCCCCTATCCCATCTCGCCCATCTACAGCGCCGCCAAGGCAGGCCTCCACGCCTTCACCCGCGCGCTCCGCGTCCAGCTCCGCGGCACCCGTGTCCGCGTCGTCGAGCTCGCGCCGCCCTCCGTCGACACCGCCCTCAACGGCGCCTTCACCCCCGCCGACCTCAAGGGCGTGCCCATGCTCACCCCCGAGAAGGTCGCCACAGCCCTCATCCAAGGCCTTCGCCGAGACCGCACCCTGATCCTCCCCGGCCTCAGCAAGGTCTTCCACCTCGGCGGGCGTCTCGCACCCAACCTTATGCTCCGCGCCGCCAGCACCTCCGTCAAAACCATGCTCGCCGAAGTCCAGCCCTAGCTTCGGCCGGGCATCTCAGACCCGCAGCCGGGACCGCCATGCCCCAGGGTCTGCCTGGCGCACCCACGCGGCGCAAACCGCTACACTAGATCGCAAGTCAAACGCGGCAGGGGCTAGGATCGGCCCCGGACCCTGCCGCAGGTCCAGACCTAAACCCAGTCTTTCGAAGATTTTGTGCAAGAAGTACGGGGAGGGGGTACACCGCCATACTCACCAAACGCATCATCGCCTGCCTCGACGTCCGCGACGGCCGCGTCGTCAAGGGCGTTCAGTTCGTCGACATCGTCGACGCCGGCGACCCCGCCGAGCTCGCCCATCGCCATGCCGCCGCCGGCGCCGACGAGATCGTCCTGCTCGACATCACCGCCACCCACGAGGGCCGCGGCACTCTCCTCGAAACCGTCCGCCGCACCGCCGCCGAGCTCTTCATCCCCTTCACCGTCGGCGGCGGCATCCGCTCCGCCACCGACGCCGAAGCCGTCTTCCACGCCGGCGCCGACAAGGTCTCGCTCAACTCCGCCGCCGTCGCTCGCCCCGAGCTCATCTCGGAGATCGGCTCCTCCTTCGGCGGGCAGGCCGTCATCGTCGCCATCGACGCCCGTCGCACCGTCGGCGCCGCCGACCCAGTCCAAGACGCCGAGGTCTTCGTCGCCGGCGGCCGCCAACCCACCGGCCGACGCCTCCTCGACTGGGCCCGCGAGGCCGAAGATCGCGGCGCCGGAGAAATCCTCCTCACCTCCATGGACGCCGACGGCACCCGCGCCGGCTTCGACTGCCCCCTCACCCGCGCCGTCGCCGGAGCCGTCTCCATCCCCGTCATCGCCTCCGGCGGCGCCGGCACCGCCCAGCACTTCGCCGAAGTCTTCCTCCAGGGCAAGGCCGACGCCGCCCTAGCCGCCTCCATCTTCCACTTCGGCCTCACCGACTCCCGCACCCTCAAACAACACATCGCCACCCACAACCTCCCCATGCGCCTCCCCTGCTGACTACTGCCTCCCCGGCAACGCTCCTCGCGATAGCCTGAACCCACAATGCTTATCCCCTCCATCGACCTCCTCAACGGCCAGATCGTCCAGCTTGTTCAGGGCGAAAAACTCAAACTCGCCTTCGACGACTTCGAGCCCTGGATCGAGCGCTTCAGCAACTACCCCCTCGTCCAGCTCATCGACCTCGACGCCGCCATGCGCCAGGGCTCGAACTCCTCCCTCATCGAGCAGTTCACTCGCCGTCTCCCCTGCCAGGTCGGCGGCGGCCTCCGCTCCGCAGAAGACGGCCAGCGCATGCTCGACCGCGGCGCACAACGTGTCATCTTCGGCTCCACCCTCTTCGGTGGCAACGCCCCCGCCGACCGCGCCCGCCACCCCGTCATGAACCTCGACTTCGCCGCCTCGCTCCGCAAAGCCCTCGGCGAAGACCACCTCGTCTTCTCCGTCGACACCAAGGCCGGCCGCGTCGCCGTCCGCGGCTGGAAAGACTCCGTCGACCTCACCCCCGAAGAAGCCGTCACATGGCTCGAAGACTTCTGCGCCGCCTTCCTCTACACCCACGTCGACACCGAAGGCACCATGCAGGGATTCCCCCTCCAAACCGCCGCCATCCTCCGCGCCTGCACCGCCAAACAGCTCATCGTCGCCGGCGGCATCCGCGAGCAGGCCGAGATCGACGCCCTCGACCACATGGGCGTCGACGCCGTCGCCGGCATGGCCGTCTACACCGGAGCCATCCCCGCCTGACCCCTCACCCCACCCCAGCCACCCGCCCTACAGCCCATCCGGTACCGCGTTCGCCACCTCCATCGCCGGCTCCACCCCCGCCACCCGCTCCACACTCCGATCCGAAAACAGCAGCAGAAAACCCACCAACACCACCGCCGAGATCCCCGCCGGTATCAGCCACACCGGCCGCCACAGGTGCCCCACCACCCCCGCCACCGCCGGCAGACTATAGTGCTCGAGCACCGCCCCCGACAGCCACGACCCAACAAACATCCCCGCCCCATACGTAATCAGCGTAATCATCCCCTGCGCCGCGGACCGCAGCGCCGCCGGCGCCTTCGCATCCACATAAATCTGCCCCGTCACAAAAAAGAAGTCATAGCAGATCCCGTGAAGCACAATCCCCAGCCACAGCAGACCCATCCCCGCCCCCGGCCGCCCATACGCAAAACACACGTACCGCAGCACCCACGCCCCCATCCCCGCCAGCAGCATCCCCTTCACCCCCAGTCGCCGAAAAAACCACGGAATCAGCAGCATGCACCCCAGCTCGCTCATCTGCCCCGCCGTCATCTTGCTCGCCGCATACTGCACCCCCACCTGGTTCAGAAACAGGTTCGTCAGCGCGTAATAAAACTGCAGCGGAATGCAGATCGCAAACGACGCCAACACAAAGATCGCAAACGACCGCTCCCGAAATAGCGCCCGCGCCTCCGGCGGCGCAAACGCCCGCAGACTGAACCCCGCGCGCTCTGCCTTCGGCGGCGTCGCCGGCAGCACCAGCGCATACACCGCCAGTACCACGCTCACCCCCGCCGCAATCCGCATCGGCACCGCCGTGTCCTCAATCCGGAGTCGCCCCACCAGCAGCCCCGCCACAATCCACCCCGTCGTCCCCATCACCCGGATCGGCCCAAACTCCTTCCGCAGATCGCGCAGGTGCCGAAACGCAATCGCATTCGTCAACGCCAGCGTCGGCATAAAAAACAGCGCGTACAGCAGCACCAGCGTGTAAAGCGGCGCAAAACGCGACTGCCCCGACGCCCAGAAAAGCAGCGCCGCGCCCACCGCGTGCAGCATCGACAACACCACCTGCGCCGGCAAAAACGTATCCGCCACCCACCCCGCCAGAAACGGCGACACAATCGCCCCTACCGCCGTCGTCCCCGCCACCAGCCCAACCTGCTCGCCCGTAAAATGCAGCCGCTGGCTCAGCCACGTCCCCAGCGTCACATACCACGCACTCCACACGAAATACTCCAGAAACATCATGCCCGCCAACCGCGCCTTCACCATCGCGTCCGCCTCCTGCTCCACTCAGCCTCTCAGATTCAGCTGGAAAGGCTTCACCGAGAGCACACCGATCATAGAAGCTCACAGCCAGCAACTACGCCCTCCGCCTCGACCATCTGAATTCTCTTCCATCAGCCTCCGTCTGGGCGTAGCCTTCCTCCGCACACGGGCCCGCAGAAACATGTCCTCGGAGGTCTCTCCCATGCTCCGTCTCTCTGTCTCCGCCTCTGCCTGGTCACCGTTGCGCTTCTGACCCCGCTCTCACTCGCCGCCGCCACACCCAGCATCACCGTCCTCGACCCCCGCCCGTCACCCTCGCGCAACTGCCCTCCGCGGCCTCCTCCATCACCTCCTTCGGCATGGACCTCGCCGGAAACTTCACCTTCGCCGACGCCAGAGGCACCCTGCTCCGCACAGACTCGACCAGCGCCCATACCCTCCTGCGCGGGCACGCTCTGCGTCCTCTCCGTCACCCTTCATCCCGGACGATAGCTCGACATATCTCCTCTTGGAGGGCGAGAAGGGAGGAAGTCTCATCCTCAGCGACGTCACCGGCCAGGCCACGGCAACCATCTCGCTTGTTGGCCGCACGCAGGAGCCCGTCGACCACGTCGTCCCAGAACGAACCGCACTTCACCTACGTCGATCGCAAGACCCTGACGCGGCCCTCCGGCATCCAGGCCTCCACCAACTCGGGCAACGTCTACGCCATCATGCCGTCCGCAACAGCCTCCTCCAACTCAAGGCCTCCTCCGGCCAGGTCGCCCCCAAGACACTGCTCTCCGGCCTGCAGCATCCCGTTGCCCTCGCCCTTGGCACCACCCACAAGCAATTCGTATGAGGACCAGACCCGCCTCCTTCCTGGTCAACGACGGTCAAGACTTCTACATCGCACAAGCCGAGACCCCCGGCATCCTCCATCTCCTGCCGGACGGCTCCACCGTCACCCTTGTCCCGCAAATCAGCAGGGTCATCGCCCTCGCCGTCGATCCCCAGGGGAACTCTTCTTCGCCTCCGCGGACACGGTCTGCAAACTGCAGCTCGATGGCACCGTCACCGCGCTCGCCACGCCCGCCCGCAACGGGGGCTACACCGCCGTCGCGGGTCTCGCCGCCGGCCGCCTCGGCGACCTCTACGCCACCTACACCGGGAGCGGTCCCACCTCGCGCGGCGGCGTCCTCCGCTTCACCCCATGCACAGGTTCCACACCGGGTGCCCCATACAGGACAGCCTCACCGTCATGTGTGGGCCCCTTCAGACGCTGTTCACCTCCAGACGCTCTCCATGCACAGGTCCCAAGCGCAGCACCCGTGTCTTCTGTTGCCCCTCACATCAACTGCGCCCTTCCGCGCCCCTCTCCGCCCTTCCAACCAGCTCCAGCAAGCCAACCCTCCATCACTCCCTCTACACTGCTCCAGTCGGCCCACCTGATCGGGCCCACTTCCCCCTCACGGAGCCGTTCATGCCCCCTCTCTCCCGTCGCCGCCTCCTCTCCCGCTCGGCTCTCTCCATCGCCGCCATCGCCACCCGCCGCCTCGCTCCCGCGCAATCCCCCCAAACCGCGGCAAAACTGGGCTCATCCCCCTTCCAAATCGCGGTAATTACCGACGAAATCTCCATGGATTTCGACCACGCCTGCGCCGTCGCGGCCAACGACTTCGGCCTCCAATGTGTCGAACTCCGATCAATGTGGGGCAAAAACCTCCAGGCCCTCTCCGACCCCGAGCTCGCCAAGATCGAACAAATCCTTGCAAAACATCAACTTACCGTAACCGACATCGCCAGCCCCCTCTTCAAAACACACTGGCCCGGAGCACCCAAATCCCAGTACGGCGGCCCCTCCGACCTCCACAACGCCGCCGAAACCACCTTCAAGCAGCAAGACGACGTCGCCGATCGAGCCGTCGCCAACGCCCGCCGCTTCCGCACCAATAAGGTCCGCTGCTTCGACTTCTGGCGCCTCGATAACCCCGCTCCCTTCCGCGCCGCGATCAACGACAAGCTCCGCTCCACCGCCGACCGGATGCGCTCCTCCGGCGTGCAGCTCGTCCTCGAAAACGAGTTCGAGTGCAACACCGCCACAGGCCGCGAAGCCGCCGCTACCCTCGCCGCCGTCCCCTCCTCCAACCTCTTCCTCAACTGGGATCCCGGCAACGCAGTCATGCGTGGTGAGCTCGACGCCTTTCCCGCGGGCTGGCTGCTCCTCCCCAAAGACCGCATCCATCACTGCCACGTCAAAAACTGCGGTAAAGACGCCTCCGGCAAGCTCGTCTGGCAGCCCGTCGGCACCGGCTACATCGATTGGACCGCTCAGTTCGCCGCCCTTAAACAGGTCGGCTACCGTCATGCCGTCAGCCTCGAAACCCACTGGACCGGCGGCGGCTCTCCCGAGGCCAGCAGCCGCAGAAGCTGGGCCGACATGAAACGCGACCTCCTCGCCTCGCACTGCCTCGCCTGACTTCCGCCCGCTCACGGGACCTCCCATCAGACCAAGCCGGGGCTCGCCCCTTCCGGCAAGCACCTACCCGCCTGAGTTCCCCTCGCCTGCCATCCAATCTCGCGGCGGCGGCGGACTCGGCTGGTTGGCAGGATGAGGCCGAGGCGTATACCGCGCAGGCGTCTCCAAACCCTGCGCAGAAGCCATCGCACCGCGCAGACCCGCCAAGATCTGCACCATATAGTCGTTCGCCGCGCCCGGGTTGTTCGGCACAAAAATCGTGCTCGACCCCGACCGCGTCCCAATATCCTTCAGCGTGTCGAAGTACTGCGTCAGCAGCACCAGTGCCATCACATCCTCGGCCGTCGCCCCCGGCACTGCCTCCCGGAAGTTCTCAATCGACGCACGCAGCCCATCGATAATCGCCTGCCGCTCCGCCGCGATCCCCTTGCCCTGCAGCGCCTTCGACTCCGCCTCGGCCTCCGCCTGCTTCACCTTCAGAATCTTCTCCGCCTCGCCTCGCGCCTGCGCCGCCACCTGCGCCCGCTGCGCCGCGTTGATGTCGTTCATCGCGGTCTTCACCTTCACATCCGGAATGATATCCGTCACCAGCGCCGTCAAGATGTTGAAGCCAAACCCGTTCATAATCGAGTCCAACTCGATCTTGACCGCCACGGAAATCCCGCTCTGCTGCTCAAACGTCTCGTCCAGAGTCAGCTTCGGCACATGCCCCAGGATCGAGTTGAAGACAAAGCTCTCAATCTGCTTCTGCGGCGCGCTCAACCGGTAAAACGCGTCGAAGATCTTGTCGTCCAAAACCTGGTACTGCACACTCACCGGGATCTGCACAAAGACGTTATCCCGTGTCTTCGTCTCCACCACGAAGTTCGCCTGCTTCACCTGCAGGTCCACAAAAAACACTCGCTCCGCGAACGGCGTCAACACGTGCAGCCCAGGCCGTGTAATCCGGTCAAACTTGCCAAATCGCTCCACCACCCCAGCGCTCGCCGTCCGCACCGTGTAGAGCGTCTTCAGCACAGTCACCAGCACAAGCACCAACACAACCAAAAGCAACAACGCAAACACGCTCGACATCGTCTTTCACCCGCGCTCCCTCGGGAGCGTCTGCCACAGCATACGTCCGCGAGCCGCATTGTCCATTCGCCACTTCGCTTTTTATTCACCAAAGGTAACGTTCGAACCCCGCCCACCGCTAGGCCATCAAAAACCACATCGCCATGCCCCCACACTTCACGCCCGCCACCCTCCAGTTCCTCCGCGGCCTCCGCCGCAACAATGACCGAACCTGGTTCAACGACCGCAAGCACCTCTACGAGGCCAACCTCAAGGCGCCCATGCTCGAACTCATCACCGCGGTCAACGAGCGCCTCGCACCCCACGCGCCGGACCACCTCCACCCGCCCGCCAAAATCATGCTCCGCATCTACCGCGACATCCGCTTCTCCACGGACAAGCGCCCCTACAAGCACCACATCAGCGCCTGGTGGGCCCGCGCGGGCATGCACAAGACCTCCGGCGCCGGCTTCTATCTCCAACTCTCCCCAGACGAACTCCTCCTCGCCGCCGGCCTCTACATGCCCCCGCGCGAGCAGCTCCTCGCCACCCGCAACTTCCTCGTCGAGCACGCCGCCGACCTCCGCAAAGCCCTCGCCAGCCCCGCCGCCCGCCGCCTCGGCCTCACCCCCATCGACGGCCAGCCCCTCACCCGAATGCCCAAAGGCCTCCCGCCCGACCACCCCCACGCCGACCTCCTCCGCCAGCAACAGTGGGGCCTCTCCATCACCCTCCCCGCCACCGCCGCGCTCGAGCCCGACCTCCCCACGGTCGTCGCCCGCTACTTCCGCGCCGCCCTCCCCGCGGTCAACCTCCTCAATCAGCCCCTCGTCCCCAACCGCAAACCCCTCGTCGACCCGCTGGCCTTTTAGCGCAGCCGAACCGCCACCGGCCGCCCCTCCCCATCCACAAAGTCCACCTCGCGGTTCGTCATCGTCGCAATCCGCCGGCTCACCGCCGTCCCCGCCTCGCCCGTCAGATGCTCCGCCGGCGCCACGCACATCATCCCCTGCACACACGTCAGCCCCGCCGGCACCGTCTCCAGCCCGTTCCAATGCTGCACCGCCCACATCCGGGACCCACCCTGCTCCTGCACCAGCACATCATTGTCGAAGTTGATAAACACCCGCGCATCCCCCACCGTCTCCCCGGCCCGCGTCACCTCCGCCATCGGGTCCCGCAGATAAATCCGCGTCCGGTACACCGCCGCAAACACCACCACCACCAGCACCGCCACCAACAAAATCTTCCC
Source organism: Acidobacteriaceae bacterium (assembly GCA_965218895.1). Classification (GTDB taxonomy): domain Bacteria; phylum Acidobacteriota; class Terriglobia; order Terriglobales; family Acidobacteriaceae; genus Edaphobacter. Next base: position 504,324 of record CBDCMI010000007.1, on the reverse strand, counting down.
CATCGCCTAGCTCTTCTCCTCGTGGTACTCCTGCTCCGTGTTGATCGCCCACAGCGCCGCCTTGTCCACCCGGCCCGTCCGCGCAATCGCGTCCACCGCCGTCATCGCCGTCAACATGCTGTGGTCCTGGTTGTTGTACTTGTGCATCCCGTTCCGCCCCACCAAAATCAGGTTCTCCATCCGGTCCGTCCACGCCCGCAACTCGTCAAAACGCGAATACGTCCCAAAATACGCCGGGTACGTCTTTGGCACCCGCACCACATGCGCATCCAGCACCGCATCCGCCTTCAAAATCCCGATCTTCTCCACCTCCGAAATCGCAAACCGCTTCAGCGCCTCGTCGTCCATCCGCCAGATCGCGTCCGTCTCATAGCAAAAATACTCCAGCCCAATCCACACCGTCCGCTCCGGATCCGCCACCAGGTGCGGGCTCCAGTTATTGAAGATCTGCAACCGCCCCAGTTGCACATCCGGCTCCTGCACATAGATCCACGTGTCCCGCAACCGACCCCCGTCCGGCTCCCGCACCTCCAGCCGCTTCGCCAGCAGGCCCACCGTAATAAAGTCCCGATACTGCAGCCCCTCGCTCACCGCGCGCACCGCCTCCGGCACCGCGCAGTCCATCGCCGCCACCAGCTCCTTCATCGGCATCGTCGAAAAGTAATACTCCCCCTCAAATCGCCGCCGCTCCCCGCTCGTGTGCCGCGCCTCCACCCCCACCACCCGCTCGCCCTCGCAGCACACCCGGTCCACCGTCCACCCCGTCAGCACCTCGCCTCCGCCTTCTGTAACCAACTCCGCAACATATTCCCACATCTGTCCCGGCCCCAGCTTCGGATACAAAAATCGCTCGATCAAGCTCGTATCCGTCCCCTTCTGCGCCAGGTCGACCCGCCCCGCCTCACCCCGCGCCCCCTTGTCCCGCGCCATCGCCCGTCGAACAAAGTGCTTCACCGCCGTCGTCAGGCTCAAGCCTTTAATCCGCTGCGCACCCCACTCCGCCGAAATCTGATCGCACGCCGTCCCCCAGACCTTCTCCGTATAGCTCTTAAAGAAGGTCAGGTAGAGCTCCCGCCCAAACCTGTTGATCAGAAAATCCTCCAGGCTCCGCTCCGGCTCGATCTTCCGCAGCCGCGACCACAGATAGCTCAGCCCCACCCGCACCGTCCGTCGCAGCCCCAGCGCCCGCAGCGTCGCGCCCGTCAGCCGGATCGGGTAATCAAAAAACTGCCGCAGGTAAAAGATCCGGCTCTTGCGCGGCCGTATCAGCATCACCCGATCGCCCTCCACCACGGGCGGTGTCGCCACCACCGTCTCCGTGTGCCCACCGCGCCCGGTGGGGTGCCGCCCATCCATCGCCCCATCCGGCCCCACCTCCATCGTCTCCGTCACAATCGCCGCCGGCGGCCCCGCGCCCCGCAGCACCGGCTCTTGCCGCAGCCGCGCCGGCACCGCCACCACCCGCTTCTTGCCCTGGTAGCTGATCTCCGAGGCCTCCCCGGTCTCCGCCGCCACGCTCTCCGGCGGCATCAGGTCCATCCACCACTGCATCACCCGGTCGCTCTTTGAAAAAAACCGGTGCCCCCCAATATCCATCCGGTTGCCCTTGTACCGGATCGTTCGCGAAATGCCCCCAATCTCCTCCGTCGCCTCCAGCACCACAGGCACCACATCCGTCTGCCGCAGCAGCTCCAGAGCCGCCGTCAGCCCCGCCGGTCCCGCGCCGATCACCACCGCGCGCCTAGCCAATCACCCCGCCCATCCGAACACCGTTCCCAAGCACACCCATCAGTATAGGGACCCTATCCACCTCCTCGCACCATCCCGCACCCTCGCTGCTATCCTGTCTCCTCCGAAGCACATGCCGGCACTCGTAATGGATCACACCGTCCAACCCTCCCCCGTTCCTCCCCTCTCGCGCGCCGACGCCCTCGGCATCCTCCTCTCCGCGGCCTCCCTCCTCCTCCTCTCCTGGCTCCACTCCCGCCACACCATCTTCTGGAGCGACGAGATCATGGGCTGGCTCGTCCTCCGACAGCCAACCCTGCGCCAGCTCCTCCACGCCTGGTGGGCCGGCGCCGACAGCAGCGGCATCTTCTTCTACCTCTTCGCCCGCCCCTGGCTCGCCCTCTTCGGCGCCTCCTCCCTTGCCCTCCGCCTCTTCACCGCCTCCGGCGTCGCCGCATCGCTCGCCCTGCTCTGGCTCTGTGCCCGCCGCTTCTATCGCTTCGGCGTCGTCGCCGCCATCCTCCCCTCCGTCTTTCTCCTCCCCCCAGTCCTCCTCTGGCAACTCGCCAACGCTCGCACCTACGGCATCCTCCTCGCCTCCGTCGCCCTCGCCGCCTTCGCCTTCGCCCTCACCGATCCCTTCCGCCCCCTCACCCTCCGCCTCCTCGCCCTCACCTTCGCCGCCCACCTCCTCCTTACCGGCAGCCACATCCTCGGCCCGGTCTACAGCGCCGTCTTCGTCGCCGGTCTCCTCGGCCGCGATCTCTGGTTCGGCCGCCTCCGTCCCCGGCTCTATCTCGCCGCCGCCCTCGGCTGGCTCCTCCTCCTCCTCAGCTACCGCAACATCCTCGCCACCGCCGCCCTCGGCAAACCCTCCTTCTGGACCCTCAAGCCCTACTCCCAGGAACTGCTCTTGGGACTCTCCGCCTTTGATCCCAAACTCTTCACCGCCTGGATCATCCTTGTCTCCATGGCCGTCGCCGCCTGGGCCGCCCTGCGGCCCTTCCACCCCGGCATCCCCCTCTTCCCACGCGCCTCCCTCACCCAGCTCTCTCTCATCGCCACCTTCCTCGGCTGCGCCATCACCCTCTTCGCCATCTCCCGCGTCACCACCTCCGTCTTCGTCGATCGCTATCTCCTCCCCATGGTCCTCGGCGTCGCCCTTGTGCTCTGCGAGGCCGCCACACGCCTCCTCGAGCTCTTCCGCATTAACACCCGCGCCCGCCAAATCCTCTTCGCCCTCATGCTCCTCAACGCTCTCCGCCTCCTCCGCATCGACCGCCCCATCCCCCTGCTGTTCTTCCCCCAAACCGACTACACCCCCGATCTCGCCGCCCTCATCCCGCCAGACACCCCAGCCGTCCTCACCGACCCAGGTCTCTTCGCCGAGATGGCCTTCTACCAAAATCGCAGCGCCACCCTTCTCACTCCAGTCGACTGGCCCATCGCCCTCGACCCCGCCTCCGGCCCCGGTGCCGTCTCCGGCGCCCACGAGATGGCCAACTGGAAGCTCCTCGGCTTCTACAGCGACCAAATCCAACCCACAGCCCAAGTCCTCGCCGCCAACCCCCGCTTCCTCGTCGTCTCTCCCGCCGCGCACACCTCCTGGATGGACCTCCGCATCCTCAACACCCACCGCTTCTGTGTGCAGGACCTCGGCCTTCACGCCGAAGCCGCCTATCTCCTCCACCTCTGGCTCGTCTCCCCACGCTCCCTCCCCTGCCCGGAAGCCCCTCTCCTCACCTCCGCCCCAGCGTAGAATCCACCCATGCCGCTGCACCCTCCCCTCGCCCCGCGGCTCCGCCAACAGGAGCCACTATGAAGCGCGCCCTCCTCACCGGCGGCAACGGCTTCGTCGGCTCCCAGCTCGTCGCCGCGCTCCTCGGCGCAGGCGTCGACGTCCACGCCATCGCCAACAGCAACCACCAACGCCTCAGCCCCCTCCTGCCCGAAGACCACATCCACGTCATGGGCCAGAACCACTACAACGCCTCCGACCTCGTCACCACCCTCCAGCCGGACGCCATCTTCCACCTCGCCGCCGTCTATGAAGAACCCGTCTCCATCCAGTGCGTCGGCGAGATGGTCGACGGCAATCTCGCCCTCGGTACCGCCCTCCTCTTCGGCGCCTCCCGCTGCACCCGCCCAGCCATCTTCATCAACACCGGAACCTACTGGCAGTACAACCACCAGGGCGACTACGCCCCCAACACCGTCTACGCCGCCACCAAGCAGGCCTTCCAGGACATCCTCTTCTTCTTCGAGCGCAAGCGCTTCGTCTCCGCCACCACCCTCCTGCTCTACGACACCTTCGGCCCCGGCGATACACGCTCCAAACTCTGGGCCCATCTCCTCCGTCAGCCGCCCGCCACCGTCATCGCGCTCTCCGACGGCAACCAGCTCGTCGAACTCGTCGGCATCGACGACGTCGTCCGCGCCTTTCTCCGCGCCGCCACCCTCCTCGAACAGGGTGTCCAGCTCGAACCCGTCTACTCCATTCGCTCCGCCTCCCAGCGAACCCTGCGCGAGATGGTCGAGGAACTCAACTCCCGCGCCGCCCTCGGCCTCGACCTCCGCTGGGGAGCCAAACCCTACTGGGAGGGCCAGGTCGTCCTCCCCTGGCAGGGCCCGCTCCTCCCCGGCTGGCTCCCCTCCGAGCCAGCCATCGACGCCCTCATCCGCCTCGCCCACCAAACCCGCCAAAACAGCCCACAAATCACACCCGTCCTTGCATGATCACCACCTCAACTCCCCTCGTCCCCCCCTCCGCCGCGTCCCCAAACGACCCCGACCCGCGCCCCCTCGTCTCGGTCGTCGTCCCCGTCTTCAACGAAGAACCCAACATCCACCCCTTCTACCAGGCCGTCCGCCTGCAAACCGATCAGCTCGCCCAACGCTTCCGCTTCGAGTTCGTCTTCACCGATAACCACAGCACTGACAACACTTTCCCCCTCCTCGCGGAGCTCGCCGCCGCCGATCCCCGCGTCCGCGTCTTCCGCTTCTCCCGCAACTTCGGCTATCAGCGCTCCATCATGACCGGCTACTCGCAAGCCCTCGGCGACGCCGCCATCCAGCTCGACTGCGACCTCCAGGACCCCCCCGAACTCCTCGAAACCTTTCTCGACCGCTGGCTCGCCGGTGCCGACGTCGTCTACGGCGTCCGCATCAAGCGACAGGAAGGCCGATCCATCAACCTCGCCCGCGCCGCCTTCTACCGCCTCATCGACCGCCTCAGCGAAGACGAAATCCCCGTCGATGCCGGAGACTTCCGCCTCATCTCCCGCCGCATCATCGACATCCTCAAGTCCTACGAAGACGCCCAACCCTACCTCCGCGGAACCATCGCCGCCCTCGGCTTCCAACAGGTCGGCATCCCCTACGAGCGCGCCGCCCGCACCCGCGGCGAAAGCAAGTTCCCCTTCTCCAAACTCGTCTCCCTCGCCCTTGACGGCATTCTCAACCACTCCACCATCCCCCTCCGTCTCTCCACCTACTTCGGCCTCACCGTCTCCGCCCTCACCCTCCTCGGTCTGCTCGGCTATACCCTCGCTAAACTCCTCTTCCGCTCGGAGTGGCCCGCCGGCTTCGCCACCCTCGCCGCACTCATCCTCGCCTCCATCAGCATCAACGCCATGCTCCTCGGCATCATCGGCGAGTACCTCGGCCGCATGTACGTCCAAACCAAAAAACGCCCACTCACCCTCATCGAGCAGGCCATCGACCCCGCCTCCAACGGTGCAACCCAAACCTTCCTCACCCATACCCCACCCATCCCACATGAATCCGGGGTCTTGCCTCAGCGGACCTCTTTACTGGAGCTATAAGTCTTGGCGACTCCCCCCGCTCGTCTGGCCGCAAACCACGAGCCCGGCCTTCCCCCACCGGAAAATCGCGTCTTCTACCCCGCGCTCGATGGCTTCCGAGCGCTCGCCGTACTGCTTGTCTTCTTTGAGCATTACCTCTCACGCTTCTACCCCGCGCTCAACTGGGGATGGGCCGGTGTCGATCTCTTCTTCGTCCTCTCCGGCTTCCTCATCACCGGCATCCTCTTCGACACGCGCGACGCAGCGCACCGCCTCCGCAACTTCTATGTGCGCCGCTCCGTCCGGATCTTTCCCCTCTTCTACGGCGTGCTCCTTATCGCGCTTCTCACCACTCCCCTCTTCCACTGGGCCTGGAATCGCGCCTGGATCTTGTGGGCCCTTTACCTCGGCAACTACGCCCGCTTCCTCTTTCTCAACTCACCCCTCCATAATCTCGGCGCTCCTTTTGGCATCATCGAGCACCTTCGTGGCCAGCCCTTCGGCCACGAACCCACCATCTTCCTCGGACACTTCTGGTCCTTGTGCGTTGAAGAACAGTTCTATCTCGTGTGGCCGGCTGTCGTCTTTCTGCTGCGCCGTCGCACCACCCTGCGTAACCTCTGCCTTCTCAGCATTCCCCTCGTCCTCGCCGCTCGCATCGCCTGCCTATTGCTCGTTCCAGCACCCTACCTTCAGGCAGAACTCCTCTACCGCGTGACTCCCCTCCGCGCCGATGCCCTCCTCATCGGCGGAGCCGCCGCACTCGCCCTCCGTGGCCCCGAACGGCAGACCGTCCTCACCCTCGCGCGACGCCTCCTTCCTCTCGCGCTCCTCGCCGCCCTCCTCTGGGTCGTCGCCTTCCGCCTCGTCACGGGACACTTCTACCACGTCGTCGCCAACGCCCCCGTCCTCGACACCATCGGCTACACCCTCATCGATCTCTTCGCCGCTGTCCTTATCCTCAATCTCCTGGACCTCCGCAGACCGCTCGCCCGTGCCTTCAATCTCTCCCCGCTTCGTGCCCTCGGCCGCGTCTCCTATGGCTTCTACGTCTTCCACGATCTCTTCCACCTCACAATCGCTCGTATCGTCTCCGGCCTCACAGGCTCCTCGGGCCTTGTCCTCGCCTACCAGATCGCGGTGGTGGCGTTCGCAGTCACTCTTCTCCTCTCGGCCCTCAGCTACCGCTTCTTCGAAAAGCCATTCCTCCGGCTCAAGTCGCGCTTCGCGAACTAGCAGCCGAATCTCCCAGGCATTCGTAAAGGTTGCGGAGGGTGCCGTCACAGGTCCACTCCTTCCTCCTCATCCTCCTCGCCCTCCGCTATCCCTTCGGTCCCTCCCTTCGCCAAGCATGAACGCTCGACTCCCCCTCCTCACTCTCCTCGACAACCCCGCCGTCTAAGCCATCCTCCCGAGGGTGGTAGCTGCCGCCCTCCGGGCTGAAGGCCCGGAGCATACGCAGGGCGATGCCGCCAGGAGAGTGGCGTAGACCCCAAAGCAAAAAGGGCCGCCGCCCGCAGGCAGCAGCCCTCTATAACCAATCAGTCTTACACCGCAGCCACCTCGCGCGAGGGAACCTCAAACCGCAGTCCATCCTTCCCTCCGGCATCGATCACCACATGGTCGCCATGCAGCACGCGCCCATCCAGAATCCGCACCGCCAGCTTGTCCTGCACCATCCGCTGGATCGCCCGCTTCAACGGCCGCGCCCCATACGCCCGGTCGTACCCGGCCTCGAAGATCGCATGCCGCGCCGCATCCGTCAGCTCCAGCGTGATCTTCCGGTCCACCAGCAGCTTCTGCAAGTCCTTCAGCCGCAGATCCACAATGTGCGTCAGCTGCGACTCCGCCAGCGGGTGGAACACCACAATGTCGTCCACGCGATTCAGAAACTCCGGCCGGAAGTGCTGCCGCAGGCTCTCCATCACCCGCGTCTTCGCCTCCTCGAAGCCCTCCTCGCCGTCCGCCCACGCCGTCGTCAGCGCACTCGCGCCCACGTTGCTCGTCATAATCAGCACCGTGTTTTTGAAGTCCACCGTCCGGCCCTTCGAGTCCGTCAGCCGCCCATCATCGAGCACCTGCAGCAGCACGTTGAAGACATCCGGGTGCGCCTTCTCGATCTCGTCGAACAGCACCACCGAATACGGCCGTCGCCGCACCGCCTCCGTCAGCTGCCCGCCCTCGTCGTAGCCCACATAGCCCGGAGGCGCGCCAATCAACCGAGCCACGGCATGCTTCTCCATGTACTCGCTCATGTCGATCCGCACCATCGCCGCGTCGTCGTCGAAGAGGAACTCCGCCAGCGCGCGCGCCGTCTCCGTCTTGCCAACGCCCGTCGGCCCCAGAAAAATGAAGCTCCCGATCGGCCGCTTCGGATCAGACAGGCCCGCCCGCGATCGCCGAATGGCATTCGCCACCGCGCTCAAGGCCTCGTCCTGCCCAACCACCCGCTCGCGCAGACGATCCTCCATCTGCACCAGCTTCTGCATCTCGCCCTCCAGCATCTTCGCCACCGGAATCCCCGTCCACTTCGACACAATCGCCGCGATGTCCTCCTCGTCCACCTCCTCCTTCAGCATCCGCCGCGGCTTGGGTGCCCCAGGCATCGCTTCTGATGCCTGGGTCTTGTCCTCCGCCACCGCCGCCTCCTGCAGCGCCGTCAGCTCCCGCAGCTCCGCCTCGGCCTTCGGAATCTCGCCATACTGCAGCTCCGCCGCCCGTTGCAGATTGCCCTTGCGCGTCTCCTCCAACTGCTGAAACCGCAACGCCTCCAGCTCGCCCTTCAACTCCGCAATCCGGCCGATCGCGCCTCGCTCCTGCTGCCACCGAGCCCGCAGCCCCGCCACCTTCTCCTGAATCTCCGCCAGCTCCCGCTCCACATGCTCCAGCCGCTCGCGCGAGTTCGCATCCGTCTCCCGCGTCAGCGCCGCCCGCTCAATCTCAAGCGAGGTCGCCTCCCGCTCCAGGTCGTCAATCTCCACCGGCACACTCCCAATCTGAATCGCCAGCGCCGCCGCCGCCTCATCCACCAGATCGATCGCCTTGTCCGGCAGAAACCGGTCCGAAATGTATCGATGGCTGAGCGTCGCCGCCGCCACAATCGCCGCATCCTTGATGCGTACCTTGTGGTGCGACTCGTACCGCTCCTTCAGCCCGCGCAGAATCGCAACCGTGTCCTCCACGTTCGGCTCGCCCACATACACAATCTGGAACCGCCGCTCCAGCGCCGTATCCTTCTCGATGTACTTGCGATACTCGTTCAGCGTCGTCGCGCCAATCGCCCGCAGACCGCCACGCGCCAGCGCCGGCTTCAGCATGTTGCTCGCGTCCATCGCGCCCTCCGCCGCGCCCGCGCCGACCAGGGTATGTAACTCATCGATGAACAGAATGATCTCGCCGTTCGACTCCTCAATCTCCTTCAGCACCGCCTTCAGCCGGTCCTCAAACTCGCCACGAAACTTCGCGCCCGCGATCATCGCGCCCAGGTCCAGCGCGCACACCCGCTTGCCCCGCAGAATCTCCGGCACATCGCCCATAAAGATGCGCCGCGCGAGGCCCTCGACGATCGCCGTCTTGCCCACCCCCGGCTCGCCGATCAGCACAGGGTTGTTCTTGGTCCGGCGGCTCAGCACCTGCACCACCCGCCGAATCTCCTCATCCCGCCCGATCACCGGGTCGAGCTTGCCGCGCCGCGCCAACTCCGTCAGGTCCTTCGCATACTTCTCCAGCGCCTGGAACTTGCCCTCCGGATTCTGATCCGTCACGCGCTGCGACCCACGCACCGCCTGCAACGCCTGCAAAATCGCCTCCGGCGTTCCGCCAGCCGCCACCAGCGCCGCCTGCGCCGCGTCCGGCTGTCGTCCGTTCTGGGCCCGCGCCAGCGCCAGCAGCAGGTGCTCGGTCGACACATACTCGTCCTTAAACTGCTCCGCCTCCTTAAATGCCTGCTCCAGCACCCGCGTCAACGCACCGCTCAGCCCCGGCTGGTTGCCGCCCCCGCTCACCTTGGGCAGCTTCTCCACCCCCGCCTGCACAGCCGCCCGCAGAGGTCCAACGCTCACACCCACGCGCTCCAGCACCGGCAGCACCACCCCGTCCTTGTCCTCCAGCAGCGCCGACAACAGATGCACCGGCAGCACCTCCGGATTGCCATTCTCGGTCGCCAGCCCCTGCGCTCCCTGCAGCGCACCCTGGCTCTTCACCGTCAACCTCTCCCACTTGATCGCCATCTCGTTCTTCTCCTCACTCCACTCCATCACTTCCAATTAGATCATCCTTGAGCAATGTCGGATGCAGAAATATGAGCGCAAGGCACTCACTTTGCGCCCGTCCTAATCTCCGTACTCCCGCGAAAGTGGCACACCGTCCACCTCCTCGGGCCAGTGCCCTGCTCCCGCTTGCGCCCTAACCTCAAACGAACTCTGCCGCGCTCCCCATAGCCCAACCGCACTCCGCGAGGTCCCAGCACCGTGCCCCTCCCCCACAAACTCCTCCTCGCCGCCACCCTCACGCTGCTGCCGCCCGCCATCCTCACAGGCTGCTCCGGCGGCATCTCCAAGGGCGCACCCGAGACCGGCTCAGGCATCACCACCGGCACGGGCAACTCAGGCTCAGGCTCGTCCAGCACCGGCTCCTCCACCGGCTCGGGAGACAGCGGCTCAGGCTCCAGCGGCTCCAGCTCCAGCGGCTCCAGCTCCAGCTCCAGCACAGGTTCCGGCTCGAGTGGGACAGGCTCCAGCGGCGCCGGCTCTTCCAGCGGCTCAGGCTCTGGAGGCAGCAGCAGCTCCGGTTCCAGTGGGAGCGGCTCGAGCTCCAGCGGGTCAAGCGGCTCCGGCAGCGGTTCAGGCTCCTCCAGCTCCAGCTCCAGCTCCAGCAGCGGTTCAGGCTCTTCCAGCTCCAGCGCAGGGTCCAGCGGCTCCGGCTCAAACGGCGGCGGCTCCGGCAGCTATACCTCCGGCGGCGGCTCCGGCACTCCGGGCACGGGCTCCGGGATCCTTCGCGGAGTCGCCCAGACCGGTCCCAGCTCCGTCGCCGGCGCCCATATCTATCTCTACGCCGCCAACACCGCCTTCTACGGCGCGCCAAGCATCCCCTTGCTCGACCCCTCCCTCCCGGGCGTCTCCTCCGACAGCCGCGGAACCTACGTCACCACCGACGGCAGCGGCGCCTTCACCCTCACCGGCCTCTACCACTGCACACCCGGCCAGCAGGTCTACCTCCTCGCCCTCGGCGGAACCCCCGTCGGCAAACCCTTCAACCCCTACCTCGCCCTCCTCACCACCTTCGGCACCTGCCCCGCCTCCGGAGACTTCTCCCAGGAGATCTCCTTCATCAACATCAATCAGGTCTCCACCGTCGTCACCGCCTTCGCCCTCTCCGGCTTCATGACCGACGCCAGCCACGTCAGCTCCGGCACCTCGCAAAACTCGCAGGCCGGCCTCGCCCACGCCTTCGCCGCCGTCGGCAGTCTCATGGATATCGGCACCGGCGTCGCCTACCAGTACACCTCCGGTCAGGGCGTCATCCCCCAGCCCAAAATCAACACCCTCGCCAACATCATCACCCCCTGCTCCGACGACCCCTCAGCCTGCCCCGCGCTCTTCGCCGCCACCACCGCCCCCGGTGCCCCCGCACCCACTGACACCGTCCTCGCCACCCTCGCCATCAGCCAGTCTCCCGCCCTCCACGTCGCCGCGCTCTACGGCCTCGTCGGCGACCAGCCCTTCCGCCCCGCACTCTCCTACGCTCCCACGGATTGGACCCTCGGCATCACCTTCTACGCCATCAACATGGTCGGCCCCTACTTCCCAGCCGTCGACGGCTCCGGCAATCTCTGGGTCCCCGGATACGGCAACAACACCCTCACCGAGTTCGATCCTCTCGGCAACATCCTCTCCGGCGACTCCGGCTTCTCCGGCGGCGGCCTCGTCGAGCCCGTCTCCGCCGCCTTCGACCCCTCCGGCAATCTCTGGGTCACCAGCTACGGCGGCAACACCGGCACCCTCGCCGTCGTCTCCGAGTTCGCCTCCAACGGCTACCCCATCACCTCCAACGGCTTCCAGTGCGGCACCAAGTGCACCGGTCTCGCCCTCGACAACAGCAGCCGGCTCTGGGTCTCCGGAACCCCCAACACCAACGTCCTCAAAAACTCCGGCCAGCCGCTCGACACCTTTCCCGCCGTCGGCGGCTCCGCCGGCATCGCCGTCGACAGCCAGGGCCGCGGCTGGACCGTCACTCCCCGCCACACCCTTGCCCGCCTCTCCCTCCCCAACAACATCCTCGAAATCCCCGAGGGCGTCACCTCCCGCCTCCCCGAGTTCAACGCCGTCGCCATCGACGCCTACGACGACATCTGGTTCACCAGCCCCAACAACAACGCACTCGGCGAGTTCTACATCAACGGCAACTCCGCCTCGCCCACCAGCGGCTACACAGGCGGCGGTCTTGCGGGCCCCGTCGGCCTTGCCATCGACGGCTCAGGCCGCGTCTGGGTCGCCAACCGGGACGGCAACTCCGTCTCCGCCTTCACCAACGACGGCATCCCCCTCTCGCCCGCGACGGGCTTTCAGTGCGTCGGCTTCGCCAACCCCCGCGGCATCGCCATCGACCCCTCCGGCAACGTCTGGGTCACCAACTTCACCGCCAACGCCGTCACCGAACTGCTCGGCGCCGCCACCCCCGTCTCCACCCCCATCCTCCCGGGAAATCATGGCCAGCGGCCCTGACCTCGGGAAACGCAGCCCCAAGGTCGACGTCTAGGACGCTCGGGCTACCAGCGCCTGCTCCACCGGGGCCTCGCGGAAGCTCCGCGGAAACAGCCTCGCTCCCAGCCTGTCCCGGAGCGCAAAGCTCGGGCGCTCCACCAGCCAGTACGACAGCTCGGCCAAAGCCAAAATCACCAGGATATTGGCAGGGAAGTGCCACGTATTCTTCAGCGTAAACAGCTGCTGCCACAGATAGATCGAGTACGAAATCATCCCAATGTGCCGCACCGCACCCACGTTCAGCAGACGACCCAGCGGCGAGTCATACCGAAACACGCTGTACACCACAATCACCATGATCGCCACGTTCTCCAGCGAGAAGCCCAGCGTCATCCGGTACACCCCCCTCCAGTGTTCGATCGCCGGGGTATCCACAAACCACAAAAACAAAAGCGCCAGCGTCGGCGCCCACCAGCGCGTCGCCACATCGATCAGCCGCTCGCCCACATGGAGATCCAGCGCCAGCGCCAGCAGGCATCCCATCATGAGCGTGTCCAGGTGCGTGTGCAGCATCATGTCGATGTGGTATCGCATCGACGGCCAAGCGTAGTACGTCACAACCCGGCTGATCGGCGACAGCAGGATCACGGCCAGCGCGATCCGCAGATTGGTTCGCTTCGAAAAGTACACCATCGAAGCCGGCCATAAAAGATAGAACTGCTCCTCCAGCGACAGCGACCAGCAATGGCCCAGCGGCCAATTCTCAGGCAGCGGCACGTAGTTCCAGCTGTAGGTCGCCGCCGCCGCCAGATGGCCCCACGTCACCGGCAGATGCGCCACCACCATCAGCACAGCCACGGCGGCGAGAAAGACATAAAACGGAGGGAAAATCCGAAACGTCCGACGAAAATAGAACTTTTTCAGGTTCACCGTCGACGTCCGGTTCAGCTCCTTCAACAGCAGGTGCGTAATCAGAAACCCGGACAGCACGAAAAACACAGCCACACCCTGACCACCGGATCGCAAAAAGGGAACATGGCGAAGCAGCGGCGTGTGGCTGTGGTCCAAAATCACCGCAAGCACGGCGAACGCTCGCAGGCCATCAAGCGACGGTACGCTGCGATGTGACTCTGCTGGAGATCTGCGCACAACCTGCATCATGGGAGTGTCGCCTCGGGGGAGGATGGGCGAGGGTTACAGTGTTGCAAGTAAGCTGATCTGCGTCATTAAACCATTGCAAGCCGCATCGACAAAGAAAGAAATCGACAAAACGGCTTGCATTCGCCATGGCTTCGCGCCCGCCCGCTCCCTAGCCGTCCCCGTCCCAGCTTCAGCCAGCCCGCGTCGTCCCCCTCCCAGGGACACGGCTGTACGGTAGCTGCAAAGGCTTCAACACCTGGTTAAGAAACGTACCCTTGCTCGGAGCCTCCAGCAGCGCATGCCACAGCGCTGGGGAAGCCTTGGCGTAGCAATACGTACCTCGGTTCCGCCGAAAGCGCAGCGTCAGCTCCCGGCGCCGCGAATCGTACCCCATCGCTTCAATCACCGACGAGTCCACGTCGTGCATCACCGGGCCACGCGCCCCCCCAGCACGCGGCTCCGCGCGCCCTGCATCCATCGCCCCCCGCAAAGGGCCACGCGACCCCGTAGACTTGGACAGCATGCGATCTGCTCCTGTCTTGCTGATTCACGGGGGTGCGTGGGCGATGCCTGACGGGGCCGTCGACGCGCACCGGCGCGGCATCCACGCCGCCCTCGCCGCCGGTTGGGCAGCCCTCCATCGCGGCGGCTCCGCCGTGGATGCCGTCGAGGCCGCCGTCGCCAGCATGGAAGACGACGATACCTTCGACGCCGGACGCGGCTCCTTCCTCACCCGCGTTGGCCGAGTCCAGATGGATGCGCTTCTCATGCAGGGAAAGGACCTCCGCACCGGCGGGGTCGCCTGCGTCGAACGCCTCCAGAACCCCATCCGCGCCGCCCGCCTCGTCCTCGACCAGAGCCCCCACATCTACTTCGTCGGGGAAGGCGCAGAAGACTTCGCGCACACCCACGGCATGCCCCTCGTTCCCAACGAACAACTCATCGTCGAGCGCGAGCGCAATCGGCTCCGGCGCTTCCAGCAGGCCGAGGCTCGAGGCGAAGACGACCTCACCTTCTCCGGCGAACCCCCCAGCTCCGCCACCGTCAGCGGCGACGCAGAAGCCCAGGAAACCGCAGACGTCCCCGCTCAGGAGGGTGCCGAACTCACCGCTGTTCACTCCGTTGAAAGCGCCGCCGCCTTTCTCCCCTCCTCCGATCCCGTCCTGGACTCGCACGACACCGTTGGTGCCGTCGCCCTCGACGCCACAGGCAATCTCGCTGCCGGCACCTCCACCGGCGGCACCCTCGCCAAAGCCCCGGGACGCGTCGGCGACTCCTCGCTCATCGGCTGCGGCTGCTACGCCGACGACACCCTCGCCGCCGTCTCGCTCACAGGCTGGGGCGAGCCCATCATGAAGCTCGTCCTCGGCAAATGGGCCGTCGACCGCGTCGGGCAGGGTGCCACCCCGCAGCGCGCCGCCGACGAAGCCATCGCGCTCCTCTACCGTCGCCTCGGTGGCTTCGGCGGCCTCATCCTCCTGGGACCCGACGGTGCCGTCGGTCTCGCCCACAACACCCCACGCATGGCCTGGGGCCTACGCCGAGCCGACGACATCCAGGTCGGGGTCCAGGCGCACCCCTAGCTCCGCGGCCTAACCTGCATCTAACCTCCAGCCGGTCATCGCCGGCGAGGAGGACACAGATGCGCAGATTGATCTTTTGGGTGACGATCGCTTCGGGTCTGGCGGCCGTCTACCTGCTCATGCAGCGAGGCGAGTCGTTCGGCGAAGCCGCCGGCCAGGCCGTACAGAACCCCTTCGGGTCCCTTGCAAACGCGCTGAAACAGCAATAATCAGGCCGGTTCTGCGATCATAGCCTCGCGGAGGATGGCCATGGCCACCACACTGTTTCCCGACGCGCAGAATCTGCCCCCAACAGGGCAGGTGGTCGACCCCGACCGCCTGCCGCACGTCCATCGCCTGCTGCTCGGCTTCTACGGCGAGGTCGAACTCCGCGAGCGCTGGAGCCCGCTCAAGCAGTTCATCTACTCCGTCCTCGCCGCCCGCACCCGCACCGAAATCACATACGCCGCCGTCCGCGCGCTCGAATCGAGATTCCCTACCTGGGAGTCGCTCCGCGACGCACCCGTCCCCGACATCGAATCCACCATCGCCGACGTCACCTTCCCCGAGGAAAAAGCACCCCGCCTCAAGATGGCGCTGATGATGATCACCGAGCGCGTCGGAGAGCTCAGCCTCGACTTCCTCGCGCGCTATCGCACCGACAAAATCCGCGCCTGGATCGAACAGTTTCCCGGCGCCGGACCCATGGTCTCGGCAGAGGTCGTCAACTTCTCCACCCTGCGGCGAAAAGCCCTCGTCATGAACTCGCACCACCTTCGCGTCGCGCACCGTGTCGGCCTCACACCCCGCGCCGACGCCCGCCGCACCGAAGATCTGCTCATGCGCCTCGTGCCAGAAACCTGGGACGCCGACCGCTGCCAGGAGCACCACGCCCTCGTCAAACTTCACGGCCAGACCCTCTGCACCTTTGAGGCTCCGCGCTGCAACGCCTGCCCCCTCCTCCAGGTCTGCCGATACGGTCAGCGCCACCTGTCCTCCGAGCAGCCCACAACCCCGCTCGCTCCAACATCCTAGCCCCGCCCGCCGCGGGGCATTGACCCCGCCCATCTCGCCGGCGCGCGCTGTATCCTCCGCTGAGGCATGCCAGGCAGCGACCATCTGGAGAGTGCGGCAGTTCCTCGGGCAGACCCACCTCCCACTTCCCAGGCCCGCGGCCGCATCGAAGGCCTCGACGCCCTGCGCGGCCTCGCCGCTCTGGTCGTCTTCAACTCTCACGCCATCCTCTGCCTGGGGCGTCGTCCGCCATGGCTCGATCGCCTGCTCGAAACGCCCCTCAACCTCTTTCTCCTCGGCGGTCATGCCGCCGTCCTCTTCTTCTTTCTGCTCAGCGGTTTTGTGCTCTTCCTCCCTTGGACCCGTGACGGTGCCGGCCGCCCCTACCTTCCCTACCTCGTCAAGCGCGTCTGTCGCATCTACCTCCCCTATCTCGCCGGCGTCGCTGTCGTCGCGTGCGCCTACGCCGTCTTCTTCCGCCCTCGCCCCCTCCCGGGTATCTCCCCCTACTTCAGTTGGAGCCCCATGAGCTCCGCGGACTTTTGGCACCTGCTCGGGCAGCACATCCTCTTTCTCGGCAGCTTTCACCGCGAGCGCTGGAACAGCTCCACCTGGACCCTCGCCGAGGAGATGCGTATCTCCCTCGTCTTCCCCTTCCTTGCCGCCCTCCTCGTGCGCATCCGCTGGCGCTCGATGCTGCTCGCCGCCATCCTCTCCTCCGCCGCCGTCTCCCTTGGCGTACGAATCCTCCATCACCGCTTCCCGCTCGAGACCCTTCACTACGCCGCCATCTTCGGCCTCGGAGCCATTCTCGCCGCACATCGCGGAGCCCTCGTCCAGGCCTGGCGTCGCCTCGGAAACACCGCACAGACTCTCCTCGCCCTCGTCAGCCTCCTCGTCGCCGCCTACAGCCCTCAGGGGACCGCGCGCTGGCCCGAAGAGGCCTCCGACTGGATTCTCGCCCTGCCCCTCGCCGTCTTCCTCGTCAGCGCCCTCGCCGAAACCTGGTTCACACGCGCCCTCGAACATCGCCACATGCAGGCGCTCGGTCGCATCTCCTACAGCTTCTATCTCCTTCACGTCCCATGCCTCTATGTCGCCATCGAACTCCTCTGGAACCACCTTCCGCCCGCGGCCGTCTTCGCCCTCGCCCTCCTCGCGACGCTCGCCTCTGCCTCCCTCTTCTACCGGCTGGTTGAGGTGCCCGCCATGCAGCTCGGCCGGCGGCTGGCCCGCCAACTCAGCCACTAACGAAGCAGCAAACTCTCCCCCAGCCTCTGCCGCAACTCGTCCACGCTCGTGTAAACCTCCAGACATCCAGCCTCCAACAACTCCTCCCGTGTCCAGCCGCCGGTCTCCACCCCCACCGTCCCAATCCCCGCCAGCCCCGCCGCCTCGGCATCGTACGGCGTGTCCCCGATCGCCAGCACCTCCGACGCCTTCAACCCCAGTCGCCCCAGCGCCGCCGAAAAGATGTCCGGATGCGGCTTCGCCTTCTCCGTATCCGAAGCACTCGTCTCCGTATCCACCACCTCCTCAATTCCCACCAGCTCCTTGTACCTCAAAAGATCTCTCTTGCTCGCCGAGCTCGCCAGCCCAACCCGAATCCCTCGCTCCTTCAACGCCTCCAGAAACATCCGCGCCCCAGGCAGCGGCTGGACCTTCCCCATGTACTCGCTCTCAAACACATGCGCCCGCAGTACCTTCAGCGGCTCCGCAACCGCCGCCCGTCGCCACCACGGCACAAATACCGGGATCAGCTCGTCGCCGCCCTTCCCGATCTGCCGCCGAACCGTCTCCCGGTCCACCGAAATTCCCATCTCCGCAAACGCCTCCTGCCATGCCTGCGCATGCAGCCAGTTGCTCTCCACTAGAGTTCCATCGATATCGCACAACACCGCCTTGATCAACGCGTAACCCTCCATCTCAGCTCAGCTCCGTGAGATGCCGGGCGCCCAACCCGCACACATCCCGCGCCATCTGGTCTCCTCACCCGCAGACTAGCCGTCGACAGCCCTCCTGTCATCACCTTTTCTTCGCCCTACACGGTACGTCAGTACCCAACCCGCCCGCCCGACCGTACAATCGTCTCTCCCACATCTTCCCGAGGTACGTCGTTGCTCATCCGATCCCTCCTCTCCCCTCTCCCTGCCTGCCTCCTCGCGCTCGTCTCCCTCCTCGCGCCCGCCCAGGTCCCCGCGCCCCCTCCCGCCCAAACCCCTCCCCCGCCCCCCAGCCAAACCACCCAAAGCGAAGCCCTCCCGCCGGCCGACTCCGTCACCGATGGCACCGTGCACATCGCCGGCCAGGCCGTCGCCTACCGCGCCGTCGCCGGAACCCTCACCGTCGGCGCAACCGACGCCCAGGACGCCACCCTCAACCTCGAGGGCCAGCCCATGAAAGACCTCGGCCTCCCCCACGTCGACCCCAACAAGCCCGAAGACGCACCGCCCACCGCCCGCATCTTCTACGCCGCCTACTTCAAAAAAGCCGCCCCCGGCGAAGTCCGCCCCGTCACCTTCCTCTACAACGGCGGCCCAGGCTCCTCCACCATGTGGCTCCACATGGGCTCCTTCGGCCCCCGCCGCGTCGTCGTCCCAGACGCCGCCCACCAGGAAGGCGCACCCTACCAGCTCGTCGAAAACCAATACAGCGTCCTCGACGCCACTGACCTCGTCTTCATCGACGCGCCAGGCACAGGCTTCAGCCGCATCATGGGCAAAGACGCCGGCAAGGCCTTCTGGGGAACCGACGGGGACGCCCACGCCTTCGCCCGCTTCATCCACCGCTTCCTCACCAAATACAACCGCTGGAACTCCCCCAAATACCTCTTCGGCGAAAGCTACGGAACCACCCGCTCCGCCGTTCTCTCCAACCTCCTCGAAAACGAGACCGACCTCAACGGCGTCATGCTCCTCAGCCAGATCCTGAACTTCAACGTCACCGTCGACTCCTCCAGGGACAACCCCGGCACCGACATCCCCTACGCCGTCGGTCTCCCCAGCTACGCCGCCACCGCCTGGTACCATCACCGCGTCCCCAACCAGACAGCCGACTTGGACGCCCTCCTCAAGACCGTCGAGGAATACGCGCTGGGCGACTACGCCGCCGCCCTCCTCCAGGGCTCCGATCTCCCCCTCGACCGCAAACAGGCCATCGCCGCCAAACTCGAAAGCTTCACCGGCGTTCCCGCCGCCCTCTGGGTCAAGGCAGACCTCCGCCTCACCGGCGGCCAGTTCGCCCACCACCTCCTCGGCGACCAGGACCAGACCACAGGCCGCCTCGACTCGCGCTACCAGGGCCCCTCCATGGACCCGCTCGGCGCCGAATCCGCCTACGACCCCTTCACCAACGCCATCGCCTCCGCCTACATGGCCGCCATCAACTCCTACCTCCGCAACGACCTCAAATTCGGCCAGCAGCAGACCTACCTCCCCAGCGCCTACGCCCTCCCTGGCTTCGACTGGGAGCTCCGCCACGTCCAGCCAGGCCAGGGAGGCTTCCCCGAGTCCGCCATCAACGTCATGCCAGACCTCGCCGCCGCCCTCAAGCGCAACCCCAAGATGAAAGTCATGCTCATGGGCGGCTACTTCGACCTCGGAACCCTCTTCTTCGGCTCCGTCTATGAGATGAAACACCTCCCCATGCCCGCCTCCCTCGAAGCCAACATCAGCTACCACTTCTTCCAAACCGGACACATGGTCTATGTCAACGAGCAGGGCCTCCACGGTCTCCACGACGCCGTCGAAACCTTTATCCACAACTCCGAAACCGGCCGTCCCTAAGCCCCAGCCCCCGCCGTTGCCCTTCTTGCTGTCATTCCCGTAGGGAACCTCCGTCTGCCGGTGCCGGTGCCTTTTGCTCTTGCCGTTGCCCCTGTCGTTGGCGTTGCCGCTGTCGTTGCAGTTGCACCTGTCGTTGCTCTTTTTGCTGTCGTTCCCGCAGGGAACCTGTTCTCCCTTGTCCCCACCCCACCCCGGCGTTCACGTCCAGTACAAGATCCTCGCCTCCGGCAAAACCTCCGCCAACGTCTCCTCAAACCACCCGCGCATCTCCCCCATCTGATCCTTCGGGTACACATACTTGAACCCGCCAAACTTCGTCCGCTTCTCCGTCCGCCCCCCGCGATCAAGGTCCAGCGTCGTCTTCGGGTACCACCCCAGCAACACCTCCCGCGACCCCTCCGTAAATCGGTGCGTGATCAACTCGGCCGTCAGATCCACATCCACCCCCGCCAGCTCCGCCCGCACCCCCTCCAGCATCGCCCGGTAACCCTCCCGCCAACCCTCCACCGGCATGATCGGCGCAATCGTCAGCCCCACCGGATACCCCGCCCGCGCCATCCGCCCCATAGCCCGCACCCGCTCCCGCATCGGCGCCGTCCCTCCCTCAAAGTCGCGCGCCACCGCCGCCGCGTTCACGCTGAACCGCGCCCTCGTCCTCCCCCGGTGCTCCACCCCCAAAAGCCCCCCCACTCCCGCAAACTTCGTCGTAAATCGCAGCTGAACCGGTGCCTCCCACGCCCCAAAGAACCGCACCGTCTCCGCCAGCGACCCCGTCAGGTGCTCAATCCCCAGCGGATCCGTGTAGCACGACGCCTCAAACGTCGTCCCCTCCCCAGCCCTCGCCCGCGACCTCGAAGTCACCCTCCCCTGACCCACATAAGTCCTCAATGAATCAAGCACTTCCGGCAGATTCGCATACACCCGCGTCACCGGTGGCCCGCTCAAAGACCCCGCCAGATAACAGTACTGGCAGTGCGCCGGACACCCCTGCGCCAGGTGAAACTGCCAGTCCGCCGACGGCGGAATCGGCTGCAACTTCCGCTGCCCCGCCGGCGACACCACCACAGCCATCGTCGTCTTGGCCATCGCATAGCTTCGCCGTTCGTCCCTAACCCCTTCCACATCAACAACATTCAACCCCGTCAGGCGGTTCGACTTCAGCTCCACCACCTCCGCCCCATACCCCACCGCCCGCTCCACCATCGCCCGCCCGTGCGCCCACCCCATCGCCTCCGGCGTCACCAGCACCCGCCGCGGCCGCCACAGCCGCCCCTCCACCTCCCGCCCCGCTCCACCCTCCTCCGCCAACCGTGCCAACTCCGCCTGGCTCAACCCCGGCCCATGCCGCTCCGCCGTCCCCTCAGCCAGATGCGGCGCCCCCACCAACCCCATCGCCCCGTCCTCCGCCCGTCCAGCCATACCTCCTCAGATGTCCTCGCGTCCTACAATCCACCACAGCCGCGCATCTCCCTTCCATCTCGCCCCAAACAGGAGCCCCCGTGTCCACCGCCATCGCCCCCCAGCCCCACACCACCGAGCTCCCACCATCCAACCCCTTCGCCACGCCCAGCCCCCTCCCCTTCCACGCCCCACCCTTCGACCGCATCCGCGACACCGACTTCGAGCCCGCCATCGAGGCCGGCATGGCCGCCCAGCTCAGCGAAATCAGCACCATAGCCGACAACCCAGACCCACCGACCTTCAGCAACACCCTCGAAGCCCTCGAGCGCTCCGGCCTCCTCCTCGACCGAACCCTCCGCGTCTTCGGCGCCCTCGCCGCCGCCAACACCAACCCAACCCTCCAGGCCGTCCAGCAGGCCATGGCACCCCGCCTCGCCGCCCACGCCGACGCCATCACCCTCAACCCCGCACTCTTCACCCGCATCCACAGCCTTCACCAGCTCCGCGCCACCCTCCCCCTCACCCCCGAACAACTCCGCCTCCTCGAAATAACCCACCGGCAGTTCGTCCACGCCGGCGCCCTCCTCGACCCCGCCGGCCAGGCCCGCCTCCGCGAGCTCAACGAGGAAGAGTCCACCCTCTCCACCGCCTTCCGCACCCGCCTCCTCGCCGCAAACAAAGCCGCCGCCCTCCACCTCACCGATCCCCAGGCCCTCGCCGGCCTCTCTCCCGCCGAGCTCGCCGCCGCGGAGGCCGGCGCCCACGCCCGCAACCTCCCCGGCTTCCTCCTCCCCCTCCACAACACCACCCAGCAGCCCGCCCTCGCCACCCTCACCAACCGCGAAACCCGCCGCGCCCTCTTCGCGCACTCCCTCTCCCGCACCGAACAGGCCGACGAAAACGACACCCGCGATCTCATCGCCCGCCTCGCCCAGCTCCGCTCCGAAAAAGCCACCCTCCTCGGCTTTCCCACCTACGCCGCCTGGAAACTCGACGACCAGATGGCCCACAACCCCGCGGCCGTTCAGAGCTTCCTTCAAGATCTAGCCCCCAAAGCCCTCGCCGACGCCGCCGGGGAAGCCTCCGACCTCCAGACCCAGATCGACCACGACCCCCACGCCCGCTTCTCCCTCGAGCCCTGGGACTGGGAGCTCTTCGCCGAGCAGCTCCGCCGCGCACGCTTCGACCTCGACGAAGAGACCCTCAAACCCTTCTTCGAGCTCACCGCCGTCCTCGAGCGCGGCGTCTTCCACGCCGCCACCCTCCTCTTCGGCCTCTCCTTCCACGAGCGTCACGACCTCCCCACCTACGCCCCCGGCATGCGCGTCTTCGAGGTCCACGACGCCGACACCGCCCCCATCGCCCTCGTCTACGTCGACCTCTACAAACGCGACAACAAGAGCGGCGGCGCCTGGATGAGCTCCTTCGTCGGCCAGTCCCAACTCCTCGGCACCCTCCCCGTCATCTACAACGTCGCCAACCTCACCCCGCCCGCCCCCGGTGAACCCACCCTCCTCGCCTTCGACGACGTCATCACCCTCTTCCACGAGTTCGGCCACGCCCTCCACGGCCTCTTCTCCACCGCCGTCTACCCCTCGCTCTCCGGCACCGCCGTACCCCGCGACTTCGTCGAGTTCCCCTCCCAATTCAACGAGTTCTGGGCCACCGACCCCGCCGTCTTCCGCAACTACGCCCGCCACCACGCCACCGGCGAGCCCATGCCCGACTCCCTCCGCGACCGCCTCCTCGCCTCCCGCGACCACAACGAGGGCTACAAGCGCACCGAACTCCTGGCCGCTGCCCAGCTCGATCAGGCCTGGCACACCCTCACCCCGGAGAGCCCCCTCCAGCAGCCCGCCGTCTTCGAGGCAGCTGCCCTCGCCGCCGCCGGCCTCGACCACCCCCAGATCCCCCCGCGCTACCGCTCCACCTTCTTCGCCCACATCTGGGGCGGGGGCTACGCCGCCGGCTACTACGCCTACCTCTGGGCCGAAAGCCTCGAACACCGCGCCATCCAGTGGTTCAGGGAAAACGGCGGCCTCACCCGCGCCAACGGCGACCGCCTCCGCCACATGATCCTCGCCCGCGGCAACACCCAAGACCTCCAGCCCCTCTTCGACGCCTGGTGCCAGCCCCAACCCCAGCCCATCCAAGCCTAAGCCGCCTGTCCCAGTTCCCGGGTGCCCCATACAGGCCGGCCCCATCGTCATGTGGGGGCCCACAGCAGTCTCCCCTCGCTGCTATGCTGGCCCAGTCATCCGCTCACCAGGAGGCCGCACCTGCTCGACGTCCATCCACCTCACGAGCCCATCCACGGCGTCCGCGACTTCTTCCTCCATCTGTTCACCATCACCATCGGCCTGCTCATCGCCCTCGGTCTGGAAAACCTGGCCGAGCGTGTCCACCAGCACCACCTCCGCGACGAGGCCGACCGCAACCTCCAACAGGAGCTCCGCGACAACGAGCACGAACTCGACACAACCCGTGCCGCCGCCAAAACCGAAGAGGCCAATCTCACCGCGATCCTCGGCTTCCTGGGCGAGCGCGAACAAAACAAGCACGCCGACATCCACAACATGAGCCTCAACTTCACCAGCGGCTCCCTCAGCAGTGCCAGCTGGCAGACCGCCTCCGCCACCGGCGCCCTCAGCTACATGAGCTACGAGCGCGCGGAGCAGTTCGCCGGCGTCTACCAGGTCCAGGACATCTACTCCCGCCTCACAGAGCGCACCCTCGACCAATTCCTCAAGCTGCAGTCCTATGTGGCCGGCGGCGTCGACCCTACCAAGATGTCCCCCGAAGACGCCCGCCTCGCCGCCACCGATGTCCGTCAGACGCTCTCAAATGTGCAAGCCCTCGACCAGATCGGCGGCGAACTCCGCCAGAAGTACGAGCAAACCCTCACCTCTCCCGCCAGGTAGCCGCCCACCGCCAGGCTCCCCGTCACCCGGGCAATCAGCCCCAGCAGCGCCGGGCGCCGGGGCGCGCACAACCCCCGCGCATCCGCGCGAAACCACCCCATCACTCCTGCAAAAACCAGCCCCAACTACCGCCCAACTGGGGTCAACTTCTGCCGCTCCGTCTCCAGAAACGTGTACCGAATGCGGTGAATCACCGTAATCGTCGAGAAAACCGCCAACACCCAAAGCGCCGGCGCCATCACACCCCACCGATTAAACAACGCCCCCAAAATAATCAGCACCACACGCTCCGGCCGCTCCATAAACCCCACCTTGCACGACCCAATCAGAGCCTCGGCCCGAGCCCGCGTGTAACTCACCATCAGCGACGCCGTCATCACAAACGCCACCAGCACCACATAGAAGAACCGGTTCCCCCGCGCATAAAACACCAACAGCCCAAAGAACAACGCCACATCCGAATACCGGTCGATCACCGAATCGAAGAAGGCCCCAAACACAGAAACCTGGTTCGTCTGCCGCGCCACCCGCCCATCCACCATGTCGAATAGACCCGCCCCGATGATCACCAGACCCGCGTAAAAAAACATCCGGTCCGCATGCGGCGCCCGCGCATACCCAAAGAAAAACGCCGCCACAATGTTGATCACCAGGCCCGCAAACGTCAGCGTGTTGGGCGAGATCCGCGACAGCGCCAAACCATTCACGATCTTCTGCAGCAACCACCCGCAGGCTCGCCCAAACGCGCTTGTCCACGTCATCGCCATCGCCTACTCAGTCGCGTCATGGATCGTGGTCAGCTGCAGCACCTCGAGCTCGCGCTTGCCCATCGGCGTCACCACCGTCGCCACGTCGCCGATCGCCTTGCCCACCAGCGATCGACCGATCGGCGAAGTCGTCGAAATCAGACCCTTCGCCACATCCGTCTCCTCACTCGTCACCAGCCTGTACGTCAGCTCCTCATCCTTGGTCGTGTCAAACACCACCACCGTCGACCCGAAGCCAACCTTGTCGCGTGGGATGTTCGCCAGGTTCACCATCGACAACTCGCCCATCCGCTTCTTCAACTGCCCCAGCCGGGCGTTCACAAACTCCTGCCGCTGCTTCGCCGAATGGTACTCGGCGTTCTCCGACAGGTCGCCCAGCGCCACCGCCTTCTTGATCTCCGCGGGCAGCTCCGTGGTCAGCTCATACTCCAGCTGCGTGATCTCCTCCTGCAACTTCTTAATGACGTGCGAGGGCATGTTGATCTGTTCCGGCATGGGCGCCTCCGAGGCCTTTCGAAAAGAAATGCGAGCCTGACTCTGGCGCAGGAAGTCTCCTCCCGATCGCGCAGGCGCATGAAAACGAAATTATACCGCGCACCGACCCGCTCCTCAGCCGCCCGGCGACTCGCCCCGCACCGCCGCCCGCGCCCGCAGATGCGCCCGATGCTCCAGAAACCCCTCCAAGATCACCACCGCCGCCACCTGGTCCACCATCGCCTCACGCTCCTTGCGCCCCCGCAAAGACGCCCCCGGTCGAACCCGGTGTAGATGCTCCTCCGCCGCGCGCGTCGACAGCCGCTCGTCATGCAGATGGATCGGCGCCTCCACAAACTCCCGCAGCATCGCGGCAAACGCCTCCACCCGCGCCGTCTGCTCGCTTCGCCCCCCATCCAAACGCAGCGGATGCCCCACCACCACCTCCGCCACACCGTGCTTCCGCACCAGGCGCCCAACCCACTTCGCGTCCGCCCGATCTCCCTTGCGCGCCATCGTAAACAGCGGCTGCACCGTCAGCCCCAGGCCGTCCGTCACCGCCAGCCCCATGCGCCGCTCACCTACGTCCAGAGCCATCAGCCGCGGAACCGCAGGCATCGGCGCCGAATCCTCCAGCCCCGATCCCTCCTGCCCCGAGTCCTCCAGCCCCGATCCCTCGCGCATCGCACCTGCCTCCCTCTCGCAGTCTACCCAGCCCCCTACAATGCAAGGGTGAGCCCCAGCCCGCGCACCCGCCAATCCCCACAGACCCGCAGACACTCCGGCCTCCTGCCTCTCGTCCTTCTCCTCCTCTTTGCCGTCGCCGCCCTCGCCGGCTGGCTCCTTCTCACTCCCTTTGGCCCCTCCTCCGAGCGCCTCGTCGACATTCCCTCCGGCACCTCCTCGCTGGAGATCGGCTCCCTGCTCCAGAAGAACGGCATCCTCCGCTCCCGCCTCGCCTTCGACCTCCTCCGCCTCCTCGTCCATCGCCGCCTCCGTGCCGGAGAGTACCGCTTCGACCACCCCGCCTCCGCCCTGGAAATCTACCGCCGCCTCATCCGCGGCGACGTCTTTCTCCACACCGTCGTCATTCCCGAAGGCTTCAATATCTTCGACATCGCCCACGCTGTCGAAGCCGCCGGCCTCGCCCCCGCGCCAGACATCCTCGCCGCTGAAAAAAGCAACACCGCCCTCATCTCCGACCTCGTTCCGCCCGCCGTGCATCCCGCCTCCCTCGAGGGCTTCCTCTTCCCAGACACCTACCGCTTCTCCAAGCACAGCTCCCCTGCCACCATCCTCGGCGTCATGGTTCGTCGTTTCCGCCAGCAATCCGCCCTCCTCGACCTCTCGCCCGGTCCCTCCCTCTGGCGTACCGTTACCCTCGCCTCCCTCATCGAAAAAGAAGTCGCCCAGCCCGACGAGCGCCCCCTCGTCGCCAGCGTCTTCGAAAACCGCCTCCGCGCCGGCATGCCCCTCCAAACCGATCCCACCGTCATCTACGCCGCCCTCCTCGAAGGCCGGTTTCGCGGATCCATCTTCGCCTCCGACCTCCACGCGCCCTCCGCCTGGAACACCTACCAGCATCCCGGCCTGCCCCCCGGACCCATCTGCTCGCCAGGCCGCCTCGCCCTCGGGGCCGTCCTCCACCCGCCCTCCACCACCTACCTCTACTTCGTCTCCGACGCCGCCGGCCACACCCTCTTCTCCTCCACACTCGCCGAACACAACCTCCACGTCGCCCAATATCGCCACAACCTCGCCGCCGCCAATCGGTAGCCGCGACAGCACGAGAACTCTGCATCGCCCAACCCCTGGCCGCTATCTCATCCTCAGCAGGCCGGGCCATCGCTGGCCCCGTACCCGCCCCGGTATACTTGTCTCTGACCTCCCAATGAAGCCCAGGCTGTCCTCCATTGCTCTGCTGTGTCTCGCTCCCCTGCTCTCCGGTTGTGTCACCACCCGAGTTCACATGGTGCGCCGCACCCGACCGCCAACCGTCGTCGAATCCGAACCCCTCCCCTCCCTCATCCGCGACGTCACCGCACGCTACAACTCCATTCAGTCCATGAGCGCCACCGTCGAACTCGTCGCCTCCACAGGCGGCGGACAGACCGGACAAGTCAAGGAATACCCCGCCTTCTCCGGGTACATCTTTCTCCGCAAACCGCAAGACCTCCGCGTCCTCCTACTCGTCCCCGTCCTCCGCTCCAAAGCCCTCGACATGGTCTCCGACGGCAACTCCTTTACCCTCTACATCCCACCCCGCAACCGAGCCGTCATGGGCACGGACAGCCCCGTCGCCAAATCCTCCCCAAACGGCCTGGAAAACCTCCGCCCCTACGTCTTCTTCGACTCACTCCTCGTCCAGGGCCCCGGCCCCGGCCAGATCGTCTCCCGCACCCTCGATACACGCCTCCTCGAAGACCCCACCACCAAAGACCTCATCCAGGAGCCCGACTACGACGTCGCCATGCTCTTCCCGCCCGAAGGCCAGATCGCCCGAACCCAGCGCGTCGTCCATATCTCCCGCCAAAACCTTCTCCCCTACCGCCAGGACATCTACGACCGCGACGGGCAGATCGTCACCCGCGCCTCCTACTCCCACTACCAGGACTTCGGCGCCATCCGCTTTCCCACCTCCATCCGCATCGAGCGCCCCCTCGATCAGTACGCCATCACCCTCACCTTCACCAAGATCACCTTCAACGACAAGCTGGAAGACGATCAGTTCGAGCTCAAGGTCCCCGACACAGTCCAGATCCAACACCTGCCCTGATTCCCCGGCCCGGTCGACTCGCGGGCCCAGCTGGAGCAAGCCGCAGAAACTTTCTTCTGGGACACCCTAAAGTCTCCTCCTCCGCCGCCGATAAAGGTGGTGTGATGATCCCAACCACCCCCACAGACGCCATGTATCGCCTGCTCATTCAGAGCATCACCGACTACGCCATCTATCTCCTCTCTCCTGATGGCACCGTCTCCAACTGGAACCCCGGCGCCGAGCGAGCCAAAGGCTATCGCGCCGATGAGGTCGTCGGAACCCACTTCTCCCGCTTCTATACCCCCGAGGACCGCGCACAAGGACTCCCCGCCCGCGCCCTCCACACCGCCCTGACCGAGGGCAAGTTCGAGGGGCACGGCTGGCGCGTTCGCAAGGACGGCTCCCACTTCTGGGCCCACGTCATCATCGATCCGGTCTTCGATGAACAGCGTGTCCACATCGGCTTCGCCAAAATCACCCGCGACCGCACCCAATTCAAAAAGGAGGTCGATCAGCAGGTCCGCGAAATCCACGACCTCAAGGAAAACCTGGATCTCGCCCTTACCAACATGTCCGAAGGTCTCTGCCTTTATAGCGCCACGGAACAGATCGTTCTCTGCAACGATCGGTATTCTCAGCTGCTCAGTCTTCCACCTGGCGCCGCAAACCCCGGCACGCACTATCGCGACATCCTCATGCACCGCCACGCCCACCTCGGCAAGCCGGAACTCATCGCCGAAGCGGTCGAACAGGACCTCCGTATCTTCCACGCCAACCTCGGCGGTCCCGGGGAAATCTTCTCCGCGGAGCGGGTTTGGGCAGGCCGCACCATCAGCCTCAACTGGCGCCGGCTCGCAGATGGTGGCTGGGTCACCACCGCGGAAGACATCACCGACCGCAAACGCATCGAGCGCGAGATCGTTCACCTCGCCCACCACGACGCCCTAACCACACTCCCGAATCGCGCCGCTTTCCACGAACACCTTGAGCGCCGTCTTGCCACCGGCATCCCCTGCGCGCTCCTCTACCTCGATCTCGACCGCTTCAAACCGATCAACGACTCCCTCGGCCATGCCGCCGGCGACAGCGTCCTGCAAACCACCGCACATCGCCTCGGCTCCGTCCTCCGCAAACACGACCTCGGCGCGCGCCTCGGCGGTGACGAGTTCGCCATCCTCCTCGACGACTGCGACAACCCACGCGACGCCGAGCGTGTCGCCGATCGCCTCCTCCGCGATCTTCAAAAACCCATCCACCTCGGAGTCTCCGAAGTCGCCGTCGGTGTCAGCATCGGCATCGCCCTCTCCCCCCTTCACGGATCGTCCGCTGATGCCCTTTGTCGCGCTGCGGACCTCGCGCTCTACACTGCCAAGGACGCCGGCCGCGCCTGCCACCGCACCTACCACGAAGCCATGCAGGCCACCGTCCAGCAACGGCGCGACCTCGAGCGCGATCTCCGGCTCGCCCTCGGCCGCAACGAGTTCTCCCTCCACTACCAACCCGTCCTCGACATCGAGCGCGACACCGTCACCTCCTTCGAAGCCCTCCTTCGCTGGGATTGCGCCACCCGCGGCAAGGTCTCTCCCGCCGACTTCATCCCCTTCGCCGAAGAGATCGGTCTCATGCCCGAGATCGGCGATTGGGTCCTCCGCACCGCCTGCCGGCAGGCCGTCACCTGGGAGTCCGACGTCTGCGTCTCCGTCAACCTCTCCGCCACCCAGTTCCGCCAGGCCGACCTCGTCGCCCGCGTCCTCTCTGCCCTTGACGAGTCCGGCCTCCCGCCCCATCGCCTCGAACTCGAAATCACCGAAACCTCCATGATCGGCGACGTCCCGGGAGCTCGCACCGTGCTCAATCAACTCCGCGACCGCGGCATACAGATCGCCATGGACGACTTCGGCACCGGCTACTCCTCGCTCAGCTTTCTCCGTAGCCTCCCCTTCACCCGCATCAAAATCGACCGCAGCTTCGTCCAGGACCTCGGCAGCAAGCCGGAGGCGGTCGCCATCATCCGCGCCGTCACCAGCCTCTGCAACGGCCTCGGCGTCGCCGCCACCGCGGAAGGCGTCGAAACCCCTGAGCAGATGCAAATCCTGCGCGAAGAAGGCTGCTCCGAGATCCAGGGTTACCTCATCCGACGTCCAACCTCAGCTCCCGAGGCCACGGCCTGGTTGGCCAGCTACAACACCGCCACCTCCCAGCTGCCCCTCATTGCATAGGTCCAAACGCTCCACCGCGCATGGCCGAAGCTGCGCATCGAAGCTCCCGGAGCCCTCGCCCCAAACCTGATCGAGCGATACTCTGGGGGGGTAGACTCGGTACATGGAACGTGTGTGCTTTGTCCTGCGCCTCCGGCAGGATCGACTCGAAGAGTACCGGGCGCGCCATCGCGAGGTCTGGCCGGAGATGCAGCAGGCCCTCCGCCAAACCGGTTGGGGCAACTACTCCCTCTTCCTCGGGCCCGGCCCCCTCCTCATCGGCTACCTCGAAACCGAAAGCTTCGACGAGGCCCGCCGCCGCATGCAGGAGTTGCCCGTCAACGCGCGATGGCAGGCGGAGATGGCAGGCTTCTTCGAAGCGGACGGCGAGCTCGCGGACAACGCCATGCGCCCCCTCCCCGAGCTCTTTCACCTCGACTGATGCGCTCGCCCTGCCGCGTCCCCACGGTCATGCCGCCGTCGTCTCGCCCTTCATCTTCTCGGCGACATCGTGCGCAATCAGCGCATCGATCGTGGGCTGGAGCTGCCCCTCCATCACCATCGCCAGCTGATGGTTCGTCAACCCGATCCGGTGATCGGTCAAACGGTTCTGCGGAAAGTTATACGTGCGGATCTTCTCCGACCGATCGCCCGTGCCCACCTGCGACTTGCGCTGCGCCGCCTGCGCCTGGTGTTGACGCTCAGACTCCACCTCGTAGAGCCGCGAGCGAAGCACACGCATCGCCTTCTCCCGGTTCTTGATCTGCGACTTCTCGTCCTGGCAGCTCACCACCGTGTTCGTCGGCAAATGCGTGATCCGCACCGCCGAGTACGTCGTATTCACGCTCTGCCCGCCCGGCCCCGACGAACAAAACGTGTCAATCCGCAGGTCCTTGGCCTCCACCTTCACGTCCACCTCCTCGGCCTCCGGCAGCACCGCCACCGTAATCGCCGAGGTGTGAACCCGCCCCTGCGTCTCCGTCGCCGGAACCCGCTGCACCCGATGAACCCCCGACTCATACTTCATCTGCGAGTAAACCTTCTCGCCCTCAAAGATCGCCGTGATGTCCTTTAGGCCGCCAACCTCGCTCGACGACTCCGACAACACCTCCACCTTCCACCGGTGCTGCTCCGCAAAGCGCAGGTACATCCGAAAAACCTCAGCTACGAACAACGACGCCTCATCCCCGCCCGTCCCCGCCCGCAACTCAATGACAATATTCTTCTCGTCGTTCGGATCCTTCGGCAGCAGCAGCACCTTCAGCTCCTCTTCGGCCTCCGCCAGCTTCGGCTCCAGCGTCGCCACCTCCTCCTCCGCCATGCCGCGCATCTCTGCGTCGCCCGCCGTCTCCGGGTCCGCCAGCATCGCGCGCGCCTCCGCCAGCGCCCCTTCCACGCGACGGTACTGGCGGAACTTGTCCACCGTCGGCTCAAGGTCGCGGTGCTGTTTCGCCACAGTCTGAAACCTCTTCTGATCACTCAGGAGTGCAGGGTCGGAGAGCTGCTGGCCAAGCTCTTCGTAGCGGGCTTCCATCTGGTCAAGGCGGTCGAACATGCGGTAGCACTCCTCCCGCATCGCTCGCGGGACTTCTATCTGAAAGTTTGTCGAGGGTTCCGAAAGACGGGGCAGCCGTGGGCGCAGCTAGGCGAAGTCGTGACGACGAAGCGCGCCGCGCAAGCTGCTGGCCGAAGATGCGGAAAATGCACGCATGTCTCATCTGATGGTACCGCGACCGTCAAGATGCAGCGCCACTCTCCCTCGCCCGCACCCGCTATCGTGAAAGGGACGGCACCCCGGGAGGCACGGAGCAGGGTTGATCGGCAAATCCACCATCGAGGTCGCGCAGGGAGCGCTCGAAGCGAATCTGGCCCAGCTCCGTCGCCACCTGCCCGCGGACGCCGCCGTCCTCGCCGTCATCAAGGCGGACGCCTACGGACACGGCGCAGCCCTCTGCGCGCCCGTCCTCGCCCATGCCGGCGCGGACTTCCTCGGGGTCACCGACGTCGCCGAAGGCATGGAGGTCCGCCAAGCCCTCCAGGCCTCAACCGCCGCAAACAGCACCCCAAATACACCCATCCTCGTCATGACCGGCATCGCCCCAACCGAGGCAGAAGCCCAAGCCATCCTCGCCTTCCATCTCACGCCCACCGTCTGGCTCCCCGCCCAGATCGACGTCCTGGCCAAAGTCGCTCGCCAAAGCAGCCTTCCCCCGGTCGCCGTCCACATCGAGCTCGACACCGGCATGTCCCGGCAGGGCGTCCGCCCAGGCGATCTCCCCGCGCTCCTCCAGCGAGCCCACGGGCAGGTCCGCCTCGACGGAGTCTTCACCCACTTCGCCTCCGCCGAGGTCGTCGGCGCGGAGATCACTGCCCGCCAGCAAAAGGCCTTCCACCACGCGCTCACCCTCCTCGAAGCCGCCGGCGAACGCCCCGCCTGGGTCCACGCAGGCAACAGCTCCACCGTCGACGACGGCCGCCTGCTCCCCTGGCTGGGGGAGTGGGCCGCGCGCCTCGGCGCCCGCCTCCTCGCGCGTTCCGGCCTCGCCCTTTGGGGATACCTCCTCCCGCTCCAGGGCGGCGTCGGCCGGCTCACCGGCCTCCGGCTCGTCGCCCACTGGGTCACTCGCATCCTTGACATCCGCGACCTCCGCACCGGCGAAACCGTCGGCTACAACGCCACCTTTCAGGCCCCGCACCCCATGCGCCTCGGTCTCCTCCCCGTCGGTTACGCCGATGGCCTCCGGCGCGAGCTCTCGGGCAGCGGCTGCCGCGATGGCTCCTCCGGCTTCGTCGTCGTGCGCGGGCAGCTCTGCCCCGTCGTCGGCCGCGTCTCCATGAACCTAACTGTCGTCGACCTGTCCACGCTCCCGCACATCCTGCCCGGCGAGCCGGCCCAGCTCCTCGGGCCCGGTTGGGACGCGGCCGACGCCGCCCGCTGCGCCGGAACCATCCCCTACGAGATCCTCTGCGGCATGCGCGGACACCGCCTCCTCACCCCCTAAACTCCCAACCAAGTCCACCCACCGCCGCCCCCCGTTTGCGTGCGCAGCCCGGCCGTCGGTAGCATCAGGGGGAAAGGCAGGCATCGCATGGACCAGGTTTCTACCGCGCGCAGCAAAGAAGACATCGCGCTCGATCTGTTGAAGTTTGTGGCGGCAACCGCGCACGTCGGCGGCAAAAGCGGAGGCGCCGCCGGCTTCGTCGCACCCTCCAGCACCAAGTCGGAAGATCAGGTCGACCAGCTCCTGGAGCTCTATACCCGCTGCCGGGCAGCTGTCGAACAGCCGATCGCCGCCGGAGCCTCCACCACCAAGGCTTGATGCCGGCACCGCTGCCCGACCCTCACCCCCCCGCGCCCGGCAAACCGCCGGCCCTGGGCCGCATCCCCCGCGTCGCCGTCGTCGGCGCGGGCGTCTTCGGCCGCAACCACCTCCGCAACCTCCGCGACCTCGCCTCCGCCGGCATTGCGCTGCCGGTCGCCGTCGTCGAGCCCGACCCCGCCGCGCGCGCTCAGGCCGCGCAGGAGTTCAACCTCCCCGGCCTCACCTCCGTCGACGACCTCCTCACCCTCGGCGTCGATGCCGCCGTCATCGCCGTCCCCACCCGAGCCCACGCCGCCGTCGCCGCGCAGCTCCTCGGGGCCGGCGTCGCCTGCCTCGTCGAAAAACCCTTCGCCGCCACACTCGCCGAGGCCGAAGCCCTCGTCGAGCTCGCCCACCGCCGCGCCGTCGTCCTCCAGGTCGGCCACCTCGAACGCTTCAACCCTGCCGTCCGCGCCGCGCACGCCGTCCTCACCCGCCCCATGTTCTTTGAGGCCCACCGCCTCAGCGTCTTCACGCCCCGCTCGCTCGATGTCGACGTCGTCCTCGACCTCATGATCCACGACCTCGACATCGTCCTCCACATGGTCGGCTCGCCCGTCCAGGAGGTCCGCGCCGTCGGCCTCCCCGTCCTCTCCCGCCGCGTCGACATCGCCAACGCCCGCGTCGAGTTCAGCAACGGCTGCGTCGCCAACTTCACCGCCAGCCGCGTCAGCACGGAGCGCGTCCGCAAGCTCCGCTTCTTCCAGCCGCACCAGTACGTCTCCGTCGACTTCGCCCGGCAGGACGTCCTCCTCATCGATGTCTCCGCCACGGAAGGCCTCGACCTCGCGCAGCTCGCGCAAGCCGCCGCCGCCCACGCCTCGTCCAGCCCTTCCGAAGCCGCGACCCACCCCTCCCCCGGCCTCGCCCTCCGCAAGCTCGACGTGGTCACCGGCGAGCCCCTTCGCCTCGAGCTCGAAGCCTTTCTACGCAGCGTCCGCGAGGGTGCTCCCGTCGAGGTCCCCGGCGAAGAAGGCAAGGCCGCCCTGCACCTCGCCCTCGAGATCGACCGCGCCATCCGCGACCACGCCCATCGCGCCGGCCTCGACCTTTAACCCGCTTCCCACCTCCGCAGCCGTCGCATCCGCACCTCACTCCCGTCCCTTGCTTGTCATTCCGAAGAGACCCGCTTCTCCCCCGCAGACTCCGCCCGCACCCCGCAGAATTCCCACCGGGTGCCCCATACATGACAGCTCCAGCGTCATGTATGGGTCTCATCGACCGAAGGTCGATCCCTCGCCACCCACCGCCACCCACCACCCCCTTTGTTGTCATCCCGCAGGGACCCGCTTCTCCCCCCAAACCCAACCATCACACCTCGAACTCACCCCGCAACAGCCGCCCCGCCGTCCGCAGCGCCCCGGCCGCGCTCACCCACAGCACCACCCCCGCCCCCGCCGTCACCCACACCGCCATTCGCACCCCATTCCCCCGCCACACGGCGACACACACCACCGCCCAGACCACCATCGCCCCGCCCGTCAGCAGGTTCGCTCGCCGCCGGTACCGCCCCGTCATCGGGAAAAAGTGCGCCCCCACCACCGCCACGAACGCCGGAAACACGTAGTTGCTCAGCCCAAACTGCGGCAGCACCGCGAACAGCAGCGCCACCGCCACCCAGGTCACCCCATTGATCCACCAGAACTGCCGCTCAACTCGCACATCCGCCGCTGTCTCGACGTACCCCGCCGCCCTCGGCTGCGCTCTCCGGCGAAGCCGCGCCGCCACCCCCACCAGCCCCGTCGCCACCAGCACGATGCCCACCACCACCGGCGCCTGCAGCCGGCGCCCGTAGAGGCATGCTGCCAGCAGCCAGCACCCCCCAAACACCCCAAAGATCATCGCCGCAACGCATCGGCCAGCCGCCAGCCGCGCCGCCCACGACTCGTCCATCTAGCCCCCTTTACTCGCGCACGGATCCCGGCAAGCCCGCCAGCTTGAAGATCTCGCTCTCGTCCAATCGCTTCTCGTCCAACGGCACAATGATGCCGCCCGCCACACTCTCCTCCGGCTCGCCAACCGTGTGCCCCGACTCCCGCAACATCTCCATCGCCTTCGCCAACTTCACCGGAATCTCCATGCCCGCCAGCCTACAGCACTCACCCCCAAAACTCAGCCATCCCTGGCGCAAACCCACTCCCGCATTCGCTACACTGATCTCGCGTTCACCCTCTCCTCCAGTCCCCGCCAACCTGTACCCAACCTCCAGGTCCAGACCTAACCCCAGTCTTTCGAAGACTTTGGTACTTGAGTACGGGGGGGGGAGGGGTACCCTGACCGGCCACGCCGGACGCACGATCGGACCC
Organism: Acidobacteriaceae bacterium; assembly: GCA_965218895.1. Classification (GTDB taxonomy): domain Bacteria; phylum Acidobacteriota; class Terriglobia; order Terriglobales; family Acidobacteriaceae; genus Edaphobacter. The sequence continues at coordinate 468,401 of CBDCMI010000007.1, read as the reverse complement.
ACCATGCCCCTCGACACCCTCCACTCCGTCGGCCGCTCCGGCCTCGCCATCAGCCCCCTCACCCTCGGCGCCATGACCTTCGGCAACCCCGCCTGGGGCTCCGACGACCCCACCTCCGAGGCCGTCCTCAACGCCTACCTCGAGGCCGGCGGCAACTCCCTCGACACCGCCGACGTCTACTCCGGCGGCAGATCCGAAGAGCTCCTCGGCCGCCTCATCGCCGAGCGCAGCCTCCGCCCCTCCGTCGTCCTCGCCACCAAGTGGGGCTTCCGCGGCGGCAGTAGCCGGCGCTCCTGCCTCGCCGCCCTCGAGGGCTCCCTCCGCCGTCTCCGCACCGATCACATCGACCTCCTCTGGATGCACGTCTGGGACGGCCTCACCCCCGCCGACGAGGTCCTCGAAACCCTCGTCTCCCTCGTCCGCGCCGGCAAAATCCGCTACTTCGGCCTCTCCGACCTCCCCGCCTGGTTCGCCACCGAGATCGCCACGCTCGCCCGAGCCCACGGCACCCCCGCCCCCATCGCCCTCCAACTCGAATACTCCCTCGTCGCCCGCGACATCGAGCGCGAACACCTCCCCGCCGCCCGCGCCTCCGGCCTCGGCCTCCTCCCCTGGAGCCCCCTCGCCGGCGGCTTCCTCTCCGGCAAGTACACCTCCGCCGAGGACGCCGCGGGCAAAGGCCGCCTCGGCGGCCCCAACCCCTTCCAGGGCCCCTTCACCAAATTCACCCCGCGCAACTGGGCCATCCTCGGCGCCCTCCGCCAGGTCGCCGCCGAAGCCCACCGTCCCCCCGCCGAGGTCGCCCTCGCCTGGACACTCCGCCGCCCCGGCGTCACCTCCCTCATCCTCGGCGCAACCTCCGTCGCCCAGCTCCGCGCCAACCTCAACGCCCTCACCCCCCTCTCCCCCGAGCACACCCGCCAACTCGACCAAGCCTCCGCCCCCGACCTCGGCATGTACGCCCTCTTCACCCCCCAGTTCTCCGCCAACCTCCTCGGCAAACCCGTCCATCAACCCGCATGACCCTCCGCCAGGCCGTAGCCGACGCCCAGGCCCAGCTCGCCGCCGTCCCCGACCTCGCCCCCACCGCCCCCCAGGACGCCGCCCTCCTCGTCCTGGGCACCCTACACCTCCCCCGTACCGCCCTCTACACCGCCCCCACCCGCCCCCTCTCCCCCCGCGAGCACCTCCGCCTCACCGCCGCCCTCCATCGCCGCCTCCGCGGCGAACCAATCCAATACATCCTCGGCACGCAGGAGTTCTTCGGCCTCCCCCTCGCCGTCTCCCCCGCCGTCCTCATCCCGCGCCCCGAGACCGAACTCCTGGTCGAGGCCGCCCTCCACCGCCTCCCGCCCGACCAGCCCCTCCTCCTCGCCGACATCGGCACCGGCTCCGGCGCCATCGCCCTCGCGCTCGCCACCCATCTCCCCCTCGCCCGCGTCCTCGCCCTCGATCTCTCCCCCGCCGCCCTCGACCTCGCCGCCCGCAACGCCCGCGCCCTCGGCGTCGCCGACCGCGTCACCTTCCTCCACAGCGACCTCCTCGTCGCCCTTCCCCCCGGCACCCCTCCGCTCGACGCCATCCTCGCCAACCCCCCCTACATCCCCTCCGCCGACGCCCCCACCCTCCACCGCCAGGTCCGCGACTTCGAACCCCACCTCGCCCTCTTCGCCCCACTCGAGCCCGCCCCAACCGAACCCGACGGCCTCAGCCTCTACCGCCGCCTCCTCCCCCAGGCCCTCGCCGCCCTCCGCCCCGGCGGCCTCCTCGCCCTGGAGTTCGGCGCCGGCCAGCAGCCCGCCCTCGCCCGCCTCCTCACCCCCTGGAACGACCCCCTCTTCCTCCCCGATCTCCAGGGCATCCCCCGTGTCGCCCTTGCCCGCCGCCCCTAAAGCGCGCCCCACCCCACACCCCTTGCCACCCCCACAATCCCTCGCGTAAAGTTCCGCGCTGCCCAGGAACATCGCTCGTCCCGGCGCCGCGCCGCTCAGGAGACCTCCCGCATGCCCCGCCTCACCCGCCTCTTCCTCGCCCTCTTCGTCTGCCTCTCCTCCGCCCTCGCCGCCACCTCCCCCATCCCCGCCAACCACATCCGCATCCACTACCACCGCCCCGACGCCGCCTACACCGGCTGGACCGTCTATGCCTTCGGCAACACCACCGAAGACACCAACAACTTCTCGGGCGGCCCCGTCCAACCCTCCGGCTCCGACACCTTCGGCGTCTTCTTCGACGTCGGGGTCACCCCCGGCGCCACAAACGTCGGCATCATCGTCCACCAGGACAACACCAAGGACCCCGGCCCCGACCAGATCGTCAACCCCTCCACCCAGGGCAACGAGTTCTGGCAGCTCTCCGGCGTCAACGGCCTCTTCACCTCCCAGCCCGCCATCCCCGCCAAAAACCCCAACATCCCCGCCAACACCGCCCGCATCCACTTCTTCCGCCCCGACGGCAACTACAGCAACTGGTTCGTCTACGCCTTCAACGACACCACCGCCGACACCGGTAACTACAACGGCGGCCCCATCCCCGTCTCCGGCACCGACAGCTACGGCGTCTTCTACGACGTCCCCCTCAAGCCCAACCCGCAGGACCTCGGCTTCATCGTCCACAATATCGCCACCGGCGCCAAAAACACGCCAGCCGACCTCCACCTCAACGTCGCCGTCTACAACGAAGCCTGGATCGTCTCCGGCGACCCCACCGTCTACCTCACCCTGCCCTCCGCCGCCCAGCTCCTTAACGCCAACTTCCTCAAGCTCCAGGCCTTCTGGATCGATCGCTCCACCGTCGCCGTGCAGTCCGTCTACACCACACCCAACGCCACCTACACCCTCTTCAGCGACGCCGGCGCAAACCTCCAGCTCACCGCCTCCGGCGTCACCGGCGGCGGCGTCCGCGTCCCGCTCACCCCCTCCGGCTCCCCCCTCTCTCCCGCGCAGCTCGCCCGTTTCCCCCAGCTCAGCACCGGCTACACCGCCCTCACCCTCCCCGGCAGCCTCCAGCCCGCCACCTACCTCGGCCTCGTCCAGGGCCAGCTCGCCGTCTCCGTCGCCAACCCCGACGGCTCCCTCCGCTACGCCACCGGCGTCCAGGAAGCTGGCGTCCTCGACGACCTCTACGCCTACTCTGGCAGCCTCGGCACCATCTTCCGCCACGCCGTCTCCGCCGCCGAGTGGGCGGAGTTCCCCGCCGAGCCCTCCGGTGACATCCGCGTCAAGGTCTGGGCCCCCACCGCCCAAACGGTGAAGCTCGATCTCTTTAAAGACCCCACCGCCACCGCACCCGTCCAGATCCTCGCCATGCATGAGTACAACGGCCTCTGGGTCGCCACCCTCCCCGCCGGCTGGACCGGCAAATACTTCCTCTTCGACGAGACCGTCTACGCCCCCTCCACCCGCACCGTCGTCGAAAACTTCGTCACCGACCCCTACTCCGCCGACCTCGCCATTAACGGCGTCAAGACGCGCATGACCGACCTCGACTCCGACACCAACAAGCCCGCCGGCTGGGACGCCGACCGCGCCCCCGCCCTCAGTCGCCTCAACGACCTCTCCATCTACGAGCTCCACGTCCGCGACTTCAGCGTCGGCGACGCCCACGCCGTCCCCGGGCATCGCGGCACCTACATGGCCTTCGCCGACAAGGGCTCCGACGGCTCCCGCCACCTCCACGAGCTCGCCGCCTCCGGCATCAACGCCATCCACCTCCTGCCCACCTTCCACTTCAACAGCGTCAACGAGGACAAGTCCACCTGGTCCACCACGCCCGACCTCTCCCAATATCCGCCCGACGGCCAGCAGCAGCAGGCCGCCGTCACCGCCATCCAGTCCACTGACGCCTACAACTGGGGCTATGACCCGGACCACTACCTCGCCGTCGAGGGCGCCTACGCCACCAACCCCTATAACCGCGTCGTCGAGTACCGCCGCATGGTCCAGGCCCTCCACCAGGCCGGCCTCCGCGTCATCCAGGACGTCGTCTTCAACCACACCTCCGGCTTCGGCGAGGCCTCCAACTCCATCCTCGACCAGGTCGTCCCCGACTACTACAACCGCCTCGACAACGACGGTGCCCTCGAAACCGCCTCCTGCTGCGCCGACACCGCCACCGAACACCGCATGATGGGCAAGCTCCAGCAGGACGCCGTCCTCTGGAACGCGAAGCAGTACAAGATCGACGGCTTCCGCTTCGACATCATGAGCTTCACCTTTGTCTCCAACCTCCAGTCCATCCAGCGAGCCCTCGCCAAACTCACCCTCCCCGAAAACGGCATCGACGGCTCCAGAATCTACATCTACGGCGAAGGCTTCAACTTCGGCGAGACCGCAAACAGCGCCCTCGGCAAAAACGCCTCCCAGCTCAATCTCTACGGCTACGGCATCGGCACCTTCAACGACCGCATTCGCGACGCCGTCCGCGGCGGCGGCCCCTTCGACGACGAGCGCATCCAGGGCTTCGGCACCGGCCTCTTCACCGACCCCAGCGCCTACACCTCCTCCACCACCACACCCGCCGATCAGCTCTCCACCCTGCTCCACCGCTCGGACTGGATCCGCGTCGGCCTCACCGGCAACCTCCGCAACTTCCGCTTCCAAGACGCGACCGGCAAGCTTGTCATCGGCGCCGCCGTCGACTACCAGGGCCAGCCCACCGGATACACCGCCAGCCCCATCGAAGCCGTCAACTACGTCTCCGTCCACGACAATCAGGACCTCTTCGACACCGTCCAGATCAAATCCTCCGAAGCCGACTCCATCGCCACCCGCGCCCGTCGCCAGGTCCTCTCCATGAGCCTCGTCGCCCTCGGCCAGGCCGTCCCCTTCTTCATGGCCGGCGACGACCTCCTCCGCTCCAAGGACATGGACCAAAACAGCTACGACTCCGGCGACTGGTTCAACAAGATCGACTGGTCCGGCCAGGGCGACAACTGGGGCATCGGCCTCCCGATCGCCAGCCAAAACTCCGGCCAGTGGTCCTTCCAGCAGCCGCTGCTCGCCAACGGCGCCCTCAAACCCACGCCGGCCGACATCCTCTCCACCACCGCCGCCTTCCAGGAGCTCCTGCGCATCCGCTTCAGCTCGCCCCTCTTCCGCCTCGCCACCCAGCCGGAGGTCATCCAGCAGCTCCACTTCCTCAACACCGGCCCCGGCCAGATCCCCGGCCTCATCGTCATGGAACTCGCCGCCGCCCCCTCCGGCCCCACCGCCGGCGCCGGCCGCATCCTCGTCGTCTTCAACGCCACTACCACCGCCCAGACCTTCACCTCCGCCACCCTCGCCGGCCTCCCCTTCGCCCTCCACCCCATCCAAGCCAACTCCGCCGACCCCACCGTCCGAACCTCCACCTTCGACCCCAAAAAAGGCGCCGCCACCGTCCCCGCCCTCACCACCGCCGTCTTCACCTCACCCCTCTAGCCCCGAGCCGCGTTCAGGCCCCAAGGCAGGTATCAACTTGCCCATGGCCGTCATTCACATCTCGGAAGCCGACGCCGCCCGCGACTTCGTCGGCCTCATGGCCCAGGTCCGCGCCGGCGCTGAGATCGTCATCGAAAGCGGTTCGCACACCGTAGCCGTTCTGCACGCTCCAGCGCCGCCGCGCCGCTCCATCGAGGAGTGCATCGCCTTGTTGCCGGCGGAGTCCCAGGCCGTGATCGATGAGGACTGCGCCCGTGACGCACGGCAGGCCCTCTTCGGATCCGCCGAGCGAGCCTCGGTGAAGACGTGGCCATCTCCGTCGTGACCTTGATCGAGCTGGCCCACGGCGCGGCTCGCGCTGACTTGCCGACGCGAAAAGCTCGTCGACGGCAGTTCCTCCATCAGTGACAGCGGCGGTTCCCGTCTATCCGGTGACGGTTCCGATCGCCTTGCGGGCCGGGCAGATTGACGGCGAAAACACCGCTCAGGGCATCCGCCTGGCCCTGGCCGACCTGCTCATCGGCGTAACCGCGCTGGAGCTCGGCTATCGCGTGGCCACCGGCAACCTACGACACTTCCAGATGGTTCCGGGGCTGGAGATCATCCGCTTCTAAGCAGGAGCCGGGGTCAGTCAGCCAAAACCCAGCTCGCTGACCCCGCACACATCGCCTGCGCCGCCTCTACTTCGCCGGCAGGTGCTCCAACGCGTCCGCCGCCGACAACCGGTCCCCATGCCCCCGGCTCACCTTCTCAAACACCACATCCCCCTTGCCGTCCAGCACAAACGTCGAGGGGTACGCCGTCTCGTGCGGCGCATCCCAACGCAGCCCATACAGGTTCGTCACCTTGTAGTCCGGGTCCGTCACCAGCACCACATTCGGCGGCAGGTTCGCCTGGCTCGCCAGAAACTCCTTCGCATGTTGGTCCAACTCAGCCGGCGGCCCGGGATACACCAGCACCACCGCCGCTCCCTTCGCCGCAAAGTCGCTTGCGTGATCCACAAAGTCGTGCACCTGCTTCTGGCAGTACGGGCACTGATACCCCGGATACCCCCGCAGCACCACCAGCACCGTCGGCCGCCCCGCCTCCTCCTGAGATAGCCGCACCGCCTTTCCCGTCGGCGTCGACAGACTGAAGTCCGGCGCCTTCGCACCCACCCCCGGCGTCTCCGCAAACCCCCATGCGCCTACCATCAACACCGCGCAGCCAACCAACATCTGGCCAAACCGACGAAGACCTGCCCTCCATCGCGGCAGACCGGAAGAAACCTCAAACGAGCGAACATCCATGGCAACTCTCCTTTTTGTATCAACCTAAACTGATCCCAACCTCAAAGCGGCATCGTCGCCGCGCCGACAATCTCCCCCTGCCGCGGCTGCTGCGCAAACAAAACCAGATGATGCCCCCCGCCCCCCGCCCGGAAGTTCGGTGGCAGCGCCAGATGCACCGTCTGCTCCGTGTTCCCGCTCGCCCTCGCCACCAGCGCCATCTCGCGCGCCACCGAAACATGCACCAGCGACCGCCCCGAGTTCTCCCCGCGCAGCACGCTCGACCGGTCCCGGTCATCCGTCAACACCGCCTGGATCTCCAGCGGCCTCGTCTGCGCCGCGGCCTTCAGCGCAAACCGCACCGTCACCCCATCCCCCGCCTGCGTCACCGACACAATCCGCAGATCGGCATGCTGCTGCGCCGCATCCTCCCGCAACGCCTGCTCCAGCGCCGCGCTGTTGCTCCCCACAAACTCCTGCCGCCCATTCAGCACCATCTGCGGCGTATACACGCCCTGCAACGAAAACCGGTTCGAGTACGCACTCTGCCGCGCCGTAAACTGATCCGCCGAAAACGGATCGCGCCACCCCAAACTATTCCAATACGTCACATGCTCGCTGATCCCCACAATCAACTGCCCAGCCGCCGTCTGCCGCCCATCGACCTGCCGCAGCAGATCGTCCGCCGGGGGGCAGCTGGAGCAGCCCTCGGACGTAAACAGCTCCAACACCGCCACCCTCTCCGGCCCCGCGCTCCCCGCCTGTCCCGCCGCAATCCCCGCCTGCGACGCAAGCATCGCCCCCACCAACATCGTCCCTAGTCGCACCATTGCGATCCTCCCTCTACGTCAGGCCACCATTCGACGCCGCAGTCTGCATACTGGTTACAAACAACACTCTGTAACCAAACCCTCGGCCCTCCGCTCTAAGGAGGCGAACGCGATGACCTCACCTCTCCATCAGCCGTCGCCAATCCTCCTCGCGGGAGCCTCCGGATGAAGCCACCCCTCCCGGACCGCGACGAGCCGGCCATGATCGCCGACATCCTCGCCGGCGACACCGAGCTCTACCACGAACTCATCCGCCCCCACGAGCGCTCCGTCTACATGATGGCCCTCTCGTTAATGAAAAATGAGGCCGACGCCGAAGATGTCGCCCAGGAAGCCTTCATCAAAGCCTTCCGCTATCTCGCCCGCTTCCGCGCTGAAGCCAAGTTCAGCACCTGGCTCATCAGCATCACGCTCAATGAGGCTCGCAGCCGCCTCCGCCGCCAAGCTACCGTCCGCTTCGAGTCCCTTGACACACCGCCCGACGACGATGGCCACATCGCCCCCGCCCTCCTCCGCGATTGGCGCGAGCTCCCCTCCGACATCGTCGAACGCGACGAAATCCGCGAGCTCCTCCAGAAAGCCGTCCAGAACCTGCCCGAAATCTATCGACAGGTCTTTCTCCTCCGCGATGTCCAGGAGCTCACCGTCAACGACACCGCCAGCGCCCTTGCCATCAGCATCTCCTCCGTTAAGGTCCGGCTCCACCGCGCCCGCATGATGCTGCAAAAACAACTGACCCCTCAGCTCACCAGGCTCAACCCCGTGGCGAGAAAGCGATGGCTCCGATGGTCCTAGAGTGCAAACACGTCTGGAACTACATCTCCGACTACCTCGACGGAACCCTCACCGACGATCTCCGCGACACAGTGCAAAAGCACCTCGACCACTGCGAGATCTGTTCCGCCATCCTCGACTCCACGCGCAACATCATCATCCTCACAGCCGATGACCGCGTCTTCGAGCTTCCCCTAGGCTTCAGCGAGCGCCTCCACGCCCGCCTCACCCTCGAACTCCTCTCCGAACCCTAACCCCAGCCGCCCTCGCCCTAAGTCGTCAAATCAACCCCACCTCTGCTGTCCCCATCCCCACAGAAGTGCGCTCTGCTTCTCGCCGTCAACCTACCCTACGGCGCATCGTGCACAATCCGGTGCGTGGCAAACTCCGCCACCACCAGCAGCAGCGTCACCGCCGCCAGCGCAATCTGTATCCGCTCGGACCGTAGCTCTTCTGCCGTCACCTCCCGCCGCCGCCATCGCGCCGCCGGCCGGTTCCGCAACCTCCGCACCCGCCAAATTACATACAGATTCACCACCGACCCACCCACCGCAAAGAGCATCATCGGAATCCGGATCGCGTCTTGGTGCCAGCCAGACGCCGGCCGGTGCAGACCGGAGGCCGCCGCCAACGCGCCCAGACCGATCGCCACCCGAACCCCGCTCACCGCAATCACCGCCGTGCACAGGCTCTGCAACAGAACAAACCCAAAGCTGGACGCGCTTACCCACCAGCTCACTCCCTGGCTCTGCTCCGGCATCCGCTCATCGTCCAAGACCAACACCCCCAACCTTTATCGCACCCGCGCAGAGCCGAAACAACGACCTGTCCCGTTTCCTCAGGCCACCTCCCGCGTGGCTCGCTCCGTCCATCCTGCCGCTCACCCCAAAAACAACGGTCGCACATGCCGCTCAAACAGGTTCTCCGTCACCCCCCGCCCCACCCGCTCCCGGTTCGCCCGCAGGGCCTCCGTGTACCGCGCTCCCATCCGCGCCGCCAACTTAAAAGCCACATGCAGCAGCTGCCGCAGACTTGGGTTATACCCCGGCTCCGCCGCATCATGCCGCAACGCCCGCCCAAACTCCTCCCCCGTCCACCGCGCCACCTCCTCCGGCCGTGGCAGCCTCGCCCGATCGATCTCGATCACCGCCGCATACGGCGCGGTCAGCTCATCAATATGCCCATACGCCTCGGCATACACCGCCCGCGCAATCTCCAGCCCCTCCCCGCCCCCCTCCGCCAACCCAATCAACTCCTCCAGCCACGTCGTCCCTGCCGTCTTCACGTGCACCCCCGCCCCTGTCCCCCGCAGCACCGCCCGAATCTCCGGGTACAGCGCAAACTTGTCCGACCCCGAGTGCACGCTCAGCTTCAAACTCCCCGGCAACCCATACCGCTCCACCGCGTGCGCCACCGTCGCCACATCCTCCCGAAACTCCTTGCCAAACTGCGCGGCATCCCCCACATACTCCACGCCCTTGTTGAACCGCCCCGTAAACCGCGGTGCAATCGTCCGCACCGGAATCCCCTCGTCCGCGATCGCCGCCAAAATCACCAGCAGCTCCGGCGGCGTCTGCGGCGCGTCCGTCTCGTCCATCGAGACCTCCGTCACAAATCGCCCCTCACCCTTCCGCTCCGCCACCGCACGATAGATCGCCCCCGCCTCCCGCACCGCCGCCAGATACTTCCCCGCCACCCGCCGCACAGTCGCCCCATCCATCGCCAGCGGCTCCGCCACCCCCGGCAGCCGCACCTCGCCCGCAAGCTCCGGATGCCGTCTCGCAAACTCCGCCACCGCCCCCGCCTCCGCCTCCGCCCCGATCTTGTCCGCCACATCGATCGTAAAGAAATCACACGCCGTTACAAATCTCTCAAACGTCTGCAGATTGATGTGGTCCGCATCCACAAAGTAAGGCTCCGTCCACCGCATCGCCCGCACCGCCGCGTCCGCCGCCGCCCGCGTCTCCCCCGGCTCCGACCCAATCAGCATGTGCTCCCGGTTCGACTTGTTCCACACCGGCGCCACCAGCACCCCGGCCTCCTTCGCCAGCACGCACGCCCGCAGCTGCGCCTCCGCCTCCTGCGCAAACCGATCCCCAACCCCCAAGCTGTACCGCGGCAACTCTACACTCGTCATCATGCCTCCCCCGCCCCCACCAGATCCCGTCGCTCCACCCGCTCCATCTTCTCCCGAACCGCCCACAAACCCGCCGACGGCGTGCTGATGTAATAGACCTCTTCCCCATCCGGCATCGTGTTCCATCCCTCCCGCATCCGCTCCGCCGGATACCGCGCCTCCATCTCCCGCAGGTCCGCATACGCATACCCCACGCCCTCAATCTCCTCCCGCGTCAAATGCCCCGGCGCATACCGGATCGTGAACCGCCCCTCGCTCGACCCATGGATCAAATGCGCTACACCATGCGGTATCTCCTGCATATCCGCCTCCGTCCGATACAGCCCCAGCGTCCGCGCCGTCCCCTTATACCCGTACTTCCGAATCAGCGCGTCCACCTCCGGCTGCTCCCCAAACCGCTCCACCCCCGGCGCCATCACCAGCAACTCACCCCCATCCGCCAGCGCCATCCGCGTCCGATACACCGCCTTGTTCGCCACCCACGTCGCCCGAAACTCATCCGCCTGCATCACCGCCACGATCTTCCGCACCGGCCGGTCAAACATGGTTACATTCTGCTCCCGGCTCGCCCGCGCCGCCTCCAGATACGTCTCCAAGTCATCCCCCACGTAGATCCCGCTCGTCACCAGCCGGTTCGCCGCATCCCGCCGCATCACAATCTGCAGATACACATCCCGCAGCCGCCCGAGCATCGTCTCCTCCGCCCAGTTGTAGCAGGCCCGCAGCGGCGTCACCAGGCACCCCAGGTTGTTCTCAATCCCATAGACCGCCGCCGCAATGTGCGACGCGCAGATCGTCTCCTTGCCGCCCACCCCAATAAAATAATTCTTGTTGTGGTTCGCAAACCCCAGCACCTCGTGCGGCACCACATGCCCCACATTCACCACCAGGTCCCACTCCTCCTCCATCAGCTTCCGGTTCAAATCCACCGGGATCTCCCAATCCGCCGCGCCCCCCGTCGTCTCCCGCACCATCTCCGCCGGAATCACCCCCACCCGCACACACCCATTCCTCCAGTCGTGCGGGAAGATCCGCTCCTCCGGAATCGACCCAAACATCGCCCGGTTCTCCTCCGGCGTGTGCGGCTGGTGTTGCCCCAGCGTCGGTATCACCTCAACATAAGCCCCCGCCGCATCGAGCTCCCGGTACAGCAACTCCGTAATCCGCCCCGCGCCCGAGTGCGCCCGCGTCAGATCCGGCGGCAACAACAACACCCGCTTCAGCTCCCGCCCCATCCGCTCCCGCGCCTCCGCCAACAGCCGCAACGTCGCCCCCGCAATCTCCTCCGCCGAAATCTCATCCCGCTCAATCGCAAACCAAGGCATGCCAAACTCCTTCCGTAACCTCTGTGACCCTCACTGATTCACACCACTCGCCAGAAATCCGCCATCCACCACAATCACCTGCCCACTCGTATACGATGCCGCCTCGCTCGCCAGGTACACCGCCGCCCCCACCAACTCCTCCGGCCGCCCAAACCGCCCCATCGGCGTCCGCATCCGCAACTCCTGCCCCCGCGCCGTCCCATCCAGCAGCTTCGCGTTCAACTCAGTCGGAAACACCCCCGGCGCAATCGCATTCACCACCACACCCCGCCCCGTCCACTCCACCGCCAGCGACCGCGTCAGCGACACCACGGCCGCCTTGCTCGCCGCATACGCCGCCACCTCCTTCAACGCCACAAACGAGTTCAGCGACGCCACGTTCACCACCCGCCCATACCCCCGCTCCAGCATCGCCCGCCCAAACACCTGGCAGCTCCGCAGCGTCCCCGTCAGGTTCGTCTCCAGGATGTCCCGCCACTCCGCCTCGTCCTGCTCCAGCGTCGGCACCCGCTTGATCTTGCCCGCGCAGTTCACCAAAATGTCCACCTGCCCAAACTCCCCCAGCACCGCCTCCCGCAGCCGCTCCAGCCCCGCCCTGTCCCCCACATCCGTCGCCATCCGCAGCGTCGCCGCCCCGCGCTCCTCCAGCGCCCCCGCCACCTCCTCCACCATCGCCTCCCTCCGCCCCGTGCTCACCACCGCCCGCGCCCCCGCCTCCGCCAGCCCCAGGCTCAGCGCCCGCCCAATCCCCGTCGTCCCCCCCACCACCACCGCCACACGCCCCTCCAAACTCAACGGATGTCTCACGCCCTCAGCCCCCCCCTATCTGTAACCTCATCCAGCACATTCGCCCGCCGCAGCCCCGGCGCAATCGCCCACAGCAGCAGCAGCGCCAGCACATACACCGACCCCGCCAGCCCAAACAGCACCGCATAGCTGTGCGTCCGCTCCAGCACCCGCCCCGCCAGCACCGACAGCAGCACCCCGCCCACCGACCCAGCCATCCCCCCAATCCCCACCACAGACCCCACCGCCGCACTCGGAAACATATCCGACGCCGTCGTAAACAGATTCGCCGACCATCCCTGGTGCGCCGCCGCCGCCAGGCTCAGCAGCCCCACCGCCACCCACTCCGTCTGCGCCCGCGCCGCCCACAGCATCGGCACCGACCCCAGCGCGCACAGGAGCATCGCCCCATACCGCGCCCGGCTACCCGTCAGCCCCACACGGCTCAGCAGCGCCGGCAGCCAACCCCCGCCAATGCTCCCCACCGCCGACACGTTATAGACCAAAATCAGCGGCAGCCCCAGATGCGACAGCCCCAGGTGAAACCGCCCATCGAAGTACCCCGGCAGCCAAAACAGATAAAACCACCAGATCGGATCCGTCAGAAACTTCGCCCCCGCAAACGCCCACGTCTGCCGCCGGCTCAGCAGCCGTCCCCACGTCACGCGCGCCCCCTCGCTCGTCTCTTCCGCCTCTTCCCGGATCAGTGCCAACTCCTCCCCCGTCAGCGTCGGGTGCTCGTGCGGCCGGCGGTACCGCCAATACCACCACGCAATCCAAGCCATCGAAAACGCCCCCGTCGACAGAAACGCCGCCCTCCACCCAAACCGCAGCGTCACCCACGGAATCAACGCCGGCGCAACGATCGCCCCCACATTTGCCCCCGAATTAAAGATCCCCGTCGCCAGGCTCCGCTCCCGCGCCGGAAACCACTCCGCCACTGTCTTGATCGCAGCCGGGAAGTTCCCCGCCTCCCCCAGCCCCAAAAACGCCCGCGCCACCCCAAACCCCAGCGCCGACCGCGCCAGCGCATGCGCCATCGCCGCCACGCTCCACGTCCCCATAATCAACGCATACCCCAGCCGCGTCCCCACCCGGTCCACCACCCTCCCCGCCACCACCAGCCCCACCGCATACGCCGCCTGAAACGCCGCAATGATGTATCCAAACTGCAGCTCCGTCATCCCGATGCTCTGCTCCAGCGTCGGCTTCAACAGCCCAATCACCTGCCGGTCCATATAGTTGATCGAGGTCGCCGCAAACAGCATCCCGCAGATCGTCCATCGCACCCGCCCAGCCGAGCCCCCACCCATCGCCCTCACAGCCGGTACGTCCGCCGCGCCAGACCCACTGTCAGGTCCACCGCCACCTCCGCCGCCTCGTCCTCGCCCATCTGGCCTTCCACCACCAGTCGCGCCAGAAACGCGCAGTCCACCCGCCGCGCCACATCATGCCGCGCCGGAATCGACAGAAACGCCCGCGTGTCGTCGTTGAACCCCGCCGTGTTATAAAACCCCGCCGTCTCCGTCACCGCCTCGCGAAATCGCATCATCCCCTCCGGACTGTCGAAAAACCACCACGGCGGCCCCAGCCGCAGAACAGGGTAATGCCCCGCCAACGGCGCCAGCTCCCGGCTGTACGTCGTCTCATCCAACGTAAACAACACCACCGTCAGCCCACGCTCGTTCCCAAATCGCGCCAGCAGCGGCCGCAGCCCTCGCACATAGTCCGTCGGCATCGGTATATCCGCCCCCACGTCCCGCCCATACCGCGCATGGAGCAGCGGATTGTGGTTCCGCAGACTCCCCGGATGGATCTGCATCACCAGCCCATCCTCCAGGCTCATCCGCGCCATCTCCGTCAGCATCTGCCCCCGAAACCTCTCCGCCTCCTCCGCCGTCGCATCCCCCCCGCGCACCCGCTCAAACAACGCCTCGCACTCCGCGCCCGAAAGATCCTCCGTCCGCGCCGTCGGGTGCCCATGATCGGTCGCCGTCGCCCCGGTCGCCTTGAATCGCTCCCGCGCCCGCGCCAACCCCCGCAGATACCCCGCCCAAGACCCCGTGTCTTCCCCCGTCTGCTCGCCCAAACGCCGCAGACCCCCCGCAAAATCCGGGTGCTCCGGGTCCACCACCGCGTCCGGCCGAAACGTCGGAATCACCCGCCCACCCCACCCAGACTCCCGAATTGCCCGGTGGTGCTCCAACGAATCCAGCGCCCCATCCGTCGTCGCCAGCACCTCCATCCCGAACCGCTCATAGAGCGCCCGCGGCCGAAACTCCGGCCTCCCCAACGCCTCCGAGATCACGTCGAAATACCGGTCCGCCGTCGCCCCGCTCAGCCGCTCCTCCAGCCCAAACAGCTCCTGAAACGCATAATCCAGCCACAGTCGCGTCGGCGTCCCCCGAAACAGAAAGTAGTTCTCCGCGAAAATCCGCCACACCCGTCGCGGATCCCGGATCGGCTCCCCGCGCGTGAACCCACCGATCTCCAACTCCTCCAACGAGATACCCTGGCTGTACAGCATCCGGTGCACATAGTGGTCCGGCTGCACAAACAACGTCGCCGGGTCAGGAAACGGCCGGTCCTCCGCAAACCACACCGCCTGCGTGTGCCCATGCGGACTCACAATCGGCAGCCCCCGCACCCCCGCAAACAACCGCCGCGCCACCTCTCGCACACCCGGCTCCGCCGGAAACAGACGATCTTCGTCCAGCATAGGCAAATTCACCCCCTCACCCCGCCGCCGCACCTCCACGGTCAAGGGTCCGTCCACGCCCCCAAACTAGTCAGCCCCACCTACCCTGTCAAACCTCCGCGCCCCGTAGTCCGGCGTCCTTCCCCGTCAGTGGCGCACTCGCGTCACTCGCTCCCGTATGCTGGGAGTGTCGGCGTGCTGCGTAGCTTTGGGTCCGGCACAGCAGCACCGCCACCACACTGCGCACCGCGACGCTCCGATCGGGTCGCAAACGCTTACGCCGCCCGGTATGCCCCGTGTCCGTCCCGCGCCTGGAGTTCGGACTTAACCGATTTCTTTTGAATACTTTGCGCAATATGTATACCCCCCCCACCCCTCTCCAATCGGCCCCCTCCCCCGGGTACCGCATCTCGCCTCCGGCACCGCTGCAGCCGCGGTCAGCAAGCAAGCACCACATACCCAGCCATCGCACCACTGCCTCGTGGTAACGAATCGGCCGGATTCGCGTCCCTCCGGTGGGTCCCCTATAATCGGAGTCTCCCGCAGCAGCTTGCTTTGGCGCGAGAACAAAAGCAGTGAGGATGTAGTTATCTTGGCCGTTGACCGACGGGGCGCGAGCTCCCTAAGCCGTAGCACGAAGCAGCTTTTCCGGCGCGTTCGCGAGGTAGTCGCCGCGGCCTCGGTGACAGTGATGGTCCTCCCCGCGGCAGCGGCCCTGGCCCTCGCCGCCACAGAGGTCGCCGGAACACCCTTTGCCGCAGCCCAAACCGCCCCCCCGAACGCCTCCCAGAGCATCTTCAGCACCGGCGCCCCAACCCCCACCGGCCCCCAGACCCTCTGCCAGCCCCAGGTCGTCGGAAACCGCCGCATCCCGCGCGAAAGTGTTCTCGCCCGCCTCTTCTCCCACGCCGGCGATACCTACGACCCCGTGGTCGTTGAACGCGACTTCAACTCGCTCTGGAACACCGGCTACTTCGACGACGTCCGCATCGAGCGTGCCCAGACCCCCACCTGCGTCCAGCTCGTCGTCTACGTCCGCGAAAAACCCACCATCCGCGAGATCAACTACACCGGCCTCAACGCCGTCTCGCAGTCCGACGTCCTCGACCGCTTCAAGAAGGCCAAGGTCGGCCTCTCCGTCGAAAGCCAGTACGATCCCACCCGCATCAAGCGCGCCGAAGTCGTCCTCAAGGAGCTCCTCTCGGAGCACGGACACCAGTTCGCCACCGTCCGCACCGAGATCAAGACCATCCCCCCCTCCGGCGTCTCCCTCACCTTCCGCGTCAAGGAAGGCCCCACCGTCAAGGTCGGCAAGATCGCCTTCGACGGCAATACCTCCGTCAACGACCGCACCCTCCGGGCCGCCATGAAAAACCTCCGGCCGGTCGGCATCCCCCACTCCATCATCCTCGAGAACCTGTTCGCCCGAACCTACGATGCCAGCAAGCTCGACGAAGACGTCAGCCGCGTACAGTTCGCCTACAAGGACCGTGGCTTCTTCAAGGCCGTAACGAGTGAACCCACAACTCACGTCCGCGATGCCGGCGGCATCAACCCATTTACCCTCCGCCCCTCCACCGGCAAGCGTGTCGATATCCTCATTCCCGTTGAGGAGGGGGCACGCTACCGGCTCGGCGGCATCACCTTCACCGGCAACAAAAACCTGCCCAACAACAAAGCCCTGCGCGGCCTCTTCGCGCAAAAGGATGGCGAGTACTTCAACGCCACCCTCTTCGGCAAAGGTCTTGAGGCCCTTCGCAAAGCCTACGGGCAGTATGGCTATATCAAGTTCGTCGGCAGCCCCACACCTCGCTTCGACGAAGCAAAGAAACTGATCTATCTCGACATCGACATCGACGAGGGCAAGCAGTTCTATGTCTCGCGCATCGAGTTCACCGGCAATACCATCACCCGCGACAAGGTAATCCGCCGCGAACTTCTCCTCGAAGAGGGTCAGCTCTACAACTCCCAACTCTGGGATCTCTCCATCCTTCGCCTCAACCAGCTGAATTACTTCGAGGCCCTCCACGCCGACCAGGACTCGGAAAGCCGTGAGAATACCGATGACTCCACAGTCGATCTGCTGCTCAAGCTCAAGGAGAAGGGCAAGAACTCCATCGGTCTGAACGGCGGCATTAGTGGTCTCTCCGGAACCTTTATCGGTCTCAACTACGAGACCAATAACTTCCTTGGCCTTGGCGAGACTCTCAGCCTCCAGGCCAACATCGGCGACCTTTCGCGCAACCTCAGCTTCGGCTTTACCGAGCCGTATCTACGCAACAAGCCCGTCAGCCTCGGCATCCAGGTGTTCACCCAGAAGTTCGACTACAACCCGGCCAAGAGCTACGGTCTTGCGACAGGAAGCAACCCAAGCGCGAACCTCTCATCGTTGCAGCAGTCCTTGCTGACCAACTACAACACCGCAACTACCGGCGTCACCCTGAGCCTGCAGTCGCCCCTGCGCCACGTCTTCGCCCGCTCCGGCGTTACCCGGGTGGGCGCCTCCTACTCGCTCTCGCGATCCAGCGTCACCACCTTCAACGACAACACGCGCAATGTCTTTCAATCGCTGGCCTTCCGCTCCGGCGTCGCCGGGCAAAACCAGCTGAACGGCATCGTGACTAGTGTGTTGACGCCCAGCTTCACCTTCTCCAGTCTTGACCGGGCAGTCGGCCCCCACTCCGGCAAGGATTTCAACGCGGCAATTCAGATCGCCGGCATCGGCGGCAACGTGAAGTACTACCAGCCGGTGGTCAGCTACCGGCAGTTCTTCCCCATGAAGAACCTCAAAGTAAGTCGCGAGGGGCACAACGTTCTCGGTTATCGTCTGCAGGTAGCCCACGTCGCCGGCTACGGCGGTGAGGTCGCGCCACCGCAAAACCGAATCTACGGCGGTGGCGAGTCAGACATTCGCGGCTTCGATATCCGCACCGCATCGCCGTACACGTTTATCCCCACCAAGCTGCCGTTCAATCTCACCAATCCCGACGGATCAACGGTGCCGCGTGACCCGACCAACCCGAGCCTTGGCAACGTGCAGATTCCATTGCCTGTCTACCGTCTGGTCACGATCGGCGGCGACACCAGCCTGACCTCTAACGTCGAATACCGCATCCCGATCATCAATCAGGTCACCTTCGCCTTCTTCACCGACTTCGGCCTGACGTTCAATGCGCAGTCCAGCCAGCTGCGGCAAAATGTCTCGGGACAGGCTCAGATCACCAGTCCGCTCTATGGCTGCGCAAACGTCGTCAACGGCGCGTGCACCGGCGGCCAGCAGGTGAACTTTCCATTCTTTCTCAAGACGGCGCCCAACACGAACTTCGTCCCCCGTATGTCCAACGGTGCCGAACTGCAGGTTATTCTGCCCATCGTCAACGCGCCGTTCCGAATCTTCTACGCCTACAACTCGCTCCGGCTCTACCGCGATCTGCCCCCCGCGCTCGGCACCCCCGTCGGCTGCACCGCATCGCCTGAGACCTGCTTCCGGCAGTTCTTCCCACAGACCAGCGCCGGCGACTTCAGCTACGCCCAGGCCCTTCAGTTTTACGACGCAAACTACACCCTGCGAGAGCCGCGCAAGACCTTCCGGCTCTCCGTCAGCACAACCTTCTAGGGCGGCGTCGACAGCAGGGGTCAGCACCGGGGCATAACGCCTTGCAGTGCATGCCCGATCGCATGGTCCTGGGATCAAGCAGACGATACGCTGTCGAAGTCCCACACCCCCAGCGTGCGCCGTCGCCGAGAGCAGCATCTGAACTTTAAGGTGTCGCGCGAGATCGCGGCCGGAGGAGGTGGAATATGGATCGCAGCGCAAGCGCGGTGTGGCATGGTGGGTTGAAAGACGGCAAGGGAACGCTCAGCACGCAGAGCGGGACGTTGAACGAGACACAGTATAGCTTTTCGACTCGCTTTGAAAATGGGGTCGGCACCAATCCGGAAGAGTTGATTGCGGCCGCGCACGCCGGCTGCTTCACCATGGCGTTGAGCGCGCAACTCACTGACGCGCAGATGGTACCCGATACCTTGGATACGACAGCGGTCGTGACCATGGAAAAGACCGATGACGGCCCCACGATCACCAGGATCCATCTCGTCACCCGAGCTAAGGTGCCGGGCGCAGAGAAGGAGAAATTTGATGAGCTTGCCAAAAAAGCCAAGGAGGGCTGCCCGATTTCGCGCCTTCTCCAGGCCGCTGAGATCTCTCTCGATGCGAAGCTTGTCTAATGTGTGGGGAGCCGAGGCCGCGGCAAACGTCCTGGCCTCCCATCTCTAGTGGGAGTGGCCGAATAGGCCATGGTGATGCCCCGCATGGTCATGGTGCGGCGCCGCCTCCAGCAGAGCGGAACAGCAGTCGCCGGATCGGACACAGGTCACAGACTCAAGTTGCAGGGTGGTGTGACGAATGCGGAAGCGAGACAGGAGTTCGCGGTTGACCGCGTCGAGCAGCACCGTGCATCGCGCAAGTGGCATGTCAGCGATTGTGATGTGACTGACGAGGGCCAGCGAGTTGGGACCTACGCTCCAAATGTGGAGATCGTGCACATCGAGCACGCCGTCCACGGCGGAGATAGCGGTGCGGACCGCAGAAAGTGAGAGACTGCGCGGAGTCCCCTCCAGCAGAACGTGCAGGGTCTCGCGCAGAATTGTGATGGAGCTCCACAGGATCATGCCAGCAATAAGGATCGACAGCGCAGGGTCGATCCAGGTCTGACCGGTCAGGAGAATGGCGAATCCGCCGACGATGACGGCGGCTGTGGACAGGGTGTCACCGAGCATGTGAAGAAAGACCGATCGGATATTCACCTCGCCCGAGAAGCGCCAGAGCAGCATCGCGATCATGCCGTTCATCACGACTCCCGCCGAAGCAACGGACATCATGACATGTGGCTGAACAGCAACCCGCAATCGGAGGCGAACGATCGCTTCCACGATGATCCAAACAGAGATCGCTACGAGTGTGAGCGCATTCACAAAAGCTGCCAGCACGCCGGCGCGCCCGTATCCAAAGGTCTTCTCTTCGGTAGCTGGGCGGGACTGAAAGTGGAGAGCAAGCGAAGACAGGCCGATGGCTGCCAGGTCCGAAAGATTGTGACCAGCTTCTGAGAGCAGGGCGAGTGAATGGATACGCAAGCCGTACGCGAAGGTAAGACCGACGTAGGCGGCAGTGGCAGCCATGGAGAGCTGAAGGATGCGCTGGACACTGCGGTTTGGGGCCGCGGTCATGTGCATAGGCTCAGTCTAGTCCAGAGAAGTCTGGTGCGCGCGGCCTCCGGCGGGTGAAACGTGCTCGGAGTCCAGACGAATGCCGGACCAGGACTCCGCCACAATAATCGAGTCACCGGGGTTGCGGGGATCAAAGCGAACCTGAATGGGCAGATCGGTGCGGACATTGCGGACCTGCTCGAGCAGAGGGGTGACGTCCTGCGCGCACTCGTAGGTGACACCGGCAATGCGATAGCGATAGATCAGCGTATTGGGAAGTGTCGTGTCCCCGCTCTGTGCCCAGTGTGTCTCCGTAATCGAGCCGTCGACGATACGCCCGGAACTCGCGAGGAAGTCACGCCGCTCCCGCTCCAACTGCAGCGGATCGGGCTCTTCGCGGCTGGAACGGTACCAGGCGATGCTGGCTACCGTTACAGCGCCTAAACCAAGCATGGCCAGCGTACGCGAGGAGCGCAGAGCGGAGGTCCACTGGTAGGCGAGGGCGTGGATCATAGGCAGTCACGCACAGAATATCGCACGGCCTTGCCTGTTAGGAGGGAAGGTATACTGAGATGTGCAAACGATTGGAAGACGTGCAGCGGCTGGGAGCGGCAAGACCCAGGATCAGGGTGACCATCCACTTGACCTGGGGGGTGGCCGAAGGATCCGATCAACGACCGTCATCTGTGTGCGACGCGGAGATTCGGTCGTGATGGCTGCCGATGGGCAGGTCTCGCTCGGGGCCACAATCATGAAGCATTCGGCCAAGAAGATTCGGCGGCTCTATCAGGACAAAGTGCTGGCTGGCTTTGCGGGGTCGACGGCCGATGCGTTCAGCTTATTTGCTCGGTTCGAAACCAAACTCGAACAGTACGCGGGCAACCTGGGACGGGCAGCCGTGGAACTCGCCAAAGACTGGCGGACCGACAAAATGCTTCGCCAGCTTGAAGCTCTGCTGATCGTTACAGATGCCCGACAGACGTTTCTGCTGAGCGGCACCGGCGATGTGATCGATCCGGACGAAGGCATTGCTGTCATTGGCAGTGGGGGAAGTTACGCTCTGGCGGCGGGGAGGGCGCTTCTCGAGAACACAGAGCTGACTGCGCGTGAGATTGCTGAGAAGAGCCTGCGCATTGCGGGCGACATCTGCCTCTATACGAACGATCGCGTTACGCTCGAGGAACTTAAGGCGGAGTAACGGCGGGAACGGAGCAAGCATGGCGATTTTTCTTCCAGGTACAGCAGAGGACCAGGCGCAGGCACTCGACCAGATGACACCGCGCGAGATCGTGGCTGAGCTCGACAAATATGTCGTCGGGCAGGCAGCGGCGAAGCGCGCTGTGGCCATCGCGTTGCGGAATCGGATGCGGCGGCGAAAGCTTGCGCCGGAGCTGGCGGACGAGATCATGCCAAAGAACATCATCATGATCGGCCCGACAGGGGTGGGCAAAACGGAGATCGCGCGTAGGCTTGCAAAGCTCACCAACTCGCCATTTTTAAAGGTGGAGGCCTCGAAGTTCACGGAGGTCGGCTATGTCGGGCGCGATGTGGAGTCGATGGTGCGTGATCTGGTCGAGATCGCGATCGACATGGTGCGCGAGGAAAAGCTGGAGGAGGTCGAAGAAAAGGCGGAACTGGCAGCTGAAGATCGATTGTTGGATCTCTTGCTCCCACCCACACCTGGGAAACAGGCTGCAGCAAACGCTGCGGCGGCCACGCAGGAGATGGGCAGTAACGTGGTGCAGCTGCCCGTGACGATGGACACGATGGCGGGCGAGGTGAGTACGACGCCCCCTGAGAACGAGACCAGCGCACACCGCACGCGAGAAAAGCTGCGCCAGCAGTTTCGGGAGGGCAAGCTCGACGAGCGGATTGTGGAACTCGATGTTCGCGAACGGCGAGACACGAACTTCGAGGTGATCGCGGGGGGCGCGGAGGAGATGGATGGGAACGGGATGAAGGAGATGCTGTCCGGTCTGTTTGCGCCGCGGATGAAGCGACGCAAGATGAAGGTGGCCGATGCCTTCGATTATTTCGTCCAGGAGGAAGAAAGCCGTTTAATCGACATGGAACAGGTCACTCGACTTGCGGTGGAGCGGGTGGAGGACTCCGGCATGGTGTTCCTGGATGAGATCGATAAGATCGCAGGACGCGAGGGTGGACACGGTCCAGACGTGAGTCGGGAGGGGGTTCAGCGGGATATTTTGCCGATTGTGGAGGGGACAACCGTCAACACCAAATACGGCATGGTCTCTACGGACCACATCCTGTTCATCGCAGCGGGCGCGTTTCACGTCTCGAAGCCGAGCGACCTCATTCCGGAGTTGCAGGGGCGCTTTCCCATCCGGGTGGAGCTGCAGTCGCTGACCGTCGTGGATTTCGTCCGCATTCTGACCGAACCCAAGAGCTCGCTGGTGAAGCAGTCCCAGGCGCTGCTCGAGACCGAGGGTCTGAAGCTGGAGTTCACGCCGGAGGCGATCGGCGAGATGGCGCAGTTCGCCTTTAAGGTGAACGAGACGACGGAGAACATTGGGGCGCGTCGGCTGCACACGATTCTGGAGCGGGTCCTGGATCAGATCAGCTTCGAGGCGCCGGAGCTCCTGAAGGCGCAAGGCGCGAGCGCGGAGGGTGTGGTGGCGTCGATCGGGGCCTCCGCTCCTTTGACCGGCGCGCCGGCTACCGAGCAGGTACCTCTTCCCGTCATCGAGCGCAAGACCGAAGGCGGAGGCGAGATGGTAGTCGTGGTGGACCCTGAGTATGTGCGGCAGCAGGTCGCCGGAATTGTGAAAGACCAGGATCTGAGCCGCTACATCCTCTAGGATATGGCGTGAGTCGAAGAGCGCAGGGGTCTGAACGTAAGAGGCCGGCTCTGAGAGCCGGCCTTTACGAATGAGCGAACCTGCCCGGTGCGCTGCGGTTTAGTGCGCCGCGCCGACGGGCTGCTGCTCCTTGCCGGTGTTGAGTTCGGCGACGCGCTTGGCGAGTAGCTGCTCCAAATCCTCGAGCGCCTTGCTGAAGCCCTCGATGCCTTCCTTAAGTTTGTCGTGCGCCATGCGGTCCTGATTGTGCATTTTTTCGAAGGTGTCATGGTCCATCGGCATCTTGTCGATGGTCATGGACTTCGCTTTTTCGGGATCGAGCTTGCGCTCCAGCGTTCCCTGGGTCTGCTCCAGTTCGGTGAGCAACTTGGGCGAGATGGTGAGAAGGTCACAGCCCGCCAACTCGGTGATCTCGCCAATGTTGCGGAAGCTGGCGCCCATGACTACTGTCTTGTAGCCGAACTTCTTGTAGTAGTTGTAGATGTGCGTCACCGAGTTGACGCCGGGATCTTCCTTGGGCTGGAAGTCCTTGCCGGTGTCCTTTTTGTACCAGTCGAGGATGCGGCCGACAAACGGCGAGATGAGTGTGACCTTGGCCTCGGCGCACGCAACTGCCTGGTGCATGCCGAAGAGCAGGGTCATGTTGCAGTGGATGCCCTCTTGTTCGAGCTTTTCGGCGGCCTGGATGCCTTCCCACGTGGAGGCGATCTTGATGAGCACACGGTCGCGCGAGATGCCGGCCTTGTCGTACTGGGCGATGATGTCGCGCGCCTGCTCCATTGTCTTTTCTTTGTCGTACGAGAGGCGGGCATCGACCTCGGTTGAGACACGGCCGGGGACGATGTCAAGGATTTTGCGGCCGAAGGCGACAGCCAGCGTCTTGAAGGCAAGAGCCGCGACGTCCTTATCGCTGGCATCCTTGCCGGCCTGATCGCGTGCTGTCTTGAGCACGTCGTCGACGACCGACTTGTACTCCGGCATCTTGGCCGCGGCTTCGAGCAGTGAGGGATTTGTGGTCGCATCCTGCGGGCGGAACTGCTGGATGGCGTTGAAGTCGCCGGTATCGGAGACGACAGTTGTCATCGTACGAAGTTGTTCGAGAAGAGAGGCCATGATCGACTCCTTGGGCGCGAAACCATGGTAACAAAGCGCGGGCGGGGGGAACAGGTGGGCGTCGATGCACAGCTCGCGGTCAGGGCCCGGGTTGCTGGGCGTCGACGACCAGGGGTGGAGAGGCTGGACCTTGATTGCCCGAGGTATCGACGGCGCTGACCCGGTAGACGAACCGACCGGGGTGGGGGAGGACGTCGTGGAAGGCGGGCGCGGGCAGAGGGACAGGGTTCAGGCGTTGCCAGGTGGCGGTGGCGGAAGGGACACTGATCTCGCGCGGGAGCTCTGTTCGTTCGAGCACATACCCGGCGAGATCAGGCTGAAAGCCGGGCTGCCAGGAGAGGTCGGCGACGAGGCCGTCGGTAGCGGCGAGGAGTTCGGCGGGCGCGGGCGGCGGGGTGAGGTCGCGCACCAGCAGCGTGACGGCGGGGGAGTCCGCGCTGCGGAGGATGAGCGTGGTTCCGGAGAACGCGACGGAACGGGTGCGGACGACGCTGTAGGTGTAGCTGTGGTCAGGCACGACAGAGGCGTCGACGGCTCCGCCGGGGTCTGGCTGGCCGACGCTGCCGGCGAGCAGATGAATTGCTTTTGTGCCGGGAGGTGGCGTGGCCCTCCTCAGCTTCGGGCCGGCGGGAGGGCCGGACTTCGACCGAACCGCCGGCAGCTCCAGGGACCGAAGTGCGGATCGCTCACGGGTTGCGGTCGCGGTTCGTAGAAGTTCGGTTTCGGTGCCCGGAGGCAGGGGGACAGCGTTCCAGGTGAGCTCGACGCCAGTCGGAACGGAGCGGGCCTGTAGGCCTGTGACGGGCTGGGGAGATGGTCCGCTGGCCGCGAGTGCGAGGTTGGACGCGCCGGCGTCGCGACCGGTCGCGTTCGGAAGGCGGACGCGGTAGGCCAGAGCGGCCGGCGGCTCGGCGAGCAGGGCGGCGGGCAGATCGTCGGAGGCGGTGCTGCTGCCCGGCGGGAGCTTAAGCCGGCGGACGACTGAGCAGGGTGCTGCGGGGCTGGCGGGGTGTGGCAAGGGGTCCCGGCAGAGGTCGACCGTCACAGGGCCGCGTAGCGTTACCTGATCGGTTGTCTCGGAGGGTGTAGACCAGTGGAGCAGGACGGAGTTGCCGATGCGCTCGGCCTGGAGGTCGGTGACGCGCGCGGGGAGGTTAAGGGACGGGGGCAGCGGAACGCCGGGGCTGGCACACCCGGCCAGAGCGAGAGCGCAACCTGCCAGCAACAAAGAGCGGCAGCCAGAGGCCCGGCGGGGGGTGAGCGCGAGGCGACTCTGAGGGGCTCTGGCCGGGGGGTACACACCGCTGAGCCTAGCATCGGCCAGCGTGGGGGCGGACGGGTAAAGCGGGTAGGGGTGACATCAGGCCGGATTTCGCATCCAACACAGTAGCCGGTCATTCCCAGTCCGATCCAAGCGGATGCCGACACTATCAAGGGATACTCACCATGGCGGATTCAGTAGCTCTTTTCGTGCAGCCGGATATTGCGGCTGTGATCAATGCGGGGGAACCAACAGATGTGGCCGCGACGGCGGAGCCGACAGGTCCGACGCAGGTAGACAGTGAGCAGGCGGAGAGTTTCATCTCGGAGAAACGCATTGGAGAGCGCATCAAGCACTTGCGCCTGAAGAAGTCCATGGGGCTGGTGGAGTTGGGGCGGCACACCGGACTTTCAGCGAGCTTTCTTTCGCAGTTGGAGACTGGCCGCGTGGTTCCGACGCTGCGCAACCTGGCCCGGATTGCGATGGTGTTTTCCAAAGATCTGAGCTACTTCTTCGAACCCGAGCCGCAGAAGTTGTTTCGCGTTTACCGCTCAAAGGAGCGTGTTCGCCTTCCGCAGACCGGTGTCGATGATCCTTCTTACTTCTTCGAGAGCTTGGGCCTGCTGACGCCGGATCGGTCACTTGACCCGTACTTTGCGGAGTTTCTGCCGCAGCGGGCAGGGCGGATGCCAAGGGCTCACCAGCATGCAGGCAATGAATTTCTGTTTGTGGTTTCCGGTCAGCTTGACGTCCAGCATGGGGAAGAGACCCATCGGGTGTGTGAGGGAGACGGCGTGTATTTCGACGCGGCGACCACGCACAGTTACCTATGTGTGGGCGACGAGCCGGCGACGGCGGTGATTGTAACCATGTTGGCTCCGTTCGGCGAAGGTGGTCGCGGTGTGATTCGCGTGGGCGCTGGACGAATCCGTCCGGTCCGGCCGGCACAAGCGGAAGGAAACGCGGTAGCAGTCTCGACCAAGTCGCGGGCTTCCTAGAGGTTTGGTGTGGAGAGAGCCGTCAGGTGATGCAGCCTGGCGGCATTTTCGCGCCTTTAGACCCTAAGCGCGGTTCGCGCGAGGCTTTGGCGTTGGTGTGTGGCCGCAGGCCTCGGTCTCGACGCGGTGGGGTGTGTAACGCGAGGGCATGGCCCAGAGTCGGGCAAAGAGATGATCGAGTTCGGTTTGGGCGGGATCGCCGGCTCCGAAGACGCGGTGGCCTTGACCGAGGGATCCGCTGAGTTGACGCAGCTGCGAGAGTTTGGGTGGAAGCGGGACGGCAGCAGCGCCAAAGTAGCGGAAGTCGTCGCTGAGCAGGGTGCGGCCATTGCGGTAAAACGGATAGCTTCCGATGTCGCGGGCCTCGTACGCGGGGTCGGCGTGGAGCGCGGATCTTCCGGTGTGTGTCAGGGTGCCGTTCTGGCGATGGAACTTGTAGATGCAGTCGGGTCGTGACCGGAAGCGACTGCGGGCGGCGTAGTACTCGCGCGCGTCGACAGCGCCGGTGAGAATCGCAGCGTAGATTACGGCGTGGAGTGGGTACTCGTCGGTGGCGGCCAGGGCGTGGCTGGAGATGCCGATGATGCGATCGCTGATCTGCGCAGTGCGGCGGATGGCGGGCTTGCAGATGGAGAGCGTCAGCAGGGGGAGAGCGCCGGCGCGTGGTGGTGGCGCGCACGGGGCGCCGCCGCGATCGCTGGTCAGTTTGTACAGGTAGGTGCGGGGTGACACGCGGGAGCTCCAGGAGAATGCTATCGGACGCAATGGCTCTGATGTTGAGGGCGGACCGAAGTGCAGATAGGGTGAAGCGCGTCCTTCGCTTCTTATTCGCTTCGCGGTATGCTCGCGGAAGTGGACGTGAATCGGAAGCGGCGAGCAGACGAGTTAATGGCTCAGGCTGGCGGGGATGCGGAGCGGCTGGTCTCCCCCGCTCGGGTCGATGAGGATGCTGCGCTGGAGCTGAAGCTGCGGCCGCACCACCTGCGCGAGTTTATCGGTCAGGCACGGGCGAAGGAGCAGCTAGCGATTGCCCTGGAGGCGGCGCGGACGCGGGGGGAGGCGCTGGACCATGTGTTGTTGTTTGGGCCTCCCGGTCTGGGGAAGACGACGCTGGCGACCATTATTTCCAACGAGTTAGGGGTTGGATTCCAGCAGACGAGCGGACCGGCGCTGCAGATCCAGGGTGATTTAGCGGCGATTTTGACGGGGGTTAAGGAGCGCCAGGTGCTGTTTTTGGATGAGATACACCGCCTTCAGCCGGTGTTGGAGGAGAAGTTGTACACGGCGCTGGAGGACTACAAGTTGGACCTGATCGTGGGCAAGGGGCCGAGCGCACGAACCTATGTGATGGACCTGAAGCCCTTCACGTTTGTGGGGGCGACGACACGTCCCGGGCTGCTGAGCTCGCCGCTGCGGAGCCGGTTTGGGATTCTGCTGCGGTTGGAGTTTTACACGGATGATGAGTTGCGCTTCATTGTGGAGCGGTCGGCGGAGGTTCTGAGCGTGCCCATCGATCGGGACGGGGCGGCGGAGATTGCGATGCGCTCGCGAGGCACACCGCGGATCGCAAACCGGCTGCTGCGGCGGGTGCGGGATTATGCCCAGGTGCGGGCGGGGGGCGTGATCGACCGGCCCACGGCGCAGAAGGCGCTAGACCTGCTCCAGGTGGACGCGCACGGCTTCGACGAGCTGGACCGACGCCTGTTGCGGACGATTATCGAGAAGTACGACGGCGGTCCGGTGGGGTTGAACACGCTGGCGGCGGCCCTGGCGGAGGAGGAGGATGCGCTGGAGGAGGTCTACGAGCCGTACCTGATCCAGATAGGATTTCTGGATCGGACGCCGCGGGGGAGGGTGGCGACCCGGCTCGCCTATCAGCATCTTGGATTGGAGATGCCTGGCAAGATGGGGCTGTTTGGGTGAGGCGCAGCATCGCCCGTGGGTCTGAGCCGGAGGTGTTCTGAGCCGCGGCTTCAGCCGGCTGACGTATGCGCCGCGAGGCGAGGCCAATGCTTGCTCCGGCATGACATTCAGGTGAGGGTGTATGCTTCGCGACAGCGGGGTAAGGGCAGCTCGCAGCACGCGCACGTATCGTCGAGCTCTCTTCGTTTCCCTCTGAACCCAGGATGGCCAAGCAGATCGCGCGAAGCGTATCGCCCAAGGTGGACCGATGGCCGAGTATAGGAATGAGATACTGCGGCGCCTCCATGCCGATGTTGTGGGGCGGCTCGAACTACGGGCGGTTGAGCTGCCGGTGCTTCGGGAGATCGAGTTTCCGGGCAAGTCGATCGATCACGTTTTCTTTCTAGAAGATGGCGTTGCCTCGATGACAACCACTTTTCAGGACGGATCAGAGGTCGAGGTGGCGCTGGCGGGCTTCGAGTCGGTGCTGGGGGCGTCGTCGATGATGGGGACGAAACGCAGCCTGAACCGGGTGTACATGCAGGTTGCGGGGTGCGGGTTCTCCTCGGCGACGCGGACAGCGACCCGGGAGTTCGAACTCCGCGGGCAGTTCCACGACCTGACGCTGCGCTACCTCCAGGCGCAGTTTGTGCAGACGGCGCAGACGGCAGGGTGCAATGCGCAACATGAGCTGCCACAGCGATTTGCGCGCTGGTTGCTGCTGTGCGCTGACCGCATGCAGGCGGATGTGCTACCGCTTTCGCAGGAGTTTCTGGCGCAGATGCTGGGCGTCCGGCGGTCCAGTGTCTCGGTAGTGGCGGCGGAGTTCCAGGACAGAGGTCTGATCCAATACACGCGCGGCAGACTGAAGCTGACCGATCGGCGAGGGCTCGAGAAGATTACGTGCGAGTGCTACGCGGTGGTGCGGGATCATCTGGCGAACTTCGCCGAGGTGGACACGAGTGTAGGCGCCTGAGGACGAAGCCTGCGATCGTATTGCTGCCGGGGTGGTCTTTCGACCGATGGCTCTTGGGCTCCGGCGCGAACACGACCGGAGCGATCTCACCTCGCTGGAGCTGAGCTAGTGGCCGCTGGGTGAGGTGGAGTGGGCTGAGATCTTGGGGTAGTCCCACCAGAGATACTCGAGAGCTTCCGGCAGGGTCTGCTGTTTGGCGGCCCGGTCGGTGTGTCCCGCGTTGCGGACAAAGACGAACTGATGATGGTAGCCCTTCTGCGCCAGGGCGGATGCCATCCGCTCGTTCGCGACGACCCAGTCATGCATGCCGTCGCGCATTACGTTTGGGTTCAGCAGATCCCTGTCGCCGACCTCCATCCAGAGGCGGAGGGGCTTGGCGGGGGCTTGGGCGACGAGGTGCTCGGGGAACTCCCATCCCCCATGGGGCGTCTCCGGATTGAACGGCCACTGCTGGTTGACGAAGGTTCCGGAGTAGCTGAGGACGCGACGGTAGAGCTCCGGGTGGTACCAGGCCATGATGAAGGCGGCGGAGGCGCCTGAGCTGCCACCCATGGTTGCCCGGGCGTCGGGGTCTCTGGAGAGGGTGACGTGATAGTTGGCCTCGACGCGCGGCAGCACCTCTGTCTCGACGAACTCTGCGTAGCGACCTGAGAGGGTGTCGTACTCGATGCCGCGTTCGCTGCCCTGTGCATCGCCCCCGCCGTTGCCAATGGAGATCGCGATCATGACCGGAACGCGGTGCTGCGCGATCAGGGTGTCGAGCGCGGTGAAGAGAGCGGGATCTGGACCGTCGGCGCCCACGATAAAGGGCGCCGGGGTGCCGGTGACGTACTGTTTGGGGATGTAGACCTGCACTTGGCGGGTGTACCGCGCGGGGTGGCTGGTAGTGACGAGGAGTTTCGCCGGGTCGTGCGGGTCGGGTGCGCCGAAGGTGCCGGGGTCGCGCGCGATGCCGGGGAAGAGCTTGCTGCTGGTGGACTCCAGCGTGAAGCTAGAGATGGTGCCGCGCGGGACGCCGGGCTGCGGCGCCATCTCAGGGGCGGCAGTGTGGGTGGGGCCGAGGATGAAGTTGCCGTCGCGGTCAGGCGGAGCGTTCTGGCCGTCGGGGAGCTCTTTGGCGTCGACGAAGCCGGGGGTGTGCGGGTCGCGGGTGGGTGGCTGCGGATGGGGCGTGACCTGGGCCGGCGCGGCGGCTAAGAAGGTCATGAGCAGGAGGGTGAGGACGAGGAGGCTTCGCATGAGTGGGTCCGTGATAGGAGTTGTGCCTGTGATGCGGAGCTGCGTGCTGATCCTGCCAAGATACACTCCATGACGGACACTTCGAGACTGCGACTGTGCGGCTGTCGTAAGCCATCTCAATCTGGCATACCGTCGAGCCTGGTGAGGCTTCAACGAGGGCTGCATGGAATCAAGTGAACTTATCCGTTTGGCCAGAGCAATACGCGATACGTACCATTCGAGTCGGGTCGATACCGCCGAACTTCATATAGGCATACTCGATCAGTACATCTCACTTTGTGAAAAGCAGGTGATAGTCGCGGGTGCGACGATCGCAACTTCGATAACTCTGGTTGGCTTCGTCTTGCAGTGGTCAGTTGACCACCGAATCCACCAGCACGCACTCGACATGTTATTAATTCCCTCTTGGTGCTGTCTGCTTGTTGCAATCTATTGCCTTTACAGGCAAATCACGTTGCTGATTCTCCTGAAAATCCAGCTCGTTCAGGCAATAAGCGCCGAAGGGGGCGAACTCCTCCTGCAAGACATAGGCTTGGTGGTCCAGGAGACGGCAGCAAAGGCGCCGTCCAGCCACGAGAAGGAGCGAAGTGACCTACTACTACGGTTAGCTAGTGAGAAGGATAAGGATGAAAAGGAGCGTGCGGCATTACTGGCTGAGATGAGTAAGACAAAGAGGTACGTTTGGGGAAGTGTAGCGACAGTACTTATGGTTCTAGCCCTGTTTCTCCTTGGTCTATTCATCGTCACGTCTCTCCCTCGTTAAAGTTCGTGGCCAACTATCTGACGGTGGGCTAGGGCTGGGTTGCGGTGGGGTCCGGCAGGTCAGTGGAGTAGGTGGTGAAGGGGTCGAGTTCGTTGCTGGTGGGGATGGTGGCGAGGGTGGCGAGGTCGTGCTGCACGACGGCCCACTGGTCTGGGTGACGACGCGTGGTGATGGGGGCGTCGGGGTCGCTGTAGTAGGCGAGGATGTCCTGCTTGATGCCGGGCGGGATGGGGGTGGCAGGGGTGGCGGCGAGGCGATGGAGGAGGCCGGCGTAGGTGGAGTCGGTGAGGGGGTAGCCGCCGGGTTGGACGGGTTTGCCTGTGTCGAGGTCGCGATTGGGCAGGGGATGGCGGGGGTCGGGCGATTGGCGGGGAATGTCCTGCTGGGCGTTGGGAACGGCCCGCACGGGGTCGGTAGGCGGTGGATCGGAGTGGGTATCGGCGGTGGCGGCGACGGCGGCGGTGGGGCGCGTGGTCGGTGGCGGGGTGAAGCGGGCGAGGGTGTAGCGGAGGGAGCTGACGGACCGCGAGACGCTGTGGATTTATTGCTGCTCGGTGGCGGCGGTAGGCCCTTTGACGGCGGCGAGGCGGATGGGGCCGACCTTGGGCAGAACCCAGATGAGGCCGGCGAGGGAGTAGGTGCCGATGCCGGGGCGGCGACGGTATCGGTCCCAATGGGACTGGGCGGCGACGACGGCGATGTCGCGCTCGAGGGCGGAGAGCTCGGCGCTCGGCTGGTCGGCGGGTTCGTCGTGCCGATGCAGGAGGGTGACGGCGTAGGCGATGCGGGGGATGAAGCTGCGGGCGGCGAAGCGGTAGCCGCGGACGTTGATGCGGCGTTCGCGGTGGGCGGTGAAGTCCTCGCCGAGGCCGTAGGTCTGATAAAAGGCGAGGGCGAGCTGGCGTGTGGGAACTTCGAGACCGACGTGGCGGAGGTAGTGGACGGGAGCGAGGCGGTGGTGGGCGATCTCGTTGATGTCGAAGGCGAACTCGGTTTGGACGTGCTGGTGTTCGCCCTCGGCGTAGCTGACGGTGCGGCCGAAGCGGGCGCGGAGCTTGGGGAACTCGACGGGAACGGCGAGGTTGGTGGCTTCGGAGTGGCCGAGAGAGTCGCCGATGTAGTGGGAGAGGGCGCCGACGGCGAAGGCGAGTTCGTCGGCGTTGCCGGCGTTACGGAAGAGGTTGACGACGAAGTCGCCAGTGCGAACGTAGTGGGTAAGGTCGGAGAAGAAGCGGTCTCCGAAGGGGTAGTAGCCGATGTCCTGAATGATGCAGCCGCCGTAGGCGTAGGCACGGGCGTGCTCGAGCTGGGCGGGGGTGAGGGAGGGGTAGCGGCTGAGGAGGAGGGGGACGATGGAGCGTTGCCAGGTGAGGTCGATGAGTTGCTCGTGGGTGAGCAGAGAGTAGGCGCTGGCGGAGCGGCAGGGCCAGAAGAGGAGCAAGAGCAGCAGGGCATGCAGACGCATGGAAAGGAGTATTGCAGCTTGAGGGCCGATCTCGGGGTGAGGCGGAGATGGTTGGTGTGCGAACGGGGGGCGCGCGGGCCGCATCTGAGGAGGCAGGAGGATGCATGCCATACACCATGACGGAAGACGGGACTGAGTTGTATTACAGGGATTTGGGGACGGGTGCGCCGGTGGTGTTGATTCATGGATGGCCGCTGAGTGGCGACATGTGGGAGAAGCAGGCGACCTATCTGGCGGAGCATGGGGTGCGGACGATTGTGTATGACCGGCGCGGGTTTGGGCGATCGGATCAGCCGTGGGACGGATACGACTACGACACGTTGGCTTCGGACCTGAATGATCTGCTGGAGGATTTGGACCTGACGGGGGTGACGCTGGTGGGGTTCTCGATGGGCGGCGGCGAAGTGGCGCGGTATCTGGCGCGGTACGGGACCAAGCGCGTGAGCAAGGCGATTCTTGTGAGTGCGGTGACGCCTTATTTGCTGAAGACGGGGGACAATCCGGAGGGCGTGGACGGCGCCGTGTTTACGGGGATCGAGGAGAGCCTGCGGAAGGACCGGCCGGGGTTTCTGAAGGAGTTTGGGCCGAAGTTTTATGGACGATCGGTGGTGCACCACACGGTCTCCGAGCCGGAGCTCGAGTGGACGCAATCGATGGCGTTGACCGGGTCGCAGTGGGCAACGCTGAAGACAGCGAAGGCGTGGTCGACTACTGATTTCCGGAGCGATCTGAAGGGGATCAACATCCCGGTGCTGGTGATCCATGGGACGAGCGATCACACGGTGCCGATCGACAACTCGGGACGCCGGACGGTGAAGCTGTTGCCGCAGGGGACGCTGAGCGAGTATGACGGGGAGCCGCACGGGTTGTTTCTGACGGCGGCAGACCGGTTGAGCAAGGATATTCTGCAGTTTGTGGGAGCGCCTCGGGAGCCGCTGACGGCGCAGCAGAGCTAACGGCAAGATGGGGAGAGCGGCCCGGGAGGTCTAGCTCCGGGCCGCTGCTTTTGTTGCGGAGGTTAGTGAGTCAGTCTGCGGCGGAGGGCGCCGGCGGCGGCGAGGGTGCCGGAGCCGAGCAGGGCGAGCGCGGACGGTTCTGGAGTCGGGGTGACGGGGCTGAGCGACAGGACACCATTGGCACCATCGTCGTAGCCCGTGACGGTCTCCCGGGTAAATCCGTCCGAGGCGTAGACGTTGAACTGCGTTCCGTCCGTGGTGGTGAAGCTGAGGCCGGAGTAATCAACGGGGGAGGAGTTTGAGGGGAACAGGAGGTTGTCGTTGCCGGCGAAGCCGTTGACGTTGTCGAGTGAGGCGATGTCGATGCCGTTCTGCATGCCCTGGATGGAAGTGATGAGGAACTGGCCGTTGCCCTGGTCGGTGGCGTCCAGGGTACCGGAGGCGGTGACGGAGGGGGCGGTGTATGAGAAGGAGAAGGTGTCAGCCAGGGCAGGGACTGCGGTGGCGGTGCTGACGAGGACGAGGGCGGCGAGAACGTGGCGCATGGAAGAGGCTCCTAAGGTGCTGCAGATGTTCTGGGTAGAAGCAGCTAGGGGGCCAAAGTGCGAGAGCGCAGATGTGCAAGTCTTTGCAAGAAAATAGGGAAGGGGTGAGGGCGGAGGTGGAAGATGAGTTCCCTCCAAGAGAGAAAAGCGTTTCGTTCCGGGAGGCATTCCAGTGACCCTACGGAGTGAGCGCCTGACGGAGGCGGCCCCCGGTGAGCTTGAGTCTGGCACGGGCGGCGGCGTAGGGCATCCCGGTGAGCTGCATGAGGATAGCGAGCTTGACGGCTCCGGGCTCGGGCGGGGTGCCGGGGGTGGTGGGAAGACCGCCGGCTTCTCGGAGGAGCTCGGTGGCGCGGGTGGGGGTGCAGCCGGTGGCGGCGATGAGGATGCGTTCGGCGCGGTCGAGGAGTTTGGCGTTGGTGGGTTGGAGGTTGACCATGAGGTTGCCGAAGGTCATGCCAGATCGGACCATGGCGGCGGTGGAGAGCATGTTGAGGACGAGTTTGGTGGCGGTGCCGGCTTTGAGGCGGGTGGAGCCGGTGAGGACTTCGGGGCCGGTGAGGGGTGTGATGGGGAGGTCGGCGGCGTGCTCGAGGGGGGAGCCGGGGGTGCAGGCGAGGGCGACGGTGAGGGCGCCGGCGGCGCGGGCGTGGGCGAGTGCGCCGAGGACCCAGGGGGTGCGGCCGGAGGCGGCGATGCCGACGACGGTGTCGAGGGGGTTGAGGGGTGGAGAGAGGGCGGCGAGGTCGGCGGCGCCCTGCTCGGGGGAGTCTTCGGCGGCCTCGGAGGAGCGGCGGAGGGCGGAGTCGCCGCCGGCGATGAGACCCTGGACGACCGTGGGAGAAACGGAGAAGGTGGGGGGGCACTCGGAGGCGTCGAGGACGCCGAGGCGGCCGGAGGTTCCGGCGCCGAGGTAGATGAGTCGGCCGCCGCGAGGGAGGCGGTCGGCGAGTTGGTCGACGACGGCGGCGATGCGGGGGAGCTCGGCTCGGACGGCGAGGTCGACGGTGGCGTCTTCGTCGTTGAGGAGGCGGAGGAGATCGAGGGTGGGGAGGGTGTCGAGGTCTTCGGAGCGGGGATTGCGGGCTTCGGTGAGGAGATGGGCGAGGGCGGGGCGATCGGGGGCGGGCTGCGTCATGGGGAGCTTTCCGAGGTGGGTAGAGGGGGGTACCCCCCCCACATCTTTCGCAAAGTCTTCGAAAGAGGGATTTTAGGTCCGGACCTCCGGTCTGCGTTGGGGGCATCAGGGAGGCCTGGGGATTAGAGGCCTGGCGCGGGGAGTGCGTGGAGCCGGCGATGCGGAGTGGCCCTCTCTTCAGGGTAGCGGATGTTGGACTGTGAGAGAGCCAGGTTGGGCGCGGTTTTGGTTTGGTGGAGGCGAGGGCAACTGTCCCGTGAACCGTCCAGTGCACGTCAGGACTTTGCAGGTGCCGAGTCAGCGGCTTGTTTGGGCGCTGGCGTTACCCGAAACGCCGAGAAAGGTGGACACAGGGCAGGGTCTTGAGTCTTCATACCTTGCGGCGACGATCCCTTGCCCATGTTGCGATATCACTGGATTAATTCCTGAGCGAGCCGTGGCTGTTTTCGGCGGGCCAGGACGTAGGCTGCCACCAAGGCAGCGGCGAAGCCTGCCCCAGCTCCGACGCCAAGCGACCAGCGAGGGCCAAAGTGGTTGGCGATCCAACCCACGATCGGTGCGCCAATCGGTGTTCCCCCGAGCGCAACAGCAACTCGCAGAGCCATCACTCTGCCCCGCATGGCTGGTTCTGTCGAGAGTTGCATGATGCTGTTGGTGCCAACGCCTACGGTCAGGACAGCCGCGCCGCTGAGTGCGAGAGCGGCCGCAAACCACCAGTACCCGGGCGCGCATGCGGCCAGAGTGCAGCCTAGCCCGAAGACGGCGGCTCCCACCGAAAGAGACGCTATGCCTGGTTTTCTGCGGCCTGCGGCAAACAGCGCTCCCGAAAGTGAGCCCACTGCCATGATGGAGGAAAGCAAGCCGAAAGCACTTGCGTCGGAGTGGAAGACGTTGACGGCCATGGTTGAGATGAAGAGTGGAAAGTTCAAGCCAAAGGTGCCGATCAGGAACAACATGATGAGGATCGCCCTGAGGTCCGGTCGTTTCCACACGTAGCGAAACCCTTCGAGGAATCCGGAGGCGGTGCGAGCCGCCCGGGCGCTCGCATGCAGTTCGGAGAGGCGGAACAACGACATGGAGAACAACACCGCGGCAAACGAAAGCCCGTTCAGAAGAAACGCCCAGCCAATGCCGACCTTTGCAATCAGCAAGCCGGCAACGGCGGGACCAATCATCTGGCCGGCATTGAAGGAGGTGGAGTTGAGTGACACGGCATTGGAGAGGTCCTCATCGCCAACCATCTCTGCCACAAAGGTCTGTCTGACCGGCGCATCCAGCGCAGCAGCCGAACCGGATAGGAAGGCGAAGACGTACACGTGCCAGAGCCGGATCAATCCCGTGACGGTGAGAGCTCCCAGGGCGAGCGCAAGCACGCCCATTGTTGTCTGGGTAAGCATCAGGAGCTTGCGTTGATTGAAGCGGTCGGCCGCCGATCCCGTCCACGGCAGAAACAGGAGTTGCGGAGCAAACTGAAGGCCCATCACGACGCCCAGCACGGACGCATCGTGATGCGTCAGTTGCGTCAGCACGAGCCAATCCTGCGCCACGCGTTGCATCCACGTACCGACGTTGGAAACCAGGCTGCCCGCCGTCCAGATGCGAAAGTTGAAGCTCTTCAGGGAGCGAAAGGTACCGGACATGAGCTTTGTCATGTCTGCGACGGCGTGCGGCCCCCATGGAACTGGCCGAAGTGACGCGCCACGAAGATGCTGTTCAACAACGCGCCGAGTCCGAATGCGACGATGTGGCTTGTTGTCCTCGCGTGGAAACTGCCGACGCGCGCGAGGAGCAGATATCCCACGAGCGCGCTGAAGAATCCCCATACAACATTGACCGTTGACGAGGAGAGCCCTTTGCCTGGAGGTTTGGCAAAGGGAGTCTGGAAGGAACGTCCCATGGTGCCGGCGACCACATGAGGGATGGCGTTAGCCGAAAAGGCACCCGCAAAGAAGTACGACACCAGCCAAAGCCAATTCATACGGCGGAGCTCCCTTTTTCCAACAGCGAGATAACGTCCCGTGTAGTCCCCGTCTCCCCCAGACGAGGGAAGACGTCCCTGATGCAGTACGCGTGCGCTTCTTCGCGGAGATCGGTCATGGCATCGAGTGCGAGGGTTACATTGAACCCCTGCTCGTAGGCTTGGCGGGCAGTTGCCTCCACGCCACCGGATGTCGCCACTCCCGTCAGAACGACCTGAGTCACGCCCCGCGCCCTCAGTTGGTCTTCCAGATCCGTTGTTGCGAACGCGCCCCAGCTTCGCTTGGTAACGGCGATATCAGTGGGCTGTCGATCCAACTCCGGCACGAGGTCGCTCCAACCCTCGGAGAGGGTTAGTTTGCTGCGTGGACCCTGTTCTGTCCTTCCCGGCGCCCGACCTGCCACGTTGACGAGCACGACTGGAAGATTCTTGGCACGGAAGGCCTCGATCAGCGTGCGCGACCGGTCAACGACGTCGGCGATGGGATGAACGAAGTTTCCACCGACGATGCCTTTCTGCAGGTCAATGACAATCAACGCGGTGTGGGGGTCAAGCGCAGTAAGCAGCATAGAGTCTTTGTCTCCGAAACAATTTGGTAGTGGTAAGAGCAGGTTGCAGCGGGTTCAGTCTTGCGTCAGCCGCGTAAGCAGTTCGAGAGCCTGCTGAAGCTTCTGCTGCTCGTCAACTGACAGCTTCTGGAAAATGATTGTTGCGAGCCAATCCTGCCTCGCAGCCCTGGTCTCCTGGAGCCACTTCAGGTATTTGGGCGTAAGAGACATCAATGTTTGCCGCCCGTCGCTTGGGTCCGGTGCACCCCCGATGAAACCGGAGTTCTGCAGCGGCGTAACGATTGCGCTCATGGATTGCGGGCGCATACCTTCCGCCCGCGCCAGACTCGAAACCGTGGCCGCACCATTGTTTTCGAGTCGATGCAGGACGGCAGCCTGCGATGGCGTCAGACCGTTGCCGGCACCATGCTCGCGCATACGCAGCCTGAGTTTGCGGTAGACGGCGCGGATGTCGGTGGCGAGCGTCCCGGCGAGCCCTCTATCCACCGATGGTGATCTTTGGGAGCTCACGCGATGAGTATCGCATATATACAGTTTGTCTGTACAGGCTAGCTGTTATCGGCTGCATGCCGGTCGCTCTCGCGCTCGGCCCGTCCAGGGCGTTCGTTCTCATCAACGCGGTTGTGGAAAGGGGCGGCGTGCTGGTGGGGTCTCCGCAGCGCGGTGGCTGGGATTGGCGTTTTGTGGGTGGGGTGGGGGACGTAAGATAGGGGTGGCGCGCCCGGCGCGGGTTGGTCAGCATTCTCTCCGCCGACTGGGGGATGGGGTGATGGCAGGCGGAGCGGCGAGATTTTTGCAGTGTGCGATGACTAGGGGCGAGGCGATGAGGATGACGATGGCGACGCAGGCGGAGCAGATTGAGGGGGCGGCACGGGGGGCGGGGCTGCGGGCGGTGGTGGCGGAGGCTGGGACGGACTTTGCCGGACGGCCGACGGCGCGGTATGAGCTGGGGCTGGACGGCGGGGCTGCGGGTGCCGGGTCGAAGGCGCTGGAGCTGGAGGTGAGCACGGCGTTTGACCCGGAGGGGGAGCGGGCCCTGGCGGAGGGGTTGCGGGGGTACCTGGGGGAGGTGCAGCGGCGGTTGCGGGGGGCGCGGCCGGAGTGCGTGGTGACGCTGAGCGGGCTGCCGCTGAGCCTGGGGCGATTTCAGTGGCCACCGCATGGGTCGACGAGCGGGGCGGATACGTTTGTGGTGCATGGGGAGGCGCGGCTGGAGACGGGCGAGCCGAGCGTGCTGCATGCGAAGGTTTCGGCGGCGATGACGCAGACGTTTGTGGAGGTGATCGCGGCGCAGGAGCAGCCGTACGCCGAGGGCGTGATCTATAACGCGGTGCGGAAGACGATGGACCAGGGGCAGCTGGAGCTGGTGAAGAGCGGCAACCGGCAGCCGGTGCCGGTGACGACGCGGTATTACAGCGCGAAGCAGGGGCGGTTTGTGTTCAACGACACGACGGAGTCGCAGCGGAGCGAGTTTTTGGCGGCGAAGGTGTATTGGCTGTCGGGTGTGTTGGGCGGGGGCGAGGCGGTGTGGCTGCTGGACCCGCGGGATGCGCAGTACCTGAACGCGACGGTGGCCGAGATGCGGGAGGCGGCGGAGGTCCTGGCGGGCGAGGGTCTGATCCGGCTGGCGGCGGATGTGGAGTTTGGGGTGCCGACGGATGCGTTGCTGGGGCACGCGGAGCAGTACCAGGCTGTGCTGGCGGAGAGTCTGCGGTTTCTGAAGCCGAGCTTCAATGAGTCGATGCGGGCGGGGCAGACGAATATGTAGGTTGGCGAGGGTGAGGAGCGGAGGGGATGGGAAACTCCGAAGATGCTTTTGCATCAGGACGGCGCGACTTTTCGCGGGGGGATTTGCACTGCGAACGGGCGCGACAAGGGGGCGGGAGGTGGGTTTAGGTTGGACGTAGGGAGGATCACGACGATGATCACCAGAGTGCGGATAGGTAAGGGAATAGCCGGAGTAGTGACTTTGGCTTTGGCGATGAGTCTGGGCGTGGCCCCGGCATTGGCGCAGTATGGACCGCCGGCGGGGGCGTATGAGGGCCGGGGTTGGGATGCGCCGCCACCGGAGATGCGGGAGGCGATGCGGCAGGGTTACCGGGATGGAGTCGTGGGCGCGCAGCGGGATGTGGAGAATCATCGGCGGCCGAATGTGCGGAACCGGGATGAGTTTCGGCATCCCAATGTGCCGGGCAATCTGCGGCACGACTACCGCGAGGGTTTCCGACGCGGCTACGACGTGGCAATGCGCCACATGCTCCGTGGGCCTCGGCCTTACTGAGTGGTCGCTGCGGCGGTTCGGGGAGAGGGGGATGCACCCCCTCTCCCCCTTTTGGTTGGGGTTGGCCTGCGGGGAGACGGGAGTACGAGAGGTTAGCTACTTCGGTGCAGCGCCGGTTGGACGGGTGGATGCGGGGCGGGCGATTGGGGGGAGGGGTGATGGATAGAATTGGCCTGCGACGCTGGCGGGGTCGCGGCCGTAGGTTGCGGGCCCGGGTGTTGCGCCTGGGCCGGGCGAGCCAGGCGAGGGAGAGGGCGTGCGGCTAGGGTTCGTTGGGGTGGTAGGACGGGTTGCGGTGGCGGGTGGGTTGATGGGGGGTGGGTGGGCTGCGGGGCAGGGCGGGCCGGCGGTGCTGCGGAACGAGGCGCCGGTGGACGGGTTTGTGCGGCGAGATGCGGGGACGCTGGCGTTGCAAACAAAGAAGATAGCTGGGGGAAGCGGGACGGGGGAGCTGCTGCTGCGGGAGTTTACGTTCAACGGGGACCCGGTGCCGACGACGAAGCTGCACCTGAAGCAGGTGTCGCCGGGGGTGGTTGAGGTGACAAGTTTGGCGTATTCGGTGGGGGTGTGGGGGTTTGGGGCGGTGGATCGTGGGAGTTACTACGGGACGGGGGAGCGGTTCGACACGTTGAACCGGGCGCAGACCGCCGTGCGGAATGCGACGAGGGACACTCCGGGGACCAAGGGGGCGACGAGCTACAAGCCTATGCCGTTCTTTATGAGCACGAGCGGGTATGGGATGTGGGTGGACACGACGGCGGAGGCGACGTTTGACTTCAACGTGAGCCGGGCGGACGAGGTGCGGGTGACGGTGCCGGCGGAGCGGCTGCGGGTGGTTTTGTTTACGGAGCCGGAGTTTCCGAAGATGCTGGAGGCGTTTACGAAGTTGACGCAGCGGGCGGTGGTGCCACCGGCCTGGGCGTTTGCGCCGTGGGTGGGGCGGGACGTGCACCACAGCGAGGCGGAGGTGCTGGAGGACGTGGAGCGGACGCGGGCGCTGGGTCTGCCGGGGGGCGTGATCGTGATCGATTCGCCGTGGGCGACGGCGTACAACAGCTACACGCTGAACGAGAAGCAGTTTGCGGATCCGGCGGGGATGGTGAAGGCGATTCACGGGGCGGGGTTCAAGCTGGTGCTGTGGCACACGCCGTGGATCAACAGTGCGAGCGATGCGGGGGCCGGGGAGCCGGCGATGCCGGCGAAGAGTCCGAACTACGACGAGGCGGCGGAGAAGGGCTACTTCGTGAAGCGGGCGGATGGGACGCCGTATGTGGGGCGGTGGTGGAAGGGCGAGGGGTCGCTGATCGACTTTACGAATCCGGCGGCGAAGGCGTGGTGGCAGGACCAGTTGCGGGGGGTGATGGCGGCGGGGGCGGATGGGTTCAAGGATGACGATGGGGAGGGCGTTTACCTGGGAGCGGAGGGGGGGCCGGACGTGGTGTGGGCGGACAAGACGCCGGCGGCGCTGATGCGGAACCGGTACGCCGTGCTCTACAACAATGCGGTGGAGGAGGTGCTGAAGAAGGACCGGAAGGGGGATGGGGTGGTGTTGGCGCGGAGTGTGTCGCAGGGTGCGAATGGGGTGGGGTTTGTGTGGGCGGGGGATGAGGAGGGGAGCTTCAGTCCGGAGGATGGGTTGCCGGCGGTGGTGACGGCGGGTCTGAACGCGGGGATGAGCGGGATTCCGCTGTGGACGGCGGACCTGGGGGGGTACGAGAAGGCGCCGGGTGGGGTGGATGCGACGGTGCTGGCGCGGTGGACGGAGTTTGCGGCGTTTTCGCCGGTGATGGAGCTGCTGTCGTCGACGAATCTGCAGCCTTGGATGTGGGATGGGGCGAGCGGAGGAAGTGGGACGCGGCTGCTGGATCTGTACCGGCGGTACGCGGTGGAGCATATGGAATTGTTGCCGTACCGGATGGCGGCGGCGGAGGAGTCGGCGCGGGACGGGATGCCGGTGATGCG
This sequence comes from Acidobacteriaceae bacterium, assembly GCA_965218895.1. Taxonomy (GTDB): domain Bacteria; phylum Acidobacteriota; class Terriglobia; order Terriglobales; family Acidobacteriaceae; genus Edaphobacter. The sequence goes on along the minus strand of CBDCMI010000007.1, from coordinate 425,993 downwards.
GGCGTTGCCGCTGGTGTTTCAGGGGGATCGGGCGGCGCGGGAGGCACGGGCGGAGTACATGCTGGGGCCGGAGCTGCTAGTGGCGCCGGTGGTGGACGCGGGGACACAGCGGGTGGTGTATCTGCCGCAGGGGACGTGGGTGAATTGGTGGACGGGGGCGGTGGAGCAGGGGGGGCGGACGGTGGTTGTGGATGCGGGGGTGGAGGTGATTCCGGTGTGGGCGCGGGCGGGGGCGGTGCTGGGGGAGTTGCCGGAGGATGTGATGACGGCGGGGCCGGTGGAGGCGGGATCGAGGGTGCAGGGGATCGACGACCGGCGAGTGTGGGAGGTGGTGGGGGATTCCGGCGAGACGGTGACGACGACGGACTTCGAGGGGCGGACGGTGACGCGGGAGGGGCGGACGCTGGTGATTGAGCCGGCGAAGGAGGGGGATGGAGCGAAGCCGGTGCGGGCTACGGTGCGGTGGCGGTTTGGCGGGGTGAAGGGCGCGACGGTGAATGGGGCCGCGGTGGCGGCGGTGGCGAAGGGTGGGGCGACGGAGATCAGTTTTCCGATGAAGGGGCGGGTGGAGGTGCGGTGGTAGGGTGCGGCCTTCGTGGAGGGTTGCGCCACGTTATCTCTGTGGTGTTTTGGGAGAGCAGGTGCCCGCTCACCATGCCTAAGCGTGGGCGTTGGCCCAGGCAGTGAACATGTCAATGGCTTTCACAAGGACGCCGGCGCTGCCACGAAAGCTGCCGGAGCCATGTGGTTCGTTGCTGGGTGACCACCACTCGTAGAAGCCCCGGTGCTTTACAACGCGGTCGATCATGGGGACAAACTCCTGCCACGCATCCGCGATCATGCCGTACGCGATCAGCTGTTGCACCATGCGCGCGCCGAACCAGGACCAGTCTCCCCCGTTCTGGTAGTGATACGGCTCGGCAACGCTTGGGTTGAGGAAGTATCCCTTGGGGTAGGGCGGGTAGACGGAGAGTCCAATGGAAGCAGCATGTGCGTCTTGCACGGCACGACGCATCCGCTCGAGCGAGAGGCGTATCTCGCTGGGGGTGAGGAACCCTGCTTCGACCGCGATGGCGGTACCGCCGAGGTAGTAGATGGCATCCTCGTTGAAGCCTGGCGGAAAGGGCGATCCGTTCAGGTACAGGTGGGTCCGGTATTTGCCGGCGCGCGCATCCCAGAGGTGGCGGCGCACCGAGCGCGCGAGCTCCTTCCGAGTCTTGGTAAAGAAGGCACGGTCGTCGCTTGGAATGCCGGGCAGGTGCAGGTAGTCCCGCATGGCGACGGCAAACATGGCGTTGGGATAGATGCTGCAGGCCGGGTGGCTGCGCTCGTCGATCTGGTCACCGAGCTTGTCCTCTGGTTCGATGTCGCCCCAATCGATCGTTGCACCTGCCCAAACCAGGCCGCGCGTGCTGTCCCATCGTCCCCGCAGCAGATAGCGCAGCGCGAATGCAAGGCGTTGCCTTGCCGTTTTGCCGTCGATGGCCTCGTCAAGGAAGGCAGTGTCGTGAGTTGAGTCGATGTACTTGCGCACTGCCGATACCAGCGACGATTCCTGATCGCTTTCCACGGTGTTTTTGAATGCTGCCGTCCCCGGCAAGTGGGGCGTGGTGCGGTAGGCGGCTGTGCGGTTCGACGACTTCGGCAGGTAGCCGTCCGGGATGTCACCCTCGCCGCCCTGGAACTGGAGAAATGAACGCAGTGCCTCCCGCATGGGCGCGCCACCAGTGACCGGCAAGGCGGCGTCAATGAAGGTATTGGTGTCGCGAATCCAGACCTCAGGATAGGTTGAACCCGCGCGCAGCCCGGTGCCAAGCAGCTGGCGGCCCATATCGCGAACGGTGGGCAGACGCGCGTCGCCAAGGATCTGTCCGGCAAGAGCACGATCCGCGGCCCGGTTCGGTGGCGCAGCCGCCCCGCCGCCGAGTGCCCGGCTGAAGCGATCTTCGACTGCAAGACAGGCAGTGCCCGCAAGTGCCGCGACGATGTGCCGCCTGGAGTATTGGGTCATGGATGTGCGTGTTCTAAGCATGGTGCGCCGCGCAAGCGGTCGCGATGCGCGATGCTGTTGATTTCGGGCAGCCGCACGCTGTCGCGCACCGTGTGCGCGGGACGCACAACCTGGTGGTGGATGCGGTGGAACTCATACCCTGTCAGTTTACCGGACAGGAACTCACGCCATCCCTGCCGAGAAGCCGACTTTACGGTATAGACCTGCCTGCTTCGTCGGGTAGTCTGCAAACGCCGGGAGAGCTGTAGCGTTTGACACGCAAGGACGAACCGAGCTAGTCGGGAGGCGATGCGGGGTGCGGGGTTACCGGGATTGGAGGGGTTTGGAGACGGACTCGAGGGATTGGCCGGCGGCTTCGACGCCGATTTTGAATTCGGTGAAGGAGCCGGCGAGCATGAGGGCGGCGCCGAGGGCGTATCCGCCGGCGACGGCCCAGCGGTGGTGGGTGTGGATGAGGAGGCCGAAGAGGAGCGGGGCGAAGACGCCGCCCAGGGCTGTGCCGACCGAGTAGAAGACGGCGAGGGCGAGGGCGCGGACCTCCAGCGGGAAGATTTCGGAGACGGTGAGATAGGCGGCGCTGGCGGCGGAGGAGGCGACGAAAAAGATGCAGGTGAAGAGGATGCCGAGGCCGTGGGCGCCGACGGCGCCGGTGCCGAAGGGGATGAGGGTGGCGAGGAGGAGGCCGCCGGCGACGCCGTAGGTGAGGGTGATCATGGGCTTGCGGCCCCAGGTGTCGAAGAGCTTGCCGAGCACGAGCGGGCCGAAGAAGGAGCCGATGGCGAAGGGCAGGAGGTGTTTGGGGACGTCGTTGTCGGAGACGCCGAAGAAGGTCTTGGCGACGAGGCCGTAGGTGAAGAAGACGGCGTTGAAGAAGAAGGACTGGCCGACCATGAGGATGAGGGCGAGGAGGGCGCGGGGGCGGCTGTCACCCGCGGTGATGGCGCGCCAGATTTCGGGGAGCGGGGTGTGGTCGCGGACGGTGAGTTTGAGTTTGTCGCCTTCGGGTTTTGGGAGCTGGTCGGGGTGTCCGTCCGTGACGTCGTTTTCGATGGCGGCGACGATCTGTTCGGCCTGGTCTTCGTGGCCGCGGAGCATGAGCCAGCGGGGGGACTCGGGCACTTTGAGGCGGAGGAGGAGGACGGCGAGGCCGAGGGTTCCGCCGATGCCGAAGGCGTAGCGCCAGCCGGTGTCGAGGAGGTGTCCGCCGCGATGGAGGAGGACGGAGGTGGCAAGGGCGCCGATGGAGGCGCCGACCCAGAAGGTGGCGTTGACGATGAGGTCGACGTTGCCGCGGACCTTGCCGGGGATGAGCTCGTCGACGGCGGAGTTGATCGCGGCGTATTCACCACCGATGCCGAAGCCGGTGAAGAAGCGGCAGAAGGCGAAGGGGAGAAAGGAGTGGGTGAAGGCGGTGGCGACGGTGGCGATGGAGTAGGTGGCGAGGGTGACGAGGAAGAGCTTGCGGCGGCCGAGGCGGTCGGTGAGATAGCCGAAGACGAGGGCGCCGAGGACGGCGCCGGCGAGGTAGATGGTGGCGGAGCCGGTGACTTGCGCGTCCGTGAGGGAGAGGCCGCGCTTGCTTTGGAGGACGCCGGCGAGCGAGCCGGTGAGAGTGACTTCGAGGCCGTCGAGGAGCCAGGAGGTGCCGAGGGCGATGAGGATGCGGACGTGCCAGCGGGAGAAGGGGAGGCGATCGAGCCGTTGGGGGATGTCGGATTCGATTTCGCGGTCTTGGGACTGGGCGTCGGCCTGGGGCATGGGTGGTCCTTGCGTGCGACGGCCGAGCGTGTCGCGATTTGGGGATGATAGCGCGGGTGGGGTTGAGTTGGCCGCCCGCTATTTTTTGTCGTCTTTGGGAATGATGGAGATGCCGCCGTTGCGTTCGAGGACGGCGTACTGGATCTCGTCGATGGAGGTGACGCCGTTGAGGCGACCTGAGGCGAGGACGTCTTCGCGAGCGATATGCATGCCGCGCATGGTTTCGTCGTTCCACTGGCCTCCTGGCCGGAGGAGGACGAGGGGGGTTCCGTCGAGGAGGAGGCCGATGCGGGGGAAGCGAGATTTGAGGAAGAAGACGAAGCGGTGGATGCAGGCGACGGCGAGGATGGCGCACATGCAGTTGGTCATGGAGCGGTCGCGGCCGACGGTGGCGAGGATGATGACACCGCCGATAAGAAAGACGATGACGAACTCGAAGAGGGTCATCTGCGCGCCGGGCCGACGGGTGAAGACACGGACGGTGAGGGTAAGGACGAGATAGCCGATGGCGGCGTGCCAGAGAGTGGACATGGATCTTCTCCGAGGACAGCGTGAGGCGAAAAGCAGCTAAAGCGAAAAGCAGCTAAAGCGAAGGCAGCTAGAGGCAAAGGCGCTAGAGGCAAAGGCAGCTAGAGGCAAAGGCGCTAGAGGCAAAGGCGGCTGAGACAAAGCTAACTAGAAGCGATGGGGCTGTTGGTGTTGTTCCTTGCTGTTTTTGTCTTGAGCGGCTTTTGCTTCGGGCTTTGCGCCAGCAGCTCTTTAGGAAAGGACGATGATGCGGCTGGTGACGGGGGTGTGACCGGGTACGGCTATGGTGAAGTGGAAGATGCCGGGGCGGGAGGGCTCCAGGCTGAGGAGGACGCTGGAGGGCTGTCCGGTGTAGGGGAAGGTGAAGGTCACGCCGCCGTTGCCGACGGCGGAGGTCTGTGGCTGGGGCGCGATGCGCTGGTTGCCGAGGTCGTCGATGACGGAGTCGGAGACGAAGAGCTTAACGGTGTCACCGACGGCGGCCTCTGGACCGAAACGTACGGTGACCTGGGCGGGCGTGGTTTCGCGCTCGATACGGTCGTACTTGATGTCGAGGGCCGAGCCGGGTACCTGCAGGCGATCGTGGGCGAGCCATCCCTGGCCGAAGAGACCGATCGCATCGGCGACGATGATGAGCAGGAAGAAGATCCAGACGAGGCGCTCGAACTTCCACCACCTCTCCTGGAAGTTGAGGTCTTCCCCGACGGCGAGGGCGTTGTCGACCTCCGGGACGATGTCGGGCGTGATGGGTTGGAGAAAGTCATCGGTGAGGGGCAAGGGAGGCTCCTGAGGCTGAGGTCGGGTGCAGGGCTTACTAGGATCTCCCGTCTTCTTGGGGACCGTCTTCTTTAGAATCGTCTTCTTTGGGCAGGATGCTGATCTCGCCGTTGCGCTCGAGCGTAGCGGAGTGGATCTCGTCCAGGGAACTCAGGCCGCCGTCGCGGGCGATGGCCATCACGTCGTTGGCGGAGATGCCCATGTGGCGCATGGTGTGCGCTCGAAGCTGCTGGCGCTCGATGAGGAGGAGCGGCGTGCCATCCAGCAGGCGGGCGATGCGGGACGAGCGCGAGCGAAGCTGCACCAGAATCCAGTGGCCGCAGGCGATGGCAAGGATTTGGCAGATTGCATTGATGAGGGAGGGCTCCGCGCCGACGACGCCGGTGAGCATCAGGCCGCCGAGGAAGAAGATGAGGACGAACTCGATGGGGGTAAGTTGCTTGCCGGGTCGCCGGCCCACGACCCGAACGATAAAGACCAGGAAGAAGTAGCCGAGGATGGCGCGGGCGACGGTCCAAAAAGCCATGGGTCTCCAAATGGGCGTGGGCTCGTGCTGGCCCGCCCAAGCTGTCTGATGAGGTGGACGCAGGGCCGGAGTAAGAGGACGCGGATCGGGTGAAGTGCGATCAACGTGAGTGTGCGGTGACTGCACGAGAGATGGGCCGGGATGCGGCGTTTGGGGAGAAGGGGCTGGGGCGAGGGAGGCGTCGCTCCGCTAGACTGGTCGGCAGCGCGCTCGCTTTGCTACGGACGGAGACCCTCGACGATGAATCCGGAGACCTTTTCTCACTTTCCCACTGTTCAGTACGAAGGGCCGGAGTCCTCGAACCCGCTGGCCTACCGCTTTTACGACGCGGAGCGCGTGGTGCTGGGCAAGCCACTGGCGGAGCATCTTCGATTTGCCGTGGCCTGGTGGCACTCACTGGTGATGAACGGGACGGATCCGTTCGGTGGCCCGACGATCGATCGGCCGTGGTTTCATGGCGACGACCCGATGGCGGCGGCGAAGGCGAAGGCGGATGCGGCGTTTGAGTTGTTCCGTGTGCTGGGGCTGCCGTTTTTTACCTTTCACGATCGGGATATAGCGCCGGAGGGGGCGACGCTGCGGGAGACGCTGGGGAATCTGCACACGATGGCGGACTACCTGGGCGAGAAGATGGGGGGGAGCAAGGCGAAGCTGCTGTGGGGAACGGCGAATCTGTTTTCGCATCCGCGGTTCATGGCGGGGGCGGCGACGAACCCGGACCCGGAGGTGTTTCGGTGGTCGGCGACGACGGTGAAGCACTGCATGGATGTGACCAAGCAGCTCGGCGGCTCGAACTATGTGCTGTGGGGCGGACGCGAGGGCTACGAGACCCTGCTGAACACGAAGCTGGGGCAGGAGATGGACCAGGCGGGCCGGTTGTTGGCGATGGTTGTGGAGTACAAGCACACGATTGGGTTTGAGGGGCAGATTCTGATTGAGCCCAAGCCGAAGGAGCCGACGGCGCACCAGTATGACTTCGATGTGGCGACGGTGTTCGGCTTCCTGAAGCGGTACGGCCTGGAGAGCGAGGTTCGTGTGAACATCGAGGCGAACCATGCCACGCTGGCGGGGCACACGTTTGAGCATGAGATTGCGACGGCGGGCGCGCTGGGGATTTTGGGCTCGCTCGACATCAACCGTGGCGACCCGTTGCTGGGGTGGGACACGGATCAGTTTCCCAATGATCTGCTGGGCACGACGATGGCGATGTACCACGTGATCAAGGCGGGCGGTCTGGGGATGGGTGGGTGCAACTTCGACGCCAAGGTGCGCCGCCAGAGCTTCCTGCCGGAGGATCTGGTGGAGGCGCACCTTGGCGGAGTGGATCTGTGTGCGCGCGGGTTTCTGTTGGCGGCGAAGCTGATCGAGGATGGCGAGTACGACGGGGTGCTGGAGCAGCGGTACAGCGGCTGGAAGGACGGCGAGGCGCAGGCGATGCTTGCCGGCAAGAAGCGGCTGGAGGAGATTGCGGCGGAGGCGGAGGCGGCGGGGATCGATCCGCAGCCGCGGTCGGGGCGGCAGGAGCGGATCGAAAACCTGCTGGCGCGCAAGTTGTTCTAGCTTGTTGGGCTCGCGTACGGGAGGCTACTCGGCCACGATGGCGAGGTCCCACGGGCCGAGTCTGAGCGTGCCTGCCTGCGCGACGGCCTTTCCTGTGAGCAGATCGGTTCCGGCGAAGGGCGAGTGGAACTCGACCGCGGTGGAGGAGTAGTTGAGCAGGTAGTGGAGGGCTCGGCCCTCCCCGTTGACGCCGCTTTTGACGCGCACGGTTGCGGGGAGGTCGGCGCCGACGCGCGGGAGGCCGGCCTCGCGGAGGGCGCGCTCCATCACCGCGCGCTGCATGCTGTCGGAGAGCCAGGTGCCCTCATAGAGGAGCGTGCCCTTGCCGAAGCTGTTCTCTGTAATGGCGGGCCAGCGCCCGAAGAATGGGTGGTCGTAGAGGGCGAGGGGGCGGGCGTGGTCGGGCATCAGGAATTCGGCCCAGAAGCTCGCTGTGGGCATGCCGGCGGTGGAGGGCTCGGCGAAGAGCGCGGCGGCGTCGGTTCCGGGGGCGGGCTTGAGGGTGAGGGGCTGCGCGAGATTGGAGAACTCCTGGTAGGAGAAGCCGGCGACCTCGCGCAGCGGGCCGGGCGCGCGAACGGGACGGACCATGGAGTTTTCGTTGGCAAAGCCTGACTTAAAGGTCATGACGACATGGCCGCCACCTTTGACGTAGTCGCTGATCCGGTTGAGCAGGGCATCATCGGCGATGTAGAGCGCGGGGACGATGAGGAGTTTGTAACGGGAAAAGTCGCCGAACTCGGGTGTGACAAAGTCGACGCCGGTGTTGAGGTCGTAGAGGGAGCGATGGAGCTGGCTGACGAGGGTGACGTAGTTCACGACGGGTTTGCCGAAGGCCCACTGCGGCCCACGGTCCGCGAAGGGCATGAAGTCGAGCGCGTTGGAGGAGTCCACGCTGTAGAGGACGGCGACGTCGTTGTGGATGGAGAGATTGACGAGGTCGGGGCCGAGGCGTTGCAGCTCGTGCGCCGTCCGGGCGAACTCGTCATAGACGCGGTTCGGCTCCATGTCGTGGCTCAGAATGCCCTTCCAGTAGGTCTCCTGGCCGGAGTGAATGGAGTGCCAGTGCCAATATTCGACCATGTTGGCGCCGCTGGAGAGGTTGGTGTAGACGTTGAGCCGAAGCTGGCCGTCGTAGGGCGGGAACTGGAAGGATGACGTCCAGTCGGTGGTCTGGGCGTTGGTTTCGGTGACGAGGTAGTTGCGGCCCTTGAGTGAGCGGTAGTAGTCGCCCATGAGGGCCGTGTCTTCGCCGGTGACGGTGTCTTGCGGTCCGAGGTGGTAGGGGTTCAGGCCTACGACGTCGAGCGCCTCCGCGACCTTGTACTCGTCGACGTCGGCGTGCAGTCCGCCGGAGAAGTCCTGGGTGACGAACTGGTCGGGTCGACGGTGTGCGCGGACGAGAGCGGCCTGCCAGCTGAGGAAATCGGTGACGCGATGCTGCTGCCAGCGGGTCCACTCCAATTTGTACGCGGTGCTGGTGGCTCCCTGGCGTGGCGGGAAGTTTTCCCAGCCGTTGACGGTCTCGCCCCAATATTGGAGGAGCCAGGCTTTGTTGAGCGCGTCGGTGGTGACGAACTTCTGTTTGAGGTAGTTGACGAAGCCGATCTGCACGTCTTCGTTGTAGGCGTGGTTGGAGCCGGTCTCGTTGTCCACCTGCCAGCCGATGACGGCGGGGTTGTCGCGATAGTGCTCGACGAGGTTGCGGATGATGCGCTCGGCGTAGAAGCGGAAGGCTGGGCTGCTGAAGTCCATGTTCTGGCGCATGCCGTAGGTGGAGGCCTTGCCGTCGGGGCCGACGGCGAAGATCTCCGGGTGGGCGCGGGCCATCCAGGTTGGGATGGAGTAGGTGGGCGTGCCCATGATGACCTTGATTCCTGCCTTGCCCATGGCGTCGACGACGCGGTCCATCCAGGCGTACTCGAAGTGCCCGTCTTGGGGCTCCCAGAGGCTCCAGGTGGACTCGCCCATGCGGACGACGGTGAGGCCCGCGCGCTTCATGAGGGCGATGTCCTGCTGGAGGCGGGCGTCCGGGGCCAGCGGCGTGTCGGGCTCGTACTCGTGGTAGTAGGCGGCGCCGTAGAGGACGGTGGGCATGGTGGTGACGGCGTGGATCGCGGGGTCTGCCGCGGCGGCGGGTTTTGTCTGCGCCAAGCCCTGGCCGTGGGTTGCCAACGCAAGCACCGCAAGAGCTGCTGCCATGGTTGCGCGAAGCGGTGCGATTGTCTGTCGGATCACGAGTTGAGCCTCCACCCTGGGGTTGGTGTATGCGCTTTCATGGCCATCGCGAGGCCTGTCTTGTTCTGTCCGCGTGCGAAGCTCCTGGCGCGACCAACACTATAGCTTGGTGGTGGCGTGCCTGGCTGCGCGTCAGGAGGTTGGACGCGGCGGAGTTCTCCGGACGACAAGCAGACTAGCGAGCAGGGGCATGGGGCGCGGGTTTGGGCTGGACCACGGCGGTGCGTGGGGCGACGCCTTCGCCGGTGTTGGGGCCGGTATGGTGGAGGGTGGTGTCGAGCCACTGGACGGTCTGGCGCTCCCAGTCCGGGACGTCCGGCAGGGTGTGCCAGGAGCCGGTGCCGTGCGTGCCGCCGGGGATGGTGATCAGTTTGGCGGGGACGCCGACGGCCTGGAGCGCGGCCTGGAACTTGACGGACTGCGCGGCGGGGACAGACTCATCCTTGCTGCCGTAGATGAGCAGGAAGGGTGGCACGGGAGCCGCGGCGGTGGGGGCGTGGACGAGCGAGAGCGGCGAGGCGGCGGTGATGGCGGCAGGGGTTGGCTCGCCGGGCCCAAGGAGATGGAGGCGACTGACGAAGTCGGGGTCGGGCATGGTGGCGAGGTCGGAGATGCCGTAGAGGGTGACGACAGCCTCCGTGGCGTCCGTCTCGCGGTCGATGGGGTCGGCGGAGGTGGCGAGGCGCGAGGGGGGCGTGACGCCGGCGAGATTGGAGAGGTAGCCCCCGGCCGAGCCGCCGAGGATGGCGATCTTGTTGGGATCCACCTGATAGTGGGCGGCGTTGTGACGCACAAAGCGAACCGCGCGCTGGACGTCGGCGAGCATCTCGGGAAGGGTGGCGCCGCCGGGCGCGGTCTTGCTCGCGAGGTGGTAGTTGATGGAGAAGACGGCGAAGCCGGCGGGGGCGAGGAAGTCGGCGGCATAGGCCTCCGAGCCGTTGTGCGAGGTGCCATGGAGAAAGCCGCCGCCGTGGATGATGATGACGGCGGGATGGGGGCCGGCGCCGTGGAGCTTGTAGACGTCGAGGGTGAGCGGATCGGAGGCTGTGCCGGCGTAGGGAACCGTGCTGGTGATCTGCTGGTCGCGCGGGCCGGGCTTCGTCTCGGAGGCGGCCGCGAGCTGCGAGTTCGTCTGGGCCGGAAGGGAGCGGACGGGGCAGAGAGCGGCTGAGAGCGCAAGTGCGGCGGTGGGGAAGGAGAGGTGGCGCATGCGGTCTAGCGTACTCCGCCGGGGTGCTCCGGCGAGGGTGCTCCGCCGAGCCTACTCCGACGACGGGATGTCCCGCTCGATCTCACCGGCGAGGATGTCGACGGAGGTGATGGTTGCCATCTCGTTGAGCTCGGGGTCGTCGGCAACGCCGGAGATCTCCAGCTTTTCGGCGATCGCGCGAAGGAGCTGCAGTGTCTTGGTGACCTCTTTTTCGGCGAGCAGGTTGATCTGGAGATCGAGCTGCGCGCGGGCGTCGGCCTTCTTCTGCATACGGTTCTGCTTCATCAGGACAAACGTGGAGAGGAGCACGCCTTCGACCGAGACGATCATGGCAAGCAGGATGAAGGGGTAGGGGTCGAACTTGGGGACCAAGGCGAGAAGGCCGGTGTTGATGAGGAACCAAAGGGTGAACCAGAGGAGATGGAGGGCGACGAAGAGGAAGGAGCCGGAGAAGGCGCCGATGGCGTCGGCGATGCGATCGACGGGTGTGCGTCTGTCTTCGAATTGACGCTCAAGATCGGCGATGCACTCGATGTTCTGCCGGACGGAGGGGGTGGGCTTTGGGCGGGATTCAGGGGCGGGTGGAGCGGCGGGCATGGAAGAGAGATGCCGGGAGCGACGGGCAGGGGGGGGAGGGCTCTAGGCTACACCGCGGGTGAGGATGCCCTCGCGGGCGAAGCCGGTGTGCTGCAGGGTACGGTTGAGCCATTGCACGAGTTGGACCTCCCAGTCGACGGGGTGGGGGAGGGTGTGCCAGGCGTTGGTGGCGTGGGGGCCGCCGGGGATGGTGATGAGGTCGGCGGAGGCGCCGGCGCGGCGGAGGGCGTCGCGGAGGCGGGTGGACTGGTCGAGCGGGACGAGGGTGTCGCGGTCGCCGTGGATGAGGAGGAAAGGCGGGGCGTCCGGGCGGACGAGGGAGACCGGGGAGGCGGCGGCGAGGGTTTGGGGGGTGACGGGGTTCGGGCCGAGGAGGCGGTAGGTGCGGAGGAGGACGTCGGCGCCGAGGACCACGAGGTCCGAGAGGCCGAAGAGGGAGACCACAGCCTGGACGGCGTCGGAGGCGTGGTTGACGGGGTCGGGCGAGTTGGGGAGGGAGGAGGGTCGGGCGAGGCCGGCCATGCTGGCGAGGTAGCCGCCGGCGGAGCCGCCGAGGAGGGCGATGCGGTCCGGGTCGACGTGGAAGCGGGCGGCGTTGTGGCGGACGAAGCGGACGGCGCGCCCTATGTCGGCGAGCATGTCGGCGAAGTTGGCGGACGGGGCCAGGCGGTAGTTGACGGAGAAGACGGCGTAGCCGGCGGGCGCGAGGAAGTCGGCGCAGTAGGCCTCGGAGGAGCTGCGCGAGTTGCCGCCGACGAAGCCGCCGCCGTGCAGGATGAGGACGGCGGGGTGGGGTGGGGCGAGGCGGCCCGTGGCTGGATAGACATCGAGGGTAAGCGCGGGGCTGACGCCGGGGGCGGTGTAGGGAACGACGGCGGCGATGCGGGTGTCGCGGGAAGGCATGGGGGATTGGATGAGCCCGGCCGGAGGTGCGTTTCGCGCGCCGGGACGCGGGCAAGCGGAAGCAAGGGGGGTGGGTACCCCCCCCGCACTTGTGGCGCAAAGTCTTCAGCGCAGGCGACTTAGCCCGGTACCCCGAGGGGCGACTCGGCGTCAGGGTAAGAGGCCAGGCGGGTCGGAGCCCGCCCTGGCTTGGGGGCGGCGAGGGACCCTGCCGTTCCAGACTACGGCGTGGGACGCTGGGAACGCGCCAGCGCCGGGCGGTTAGAAGCGGGTGCCGTGGGGGCTGCCGCCGAGAAGGCCGTGGATGGCGCCGCCGAAGAGCAGGGCAAGGATGCCCCCGAGGATGGCCATGATGACCCACAGGATGAGGATGGCGGGGATGGAGGCGATGACCCACTTGACGATGAAGCGGACCATGGAGCCGAAGGGCATGTCGATATCGGTGATGACAACGGCCTGGCGGAGGGGCGCGGCGGGCAGATAGGGCGTGGGCTGTGGCGGAAGCGTGGACATGAGCGGCAGTATACGGAAGGGAGGTGGGACGGAGATGCGTTCGCGCCGGTGCGGGCCCGGTGTCCGTCGTGGCTAGTGTCGGCCGCCGCGGCCGAAGATGTAGGCGAGGGCGGCTGCGGCGAAGGCGAGCGAGGCGTCGGACGGGCGCACGAAGCGGTCGGGGTTGGTGACGTACGCCTCATAGTGGAGGCAGAGGAAGAAGCCCACGATGCCGCAGAGCATGGCGATGGCGGCGACGGCGATGGGCGCGTTTTCCCTGCCGCCGAAGAGTTTGCCGATGAGGCCGAGTTCGGAGCGCTGTTCTTGGGCGCGGGCGTTGAGGTCGGCGCGCTGTTCCACGGCCTTGGCGTCGAGTTCGAGCTTGAGGAGGGCTTCCCGGGCACGGTTTCGCTCGCGCATGAGCTCATGCTGCGTCGCCTGGGCGGTGGACATGACGTCGCGGAGCGGCTCGGGTTCGGTCTTTTGGGCGGAGTCGGGGACGATGGCGCTGCGGGCGGCGTCGCGCTCGGAGCCTGGGTGCTCCAGCGGGGAGAGGCCTGTGCCGGGCCGATCAGATGATGCCATAGAGGCTTTGCAGACGGGCGCGAACGGCGGGGACGGAGACGGCGAAGAGCTCCGAGATCTGATGCGGAGGGAGCTGGTAGTACTCGTCCATCATGAACTTGGGCATGAGGAGGTTGGCGGCGAAGAAGTTAGCCTCCTGCTCGATGGGGCTGGATTCGCGGGCGGCCGGATCGCGGAGCAGAACGCGGTAGTTGTCGGAGCGGGCCCAGTCTTCGTGGAGCATCTTGTGGCCGAGTTCGTGGGCGACGGTGAAGGTCTGCCGGAGGGGGAACTCGTGTTTGTTGACCATGATGACGTTGTCGACGCAGTCATAGAAGCCGGAGATGCGGTCGTTGCTGGGGCCCTCGAATTCGACGAAGAGGACTTCGACGCCGATGCCGTCGGCGAGCTGGACGGGGTCGACTGGGGGCTGATGGATGCCGTTTTGCTCGAGCAGATGAAGCGCGGCGGTCTTGGCGCGGCGGAAGTCGGCGATGGCGGGCGATGGGGTGAGGGTGCTCATCTGAAGAGGAAAGGATGCGGCTGTGGCTGTGACTTGAATTGTGCGCCTCCTGGTGACGAATATACGGCGAACATCTCGACTATGGAAGAGATGTCGGCGAAGCGCAACGGTTGCTTTCGGTCTGTCGCACCCGAGGGTAACTACAGTGTGGTGACGGGGCGTGACCGGAGAACCCACTTATGGCGATGAGACTGCCATCAATGGGGCACCCGGCGTAGTCGAGGGATGGTGTACCCCTTGGTCGCAGCGGCTGCCATGAGATGGAACTTAGAGTTGAGTCCGAAACGCAGATTCCCTTTGGGAATGGTCACCAAGAAGGGCGACGGCAACAGCAGATTCCCTTGGGAATGGTCACCAAGAAGGGCGCCGGTAACAGCGAAAACAGGTCCCTTCGGGATGACAACAAAGGACGAGTGGTGGTGGGCTACACGCGGGACATGATGACGAGGGCTAGACGTTGAATTTAAAGAAGAGGATGTCGCCGTCCTTGACGACGTACTCCTTGCCTTCGGAGCGGAGGAGGCCGGCTTCCTTGACCGCCTGTTCGGAGCCGAGGCGGAAGAGGTCGGCGCAGGCGTAGCAGTCGGCCTTGATGAAGCCTCGTTCGAAGTCGGTGTGGATGACGCCGGCGGCGCCGGGGGCCTTGGTGCCCTCCGTGATGGTCCAGGCGCGGACCTCCTGGACGCCGGCGGTGAAGTAGGTGATGAGGCCGAGGAGGCGATAGGCGGCGTGGATGAGGCGGTCGAGGCCGGGCTCGGCTAGGCCGAGGTCTTTGAGGAAGTCGGCGCGGGAGTCGGGGTCGAGGAGGGCGATCTCGGCCTCAAGGGCGCCGCAGATGCGGACGACTTCCGAGCCTTCTTCGCGGGCGCGCTGCTCGACGGCGGCGGTGTGGGGGTTGCCGGTTGCGAGGGCGGCCTCGTCGACGTTGGCGACGTAGAGCTGGGGCTTGGCGGTGATGAGGTGGAGGTCGCGGGCGGCCAGGCGCTCGTCGTCCGAGAGGTCGACGGTGCGGGCCGGTTTGCCGGCTTCGAGGGCGGCCTTGAGCTTGGCGACGGCGGAGCCTTCGGACTTGATCTTGCTGTCCTGGGTGTTTTTGAGGAGCTTTTCGAGGCGTCCGGAGCGCTTTTCGACGGTATCGAGGTCGGCGAGCAGGAGCTCGGTGTTGATGGTGTCGATGTCGGAGAGGGGGTCGACGGAGCCGGCGACGTGGACGACCTCGGGGTCGTCGAAGCAGCGGACGACGTGGCAGATTGCGTCGGTGGAGCGGATGTGGCCGAGGAACTGATTGCCGAGGCCTTCGCCCTTGGAGGCGCCGGCGACGAGGCCGGCGATGTCGATGAACTCCATGGTGGTGGGGACGAGGGATTTGGGCTGGATGAGGGCGGCGATCCTGTCGAGGCGCTCGTCGGGGAGGGCGACGATGCCGACGTTGGGATCGATGGTGCAGAACGGGTAGTTGGCGGCCTGGGCCTCGGAGGCGGTGAGGGCGTTGAAGATGGTGGACTTGCCGACGTTGGGCAGGCCGACGATTCCGCAGTTCAGGGGCATTTGGCTTCGGGTTCCTCGTCCCTATTGAAGCATGTTGCGGTGGCCGGCTGCCCGGGGAGGCCGATGTGGGATAGGGTTAGTGGCTGGAGGATTGACGATGCGGCGAGTGGTGCTGATGGTGCTGTGTGGGGCGATGGCGACGGGGCTTTCGGGGTGCTTGGTGGCGGGCTACTCGAGCCGGGGCGGGGCGTTTCTTTGGCCGGGTGGACTGGGATTTCTGCTGGTGGTGCTGCTGTTGTTCTTTCTGCTGCGCGGCAGACGGTAAAACGCCCGGAGCGCTGGTGCGATCCGGGCGTGCACGGGGCTGGTTCTTGTTTGATTGCGCGACGGGGCTACTTGGTGGCGTCGTCGACCTTTTCTGTGGTCTGGTGAGCCTTGTCCTTGGCCTCCATCTTGTCGATGGTGCGAGTGTCCTTGCGCTTGGATTTCTTCGCGGCAGAGGGGTCGAAGACATGCTGGACGCCTTCCTTGCTCTTGTCGTAGACCTTGACCGAGGTCTCCTTGGTCTTGTCGGCTACCGTGGTGCTGTCTTCCTTGGTCTTGTCGGCAACTTTAGCGGCGCCTGACTTGGTGTCCGCGGTGGCGTGTCTGGTGGCGTGCTTGGTCTTGTGATAGGCGTGCTTGCTGGTCTTTTTCACGGCATGACCGGTGTCGGTGGCCGCGTCCTTGGTGTCCTGCCCGGCGTTGTGGACGTCCTGGTTCGCGGTTTGGGCCATCGCCATGGGCACGAGCAAGGTGGAGGAGAGGGCGAGAGAGGCAAACAGAGAGACGCGGCGGATAGTCATAACCTCCTATGATACGCGAAGCGTCGGGTGGAGTTGTGTGTGAGCTGGCGGGAGCGGGGCCGGGCTCGCGGGCCGGCGCTAGAAGCTGAGAAAGAGACCTCCGGAGACGGTGAGGTTGTGCTGGGAGGAGCCGGTGACGGGGGTGAAGAAGGTGGGCTGGGCGAGGGTGAAGAAGTCGCGGAACTCGCCGCGGGCGGAGATGGGGAAGGCGAGGATGTGGAGGGGTGTGTGGAGGTCGGCGCCGGCGCCGAACTGGAAGGCCGTGGTGTGGGTGTGGATGGAGGCGTTGCTGGCGCCGCCGGCGAGATAGTCGCTGGTCTCCAGGAGCGAGTAGCCAGCGCCGGTGGAGATCCAGGGGGTGAGAGAGGTGTGGTTGGGCAGGCTGAGGCGGAGGCCGGGCGTGACATAGAAGGTGGCGAGGCTGGTGGGGAGGCTCCCGTCGCCGTTGCGGATCTTGTGGTTGGGGCCGACCAGTGCGGGGAGGTCGAACGAGAGCCGGGCGGGGCCGAGGCGGCGGAGGTCGCGGCCATAGAAGAGCTCGAGCGAGAGGCTGTCGGTGTAGGTGACGGGGCGGGGAGAGAGGGGATCGGCGGCCAGGCTGTTGCCCGGGATGAACTCGGCGCCGATGTTGAAGCCGAGTTGATTCGGCCTGGTCTGCGCGGGCAGGGCGAAGGGGGCGAAGAGCAGAGCGGGGAGGATGCGACCACGGGAGAGCATGCGGGTGAGACACCCGGCGGCGCGGGAGGATACAGAGTTTCGCAGGTTGCGGTAGGATGCCGGGATGCTGAGCCGGCGGAGATTTGCAGGAGTGGTGGGTGGCGTTGCAGCGGGACTGGCGATGGCGCCGAAGGCTCTCTCGGCCGCGGCGGGCGGAACGGAACGGAGTTCCGTGATGCTGTGGGCGCTGGAGCGGACGGCACCGCGGTTTGAGGATCGGTTGGAGCTGGTGGCGCGCGCGGGCTACCGGTCGGTGGAGCTGGTGCGGGAGCTTGCGGCGTGGGACGAGGCGGAGTTTGCGCGGATGCTGGAGCGCATGCGGGCGCTGGGGCTGGGGGTGGACGCGGCGGCGCCGCTGAAGCTGGGGTTTGCCGACCCGGCGGGTGGGGCGGCGATGCTGGCGGAGTTGGAGGGTGTGCTGCCGGCGCTGCGGCGGCTGGGTCGGCCGCAGCTCATCCTGGTCTCTGGGCCGCAGGCGGGCGAGCCGGCGCGGCAGAGGGCGGCAGCCATGGAGACGCTGGGGCGGGTGGCCGAGGTGATGCGGCGCGAAGAGATGGTGGCAGTCATTGAGCCGATCGACCGGCTTGAGAACCCGCAGGTCTATCTCGATGGGGTGACGGAGGCGTTTGCGATGGTTCGGGAGCTCGGGCGGCCGGAGGTGCGGGTGCTCTACGACTTCTACCATGAGCAGCGGACGCACGGAAACCTGATCGAGAAGCTGGACGGCCACATCGAGGAGATCGGTCTGGTGCACGTGGCGGACGTGCCGGGGCGGCACCAGCCCGGGACGGGCGAGGTGAACTTCGGCAACATCTACCGCGCGCTGCAGCGGCTGGGGTATCGCGGGCGGTTGGCGATGGAGTTCTACCCGGAGGGAGATGCTGTGGCTGCGCTGCGGGCGGCGCGGCTGGCGATGGAAGGTGTCCTCGGGGCGTAGGGGCGCCACGCGAGCCGGCGCTCGTCCTTGGCCGGCGATGATGCGAGATGCAATGCGCCAAAGTTGTTACATAGTCAAGGCGACCCGCAGACTTGCGCGCACCTGCCGCTCCACCTGCTCCCGGGTCAGGCCGGCGGGATCAAAGAGCCGCTGCAGCGCCAGCCCATCCACCAGCGCGCCGAACTGCGCGAGCTGGGTCCGTCGCTCGCTCTCCAGCGTTTGGCCGGAGATCGACAGCAGCTGCTCCACATCGCCCACCGCGCAGCGGAGACACATTGCCGCGTGCAGGCGCGCCAGACGTCGTTGCCGATGCGGGTGCCGCACGGCGTACATCTTGAACTCGAGGCCGAGCAGCATGCGGCGGCGATTTTCCAGAAGCGCGCAGACCAGGTGGACCAGGCGCTCGAACCTCTGCTCGACCGGCATCTCACCCCAGCCTTCCCGTTCAAAGAGCGCGCGGTCGGCGTCCACATCTTCCTCAAAGATGGCGAAGAAGACGTCTTCCTTGTCGTCGAAGTTGGCGTAGAAGGCGCCTCGCGTCTTGCCCGCCTCGGCGGCGATATCTTCCAGCCGCGCCAGCTCGAAGCCGTCCCTGGCAAAGATCCGCCGCGCTGCCTCCACCATCTGCTTGCGTGTCCGTAAAGCTCTGTCCTGGCGCGTGTTGCGAGTCGTCGAAGACTTCGTGCGCGAGGTCCGGGGAGACGCCAGCGTCAGATTTTTTGCATCGGAACTCACTCAGCCCTACTCCGAAGAAAAAGATGCATACGTGTATCTTTGACCAAACCGTTGTGTATGGAGTGTATGGCATGGCATCGACAAGCCGGGGAACCACCCGTGCGCTGGTTCAGCACCCTTCTGTAACACGGAGGAGGGCGACCGGAGCCGCCGGGGCTCGTCTGCCTCGCCTCGCCCTGCTCGCCCTTCTGCCGCTCGCGCTTGCCGGGTGCGCCAAGCACAACGCGCCCCCTGCCCAGGCCGCCGCCATGGGTCCGATCCCGGTAGGCACGGTCCCGGTCGAACAGAAGGATGTCCCGCTCACCGGGGACTGGGTGGGAGTGCTGGATGGCTATGTGAACGCCCAAATCCAGCCGCAGGTCTCCGGCTATCTGATTCGCCAGCTGTACAAGGAAGGCTCCGAGGTCAAGAAGGGTCAGGTCCTCTTCCAGATCGACCCGCGACCCTTTCAGGCCATCGTCGATCAGGCGCAGGGTCAGATCGGTCAGGCCAAGGGTCAGCTCGGCCAGGCGCAGGCGCAACTCGGCCTGGCCCGCATCAATGTGAATCGCGACACGCCGCTGGCCGAGCAGCACGCCATCGCCACCAGCCAGCTCGACAACGACAAACAGAGCGCGCAGCAGGGCGAGGCTGCCGTCGCCGCCGCCCAGGCCTCCATCGCCGCGGCGCAGGCCCAGGCTGAGACGGCTCGCCTGAATCTCGGCTTCACGGAGGTGCGCTCGCTCATCTCGGGCATCGCCGGCCAGGCCACCACGCAGGTCGGCAACCTCGTCAGCACGCAGTCTGTCCTGACCAGCGTCTCGCAGCTGCAGCCCATCAAGGCCTACTTCTCCATCTCCGACAGCGAGTACCTCGCGCTTGCCACCCGCGATCGCACCGGCCACGGCGATCTCCTGCGCGGCTCCGCCGACATCCCGCTGACGCTCAAGCTCGCCAACGGCGAGGCCTACCCCCACCCCGGCCATATCATCTTCGTCGACCGCCAGATCAACCAGCAGACCGGCGCCATCCGGCTCGCCGGAGCCTTTCCCAACCCCGGCAACGTCCTCCGCCCCGGGCAGTTCGCCCACATCTCCGCGCAGACGCAGGTCCTCCACAACGCCCTGCTTGTCCCCCAGATTGCCGTCCAGGAGATCCAGGGCCAGCAGCAGGTCTACACCGTCACCCCCGACAACAAGGTCCACGTCACCACCGTGACCCTCGGCCCGCAGGCAGGCAACGACTGGGTGATCAAGTCCGGCCTCGCCCCCGGCGCCCACGTGATCGTCGACCAGCTCCAAAAACTCCGCGAGGGCGCCCCCGTCAGCCCGCACCCCGCCCCCGCCACCACCGATCCCACAGCCGTCTCCTCCTCCTCCAGCTCCGCAGGCAGGTAAGCCCGTGTCCAAGTTTTTCATCCGCCGCCCCATCGTCGCCATTGTCATTGCGATGATCACCGTCATCATCGGTCTGGTCTCGCTCTTCTCCCTCCCCACCTCGCAGTACCCCAATCTCGTCCCCCCTGAGATCCAGACCCAGGCCACCTACGCCGGCGCCGACGCCCACACCCTCAGCCAGGCCGTCGCCACACCCATCGAGCAGCAGATGAACGGCGTCGACAACGCCCTCTATATGTACTCGGTCAGCGCCAACAACGGCCAGGCCACCGTCTACGTCGACTTCGACGTCAAGACCAACCCCGACATCGACCAGGTCCTCGCGCAGCTCCGCGTCTCCCAGGCCCAGTCCCAGCTTCCCGCCCAGGTCAACACCGCCGGCCTGGTCGTGCAGAAGTCGCAGACCTCGCCCCTGATGATCGTCTCCCTGTCCTCCAGCAATCCGCAGCTCGGGCAGCAGTTCCTCACCAACTACATGATCATCAACCTCCAGGATGAGCTCACGCGGATCCCCGGCGTCGCGCGCATCCAGGTCTTCGGCGGACAGTACGCCATCCGCGTCTGGGTCGACCCCGACAAGCTCGCACAGCTCGGCGTCACCTCGACCGACGTGATCAGCGCCATGCAGGTGCAGAACAACGTGAACCCCGCCGGCCAGATCGGCGGCGAGCCCGTGCCGCGCGGCCAGCAGTTCACCTACACCGTCCAGACCGAAGGCCGTCTCGTCACCCCCGAGCAGTTCGGCAACATCGTCCTCCGCGCCAACCCCGACGGCTCCGTGCTGCACCTCCGCGATGTCGCCCGCGTCGAGCTCGGCACGCAGATCTACAACCTCAACGCCCGCTTCAACAACCAGCCCGCCGGTGTGATGGGTGTCTACCAGCTGCCCGGAACCAACGCCGTCAAGGTCGCCGCCGCCGTCAACGCCCGCCTGAAGCAGCTTTCGAGCACCTTCCCCGCCGGTGTCACCTACGGCGTTCCGCTCGACACCACCAAGGCCGTCACCGCCGGCATCCACGAGATCACGCTCACGCTCGGCATCGCGCTCGGCCTCGTCATCCTTGTGGTCTACATCTTTCTCCAGGGCTGGCGCGCCACCCTCATCCCGCTGATGGCCGTGCCCGTCTCGCTGATCGGCACCTTTGTCGTCTTTCCCCTGCTCGGCTTCTCCATCAACACGCTCTCGCTCTTCGGCCTCGTGCTCGCCATCGGCCTCGTCGTCGACGACGCCATCATCGTCGTCGAAGCCGTCGAGCACCACATCGACGAGGGCATGACACCGCGGGATGCCTCGCTCAAGGCCATGGAAGAGGTCGGCGGCCCGGTCGTCGCCATCGCCCTCATCCTCGCCGCCGTCTTCATCCCCACCGCCGCCATCCCCGGCATCACCGGCCGCCTGTATCAGCAGTTCGCCGTCACCATCGCCATCTCCGTCCTGATCTCTGCCTTCAACGCGCTTTCGCTCTCGCCCGCGCTCGCCTCCCTCCTGCTCAAGCCGCGCGATAAGGCGCGCAAGCCCGGCCCGCTGCAGCGCTTCTTCAACTGGTTCAACCGCATCTTCGGCCGCACCACCGACCGCTACGTCTCCACCTCCGGCCTGCTGATCCACAAGTCCGGCATCACCATGCTCGCGCTCGCCGCCATCGCGGTCGTCGCCGTCCTGCTCGGCGCCCGTCTGCCAACCGGCTTCGTCCCGGAGGAAGACCAGGGATACCTCTTCGCCGCGCTCCAACTGCCGGACGCCGCGTCCCTGCAGCGCACCGACGCCGCCGCCCAGGTCGTCGCCAAGCAGCTCCTCGACACCCCCGGCGTCGCCAGCGTCATCGGCGTCAACGGCTTCTCCCTCCTCACCCAGACCCAAAGCACCAACACCGCCTTCTTCTTCGTCACGCTCAAGCCCTGGGATACCCGAACGTCCCACCAGGAACAGATCCAGAGCATCCAGGCCACCGTCCGCCGCAAGCTCGGCGCCGTCGGGCAAGGCCTCGCCTTCACCTTTCCACCGCCCGCCATCCCCGGCATCGGAACCTCCGGCGGCGTCACCATGATCCTGGAAGATCGCTCCGGCAAGGACGACCCGACCCTGCTCACCAAGAATCTCTACGCCTTCCTCGGCGCCGTCTCCAAGCGGCCGGAGATCGCTGCCGCTATCCCCTCTTACCTCCCCGCCGTCCCGCAGATCTTCGCCGACGTCGACAAGGAAAAGGTCATTCAGCAGCAGGTCTCGCTGCCTGACGTCTACGCCACCATGGGCACCTTTATGGGCGGCTACCTGGTCAACTACTTCAACCGCTTCGGCCGGCAGTGGCAGACCTACGTTGAAGCCGAGGGCTCCTCGCGCACCTCCATCGCCGACATCAACAAGTTCTATGTGCGCTCGGCCAACGGATCGCAGGTGCCGCTCGGCTCGCTCGTCCACACCCGGCAGATCACCGGCCCGGAGTTCATCCTTCGCTGGAACGAGTTTCCGGCCGCCCAGCTGAACATCTCCGGCGCGCCCGGCTACTCCTCCGGCCAGGTTCGCGCCGCGCTCGAGGAAGTCTTTCACCAGACCATGCCCAAGGAGATGGGCTTCGATTACTCCGGCATCTCCTACCAGGAGCAGCAGGCCGCCGAGGGAGTCCCCACCTGGGCCGTCTTCGGCCTCTCGCTCCTCTTCGTCTTTCTCATCCTTGCCGCGCTCTATGAGTCCTGGACGCTGCCCTTCTCCGTCCTTCTCTCCACGCCCGTCGCCATCCTCGGCGCGTATCTCGCCCTCTCCGCCCGCTCGCTGGAGAACGACATCTTCGCCACCATCGGCCTGGTCATGCTGATTGGGCTCTCCGCGAAGAACGCCATCCTCATCGTCGAGTTCGCCGTCTCCTCCTACAAGACAGGCAAGTCCATCACAGACTCCGCGCTTGAGGCCGCCCGGCTCCGCTTCCGCCCCATCGTCATGACCGCCCTCGCCTTTATCTTCGGCTGCCTGCCCCTCTGGACAGCCTCAGGCTCCGGCGCCGTCTCCCGCCGCATCCTCGGCACCGTCGTCATCGGCGGCATGCTGCTCGCCACGGTGGTCGGCATCCTCATGGTCCCGGTCACCTTTGCCGTGGTCGAGTACCTTTCGCATCGCTACGGCAAGGGCGGCGGCAAGGGCACCACCATGGACTCCACCCACGCCCCCGAGCCCGAAGACGCCGACGACGAAGCCCGCAGCTCCTCCGCCCAAGACACACCCGAAGCCGAACATAGGCCCCAACCCCAGCCACAGATGGCCCGCGGACAGCTCGAAGGAGGCCACGCCTGATCATGCATCGCTCCACCCCCCGCACTCGCCTCGCCCTGCTCGCCCTCGCCGCCGCCACCCTCCTCGCCGGCTGCAACGTCGGGCCCAAGTACACACGACCCCAGGTGCCCGCCACACCCACCTTCCGCGGCGCGGACGACACCCCCGTCTCCAGCGATCCCGCCACCTCCATCGCCGACCAGAAATGGTCCGCCATCTTCCACGAGCCCGAACTGCAACAGCTCATCGCCACCGCCCTCGCCAACAACTACGACCTCCGCATCGCCGCGCAGCACGTCTTCGAGCAACAGCAGCAGGTCCGCATCACCCGTGCCAACCAGTTCCCCACTCTCAACGCCGGCGGCACCGCCCTCGGCGCCGACCTCGGGAACAGCAGCTTCGGTAACGCCATCTCCAGCCCGCTCGCCTTCGGCTCCTTCAATCTCTCCACCGCCTGGAACCCAGACTTCTGGGGCCTCTACCGCAAGCAGACGCAGCAGCAACGCGATCTCCTACTCGCCCAGGTCTGGGCTCAGCGCGCCGTCCGCCTCTCCCTCGTCCAGCAGGTCGCCACCACCTACTTTCAACTTCGCGCCCTCGACCAGCAGCTCGCCATCTCCGAGCGCACCCTCAAAACTCGGCAGGACTCCCTCAAGCTCACGCAGACCCTCGAACAGGGCGGCGCCTCCCCCCTCTCCGACGTCCGCCAGGCCGAACAGCTCCTCTACACCGCCTCCTCCGAGATCCCGCAGCTCCAGCAACAGATCCAGCAGGCCGAAAACTCCCTCCGCCTGCTCCTCGGGCAAGCCCCCGGTCCCGTCGCCCACGCCGACCCCAACGCCCTCGCGCCACCACCCGCCGACCTCCCCACCGGCATCCCCTCCCAGCTCCTGGAGCGTCGCCCCGACATCCAGCAGGCCGAAGCCCAGCTCCGCGCCGCCAACGCCGCCGTCGGCATCGCCCGCGCGCAGTTCTTCCCCCAGCTCTCCATCTCCGCCTCCGCCGGCGTCGGCGGAGATCAGTTCTCCAACATCTTTGACCCCGCCGGCCGAACCATCTACGGCACCGGAACGCTCGCCCAGCCCATCTTCGCCGGCGGCAGACTCTCCGGCCAGTACCAGCTCTCCAAAGACCAAAAGCAGGAGATGATCCTCACCTACCAGCGCTCCATCCTGACCGCCTTCCGCGACGTCTCCAACGCCCTGATCGCCGTCAACAAGCAGCGCGCCGCCCGCGAGCAGCAGCAGAAGCTCGTCGCCGCCGCCCAGGACGCCACGCGCCTCGCCCGCGTCCGCTATCAGGGTGGCGCCACCTCCTACCTCGAGGTCCTCACCACCGACACCAACCTCTTCTCCGCCGAACTCAACCTCGCCAGCGCCCAGCAGACCGAAGCCCTCACCCTGGTCGACCTCTACAGCGCCCTCGGCGGCGGCTGGCAGTAAATGCCCCGCGCAGACCACAGGGGGCAGCGCCCGGTCTGAGCCCCGCGTCGCCGTGCATCCAACCTCTCGCGAGGGCCGCGACGGCATGGACAACAACATCGAAAAGCACGACATCACCCGACCCAAGAACATCCGCGAGGCCCTTGGTCGACCCGGCAAGAAGCCCACCTGGTCTTCGGGCGCCAAGACCATCGTCGGCACAGCCATCTCCGCCCGCTCCCGACTCTGGTTCACCATCTCGGAGGGCACGCTCAACGAGATCTACTTCCCGGACGTCGACCAGGCCAACACCCGCTCGGTCCGCTTCCTCGTCGCCGGACCCAAGGACGACTCCGACCCTTTCTTCTCCGACGAACTCCAAGACACCACCCACACCGTGGAGTGGCTCGCCCCCGGCGCCCCCGGATGCCGCATCGCCTCCGTCTGTCGGCAGGGCCGCTACAGCCTCCAAAAGGAGATCCTCACCGACCCCGTTCGCGACACGCTGCTCCTCCGGGTTCGCTTCACCCCGAACACCCCCGGCCTCCGCCTCTTCCTCTACCTTGACGCGCAGATCGGCGACCAGGGCAGCGACAACACCGCCTGGGTCGGCCATTACAAGGGCGAGCATCTGCTCTTCGCCAGCCGCGCCGCCCTCGTCCTCGCCACCATGGCCTCCGTTCCCTTTCGCGCCGCCTCCGTCGGCTTCTCCGGTCGCTCCGACGGCCTCTACGCCCTCTCCCGCCACCGTCCCCTGCCCGACACCAACTTCGCCCCCAAGGGCAACGTCGGCCTCACCGCCGAGATCGACACCTCCGCCGCCTCCGACAACACCTTTGTCGTCGCCATCTCCGGCGGCGGCTCCTCCGCCGAAGCCGCACAGCAGGCCCGCGCCGGCATCCGGCAGCCCTTCGACAAGACCCGCGACCTCTTCCTCTCGCAATGGGCCCGCAAGCAGGAGGACTTCCGCCCCGTCGCCGACCTCTCCGACGCCCCGCTGGACCTCTACCGCGTCTCCACCGCCGTGCTCGAGACCCACCAGTCCAAGCGATTCCCCGGCGGCTTCGTCGCCTCCCTCTCCCTGCCCTGGGGCTTCGATCGCTCCGACTCCGACATCGGCGGCTACCACGTGCTCTGGCCGCGCGACCTCGCCGAAACCGCCATGGGCAAGCTCGCCTCCGGCGATCCGCGCTCCGCCCGCTCCGCCCTCTTCTATCTGCGCTGCACCCAGGACTCCGACGGCGGCTGGAGCCAAAACATGTGGCTCGACGGCACACCGCACTGGAACGCCCTCCAGATGGATGCCATCGCCCTCCCCATCCTGCTCGCCGCCCAGCTCCGGCATGAGGACGCCCTCGACGGCTACAACCCCGTCCCCATGTTGCACGAGGCCGTCTGCTTCCTCCTCCGCCACGGCCCCGTCACGCAGCAGGACCGGTGGGAGACCACACCCGGCTACTCCCCCTTCACCATGGCGACGCAGATCGCCGCCCTGCTCGCCGTCGCCGTCTGCTTCGAGGCCATCGACCAGCCCGACCAAGCCGCGTTCCTCCGCGAAACCGCCGACGCCTGGAACGACGCCATCGACGAGCTCTGCTACGTCACCGACACCCCCCTCGCGCGCCAGGGCAACGTCTCCGGCTACTACCTCCGCATGGCCCCGCCCGATCGAATCCAACACCCCTCCATCGGCAAACTCCGCATCCGCCTCCCCAACCACCGTCTCGGCCTGCGCCATCGCCGCGCCGTCGAGATCGTCAGCCCGGACGCCCTCGCGCTCGTCCGCTTCGGCCTCCGCTCCGCCCACGATCCCCGCATCCGCGACACCGTCACCCTGCTCGACAGGACGCTTCGCCGCGAAACCGCTACCGGCCCCACCTGGATCCGCTCAACAGACGACGGCTACGGCGAAACCGCCACCGGCGCCCCCTTCCAAAAGCACGGCATCGGCCGCGGCTGGCCGTTGCTCACCGGCGAACGCGGCCACTTCGAAATCGCCGCCGGCAACCGCGACGCCGCGCTCGAGCTCCTCCGGACCATCGGCCGCCAAACCTCCGAGTGCGGCATGATCCCCGAACAGATCTGGGACGCACCCGACATCCCCTCGCGCTTCCTCTTCAACGGCCACCCCGCCGGCTCCGGCATGCCCCTCGTCTGGGCCCACGCCGAGTACATCAAGCTCCTCCGCTCACTCCACGAAGACCGCATCTGGGACCTGCCGCCCGAGACCGTCGACCGCTATCTCACGAACCACCACACCGCCTCTTTCCAGATCTGGACCCCCAAGCAACGCCGCGCCTTCCTCTCCACCGGGAAAGACCTCCGCCTCGACCTCCCCTATCCCGCGTCGATCCGCTACACCGTGAACGGCGCCGAGCCCACGACCACCCACACCGCGGACACCGGCCTCACCCTCCACTGCGCAACCCTGCCCACCGCCGGTCTGCCCGCCGGGACCACCCTCCATCTCACGACCACCCCCGACCCCAGCCCCAGCACCCCCTCTCCCCAACCCGATACCTTCACCATCACCCTCCACCACCCACCCCCCACCCACCGCTGATCCCCTTACCTACCCCCCAAAACGCCGCATCATCACGACCGAAGCCCCCCTCCAAACCGGCGTCATCTCGACCGAAGCGAAGCGAAGTGGAGAGACCCCTGTATTTCGCTCCCGTCCTTACTGCCCCCAGCGAAGCAAGGAGCCCCCAACAACCGCGTCATCTGGACCGGAGCGCCCCCTCCAAACCGGCGTCATCTCGACCGGAGCGAAGCGAAGTGGAGAGACCCCTGTATTTTCGCTCCCGCCTTTACTGCCCCCAGCGAAGCAAGGAGCCCCCAACAACCGCGTCATCTCGACCGAAGCGCCCCTCCAAACCGGCGTCATCTCGACCGGAGCGAAGCGAAGTGGAGAGACCCCTGTATTTTCGCTCCCGCCTTTACTGCCCCCAGCGAAGCAAGGAGCCCCCAACAACCGCGTCATCTGGACCGGAGCGCCCCCTCCAAACCGGCGTCATCTCGACCGGAGCGAAGCGAAGTGGAGAGACCCCTGTATTTTCGCTCCCGCCTTTACTGCCCCCAGCGAAGCAAGGAGCCCCCAACAACCGCGTCATCTCGACCGAAGCGCCCCTCCAAACCCGCGTCATCTCGACCGGAGCGAAGCGAAGTGGAGAGACCCCTGTATTTTCGCTCCCGCCTTTACTGCCCCCAGCGAAGCAAGGAGCCCCCAACAACCGCGTCATCTGGACCGAAGCGCTCCCTCCAAACCCGCGTCATCTCGACCGGAGCGAAGCGAAGTGGAGAGACCCCTGTATTTCGCCCGCCCTACTTGACCCCGGGGCGAAGCTAACAAGACCCTTCTCAACTCCGCCCGCCCATCTGGCACAATCACCCCAGCCCCTCCGGTACTCTCAACCAGGGAGGTCCTTTTGCGAAGAGCGCGCAGCAGCTTTGCATCTCGTGTTGCCATTCCCGCAGGCGATCTGGCTTGCGGGGAGGCAGGCGAACTGCTCAAACCGCTGTCGCTACCACGGCAAGCAACGCACCCGAGGTCCAGACCTAACCTCCCTCGATCGAAGACTTTGCACAAAAAGTACGGGGGGGTACCCCCCACCCGTTGCCCGGAGCGAGACCACCCGTGACCCACCCCATCTTTGACGCAGCCGTCGTCGGCGCAGGCCCGGCGGGCACCACCGCCGCCGCCCGCCTGGCGCAGGCCGGCCTCCGCGTCCTCCTGCTCGACAAGGCCAAGGCCTTCCCGCGCGAAAAACCCTGCGGCGGCGGCATCACCGCCCGCGCCCTCACCCGCCTCCCCTTCACCCGCGAGCTCTTCGCCCAACTCCCCACCAACGCCCTCTCGGCCATGTCCGTCGAAAGCCCCGACGGCACCGCCTTCACCTACACCGACCCCACCGGCACCCCCATCCTCTACCTCGTCCGCCGCATCGAGTGGGACGCCGCCCTCTTCCGCCGCGCCGCCGCCCACGTCAGCGAAGTCGCCCTCGGCGCAACCGTAACCGGCATGGTCACAGACTCCGACGCCGTCACCCTCCGCTGCGCCGATGAACGAACCTTCCGCGCCCGCGTCGTCCTCGGCGCCGACAGCGCCAACTCCGTCATCGCCCGCCTCGCCGGCCTCCGCACCGGCGAGGTCCACGGTCAGTTCGCCGTCGACATGATGGAAGAGACCCCCTACACCGAGCTCGACACACCCCACCGCGACCGCGTCACCCTCCTCCTCTCCCTTCCCAAAAGCTACGGCTACGGTTACATCTTCCCCAAGCAGACCCACCTCAACCTCGGCTTCGGCTCCGGCCCCGACTACTTTGTCGAGCACGTCCGCGGCCGCTCCCGCGAGCATCACCTCGAGTTCGTCGAGGGGATGAAGGCCCGCGGCCTCGTCTCCGGCACCTCCCAGCCCGCCAACTACCGCGCCTTCCCCATCCCCATTGCCGGCCCCCTCGACACCACCCAGACCGATCGCGTCCTGCTCGCCGGAGACGCCGCCGGCATGGTCAACGCCTTCTCCGCCGAAGGCATCGTCTTCGCCATGATCTCCGGCGACCTCGCCGCGGAGGCCATCCTCGCCGCCGCAGAAGACTCCCAGGCCCGCCTCGCTCGCCAACATCAGGCCGCCACCCTCAGCGAGGCAGCCACCTCAGCCGACTTCTCCGCCCGCTCCCTCCGCCGCTACCAGGATTCCTGGGAGGCCGAGATCGGCGGCGAACTCCGCCACTCCGTCCGCATCCAGCGCCGCCTCTTCACCGAGCCCGGCCGCGTCGACTCCCTCGTCCGCCGCGCCACCGCCGACCCCGAACTCAAACGCCTCCTCTGCGGCTACGCCATGGGCTTCAGCACCTACGAGCAACTCCGCTCCCACATGGCCCGTGTCGTCATGCCCCAGTGGGTCTGGTCCAAGGTAAAGGCGAGGGCCCGCTCCCTCGTCGGGGCCAGCTAGGCGTACCGACATAGTCGAGGACAGACGAAGACGCACCTCGTTGCAACGCCTCTTCTCGCCGGCGAACTGGCTCTTCGCGCTGAAGGCGCGAGCTATCGTAGCCTGGGGCAAAGCCCCAGGTGGCTGAGAGAGTGCACTGCGGGCTGTAGGCCCGCGCCAAACGCCGTGCAAGCCTTCACCCCCCCACCGTCACCAACACCAAAGCATTCGGCTCCAGCTCCAGCCGCAACTCCCCGTTGTTCAGAGTGGTCTGCTCCGGCGCCGGCAGCGCCGTCTTCCGGTTCATCTCCTCCACCTGCGCCGGCGTCGGGTACTGCGGACTCCCCATCGCCCGGTAAACCGGCAGCACATTCCCGTGCTCATCGTCCACCCGCTCCACCATCACCGCCGCATCCTTCGCCACACCCGCAAACCGCAGCACCATCTCCCGCTTCCCCTTCCCCGCCGTCGAACTCGGCTGCCCATCATGCGCCGGGTCGACGATGTACCAAGCCGCCACCCGCAGCCCCCCGTCCCTCCCCCGCGTCACCAGCACATCCTTCGACACATTCGCCAGCCGCTCCTCCCCCAGCTTGTGCAGCAGCGCAAAGTCATAAAAACTCGGCTTGTTGATCCCATACATCGCCCGCAGACCAAAGTCCCCACGGAACGGCCTCTCCGACGGCCCACCCTCCTCGAACACATCCGAAAACGTCCAGAAGCTCATCATCTGCACGCTCCCATCGCACTCGCGAATCGTATTCGCCAGCCCCGGCCCCACAAACGTCGTGTCCCGCGCCTGGCTCTCGCCCTGCACATTCCACTCCGTCCAAAACAGCGGCAGGGATGTGTAACCCGCACGGTCCATCTGCCCCCGCACCTTCCTCACCCCCAGCGCCACCCGATCATCCGTCGGCGTGTCCCGCGGCACGCTCGGATCGTTCGGAAACATATTCTCAATCTCCTCATCCGCATACCCATGGCTCGACACGAAATCGATCGGCACATCATGCGCCTTCACATACGCCAGAAACGTGTCCCCCCACTGCGCCGCCGCCGTCGCCGGCCCGCCCACCCGCAGCCGCGGACTCACCCCCTTCAGATCCCGCGCCGTATGCTCATACAGCTCAAAGTAGCTCCGGTCCCGCGGTATCCCACCCCAGAAATCAATGTTCGGCTCGTTCCACACCTCGAAGTACCACTGCGCCACCTCATCGATCCCAAAGTGCTCCACCAGATGCCGCGCAAACGCCGTCATCAACCCATCCCACCGCTCCATCGACTTCGGCGGCGACACATTCTGCTTGTACCAAAACGGGTGCAGCGCATCCGGGTTGAACGCCAGCTTCTTCGGCATAAAGCTGATCTCCACCACCGGCCGCACACCCGCCTTCAGCAACCCCCCATAAATCTGGTCCACATAGCTGAAGTTGTACACAGGGTTGCCATGCTCATCCTCCGTGTACACCCCGTTCTCATCCATCAGAATCCCGTGCGCCCGCACATACTTCATCCCAGTCACCGCATGCACCGCGCGCAGGTCCTCGCGATAACTCTCCCGCAGCATCAGATTCGCCCGCCCCGACCCAAACGTCTCCTCCCAAAAATGCGGAAATGGCGTCGCCTTCGCCCCCGCATCCACCTCCACCCGCTCCTGCGCCCCCGCCCCAACGCCCAGCGCACACGCCAGCAGCCCCGCAGCCACCCACCGCAGCCTCACGCCTTGCCCGCCAGCTGCCGCAGCACATACTGCAAAATCCCCCCGTGCTGGTAGTACAAAATCTCCTGCGGCGTATCGATCCGCACCCGCACCGTGAACTCCTTCGTCTTGCCCAGGTCGCTCTCCGCCACCACCGTCAGCAATCGCCCGTCCGCAAACTTCCCGTCCAGCATCGCCTTCAGCGCGCCCGGCCGATCACCCAGCCCATACACCTCCTCGCCCGTCAGCGCCAGCGTCTCCACACTCTGCCCCGGCAGAAACTCCAGCGGCAAAATCCCCATCCCCACCAGGTTCGACCGGTGGATCCGCTCAAAGCTCTCCGCAATCACAAACCGCACCCCCAGCAGCCGCGGACCCTTCGCCGCCCAGTCCCGCGACGACCCCGACCCATACTCCTTGCCCGCAAGAATGCCCAGCGGCGCCCCCCGCTCCGCATATCTCACGCTCGCATCGTAGATCGACATCGGGATATCGTCCGGCAGCAGCCGCGTCACCCCACCCTCCGTCCCCGGCGCCAACTTATTCTTCAGCCGCACATTCGCAAACGTCCCCCGCACCATCACCTCGTGGTTGCCGCGCCGCGAGCCATAGCTGTTGAACTCCGAAGGCTTCACCCCGTGCTCCGTCAAGTACTTGCCCGCGGGCCCGTTCAGTTTGATCGACCCTGCCGGCGAGATGTGATCCGTCGTGACCGAATCGCCCAGCACCGCCAGCACCCGAGCCCCATGGATATCTGTAACATCCGCGGGCACAGCCGGCATCCCGTCGAAGTACGGCGCCTTCCGGATGTACGTCGAGTCCGCCTCCCACCGGTACGTCTCGCCCACCGGCACCTTCAGCTGCTGCCAGTTCGCGTCCCCCTCGCTCACCGTGCTGTACTGCACCCGAAACATCTCCGAGTCGATCGATTCATGCACCGCCGCCGACACCTCCGCCTGCGTCGGCCAGATATCCCGCAGATACACCGGCACCCCGTCCCGCCCCTTGCCCAGCGGCTCCGCATCAAAATCATGCTCAATATGCCCCGCCAGCGCATACGCCACCACCAGCGGCGGACTCATCAGGTAGTTCGCCCGCACCTCCGGCGATATGCGCCCCTCGAAGTTACGATTACCGCTCAGCACACTCACCGCAACCAGGCCGTTCTCCTCGATCGCCTTCGACACATCCGTCGGCAGCGGCCCGGAGTTCCCGATGCACGTCGTGCACCCATACCCCACCACCTGAAAACGCAACTGGTCCAGATACGAAAGCAAACCCGCCCGCTTGTAGTAGTCCGTCACCACGCGCGAGCCCGGCGCCAGCGACGTCTTCACCCACGGCGGCGTCCGCAGACCGGCTTCCACGGCCTTCTTGGCCAGCAGTCCCGCGGCCATCATCACGTAGGGGTTGGACGTGTTCGTGCACGAGGTGATCGCCGCAATCACCACCGAGCCGTCTCGCAGATATGGCTCCGGATCGATGCCGAAGCGCTGTTCCACGCTCGTGATCGGCTCCGTCATCGCCGGCTGCTGCACCGGCGCCGGCAGATCGTCGTGCGTCGTCGTCGTCACCTTCACATAGACCGGCACCTCGGGAGACGGCGACCCCACGCCGCTCGTCACCACCCCCGACGCGCTCACGTGGCCCCCCTCGCCCTCCCACCGCACCATCTGTCGCGCCGCCCGCGCGTTTGCGTTCGGCCCCTGGAGCAGCGGCAGCTGTTCCAGGAAGCTCGCCGGCGTATCGCGCAGCAGCACCCGGTCCTGTGGCCGCTTCGGCCCCGCCACACTGGGCTCCACGGTTGCCAGATCCAGATCCAGCGTCGCCGAGTAGACTGCCTCCGGCGCCTCCGCCGTGTGAAACATGCCCTGCTCGCGGAAGTACTGCTCCACCAGCGCAATCTGCCCCTCGCTCCGGCCCGTCAGCCGCAGGTACTTCAGCGTCTCCGCATCCACCGGAAAGATCCCGCATGTCGCCCCGTACTCCGGGGCCATGTTGGCGATCGTCGCGCGGTCGGCCAACGGCAGCTCACTGATTCCCGGCCCGAAGAACTCCACAAACTTGCCCACCACGCCCTGCTTGCGCAGGGTCTGCGTCACCGTCAGGACTAGGTCGGTCGCCGTCGCGCCCTCGCGCAGCCTGCCCCGCAGCCGGAAGCCCACGACCTGGGGCAGCAGCATGCTCACCGGTTGGCCCAGCATCGCAGCCTCTGCCTCGATGCCGCCCACGCCCCACCCCAGCACGCCCAGCCCGTTGACCATCGTGGTGTGCGAGTCGGTACCCACCAGCGTGTCCGGATATGCGGTCACCACGCCGTCCGCGTCAGGCTCGGTTACAAATACCACCCGCGCCAGATACTCCAGGTTCACCTGGTGGCAGATCCCCATCCCCGGCGGCACCGCGGAGAAGTTTCGAAACGCCGTCTGCCCCCACTTCAAAAAGGCGTACCGCTCGCGATTGCGCTGGAACTCCAGGGCCGCGTTCAGGTCGTACGCTCCTGCCGTTCCGTACTCATCCACCTGCACCGAGTGATCGATCACCAGCTCCGCCGGCTGCAGCGGGTTGATCCGCTCGGGATTGCCGCCCAGGGCACGCATCGCATCGCGCATCGCGGCCAGGTCGACAATCGCCGGCACGCCCGTGAAGTCCTGCATCAGGACGCGCGCCGGCATGTAGGCAATCTCACGGGAAGGCTCCGCCCCGGGATCCCACCCGGCCAGAAAGCGGATGTCTTCCGCAGTCACGGTGCGCCCGTCTTCGTGCCGCAGCAGGTTCTCCAGCAACACCTTGAGGCAGTACGGCAGGCGATGGAGGTTGACGCCTTCGCGCTCCAGGGCGCGCAGGCTGAAGTACCGCACCGTCTTCGGCGTGGAGCTGTCCCCGGCGGTCATGGTGAGGGCAGAGTGGAAGCTGTCAGGGTGTTGCACGGCAGAGGTCACAGGGGACATGGCGAGTCGAATTCTCCAGGGAGCGCCGGATGCGGCTCTCCATCGTCAGTGCGCCGCCACAGGGCGGCGGAGATCGGCAGAATACCTGACACAGACACTCAAGTGCAGGCCGGGGTCGCGCACCCTCGGTCCTACCGGCCCCGATCGCGTCGGCCGCGCCGGAACCGCTTCATCCTGATTGGACGGCCACCTGCCACGCTTCCATCCTACGACCGAGTCCTCCACAGAGAAAAGCGGTCACCGGCCGCAGCTCCCTAAGGCTGGTAAAGCTTCTGATACATGTTGTGGATCACCATGTAGCACTCGCACGCCGCATCCGCCAGCTTGTCACGGTCCAGGATCCGGATCTTTCCCCGCCGGTATTCAATGAAGCCGCTTCGCTGCAGGGCTCCGGCAGAGATCGTCACGGTGGATCGCCTCGTGCCCAGCATCTCGGCAAGAAACTCCTGTGTCAGCTCAATCTCGTCGCCTACCAGGCGACTCGAGACCATCATGAGCCACCGCGCCAGCCGCTCCTCGGTCTCGTGCAGCCGGTTGCATGCCGCAAGCTGCCCCGTCGTCAGGGCCTCAAACTGAACATGCTCCATAACTCGGCGACGCACCTCGGCGTCCGGCAGAAACTCCTGCTGAAAGGCTCGGAAACTCATCCGCAGCCCTGTCCCTTCTGCCTGCATGAAGCATCGCGTCTGTGCCTTCGCGGGGCCCATCAGCTGCAGGCTCTCCCCCAGGCCCTCACACCCGACGAGGCCCACCTCAACCGCCTCTCCGGTCGACATCTCTGTCACCACCGAGGCGATCCCCGCGGTCACAAAGGTGACGTGGCGAGGTGACTCACCCACCGCATACAGGGGTGTTCGCAAGGGCAGGTTTACTGGCTCTAGGCGGCTCATCAGCCGCGCTCTGATCTCGGGAGGGAGACTGTCAAGTAACAGATTTGCAGGTGCTCTGGACACGGCTTGCCCCTTGAAATTCGCAAGGAACGTTCGCCACGCGTGCGCGAGATAAATTGCGATGGATCGGTCAATGACTGTTACATCGCAGAACACTACACCGAAATTTTCTGAAACTCAGTACGCTGGGCGGCACAGCGGTAGAAATACTTTAGTCCTGCTTGTCGACCTTCTTTACCCCGTCCGCCTGCGCGCCCTTTGAGCCCTGCACGACGTCGAATTCGACAGCCTCGCCTTCCTTCAGCGACTTGTACCCTTCTTGCTGCAACGCGCTGTAATGGACGAACACATCAGCTCCTTCATCGCGACCGAGAAATCCATAGCCCTTGGCGTTGTTGAACCAGCGTACCGTTCCGACGTACTGTGCCATTAGTGACCTCCGTGTTGGAATTTTCCCCCTCCCCTGCGCGGAAGTCTGTCATCTGGCGTACAAAACGGATACTTTTCAGCGGTCTTCCTTGTTCCGGGACGCCCACAGAACCTGCCGCAACACACCCATCCATACCGGCACATCCTTGGCCGCCGGGCGTGCTCGTAGTGTCATCCGCCGCAGCACCTCCTCCCCGCTGTTCGCCGGATATCGCCGCAGATACCCTGTCCGTTCCAGAACCTCGACAAAGAGCCCCCGAAGACGCTCGGTCTCCTCCTCAGAAGCTTCTAAAACCCCCTCTGTCCCCTCTCGCTGCGCGCGCAAATTAGCCTCGCCGAGCCCCCGATCTCGCACCATTTCATACAAAATCACCGCCGCCGCCTGCCCCAGGTTCATCGAGGCATGCCGCCCCCCCCCTGCCGCCATGGGGATGGTCACTAACCCGTGGCAAAAGCTCATCTCCGCATTGCTTAACCCTGTCTTTTCGGACCCAAACAGCAGCGCAACCCGGTGCGCCGGATGGCTCTGCAGGTGTTCCATGAGGCGCTCTCCGGCCAGTCGCGCGGTCATCAAGGGGTGTTCCAGTGCCCGCTCGCCCACGGCTGTCGTCCCCAGCACCAGCGTGCAGTCCGCCACCGCCTCCCCCACCGTCCCGAACACTTCGGCCCCCCGCATCACCTCCGCCGCGTCAACTGCGGAGCGCGCCATCTCCACCGGCTCCCGATATTCGCTGACCGAGCGCAGGCGCCCAAAGCCGAAGTCGTGCATGGCCCGCGCGACTGACCCGATGTTGGCGGAGTTCCGCGCCCGCACCAGCACGACTACAACCCGCTCTCGCTCGCCCGCCTCCAGCACCCGACCTCCGCACCTGTCAGTTTATCGGGCGCGATCTTTCGGCGCATAAGGTGAGGTGCCGCGACGCACTTAGCGATGTGCGCCGAGCCAACCGTTGGTGTAGAGGAACTGGGTGCCGATGATGAGGAGCCAGATCCAGAGGGCGAAGCGGAGGGGGCGCTTAGGGATGTAGCTGGACGAGAGGGTGCCGGCGACCACGCCGAGGATTCCGCCGGCGACGAGGTGCAGAAGGAGATCGGGGTTGGTGCTGTGCGAGAACCAGTGGGCGCCGCTGCCGACAAGCGAGAGGAGAAAGCCGAAGAGGATGTCGGTGCCGACCACCTGCGCGGGTTCGAGGGCGGTGAGCGAGAGGAGGGCGGCGGTGCCGAGGGCGCCTGCGCCGGCGGAGGAGAAGCCGACCTCCGCGCCGACGGGGAACATGAGGAGGGGCATGAGGGCGGAGCGGTCTTTTTTGGGCCGGGGGTTGCGGGGTTCTCTACGGAAGGAGAAGGCGATCTGGTAGAGGGCGGTGAGGACGAGGACGGCGCCGAGCAGGCCGTTCATGATGTGTTTGGAGCCGGCGCTGGCGAGGTGATTGAGGACGAGTGAGCCGAGGAGGACGCCGGGGATGCCGCCGAGGAGCATGCGACCGAGGACGCGCCAGTTGACCTGTTTGCGGGCGATCTGGGAGGGGACGAGGACGAGCTTGACGGCGGCCGAGAACATGAGGCCGGTGGAGACGGCGACGGTGGTGGGGATGCCGAGGAAGAGGATGAGGAGCGGGGTGGTGATGGTGCCTGCGCCGACGCCGGTGAGGGCGATAAAGACGGCGATGATGAAGCCGATGAGGTATTGCAACGCTGGCCTTTCGCGGCGGGTTTGTGCAGGTGCGGGTTAGGAGTTGGAGGAGGCTTGGATGTGGATGCCGCACTCGACTTTTTTGCCTTCCCAGCGGCCGGAGCGCGGGTCGTTGGGGTCGGTGGGAAGGGTGGTGCAGGGCTCGCAACCGACGGAGGTGTAGCCCTGGTCATAAAGGGGGAGGAGGGGGATGTCGAAGTGCGCGGCAAGCTGCCAGACGTCGCGGGTGGACCAGTCGGCGAAGGGGCTGAGCTTGCGGACGGTGATGCCGGCGGGGAGGGCGAAGTCGGCGACCTCTTCGAGGGTGGTGCGGGAGCGGGCCTGCTCGCGGCGGAGGCCGGTGAGCCAGAGTTTGTAACCGGCGACGGCACGGAAGAGGGGATCGACCTTCCGGATGCCGCAGCAGCGATCGGGCGCGGTCTGGTAGAGCAGACCGTGCTCGGCCTCCTGCTCCGCGACGGAGAGGGTGGGCAGGAGGTTGGTGAGGTTGAGGCGCCAGTCGTGCGCGATCCGGTCGCGATAGGCGTAGGTTTCGGGGAAGTGATAGCCGGTTTCGAGGAAGAGGACGGGGATGTCCGGGCGGAGCTCGAGGACGAGCTTGAGGAGGAGGACGTCTTCGGCCTGGAAGGAGCAGGTGAGGCAGGCTTCGGCGCGAGCGGTGTCGGGAAAGAGCGCGGGGGCCTGGGCGAACTCGCGGGCGAGGAGGTCGCGGACGTGGGCGAGCTGGGCGAGGAGATCGGGGCGGAGGGCGGGTTTTTCGCCGTTAGGCGTGGGCGTGGGGGTGACGAGGCCGGCGGGGGCGATGGTGGGGACGAGGGTGGTCATGCTGTCTCCTCTCGGGTGAGGACCTTGTGCTGCTGGAGAAAGGCGAGGGCGGCCTGCGTGTCGGGTGCGGGGGCGGGCTGGACGCCGGCGAGGGCGATGGTTGTCTGGGCGTCGTCGGTGGGCTCGTGGGTGAGGACGAGGAGGCCGGCGGCGAGCAGGGCGACGATGTGGGGCTCGGCGGGGCGATCGAGGAGGGTTACATTTGCGCCGAGGGCGAAGAGGGTGCGCTCGAGCTGTTCGGCGAGGGCGGCGGGGCCGCGGAGGAGGATGTGGGCGGGGCGGTGGCCGAAGCGGGCGACGCGGTCGGCGGGGGTGACGCGGCCGGCTTGTGTGCTGGGGGCGGCCTCGGTGGTCTCGGCGGCGCGGATCATGCCGGCGGCTACGGTGCTGTTGGTCTGCGGGTCGATGAGGACGAAGGAGCCGGTGTGGCGGTTGGCGGTGTAGGGGTCGAGGGTAAGGGGGAGGCGGGTTTCGAGCGAGACGAGGGCGATGCCGTTGAGGGCGAGGCTAGCGCCGGGGGACGGTGGGAGGATGGCGGCGGAGGTGAGGTCGATGAGGCCGGCGAGGACGCGGACCTCGGCCTGCACGGTGCGGCTGGTGTGCTTGAGGAGGAGGCGGGAGTTGAGGGCGAGCGGCGTCTCGGACATCCAGACGAGGGCGGCGGAGAGGCGGGTGGCGAGGGTGGCGGGCGCGGCGGGGGAGCTGAGGAGGTCGCCGCGGGAGATGTCGATCTCGTCGGCGAGGGTGAGGGTGACGGAGAGGGGGGCGGAGGCTTGGGGAAGGTCGCCGTCGAAGGTAACGATGCGGGTTACAGTTGACTGGCGGCCGGAGGGCTGGGCGAGGATGCGGTCGCCGGGGCGGACGGTGCCGGAGCTGATCTGGCCGGCGAAGCCGCGGAAGTCGAGGTCCGGCCGGACGACGCGCTGGACGGCGAGGCGGAAGGGTGCTTCGGGTGTGTGCTCGGCGGGGGGGATGGTCTCAAGGAGCTCGAGGAGGGCCGGGCCGGTGTACCAGGGCATGGTTTCGGGCGCGGGGTGGACGACGTTGTCGCCGGCGAGGGCGCTGACGGGGAGGAAATGTAACTGCGCGGGTTCGTCCGCGCCGATGCCGTTGCTGGCGAGCTCGGCGAAGAAGGCGCGGAAGTCCTGCTCGATGGCGGCGAAGGTGCCCCCGTCGTAGCCGACGAGGTCCATCTTGTTGACGGCGATGACGATGTGGCGGACACCGAGGAGGGTGGTGATGGCGGCGTGGCGGCGGGACTGGGGTAGGACGCCTTTGCGCGCGTCGACGAGGACGATGGCGAGGTCGGCGGTGGAGGCGCCGGTGGCCATGTTGCGGGTGTACTGCTCGTGGCCGGGGGTGTCGGCGATGATGAACTTGCGGCGGGAGGTGGCGAAGTAGCGATAGGCGACGTCGATGGTGATGCCCTGTTCGCGCTCGGCGCGGAGGCCGTCGGTGAGGAGGGCGAGATCGAGGACGCCGGGGGCGGTGGTGCCTTTGCCCTCGATGGAGCGGATCTGGTCGTCGTAGACGCTGGCGGTGTCGTAGAGGAGGCGGCCGATGAGGGTGGATTTGCCGTCGTCGACGGAGCCGGCGGTGGAGAAGCGGAGGAGGTCTTTGGCGCGCTCTTCGCCGAGGTACTGCTCGACGTTGAAGTCGGCCACCGCCTGCTGGGCGGCGAAGGCGGGGGAGACCTGGAGGGGTTCGGGCTCGGGGGTGCGGCTGAGGTGTGGGTTGAAGTCGGGGATGCGTTCATCCCAGACCTCGGGCTCGCGGGCTGGGGCGTGGTTGGCGGCGATGTCGTCGCGCTTCGGAGCGGGCGAGGTGGGTGTTTCGAGGTGGAGTTCGACGAGGCCGTTGTTGTCGGTGTGGGAGCTCATGAGTTAGAAGTAGCCCTCGCGTTTTTTGAGCTCCATGGAGCCTTCCTGGTCGTGGTCGATGACGCGGTTGGCGCGCTCGGAGGAGCGGAAGCCGAGGATCTCTTCGATGATTTTGGGGAGGGTGTCGGCGTCGGAGCGGATGGCGCCGGTGCAAGGGGAGCAGCCGAGGGAGCGGAGGCGGCACTTGACCATTGTGGGGCGCTCGCCGGGGCGGGCGACGAAGTCCTGCTCGGTGGGGAGGAGGGCGTCGCCGCGGAGGTACATGGGGCGGGGGCGGGCGAAGTAGAGGTCGACGACGGGGATGTTTTCCTCGTGGATGTACTGCCAGACGTCCATCTCGGTCCAGTTGGAGAGGGGGAAGACGCGGATGGATTCACCGGGGTGGACCCGGGCGTTGTAGAGATTCCAAAGCTCGGGGCGCTGGTTTTTTGGGTCCCACTGGCCGGCGCGATCGCGGAAGGAGTAGATGCGTTCCTTGGCGCGGGATTTTTCTTCGTCGCGGCGCGCGCCACCAAAAGCGGCGGTGAAGCCGTAGTGGTTGAGGGCGTCGAGGAGGGCCTGGGTCTTGAGCAGGCCGCAGCAGCGCTTGGTATCGAGCTTGATGGGGTTGGCGCCGTCGGCGAGGGCGGGCTCGTTGCGCCAGACGAGGAGCTCCGCGTCGAGTTCGCGGGCGGTGCGGTCGCGGAACTCGATCATCTCCCGGAACTTGTAGCCGGTGTCGATGTGGAGGAGGGGGAAGGGGATGGTGCCGGGGAAGAAGGCCTTTTGCGCGAGGCGCAGCATGACGGAGGAGTCTTTGCCGATGGAGTAGAGCATGACGGGTCGCTCGAACTCGGAGGCGACCTCGCGGAGGATGTGGATGGACTCGGCCTCGAGGAGGCGGAGGTGGGCGAGGCGGGCGGTGGGGGGCGCAGGGGCGAGGGTGGCCAAGAGTATGTCTCCGTGTGGGAGGTGTATCGGGAAGCGCGCGTGGGCGATCCTGAGGGGGTGTTGCTGGATTGTGTGGGGGAACGAGCTTGCTCGACCAGTTAGATCATCGCCGGACAACAACAGCGGGCATGACGGAGGGAGCACATCGTTGGGAGTAAGACTAGCAGGGCGGGCAATTGGTCGCAAAAAGATGGAGCGTGGGTGAGGGGGGTACCCCACCACCGGTTGTTGCGCAAAATCTTCAGGACAGGGAGCTTAGGTCTGGACCTTTGGGGTCGGGGACGAGCCGCATGGGACCGTTGCGGACGCGGATTTCTTCCATGCTAGGCGGAGCGAGATGCAGTTTGCGCCAGATTGGGGCGATCCATTTGGGCAGGGGAGAACCTGCGCTTCGGTCAGAAGAGGCGAGGACCTGGGCGGCGGCATGCAGCGGTCCTGGCGGGATCGGTCAGGAGGTGGATAGGGGCAGGCCGGCGCCGCAGGAGTTGCGGACGACGAGGTCGAAGCGGACGCGGAGATCGATGCCGGGGCGTGTGGGTTCGCGGAGGCGGGCGCGCATGAGGCCCATGGCGGCGCGGCCGATCTCATCGCAGTATTGGTGGACCGTGGTGAGGGGGACGGGGAGGAACTTGGCGTAGGCGACGTCGTCGATGCCGACGATGCGGACGGACTCGGGGACGCGGACGCCGAGCTCGATGAGGGAGCGCATGAGGGCTGCGGCGGTGAGGTCGTTGCCGCAGATGACGGCGTCGGGGCTGGAGGCGGCGAGGACGGAGCGTACGAAGGCGAGGTCCGCGGCGTCGCCGAGGTGGACGGCCGGGGGTGTGGGGGAGTGGAACTCGGAGAGCGCGAAGCTGTAGCCGGAGATGCGCCCGGTCATGGTGTTGGCGGAGCGCTCGCGGGCGACAAAGGCGATGCGGCGGGCGCCCTGCTGCCAGAGGTGCTGGGTGAGGAGGTAGCCGGCGCGCTGGTTGTCGATGCCGACGAGGTCGAGGTCCGAACGCCGGGGAAAGGTTTCGAAGCAGCGATCGAGGAGGACGACGGGAATGTTGGCCTGCTGGAGGGCGGCGACGACCTTGCGGTTGGTGAGGTCTTTCTGTTCGGTGAACTCGAGTGGGGCGAAGAAGACGCCGGCGACGTTTTGATCGATGAACTCGTGGCAGAGCTCCTGTGCGGTGAGCTCGGCGCCCTCCTCGGCGGAGGGCGCGTGTCCCCAGAGGAGGGAGTGGGATTTGGCGAGGGGGGAGCGCATGATGCCCTGACAGATGGGCTCGAAGATTTCGGTGGTGCCGAGCTCGGGGATGAGGAGGCCGAACTGGTGGCGGGTGTCGGTTTCGTGGGCTTCGACGTAGGTTCCGGAGCCGGCGCGGCGGGAGACGAGACCGTCGCGCTGCAGACTCTGGATGGCTTTGGCGACGGTGATGCGGGAGGTATCGAAGCGCTCGCAGAGGACGGTTTCGGAGGGGAGGCGGTCGCCAGGGCGGTAGGTGCCGGCTTTGATCTCGGCGAGGAGCGCTTCGGAGATGAGGCGATGGAGGGGCGGATGTTCCTGACGAGGTTTGGGCGACGCGAAGTCGCTGGGGGGACCGGGTTCTGGGCTGGTCATCGGAGGGAGTCCCTTTCAGGATTGACAGGGTAGGGCATAGAAGCGGCCGGGCTATGGCGAGGTGAGAGTTTTCGAGGGGGTGAAGGGGATGGTTTTGAGGAGCTTGCCGCCTTCCTGGATGACATAGAGGGCGTTGGCGGGGAGGTCGCGGAGGGTGTCTTTGGCGCCGGAGGGCCAGTGGATCTCGACGAG
This sequence comes from Acidobacteriaceae bacterium, assembly GCA_965218895.1. GTDB lineage: Bacteria > Acidobacteriota > Terriglobia > Terriglobales > Acidobacteriaceae > Edaphobacter. Next base: position 383,491 of record CBDCMI010000007.1, on the reverse strand, counting down.
GTCGGCCTTGGTGGCTTGGCCTAGCCCGAAGTGAACGCGGAGGTCGTTTTGCGAATAGTAGGAGCCGCCGGAGCGGACCTCGTCGATCTGCTGGAGGGGTTTGCCGGGGGTGTTTTGCGCGGTGACGAGGAGGCGTGCGCCGATGCCGGCGCGGTTGGATTTGGTGCCGACGGTGCGGAGTTTGAGGAAGTTGCGGGGGCGGGCGTCCGGGGTGGGGTCGCAGCGGAGGAGTTGAGGGAGGCTGTTGACGCAGTTGACGGCGACGCCGGTGGTGCCGTTGTTGAGGAAGTCGCCGAAGGCGCAGCCGCGGGCGGGGACGGCGGCGGTGATGCCGGGGCCGGCCTGGTCGGTGCGCTCCTGGAACTGGCCGTTGCGGAGGTTGCGGTAGAGGTACTTGTGTTCGGCGTAGGGGGCTTCGATGTGGGAGCCCTCGACCTCGGGGTAGACGTGGCCGTTGGAGATGAGGATGTCGAGCCAGCCGTCATTGTCGGGGTCAAAGAAGCCGACGCCCCAGCCGAGGTAGCGTGTATTGACGCCGAGGCCGGAGAGGTAGGTGTGGTCTTCGAAGGTGCCGTCGCCGAGGTTTTGGTAGAGGGAGTCGGTGTCGCCGGCGAAGTTGGTTTTGACGATGTCGAGGAGGCCGTCGCGGTTGAAGTCGCCGACGGCGACGCCCATGCCGGCCTGGGGTTTGCCGTCTGGCGAGTAGGCGATGCCGGATTCGATGGCTTCGTCCTTGAAGGTGCCGTTGCCCTGGTTGCGGTAGAAGGTGGCGGCGGTGGAGTCGTTGGCGACGTAGATGTCGGGCCAGCCGTCGTTGTCGAGGTCGGCGACGGTGACGGAGAGGCCGTAGGTGCCGATGGTGTCGAGGATGCCGGCTTCTTTGCTGACGTCGGTGAAGGTGCCGTTGCCGTTGTTGCGGTAGAGGATGTTTTTGCCGCCTTCGAGGCCGGGCGGGCCGCAGGCGACCTGGATGCCCTTGTAGGCGCAGCCGGCGGCTTCGGGGAGGGGGGCGGTCTTGGGGTCGAAGTCGATGTAGTTGGCCACGAAGAGGTCGAGGTGGCCATCCTTGTTGTAGTCGAGGAAGGCACAGCCGGAGTTCCAGCGGGTCTTGCCGGGCTGGAGGAGGCCTGCCTTGGCGGTGTGGTCGGTGAAGGTGCCGTCGCCGTTGTTGTGCCAGAGGACATTTTGGCCGTAGTAGGAGACGAAGAGGTCGTTCCAGCCGTCGTTGTCGTAGTCGCCGACGCAGCAGCCTTGGCCCCAGCCGGAGTGGGCGAGGCCGGATTTTTGGGTGACGTCGGTGAAGGTGCCGTCGCGGTTGTTTTTGAAGAGGTGACAGATGGGTGCGTGGCCGGGGGGGAAGCCTTCGAGGCGGGAGCCGTTGACGAGAAAGATGTCGATCCAGTCGTTGTTGTCGAAGTCGAAGAAGGCGACGCCGCAGCCGGTGGTTTCAAGGAGATAGCGGTTGCGGTGTTCGCCGCCGTAGACGGTTTTGGCGTTCACGCCGGCGGCCTGGGCGATGTCGGTGAAGGTGTAGCCGAGGGGGAGGGCGGCGATGGGGGAGGTGAGTTTAGGGGCGGGTTTGGAGGGTGCGTTGTAGGTGGGACGGGCGGTGGTTTGGGGCGGGATGTGCGGGGTTGGAGCGGGGTTTGGGAGGGGGTAGGCGAGGGCGAGGACGTCGCTGAACGGCAGGACGAGGGCTGTGCGCGAGAGGGAACGGAGGAGGTCTCGGCGCGACGGGTTCAAGGGATGTGAGTGCAGGGGGGCCACCGCCGATGAAGTATAGAGAACGGAGACCGGGGCGGCAATGGCCGATTGCGGAGGCGGGTGCTGTGGAGTGGCGGCGGAGTTGCGGACAGCTCCGGGCGAGTTGTCAAGACTGATACGGGGATGATTGGAAAGGCACGCAGTTGAAAATCTGTTGACAGGCGATCCTGGCATCACGTAGGGTGTCGACTGCATCGAGTCTGGCCGTGTCGGGCCACTCGGGCGCCGCAAACGAACGACTGATAGAGAAGAGCGGCTGAAGTTGCAGGGCTTTCAGGAGGATGGTGATGAGGGAGTATTTACGGAGGGGTCTGCCGATTCTGGCGGTCCTGGCCACGGCGGCGCAGCCGGCGCATGGGCAGGCGGTGTATGGCTCGATCTTCGGCACGGTGACGGACACGACGGGTGCGGTGATTCCGAATGCATCGGTGCAGGTGATTGACACGGCCAAGGGTACGAGTTCGACGGTTCAGTCGAATGCGAGCGGTGAGTTTACGGCGGACCACCTGATCCCGGACGAGTACGAAGTCAAGGTGACGGCGACGGGGTTCAGCGGCTTTGACCAGACGGGGATCCGGGTGTTCGCGGATACGTCGGTTAAGGTATCGGCGAACTTGAACGTCGGCTCCACGGGGCAGACGGTTACGGTGAATGCGGACCAGGTTCCGCAGTTGAAGACGGACCGGGCGGACGTGGCAACGGTGTTCAATGCGCAGGAGATTGTGGACCTGCCGATTCCGGACCGGAACTTTACGAATTTACAGTTATTGCTGCCGGGCGCGCAGCTGCTGGGGTGGAGCCACGCGGCGAGCGAGAACCCGCAGGGGTCCAAGCAGATTGAGGTCGATGGGCAGGCGTTCGCGGGTGTGGCGTTCCAGCTGGACGGTACGGACAACCAGGACCCGATTCTGGGGATTATCGTCGTGAACCCGAACGCGGATTCGCTGAGCGAGACCAAGATCACGACGCAGAACTTTGACGCAGAGTTCGGCAAGGCGGTGTCGTCGGTGGTGACGGCGCAGACGAAGTCGGGGACGAACTCGCTGCACGGCTCGCTGTTTGATTACCGGGAGAGCAATGCGAACCTGGCGCGCGATCCGTTCAATCAACCAAAGGGGGCGTTTTTCCCGGGTGGGTTGAAGAACCAGTTTGGCGGATCGATCGGCGGCCCGATCTTGAAAGATAAGATCTTTTTCTTCGGCGATTATCAGGGCGTGCGGCAGAAGGTCGGCATCGCGCAGCAGCAGACTGTTCCTACAACGCGCGTGGTATCGACTTGCCTGGGCAAGACCATGGCGAGCAATGGCACTGCCGGCTGCGACTTCAGCGAGTACCCGTATGCGATCTATCGGCCCGGAACGACGACGCCCTACGTGGACAATGTGATTCCGGCGGCGGAGGTTTCTCCGCAGGCCGTCAATCTGTTGACATTGCTGCAGCCGTTTGCGCCGAACACGAACAGCGGCGGCCCGCTCGGTGCGCTGGTGCAGAACTACTCCCAGAGCGGACAGGGCGGTTTTAACAGCGACCAGTGGGACGTGCGACTGGACGGGCAGGTGAGCGCCAGGACCCATGCGTTCGCGAGGTTTAGCCGGTTTACGGACACTTTGACTGGAGGGACGATCTTTGGCGCTGCGGGCGGCGCGGGCTTCGGCCTGGGCGGTTTTGGGGGCACTTCGGTCGGCGCGAACGACAGCACGGCGGCGGGTGTGGACGTGGCGATCAACAACAGCCTGGTCACGGATATCCGTGCGGGGTACTTCCGCTACGGCATTAATACGTCGAAGTATGACCAGGCCACCCCGCTGGCGAGTCAACTGGGTATTCCGGGCTTGAATACAACGCAAGCCATCACCAGCGGCGCGCCAGGATTCATTATTGCGGAGGTTGGGCAGTTCGGCGGCGCGAATCTGGGAACTGCAAGAGGGCCGCAGTATGGGGCTGGCCTGAACATCAACCGGTGCAACTGTCCGCTGATCGAGCACGAGGACCAGTACCAGATTGCGAATAATTGGACCAAGACGATCGGCAATCACTCAGTGAAATTTGGGACGGACCTGCGCTATGCACGCAACCTGCGCGTGCCGAGTGACAACAACCGGGCAGGTTTGTTAAGCTTCGGCACCGGCCCGACGTCAGGCGGCAACCCGACTGCCGGCCTGGGCTTTGCCACCTTTGTGCTGGGAGATGTGACGACACTGCAGCGGTATGTGAGCACGTCGACGAACGCCAAGGAGTTTCAGAAGCGGGCGTTCTTTTATGCGCAGGATACGTGGCGCGCGACGCAGAAGCTGACGATCAATTACGGCCTGCGATACGAGTTTTACTTCCCGGAGACGGTGAACGCCAAAAACAACGGTGCGCTGCTCAATTTGGATACCGGCTACCTGCAGGTCGCGGGTAACGGCGCAATCGGGTCCAACATGGCGCAGCACACGGCTCCGAACACCTACGGGCCGCGCCTTGGGATTGCGTATGAGGCAACGCCCACCACGGTGATCCGCGCCGGCTACGGACGTAGCTTCGACATTGGCGTGTTCGGTTCGGTGTTTGGCCACTCGGCGACGCAGAACCTGCCGGTACTGGCGAATCAATCTCTGACGGCGCCCGGCGGTGACAACGCGACGGATACCTCCTTTGCGTTCAGCTTGGCGCAGGGACCGGCAGCGCAGGTCTTTCCGACCGTGCCGAGCAATGGTCTGCTGCCGAATCCGGGTTACACCGTGAGTGCACGCAGCCGCCCAACAACGCTGCGCTTACCAACGTTGGACGCCTGGAATCTGAGCGTGCAGCAGTCGTTCTCGCCGACGTTCTCCATGACGGCGGCGTACGTCGGGAACAAGGGCACGCACACTTTCGGCGATGCGTCCGGCAATACGGTGAACCCGAACGAGTCGGCAATCGCGCTTCCTTCGCAGTACAGCGTAACGGGGCAGTCGTTGCACTACGATCCGAGTGTCGCCGGCACGACGACCGCGGGAGGGTTTGCTGGGGTGTCGGCCAACGGCGGAACAGCCAATCAGACACTGCTGACGCGGTATTACGGCGGCAAGCTGGCGGCCTGCTCTGATCCGGTGTACGCGGCGAATGCGGCGGCTACAGCAGCGGCGAGCGGGACGGCGAATCCGCTGGCTGGTCTGCCGGCCGGATCGTGCGGCTGGACGCAGGGCGTGACATACTTCGGCGACATCAACAACAGCCATTACAACGCGCTACAGGTGACGTTGACGAAGACGCTGGCCCATGGTGTTTCGCTCAATGCAAACTATGCGTGGCAGCAGGCGATCAGCGAGGGGACGGGATACTCGACGTGGGACAGGAAGGTAAACCGCGGCCGTGACAGCGCATTGCGGCAGCAGCAGATTATCGTCTACGGCTTATTCCAGCTGCCATTCGGCCGTAACAAGGAGTTCCTCAATCACTCCAACGCGATTGTGAATCAGGCGGTGAGCGGATGGGAGATTAACCCGGTTATCAACTATTCGAGCGGCCTGCCGTACTCCCTCACGTCGAATACGTCGAACGAGTGGGTTCCTGGCAGCGTACCTGGATACCTGAACGGCACGGCGCGCGTCTTCAAGTCGAATAAGACGGGTCTACCAGGCAACGCTCTGCAATGGTATGCGCCGTTCCAGCCTGGACAGAACGGCTTATACAAGCCGAACCTAAACCAGGTTGGAAATGTTGGCCGGGATAACTTCTTCGGACCTCACTTCTTCAACACAGACCTGTCCGTGCAGAAGAACTTCCCGATCCGGGAGCGCGTGCAGCTTCAACTGCGGGCTGACGGCTTCAATGCCTTCAACCACATCAACTATGGCAATCCTGGCGGAACGATCGAGAACGGTGGCAGCATCACCAGTGGTCCGTTCCCGGCGAACTCGGCGAATCCGCGGCAGCTGCAGTTTTCTGGGCGGGTGCAGTTCTAGGCTGGGTTGGGGCGTGAGGTTGCGCCCGGCTTAGCTTGCGTGGCGAGACGAGAGGGGCTTCGGCTTCTCTCGTCTTGTTGTTTTGTGACGTGGATGGGTTATGGAGTTGGGTTTGGGACGGGTTTGGCGGGGGATGTGGACGGGGGCGGGGTGGCTTGCCGGGATAGGGCTGGGTCTCGGAGTTGTGGGGGCTCGGGCGCAGGGGTCGGCGGCTGGAGGCGCTTCAGGCGCGGCGGGGATGGCGGAGGTGCGGCGGCTGATCGACTCGGGGCGGGAGACGGAGGCGCTGGGGCGGCTGGATGCGATGGCGAAGGAGGTGCCGGAGCCGGCTGGGGTGGAGCGGGATCGGGGGCTGGCGCTGTATGCGCTGGGGCGATTGGGGGAGGCGGACGCGGCGTTTGGGGCGGCGCTGGCGCGGGATGGGCGGGATGCGGAGGCGGCGCAGATGCGGGGGCTGACGCTGTTTCGGCTGGGCCGGCCGGCGGCGGCGATACCGCTGCTGGAGGGGGCGCACGGGGAGGGTGTGCAGACGAAGGCGGATCCGACGTATGTGTTGGCGCTGTCTTATTTAGACACGCGGCGGTATGACGATGCACGGCGGGCGTTTGCGGCGCAGTTTGGGTTTGGGGCGGATTCGGCGGCGGGGTATTTGGTGGCGGCGCGGATGCTGTTGCGGCGGGAGTATGTGCCAGTGGCTCAGGAGTTTGCGACCAAGGCGCTGGGGTTGGAGCCGGGGTTGCCGCTGGCGCATGAGCTGCTGGGGGAGATTGCGCTGGCGGGCAATCATGCGGAGGAGGCGGTGGCGGAGTTCGAGAAGGAGCGTGCGAGAAACCCTTTGGAAGGAGTGACTTACGAGCGGTTGGGAGATGCGTATGGGAGGTTGGCGCGATATGGGGAGGCGTCGCGGATGCTGGAGCAGGCGGTGTTGCTGGAGCCGAACAGCACGGGGCCGTACATTTTGCTGGGGAAGGTGAAGTTGAAGCAGGGGGACGCGGTGGCGGCGACGACGTTTCTGTCGAAAGCGGAGCAGATGGATCCGGCTAACTATATGACGCATAGCCTGTTAGCGCAGAGCTATCGGGCGATGGGGCGGACGGAGGATGCGGGACGGGAGTTGGCGGTGGCGCAAAAGATCCATGCGGCGGATGAGCCGAAGTTGACGGCGCCGCAGTAGCGGCAGGGTGCGATGTGGGTGTTTTTGGGGCGTTGGCGAGGGGGGGTGAGCGGGAGTTTGGGGGCGTTGTTGCGTGGGTGAAGGTGGTTTTGGGCGGTTTTTGGGTGAAGAGATCGCGGAGGGCCAGTTTCTGGGTGCTGGCGGGGATGGCCGGGGTGTGTCTGGGGTTGGCGAGCTGGGGTGTCTTGCGGGATGGGAGCGGGGTGGTGCAGGCGGCGGGGATGCTGCCCGGTGTCTCTCTGTCTGTGGGGCCCACGACTGGGGGAGAGATGCCGGCGCTGGCTGATCCGGACCGCGCGTGCGCGGGATGCCATCGGGAGATCGCAGAGCGGTACGGTCGGACGACGATGGCGCGGGGCAGTGGGCGGGTGGGAGATGAGCTGCGGGTGGGCGGGTTTACGCACGAGGCGAGTGGGGTGCGGTACGAGGTGTTTCGGCGGGGTGGGGCGGCGTGGATGAGCTATCACCGGGGCGCCGCGGAGACGGCGGGTGGGGCGTTGGACGGGGAGCGACGGCTGGAGTATTTTGTGGGGTCGGGGGAGAAGGGGCGGACGTACCTGTACCGGCAGGCGGGGCAGTGGTATGAGCTGCCGATCAACTGGTACGGTCGGCGGGCGAGGTGGGCGATGGCGCCGGCGTTTGATGACGTGACGCGGATGCCGATGCCGCTGCCGGCGGACGCGGGATGTCTGCACTGCCATACGACGGCGGTGGCGAAGCCGGAGCTGACGGCGGCGAACCGGTGGGTAGGGGCGCCGTTTGGGCAGGGCGGAGTTGGCTGCTCGGCGTGCCATGGCGATGGGGCGGCGCATGTGGCGAGCGGGGGCAAGGCGGCGATGGTCGACCCTGGAAGGCTGCCGGTGGCGCGGAGGGACAGTGCGTGTCTGAACTGCCATCTGGAGGGGGACGCGGTGGTGTATCGCGAGGGGCGAGCGTTGGCGGAGTTCAAGGCCGGGGACGACGTGACGGACTACGCGGTGTACTTTGTGCGGGGGCGCGAGGCGGGCGGCGGAGGAAGGGCGGCGAGCCAGTGGGAGGGTTTGCTCGAGAGCGCGTGCAAGCGGGCGGTGGGGGGCCGGATGACGTGCACGACGTGCCATGACGCGCATGGGGATGCGGCGACGGGGCCGGCGCGAGTGGCGGAGTTTCGGGCGGCGTGCCTGAGCTGCCACACGGGGACGGCCATGGCGACGGCGCACCATCCCGAGCAGCCGGACTGTGCGGCGTGCCATATGCCGCGGCGTGGGACGACGGATATTACGCACGAGCAGACGGTGGACCACAATATTGAGGCGCGCCCGGTGGAGGAGGAGCGAAGGCGCGCCGGGACGGGCGATGTGCTGGTGGGGGTGCCGGTGGGCGGGCGGGTCGGGGGCGACCGCGAGTTGGGACTGGCGTATGCGCAGATGGCGCAGCGCGGGGACACCGCGGCAGGGGAGCGCGCGTTGCCGCTGCTGCGGGCGGCGGCGGGTGCGGTGGGGGCGGGGGAGGATGCGGTGCTGCATATGAACCTGGGATATCTGGAGCAGCGTGCGGGGCGCGCGGAGGCGGCGCGGGCGGAGTACGTGGCGGCGGTGCGGGCGGACCCGTACGAGGCGGGGGCGCTGGGGAACCTGGGGGTTCTGGACGCGGCGAGCGGGCGGTTGGTGGAGGCGGTCCGGGTGCTGGACCGTTTGGTGGTGGCTGACCCGGGGCAGACGGCGGCGGGGTTGAACCTGGCGTTTATTGAGTGCAGCGCGGGGCGGGTGGGGGAGGCGCGGGCGCTGGTGGGGAGGCTGCTGGAGTGGGCTCCGGATGCCGAGGGGGTGCGGCGGTTTGCGAGGACGGGGGAGTTGGGTGGGGTGAGGTGTGGGGGGATGGTGGGGCGGTGAGGGGTTGAGCTTGTGCTCCGCGGGGAGACGTGCCGGTCTGACCACCGTGAGAAAACGGCGGCCGTGGGAAGACACCGTGTACCTTCTCCAACACTCTCGCCGTACCAGGGTTCGGGCACGCTGGGCTACTGCTCCTCCTCCCTACGATCTTGCCTGTCGAAGCAGGCGCCGAATCGGTAGTGGGTCAGTTTGAATCGAGGTTGTGAGCACGTCCATAGTCGCGTCGGAATCCATCGACCTCCCGCAAAAGGATCACGAGGGCGAGCGTGGCGACGTCATGGATTGGCACGCCAGCCATGCTCTCAGCCTCTCAGGAGAGGCGCCAGGGTGTAGGGAGTGGATGAGGTCACTTTGAAGTCGAGGTTTCACTGGAGGGGCTGGGCCAAGCCACTTTCCTCCTGAAATCGGCGTGAGGTTTCAACTCTTTGGCAGGATGACAGTTGGGCAGTTGAATCAGTACCACCTGCAACCCAGCCTTGCGTCCGTATTTCATGGCAGGGACGCAGTCGGTGTCATTCGAAACCAGGACGATTCTGTCAACAGCGTGATTTGCCGCGTAAGCTGCGATGTCAAGCCCGATTCGCATGTCAACGCCTTTCTGCTCGTAGATCGGCTCGAAATCGCCATCTGTCAAAGTGGAGTTTGGCTGAACGGGTGTGTTCTTCGGCCGGAAACCACGGAACTTAAGCACGCCGCGTCGGACTGCAAAAAGGTCTTTTGATGCGAGCGCGTTCAGCCACTTGTCGGAGGCTTCTATCTTCTGTTGCGTATTTGAGACGGGGAGCGTCACGGTGCCGGTGAACAGAGCACAGTCGTAATACATGATGCGAAAGATAGTCTCGTCGGTGGCCTTACAGGCATGAGCGAAGGTTTTGATGAAACGATTGTCGTAGGTGTGTCCCGCCCGTTTTGCGTTTACACGCAGAAATCCGCCATCGATCAAGATGCTAATCCTGCAAGTCATGAGAAAAGGCCCCCGAATCGTCGGAGGCCTTTTGTGCAACTGTGCTCGCCTACGAGCGTAGCGGATATACATTGAAGATACGAGCTAGACCGTTCTGCGTCAATATGCATCGTCTTGCAATTTTAGTTGAGAGATGAAGAATGAGTCGATGTGCGGCCTGGGTCTGCTAACTATTTCTGTAGTTGTGAGTCTTATAAGTGTAGGCCGAGATTTGTGTGGGCCCCTGAGGGAGGGTGCGATGCCGCGACGACGGTCGATTACGTTGACGGAGGCGGAGTTGCGGCTGATGCGGTTGCTGTGGGCTCGGGGGGAGAGCACGGTGGCGGCGCTGGTGCGGGCGCTGCCGGAGGGGACGGAGCTGGCGTACACGTCGGTGCTGACGACAGTGCGGGTGCTGGAGACGAAGGGGTATGTGGAGCACCGGGAGGATGGTCGGGCGTTTGTGTATCGGGCGTGCGTGGCTGAGGAGGAGGCTCGGGGGAGCGAGGTCAAGCATCTGTTGGGGCGGTTCTTTGGGAACTCGCGGGAGCAGCTGTTGCTGTCGTTGCTGGGGGACGGCGAGGTGACTGGGGAGGAGCTGCGTCGGCTGAAGCAGGCGATCGCGGAGGCACCGGAGGATGGGGTGCTGGAGGAGTTGGCGTCGGTGGGTGAGGGTTTGGCGGATGAGGAGGTGGGACGGTGAGCGGGATGGCGATGGGCGCGATGGAGGGGTGGAGCGGCGCGGCGGCCGGGGCTTTGGTTTCGGCGGTGTGGCAGGGTGCGTTGCTGGCAGGGCTTGTGGCTCTGGCGCTGCGGGCGTTGCCGGGACTCTCGGCGGCGGTGCGGGGACGGATCTGGCTGGGGGTGTTGGCGGTGATGGTGGTGCTGCCGGGGGTGGAGATGGTGGTTCCGGCGCGGGGCCTGGGTGTGACGGCAGTGGCGGGCGGATCGGCGGTTCGGGTGGGCGTGGGATGGAGTCTGGCGGTGGTTGCGGGGTGGGCGGTGTTGGCGGCGGCGCGGGCGGCCCAGTTGGCGGGCGAGTGCGGTGCGGCTGCGGCGGATGGCGGCGGAGGCGCGCGTGGTGGAGGCGCCCGCGGGGGTGCGGGAGTTGCTGGGGGCGGTGGAGCTGTGTGTCTCGGAGGAGTCGACGCGGCCGAGCGTGGTCGGATGGCGGCGGCTGCGGGTTCTGCTGCCGGCGGGGATGTTGGAGGAGTTGACCGAGGGGGAGCTGCGGCAGGTGGTGCTGCATGAGATGGAGCATGTGCGGCGCGGGGACCAGTGGACGAATCTGCTGCAGAAGGCGGCGGTGGCGGCGATGCCGCTGAGTCCGGCGGCGATGTGGGTGGAGCGGCGGCTTTGCCTGGAGCGGGAGTTGGCGTGTGATGACGGCGTGGTTCGGGTGGGGGCGGGGCGGAAGGCGTATGCGGCGTGCCTGGCTCGGCTGGCGGAGCACTCGGCGGCGGCGTCGCGGCTGGGTCGGGGAGCGGTGCTGGCGTTGGGGGCTTGGGAGCGGCAGACGGAGCTTGGGCGGCGGGTGCGGCGGTTGCTGCGAGGGCCGGAGCGGGGGCTGACGGGATGGCGGGCGCGGGCGGTGGTCGTAGCGATGGCGGGCGGCGTGGTGGTGGGTGGGGTGGGGATGGTGGAGTCGCCGCGGCTGGTGACGTTTGGGCCGACAGCGGTGGCGGAGGTGGCGGCTTCGCGGCCGATGGGTGCGGGGGTGGTGGGTGCTGCGGGGGCGGGTCGGATGGTGCTGGCTTCGGCGCGGCTGCCTGTGCGGGGAGCTACGGCGTCGTCGGGTGAGTGCGTGGGGCGTGCGGAGGCGGTGGCGGCGCGGGCGGCGACTACGGGAAGGCCTGCGGTGCGGCGGGTGGCGGGCCGGGTAGGTAGCCGAGAGGCTGTGCGGGCACGCGAGGTGCGGCGGGTGGTTGCGCGGCGGGTGGGGCGGCAGGGGTGGGTGGTGCTGACGTCATTTGAGGCGGGTGGGGGCCGCGGGCGGTTGGGCCGGCGGTGCCGGTGGTGGATGCGGGATTGTTTTCGTACGCGGCTGTGCCGGTAGCGGGCGGCTGGTTGGTGGTTCAACTTTAACCGTGGTTTGGCCCTTGGAGGGGCATTGTGATGCGTGGATCAACTAAGAAACTAGTTGCTGGAGTGGAGCGGTATGTGGTGCCGAGCGGCGTGGCAGCGGCTGTGGCTTTGGGCGCGGTTCTGGCGTTCAACTCGAATGGGGTTCATGCGGCGTCGGCTGTCTCTGCGACGGGAAGTCCGCTGGATGACCATAGCGTGGCGGCGCTGACGTCGCTGGACCATGCGATGGAGTCGGTGGCGTCGAAGGTGACGCCGTCTGTGGTGAATGTTGCGGTGACGTCGACGCCCTCGGCGGACGAGACCTCGCAGCAGGGTGGGCAGGGCCAGCAGCAGCTGCCGCCTGGCTTTGCGCAGTTCTTTGGACCGAATGGACCGTTTGGCGGCGGCGGTGGGCGGCAGGCTCCGCAGCAGCAGCAGCTGCAGCATGGGATCGGCAGCGGCGTGATCATCTCGCCGGACGGGTACATTATCACGAACAACCACGTGGTGGACGGGGCGAAGGACATCAAGGTGACGCTGCATGATCGGCGGATCATGTCTGCGCGGCTGGTGGGCGTGGACAAGCTGACAGACCTGGCTGTGATCAAGGTGAACGCGACGGATCTGCCGGCGATCGCCTGGGGGAACTCGACGAAGCTGGAGCCTGGGCAGACGGTGCTGGCGTTTGGAAGCCCGTTTGGATATTTCCAGTTTTCGGTGACGCGCGGGATTGTAAGCGCGGTGAATCGGTCGAATCCGTTTTCGGATGATGCCCGGAAGCCGGGCGGGTATATCCAGACGGACGCGGCGATCAACCCGGGCAACTCGGGGGGACCACTGGTGGATGCGTACGGTCAGTTGATCGGAATCAACACGTGGATTGTGTCGGATGGCGGGTCATTTTCGGGTGCGGGGTTTGCGATTCCGTCGCAGATAGCGCACGCGGTGAGCACGCAGCTGATCGAGCACGGCAAGGTGGAGCACGGGTACATGGGCATCAGCATGAACGACGTGACACCGGACAACGCTCACTTCTTTAATCTGCAGAATGCCGCGGGAGCGATTGTGGCGCAGGTGACGCCGGATTCGCCTGCGAGCCGGGCCGGCCTGAAGCAGGGCGATGTGATTGAGCGGCTGAACGGTGAAGACGTGGTGAACGGGAGTGCCCTGCAGGTGGCAGTAAGTGAGCTGCAGCCGGGCGCGAAGATCGAGCTGGGCGTGATGCGCGACGGCAAGCCGCAGACGGTGGACATGACGTTGGGCCAGTTCCACGGGAAGAATGCGGAGTTGGCGAGCAACGGCGAGGGCGGACCGCAGAGCGGAAAGCTTGGACTGGCGGTCGGCGACCTGAACTCGGATACACGGCAGCAGCTGAATGTGCCTGACAACGTGCAGGGCGCCGTCGTGGAGCAGGTGCGTCCGGCGAGTCCGGCGGATGATGCGGGGTTGCAGCCGGGGGACGTCATCCTGGAGGTGAACCGCAAGCCGACGACCTCAGCTAACCAGTTTGCCAGCGAGGTGCATGGGAATCCTGTGGGTAAGGATTTGCTGCTGCTGGTGTGGTCGAAGGGGAACGCGAGCTACCGGACGGTAAATCCGCAGGGGAGCGCAAACCAGAACGGCGAATAGAAGCCTCGACGCAGTGAGGCCGCGACGTTGAGCGTCGCGGCCTTTGCTGTTTGGTACAGGTTGGGTTTGGGTTACTGGATGGCTCCGGCCTTTTTCCCACTTTGCGCGGCGCTGACGGCCGGCGAGGCGGAGGTGAGGGCGAAGTTGCCGTGGTCTGGGTCGACGAAGCCGGGGTCCTTGACGCAGGAGGAGTTCTTGTCGGGCCAGGCGGAGAAGAAGGTTGCGCAGTTGAAGGGGGCGTGGTTGCCGAAGAAGGGGTGCCACTGCGGACCGGGGACCCAGACGTTGTTGCTGAAGTCGGGCCCGAGGTTTCCTGTACCGCGGACGTAGTACATGAGGTAGGAGGCGTTGACGAGCTTGTAGGCCGGGAACTCGAGGGTGTCCTGGTCGAAGATGTTGTTGTGGACGTGGGGATAGGTGCAGCCGTCCTCGAAGGTCAGCGAGGCGCCATAGGTGTCGTAGACGGTGTTGTTATTCCAGTAGCCGCCGGCGAGGTGGCCGTTGCAGTCGAAGCCGTTGAACTGCCCGTGGTTGGCCGCTTCGTCGACGTGGTAGATGAGGTTGTAGGCGAAGGTTTGTGGCTGCGAAGGACTGCTGAGGGAGTCACCGCCGCTTTGGACGCCTTCGCCGAAGCTGTGGTGGATTCGGTTGTGGTCGACCATGCCGCCGTTGACGGAGGAGAAGAAGATGTTGCCCTGGTTATTGACGAGCTCGTTGTTGGAGACGCGGCCACCGTTATTGCGGAGCGGCGTACCGGTGTTGCTGAGGATGCCGACGTTGTTGTAGACGATGCCGCGTGTGTTGACGGTGGAGACGTAGTTCTTTTCGATGACCAGATCGTTGGATGTGCCACGGCCATCGATGCCAGTGGCGATGATGCCGGCGAAGTGTAGGGCGTTGCGCACACTGAAGTAGGTGTCCATGCGGCCGACATAGTTGCCGCCGATGTAGTTGTGCTGGACGAGGTGGGGATTCATCTCACCGCCTGCGCGGACGACAATTCCGGCGACCTCACTGTTGTAGTGGACACCGAGGGAGAGGGTGTCGTTCGTGATGGAGCCGAAGTTCCATATTTTGTTGTTGATGATGCGGTTGTGTTCGCCAGTGAAGTAGGTTCCCAGGGAGGGAGCGGCTGCACTGACGATTCCGCTTTGGATGGTGTGCTCGATGGTCAGGTTCTGGACATTGACGTAGTTGACACCGAAGAGGACGACACCGTAGGGGCGGGAGCTGCCTTCAAAGGTGTGGTCGTTGGGGTTGGAGCCGTCGGCGAGGTTGACGAGTATGCGATTTCCGGAGCCGTACCAGCTGCCTGGGGTGGCGTTGACGTTTTGCTCACCGGAGTTGGTTCCGGAGAAGGTTTGGGAGGTGTTGCCGTTGAAGCTGTTGGAGAGGCTCATCCAACCGGCAAAGTTGGTGGGGGCGACGCCAGAGGAGGGAGCGAGGGGACCGCGGACGAAGAGGCCGTTGCTGGTGGAGACGAGATCGTAGGGGTTGTAGGTGGCGCTGTTGACGTAGCCGCCGGTGGCATTGGGCACGGGAAGGAGCGCGGTGGTCTCGCTGGAGGCGCCGTCGACGTAGAGCTTGGCGGGCATGGGTCCGGAGACGGTGGCTTCCCAGGTGGTGCCGCTGACGAGGGTCCAGTTGAGGGAGAGCGGGTCGGCTGCGTCGAGGATGGGATTGGGAAGTTTGTTGCTGCCGTAGGCACCGATGGTGATGGGGGCGGAGGCGCTGCCGGAGCAGCCTGGCCGGGTAACGTCGGCGGTCATGCCGGCGGTGACGGGGTTCGGATTGGAGCAGCGGATGTAGTCATCGCGGAAGGTGCCGCCGCGCTGGAGGAGGAGCTGGTCGCTGGGTCCGAGGGAGGCGAGGATGGTGTTGGCCTTGGCGATGGTCTTCCAGGGGGTGGCGGCGCTGGTGCCGTTGTTGCTGTCGGAGCCGGTGTTGGAGACGTAGTAGACCTTTTTGGCGTGGGCGGCGGTGCCTGCGAGGAGGAGGAGGCCAAGCCCGAGGAGTTGAGACCGGCGGGCGCTTGATGCTCTTGATCCACTCGTCGGACGCTCTGCCGCGGCAATCAGCGGAAAGGCGCTGGTTGGGAAGGTCGTTGGACGGCTTGCGCGATTGGTGTCTTGCGCAGGGCTTGTGAGTGGGTGACTGGGGAAGTGGTTCATGCACCCAAAGGTAGCGTTTGGTTGCTTTTGGCTCCATCCCACCGAAGTGTGACTAAGTCATAGATTTGTAATGGCTTAGCGAGCTAAGAACCAACTTAATTACCGCATAGCGGGAACTAATTTCTCCAGCGCGGGAACGATCTGCTCCAGGACCTCGGCCGGGGTGATGGAGAGGATGCACTTCTTTTTCTGGACGATGCAGGTTTCCAGGGCGCAGCCAGCGCAGTCGACCTCGTGATAGAGGACTCGATTTCGGTCGCCGTATGGGAACCACATGCCTGGCGGGCGGAGGGAGGCGAAGATCGCGACACAGGGTGTTTGGACGGCAGCGGCGAGGTGCATGGGGCCGGAGTCCTGGCCGACAAAGAGTGCGGCGTGCTGGATGATGGCGCCGCTTTCACGTGGGGAGATTTGACCGCAGAGGTTGAGGATGGGCGCGCTGGAGTGTTGCTGCCAGCCGGCTGCAGCGAAGTCGCTGACTTCGGATTCTTCCCGGGCGCCGCAGAGGACGAGGCCGAGCTGGGGAAAGCGGGAGGCGACGGCGGCGAGGAGGGCCTGCCAGTTGTCGCGTCCCCAGTCTTTGGATTGCATTTTGGTGCCGACGCTGACGGCGAGAAAGGGCTGATTGGCGAGTGGGGCGAGGAGCTCGGTGGCGCGGGCATTTTCTGCCGGCGTGAGGAGGAGGCTCCAGCTCGTGGGGTTGTCGAGTTGGGCGTCGCCGAGGGCACGGATATTGCGGACGAGGCGGGCGGGTTCGGGCTCGACCATGGGGAGGCCTGGGGCGACGGGAGAGGGTGGCGCGGGGAGGTTGCGCTGCATGTCTTCGGTGAGGGGCACGCCGATCTGGCGAAAGATGCCGCAGGCGCGGAAGAAGGTGGCATCGCGGCGGGCGCTGGCGAGACCGCGGGCGCCGCTGAGGTAGATGAGGACGTCGGGGCGCCAGGAGGTGATCTGCCACCAGAGGGCGAGGAGCTCGCGCGGGCTGCGGGTTCTGTACTTATAACGGAAGTAGCCGTGGACGAGATCGGTTTGCTGGAGGATGGCGGAGGAGGCCGGGGCTTTGGCGTGGGGCGGCAAGCTGGTGAGCATGCGGCGCTCGGCCTGGGGGAAGGTGCGGGCGATGAGGTGAAGCGCAGGAAGAGCGATGAGGGTGTCGCCAAGGCTGCCGAGGCGATAGATGAGGACACGTCGTGGCTGGCGGCTGGATGCGGTTTGGGACATTGTGATTCCTAGTGTGCGGTGCGATCGGGCGGAGGGCAACAGCGGACTTGATGGGAGCGTGCACGGACGTCTTGTGTCGGAAGGGTGGTCGGGTCCGCTAAGGTAGGAGGATGAGGCGTCGCTTGGCGTATTGGGTTGTGGGGTTGGGATGGCTGGGCGGGTTGACGATGCTGTCGTTTTTGCCCGGGGACGAAAAGCATGCACTGCATACACACGGGCGACTGCACTCGCCGGGGCACTTTCTGGCGTTTTTTATCACGGCGGTGGTTCTGCTGCGGATTCCGCGAACGGCGGGTGCGCGGGTTTGGATGATGTTGGTTCTGGCGCTGCTGCCGTTCGGGTTTGAGTATGGGCAGAGCGTTCTGGACGGCTATGGCATTGAGTGGCATGACGTGATTGTTGATCTGCTGGGAGCGACGCTGGGAGCGGTGCTTTATTCGCTGGTTGGGGGTATGCGGGATCGCAGCATGCGGCCACGACGGTCTATTTCGCGCTGGGGTGGATTGAGGTGAGTCGGGCGGTGGTTGCGGGTGGATCCGTGGGCGAGGCGAGTTGATAGAGCTGCTGGCAGGGGGTGGCGTGGATGGTGTAGCGGAAGCCTAGGAGCCAGTCGGCCGGCGGGCTGCAGAACTCGGCCAGCTTTTTGCCGAGGATGTTTTGGAGGCCCATATCTTCGGTTCCTCTGCTGGGGAGCATGACGTATTGCACATGTCGCTGCCGGAGGTAGTCGCCGACGTGGCCGGTCTGGAGATAGTGGACGTAGTTCGGGTCGACGAGGCCGCCGAGGTCGATGGTCTCGCCCTTCCAGTCGTAGGAGACGCGGCCGATGTCGAAGGCGGCGAAGACGGCTGTGGGAGGGACGTTGTGATTCATCCACTCGGCGATGCGACCGTGTGTGTTGTTGATATGGCTGATGCCGACGTAGGAGACGCGGCGCCAGGTGTGGAGGGAGGCGATGCCGGCGAGAACCATGGCGACGGCAACGACGGCGACGCTGCCCGCGCGGTCGCCGCGGAGGGTATAGGTTGCGAGGACGTAGATGCCGAGGAGCATGAAGGGAAGAAAGAGCAGAAGGGTGAGCGGCTGATACCTGCCACCGTGTCCTGCGGCTGGGAAGGTGAAGAAGTAGAGGAGGAAGTGGAGGGCAGCCCAGGCGCAGAGGAGGCCGATGCGGAGGGGAGCGCGGCGGACGAGATAGACGGCGCCGACGGCCATGAGGGCGAAGAGCAGCAGACCGATGGCGCCGGAGCGGCTGCGGAGGTCGGCGAGTGAGCCCATCTGCTGGACGTGGGAGAGGGAGAACTGGCGGGGCAGGCGCGAGATCCACGCACCACAGAAGCGCATCTTGGAGGCAATCGTGTAGGCGCCGCCGGAGGTGTGGAAGTAGAGCCAGCGGCGACCGTGAAGGGTGGCCGGCATGAGCGAGTGGGAGGTCCAGAGACTGGTGCCGAGCATGGCTGCGGTGAAGGCGAGCCAGGGCGTGAGAAATCGGACGAGGTCGGCGCGCGAGCGACGGGTCGGGGAGAAGCGGCGGGCGGCGAGGAGGAGCAGGGGGCCGAAGGCGATGGCCTCTGGACGGGTGATGCTGAGGAGGCCCGCTGCGATGCCGGCGAGCAGGGCGGAGCGAGGTGAGGACGGGGCAGGAAGGAGCCAGAGGTAGATGGCTGCAAGGGTGAGGACGACGAACAGGAGATGCTCCATCCCGAGCATGCCGAGCCAGAGAAAGTTGCCGAGGAGGGCAGGGGAGGCGGCCATGATCCAGCAGACGACCGGTGGCATGTGATCCCGGACGGCCATGAGGAAGAGCAAGGGACCGACTGTGGCAAGCAGAAGATAGCTGAACGCGATGTTGTAGAGAACGGGATCGAGGTGCAGAAGGCGGAGATTGAAGGCCTGGAGGAGCGTCCACAGCAGGCTTGTGGCACCAGAGGAGCGCTGGTGTGCGTTGAAGCCCAATGTTCTGTGGAGAGCAAGATTGCGGGCGACGGTCTGGTGAATGTAGGAGTCGTCGAGTGGGAAGCCGTATTGCCGCAGCAGAACGGTGGTGATGGCGGAGAAGGACAGGGCGTAGAGAAGGCCGAGGGCGAGGGAGCTGACGAGGGTGTGGTGAACGGACGCTTGAAGGAGCGACATCAGGCGAGCTCTCGGCCCAAGGGAAGGGAGGAAGGAGGGAGTGTGCCCGGTGATTTGTGATGTGGGAGGCATCCCGGTTCAATGTCGCTCAGGGATGCCTCGCGCACAAGAGAATTTTGCGTCAAGACGGCACAAAGGTAATGGGGTGGGTGCCCGTCATTTTCTATGTTGGACGAGTAAGCCAGGAGACCCCTTCATTTAGGGAAGAGCGCCGAGTTTCGCACCATTGACGCCGGCGTGGGCGGCCGGATGGCCTGGGCGGAGCGAGAGGTCACCGGCTTCGAAGTTGCGGAAGACGGAATCCTTGGAGCACTGCGAGGAGGCATCCGGCCAGCCACCGAAGAAGGTGTTGCAGTCGAAGGCGTCGGCCGAGCCATGAAAGGGTTTGGGATTGGTTCCGGTGATCCAGAGATTGTTGCTGAAGTCGGTGTTTACGTGGGAGGAGCCGGAGACGTAGTAGAGGAGATAGGAGGGATTGATGATGTCGTGCTGGGGGAAGCGGAGCTTGTTCTGGTCGAAGATGTTGTTGTGGACGTGGGCGCCGCCGCAGCCTTGCTCGAGTGTGATGGCGGCCGCGTAGGTGTTGACGACGGTGTTGTTTTGCCAGAAGCCGTTGGCGAACTGGCCGTTGCAGTCGAAGCCGTTGTAGCCGACCTGGCTTGCGCCCTTGCCGAGGTTGTAGATGAGGTCGAAGGCGTGGATCTGCGGCTGCTGTGGGGTGCTGGTGGAGCCGCCGCCTGTTTGGACGCCTTCGGCGTAGCTGTCGTGGATGCGGTTGTGATCGTCGGAGCCGCCGGCGGTGGCGGTGAAGAAGAGATTGCCCTGGTTGTTGGTGAGTTCATTGCCTGTGATGCGGCCGCCGTTGTTGAGAATGGGCGGCTTGGTGTTGGAGAAGAGGCCTTCGGTGCTGTAGAGGATTCCGGAGGAGGTGACGGTGGAGACGAAGTTGTTTTGGATGACTGGATTGTTGGCCGGGCCGCCACCATTGAGGCCGACGGCGACGATGCCAGCCTCGCCGCGCTGTCCGCGGAGGCCGAAGTAGGCGTCCATGATGCCGACGCGGTTGCCTTCGATGAGGGCGGAGGTGAGGAGGTGGGGGTTGTAGGCTCCGTCGGCGCGTATGAGGATGCCGCCGACGTCGTTGTTGACGTGTTCCTGCAGGGGCAGGTTGTCGTTGACGATGCTGCCGTAGTTGAAGATCTCGTTATTAAGGATGTGGATCCCGTCGCCGGTGAAGTAGGAGCCGAAGTCGGAGCTGTAGGCGATGCCGGCGATGCCGGAGTAGAGGACGTGCTCGACGGTGAGATTCTTGACCGTGACCCAGTTGACGCTTTCCAAAAGCACGCCGTAGGGACGGAAGGTTCCCTCGATGGTGTGCGTGCTGGGATCGGAGCCGTCGCGCAGGTTCACATACAAGGTGGAGCCGGAGCTGTACCAGCTGCCCGGGGTGGCCTGGACGTTTTGCAGACCGGTGTTGGTGGTGGAGAAGTTCTGTGAGGTGTTCCCGGCAAGGACGTTGGTGATGGGGACCCAGACCCCGCGATTGGAGGTGGGGACGTTGCTGGAGGGTGCTAGGGGGCCGCGAACGGAGAAGATGGCTCCGTTGGTGACGCCATCGTAGGGCTGGTAGGTTGTGGTGGCGTTCCAGGCGCCGGTGGCGTTGGGCACGGGAAGGAGCTGGGTGGTGGGGGAGGTGGCCCCGTCGACGTAGAGTTTGGAGGGGGCGGGGCCTGTGAGCTGCGCCTGCCAGGTGGTGCCGGAGAGTTTGGTCCAGCGGAGGTGAAGAGGGTCGGCGCCGTCGAGGATGGCGTTGCCGGCACCGTAGCTGCCGATCGTGACGGGACTGGCGGCGGAGCCTGAGCACGCGGGCGGGTTGGAGGTGAGCGTCGTGGTGGCTGTGGCCCGGATGGGATTGGCGCACTTGACGAAGTCGTCGCGAAAGACGTCGCCCCCATGCAAAAGGACGGAGTCGCCGGCGCGGAGTTTGGGCATGATGGTGTTGAGCTTCCGGATGGTCTGCCAAGGCTGCGCGGCGGTTGTACCGGGGTTGGAGTCACTGCCGCCGGTGCTGACGAAGTAGGTGGCGGCGCGGGCCGGAGGAGTGAGCAGGGTGAGCAAAACGGTCGCACTGAAGAGTATGCGAGGGAAGAAGCGGTGTGTGACGGCGAGCGATCCGAACCCCTGCGCTGAGAGGGGAGTGTGGGGGGGACGGACCTGGCGAAGAAGAAATTCGGAAAATTCGCACATAGCTGCCATGCTATGTGGGGAGATTGGGGCGTTAGGCTAGAGACGGGTTATCTTTCGATGAGGCGCCGAGTTGATGGCACTCGAGGTGCAGCGGAAGGGATTGGGGTGAGTGCCGGTCGAAGGTTTGCTCGTCCTGGAGGGACATGAAGATCCTGGTTGTGAGTCATGCCTGTGTTACGGCAGTTCTGCAGAGCTTTTACGCCGATCTGGAGCGTGAGCTGGGATGGACGGTGACGCTGGTGACACCGGCGCGCTGGCGCACGCAATATCGTGCGGCGGAGACGACTCCGGACGAGCGCTGGCCTGGATTTGCGGGGAGTATCCGGCGCGTGGACGTGATTCGGCCCGGAGATATTCCGCGGCATATCTACCGAACGACATTTTGGGCGATGTTGCGCGAGGAGCGGCCGGATGCGATTTATATGCACCATGAGCCGTATGGCTTTGCGACCTTTCAGATGTACCTGGCGAATCTGATCGCGGGCAAGAAGCCGATCGGCTTCTATGCGGCACAGAACATTCTGAAGCGGTATCCGTGGCCGGTGCGTATTTTGGAGAGCGCGATCTTCAGGGCGTCGTCGTTTGCGTTTCCGGTGACGGCGAGCGCTCTGGAGGTGTTGCGGGTGAAAGGGTATCGGGGCGCCGCGGAGGTTCTGCCGCTGGCGTTGGATCCTGAGGTCTACCATGCTTCGACGGAGTGGGAGGAGGAGCGGCGGCGGGAGCTGGGGATTGGGCCGGAGCGCTTTGTGGTGGGGTACGTTGGGCGTCTGGTGGAGGAGAAGGGCTTGGGCGTGCTGCTGAGCGCGCTCGAGCAGATGGACCAACCGTGGGACTTGGTGCTGGTGGGCGCGGGGCCTTACGAGGAGGAGCTGCGGCGGCGGGCGGGAGCGATCGACGGCGGGCGTGTGCACTTTGTGGGTTATGTCCCACATGATGAGGCGCCGCGGTGGATGGGGATGTTTGACGTGCTGGCGCTGCTGAGTGAGACCCGAGGGAACTGGAAGGAGCAGTTTGGCCGGGTGCTGCTGGAGGCGATGGCCTGCGGGACGCCGGTGCTGGGATCGGATTCAGGAGAGATCCCGCAGGTGATTCGGGAGACGGGCGGGGGTCTTGTTGTGCCGGAGGGCGACGTGGCGCGGACGGCGGAGGCGTTGCAGAAGCTGGCGAGCTCGGCCGAGCTTCGGCGGACGCTGGTGGAGCGGGGGCAGGTCTCGGTGGAGCGGATGTATGACCAGCGGGTGCTGGTGCGGCGCTTTGCCGAGGTAATCGAAGAGGCGGCGATCCGGGAACGCGATCAGCGCACCTAGAGGAGTTCCTCGTAGACGGTCTGGACGTCGGCGGTCATGCGCTGCGTGGAGAAGCGCTCGAGGCCCTGGAGGGAGCGGGTGCGGAGCTCCGCGAGGCGGGCGGGGTTGGTGAGGAGTTGCTCCATCGCAGTCGCGAGAGCGGCGGGGTCGTTGGGCGGAACAAGGACGCCGCTGCGGCCGTTATCGAGTATCTCAGGGATGCCATCGACGTCGGTGCCGATGACTGGGCAGCCGGCAGCGCGTGCCTCAATGATGGCGAGGCCGAAGGATTCGCGCCGGGAGGGAAGGACGAAGAGGTCGGCGGACTGCAGGAAGGGTCGGGGATCGGCCTGGAAGCCGAGAAAGTGGATCCGATCGGCGAAGGGTGTCTGGGCGGCGATGGAGGTGAAGAGGTGGCGTTCGCTGCCCCCGCCCACCAGGTAGAGGTGCGGCGGTGGTGTATCGGCGGGGAGTTTGGCGGAGACCTGGCAGAAGGCGTCGAGAAGTTCGGGGATGCCTTTGCGGTGCATCATGCCGGCCACGGTGACGACGGCGGGGTGCTGAAGGTCGGCCGGGGGCGCTGGTAGGCCGAATCGACGGGAGCCAAGCATTCCGTTCCAGACGACTCGGACGCGACCTGCCGGGACGCCCTGGTGGATGAGGGTTTGCCCGACGGAGTGGCTGACGGCGATGACGCGATCGGGCAGGCGGGAGATGCCGAAGTCGCGGTCGTGAATGTTGTGGACGTGCATGACGACTGGGATGTGGAGGAGGCGGCACCATGGCCAGGCGAGGGCGAAGCCATTGCGCATGTGGGAGTGGACGATGTCGGGGCGGAGCTCGCGGAGGATTCGTAGGAGGCGGAGCGAGTTGCTCGGCGCGGAGGCTGCGCCGGCCTGCGGTGCGTGGAGGCAGCGAACGCCGGCCTCTTCGAGGAGGGGCTGCCAGCCCCCGCCGCCAGTCGCAAAGGTGACGTGGTGGCCAGCGGCGGCCTGCTCGATGGCAAGGTCGGCAGCCACGTTGACGATGCCGTTGCCGAGGCTAGAGAGGCTCTTTGAGAGATGGAGAATGCGGAGCGGCGGTGCGGGGGAGGTCATTGATCGTGACTATCCGGGAAGTGGCGCCTGGCCAGGAAGTGTGGCCTGGGTGGTTACCCAGGGGAGCCGGGCGACGCTGGCGGCACGTGGCCGCATGCCCTCAGAGAAGGCCATTGCGATCGATGTCCAGAGAAAGAAGCCGCTGACGCCGGGGAAGATGCCGAGAACAGGTATCTGAATGAGCAAAGCGAGCACCATAGCGCGGGGCATGGTGACACCGGGGGACGCAGGGAAGCGGAAGATGGCGAGGACGGAGCCGCCGAAGCCGACGAGGAAGACGATGCTGGCGAACCAGCCCATGGTGAGGGCCATCTCTTCGATGCCGTTGTCGGAGATGGTGACGTAGTTGAGGGCGGCGTGGCCATGACTGGGGGGCGCGGGGCGCAGACCGGCGTCGGCACCGAAGCCAAGTCCGAAGGGGGTGATACTGAAGAGCTGCACGGCCTCGCGCTGGCTTTGGATGCGATCGTTCGCGCTGCCGTCATCTTTGAGATTTTGAAAGGTTTGAAGCCGCTGGGTGAGGATGTCGTTGATCTCGGGGACCAGGGTTGCGATGCTGAGCAGAGCAAAGCAGGCGGCGCCGATGGCGATGAGCTGCATGCGCTGCTTTGCGGTCAGGGTGAGAGCAACGTAGCAGAAGGCGACTACGGCGGCGACCCAGGAGGAGCGACTCATGGTGAGACCGAGATTGAGGATGGCGATCGGGGCGACGAAGAAGCGGAGCCGACGGTTCGAGGTGAGACACATGAGCAGCCCAAAGATGAGGTAGTCAGCGTACGGCTGGGGGGTGTTGAGGGTTGAGAAGACTCGAACTCCATACGGTTCGGGCGTGCCGATGGAGGTGAGATTACTGGCTTCCATCCAGGCGATGTCCCAGGGGGTCATGAAGAAGAATTGATAGAGGCCGTAGAGTCCGGTGATCAGGAGCCCCCAGAGCATGTTTTCCCGCAGCACGTTTAAGATCTCGACGCTGCGATTGCGTTCGAAGAAGAGATAAAGAGCGAAACAGAGGGGGCAGCTCCAGCCGAGCACATCAGGCAGGGTCGCGGCGACGTGGTGGATAAGAAAGCCGACGACGGTGCAATAGGCCAGTGCCATAACAATGAAGGTCCACTGGCGGGGTATGGCTCGTGGCAGCGCGGTCCAGTCTCGACGCCAGACAGCGAGGCCGACGACTGCCGCGAGAAAGGGGGCCGTCATGATGAACTGGACGGTGTTGGCGGAGCCGCCGCTGCCGCGCCACTCCACCACTCGACGAAGGAACGGAGTGAGGGTGAAAAGCCAGAGGACAAAAGGGACGTAGAGCGTGGGTGTTGGAAGCAGGCGGAAGCCGAGAACGATGGCACCGAGCGGTAGGAGAAGAACGACGAGTTTGGCACCGGGGGTGAACGAGAGCGCGAGACAGAGGACGGCAAAGCCGATCATCATCGAGCGCGAGGTCTTGCGGTGTTTGTCGGTGATGGTAGTCATGCGGGTTGGGCTCCTCGGAGGCGGCGCAGGGTGCTGGCGAGGATGGCGAAATCTTCAGCCTGCGGCAACATGCTGGGCGGCGAGGTTTTCAAGACGAAGCGGAAGGCACTGTAGATGAAGGTGAAGCGGGCGGTGGTGGAGACGAGGAGCGAGAAGGCTGCCCCACGGATGCCCCAGCGGGGGATGAGAAGCAGCATGAGGGGAACGCTGAGCGAGAGACCGATGGCCTGCAGGAAGGTGACGATACCGGGGCGGCCGAGGGCCATAAAGGCCTGTGCGAGGACAAAGGTGGCGCCGGAGAGCGTGACCTCGACAAGCAGAAGACGAAGGGAGGCGATCGATGATGTGTAGTCCTTGCCGTAGAAGATGCGCAAGAGGTAGGGGCCGAGAATTCCGACTACGAGGGCGCAGGAGCCGGTGAGTAGCATGGAGACGCGTGCGGCACGACCGGTGAGCGAGATAGCTGTCTCTTGCGAGCGGCCGGCTGCTTTTGGGAAGAGGACCATTACCACGGAGTTTTGGAAGACGTTGAGCATGCGCGACAGGCTGAGCATCACGACGTAGACGCCGAGGTCAGCGGGCCGCAGAAAGCTGACGACCAGGACCTGGTCGACCTGCAGGGCCAAGGTGCCGAGGAGATCGATCCCGTAGCTGCGGAAGCCATAGCTGAGCAGGAGGCGGCTTGTGGTGAGCGATGGGCGGGGCAGATGACCAAATAAGGGGCGGGCACGCCAGGCGAGTAGGCAAAAGACGGGCAGGGCCGCGAAGATGTACGCGCAGGAGGCGGTAAGGGTGTTGAGGCGATGCAGGACGAGAAGGCCGAGCAGGACGACGAGGGTGACAGAAGGGTTCAGGAGTTGGGAGGCGTTGGACGTCGTGAAGCCGCCGCTGGCTTCAATGGCACCGCGAATCACGAGCGAGAGGCTGCAAAGGGGTGTGATGATGAGGAACCATTGTGCCGCGCGAATGGCCCAGTGTGGGTACTGATGGAGCCAATTAGGCATCCAGACGATGCCGACGATTGTGGCGAGGATGGAGAGCAGCGTGCTCATCACGAGAGCATTGCTGAGAAGTTCGCTTGCCTGTCGGGGGCGGTTTCGAATGTAGAAGATCAGCGAACTTGGAAGGCCGAAGGTCGTGAGGCCTGCGAGAAACGAGGACCAGAGAGTGATCGCAGCGAGCTGACCCCGACCTGTGGGCAGCAGCATGCGAGCCGTGAGAATGCCGGTGATCGCATTGAGACCCTGCATGCCAATGCGCGAGATGATGGTGGTTCCAATGGCGCGGACCCCACGGCTGCTGGTGGGCTTGGGCGCGGTGACGACGGATTCGATCGCAGGTGCATCGTTGGCGTCGCTAGCGATAGACACCGTTCAGGTCCTCCAAGAGGTGATACGCGGAGCTTTGCATAGGGAGCTTTGACAGGCTTGGAAGCGGAGCATTCCGGGGCAGGGTCCCGGTCCCGCTAGAAGGAGCCGGGCCCAAGGGGATAGCTCAGGCCGACGATACGAACATAGCGCGCTACGCTTTCGACACGGTTGCGTGGGACAAAGATAAGATCCCCAGGCTCCAGTGCCATGTCGTTCTCCATCTGCGAGGTCTTTTTGATGTGGAGATTCAGTTTGTGTACCTCGGCGTACTCGTCGTTGACGCGGCGGTAGAGGAGCACCTGGGTTTCGCGTCCTGAAATCTTGATTCCGCCGGCGAGCATTACGGCTTGCAATGCGGTCATGGATTCGCGGAGTTCAATCTTTTGCGGAACAAAAACTTCGCCCGCGACAACCACGTAAAAATGCTGAAAGTCGGTTAGCTGGAGGTTGAGCTCGGGTTTGACGAGGTGGGCCGACTCCTTGGTGAGAATAAGAGCTTTGGCTTGGTCGAGGGTAAGACCGCCGACAGGTACGCGACCGACTATCTGGAGGCTAACGGCCCCGTCACGGTCGACGATCACGGTCTGATCGAGCTCAGGGCTGAGGCGGAAGTCGAGCGCGAGAGTGTCTCCGGCCCGGATCTTGTATTCGGGCGATCCGGGGTAGGCAGCCCCTGGCATGGCGGCCGAGGGTGCGGCCGACGTGGAAGGAGGAAGAGGTGTGCCCAAATGAGAGGCTTGCGCACTCGACCCGAGGTTGACGGGAACGACAGGGGGCGGGGTGGGAGCGGCGCTTTGGGCGTGCGCGCCGGTACCGGCGAGCGCGAGCGAAATGATGACAAGGGCGAGCAGGCAGCGAGTAGGTCGCATGGAGAACCTCATGGAGTCACAGTCTGCGCAAGGCCCATTCCGGCACAAGGTACTTGCGTTTGTTAAGGATGCTTCCGTAGAGCCGGCCGCCGGCGCCCTCGATCTGACGCTCGGCTTGGAGTATCTCGGCTTTGGTAGTTCGGTCGGCCTCTACGATAAGCAGCAGGCCGTCGACAAGGGGAGCGACGCCGAGGGTGTCGCCGCTGTCGCGGAGCGCGGGACAGTCGAAGAGGATGTAGTGGAACTTGCTGCGTAGGAGGTCGATGCAATCGCGCCGATGCTGCGCGCTGGCGTGCCAGAAGCTTGCGCTGCGGTTGCTGACCTCTGTGCCCGACCGGAGAGGGGTGGAGATGCTGAAGATGGAGGGTTGCTCCGTGGGCGTGACAAGGGCGAGGGCTTCATCGGCGGATCCGATACTGCGGGCCATGCCGGCGAGATCGACGCGGAGAATGCGATGCGATGGATGGGAGCCAAGTTCGTTGGCCAGGGCACGTACGAGGTAACTGGTTCCTGTACCGCGCGTCGGCGAGGTCATGGCGATGGTGGAACCGTGCTCGGTCTCCCGAGGCAGCTGGAATATGTTGTAGACCAGACCCTGATAGGCGGAGACGGGCCCACCTTCACCGTCGTTGCGCTCGACTTCATCTGCCATGATTTCTCCCGAGTTGTTCATCCGCGCCGTATGGCTTTCCGCCCCTCGGCAGCACGCGGCCGGAGTGCGCCGAGGATGGAACGGGCTGCGCGTGGAGAGAGGTGCTCGCCGGAGAGGGTATTTGCTCCAAAGCCGACGGTTGCGAGAACCGGGTAGCTGGACGCAAGGTCAAGTTCTGCAGGTGTTGCGATGGTCTGCCTGCCGGCTTCGGCAAGGTACACCGTGAAGCAAGCAAGAAAGAAGGAGGTGAGCAGGCCGAGTACAGTGTCAACCATGGGGCGCGGGCGCACCGGCGAGATGGAGAAGGTGGGGGACTGGGCGATGCCGATATTGAGCAGACCCTGCTGGTCCATCGCCTCGGAGAGAGAGGCCGCGTCGCGCTTCTGAATGTAATTTTGGTAGTTGCTGGCGAGGGTAGCGGTCTTCTGCTGAAGAGTACTGAACTCAAGAGTGTCCCCCTCGGTCTGCTTCAGCTGGCCTTCAATACCAGCAACCTGCGCAGCAATAATGTCACGCTTGGCAGTGACGGCGCGAAGATGAGCCTGGTCGTCCAGAATGGACTGATTCTGCGTTTGCCACACGGGGTTGACTGTGGTTTGGGTCTCCACGGTATGCATTGTCTGCGCGCTCTTGAGCTGCTTTTCCGCCTCGGCGATCTGCGAGTCAACCTGCTGGACGATGCGATCGTTTGGAAGGTATTCCGTGAGGAGCTGGCTACGCTTCAACGTGAGCTGGGCCAGGAGCGTGTTGATCTCGTCGATGGAGCCTGCAGCCGGAAGGACTCGTTCAATGGTGTGCTCGCGTTCCGGCGTCTTGGCAACCTGGCTCTGTTCTGCCTGTAGACGGTGCTGCACCTCGGCAATTTCGGCGTCAGCGCCGCGCAGGAGAGCTGTGGTGTCAGACAGTGATTTGGAGAGATCGGTCTCCTTATCGGTTACGTTGACAAGGTTATGGCTCTGCTGGAACTGCGCCAGTTGCTGCTGCGCCGCCGCCCACTGTTTCTGGTAGCGATCGGCTTCGTTGCCGAAGAAGTGTGAGGCTCCGGCGGGCTGGCTGACCACCTGCTCGCGGCGGAGGAAGAGCTCAAGGATGCGATCGAGGGTTGCCGTTGCGACACGGGGGTCATTTGCGATGAAGCTCACATCGATTACGTCGGACTTGCGGACAGGGGAGACCAAGAGGTGGGCCCGAAGTTTGTTCAGCTTGCCCTCGTGCACTTGCTGAGCCTGCCGCGTATGACTGGTGACGGGGACGTCACGCCAGCCTGGGTCGACCACATCGTCGAGGACGTCGGCGCTGCCGAGGATCTCGATCTGAGAGTAGAGCTGGTCTTCTGAGACCTGCTGAACAAAAGTGTTTCCAATTGGAGTAGCTTCCGCGGTGAGCACTTCGGGCTTTCGATTGTTCTGCACGATGACGCTCATGTCAGATTCGTACTTCTTTGGGCTGACAAAGACGTAGAGCAAAGTAAGCAGGAGTCCGAAGCCGAAGACAGAGAGGAAGAGTCGTTTGTGGCGAAAAAGGGCTTCGACGGCGATGCGCAGAACGCCGGCAGAGGCGGTGTCAGTGGGACGTGTGGTTGCTAAGCTTCCCATGCGATCTCCTCAGAGCTTGGTAGGCGCCATCGGGCGGTTGATCCAGGTGAAGATGGCAGGGTACCTATTAGGTTTGTTTCTGTCCGTGGACTAAGCGAACTCACGCTCTGACCTGGCTTGCGCTCATCTTAGCAGCCGTTAGGCAACCTCCGGGGGGATCCCGCAATAAATCCGCCACCGGTAACTCTTTTCCGGAACTGGTGGGAAAGGTGAACCAAGACAACAACAACAGAGGTCTGAAGCCGAGCTCGTCGAGGGAGGAGGGGGGGGATCGCGGCGGCACCAGAGATTAATTCCTCGAGAATGGGGAGAATTGATCCTCGGCAATGTACACTCATTTCTGAACAGCTGTCCACCCCTGGGACCCTCGACTTTGCTCGGGGCTAAAAGGGAGCAGCAATGTTGTTCGTGCGAGGACGAGTGGGCTTGCTGCACTGACCTGAGTGTCGGGAGATATCCCCGAACCGGTCAGGGCCGAGAGTTCCTTTAAGCCTTGGTGTTCTCCAGTATGGTCAAAGCGCCTGCAGCGGCACGGGAGGAGATCGGAGAGGTGCGAGCTTCCTCGGAGACGTCGCGGGAGGCCGAGAGGGCACCGGCAAGAAACAGACCAAGCAGACAGCCAAACCAGCAACCGAACAGAAACGTGATTGAGGGAATCATGTGTTCTCCTTCTTTGTCCGAACGGTATCGTCTTCTTGGACTAAGTGAAATGACACTGAAGTGTGAGTGGCATTGGCCATTTCGCAGGTAGTTTTGTTGGGTGTCCTGTTGCCCAACCTTAGCGAAGCATCCAGGGGTACTTGACCTCAGGAGATTGCATGACTCAGCTTGAGCGGACCCAGACCTACTTCGACCTCCCCCTTGTGAAAGAGCTTCCGCGAGCAACGCAATCGCGGTTAATGATCTTTCTCTGCGCGATCTTCCTCGACTTCTTTTCCATTCAGCTTGGTGCTCTGCTGGGCGTGGTGAGCTACGAGCTACTGTTTCGCTATGATCTTCGGCGCCCGTATCTTTCGATCCTGGCGTTTTCGATTGAATACGTCCTGATATTTTCCTTCTTCTGTTACAAAAGGGATCTGTACAAGCACACTCACAGTCTCCTCTACATCCGCGAGACCGCGGAGACTTTGCGAATCAGCGTGCTTAGTTTTGGCCTGATTGGATTGAGCATCTACATGCATCGCATGCTGGTGCCCCGGCTGATGCTGCTGTTCGGGTGGATTTTCACTACGGTCATCTTGCTCTTGCAAAAGCACTTAACCCGGGAGCTGATTATTCGGTGGAAGAGCCGTCAGGTGAAGCGGCGCAATGTGCTGATCATCGGCGCAGGCTCGGAGGCACGGCGCATCTTCTCTATCCTCATCAAATCCCCAGATCTCGGGATGTTACCCGTGGCATTGCTTGATGAGGAGCAGCTTGTGGGGGTCGAGACTGTGATCTACGGGCATGATTATCACTTTCGGGACCGGGTGACAATCCTTGCGGAGCAAGCATCGACGGAGTTGCTGGATCGGTTAGAGGTCCGGGAGATCTACGTTGCGGACCCGCGTATGTCCGACGCCAGGACATCTCAGCTGATCGAGCTTGCCCATGGGCAGCACATACCGATCTCCTTTGTAGGAAATCGAGGGCTACCTCACTCCGGCAATGCGGCAGTGCGCTTTCTTGATGGGTTGCACATCACGTCTTCTGTGGTGGAGGAGAAGCGCGATCTTGTGTACTCCTATGCCAAGCGGGCTTTTGACATTCTGGTGTCCGGCCTGCTGATTGGTTTGACGTTGCCGGTCTGGGTCGCGGTTGGGCTCTGGGTTCGCTGGAGTTCGCCTGGGCCAATCTTCTTTCGGCAGACGCGTATTGCGCAGGAGGGCCGGCAGTTTGAGATGCTGAAGTTCCGGTCCATGTACGTAACAGCGCCGAAGTATGGAGTGTCGCCGGACAGTTCGTTTGATCCACGCGTAACGCCTGCCGGACGGTTTCTACGCAAGACGAGCCTGGACGAGCTGCCGCAGCTTTTGAACGTTTTGAAGGGGGATATGTCGCTGGTTGGACCGCGACCCGAGATGCCCTTTATCGTTGAAAACTATACACATACGGAGCATCAGCGGCTGTTGGTGCCGCAGGGGATGACGGGGTTCTGGCAGCTGAGCGCGGACCGGAAGCTGGCGATTCACGAGCGTCTGGAGTATGACCTCTATTACCTTGAGCAGAAAGGGTTTTTCTTCGATCTGGCCATTCTGGTGCATACGGCACTGTTTGCGATGAAGGGCATTTAGTCTTGAGTTTCGCCGGGGGTAAGCGGGTTTTTGGGCGGGCATCGGCGAGAGTCGATGCCCGTTTCGCATGGAATGCGCGGGGTTCCTCTTTCGCCTTTTGTTCCACGTGGAACATTTCGAGTTACTGGCGCTCTCGCGGTCAGGAGAGATCGGGGGAACGGTCCGCGACGACATCGTAGACATCCATGATGCGGCGGGTGGTTTGTTCCACGGTGAAGCGGTCCTGAACGCGCTCCCTGCCTGCCTCGCCCATGCGTCGGGCGGCGTCAGGGTCGAGGAGGAGACGCTCGATCGCGTGTGCCATCGCATGTTCGTCCCCCATGGGTACGAGAAGGCCGGTGACGCCGTTGACGACAGACTCCGGGACGCCGCCACCGTCGGTGGCGACGACGGGTTTGGCGCAGGCCATGCCCTGGACGATGACCTGGCCGAACGGTTCGCCGACGACCGAGGCGTGGACGAGAATGGTGAGCTGCTGGATAAGGGCGGGGACGTCTTTCCGGAAGCCGAGGAAGTCGACGACGGCTTCGAGGTGATGCTCGCGGACGAGTTCGTGAAGCTTGCGATCGTAGTCGTGCTCCCCAAAGAGGGCGGCCCCGATGATCTGGAAGCGAGCGTTGGGGAAGTGCTGGTGAACGAGGGCGGCGGCCTTGAGAAAGATGTGCTGACCTTTCCAGGGGCAGATGCGACCGACCAGACCGATGAGAGGTGTGGTCTCAGCGGCGGCGTGGAGCGAGAGCGAGCCGGGATCTGCGTGGAACCTGGCCAGATCAACTCCTGAGGGGATGGCGGCGGTGGGCGTTGCGGGCAGGTGGAGGGTGGCGAGGGTGGCTTGGGAGTTGCCGATGACGAAGTGGGGGAGGACGCGGGCAAGGGAGCGCATGGCCAGGACGACTTTGTGGGGAAGGTAGTCATCGGCGATGCGGTCACGGACGTGCCAGACGACGCGGCAGCCTGCGAGCCGGCCGGCGATGCCGCCAAGCACCGAGGCCTTGAGCGAGTTGGTGTGGATGACCTGGATGCGATGTTGGTCGAGGAAGCGGATGAGCTGGCGGATATAGCTGAGGGTGGAGAGGCCGGTACGGAGGCTGCCGGCACCGCCGAGGGCATCGCGCCGTGCGTGAACGATCTCGTCGCCGAGTGGGAGGGTGTAGACGGGAAGGTAGTCGGTGAGGAGGTCTTCGAGAGGGCCGTGGGAGGCGAGCAGGGCGACGGGCGTGACGCGGCTGGGGTCAAGATGGCGAACCATGTCGGCGAGGGCGATCTCGCCACCGCCGAGTTCGGCGGTATGGTCGAAGAGGAGAACGCGAACGGGTGGAAGCTGGGAGGCCGGAGCTGCTGAGGTGGACGTGGCGGTTGCTGCCGTTGAGGCAAGGGCTTCAGACGCGGGGTTCACGAGTGAGCCTCTGCGGGCGACGCGGAGGGCAGTTGCTCCACCGCCGCGAGGTCGCTGGCGGAGAGGCGGCCGTTGGTGGCATGGTCGAGGAAGTCGCGGATGCGCTGCTGAAAGACGACTGTATCGTAGCCGCGGGCGTGCCGCTGGATGGCCTCGGGGTCCCAGGTGCGCGTCTGAAAGGTGCGGATCGCCTCAACCAGGGAGGCGACCGTGGGTTCGTGGAAGAACAGACCGTTGAGGCCTTCGACGATGGTCTCTGTGGCGCCGCCGCCGTGGAACGCGATAACGGGGCGGCCGGCGGAGTTGATCTCGAGCGGCGCCATGCCGAAGTCTTCTTCGCCAGGAAAGAGCAGGGCCTGGCAGCGTGAGACGAGCTGGTTGACCTCCGCGTCGGACTGTCGGCCAAGGAACTGCACGGTGGGACCGGCGAGGGACTTGAGGCGGTCGAGGTCGGGACCGCTGCCGATTACTTTGAGGGGAAGGGCAAGCTCGGTGGCGGCGCGGACGGCAAGGTCGATCCGTTTGTACGGAACCAGGCGAGAGAGGACCAGGAAGTAATCGTCCGGAGCGGAGGGATCGAGGTGGAAGCGCGAGGTTTCAATCGGCGGCGGGATTACAACGGAGTCGATGCCGAAGGCGTCGCGAAGGCGCTGCTGGACCACCTGGGAGTTGGCGATGTAGAGATCGGGCCGTTTGGCGGCCCGGACCTCCCACCAGCGCAGGGGACGGAGGGCGAGGTTGAGGAAGATCTTTTTAAGGAGACCGACTTTCTCTTTGGCGAAGTAGTCGTCCGCGCGCCAGACCCAGCGCATGGGGGTGTGGCAGTAGCAGACGTGGACGGCGTTGCGGTCGCGGCGGACACCTTTGGCGAAGCCGAAGCAGCTGGTGACCACGAGGTCGTAGCCGCGGAGGTCGACGGCCTCGACGGCGAGGGGGTAGAAGAGGAAGTAATGGCGGAAGAACTTCGCTTTGGCCGGCAGGCGCTGCATCCAGGTGGTTCGGATGGGGGTGGCTTGGAGGTGAGCGGAGAGGCGTTCGGGAACGGAGAGTGTGGTGAAGAGGTCGGCACCGGGCAGGGTGTGGTGTAGAACCTCGGTAACGCGTTCGGCACCGCCCATTTGCGCGAAGTTGTCGTGGAACAGAGCCGTGCGGAGCATGCGGACCTCCAGGATTCGCGGTCTGGTGGAGCGCCGCTGTGGCCGATTTGGTCCAGCATATCGCAGGGCGGGGCGATTGCAGTGTATTGAGCGCGGGCTGGCGCACGGCGAAGCGCACGAAGGTAACGTTGTGGCGGGGCCTTGTTCGTTCGCAGGTTGCATCTTCGCTGGCGGTACGAGACACTCTGACAAACCGAAACTCGCTTCGCGCCATCTACCGACCGGGCGCGCCCGGTTTGCTTCGCGAGATTTTGCGGCGAAGCATCTGAACCCAAGAATGTTGAGGAGCGAGTGTGCGTCTTTTACGCTACGGACAGCTTTGCCTGCTGTTGGCAGCCCTGAGCGGGCTGGCCCTGGGGGCGGGGCTGGATCAGATCTATCTGCGGCATGTTGGGCATGATCAGGCGTGGTGCTTGTATGCGGCGGACCTGGTGTTGCGGGGCGTGACGCTGAATGGTCCACGGCTGGTCGAGGTCAATCCGCCGTTCATCATCTGGTTTTCGGCTCTTCCGGTAATGCTGGGCTCGTTGCTGCACATTGGGATGTTGAATGGCTTCCGGCTGTTCTTCGATGTGCTGGTGCTGGTGAGCCTGGTTTGGACGACCCTGTTGCTGCGTCGGCTGTTTCAACCGCGGACGCTGACGGTGTGGCTGTTTGTGATGGCGCAGGTGATGACCAGCCTGTGGCTGATCACCAAGGACTCGCTTGGGCAGCGGGAGCACCTGATGGTGCTGTTGGTGTTGCCGTATCTGGTGCTGGCGGCGGGACGGCTGTGCGGGCGCTCGGTGGGATGGGTGCAATCGGTGGTGATCGGGGTGGCGGCGGCGATTGCGATCAGCTTGAAGCCGCAGCACGTGCTGATGGTGATTTTGGTGGAGTTGCTGCTGGTGGTTCGGCTGCGCCGGTTCGATGCCGTGGTGCACCCGGCGACGGTGGCGTTCGTCGCGGGTCTGTTTGTGTATGTGGGCAGTGTTTTTCTGTTTGGGCGGACATATCTGGAGAATGTCATGCCGCAGCTTCGACTGGCGTACTGGGGACTCAACCATCCCTGGTCTGAGGTCTTCCCAAACCTCCTGCCGGTTGTGCTTGGCTTGCTGGTCTTTGGTGTTGTGCTCTACCGCGGGTGGGGACGGATCGCGCTTCGCGAGCTGTCACTAGTGTTCGGGACGGCCGCGATCGGCAGCGGTCTGGTGTATTTGCAACAGCACAAGGGATGGCGATACCAGTTGATTCCGTCGGGCCTGTTTGCGGTGCTGTTTATCGCAGCGGTGGTGATGGGAATAGCGGAGGTTTGGCGGAGGGAAGAGAGCCCGGCGGATGGTCGCGAGACAGCGGCCGGCGCACAGAGGCGCGTCCTGATCGCACTCGCGTGCGGTGTGCTGGCGCTCGCGGCGGACTGGAAGTTTGGGCATCGCGATGGGTATTACAACGCGAAGAAGCGCGCTCTTGCGGAGATCTTCAGCGCGTATCCGGAAGGGAGCGCGGTCTCCTACCTGGCGACGCAGCCCTGGGACATGCCGCTGGTGATTGAGCAGCACAAGGTGCTTGGGCAACGGGTGAACTACTTCTGGCTTTTGCCGGCGATTCTGCGGGGACCGGACCCGAAGAATCCGCTGCACGAGACGATGAAGGCCAGTGCGGTGCGTGAGCTGTCCGCGATTCAGCTGAGCACGGAGACTGAGGATTTGGAGCGATGGAAGCCGGTGGTGGTGGTGGTGGACCAGTGTGGTCCTGAGTTGTGCGACACGTTGCATCGGGAGGGGTATGCCTCGCTGCTGGCGTGGTTTTTGAAGGATCCCGGATTTGCGCGGCAGTGGCAGCACTACCGGCCTGTCGAGCGGCAGGGGGATCTTGAGGTGTTTCAGCGCATGAACTAGGGTGCGCGAAGATGCGGTCAGACGAGCCGTAGATCGACGCCTTGCTTGCGGATGCTTTCGGCGGTGTCGTGATCGACGGCATCGTCGGTGAGGATGGTGTGGACCTGGTTGAGTCGGCAGATGCCGGCGGCGCTGAAGGCGCCGAGTTTGCTTGAGTCGGCGACGACGACGACGCGGCGGCTGTGGAGGACCATGGCGCGCAGGATGAAGGCTTCGTCGGGCTCGATGACGGTGATGCCGTGTTCGGGGTGAACGCCGGTGACGCCGAGGAAGGCGATGTCGAAGAAGAGGCGTTCGAGGGACTCCCAGGCTGTTTTGCCGACCATGGAGAAGGCTCCGGGCCAGCGCACGGAACCCCCGGTGAGCGTGACCTGGAGGTTGGGAAGACTGCCGAGTTCCATGCCGATATTTACGGCGGAGGTGACGATGTGAAGGCCGGAGCGGTTGCGGAGCGAGCGCGCGACCTGGGTGGTGGTGGTTCCGGGGGCAAGCGCGATGGTTTCGCCTTCGGCGACGAGGTTGGCAGCGGCGATGGCGATGCGTCGCTTTTCATCGGCGAAGCGTTCTTCGCGCTGGGGAAAGGCGGCGTCGAAGCGGAAGGGTTCGAAGGTCATCTTTCCGGCGAGCTCGACGGCGCCGTGGGTTCGGTGAACGAGGCCGCGATGTTCGAGCTTTGTCAGGTCGCGCCGGATGGAGGCGGCTGAAGTTTCGAGCTCGGCGGCGAGCTGGTCGATCGAGAGTTTCCCTTTGCCCAGCAGAAGGTGGTGGATACGGTTGGCGCGATCCTGTGTTTTCTGTGCCATGGGGCGTCCGGGCCTCTCGTGCGAGATTGTAGCTGCGATTGAGGGCGGCAGTTATTTTGTGCATTTGGCTATCAAAGGTGCAGAAGCTTTGTAGCTTTCCCTTGACATCGGACAAGCCGTGCTCCTATTCTCGGCTGGCTAGGTTAAAGGAAGGGCTTGTTTTTATGCTGAGTGGTCGTAGATTTTCCCAGAAGAGTTTGGTGTTGGCCGCGGTGTTGAGCTGTGGTGGAGTCGGCGTTGCGCAGAATGTGACGGGAGCGGTGAACGGCACGGTTACGGACCCGAGTGGAGCGGTGATTCCGAACGCGACGGTTGAGGTGAAGAATGTGGACACGGGCGTGGTGACGCCGACGACCACGAATGGGGCTGGCCTCTACAGTGTGCGCTTCCTGCCGATCGGGCGGTACACGGTTTCGATTGCGGCGCCCGGCTTCGAGACGCAGACGGTGCCTCCGTTTCAGTTGGAGATCGACCAGACGGCGAAGGTTGACGGCAAGCTGTCGGCGGGGGGATCGGCGACGTCAGTGGATGTGACGACGGTGGCGCCGATCCTGAACACCAACGACAGCTCGCTGGGGATTTCGCTGTCGACGACGGAGATCGAGAATATCCCCCTGAATGGGAGGAACTTTTCTTCGGTAACACTGTTTCAGCCGGGTGCGGTGAACACGGATCCGCAGGGTCTGACAGGCGGCAACGCCATTGAGCGGAACACGTACAACAACGGCATCGTCTCGATCAACGGCAATCGCAACCAGGCCAACAACTACACGCTGGACGGGGCGGACCTGAACGAAGGGCAGAACAACCTGATCGGTTATAACCCGGCGCCAGACTCACTGCAGGAGGTCCGGGTGATCAGCGCCAATGCGCCGGCGCAGTTCGGCAATGCCAACGGCGGAGCAGTGGTGTCTGTGCTGCGGTCGGGGACGAACCAGTTCCATGGATCGGCCTACGGGTATCTCGAGAACTACAACCTGGACGCGAACTCCTGGGGTAACAAGCACCAGGCACCGACCGAGATAACGAACTCCGACGGCACCACGACGCTGGTGCCGAATCCTGTGGCGAAGAACCCCTATACGCAGTCGATCTTCGGCGGAACGATTGGCGGCCCAATCATCCGCAACCGGCTGTTCTTCTTTGCGGATTACGAAGGGACGCGGCGGCACACGGGCGGGCAGCAGACCGCGTCTGTTCTTCCGGCGGCGTTCCGCAAGGGCGACTTCTCGTCGCTGCTGACGCAGAGCTCGCCAATCCAGCTGTACGACTCGCAGAATGGCTTTCGGCCGTACGCGAACAACCAGGTGCCGGTGACGAACCCTGTGGCGCAGTATCTCTTTGCGCATCCCGAGCTCTACCCGTTGCCGAACGCGGGTGTGGCGAACGGCGTGTTTGGCGGCAACTACCGCGGCGCGCAGCGCAGCTTTACCGAGAACAACCAGGGCGACATCAAGATCGAGTACGACAAAGGGGCGGCCAACAAGTTCACCGCGTTCTACTCGCAGTCGAATGCGTTTGACGGGCAGACGGCGCTGATCCCGGTCTTCTTCCCGCCGCAGAATGTGTACCCGACGAAGCTGGGGGGAGGGAGCTGGATCCATACCTTTTCGCCGGCGATTGTGAACGAGGCTCGGTTTGGTTTTACGCGCATCCGTTGGGACAACAGCATACCGACGGACCCTTCGGGGAATTTTGGGCTGAACGGCAACAAGATTGTCGGCATTCCGTTTGGCGCACAGGGGTATGCCGGCTTCTCGAACCAGGGGATTGGTGGGGACGCCTCGAGCGTGGGAACGACGGCCAACATCCAGGTGCTGCGTGACAACACCTTCAACTACTATGACAACCTGACCTGGCAGAAGGGCAAGCAGCTGTTTTCGATTGGTGGGCAGGCGACGCGGTACCAGCAGAACTACATCAACGCGTCGAACTACGGGTTTCTGGGGACGTTTAACTACTCGGGTGTCTTCACGGGGTTGGCGGGGAGCAACGGGTACGCGCCTGCGGACTTTGTCCTAAACCGCGTGGCAGAGACGCAGCTCGGGTCGGAGGTGGGGCTGGTCGGCAACCGACAGTGGCGTGTTGCAGGGTATGTGCAGGACGACTATCGAGCGACGGACAAGTTGACGTTGAACCTGGGCGTGCGGTACGAGTACGACGAGCCGTGGCGCGAGGCGAACAACAAGACGGCGAATGTGGTGCTGTCGACGGGCGTGGTGGAGTACGCGGGGCGCGTGCCCGCCGGGGCGATTGCGGGCGCGCAGGTGTGCCCGACGACGGCCTGCTACAACGGCAACTATACGCAGATTCAGCCACGGATCGGGTTTGCCTACCAGGCGACACAGAGGCTGGTGCTGCGCGGCGGCTATGGCGCGACGAGCTTCTTTGAGGGCGATGCGTCAAACCAGCGGCTGACGTCGAGTCCGCCGTTTGCGCAGGGATCGGACCTGAAGGCGCTGGCGCCGAGCGCGACGAGCGCGGGCACGCCGTTCAGCACGGTGACGGGCTTTACGCCACAGTTCAGTGCGACGAGTCAGTATTCCGTGTGGCCGCAGAATCAGCAGCCGGCGTACATCCACAACTTCAATCTGACGACGGAGTGGGCGCTGACTGGGTCCACGACGCTGCAGGTGAGTTACTTGGGCGAGACGGGACACCACCTGGCGGACTACCGGAATGCGAATCAGTTGACGCTGGCGCAGGCGCAGCGCATTGCAACGGTCGATCCGAACGCGGCGCTGCCTGAGAATGTGACGCCTTACGCCGGTCTGGTGGGTCAGTATGGCAACCTGCTGGTGACGGAGTCCGCGGCGATCAGCAACTACAACGCCGGGCAGGTGACGCTGCGGCAGCGGTCGAGCCATGGGTTGGAGTACACGTTCAACTACACGTACGGCCGGGCGATGACGACGAGCTCGGGCAACTACGGTGTGCCGAATGTCAACGGGCAGAATGGGGCGTTCCAGGACGGATACAACCAGGCGGCGGACTACGGCCCGGCGGGACAGGATGTGCGGCACAACCTGAACGGCGTGATCGTCTATGCGCTGCCGGTGGGCCGTGGGCAGCAGTTTGGCGGGCATTTGAATCCTGTGTTGGACCTGCTGGTCGGCGGATGGAAGGGATCGGCGACGATTATTGCTTACTCGGGGCTCCCGGTGACGATCAACGGACCGACTACCAGCAATACCAACTCGTTTGGACAGCAACGGGCGAATTACTACCGGCACATCCGAGTGCGTAACCGAAGCATTAACAATTGGTTCGGAACGGACACGACGGTGAACTCGCCGGAGACGATTACGGTGACAAATGCGGACGGGACGACGGGAACGCAGGTGGTGAATGCGTGCACGCAGCCGGAGGCGCAGAGCTTTGGGTGCGCGTATGGACCGGCGGCGGCGCTGACGTTCGGCACGGCCTCGGTGGGAAGCGAGCGGGCACCGGGGTATCTGCAGTCGGATATGTCGGCGTTCAAGGACTTCCACATCACGGAGCGGCAGGCGATCGGGTTCCGGTCGGACTTCTTCAACGTGTTCAACATCGCGAGCTACGGCAATCCGGATAACACCATTACGGACTCGAACTTTGGGCAGATCGGCGGGGTTCGATCGGGGCCGCGGCAGATTCAGTTCTCGGCGCACTACCAGTTTTGAGGTTGTTGTGCGTGGTTCAGGAGGTAGACGGCTCGGGCAGGGCGTGGTAACTTACAATCTTTCCCGGGCCAAATTTCCATCTTGGAGACGTGCTATGCGCCGTGCTCTCTGGTTAGTCCCGTTGTTTTTGGCCGTGCCCGCCGCCCATGCGGATGTATACGACTTCAACTTTTCCGGGATTGTTGGAGTGTTTTGCCTTTTCGGATACTGCGACCGCACTGGCTTTGACTTTACGTTCGATCTGTCTACGCCGACCTCGTACACCGCTGACTATACGGATTACGTCAGTGGTGTCGAAGATTTCACGCTTGGCCCCGATGGCTTCGACATCAACTTCGACGTGACTAACACCGGTGGTCTGTTCGGTTTAACCGACGGCTATGGCGTCGACGCGGGTGGGACGATTGCGACGGGTCCGACTTCGAATCC
The DNA here is from genome assembly GCA_965218895.1 of Acidobacteriaceae bacterium. Taxonomy (GTDB): domain Bacteria; phylum Acidobacteriota; class Terriglobia; order Terriglobales; family Acidobacteriaceae; genus Edaphobacter. The sequence continues at coordinate 342,412 of CBDCMI010000007.1, read as the reverse complement.
GCACGTGCTGCCGGGCACGTACACGGGCGGTTCTGCCTATGTGTTCAACTCGACGGAGTTCATCGACACGGATGCGGTTCTGACGATCACCGATCTTTCGGATGTTCCGGAACCCGCGAGCTGGCTGCTGCTCAGCACCGGACTGGTTGGACTGGCAGGAGCCGGCGTGCGTCGCCGGCGAGGTACCGTGGGCTAATCGCACATGCATCGCGTCGATGGCTTTGTTGCGGGCGGAAGCGAGGGTCAGCGTCTGGTGGGGAGGGTGGCCCAGAGGGCGGGGTCTTCTTCGCCGAGGATCCAGGCGCAGGTGCCCTGGAGGTGTTTGTCGGCGGCGAGCTGGAAGCGATCGTGCCAGCCGTGGGCGTCGGTGCGGAAGACCCACTCGCGCATTTGATCGTGGTAGAACCAGAACCACTCGGTGTGGTCGATGGAGTCCCACTGGGAGACGCCGTTGTAGGTGGCGCGAAGCTGCTCGGCGTTGAGGAAGGAGATGTAGTCGGCGGTGGGGTTGGGGTGCTGTTCGGATTTGCCGAGGCCGGGATCGCCGGTGTACCAGTGGTAGCCGTAGAGGGCGATGCCGAGTGAGAGCTTCGAGGCGGGGACGCCTTGGGCGAGGGCGTAGTCGAGGTTTTCGTTGGTCCAGAGCCAGCCGCCGACCGGGCCGGGCATCGTCCAGCGGGTCTGTTGGTCGTAGGTCATCAGGCAGAAGAGGTCGACGGCGTCGCCGATGGCTTTGTAGTCGTAGGCGCCGCGCCAGTCTTCGAAGATCCAGCGGGAGAAGGCGGTGGAGCCGGGGTGTCCGGGGGCGTTGGGGACGACGGCGATCTGGACCTTGAGGCCGTGAGCGTGGAGGAGGTCGGCGGAGCGCTTGATGAGGGCAGAGAAGCCGTCGCGGTCGGTCCAGGAGACGTTTTCGATATCGAACTGGATCCCGGGGTAGCCGTTGCGTTTGCAGAGCGCGACGATGCTGGCGTTCATAAGGTCCTGCGCATGGGTGTTGCCGACTAGGCGGTGCAGGCCATCCTTGTTGAACATGGCGAGGAGGGGAAAGACCTGGATATGGGCGGCGTTTGCGGCGGCGAGGACTGGGGCGTCGGGCTCGCCGGAGACGAGGCCGTCGGGGTCGAGTTGGTACCAGGTGGGGGAGATGATGTCGATTTTGTCGCGATGTTCCATGAACGAGCGAACGGAGTCTCGGCCGTCGGACATATAGAAGAGGGTTTGGAGTTGCGCGGACGCAGTGGCGGTGAGGAGGGTGGCGGCTGCTGCGGTGAGGAGGATGCGCATGGGGAGGCTCGTAGAAGGCGTTAGGTGCGGTTGGGGCCGGGTGCTACGCCGGGCTTTGGGCGGCTGTGCGCAGGGTTCCGATGAGACGCGCGACCTCTGCGGGGTCGATGGACAGGGAGCGCGTCTCAGGGAGGAGGGCGTAGCGCACGGAGCCGTGGAAGTGAGAGGCGCGTGTGGTGCGGAGCAGCGCGGCGACGTTTTGCGAGCGTAGGCCGCCGCCGACGGCGATCTCGATGCGGCCGGCAGCCCGCTCGACCAGGTTGCGGAGTGTTGGAGCGCCGGCTGTCGCTGTCTCTGCACCGCCCGAGGTGAGGATGCGGTGGCAGCCCGTCAGGATGACATCTTCGAGGGCGGCCGGGAGATCCGGGGTGGCGTCGAAGGCGCGGTGAAAGGTGACCTCGAGGGGACCGGCGAGCTGGACGAGATCGCGGGTGCGGGCGATATCCACGCGGCCATCGGGGAGGAGGATACCCAGGGTTACACCAGCCGCGCCGAGGGTACGCGCATGGAGGAGATCCTGACGGAGGACGTCGAAGTCGGTTGCGGAGTAGACGAAGTTGCCGGCGCGCGGTCGGAGCAGGGCGTGGACGGGGAGGCCGCTGGACTGAATCGCAGCCTGAAGGAGGCCGTGCGAAGGCGTGAGGCCTTCCGTGCGGAGGTCGGTACAGAGTTCAATGCGGTCCGCACCGGCGGAGCGGGCGAAGAGGCAGGTTTCAAGCGATTCAGCGCAGAGCTCGAAGACAATCGGGCGGATTGGGATGGCGGTGGCGGGGATCACCGAGCGGGGTCTCTCCTAACGAGGCGCGAGCCAGAGTTGTCTGGCTTACCGCTCTCCACTATAGCGGGGAATCAGCGAGTTTCTGAACGAATGCGGGGGATGTGTGCACTTTTCGTGTTAGTTCTTCGCAGCTAGGGCGGCTTGCGCGATTTGGCGGAGACTCCGGCCGGAGGAGATTGTGGAGGCGCACCGGCTGATGGAGGCCGACAATGCGAGCGGGGAGATTGTGGAGGAGGTGGTTGATCGGCATTTGGCGCTGCATGGATTGTGAAACGGAAGAGGGCAGGCCTGGCGGCCTGCCCTGGGTGTTTCGGGTGAAGTGGCGGTTAGAGGGTGAAGCTGGGTGGGAGGTGGGCTGGGTCGGCGCCGAGCTTCATATTGGGGTTGGGGCCGAGGGTGAGCTCAATCTTGCCGCCGTTCTTAATCTCGGCGTGATTGAACCAGCAGCGCTGTTGGGGTTTGCCGTTGAGGGTGAAGGCCTGGATGTAGACGTGGGCGGGGTCGGAGCGATGGACGACGATTTCGAGCTGCTTGCCCGCGCCGAGAGTGACGTTGGCGTGCTCGAAGAGTGGGCTGCCGAGGATGTAGTTGCCGCTGACGGGGTCGACGGGGTAGAAGCCGAGCGAGGAGAGGAGATACCAGGCGGACATTTGGCCCACGTCTTCGTTGCCTGCCATGCCGTCTGGGGCGGCGTGGTAGAGGGTGTCGCAGATCATGCGGATGCGCGACTGAGTCTTCCAGGGCTGCCCGGCATAGACGTAAAGGTAGGCGATGTGATGTGAGGGCTCATTGCCGTGCGCGTACTGGCCGATGAGACCGGCGATATCGGGCGGGGCGTTGGCGGGCAGGGTGGAGGGTACGGTGAAGAGCAGGTCGAGCTTGGTGAGGAAGGGCTTGGCGCCGCCGAAGAGAGCGATGAGGCCAGCGGGATCGTGCTGGATGCCGAAGGTGGTCTGCCAGGCGTTGGACTCGGTGTAGTCGCGGTACTTGTCCGTATGGCCCATGTCGATGGGGTTGAAGGGCTCGGTGAACTGGCCGTCGTCGAGCTTGGCCCGCATGAACTGGGTCTTTGGGTCGAAGTAGTGCTTGTAGTTGAGGGAGCGCTGCTTCGCCGTGGAGACGATGTCGGGCTTGCCGAGTTTGTTGGCGACGTGTGCGATGGACCAGCTGGCGTAGCAGTATTCGAAGGTCTTGGAGACAGACTCGTCTTCCTTGTCGGCGGGGATGTAGCCCTTGTCGCGGTAGTAAGGGAGGCCGCGGTAGGAGCTGTTGGCCATCTTCTCCATAACTTCGAGAGCGTGGTTGTAGTCGGGACCAGTGAAGCCCTTGTTCTGGGCCTCGGCGATGACGGAGGCCGAATGGTAGCCGGTCATGGTGCCGGTTTCGCGACCGTAGAGTGGCCAGACGGGCATGTCGGACGGGCTCTGCTCGGCCATGCGGATGAGCGTATTGACGAAGTCGGGGACGCGATCGGCCTCGATCAGGGTGTAGGCGGGGTGCGCGGCGCGGAAGGTGTCCCAGAGGGAGAAGGTTGTGTAGTTGTGGCCGGAGTTGGCGGGCATGGAGTGGACGGCGTTGTCCATGCCGCGGTATTGGCCGTCCACGTCGTCGAAGAGGGTGGGACCGAGCGACATGTGATAGAGCGCGGTGTAGAAGATCTTCTTGTGGTCGGTGTTGTCCGAGGTGATCTTGATCTTGTTGATCTGGTTACGCCAGGCGGTGGCGGCGTTGTCGCGCAGCTTATCGAAGTCCCAGGTGTCGCACTCGGCCTTGAGGTTCTTGGCGGCGCTTTCGGCGGAGACCCCGGAGATGCCGGTGCGGACGAGGATGACCTCGTCGGGGTGGGTGGTGAAGTACGCGACGGCCTTGAGGTTCTTGCCCTGGAGAGGCTGGCCGGCTGACGTGGGCGCGGGGGCTTCGGTGTTGTCGGAGAAGAAGACGATGCGATCGGGCTTTTTGGAGAACTCGAGGGCGAAGTAGGCGTGGCGATGGTTGCCCCAGGCCTGGGTGACGTGGCCGCCCATGAGACCGGAGGAGCCGAAGGTGGTGAGCTCGGCGGAGTCGATGACGGGGGTCTGGTGGTACCAGTAGCCGTGCTGGAGGTCGAGCAGGATGTAGGCCTGGTCGGAGGCTGGGAAGGTATAGCGATGGAGGCCCGTGCGCTCGGTGGCGGTGAGTTCGGCGCGGATTTTGTAGTCCTGGAGGATGACGGAGTAGTAGCCCGGGGTGGCATTCTCGTCGGCGTGGGAGAAGCGGGAGCGGTAGCCCTGCTCGGGGTTTTCGCGAGGGCCTGGGACGAGTTTGGCCTGCCCGGTGCCGGGTATAACGAGGAAGTCGAGGAGGTCGCCGGCACCTGTTCCGGAGAGGTGGGTGTGGGAGAAGCCCATGATGGAGGTGTCTGTGTCGTGGTAGCCGGAGCACCAATCCCAGCCGTCGTTGTAGGTGTCGGGCGAGAGCTGGACGGCGCCGAAGGGCACGCTGGCGCCCGGGTAGGTGTGTCCGTGGCCGCCGGTGCCGATGCGGACGTCGACGAACTGGAGGAGGTCGTTGGGGTCGTTCGAGGTGGTGGAGGCAGGGGTGCCCTGGGCGAGGAGGGGTATGCGGGGAAGCGCGGAGGCGAGGGCGACGGCGGAGGCGCGCTGAAGGAGAGAGCGGCGGGAGAGCATGGTGTGGAACCTCTGGTGGTTGGACTCGTTTCCATGCCTGCAGGCAGCCGGCTGGGACGGGTTTGATTATGCACTGGAAAGCCGCCCTTGCGGGCGGCTGGGGTGCGAAGCGTCGAGATGGAAGCATGCTGAGGCTGGATTTCAGCGATGCGCTCCTGCTCCGCCCCCGGCGTGGAATCCGCCACCTGGGGCCGTGGCGTGAAAGCCGCCGCTGGGGGCTGTGGGGTGGAAGCCCCCAGCTGGGGCCGTGGCGTGGAAGCCACCGCCGCGGGCGTAGGGGTGGGGGGTGAAGGAGGGTCCGGGACGGTAGCTGCCGATGACGCTGTGGCCTGGATTGGGGGCGGTGTTGTTGAAGGGGCGGCCGACGGGACCGCGGTGGATCCCATTGAGACTGCCGCGATAGAAGCCCCCGCCCCCGTAGAAGCCGCCACCGCCGTAGAGACCGCCGCCATAGAAGCCGAGGCCCGCGCCGTAGGGGTAGCCGAAGGCGCCGAAGCTGTAGGGCGAGAAGAAGCCGGGGCCGAAGGGGCTGTAGAAGAGACCGCTGCCGGGCAGCCAGGTATAGCCGGTGAGGGTGGGGTCCCAGGCCCAGCCGGGGGCGAAGGCGGCGGAGCTGTCGGCGTAGCGGCCTGCAAGGTTCTGGTTGGCCTCGCCCAGGTAATCGGAGCGGAGATCGCTCCAATCGGTGAGGGGGTCGGTGTAGTCGTCCCGGTTGAACTTGGCGGTCTTGGTGGTGTCGCCAGTGTCATCGAGGAGGTGGCCCTGTTTGACCTCGACGTTCTTGCCCGAGGGCAGGAGGGCGGCGGCTTTGCCGTCGAGGACGCGGATCGATTCGGGGTTGGCGGTGAACTCATAGAGACCGGGCTTCTGGAGACGTGTGGTGGTGCTGCCCTGGTCGACGACGAGGTTGTTCTGCTTATAGAGCTGGTCGACTTCAATCTCGGCTGTGCCCTGTTCAAGGGCGACCTCGGTGTGGGCGAGATCGGGCGTGACCATACGGAGGATGGAGTTTTCGCCGAGGCGCAGGAAGACGCCGGGGGTCAGGAGAACTTCGACCTTGCCGGTTGCGGTGGAGAGCTGGCCGTTGGGGGCGAGGACGGCGGAGCCGACGGAGGCGGGGGTGAGGGCCTGGCCGGAGAGGGAGGCGGCACCTTCGACGTAGTTGACGGTGCCGGGGACCGCCTGGTGAGCACGGCCGGAGAGAGCCTGAACCGAGATGGTGTGGGCAGTTTGCGCCAAGGCCGCGGGAGCGAGGAGGGCTGCAACGGTGAGGAGGGCTGGTGTCTTCATGTTTGTACGCCTCTTCTATTTAGATGCACCGGGGGGTAGTACGGCGCTTTGCTGGATGCGTCGGGCTGGGGCGGACTGGGCTGGTTCTCCGGGCGAGGATTACCTGTCGAGGTTGAGCATCCAGTGAATCCCGAAGCGGTCGACGAAGATGCCGAAGCGCGCGCCCCAGAAGGTGTCCCCGAGGGGCATGGTGACGGTGCCGCCGGTGGAGAGGGCGTCAAAGAGACGGGTTTGTTCTTCCATGGTGGAGCAGTCGATGCAGACCGAGATGTTGTTGCCTGCCTGGAAGGGCGGGTCGGAGGTCATGTAGTCCGAGGCCATGATGTTGATGACGCCCGAGCTGAGGCTGGCGTGAAGGACCTTGTCCTTGTTCGCTTCGGAGCAGTTGGGCATGTCGGCGCCGTTTGAGATGCGGAGGTCGGCGTGGAGGGCGTCGGCGTAGAACTGCATGGCGTCACGGGCATTGCCGTTGAAGAGGAGGTATGGAGTTAGGGACTTCATGTCGGCTCCTTGCAGGGGATGGACAGGAAGGGTAGCAGAGTTGTGCCGGAGATCGGTGAGGGGTACCCCTCACCCCCCCCCGTACTTCTTGCGCAAAGTCTTCCATCGAGAGGGGTTAGATCCGAGACCTCCAGGCATCTTCGCGCGGCTACCTGACCGTGGGCGGAGTGGATGGGGGATGCCCCATACCGAGGGTAGCGGAGGGTGGAGGGTGAATGCGCCACAAGGTGAGCTGGGCGGTGAGGCAGATGCGGCGCCGAGGGCGGCGGAGGGGGATTGGCTTCGCGGTCCACGAGTCCCACGCATGACGGTGGGGCTGTCATGCATGGGGCACCCCGCTGTGCTGAGGACGGCGGGTTAGCGGTTGGCCTGGAGCCAGGTGGTGAGATGGCCCTGCTGTTCGGAGCGGAGTTGGGTGCAGGCGTGAATCTTGGCGACCGCCTGGACGAGGGAGCGCTGGTTGCCCTCCGAGGGGTGCGCGGTGAAGAAGTCGTGGACCTCGGTTTCTTTTTCGGCGGAGCAGAAGGAGCCCGTGGCGGTGATGATGCGGTTGCTGGCGTTGCCCTCGATGCCGGCGCCGGCGATGGCGGAGAACTGCTGCCAGTGGGCGCGGATGGCATCCCATGCGGGCTGGGCGGTGGCGTGGTTGCGAAGGAGGGCCACCAGCGGGAAGAAGAACTCCTGCCGGCGAAGGTTGCCGCTGACGGCGTAAGCGACGGTGCGATCGACGAGGGCGGGATCCGAGAAGTAGCCGAGGGCGCTGAGCTCGGCGGAGTGAACGTTGGGGGCGGCGTCGGCCTTGCTGGCGGCGAAGACCTGGTCATAGAAGGTCGCGTCGCCGTGGATGGCGGCAACACGGAGGGCGGTTGGGCCGAGCTCCGCGACGGAGGGGTCCCCGGCCAAGAATTGCGTGGCGATGCCGCGGGCGGCGGTCAGCACAGTGGGGTCGCCATCCCCACCGAGTTCCTCGAAGAGCACAACGCGGCGGCGGATGGTCTCGGGGGTGTCTGCGGGCGAGGGCGCGGCCAGCGTGCTGTAGGCGGGGGCGAAGGTATGGACGATCCACTGCTGGAGCTGCTGCCGCTGGGCGTCGTCGGCGATGGACTGCGCGGCGTCCGTGGCATGGAAGACCTGATCGAGGACGTTGCCGCTGGGGTCGTTGTGGAGCTGGCCGGCGAGCGAGAGGACGTCGCCGACGGAGACCTCGCCGGTGCGCATGAGGGCTTCGCGGTCGCCGACGAAGACGATGCGTTCGGCGGGGGTGAAGGAGGGGACGGCGCGGGTGAGGGCGGCGGCGGTGCCTGGGGTGTACTGCGACCGGAAGTAGCCGATGCCGGCGGTGTTCAGCAGGGTGTCCGGGGGTGTGTCGGCGAGGGTGGAGATGTCTCCGGAGACGACCTGGCAGGAGCCACCGCGAGGGCAGACGGGGAGGGTCCAGGTTTGGGAGGAGGGAGGCGCGCCGTTGGGGTTGAGGAAGAAGCGGGTTTGGGTGACGGGGAGCCGGTGATCGCTCGCGGCGGCGAGGTGGAGGAGCGGGACGCCGGGCTGTGTGATGAAGCTGGCCATGACGGTGTCGACGGGCTGGTGGGAGGCGGCGGTTTCGGCGCCCCAGAAGTCTTCGGCGGTGGCGTTGGCGAACTTGTGAGCCTCGAGGTAGTTGTGGACGCCCTGCTGGAAGACGGCGGGGGAGATCCAGTGCTCGACCATGCCGAGGACTTCACTGGCCTTGCCATAGGAGAGGCCGTCGAACTGCTGGCCGATCTCGGTGGGGGTGTCGGCTTTGGAGCGGATGGTCCGGGTGACGTGGGCGGCGTCGAGGTCGAGGGTGGTGTTGAGCTCGAGGGCGACGTACTCGGGTTCGTGCCACGAGGGTTCGTACTCTCCGGTGGCCTTGGCGGCCATCCAGGTGGCGAAGCCCTCGTTGAGCCAGATGTTGTTCCACCACTGGGCGGTGACGAGATCACCGAACCACTGGTGGGCCATTTCATGCGCGATGACGCTGACGACGGAGCGGTGTGCGGCGAGGGTGTCCTGCGGGGAGACGAGAAGGAGGGTTTCGCGGTAGGTGATGCAGCCCCAGTTTTCCATGGCGCCGGCGGAGAAGTCTGGTATGCCGATGAGATCGAGCTTGGGCAGGGCGTACTTGATGCCGAAGTAGGTGTCGTAGAAGTGGAGGACGTGTTCGGCGGTGTGGAGGGCGTAGCCGGTGAGGTTGGCTTTATCGGGGGTGGAGCAGACGCGGATGGGGACGCCGTCGGAGGAGCCTTTGATGCAGGCCCAGTCGCCGACCTGGAAGGCGAGCAGATAGGTGGACATGCGTGGTGTGGTGGCGAAGGTTTCGGTATGGCGGCCGTCGGCGGCGGGGGTGTCGGAGAGCATGGGGGTGTTGGCGATGACGGTGTCGCCGTGGTCGACGGTGAGGGAGAGGTCGAAGGTGGCTTTGAGGGCGGGCTCGTCGAACGAGGGGAAGGCGCGGCGGGCGTCGGTGGCTTCAAACTGGGTGACGGCGTAGTCGCGTTTGGCGGTGTGGGAGAGGTAGAAGCCGCGGAGGTCGTTGTTGAGGATGCCGGTGTATTGGAGGTGGAGCTCGACGTGGCCGGCGGGGAGCGCGGCGGGAAAGGTGAGAGTGGCCTGTTCGAGTTTGGGGTCGTAGGAGACGGTGCCGGTCTGTTGCTTGCCTTGCGCCGTGGCGGTGAGGGAGGAGATTTTGATTTCTGCGGAGTTGAGGGTGATGGCGGTGGCGGGCTGGGCGAGGGTTATGTTGATGATCTCGGTGCCGGCAAAGGTCTTGGCGTGAATATCGGGGGAGAGATGGAGGGTGTAGTGGGAGGGGATGACGGTGGAGGGGAGGCGCTGGGCGAGGAGGTTTGCGGGGCCGGCGAGGAGGCTTGCGGAGAGGCTTGCGAGGGCAAGGGCGACGAGTTTCATTGCTTTAACTGTAGCGGGTGCGCGGCCGAGCGTGGGGTGCGGGGGGCATAATGCGGTGTGGAGGTGTGGTTTGGGCGAGGCAGGGCGGACGCGGCGTGAGGTGTTGACGGGGATGGCAGCGATGGCAGGCGCGGCGGGGCTGGGCCGGGTGGCGGGAGCGCAGGTGGCGGTGGAGCCGACGAAGGCGCCGTGGGATATGGCCGAGGGTCGGCCGAAGGTGGGGGAGCGGCGGTTTCGGAGCGAGGCGGTGGAGCGTTTTCTGACGGAGCGGGCGGCGAAGATCGGGGACGCGGAGCTGCGGCGGCTGTTTGTGAACTGCTACCCGAACACGCTGGATACGACGGTGGAGCCGGGGACGTTTGAGGGGCGGCCGGATACGGCGGTGCTGACGGGGGATATCGCGGCGATGTGGCTGCGGGACTCGTCGGCGCAGGTGTGGCCGTATCTGCCGCTGGCGAAGGATGACGCGAAGCTGCGGGAGCTGCTGGCGGGGGTGCTGAACCGGCAGGCGCGGTGCATCCTGATTGATCCGTATGCGAACGCGTTTATGGCGGACCTGAGCGCGCCGCCGCTGCCGTGGAGCCGGACGGACAAGACGGAGCTGAAGCAGGGGGTGGGGGAGCGGAAGTGGGAGGTGGATTCGCTGTGCTATCCCATCCGACTGGCGCACGGGTATTGGAAGGCAACGGGAGACACGGCGCCCTTTGATGCGCGGTGGACGGAGGCGATGCGGGCGGTGCTGCGGACGTTTCGCGAGCAGCAGCGCAAGGACGGGTTGGGGCCGTACCACTTCCAGCGGATGGCGTTGACGCCGACGGAGACGCTGGCGGATGGCGGGTACGGGAACCCGGTGAATCCGGGGGGGATGATTGCGTCGGGATTTCGGCCGTCGGACGATGCGTGCGTGTTTCCGTTTTTGGTGCCGTCGAACCTGTTTGCGGTGGTGAGTCTGCGGCAGCTGGCGGCGATGGCGCAGGAGGTTTGCAAGGACGGTGCGATGGCGAGGGAGGCGACGGCGCTGGCGAGCGAAGTGGCGACGGCGCTGGAGCGTTATGCGGTGGTGCCGACGACAGCTGGGACGGTGTGGGCGTATGAGGTGGACGGCTATGGCTCGCAGCTGCTGATGGACGATGCCAATGTGCCGAGCCTGCTGGGTCTGCCGTATCTGGGCGCCGTGGCGGCGACGGCCGAGGCGCAGGCGCGCTACGGTCGGACGCGGGCGATGGTGTGGAGCGAGCGGAACCCCTGGTATTTCAAGGGCACGGCGGGGGAGGGGATTGGCGGCCCGCACGAGGGGCGCGACATGATCTGGCCGATGTCGCAGACGGTGTATGCCCTGACGGCGAGGCGGCCGGGGGTTGCGCAGGGTGTGGCGGATAGCGAGATACGGTCGGCGCTGGGATGGCTGAAGGGGTCCGCGCGCGGGTTTGGCTTTATGCATGAGAGCTACAACCGCAACGACCCCAAGGTGTTTACGCGGCCCTGGTTTGCGTGGGCGAATACCTTATTTGGGGAGCTGGTCGGGGAGCTGGCGGCGACGCGGCCGGATTTGGTGAGCTAGAAGCCGGGCGGCGGAGCAAGGGGGCGGGAAGGGGCTACTCGTACTTCAGGGTTTCGACGGGGTCGAGGCGGGCGGCGCGATTGGCGGGCAGGGTGCCGAAGAGCACGCCGACCAGGACGGAGGTGCCGAGCGCGATGACGGCCGACCAGATCGAGATGGGGATCTTGAAGGGCGTGAAGAAGGCGACGGAGAGCGGGAGGGCGAGGCCGAGGACGGTGCCGACGATGCCGCCGGAGAGCGAGAGGAAGACGGCTTCGGTGAGGAACTGGAGACGGATCTCGCGGGAGGTTGCGCCGAGGGCTTTGCGGATGCCGATCTCGCGAAGGCGTGCTTGGACGTTGGCGAGCATGGAGTTCATGATGCCGACGCCGGAGACGATGAGGGTGACGCCGGCGGCGAGGGTGAGCACAAGGGTGAGCATGTTGGCGATCTGGGCCATGATGACCAGGAACTGCGTCATGGTGAAGGCGTTGAAGACCGAGGTCGCGCGATGTCGGCTTCTGATGACGGCGAGGATCTGTTTTGCGCCTTGGATGACGTCGGTGGGGCTGGCCATGCCGAAGAAGATCTCTTTGACGGAGTCGGTGCCGGTGAAGTAGCGGGCGACGGGGTAGGGGATGAGGATGGTCTGGTCGGAGACCTCGGAGAGTCCGAAGGTCTCGATGCGCATGCGGAAGACGCCGATGACGGTGAACGGGATGCCCTGGACGGAGATGGTGCGACCGACGGCTCCGGAGACGGAGCCGAAGAGCGCGCGGGCGAAGGGCTCGACGAGGACGGCGACCTTGGCATGCTGGAGATCGTCCTGATCGTCGAAGAAGCGGCCGGCGAGGATTTCGAGGTTGCGTATGGTTTTGTACTGTGGGCTGACGCCGAGGAGCATGGCGTCTTTGGTGATGCCGCCGCCCATGGAGACGCTGTAGTGGACCTCCAGCATGGGGGAGGCGGCGGTGATGTGGGGGACGGCGGCGAGGACGGCGGGGATGTCTTCCTGGGTCATGTTGTCGGCGGTGGAACTGCCGTCGGGGTTGGTGACGGTGCCGCCGTTGAACTGCATTTCGACCATGCTGGGCCCGAGCGAGTTGAGGAGATCGAGGGCGTATTGCTTGCCGGTGAGGCCCAGGGTGACGACGAGGATGATGGAAGCCGAGCCGATGACCATGCCGAGCATGGTGAGGAGGAAGCGGATTTTGGAAGAGCGGAAGCTGTCAATCGCGAGATTGACGACCTCCGAGAAGAGCATGGTGGTCCGCGCGGCGGCAAGCGTGGACTCGAAGGTGGAAGGCGACGCGACGGGTGTGGTGAGGGTTGCCATGCGATGGGGGGCAAAGTGCCCAAAACTATAGTAGGACGGTCCGGCGCGGAGCTACCTGATAGGCTTTAGATGTCACTCGCTTGCCACCCGGTGCGGAGGGATGTGTGAGTGGTTGAAACAGGCGGTCTTGAAAACCGCTTTACCCTTGCGGGTAACGGGGGTTCGAATCCCTCTCCCTCCGCCAGTTCCGTTGGGTTGTCGCGTGCTCCCCGCTTTGAGCGGCTGAGCCGGCGCAGCCAGGGGTCGAGGGCGGGCTGACCCCCAGGAGAGTGTGTGTGTCAGGAGTACGGAGGCGAGTCCGGCTCTCCGCTGGTTACACTCCGACTGTTCTTTTCGCCTGCTTTGGCGCGGCTATGCGATGGGCAGAGGCGACGACAGAGCGTGGAGGCTGGGGAAGCTCAGCCTTGTGTCTCGTCCGCAGAGGGCATGATGAGAGTCACGCGGGTTCCCTGGCCCAGCTGACTGGCGACCTCCACCGTGCCGCCATGGAGCAGGGCAATGCTCTTGACGATCGCCAGGCCGAGGCCGGTGCCGCCACCGGAGATGTGTGAGCGGGATGAGTCCACACGGAAGAAGCGGTCGAAGACCCTGGGGAGAGCTTCGGCGGGGATGCCGATGCCTGTGTCGGCGATCTTGATCCGGACAGAGGAGGAATCCGCCTCTGCGCTGAGCGCGACGGCACCGCCGGGTGGCGTATAGGCGAGGGCGTTGGACACGAGATTGCTGACGGCCCGCTGCAGCAGCGTGCGATCCAACGCGGCACGAACGACGCCGTCGGGTACGGTGCTGGTGAGCGCGATGTTGCTGTCGGTCGCCGATGCCTCGTAGTACTCCCGCACTCCGCTCAGGAGTTCGCCCACGTCCACCGACTCGCGGCGCAGATGGGCCAGAGGACTTTCGGCGCGTGCCAGGAAGAGCAGATCGCCGATCAGGTCCGAGAGACGCACGGCCTCTTCGAGGCAGGACTCGATGACATCGCGGTATTCCCCGGATGTGCGAGCGCGGGCGAGGGCGACCTCTGCCTCGCCACGGATGTTGTTTACGGGCGTGCGCAGGTCGTGCGCGATGTCCGCGGAGAATCTGGAGATGCGCTCGAACGACTCTTCCAGGCGATCGAGCATCTGGTTGAAGGTTCGGGCCAGGGTCGCGAGCTCCAGGGGGTAGCCCTCTGGCCGGATACGCTCCCGCAGGTTGGTGGAGCTGATGTGGCGGGCGGTGGTGGCGATCTCTTCCACCGGGCGGATGCCGTGTCGGGCGATGAAGTAGCCGACCATGGGGAAGACAAGAAAGGTTCCCAGCAGAACGGTCCAGAACCAGAGCCGATACCGCGCCAGCAGCCTTTCTTTCTGTGAGACGTCGACGGCGATCTGCAGCGTGTCGGTCTTGTGGGCGGAGGAGCCAACCTGCGCGGTTGCGCTGATCACGCGAAAGGCCCGGCCGTCCCTGCCGCGCACGTGCAGCGTGCGATCCGGGCGACTTCGACTCTGCGCGGTGAGGTGGGCGAGGTCCAGTTGATCGGCCATCCCGGGGGTGATCAACTGGGGCTTGCCATGCTCGTCCAGCAGGCGGATGTAGAACTGTTCGTAGCGTCTCGCTGCGGACTCCAGTTCGATCTCTTCGCGCAGGCCATCCTCGTCGTCGGGGCGATCTCGCAGCATGGTGCGCAAGACGTTCACCTTATCCAGCAGAAAGAGGTCGGTGCTCTTCTCAAGTTCGCTGACCAGAACCAGGTATTGACTGGCGATGGCCAGCGTGACGAGGAGGAGGCCTGCCGCGGCATACCCGGCGGTGAGTCGGAAGGCCAGGCTGCGCCATACCCGCGAAAGCTGATGGAAGTTACTGGTCGGACTCCAAGACATACCCGGCACCACGAACCGTGTGGATCAGCTTTGGCGAAAAGGGATCGTCGACTTTGCTGCGCAGCCTGCGCACATTGACGTCGACGACGTTGGTGTCGCTATCGAAGTTCATGTCCCAGACGGCTTCCGCGATCAGGGTGCGCGACAAGACCTCGCCCGCCCGACGCGCGAGCAGGGACAGGAGGAGGAACTCCTTATAGGTGAGATCGAGCCGCTGCCCGGCACGGGTTGCGCGCTGTCGCAGGAAGTCGATCTCGAGATCCGCAAGGAGGATTTTCTCCTGTGTTCGCGAGGGGCCGCGTCGCAAGAGGGAGCGTACACGCGCGAGCAGCTCCGAGAAGGCGAAGGGCTTGACGAGGTAGTCGTCCGCGCCAAGCTCCAGGCCGTGCACGCGCTCGTGCACGGCGTCCCGCGCGGTCAGAAGCAGGACCAGCGCCTGCCCTCCCTGCTCGCGGAAGCGAGCGAGGAGCTCCAGGCCGTTCAGCTGCGGAAGCTGAATGTCGAGGATCAGGAGGTCGAAGTGCGACTCGCGTGCGAGGTGCAATCCGGTCAGACCGTTTGTGGCGACATCGACGAGGAAGCCCGCCTCGCCCAAGCCTCGCCTGAGGAACTTGGCTGTCTTTGCCTCATCTTCAACCACCAGAATCTTCATCTTGGGCTCCCCCCTCAGAAGTCCAACCGCAGCGCGAACTGGATCTCGCGTGGAGTTCCGGAGCCCACCGGCGTGATGGGCGAGACGATGCTTGTATTCACGGTATCCGTGATGCTGCCGAAGCCCGCGGTGTTTGCGGGATTGAAGGTTGCCCGCGGGAACCCAAGCTGTGGGTGGTTGAAGATGTTGTAGAACTCCGAGCGGAACTCGAGCTGGGCACGTTCTCCGAGGGAGATGCGCTTTGCGGCACCGAGATCGGTCTGCCAGGTGCCGGGCCCGCGAACGGCATTGCGCGGAGCGTTGCCAAACTCGCCCGCGGGCAGAGTGAAGGCCGCGGGATTGATCCAGTGCGCCACGGTTCTGCCGCCGCGCGGAACCAGCGAGACGCCCGGCACCCGGTCGGGTCGCTGCGTGCCGGAGTTGCCGTCCGCCGTGACATAGCTGCTGGGCAGAAGGACGTTGATGGGGAAGCCGGTTCGCGCGAGCGCCGTGGTGGTGAGCTGCCAGTTGCCGGCGAGCGCCGTGGCCACGCCGTGGTGGTTCAGCATGCGCCTGCCGAGGCCGAACGGCAGCTCGTAGACTGCATTGCCGTTGACCACGTGGCGAGCGTCCCACGCGCCGCTGGCCCAGTCGCAGGCTGGGCAAAGGGCATTCTGCGGTGACAGGTTGTCGCCGTCGCCGCTGCCGTTGGAGCCGTTGTCCAACTCGTGCGTGTAGGCGTAGTTCGCGGCAACCAGCAGACCGTTTGCAAAGGGGCGCCGCACGGAGACGGTAAGACCGTTGTAGGAACTTGCGCCGATTGAACCGCGCCAGCCGATCGCCGGAGCGAAGGCCGGGTACTGTGCGAGGCCCGTGGCCGGATCGATCAGGTTGACGACGTTGGTCTCGAGCAGGTGGACGCCGTGGCTTCCAAGATAGGAGATCGACGTCACGAAGTTTGCCGGCAGTTGGCGCTGGACCGTGAGGTTCCACTGCTCGGTGTAGGAGTCTTTGCGGTTGCGCTGTTCGGCGCTGGGCGAGATGGTTCCCGGACCGGTGAAGTCGACCGGGTAGGTCACCTTGCGCACCGAGAAGGAGGGAACCTCGTTCTTCGCCGGCAGGTTCTGGTCGTCCAGCTGGCCGTCCTCGTGGTAGAGGCCGAAGCCGGCGCGCACGATAAAGCCCCTGTCGCCCGCGGGCGACCACGAGAGGCCGACGCGCGGGTCGAAGTCGTCGTAGTTCTGCCGGCCAAAGCTGGCGCCGAGACCGCAAAAGCCGCCCGGCCCGCAGGTGGCGAAGTCGAAGGGGTTCGCCTTGCCATGCGCTTCGTTGAAGAGTTGAAAGATCGTATAGCGCGCGCCCAGGTTCAGCGTCAGGTTGGGACGCACGCGCAGCTCGTCTTGAACGTAGGTGACGAACCAGTTCTTGCGCAGATCGTTGACGGGCAGAGCTCCCGTCAGACTTGCCTTGGCGACCTGATTCGCTGCCAGGGCCTGCAGCGTGGCGAAGGTCAATGTTCCGTGCTCGCCGTAGTGCTGATTGAGCTGGATGTGACGAACTTCGCCGCCGATCGTGATTGTCTGTCGGCCCCGGACCAACGTCAGGTTATCGATGCCGGAGAAGGAGTTGCCGACATAGATGGTGTTGTAGCTGGAGTTCTGGGTGACAAACCCCGGCCCAGGACTGCTGGCGACCACAATCTGATAGGGAGCGCTTGTGCGGCTGAAGTTATAGCTGTTGGAGGTGGCGCGGTTGAAGCCGAACTTGGCTTCATTCACCAGGGTGGCGCTGAAGACGTGCAGCAGCTCGACGGCTCCGTTGATCGGCGTCGTTACCCTCTGCTGCAGATCTGTCGCGGCAGCAGAGAGCGGCTGTGTATTCACGGATCGATCGTAGTTGAAGCGCAGAAAGCTGGTTGTCTTGGGTGAGAAGTGATGGTCAAGGCGAAGCATCGCCGCGTTTTCGTTCACCACCTGGGTGCAGGAGCAGGTGAGGAGGTCGTAGTCCGCGTAGTGCGGACCGCCGGTTGACGGCGTGTAGGGCGTGAGGATGGTCTTCGGTCCGGCACCGGGGTATGCCTTCACCACCGAAAAGAGCGGTGAGGAGATGGGAACGGAGGCGCGAAAGGCGGCGCTCGGGACATCGCCACTCACCGGGTAGCCCCACACCTGGCGGTAGGCTTCGGAGGCGAGGTAGAAGAAGGTGCGGTCGTGCACGATGGGGCCGCCGAGCGAGCCGCCGAACTGATTCAACCGCAGCGGTTGCTGAGTTTCTCCATGCGAGGCCCAGGCGGGCTCGGGTGCGTCGAAGACGTCGTTGCGCAGGTATTCGAAGAGTCGACCGTGAAACTGATTGGTTCCCGAGATTGAGGTGACGGCAAGCTGCGCGCCGCCCGTCGCACCCTCTTCCGCCGTCGCTGAAAGCGTGTCGACGCGGAACTCTGCGATGGCATCCAGGGGAATGGCGAGCCGTGCCCAGGCACGCTGCGTCTGGTTGACGACGTTGGTCGCGTCCACGCCGTCGTAGGTGAAGTTGCTGTCGTCGAGGCCGCGGCCGGCAAACCGGATCGACCGCTGGTTGCTTCCGCCGGTGTCGATCGCCCCGGGCACATACGTGGTGAGCGAGGCCCAGTTGCGTCCGTTGAGCGGAAGTTCATCGGCTTGCTTTCGTTCGATCAGGCCTGTGACGGCATTGCTGCTGTCGTCGAGCAGCTCGGAGCTGGCGGAGACCTCGACACGCTCCCCCGCGCCCGCGATGCGCATCTTCGCATCCAGCGTGCGGGTTCGCCCGATCACCTGCTCCACATTGACGAAGGTGAGCGAGTCGAAGCCGGGATGATCGAAAGAGACGGTGTAGCTGCCGACCGGAAGCACGGGGAGACTGTAGCTTCCGTCGCCGTTTGTCACCGCCTCGCGCCGCAGCTGCGTCGCCTGTTCCACGGCGACGACGCGTGTCGCACGGAGCAGCCTTCCCTGGGGGTCGGTGACCGTGCCTGCGATCGCGCTGCGGTCAACCTGGCCCGAAGCTGAAGCCGCGCCGAGCAGAAGAGAGAGCAGAGGAACGGCGGACGCGGACCAACGGGAGAAGGAGCAGCGATTCTGTTGCATGGCGATCTCACAGAACTCGGTTAGAGAGAGGAGTAACCGGACGCAACTCGGGCAGCAGCGCCCTGAGGGGCACAGCGCGACCGTGAGCCCGGCCTTTGGAGTGGCGGACCACGCAGGGGTCTTGGAGCCACGTCCAGGTGTAAACGGGGCTGTCGATCTTTCTGTTAAGAACCGCTGCCGCGAAGATGAATTGTCGGTTGAGATCCGGGCGAGCAGGCGCTTTATTGATCTGAAGCGCGGGCCTGTCGAGCTGGCACAAAAGCGGGAGAGACAAAGGAGATAGCGGCGCCGGAGGCCGAATAGGGCTCCAGTCGGCCCGCCCCGGAGATGACAGATCTGTCATCTCCCTGTCACGCCTGCGAGGGAGACGCGGTCCTACGTTGCAGATGCGGCGGGTTTGTAACCGTCCTACACCGCCCCATTTTCAGCTCCAACGACAACCGGCCAGTGCCCCACGCGTTTGTCTCGATTCGTCTGCCAGGGCCCGAACGTCGCGCCAGCGCAGATGACCTGACCCCAGCGAACCCCATGAGGAGATCCAGATGTCTCGAATGATGAAGAAACGAAACCTAGGAGAGCAGCTCTTGACGAGAGCTCGCACGAACGCGGCGACGATGTTGCCCGGCCTGCTGTCGATCGGCTTGTGCGTTCCTGCACTTGCCCAGTCCGCAGAGCTGCCGACCTACACGGTTGGACCTCAGGCTGACGGCTCGTATGTGGTGAGCGATGGCGCGATCATCACGCCGGCCGGCACACAGGTCAATCTCGGCATCCGGGTTCGCGCCAAGGCCGTCGCGCTGAATCCCAACAAGAGCACCCATACCGCCGCCGTCCTCACCATGGGAACC
This sequence comes from Acidobacteriaceae bacterium, assembly GCA_965218895.1. Lineage (GTDB taxonomy): Bacteria > Acidobacteriota > Terriglobia > Terriglobales > Acidobacteriaceae > Edaphobacter. Next base: position 323,641 of record CBDCMI010000007.1, on the reverse strand, counting down.
TCGGCCTCCAACGGCAACGGAGCGGTCGAGATCTTCAATACGGAGACGGGCGCGGTGCTGCAGAGCTACAACAGCGCAGCCGGCAAGGACTCGAGGGGAAGCCACGTCGGCATCACGTACACTCCGGATGGCAAATATCTGCTCTTCAGCCAGGACAGCAGCTTCATTGGGATCGCGAAGGTCGGCTCGGACGGCAAGCTCTCCGACTACGCGCACGTCAGCGTGCCGATCGATGGAACCCTGAACAAGATCGAAGGGTACCCGTTCGACTACAAGCTGAACACAACGACCTGCTTTGCGCACAGCACGCCCGGAACCGATGGCAGCTACGCGCACTTCTGCGGCCACACGGCGGGCACGAACCCCACGTCGTACCCGCTCGGCATCGCGGTCTCTCCGGACGGCAAGGCCGCGTACTCCGTGCTCGATGTGAACGATACGGTGGCCAAGATCGACCTCACCACGTCCACCCCGACCGAGGGCGCGCAGGTGCGGGTCGGCAACGTCCCGCACAGCATCGTGATCTCGGCCGATGGCCGCACCGCCTACGTCTCGAATGAGGCTGGCCGCGTTGCCTTGCAGAACGACCCGCAGGGATACTCTGACGGCACGCCGGTTGTGGTTGACCCCCATACGGGCTCCACCAGCACCGGAAGCGTCTCCGTCATCGATCTGGCGTCGTTTCGCGTGACACATACGATCCTGACCGGTCTGCACCCCACCGGCATGGCCTTCTGGGGCAAGTACCTCCTGGTTACAAATACCTACGACGACACGATCTCGGTGATCGACACCGCCACCAACCGGGTGGTGCGCACGATCAACCTCGGTCTGCCGATCCAAATTCCGGGCGAGAACAAGCCGGTCTTCGGTGCGGGCCCGAACTCGGTCACGGTCGACACCAACCACGACCTGGCTTACGTCGCGCTGTACCACGCGAACGCGATCGCGGTTGTTGATCTGAACAGCACGGCGAAGGACGCGGTGCTCGGCTTGATTCCCACGGCCTATGCCCCGAGCTCGGTTGTTCTCGATCAGGCAGACGCCAAGCTCGTCGTTGCCAACGACAAGGGCGTAGGCACCAAGGGCATTCCGCCGCACAACTCGTTCGGCACGGCCCACGGTGTGACCAGCTACAACAGCCATCAGGACCTTGGGACGGTGAGCATCATCCCTGTGCCGAGCACCGCGTCTCTGGCCAGCTCCACCAAGCAGGTGACGCTGAACAACCACTGGGATTTGACGCAGAACATCCGCTCTGCCGCGGGCGGCAGCAAGTCTGCGCAGCCCCTGGCCCTGCCGAAGAACATCGGCGACCCGTCCCTGATCAAGCACGTGTTTCTGATCATTCGGGAGAACCGCACCTACGACCAGATCCTCGGCGATGTTCGCCAAGGCAATGGCGATCCCTCGCTTGCAGTCTTCGGCGGCGGCGTCACTCCCAACGCGCACGCGTTGGTGGAGCGCTTTCCGCTGCTGGACAACTTTTACGATCCGAGCCGTCAGTCCGCCGACGGTCACAATTGGATCGTTCAGGCCATGGCGCCCTACTCCGACGACATCCAGGCGCCGGATTGGATCCGCGACTACCCCTCCAACGGCGGCGACGCGATCGCCTACCAGACCAAGGGCCACATCTGGGACCAGGCGGTTCGCGCCGGCATCAAGTACAAGAACTTCGGCGAGTACGTCGAATCCAACTCCTTCAACGTCCCGGGCTGCACTCCGATCCGGGACTTCACCGGCAGCTGCCATCCCACCTGGAGCCAGTTCTACGCGGACACGCTCGCGTACGAATCCGGCAAGGAGAAGCAGCTTCGCTACTTCAACACCATCACCTCGCACTCGCCGCTCCCCAACCTCATCAACAACACGGTCATGAACTACCCGCAGTTTGATCTCGACATCCCCGATCAGTACCGGGTCGACATCTGGAAGCAGTCGTTCCAGGACGACGTGAAGGCCGGCACCGTGCCACAGCTCACGACGATGTGGATCAGCTCGGATCACACCGGCGGGCCACCCACGGCGCAGGCCATGCAAGCCGATAACGATCTTGCTGTCGGTCGCTTTGTGGACATCATCAGCCACAGCAGCGTGTGGAACTCTTCCGCGATCTTCATCGAAGAGGATGACGCGCAGGACGGCGTGGACCATGTCGATGGTCACCGCAGCCCCGGGTATGTCGTCAGCCCCTACGTCCGCCAAAACGTTGTTGACTCGACCTACTACACCCAAGTCAACATGACCCGGACGATCGAACAGATTCTCGGTCTGGCGCCGATGAATCAGTTCGACCTGATTGCCTCGCCGATGTCTACGCTCTTCCTCGACAATCCACCTGCGGACAACTTCAAACCCTGGACGCACGTGCCGAACCTGATCCCGCTGGACATGGGTGTCTCGACGACGACGACAGCCGCGCTGCGGGACGAGACCCCTGCGGTCAAGGCGCTGCGGGTCGGTTGGATGAAGAAGAAGGCGCAGGTCTTTGCCGGCAAGTCCACCAAGCCGGACTCCGAGGATCCGGACACCGTCAACCACCTCGACTGGTATGAGGCCACCGGCTTTGTCCGGCCATATCCCGGCGAGAAGAAGGTGCGTCCGGCGAGCGAGTTCAAGCACCGCAAGGCCCCTGCTGCGGATGTGGACGACTAGACCACGACGATCAACGACGATCAGCGGAAAAGGCCCTCTTCCCGTCTCTGGGAGGAGGGCCTTCTTCTTTGGGTGCAGACACACGTCTCCGAGGCTTGGAACGAGGTGGCCCGCCCCGGTGCCGCGGTGCGCTACTTCGCTGACGAGGCTGGTGCGTCGCTCTCGCCACCGAAGAGCTTGCGGTTGATATCCGGCCAAAACTCGCGAAACCCGAAGGCAAAGGCGTCGACGCCAAGATTTGTTCCCCACTGGGTCGCTGTGTTGCCGAAGCTCCGCTCGCGGCTTGGATAGTACGCGTTCGACAGGCCGGCAGCCGCCCCCGAGCCAAGCACCTCGCTCACGTTGAAGACCTCCTTGCCGGCGTCCGATCGCGTGATCACGACGCGGCTGGCGGCATACCCCAGCCGCTTCAGGGTGCTGCCCCGACCGAGCGTGTAGAAGCGCGTGTCCTGGTGCGCCAGAACCGGAACGATGAACTCCACCCAGTAGTTCTCGCTGGTCTGATCGACCAGGGAGTGCCAGAGATAGCGCCCATAGCCGAGGCCCCCCGAGCCGAACTCCGGGTACGTGTTGGCCTGGAGTGAGGCCCCCGCCAGCACCGCAGGAATCAGGAGTGCCGAATAGTCAAACGAGTCCTGCGTTGTGGTGATGAACTTCTCCTTCACGGACTGCGGCGGCAGCTGCTGGTCCGTGCTCACGGCCCTGAAGTTCGGGATAATGCCGAGGATGCGCTTGGTCTGGGGTGCGCGCGCCCCGTCCGAGGTCTGCGCCTGGGGCGCCTGCGGCAGCGAGGCAGCTGGGTCGACCGCCCCGCCTGCGGCCCCAAGCGAGTTTGAGCTAGAGCTCTCGTCGGCCGCGGCGGCGATCTGCTGCGCCCCACCGATCGCCATCTCCCCCGACAACACGACGGCGGCCGCAAGCGGAGCGGCGAAGCGGCGAGACCAGTGCGGACGCAGGCGGGGACTCGCCCGCCGGAGCAGATGGCGAGATTTCTTGAACATGATGCAATGGACGTCCCAACTCGCGGAAGGGTTCTTCTTTCGGCATCTGCGCCAAGTCGGGCCTATGCGAATACGTAACTCTGCGCGGGATGGGGAGACGCAACAGCCGCCCGGTCCCCGCTCGCGCTAGACCCGTTGCCCTTGCGAAGAGCGAAGCCAGGCGACCGACCGCCGCAGCCCTTCCTCCAGACCGACCGTCGGCGCGAATCCGAAGTGCTTTCGCGCCTTGGCGATCGGAAACTCCTGGGAGCGCGCGAGGAGATAGACAGCATGCCGTGTCAGCAGAGGCCGGCCCGGCAAGCCGAACATGCGATGCGGCGCCTCCATGGCGGTCGCAAGCCCCAGTGCTGTCCGACTGCTGAGATCGATCCACGGCCGCCTGGTTCCGAGCATCTCCGCGAAGAGCGCCACATACTGCCTCCAGGTTGTTCCCGTACCCTCCGCCAGGTTGAATGCTTCGCCGATGGCTCCGGGGCTCCGTGCCGCCTGCATCATTGCGTCCGCCACTGTGTCGACGTAGATGAAGCCGCCCGGCGCCGCACCGCCATCGATCACCGCCATCAGGCGTTGACGAAGGAGCTTCGCGATCTCGGTCGTGAAGTCTTTGCCGCGCGGGCCGTAGATGGTGGCCGGCCGCACCACCGTCACCGGCAGGCCGTCGGTCGCGGCCGCTGCCCATACCGCCCGTTCGCCCTCCACCTTGGTGCTGTTGTACGGCAGGCCAGTCTGCACCAGCGGTCCCTCTTCTGTGCAGGGCGACAGCGGATAGCCGTAGACATCCGTCGTGCTGACGTGGACAAAGCGCTGGAGGCGGTGCGCCTGCCGTGCGGCCTGCAGGAGGTTGCGCGTGCCCTCCACGTTGGCCTCCACGTAGGTTCGTCGCGGTGCCCAGTCCGTGGAGCAGGCCGCGCAGTGAAAGATGTGTGTGGCGTCGCGAACCGCCACGAGGAGCGCTGCCCCGTCCGACAGATCGCCGCGTACGACGTGCACGGGAGTCTGCGCAAGATGCCTGAGGTCCGACGCGGGGCGTGCGAGCACGGTGACCTCTTCGCCGGCCTCCGCCAGCATCTGTGCAAGCCGCCCACCCAGAAATCCGCTCGCGCCCGTGACGACCGCGCGCAAATCGTTTAGCCCTCGGCCATCTGGCGAAAGACGTCCAACACAAAGCCAAGCTGATCCAGCGTATGTGCGGCCGTGACGCAGAGCCGGAGCCGCGCCTGTCCCTGCGCAACCGCAGGAAACATGACCGGCGCCGCGATGATGCCGAAGGTACGCAGCCGGCGCGCGAACAGCGCGGTCGTCGTCTCGTCCTTCAGAATCACAGGGATCACCGCCGTCTGTGACAGCCCTGTGTCATACCCAAGCTCCTGAAGGCCTGCCCGGAGAAAGTCGCCGTTGCGTTTGATTGCGGCGACGCGTTCGGGCTCGTCCCGCAGGATCTCCAGACCGGTTCGGATGGCCGCGACCGAGGACGGAGCCATGGCCGCCGAGAAGATATACGGCGAGGACGCATGTTGCAGAAAGATGGCAATCTCCTGCGAGACCGCAACAAAACCGCCGCTGGCCGGGATCGACTTGGCCAGCGAACCCGTCCAGATGTCGACATCCTCCGTTGGGACGCCGAAGTGCTCATCGGTTCCACGCCCCGTCGCGCCCAGCACGCCGGATGCGTGAGCCTCATCCATCAGCAGAAAGCAGTCAAACTCCCTCTTGAGCGCGATGAGCTCAGGCAGGCAGCAGATATCGCCGTCCATCGAGAAGACGCCATCCGAGACCAGAAGCGTGCGGTTGGCCGTGGTCGGCTTCTTGAGTTCGTCGCGCGCGGACTCCGGGTCGTTGTGCCGAAAGCGCTGCAGCTGCACACCCGCCATGCGGCAGGCGTCATGGAGGCTTCGATGACAGAGTTCATCCATGATCACGCGGTCCGACGAGCCAAACAGGCCGTACACCACGGCAAGATTCGCCATATAGCCGGAGCTGACCGTGATGGCGTCCTCGGTCCCTTTAAAGGCTGCGAGCTCGAGCTCCATCCGACGATGGACATCCAAGGTCCCGGTAAGCAGCCGCGCTCCGCTTGTGCTGGTCCCGTAGCGGTGGATCGCCTCCGTGGCGGCCCGGTCGATGCGCGGATCGCCGATCAGACCCAGGTAGTCGTAGGACGACATCATCAGCATCTGATGGCCGTCTGCGATCACACATGGACCTGCCTTTGCCTCCAGGGGCATATGGAACGGGTAGGCGTCGGAGGCAACGGCCAGCGCGGTCCCCTCAAAGATGCGGCGAGCGCGTGTATCCAGAAGCTCGCGCTTGGTGAAGTTCCACTTCCTGTCACCCGAAAAGTACCCGCGAAACATCTCTCCCGACGAAGACGGAAAGTCGCTCATGGTTGTGTTTTCGTCCGAAAGATCAAAGGCCGGGACTTTCATGAAATCTCATCCTAGACCATCCCATCCGGCTTAGCTACCGTGTTTCCCGCGGGGGCCTTCATCGGACGAGGTGTTCATGTCGCTCGTCCGCAGAACGGGCGGACCTCGCATCGAAAGATACCCGTCACCGTCCTTGGTCGAACCCGGACCGAAAGGCGGATCTAGACATTTCGCTTCATCAGCTGCTCGGCCAGGTGCTCGGAGGCGCGCATCGACAGGGCACAGATGGTCATCGTGGGGTTCTGCCAGCCGGCGCTGACAAACGCCGCGCCGTCCACCACGAACAGATTGCGGTGGTCGTGGCTCTGATTCCACCGGTTCAAGACGCTGCGCTTGGGATCGTCGCCCATGCGGCAGGTGCCGACCTCGTGAATGCTGTAGCCGGGCGGGTTTGGCACGACATTGGAGGACAGCACGTCGAAGCCCGCGGTGTGCGCCATCTCCGAGCCCGTCGCGACCGCGTCCTTGGCCATGGCGAACTCGTTGTCGGTGTACTGCGCGTCGATGTGCAGCACCGGGATGCCCCACGCGTCGACCGTGGTCGGGTCGATGCGCACGTGGTTCTCATACCGAGACAGCACCTCGCCCATGATCGTCATGTAGAAGCCGGAGCTGTTGTACGCGGTCAGCTTGGACTCGAGCTCGGCGCCATAGCAGGCGAAGTTGCGCGGCGCCACCGGCCCGAGACTGCTTGTGACGTTGAGCGCATACCCTCGCAGAAAGCGCGTGTCGCGCGTGCTGATGTTGCGAAACCGCGGCACAATGGCGGAGCCGCCCATCAGCGGCGCCACGCCCTTGCCGTTGCGGGCCTCCGGCACCGAGCACGTCACGCCCGCGCCGTAGATCTGGTCGGTAAGGTACCGGCCGACCAGGCCGCTGGAGTTCGCCAGGCCGGAGTTCAACAGCAGCCGTGTGCTCTCCAGCGTCCCCGCCGCCAGCACGATCGTTCGCGCCTTTACGTGCATCTCGCGGCGCGAGATGCGGTCTACGAAGTCGCACCCGTCCGGCAGACCCGTCGCCTTGTCCACCGTGATGCGCCGCACCACCGCATTGGCCACCGAGGTCAATCTGCCGGTCTTCTCGGCGTCCGGCAGCAGCAGGTTCACGGAGCTCGCCAGGCCGTCGCGCCCCAGCGCGCGTCGCTGCTTGCACACCGACACACCCATCGGCTTGGCCGCCGCGATGAACCGCTGCATTGACCCGCTCCAGGGATCGTCGTCCAGGATGAAGTTGCCGTCAGGCATCTGCGGCGGTCCATCCATGGCGCCCGCCACCCGGAAGATTCCCTCCACGCGCGAGTAGAACGGCGCCATCTCCGCGTAATCCAGCGGCCAGTCGTCGCCAAAGCCGTCGTGGCTCTTCGCCTTGAACTCGAAGTCGCTCAAACGGAAGGACTGCCGCGACCAGAAGAGCGAGCGCCCGCCAAACAGCCGCACCCGCACCCAGTTATAAGGATGCGCCGGGTCAAACGTGTACGGCACCTCCTTCTCATCGACCCACACATTGGCGTTGTACTCGTCCGACTGAAAGACATGCTCCAAACGCCCGGGCGGCTTGAAGCCGCGAAACGGCAGCTGGTAGGCCGGCTTGCGCTGCGCGTCCTTGGCCACGTCGGCCACCGGCCCGGCGTTCAGCATCAGGCAGGAGACCCCCTTCTCCGTCAGACTCTTCGCCGCGGTGCCGCCGGCATGGCCCGAACCGATGATGAGCACGTCCACAGGATCTTTCGTCATGAGCCTTCCTTCCGCTGCGGTCTAGTTCGGGTAACTCGGCACGGTGTGCGACGACCGCGGCGCCGCCACCGTCGGCGATGGCCGCACATGCACGCGGTTGTCGTCCTCGTTGTACACATCGGGATCGATCGGCGACCAAAAGAGCGCGCTCGCCGACTCGCCATCCGCATCGTCCTTCCCCTCGCTCTTTGTCCACGCCTCGGAGTTCAACGTCGCCGTGCGGATGTCCGCATGCGCGATGTTCAGAAACGCCGCATGCGGCTCGGTCGGCGGATGGTCCGTCATCCACGTTCGCATCCAGGGCTTCACCAGAGCGTCCGCCTGCGCCGTCTCCGTCTGCGCAAACGGCACCTGAAACTGCTGGCGCGAGGCCGCATCCAGATGGTCGAGCCCCGTGCGATACAGATCCTGCCGCGGCGCGGGCGAGCTGCCGATCAGAAAGTCCAGAAAGGCCGGCGCCCCCGCGTCCATCGCCCCCGGCCGGCCATCCATCGGGGGCACCAGCAGCACGCTCAGCCGATTCAGTGTCGCCATCTGCGTCGCCGAAAAAAAGCTCCCCTGCCCCTCCGCCACCGCATCCGCCACCACCGTGCGCGGCAGCGGCGTCGCCGGGTTCAGTCCCAGCGTCCAAGGCACGGGCGCCGGCGGCGGCGGCGCCGGATTTCCCGTGCTCTGCGCCAGCAGCCTGGGCGCCAACCCCATCGCCGCCATCACCCGGACAAACTGCCGTCGCTGCATCGCTCTCCTCCTGGCACCGCCCCGCGAGAACCCACGGACGCGATCATCCCTTCTACGGACTCGGCCTCTGCCCTGTCAACTTCAGCGGCCGCCGCAGAGCCCGGCGCTCAGACGATCGCCGCCAGCCCCAGCGCCAGCCCCAGTCCCATCAGCGAGATCAGCGTCTCGCACACCGACCACGTCTGGAACGTCTCTGTGATCGTCATGCCGAAGTACTCCTTCACCAGCCAGAAGCCGCCATCGTTGACGTGCGAGAATCCAAGCGCGCCCGCGCCCGTCGCAATCGCCAGCAGCTCCGGGTGCGCGCCGGCGGTGTGCAGTGCGATCGGCGCCACAATCTCTGCCGCCGCCGTCATCGCCACCGTCGACGAGCCTGTCGCGCACCGCAGCATCGCGGCCAGCAGCCACGCCAGCAGAATCACCGAGAGATGCAGGTGCAGCGTCAGACCGATCAGCGCGTGCGAGACGCCCGTGTCCTGCAGAATGCGGCCAAAGCCGCCGCCCGCCCCCACCAGCAGCGTGATCAGCGCCGTGGGCGCCAGAGCGTCGTTGGAAAACCGCAGAATGGTATCGCGATCAAACCCGCGCAGCGTTCCCAGTGCCACAAAACTCACCAGAACCGTCACCAGCAGTGCGATGTCCGCATTCCCAATCAGCCGCAGAAGATGGTTCAACCCGCTCGCGGGAGGGCTGATCCGGTCGGCCCAGCTGCCCGCGACCATCAGCACCGCAGGCAGCAGCACCACCGCCAGGCTGGTCGCAAAGCTCGGCGGGTTCGCATGGCTCGCCACCTCGCTCATCTTCGCCGCCATCGGGCTCTCGCCGGGCAGCGGCACCCGCGGCGCAATCCACCGCGCATACACCGGGCCGGCCACGATCGCCGTGGGAATGCCGATCAGCAGCGCAAACCCGATCGTCTTGCCCACATTCGCCCGGTAGGCCGCCACCGCAATCATCGCCGCCGGATGCGGCGGCATCAGCCCATGCGCGACCGACAGCCCAATCACCATCGGCAGCGCAATCAGCAGCAGCGACTTGCCCGTCTGCCGCGCCACCGTAAAGGCCAGCGGCATCAGCAGCACGAAGCCGACCTCGAAGAAGACCGGCAGCCCCACAATCAGCCCGCAAAACATCATCGCCAGCGGCAGCGCCCGTTCGCCCGAGTGCTCCACCAGCGTGCGTGCAATCCGCTCCGCCCCGCCGGACTCCGTCAGCATCTTGCCCAGCATCGTGCCCAGCCCCACCACAATCGCCACATGCCCCAGCGTGTTGCCGAAGCCCACCTCAAACGAGCGAACACTGGCCGTGAGCGGCATGTGCGTCGCCGCGGCCAGACCCAGCGAGGTCAAAAAGATTGCAAGGAAAGCATTCAGCCGCGCTGTAATCAGGCCGATCAGCACCAGCACCGCCACCAGCGCGCTCACCAGCAGCCTCACCGACCCCGGCTCCATCATCGCGGCAGCCCCGCCTCTGCCCGGTCCATCCGGCGCCGCATCAGGAGCCCGCCTTCGGCGCCTTGTACGCCACGCAGTCGATCTCCACCTTGCAGTCCACCACCATGCTCGAGACCACGCACGCACGCGCCGGCGGATGCTCGCCGAAGATCTGCCGAAACACCGCGTTGAACGCCGCGAAGTCGCGCGCGTCGTCCAACCACACGCCGCATCGCACCACGTGCTCCACGCCATACCCCGCCTCGTGCAGAATGGCCAGCAGGTTCGCAATCGACTGATGCGTCTGCACCGTCACGCTCCCGCTCACCAGCTCGCCGTTCACCATCGGCACCTGCCCGGAGACATAGAGCCAGCCGTCCGCCTCCACCGCCCTTGCAAACGGCAGGTGTTGTCCACCCGCGCCTCTGCCGCCTTCCACACCGAAACGCTTCATCGCTCCCCTCCTCCGTCAACAGCGCCAGCCGCTCCCTCGCGTGCAAGAAAACGCCCGCTCCGTCGGCCCGTCGCCACCCCGTCATACCACGAGAGCACGCCATTCACCCACACCGCGCGGATTCCCTCGCTGGTCTGCCGCGGCTCGTCAAAGGTTGCCGCGTCGCGTACCGCCTCCGCGTCAAAGAGCACCAGGTCCGCGCTGTAGCCCTCGCGCAGCAGGCCGCGCTCCCGCAGGCCGAAGCGGTCTGCCGGCGCCCCCGTCATCTTGTGGATCGCCTCCGGCAGCGAAAACAGGCCCTCCTCCCGGCAGCACCGTCCCAGCACCCGCGTAAAGCTCCCCCACAGCCTTGGGTGCGGCCGCGGATCGTGCGGCAGGCCATCCGACCCGATCATCGTCACCGGGTGCCGCAGAATGCGCCGCACATCCTCCTCCGCCATGCCGAAGTAGATCGCGCCCGCCGGCTGCAGACGCCCCGCCGCGACCTGCTGCGGCACAGCCCAGGCCGCCGCCGCCTCTGCCAGCGTGTGCCCCGCCATCTCCGGGTGCGGCCCCGACCACGTCACCACGATGCGGACGCGCTCGTCCACCTGCCCAAGATCGAGCGTGCTCGAGCTCGCCGCGTAGGGGTAGCAGTCCCACGCCACGTCGGCCCCCGCGAGCCGGGCGGCGTCCAGCTGCGCCAGCACCTCCCCGCTCCGCCCCCAGTTGTCCACGCCCGCGCACTTCAGGTGCGAGATCACCACCGGCACGCCGGCCTCTCGGCCAATCCGCAGCGCCTCGGCGATTGCGCCTGAGATCGCCGCGCTCTCGCTGCGCAGATGCGTCGCGTACAGGCCACCCAGCGGCCGCAGCTCCTCTGCCAGCGCCAGCACCTCCTCCGTGGGGGCTGCGTTCGCCGAGCCGTATGCCAGCCCCGTGCTCAGACCCAGCGCGCCGGCCGTCAGCGCCTCCCGCAGCTGCCCGCGCATCCGCTCCAGTTCGGCGGGCGTCGCCGCCCGGTCCAGCCGGTCCATGCAGTTGGAGCGCAGCGCCGTGTGCCCCACCAACGCCGCCACATTCACGGCCGGCGCCGCTGCCTCCACCGCCGCCACGTAGCCGGCAAAGGTCGGATAGCGGAACCCCTCCACGCCGCCCAGCAGGTTCATCGGGTCGGGCACGCCGCCGCGCGGCGTCACAGGAGCCGCGCTGATCCCGCAGTTGCCGACCACCACCGTCGTCACACCCTGCGAGAGCTTGGGCAGCATCTCCGGTGAGCCGATCACAACGGTGTCGTCGTGCGTGTGTGTGTCAACAAAGCCCGGGCTCAGCGTCAGGCCATCCGCCTCGAAGACCTCCCGCCCCTCGCTCTGCACCGCCGCCCCCATCCCCGCCGTCCCGATCGAGACGATGCGCCCCTCCCGCAACACCACATCGCACATCGCGGGCTCGGCGCCGCTGCCGTCGATCACCCGCGCGTTGCGGATGATCGCGTCACCCTGCTCGACCACGCGCCGCGTCAAAAGAACGTCTCCAGGAGGTCGATCACCTCGTAGTCCGCGTCCACCACGGGCAGGTAGCGCCACCTGTCGAATGTCAGGCACGGATGCGAGATCTCGCAGCCGATCATGTCGCCGACACGGAGGTCCTCCCCCGCGCGAAACGCCAGATAGGCATGCTGATCCATCAGTCTCTCGAGCGCCGAGCCCCCTGGCATCGGCCGCGGCGCCCCCCAGCCCGGTCGAAAGTGCAGCACCGGCGTCGGCAGACCGGCGTCAAAGGCCGCATCCCGCTTGCCCAGCGTCAGAATCGCGCGTCCAGACTCAGGGATCGACTGCACATAGGCCCACACCTGCAGCGCCGGCTCAGGCGTCTCCGGCATCCGGCTGGCGACGGGATTCTCCGCGCGGATCCGCTCCTGCGCCTCCCGGTAGATGCCCGCGTCGCTGGTCACGTAGCACCCCGGCCGCAGCACCACCTCCACCCCCAGCTCCCGCGCCGCCGGGGCAAACTCCTCCGCCACCACGTCGTACCACGCCGAGCCGGCTCCAGAGAGAATCAGTGGCTTCTCCGATCGTCCCTCGCGCGTCTCCGCGATCTTGCGGGTCACCTCCACCGCCCACCGAAGAAACTGCCGGATCGCCCCTTCCTCCTGGAGCACCCCCTCATACACCTCCACACCACGCAGGGAAAGCGTGTTCTCCCACGCAGAAAGCGCGCGCAGCACCGCCTCAACCCCCTCGGAATCGCGCACCCCCGTCCGCCCGCCGGCAACACCCAACTCCAGCAAAACGTGCACGGTCTGCCCTCGTCCCCTGAAAAACGCGCCCATCTGCCCCACCACCTCCACCGAATCGACCAAACACACAAACTCAAGTCCCGGATCCCGCACCAACTCGCTGATGATGCCCATATTTGCCCGTCCAACCAGCTGATTCGCCATCAAAACCCGCCGCACCCCGTGCGTGTACGCTATTGCCGCCTGGTGCGCCGTGGCCACCGTGATTCCCCACGCCCCATGCGCCATCTGCGCCGCAAACAGCTTCGGCGCCATGGTGGTCTTGCCGTGCGGCGCGAGCTTCACCCCGTAGGCCTCGACGAAGCGGCGCATCCACTGCAGGTTGTGCAGGACCCTGTCCCAGCGCAGAACGGCGGCCGGCAGGCTCAAGTCTTCCCGCAGCAGACTCCATCCGAGCGACGCGACCGACCGGCCGATGTCGCCAGCCGCACCCATCTCGCGCGGCCGCAGCAGGCCCAGCCCCTTCTGCAGGCTGGGCTCACAGGTGGTTCGCTGCGCAAGCTGTTGGATCGTCGGTGGAAGGCTCATGGCACGCACTCAGTTACAGCAGACCATGGCGCACAACGCAAGCCCGAACCGCCGGCTGCGGCGACCGTTGACCTTACGCGGGCAGGGCGGGCCGAAGCTGGGTGCGGCGGACCTCGGCGGCAATCTCGCGCAGCTCCGGCAGGATGTCGCCAAAGCTCGCAGGCTCGCTCGCCCGTGTGCCGAAGCCGAAGTAGAGCCGGCGGTACAGCCCGAACAGACGGTTGTATGTCGCGACATGCTCCGGGTGAGGATGAAAGGTGCGAAAGGCAGGGCAGAGGCGCTCCTGACCCTCCGCAACCGTGCGGAAGACGCCGGCCGCCAGCCCGGCAAAGATGCCCGAGCCGATGCTGGTGGGCGTGCTCGACGGCACAAGCACGGGCTTGTTCAGGACATCGGCATAGACCTGGTTCAGCACCGCATTGTTCTGCGGGATGCCGCCCGCGTTGATCACGCGCTCGATCGGCACGCCACCCTCGGCCATGCGATCCAGGATGATGCGCGTGTGCAGCGCGGTTCCTTCGATGGCAGCGAACAGCTCATCCTGCGCCGTGTGCAGCAGGTTCCAGCCGAGCGTCATGCCGCCAAGCTCGGAGTTCACCAGCACCGTGCGGTCGCCGTTGTCCCACGTCAGGCGAAGCAGCCCGGTCTGGCCCGGCGTGTAGCTTTCGAGACCCTGCGAGAGACTCTTCACGTCGGTGCCGCCGCGCCGTGCGATGGCCTCAAAGATGTCACCCACGGCGGAGAGGCCGGCCTCAACGCCAACCAGGGAAGGGTCCACGCTGCCCGGGACCACGCCGCAGACACCCGGAACGAGACCGACATGCTCCCCCATGGCGATGATGCAGGTTGAGGTGCCCACGACGTTGACCACATCGCCCTCGCGACAGCCCGCGCCGATGGCATCCCAGTGCGCGTCAAAGGCACCCACTGGAACGGGTATCCCGGCGCGCAGGCCCAGGCGCTCGGCCCACTCGGGCGAGAGATGGCCGGCCAGATGATCGGACGTCAGCACCGGGCTGGTCATCTTCTCGCGCACGCCGGCCAGCAGCGGATCGAGCGCAACGAGAAAGTCCTCGGGCGGGTAGCCGCCCCAGCGCGGGTTCCACAGCCATTTGTGGCCCATGGCGCAGGCCGAGCGCTGCACCTCGCCGGGGTCCGAGATGCCGCACAGCGTGGCCGCGACCATATCGCAGTGTTCCAGCGCGGTGGCGAAGCGGTCGCGCTTCTCGGGGTTGTGCCGCAGCCAATGCAGCAGCTTGGCCCAGCCCCACTCATGCGAGTACACGCCGCCGCACCAGTCAATCGCCTCCAGCGAGCGCTCGTGCGCCAGCGCCGTAATCTGCTGCGCCTCGCGCAGCGCCCGGTGGTCGCACCAGAGGTAATACTCATCGAGCGGCTGCAGCCGGTCGTCGACGGGAACGACCGACGATCCTGTGGTGTCGATCGCGATCGACACCACGGAGTCACCGTCGATGCCGGTCTCCGCCAGCACCTTGCGCGTGGCCTCCACCAGCGCGTTCATCTGGTCGGTGTGCGACTGCGTTGCGAAGTCTGGGTCGTCGCGCGTGCGGTGCAGCGGGTACGAGGCCGAGGCCGTCCCAAGAGGGCCGCGCTCGCTGTCAAGTAGAGTGACGCGGGTGCTGAGAGTTCCGAAGTCGACGCCGGCGAGGATTGGCATGTGCACCTAGCATACGGGTTGAAGACAGCTACCTTGTCCAGGATGAAGACCGCAGCTGAGCTACGGTTTGCCCATGGTGGGGCCGCCGGTGTTGACCATGTGGGGAATGCGCTCCGCAACCGGCGGCAGCGGCGCGCGCGAGGTGTGCGGCCCCTTCTGGTACCAGAACGCCGTGCTGTAGAAGTTGTCCGAGCGGTGGTTTGCGTGGCCGTGCTCGATGGTCATCTTGAACGACTTCGTAAAGGGAACGGGCGAGTCGAGATGGTAGCGATAGACCGTCCACTTCGCCCCGCGGTCGTCGCCGCCGTTGAACGGGTTGCCGTACTCCTTGAAGGCAAAGGTCGGGTGGGTTGAGCCGAACGGGTCGATACCGCAGTTGCCGTAACACCAGGCGCCGAGAAAGTAGTCCTCCGATCCCGTGCCCGTGATGCGCGGCACATCGGGGTTGTCGATGAACATCATTTCGTCGCCCTCGCCCCACCAGTCGCCCTGGTTCTGGATCACGCTCAAGGTTGTGCCCACGTAATGGCCCGGTCCTTCCGCCTCAAAGAAGACGTAGTTGCCTTTGCCGTCGAGGTTGATGGCTTTGCCGACGGTGGGGCTGTTGTTGCTTGTCCAGTCGTCCGTGGTGCCGTGGTTGGGCTGTGCCTGGCGATATTCGGCGTAGAAGTAGTAGAGATCGGCGGGCAACGACTTATGCTTCTGCCAGTCAATGTTGTAGTAGAAGGCCGCGGTGGGCCGCTCGCCATCGTTGGTGATGGTGATGCGGGCGGACTTGCGGAACGGCATGGGGAAGTACGCGTTCAGGGCCTTCTGCGATCCGACCGAAAGCGGCCCCGACTTATACACCGTGTACTCGCCCAGGCCAAGACCGAAGAAGTCACCGATCGGGGTCTCGATCGCCGGCAGCGGATCGCCATCCCAGTAGACGCGCAGCACCAGCTTTTTCAGGTGGTAGTACTCGGGCGAGTCGATGGTGAACCACATGTGCGTGATAACGCCCGGGCCGGTCACGTCGCCGATCGTACGGGTCTCGCCCGGCATGATCGGATGCGCCCGGTCGCCGTCGTCGTTGGCGCCCGTCTTGTCGCTGGAGGTGATGCGCTCCTGCGTGTAGTTCTTGGCCATGGCCAGGCTCAGGTCCTGGGCGTGCAACGGCCTCTGCGCGATGCCACACACCAGCAGCGCGACAATCAATCGACAGAGAGCGAGAGCAGGGAAGGGGAGGCGATTCATTGCGAGACTCCAGACAGGGTGATCGAGGAAGTTGGCAGGGGTGTTACGCCCTTGCGCAGAATGATGTTGCCGTAGGGCCGCGTCTCGCCGGTCAGCAGCACGGCGAAGGCAGCCTGTGCCTGGCGGTAGAACGCCTCGCGCGGGACCCGCACCGGCTCGGCTACCGCGGGGGCGTGCCGCCGAACGGCAGCCATGTACTCCGCCTCCAGCGCGCGGTCGAGCTCCTCGGGCCGCGCCGTCTGCATCATCGTCAGCGGGGCGCCGGGTGTGTCGAGTTCAAACAGCGGCGCCATGGCGTCAAGCAGCGGCGGCACGGGGAGGCCGTCGGCCCGCAGCACGCGCCGGCCAAGGGACTCGCCGGGAAAGTGGGCGTCCGCGAGAACAATCTCGTCGCCATGACCCATCTGGCACAGGGCACGCAAAAGATCGGGACTGAGCAGGGGCGAGATACCCTTCAACATCGGGACTCCTTCAGAAAACGGAAGATCATGGTTGCGCGGCGCGGAGCGCCTCCCTCCAGCCCTCTGCCGTATGCACGCGCAGGGCAAGCTCGGGTCCCTCGCTGCCCGGGCGCAGCGCAGCATCCAGGCTTGCGGTCCGCAGGCGCTGCGCCACGCCGCACGTCGTGAGCGCGCACAGCACAGCGCAGGGCAAGGCACGAGCGCGGCCGGTCACGGCGCCACCGCATGGGTGTTGGGATGGGCGATACCCGGACCTTCGTACAGCTCGAGGCCGTGCAGAAAGCTCGGAGGCTTCTCCGGCGTGATGCCGAAGATAAAGGTCTGTCCGGGCACAAAGCGCTCGCGCACCTCGAAGTTCTCAAACGCGATACCGCCCAGCACCGGCGTCGTCGAGTTCCAGTAGACGCGCCGCGCATTCACCCGTGCGCGCAGGTTCGGCTCCACATCCACGCCCGGCACGCGCCAGTACTGCGTGCGGCGCGGCAGCAGGTACGGCCAGTGCGCCGTGGCGTTGCCCGGGGTCTCGCGGGGCGACGCCTCACTCGGCGTGCAGAAGACGATCGCATCGCCCTCCGTCGTGCGCAGCAGATCGCTCAGGGGGTAGCTCTTCCCCTCCACAAACGCATCGCCGCTGTAGTCGCCGAAGAGCTCCCGGCTGTCCTCCACGCGATCCTTCAACCACAGCAGCCGCAGCCGTTCGAAGTTCCCCATCGTCGCCGTGATGGTCAGCTCGTCGAGGGGCGGGCTGTCCGGCTCGGCGAACCCCGCAACTCGGATCTCCCCCGGCAGATCGCTCTCCATGCTGAGGATGACGTACACATGAGCCCCCGTCAGACTGAAACGCTCCACGTCGATCCTTACCGTAAGCCGCTCCACCGAGACGTTGCCGACATGCACCGTCTCCAGCGTCCCCGACTCCGGCGTGGTCGCGCCAGCGCCGCTCCCGGCGGCCGGCAGCGCATGGACCGAGAGCCGCTTGCCGCGCTGCCCAGGGTCCGCCTCGCTCATCTCCAGCTCGCTGAAGCCCAGCCGATCGAAACGTCTGCCCGGCCCCTTGACCACGGGCTCCACGGCAAAGAAGTTGAGCAGCTCCGGCTGTGCACTGTCGCTCGCCGGATAGAAGCCGATGCGGATCAGCCCGCGCGGCCCCCTGATCCCACCCGGCGAGGGCAGGCCAAAGACCACGCCGTCGCGCCGTCCCCAGATGAGCGGGTCGCCGGGCTTGGTCGGCCGCACCCACTCCGAGCTCTGCGCGCTCAGCCCCGCGCCCTCAAGGACTGCCAGCAACACCGCGCACGCTACCCACTGGACCACTCGCGAGACGCGGATTGCGCCGCCTGCCGGCATATGCATGGACGTGGGCTCCCTGAAGCAACGGAATTGTCTCACACGAGTTAAACGTTTTAGAAGAGCCGCTCTCCCCACCAGCGCACTGGCTCAGCCCTGCCCGCCGCCATGCCGCCTATAGACTGCTTCCAGAATGTCGACCATCATCCAGGTTGCTGCGCGCGCAGGTGTCTCCACCGCAACCGTCTCCAACGTGATTCGCGGCACGCGCAAGGTCAGCCCCCTGCTTACCGAGCGCGTCCAGGAAGCCATCGAGCACCTCAACTACTCGCCCAACGAGATCGCCCGCAGCCTCAAGGTCAAGCAGACCCGCATGCTCGCCATGGTGCTGCCCGACATCACCAACCCCTTCTTCCCCGAGATCATTCGAGGCGCGGAAGACGCCGCCTTCGCCCGCGGATACTTTCTACTTACCGCCAACACCAACGAGCAGGCAGGCCGCGAGCGCCGCATCGTCGCCGCGCTGCGGTCCTACCGCGTCGACGGCGTCCTCCTCGCCACCGCGCAAAGCTCCTTCGACCACGACAGCAGCCACATCGCCAACCTCGTCCGTGCCGGGGCCTCCGTCGTCTGCCTCGATCGCGCCGTGCCCGACGTCCCCACCGACGGCGTGCTGCTCGATAACGTGGGCGGAGCCCGCGAATGCGTACGTCATCTGCTCGAGCAGGGCCACCGCCGCATTGCAATCATCACCGGCCCGCTGCGCCTGCAGACAGGCTCCGAGCGGCTCGAAGGCTACAAGCTCGGCCTCGCCGACGGCCACATCCCCGTGGACCCCAAACTCATCTTCGAAGGCGACTTCCGCCTCGACTCCGGCCGGCGGCGCTGCGAGCAGGCCATGAACCGCCGCGTTCGCCCCACCGCGCTCTTTGTCTGCAACGGCGTCATGGCTGTCGGCGTGCTCCAGGCCCTGGAAGAGATGAAGATCGCCTGCCCGGACCAGGTCGCTCTCGCCACCTTCGACGAGATCACGCTTGATCCGGCGCACGGCCCTGCCGTCACCGCCGTCGTCCAGCCGAGCTATGAGATGGGCTGGCGTGCCGCCGCCATGCTGATGGAGCGGATCGAAGGAAACCTGGGTCCGGAGAAGATGATCGTTCGCGTCTCGCCCAAGCTGCAGGTCCGGGCGTCTACCGCGACCGTCATCCTGTAACGCCCACCCTGGGGCGCCCCTGAAAGATTCTCGTTGACAGCCTCGTGCTCACCGTGTTTCTATCTGCCTCGCCAGTTAAACGTGTAACTCCGAGGCCAACATGCTCCGCTCCGCTCTCACAAAAAACCTCCTCGCTGCCTCCCTCCTCGGCCTGCCGCTGTCCGCACTCGCGCAAAGCGGCCTCGGCTCCATCAAGGGACAGGTGCAGGATGAACAACACGACGCCGCCCCGGGCGCGGATCTCACCCTGCGCAACGAGGCCACCGGCGTGGAAGTCCACTCCAAATCGCTGAATAGCGGCGATTACACCTTCAGCAATCTCGGGCCCGGCCTCTACACCCTCACCACCGTCACGCCCGGCTTCGGCAAGTCCGTCCAGCAACACATCGCCGTCGCCGTCGGCACCACGACGACGCTCGCCGTTACCCTCCACGCCGCCAACGTCGAGCAGACCGTCACCGTCACCGCTGACAACGCCGGCGTCGAAACCCAGACCTCCGAGATCAGCACCGTCGTCACCCCACGCGAGATCGCCGACCTCCCCGTGCCCATGTCGAGTGACTCGCGCAATCCGCTGAGCTTCGTCACGCTCACGCCGGGCGTCGTCGGCTCAGCGCCCGGGGCCAACCCCGACTATCGCCTGCATATCAGCGGCTCGCCCAGCGACTCCAACGAGGTCTACATCGACGGCGTCCCCATCATCAACACCAACCTCGAGGGCGATGCCTCGCTCGACCACCCGCCCATCGACGCCATTGGCGAGTTCAAGATCGAAAACAATAATCAGAGCGCGCAGTTCGGCCTCGCCAGCAGCGCCGTCTCCTTCAGCTTCAAGTCCGGCGCCAATGCCATCCACGGCAGCCTCTTCGAGTATCTGCAGAACGACAAACTCGATGCCAACGACACCATCAGCAACGCACTCGGCCAGAAGCGTGCCCCGCTCAAGCAGAACGAGTACGGCGGCACCTTCTCGGGCCCGGTCGTCATCCCCAAGCTCTACAACGGCCACGACAAGACCTTCTTCTTCTTCGAGTACACGCAGTTCTCCTGGCGCCCCAGCTCCAACAACGCCAGCCTCACCACCTTTCCCAACCAATACCGCACCGGCAACTTCCAGCAGGCGCTGGGCGCGCAGCTGACCGACTCGGCCAGCGGTCTGCCGGTCTATGACCTGCTCGGCCGCCCGGTCTTCGCCGGCGAGATCTACGACCCCACCAGCACCGTGCCTGTGGCGGCCAACGGCGTCACCTACCAGGTGCGCAACCCCTTCCCGAACAACACCATCCTCCCCACCAGCTTCAGCTCCGTCGCGACCAACATCCTGCCCTTCTTCCCCGCGGCCACCAACAACGGCGTCAACAACAACTTCTTCCGCCAGCAGTCCACCAAGAACGACGAGCACCGCCTCGTCGCGAAGATCGACCACACCATCAACAGCCGCAACAACATCTCCGGAAGCTTCTTTCAGGGAAGCTACAACAACGGCAACAACGGAGGTCTCAACGCGCTCGACGGCCTGGTCATCAGCAATCCCACCAATCAGGTGCGCTTCACCTACAACTTCACCCCCACCCCGCGCGTCAGCAACAACCTCAACCTCGGCTTTCTCCGCGATACCACCGTCGCCGGTCCGCCGTTGCTCGGTCCGGGGCTGGATGCGCTCGGCATCAACGGCCTGCCGGTCGGCGCAGGAGCCGCACCGTTCCCGTTCATCAACCTCCAGGGCGCGCTTTCAAGCACCATCGGATCGGGTGGCTCGTCCACCGCGGCCTCCAACCGCTACTTCGCCAGCGACAATCTCACCCTCCTCCGCGGCAGTCACTCCTTCACCATCGGCGGCGAATTGCGCAGGCTCCAGCGCAACGAGATCGGCGTCGGCACGCCGCAGTTCGCCTTCAACCAGACCGAAACCGGCCTCAACGGTATCGGCCACGCCGGCTCCCCCACCGGCCCCATCGTCTCCCTGCCCACCGGGACCGGCAACTCCGGCGCCAGCTTCCTGCTCGGCGCGGTCGACTTCTCCAACGCCAGCTTCCCCATCTCGCAGGGCTACCGCTGGTGGCAGACCGGCATGTTCGTCCAGGACGATTGGAAGGTGCGCTCCAACCTCGTCCTCAACCTGGGCGTACGCTATGACATCCTGGTCCCCCGCACCGAGGTCAACGGCTACGCCTCCTCCGTCAACGTCAACCTCCCCAACCCCGCCGCGGGCAATCTCCCGGGCGCCTACACCTTCTACGGCAACGGCGCCGGCCGCAACGGCCAGGCACGCATCGGCAACATCGACTACAAGGCCGTGCAGCCGCGCATCGGCTTCGCCTTCAGCCCCTTCCACGACCAAAGGACCTCCTTCCGCGGCGGCTACGGCATCACCCGCCCGGCAGGCAATGACAACCTCGAAAACGGCATCGGCTCCGCGGAGTACAGCATCGGCTTCTCCGGCGCGGCCATCGCCAGCAAACCCGGCGATACCGTCGGCTCTCCCGCCTTCTACCTCGACCAGGGCTTCCCGGCCTCCGGCGTCACGCCCCCCGTCCTCAGCCCCGGTATCCTCGTCGGCCTCACCAACCCCGCCATCATCTACCCCTCGGCCGGCTCGCCCCCCACCCAGATGAACTGGGCTCTCCAGGTGCAGCAGGAGCTGCCCGGCAAGATGGTGGCCACGCTCGGCTACGTCGGCTCGCACTCCTACCACATCGGCGTCTGGTCCAAGCCGAACGAGATCAATCCCGCCAAGGCAGCGCAGTACACCGGCGCCGCCGCCGCCGCCGGTCTGCCCCTCAACCAGTTTCTCCAGCAGTCCATCACCAGCCCCGCCGCCACGGCCGCCGGCATCACGGCCCCGTTCCCCAACTTCGTCAGCGCCATCGGTCGGGCAGGCGCCACCATCGGCCAGGCGCTCCGGCCCTTTCCCCAGTACGGCAGCGTCGACAACCCCATCAACCCCATCGGGAGCGTCTCCTACAACGGCCTGCAGAGCAGCCTCCAGCGCCGCTTCTCCAACGGCCTCACCTTTCTCGCCTCCTACACCTGGTCCAAGACCCTCGGCAACGTCGACTCCAACAACGGCGCCGCCTCCGGCGCGGAAAACGCCCAGTACTCCGCGTCCTTCTACCAGGACTACTACAACCCCCGCGCCGAGCGATCCGTCACCAGCTCCGACATCCCGCAGGCCGTCGCCCTCAGCTACACCTACGAGCTGCCCGTAGGCAAGGGCAAGGCCTTCCTCAACCGCGGCGGCGTGGTCAATCAGGTCGTCGGCGGATGGCAGGTCTCCGGCATCCACCAGTACCAGAGCGGCCGGCCCATCCACATTGAATATGACGCCTTCGGCGCCGCCAACCCCTTCTACGCGACCGACGGCTTCAGCTTCCGGCCAAACGTCGTCCCCGGCCAGCCGCTCCGCAACCCGGCCTACCGCAAAGGCTGCTCCGGGCCTGCGCCCAGCACACCCGGCCTCGCCTCCTGCGCCGTCTACATCAACCCCTCGGCCTTTATGGCGCCACCCCAGGGGCAGTTCGGCAATGCACCTCACTTCTTCTCCAACCTGCGCCTGCCCGCCTTCCTCAACGAAAGCCTCTCGGCCTCCAAGCGCTTCCAAATCTACGAGAGGTCTACCCTGCAGTTCCAGGCCAACTTCTTCAACGCCTTCAACCGGGTCGTCTACTCCAACGGCGGCAATCCCAATACCTTTATCTTCAACAACGCACCCGCGAGCCTCGCGCCTGGTGTGCTCGCACACACCAACTCCGTCTTCGGTCTGCTGACAGCGCAGCAGAACGCTCCACGTATGATCCAGTTCGCACTCAAACTGGAGTTCTAGCCTCGCCCATGCGTCCCCGTCTCGCTCCCGTGCTCCTCGCGCTCTGTGCCGTCTCCGTCACGGCTCAGAGCGTGAGCCCGGCCGTGGCACGGCATATTCAGATCGCCGATGGGGCTAAACGCCTTGGCGACTGCCACACCGCCAGCCAGGAGTACGGCGCCGCCGCGCGCCTGCTCCCGGGCAGCGGCGAGCTTCGCACCAACCAGGGCATCGCCCTCTTCTGCGACGGGCAGCTCGACGCCGCGGTCGCCGCCCTCCACACCGCTCTCCGGCTCAACCCAGACCTCCCCGTCGCCCACCTCTTTCTGGGTCTCGCCGCGGTTCGCCTGGCCGAGCCCGCAACCGCCGTCTCCGAGCTCGGGCACTACCTCGCCGTCGCCCCGCGGGATCCCGTCGGCCGCCTCTGGCTCGGCTACGCCCTGGCCGCGCAAGACAACCACCGGGAAGCCATCGTGCAGTTCAACGAAGTCCTTCAACACGACCCCGGCAACCTCGACGCTCAGTACGCTCTCGGCGAGAACTACCTCGAACTTGGCCGCCAGCAGGCACGCGCGCTGGAGGCCCTCGACCCGAACGGCCCGCTCCTCCTCCAGCTCGCCGCGGAGCAGGGTCGTCGGCTGGGCGACCTCGCCCGCGCCTCCGCCGCGGACGCCGAGGCAAAGCGACGCGCCACCACCGCCCCGGCCCTCGCCCCCGCCCAGCAGGCCAAAGCCCAGGCTCTGCTGCACGACATCCTGCAGGCGCAGGAACGTGGCCAGGCCATCCTCGGGCACCTCCTCGAAACCGCCCCCGACTCCGCCCGCGCCCACCAAATCCAGGCCGACACCCTCCTGCTGCAGCAACAGATCGACCCCGCCCTCGAGCAGTACCGCATCGTCGCCCGCCTCAACCCATCGCTCCCCGGCATCCACCTCGCCATCGGCAACTGCCTCATGCTCGGCGGCCACTTCGACCAGGCTCTCGCCGAACTCCAGACCGAGCGCACCCTCCAGCCCGCATCCGCCGAAGTCCTCACCGCACTCGGCCGCGCGCAGTTCGCCCTGGGCGACAACGCCGCCGCCCAAACCTCGCTTGAGCAGGCACTCACCCGCCATGATCCGCCCGCAGAAGCCCATCTCCTGCTCGCCCGCACCGATCTTCGCGAAGCTCGCGCCGCCGCCGCCGTCCCGGAGCTTGAGCTCTACCTCGCCGCCGACCCCGCCTCGTCCTCCGCCTGGTACCTCCTCGCGCGCGCCTATCGCAGCGCCGGGCAGACCGAAAAAAGCGCCGAAGCCTTCGCCACCTCGCGCCGCCTCGTCCAGGCCGCCGACGCCCGGCAGCTGACCGAAACCGTCACCCGCGCGCCCGGAAGCCTCGGCGCCGCCAGCCTCCCCGTCGCCGAAGCGGACGACTCCACGGTTGCAGGGAAGCCCCCCTTGGTACGACCATGAACCTCTCACGTACGCGGCCTCCCGCGCGCTCATCCGCCTCCCTAACGAAAGGTGATCTCTCCACCATGCCGCCCCAGCCCCACCTCCCGATGAAAGAAGCCATCCTCGTCACCAGCGGCGACCTCCGTGAGTCCGCCAACCGCGTCTGCTGGCCCGCGCAGCGCGATCTCGAAGCCCATCTCACCGCCTGCTTCGCCGACCTCGGCGTTACCCTCCGCCGCGCCTTCCCCCTCGACGAAAAAACAGGCCACGGCTTTAACTCCAGCCAGCGCATGGGCATGGACATCTTTGCCAACATCCCCACGGACGCCAACCTCGTCTTCGCCACCGCAGCCTGGCAATACACCCATCACGTCCTCCCCGGCATGCGCAGCCACCGCGGCCCCATCCTCACCGTCGCCAACTGGTCCGGCGAGTGGCCCGGCCTCGTCGGCCTCCTCAATCTCAACGGATCCCTCGTCAAAGCCGGCGTCCCCTTCTCCACCCTCTGGAGCGAGCACTTCAACGACCCCTTCTTCCTCGACGGCCTCCGCGAGTGGACCGAAACCGGCCACGTCACGCACGACCTCTCCCACGTCCGCCCGCTCGATCTCGCCACCCTTCCCCCTACCGCCGTCCAGCTCGGCGAGCAGCTCGCCGCCGAGCTCCAGCGCCGCAAGGTCATCCTCGGCATCTTCGACGAGGGCTGCATGGGCATGTACAACGCCATCCTCGACGACGAACTCCTCAACCCCGCCGGCTTCTTCAAGGAGCGCCTCAGCCAGTCCGCCCTCGTCGCCCGCATGCGCACCGTCTCCGACGCCGAAGCCCAGGCCGTCCGCCGCTGGCTCGATGAGAAGGGCGTGACCTTCCACACCGGCCCCGACCCCGCGGAGCACCTCACCGACCACCAGATTCTCGAGCAGTGCCGCATGTACATCGCCGCCGTCCGCATCGCGCACGACTTTAGCTGCGACGCCATCGGCATCCAGTACCAGCAGGGCCTCAAGGACACCGTCCCCGCCTCCGATCTCGTCGAAGGCCTGCTCAACAACGCCGACCGCCCCCCCGTCCTCGACGAAGGCACCGGCGAAGAGCTCTTCCCCAACGGCCCCCTGCCCCACTTCAACGAGGTCGATGAGGGCGCGGGTGTCGACGCCGTCGTCACCAACCGCGTCTGGCGAGCGCTTGGCCTCGACCCCTCCACCACCCTCCACGACGTGCGCTGGGGCCGCGACTTCAACGGGGAGTTCGTCTGGGTCCTCCAGATCTCCGGCGCCGCCCCCGCCAACCACTTCATCAACGGCTACGCCGGTGCCACCTCCGAGCGACAGCCCCCCATGTACTTCCCCCTCGGCGGCGGATCGCTCAAAGGCGTCGGCCGCCCCGGCGAAATCGTCTGGAGCCGCGTCTTCGTCGAAGCCGGCGCGCTCCACGCCGACCTCGGCCTCGGCTCAGTCCTCGATCTACCCCAAGCCGAGGTCGACGACCGCTGGAGCCACACCACGCCCCAGTGGCCCCTCGTCAACGCCACCTTCGCCGGCATCTCCCGCGACAGCTTCATGGCACGCCACCGCGCCAACCACGTCAGCATCGCCTACGCCCCGACCCACGATGCCGCGCGCCAGGCCCTCGCGGCCAAGGCCGCCATGCTCCACGCCCTCGGCATCACCGTCCATCTCTGCGGTCGGACCACATGAGCTCCCAGCCGCGAATCTGCCCGCGCAACCCCACACAAACGCACGCCAGGACCCTATGACCCTCTCCAAACTCGTCCTAAAAAGCACCGCCGTCGGCGCCCTCGGCGGCCTGCTCTTCGGCTTCGATACCGCCGTCATCTCCGGCGCAACCGCGCAACTCACTGAGCAGTTTCATCTTAGCCACCTCGCCCTCGGCATCACCGTCTCCAGCGCCCTCGTCGGCACCGTCCTCGGAGCCATCTTCGCCGGCGTCCCCGGCCAACGCTTCGGCCGCCGCGACAGCCTCCGCGTCATGGCCGTCTTCTACGTCCTCTCCGCCATCGGCTGCGCCTTCGCCTGGAGTCTTCCCGTCCTCATCTTTTTCCGCTTCATCGGCGGCCTCGGCATCGGCGGCTCCTCCGTCCTCGGCCCCATGTACATTGCCGAACTCGCCCCCACAGATTGGCGCGGCCGCCTCGTCGGCTTCTTCCAGGTCAACATCGTCGTCGGCATCCTCCTCGCCTACGCCAGCAACGCCCTCATCGGCACCCTCCACCTCGGCGCGCACGAGTGGCGCTGGCAGCTCGGTGTCTCCGCTCTCCCCGCCCTCTTCTTCCTTCTTACCCTCTTCTTCATCCCCCGCAGCCCCCGCTGGCTCCTCCTGAAAGGCCGCCTGCCCGAAGCCATGGACGTCCTTCGCCTCACCGGCGTCGCCAACCCCGTCCGCGAACGCGACGAAGTCCTCGCCTCCCTCCGCGAAGAACGCAGCCAGGGCAAGGAATCCCTGCTTGACCCGCGCTACCGCCGAGCCACCGTCATCGCCTTCACCGTCGGCATGTTCTCCCAACTCACCGGCATCAACGCCGTCCTCTACTACCTCAACGACATCTTCGCCTACGCCGGCGCTTCCCGCGTCTCCGGCGACCTCCAGGCCATGGCCGTCGGCGCCACCAACCTCGTCGCCACCCTCCTCGCCATGAGCATCATCGACCGCTTCGGCCGCAAACGTCTCCTGCTCTCCGGCACCGTCGGCCTCCTCGTCTGCCTCTCCGCCATCGGCTACATCTTCTACACCAAGCAGCACCTCCACCTGCTCGTCTGGCTCCTGATGGGCTTCATCGCCAGCTTCGCCGTCTCGCACGGCGCCGTCCTCTGGGTCTACATCAGCGAGGTCTTCCCCACGCAGCTCCGCGCCAAGGGCCAAAGCCTCGGCGGCACAGCCCACTGGCTCTTCAACGCCCTCATCTCCCTCGTCTTCCCCCTCCTTGCCGGCTACTCCGCCTCCGCCCCCTTCTTCTTCTTCGCCGCCATGATGGTCGTCGACCTCGTCCTCGTCTCCACCTACTACCCCGAAACCGCCCGCATCTCCCTCGAAGAGATGCAACACACCATCAGCGCCCACTAGCCCACCGCGGCTTCGACGTCGGTGCCGTCTTCTGTAGTGTCAGTCCCGAAGGCAATCCGCTCCCTCCTGCCGCTGCCTGTTCTCTCTACCGCACTCCAAATCCGCGCCAGTCACAGAGCAACCTACCGAAGCTGAGACTTCCCAGTACTGATGGACGTTAGGCCGTAAGCCGTGCGACCGAGCCTAAGATCTTCGCAGCAAAGCAGCAGGAGGAATGTTGTCAGAAACGCGAAAACCCTTGAATCGAAAGATCATCCGCAGCAACATAGCCGAAGCCATAGAGGAGTTGCAGAAACTTGAGGGCAAGTTAGCGAATGGAACGCTGGTCGAGGAAGGACTCCAGATCGGACTTCTGCACGCGTACCATCATCTGAACTTCGCCTGGAACGTCAGAAGCGAGTCCGCTTCGGCATACGCCAATCTGACGCACGAGCAGTTTCAGCAATGGGGAACATACCCAAAGGACATTGAGGACGCCTGACAGACTGAGTCTCGCTCAAAAGTCCCGGTCACCCGGCCGATCCGAACTCAGACTGGCAGGCCTGCCGCACGAAGGCTGCTGTAAACTGCATCGCATAAGGCTTCATGGATTCATGCAGTCTCGCGAGGGATGATGCCGATGCAAGATGGTCGAGATGTACTTTCTAAACGAGATTCTCCTAGGTGACTCCGGAACGACGTAAAGCGCTTCGCCGATATGTCGTGTATCACCTCAAAGAAATAGAGCTCCTCCACTTGTTCCTCCTGACGCTAGAGCTGGCTGAGGGCAGGCCGTTTCCCGTGAACGTTATGGGGCATGGCTCCGATCGCTTCAGAGAAACCCTGCTCAGTATGGTTGTGACGGTGTTCATGAGCATCGCTGACGAGCGACCAACGAGCACGCACGTGAAGACCATCTGGCAAGCGATATATCCGCGCCATACCCGTTCAATAGAACGAATTTGGACTAGGCAGATCGCTCCAGGAGTCCAGATCATGAAGCATTACCGGGATCGAGCTGGTGCTCACGGCGACGAGGTAGAGAAATACTTCGCAGCGAAATTGCAATTAATGCGTGAACGGGACCGGGTACTCGCGTCACTGGACACCTTCCTACGCCTTTCGATTCGACTCACGAGGAAGCAGCCCAGAGAAAATCCGGGTTTGGAATCGGAGATCGAAGCTGTGCTTCTGGACGTGGAATTGGGATTCAGCGAGGGCTCCTTCAACCGCCGGTGGCTCCGCGAGATGCAGCTGGTTCCAACTGGGCGTTACAACAAGCGCTTCAGTTAAGGAAACTAGATGATCTCTTGCGAGAGAATCCGTCCCGCTAAACGCCGCTCTAAGAATGACCCGACCCTCCACCGCCCATTCCACCCGCGCCCCCTTGCCAAACGCCCACAGAGTACGATGATGGTCCTATGAACATCATGGAGGTCGCCCGGCGCGCCCGCGTCTCCACCGCCACCGTCTCCCGCGTCATCAACGGCACAGCCTACGTCTCGCCAGAGACCGCCGAGCGCGTCCGCGACGCCATCCAGGCCCTCCACTTCTACCCCGACGTCAACGCCCGTGCCCTCGGCTCCGGTCGCTCCGGTCTCTTCGGCCTCATCATCTCCGACATCACCAATCCCTACTTCCCCGAGCTCGTCAAAGCCTGACGAGGAGATCGCCGTCGAGCACGGCAGGGAAGGACATTGAGTGGCAGAGCGATCAGGGCGTTGGCGGCCAAGCAGTCCCGCCGTCTGAAGCCACACAGTATTGAAGCGCCTCATGCCTTTTGCCATGACGTTGAGCGATCGGGCGTTGGGGTCTCTCTCGAGCCGTGGGGTGGGGAGGGGAGTCGCCCGTGGTACTGGGTGTGGCGGTTTGGACACGGATGGAGGCTGGGGGTGTTGGGTATCGTTTTGTTTGGGTAGGGAGAGGGTCTTCTCTTGCGGATGGCGCAGCACGAACAGACGATCGGCGGGGAGATCACGTTTGCGGGGGTTGGGCTGCACAGCGGGGCAGAGGTTCGGCTGCGGCTGATTCCGGCACCGGCGGGGTCAGGGATTGTGTTTCGGCGGACGGACCTGGACAACTTTGAGATTCCGGCGACGGGGCGGAATGTGGCGCGGGTGAGCTATGCGACGAGCCTGATGCGGGGGTCGGTGCTGATTTCGACGACGGAGCACCTGCTGAGCGCGCTGATTGGGGTGGGGGTGGACAACGTGATTCTGGAGATCGACAACCTGGAGGTGCCGATCCTGGACGGGAGTGCGCTGCCCTATGCCGAGGCGTTTGAGCGGGTGGGACTGGTGCGGCAGCGGCGGCGGCGGGAGGTGTTGCGGATTTTAAAGGCGGTGGAGGTGCGGGAGGGGGCGAAATTTATTGGGGTGTACCCGGGGCAGGGGTACACGATCGACTACACGATCGACTTCCCGTCGCCGATTGGGACGGCGCGGTTTGCCGGGGATTTGGAGTTAGGGGATTATGCGCGGCTGATTGCGCCGGCGCGGACGTTTGGCTTTCGGGAGGACGAGCCGAGGCTGCGGGATATGGGGCTGATTCGCGGGGTGTCGGATGGGTGCGCGATTATCGTGGGCGGGGGCCGGGTGCAGAATGGCCCGCTGCGGTTTCCGGATGAGTTTGTGCGGCACAAGGTGCTGGACCTAATTGGGGATCTGGCGTTGGCGGGGCGGCGTCTGGAGGGTCGGGTGGTGGCGGAGCGGGCGGGGCATGCGATGCATGCGGCGCTGGTGAAGCAGCTGTTGCGGGACCGGGGGGCGTGGGAGCTGGCGCATGTGACGACGGAGGAGGAGGAGGGTGGGCCGCAGGGTGTGGGCGAGGTGATGGGCGGGGGTGTGGAGGCGGGTGAGCCGGCGCTGCTTTCCCATGCGGAGGGGCGAGCGGAAGCAGCGCAGATCGCGTAGGCTTTCGATGCAAGGCGAAGCGGGCTGCGTGCGCAGGGCAGGGCTTCGAAGAAGGCAAGAGGGTACCCGGTAGAGAAGGGAGTGAGCCATGCCATTGGCTGCGATCGGGCTGGGATCCAACGTGTCGTCGGAGCTTGGGAGTTCCAAAGAGACTTTGGAGGAGGCGGTTCGGCGCCTGGGGCAGCTGGGGCAGGTGGAGGCGGTCTCACGCTGGAGGGAGACCGAGCCGGTGGAGGTGGCGGACCAGCCGCGGTTTTGGAACGGGGCGGTTCTTTTGCGGACGGTTCGTCCGCCGGCTGAGCTTCTGGGGGGAATGCTGCGGATTGAGCGGGAGATGGGTCGGGTTCGGGTGGGGGTTGTGCGCAGAGGACCGCGGACGCTGGATCTGGATTTGCTGCTGTATGACGAGCAGGTGCTCAATACGGAGGAGTTGACGGTGCCACACCCGCTGATGCATGAGCGCGGCTTTGTTTTGGAGCCGCTGGCGGAGATTGGTCCGAAGCTGCGGCACGCCGTGCTGGGCCGCACGGTGGAAGAGCTGTGGGAGGATCTGCGGCGGCGGACGGCGGATCGCGGCGAGTTGTGACGCGAGGCTGGGAGCGACGGCGGGAGATCGAGGGGTGGGCTGGACCTAGGGTGGGCTGGCGGGTGGGGCGGCGATTTGACCCGATAGAAAGAGGCACGACGGGCGGCCGATTTGGGGCATCTGAGTGGGGATATGTCGGGAACGCAGGCGTTGGCGCACACGGTGGATGGAGGTCTCCGGATGCACGGAGACGAGGGGAATGGGCTAGACAAGCACGTTCGGGTTGAGGTGCTGGACGAGCAGGGCGAGGGTAGCCCGGACGAGACGGCGATCACGCCGAAGGAGAGCGCGCGGGCGGCGGGGCTGCGGTATGTGACGGACCGGAAGCCGGGGATACGGCGGATGAAGACCGGCAAGGGCTTCCGTTTTGTGGATCCGGTGGGCAAGCCGGTGCGTGACGGGGAGACGCTGGGGCGGATCAAGAGTCTGGTGATTCCGCCGGCGTGGACGGATGTATGGATTTCCACGCAGGCGAACGGGCACTTGCAGGCGACGGGGCGGGATGCGCGCGGGCGGAAGCAGAGCCGGTACCACCCGAAGTGGCGCGAGGTGCGGGACGAGACCAAGTACGAGCGGATGGCGCACTTTGCGGAGGCTTTGCCGACGTTGCGCGACCAGGTGAAGCACGATCTTGGGCTGCCGGGGCTGCCGCGCAAGAAGGTATTGGCGACGATTGTGAGCCTGATGGAGGCGACGCTGATCCGGGTGGGGAACGAGGAGTATGCGCGGGAGAACAAGAGCTACGGGTTGACGACGATGCGGCACAAGCACGTGGAGGTGCATGGGTCGGAGATCACGTTTACGTTTCAGGGCAAGAGCAAGGTGCACCACACGATCAGCCTGCAGGATCGGCGGCTGGCGAAGATCATTCGCCGCTGTGAGGAGATGCCGGGGTATGACTTGTTTCAATACGTGGACCATGACGGGGAGCTGCACCATATTGATTCGGCGGATGTGAACGACTACCTGCGGGAGGTGACGGGGCAGCACTTTACGGCGAAGGACTTTCGGACGTGGGCGGGCAGTGTGCTGGCGGGGGCGTTGCTGCAGGAGTTCGAGCCGCCGGCGAATGCGACGCAGGCGAAGAAGAACGTGGTGGAGGCGATCAAGGCGGTGGCGGCGAAGCTGGGGAATACGCCGTCGGTGTGCCGCAAGTGCTATATCCATCCGGCGGTACTGGAGGCGTACCTGGGCGGAATGACGAGGGAGGAGGCGACGGCGGAGATTGAGGAGGAGATCGCGGAGCACGAGAGCAAGCTGCGCAAGGAGGAGCAGGCGCTGGTGGATCTGCTGGCGCAACGGGCGATGCTGGAGGCGAGCGGGCACGGGCACGCTTTGGCGAGGTAGGAGGGCGGGCACGAGCTTTGTCTGCAACTGGGCGGCGCGGCATGGAGGTTTGAGCGACGGAGTCGGCGAGCGGAGGGAGTCAGCCGAGGGCGAGGCGGCGTCGGATGCCGGGGTGGGTGGCGCTGTTGGGATCAGCTGTCGGGTGCTGGGGCCGCTGACGCCGGTGACGACGACGACCGAGCGGATCCGGCGGTGCGGTCACGAAACGATTCGCGTGAGTGCGGCTGGGTAGGATGAGGGATGGGCTTGCGGTTTGAGGTGGAGCGGACGGCGGAGGGTGGAGGGCGGCGGGGGCGGATGCGGCTGCCGCATGGGGGGGTGGAGACGCCGTGTTTTATGCCGGTGGGGACGGCGGCGACGGTGAAGACGGTGGAGCAGGGGGTGCTGGAGCGGCTGGGCGGGGGCGCGACGGGCACAGCCGGGGCGGGGGCGGAGATTATCTTGGCGAATACATACCACCTCTATCTGCGGCCGGGGCATGAGCTGGTGCGGCGGATGGGTGGGGTGCACCGACTCATGGGGTGGCGGCGGCCGATGCTGACGGACTCGGGGGGGTTTCAGGTGTTTTCGCTGGCGAAGCTGCGGAAGCTGACGGAGGAGGGGGTGGAGTTCCGGTCGCACCTGGATGGGTCGAAGCATATGTTTTCGCCGGAGCACTCGATGGCGGTGCAGATTGCGCTGGGGGCGGACGTAATGATGGTGTTCGACGAGTGCGTGGAGACGCCGGCGAGTTGGGAGCGGACGCGGGAGAGCATGGGGCTGACACAGCGGTGGGCGTCGCGGTCGAAGGCGTATTTTGAGGAGCACCGGCATGAGGTGCCGTGGGCGACGGCTCTGCCGGGGGATGGGCGGGTGGGCTACCAGGCGGAGAGCTTTGCGGGGGCGACGCAGAGTTTGTTTGGGATTGTGCAGGGGGGAATGTACGCGGACCTGCGACGGGAGAGTGCGGAGCGGCTGGTGGAGATGGACCTGCCGGGGTATGCGATTGGGGGGCTGGCTGTAGGCGAGCCGCGGGAGGTGACGCGGGAGATGATTGCGCGGTGCCTAGAGGTGCTGCCGGCGGACAAGCCGCGGTACGTGATGGGGGTGGGGTACCCGGATGAGATTGAGGAGTATGCGCGGATGGGGGTGGACATGATGGATTGCGTGCTGCCGACGCGCGCCGGGCGGCATGGGCTGGTGTTTCGGCGGGCGGAGGTGGGGGAGGACGGTGCGGGGGCACGGGCGGGGTGGCCGGGGACGGTGCGGATGAATATCAAGCG
The DNA here is from genome assembly GCA_965218895.1 of Acidobacteriaceae bacterium. Lineage (GTDB taxonomy): Bacteria > Acidobacteriota > Terriglobia > Terriglobales > Acidobacteriaceae > Edaphobacter. Next base: position 290,115 of record CBDCMI010000007.1, on the reverse strand, counting down.
GCTGGAGTATGCGGAGGATGCGGGGCCGATTGATGCGGGGTGTGGGTGCCTGGTGTGCCGGCGGTATTCTCGGGCTTACTTACGGCACTTGTTTGTGGCGGGGGAGCCTCTGGGGGCTATGTTGAATTCGGTGCATAATCTGCAGTATTGGCTGGATGTGATGGAGCGGGTGCGAGGGGATTTGGCGGGGGAGTAGGCCGGCTTCGTGATGGTCTGGAGGGCGCCGTGAGGGGCTTGTGGTTGGCACTGTCCATTGTTTTGGCTTGGACTGTGCCGAGTATCGGTGAGCCGCGTTGGTGTTCGATCGCCGCAGGACCTGGGGATCATCTGCTATATCCGCCGATCGCGAGAGCCGCTTCGGTGAGTGGAATTGTGGTCGAACGAATTGAGTTCAGGCCGAGCGGTGAGATCGTGCGCTGGCTGCCAGTCTCAGGTCCGCGTTTGCTGAGTGAGCCGATGGGAAATCAGGTAAAGCGCTGGACCGTTGCAACGGATGCGCAGGGTGGTGAGCTTTGCGAGGCGCTTGTTGTCGGCGAGTTCTTGATCGGAGACATGCCACGGACAACGAAGGGGGCGCCTGTTGGCTTACTCAACGTGGTAGTCCGTGCTGAGAGGCTGGTTTTGGATACGATTTCCGATCCATCGCCGAAGATCATCAAGCGGTCCAGGCTTAAGTTCTGGCAACGTTGGTAGCACGTGTTCACGCTAGCGTCTTAGTTCTGGAGGTGAGGCGTATGCGGGCGAGGCGGGCGGTGGTGGTGGGGGCGGGGCCGAATGGGTTGGCGGCGGCGGCGGTGTTGGCGCGGGCGGGGGTGCGGGTGGAGGTGTTGGAGGCGAACGAGACGGTGGGTGGGGCGGCGGCGACGGCGGAGCTGACGCTGCCGGGGTTTCGGCATGATGTGGGGTCAAGCGCGTTTCCGATGGGGGCGTCGAGTCCGGTGTTTCGGTCGCTGGGGCTGGAGCGGCATGGGCTGCGATGGGTGGGTGCGGGGGCGCCGCTGGCGCATCCGCTGGAGGGTGGCGACGCGGTGATGCTGGAGCGCTCGCTGGAGGCGACGGCGGAGGGGCTGGGGCGGGAGGATGGGGCGTCGTACACGAAGCTGATGCGGCCGCTGGTGGACGAGTGGGAGGAGCTGGCGCCGGAGCTGCTGGGGCCGCCGGTGCACGTGCCGCGGCATCCGCTGCTGCTGGCGCGGTTTGGGCTGGGGGCGGTGCAGCCGGCGGCGCTGCTGGCGAAGGAGCTGTTCCGGGGCGAGCGAGCGCGGGCGCTGCTGGCGGGGATGGCGGGGCACTCGGTGTTGCCGCTGGAGTATCCGGCGAGCGCGGCGGTGGCGCTGGTGCTGGGGGCGGCGGGACATGCGGTGGGTTGGCCGGTGGCGGAGGGTGGGGCGCAGGCGATCAGCGATGCGCTGGCGGCGTGTGTGCGGGAGGCGGGCGGGGTGATTCGGACGGGGGTTCGGGTGGGGTCGTTGCGTGAGGTGGAGGAGGCGGATGCGGTGCTGTGCGATACGTCGGTGGAGGGATTGCTGCGGCTGGCGGGCGAGGAGTTGACGCCGAGCTATCGGGCGTTGCTGGAGCGGTATAAGCGGGGGCCGGGGATCTTCAAGGTTGATTGGGCGCTGGGGGGGCCGATTCCGTGGGCGGCGGCCGGTGCGCGGCGGGCGGGGACCGTGCATGTGGGCGGGAGGATGGCGGAGGTGGCGGCGAGCGAGCGGGCGATGTGGGACGGGGAGGCGGCGAGCTTTCAGCCGGAACGGGCGTTTCTGATTGTGGTGCAGCCGAGTGTGGCGGACGGGACGCGGGCGCCGGAGGGGCAGGGGACGGCGTGGGGGTATTGCCATGTGCCGAATGGGTGGCGGGGGGATGCCACCGCGGCGATCGAAGCCCAGATGGAGCGGTTCGCGCCGGGGTTTGGGGAGACGGTGCTGGCGCGGCGGGTGTGGGGGACGGGGGCGCTGGAGGCGTGGGACGCGAATCTGCTGGGCGGGAATGTGAGCGGGGGGGCTATGACGCCGTGGCAGATTGCGATGCGGCCGACGCCGCGGCTCTACGGGACGAGCCGGGCGGGGCTGTTTTTGTGTTCGAGCGCGACGCCGCCGGGGGGCGGGGTTCACGGGATGTGCGGGTACCATGCGGCGCGGGCGGCGCTGCGGTTTTTGCGGGGGTGATGGTTTGCGCGAGGCGACGGGTGGTCGCTTCGGTCGAGATGATGTCGGAGGGACAGATGCAGGTCCTTTCGGGGGGGCAACAAAGGGGACGGGCTGCGATGGCGAGTTGGCGGATTGAGGCGGTGGGATGGTGGGCGGTGTGCATCCGAGTGGGGAAGCGGGCGTGGCGGCGGTGTTCGGGCTGAGACGCGACGGAGATGGCGGAAGGAGGGGACGATGGGCGAGATGGTGCGGGTGATGGGGTTAGAGGAGCTGGCAGTTGGCGCGAAGAAGGTAGTGACCGTGGGGGAGACGGAGGTGTTGCTGATCCGGCTCGGGGAGGGGCCGGAGAGCGGCGTGGTAGCGGTGGAGGCTAAGTGTCCGCACGCGGGTGGGCCGCTGGAGAAGGGCGCGGTGTGCAATGGGCGGCTGGTGTGTCCGTGGCACATGGGCGAGTTTGCGCTGCCAGGTGGCGGGCTGCCGGTGGGGGTGTTGATGGAGCCGCCGCCGATGCGGGATCTCAAGGTGTATCCGGTGCATGTGACGGAGGGGGCGATCTCCGTTGGGCAGGAGCCGCTGCCGGGGCGAGCGGTGGCGGAGGAGGACCGGGCGGAGGCGAGTGCGGGCGCGGAGGAGCCGGTGCCGATGTTGCTGGTGGGTCTGGGGGCGGCGGGGGCGATGGCGGCGGTGACGCTGCGGCAGGAGGGGTTTGCCGGAAGGGTGGTGGCGATGGACCCGGTGGCGGACGAGCCGGTGGACCGGACGCAGTTGACCAAGATGGCGTTGCAGGGGAAGGTTCCGTTGGGGAAGACGCCTCTGCCGGACTTCGGCAAGACAACGGTGGAGCGGGTGCGGGACGAGGTGGTGGAGTTGAGCGCGGCGGCGGGCACGGCGCGGCTGAAGAGTGGGCAGGTGGTGCGGTTCGGGAGCGCGCTGGTGGCGACGGGCGGGCGGCCGGAGCGGCTGGAGGTGCCGGGTGGGGAGCGCGCGCGAACGATCCGGCACACGGCGGATGTGGCGGGGATTCTGGCGGAGCTGGAGGGCAAGGAGCGGGTGGTGGTGGTGGGGACGAGCTTCCTGGCGATGGAGGCGGCGAGCGCGCTGGTGCAGCGGGGACTGCGGGTGACGGTGGTGGGGCGGGAGGAGGTGCCGTTTGCGAAAAAGTTTGGGGAGGAGGTGGGGCGGGCGGTGATGGCGCTGCACCGGAACAAGGGGACGGAGTTTCGGCTGGGGGTGGAGGTGGTGCGGCTGGAGGAGGGGGCGGTGGTGGTGCGGGGCGGGAATGGACGGGAGGAGAGCGTGCCGGCGGACGTGGTGATTGAGGGCGTGGGGGTGACGCCGGCGCTGGGGTTCAAGCACGACCTGCCGCTGGCGGAGGAGGGCAAGGGGGTGCGGGTGGACGGGACGCTGCGGGCGGCGGGGCGGGTGTGGGTGGCGGGCGATATCGCCAATGTGGACGGGGTGCGGATTGAGCATTGGCGGCTGGCAGAGCAGCATGGACGGGTGGCGGCCAAAGCCATGCTGGGACAGGAGGCGCGGTACGAAGGGGTGCCATTCTTCTGGACGTTCCACTTCGGCAAGCGGCTGGGCTATCTTGGACATGCGGAGGAGTGGGACGAGATAGTGGTGGAGGGGGATGTTGCCGGGATGGAGTTTGTGACGAGCTACGTGCAAGGCGGCACGGTGAAGGCGGTGTTGACGTGCGGGCGGGATGCGGCGACGGCGCGGCTGGCGGAGGTGCTGCGGGGGGAGGTGGGACTGGAGGAGGTGAGGCGGGCGGTGGCGGGCTAGGGGCGGCTGGCGCTTCGCTTCGTGAGGGGGGGGACGGGATCGTGGGTGGCCGGTTCTTGACAGGGGGTGGCGGGTGGGGGGATGCTTAGGCCGTGCACCCCGGCGCCGCCGCCGCTCAGCCATGCGTATGGGCGGAGTCGATGCTGGGAGGAGCGTGTGTCCTGTTTTAGGTCATTTGGCCGGTGCCGCTCAAGTTCTGCATGGGAGTGCCGATCGTGCGGTTGAGGGCAGAGGTTGGGGCCAAGGTCTGGCCACGGTGTGAGGAGCTGGTGTATTGAGCGTGTTACAGGTTGCGGCAGTGGTGATGTTGCAGGCGGGCGGGATGCTTGGTGGGTTTACCGGGCTGCCGTTGCTGCTGGTGTTTTTTGTGGGGATGTACTTCCTCATGGTGTTGCCGAACCAGAGGAAGCAGAAGAAGTGGCAGGAGATGCTGGGCAAGTTGAAGTCGGGCGATACGGTGACGACGAACGCGGGGCTACGCGGGGTGATTGTGGCGTTGCGGGACGATGCCGTGGTGGTGCGGACGCAGCCGGACGGGGTGAAGCTGGAGTTTGTGAAGAGCGCGATTGCGGCGGTGACGCCGGCGGGCGAGGCGTGAGGGCATGAGGTTTGGGCCGGGATTCGATGTGGTTTCGAGAGCCGGAGCGCCGGTAGAGTAGAGAAGGAGCACGCCTGCGCGAGGATGCGTGGGTGAGGGCATTTGGGACGCGAGGCATATGGGAAAGCATCTGGGCGTAAAGACGGCAGTGATTGTGGGGGTGCTGCTGTTTTTTGTATACGGGATTGTCGGAATTCCGCATGGCGGGCTGAAGGCGTCGATGCTGCGGCGGATCAATCTTGGACTGGACCTGAAGGGTGGGACGCACCTGGTGTTGGAGGTGCATGTGGCGGAGGCGCTGGCGTCGGCGACGGACCGGGATGCGGCGCGGCTGCAGGGGGATCTGGAGAAGGCCGGGATACCGGGGGTGACGGTGGCGAAGAGCGACCCGGCGCATCCTCAAACGATTGTGGTGAGCGGTATTCCGGCGGCGCGGCTGAGCGATGCGCGCGCGGTGATGACGGGTCAGGACTACGGGAACTATGACGAGGCGAGCGGGCCGAACGGGACGCTGGCGCTGACCATGAAGCAGGCGGCGGTGCGGGACCTGAACGAGCGGACGCTGGATACCTCGATTGAGACGATTCGGGAGCGCGTGGACAAGCTGGGCGTGGCGGAGCCGGTGATTCAGAGGTATGGGCTGGGCGAGAATCAGATCCTGGTGGAGCTGCCGGGCGTGAGCGATCCGGCGCGGGTGGAAGAGATTATCCAGTCAACAGCGAAGCTGGCGATTCATGCGGTGGCGGGTGGACCGTATCAGGACGAGCAGGCGGCGATGGCGGCCAACAATGGGGCGATTCCGCCGGACGACATCATGCTGCATGGGACGGGGTCGTCGGGGTCTCCGGACCAGGTGTGGCTGTTGAAGCGGGCGAGCGAGGTGGAGGGGACGGATTTTCGCGACGCGCAGCCGAGTCAGGACCAGGAGGGGCGGCCGAATATCACGTTTAACCTGACGACGGACGCGGGAAACCGGTTTTATAAGTACACATCGGAGCACTCGGCGACGAGTTCAACGCCGGGGTCCATGGCGATTGTGCTGGACAACAAGGTGCGCGAGGTGGCGAGCATCAACTCGGCTATTCGCGACCGCGGCGAGATTGAAGGCGCGTTCACCAAGGAGCAGGCGAACGACCTGAGCCTGATGCTGCGGACGGGTGCGCTGCCGGCGTCGATCTCGTACCTGGAGACGCGGACGGTTGGGCCGAGCCTGGGCGCGGCGTCGATCCGGTCGGGCGTGATCGCGGCGGTAGCGGGGATGCTGGCCGTGATGGTGTTTATGTTGATCTACTACCGCGGCGCGGGGATCAATGCGGACCTGGCGCTGATGCTGAACCTGCTGATTCTGCTGGGGTTCATGGGATTGTCGGGGTACACGCTGACGCTGCCGGGCATTGCCGGCGTGATCTTGACGATCGGCATGGGTGTCGACTCGAATGTGCTGATCTTTGAGCGGATCCGGGAGGAGTTGCGGGCGGGCAAGAGTTCGGCGCTGGCCGTGCAGCAGGGGTTTGGGCATGCGTGGCTGACGATTATTGATACGCATGTGACGACGATCGTGTCGGCGATCATCTTGTTTCTGTTTGGGACGGGGCCGGTGCGCGGATTTGCGGTAACGCTGACGTTTGGGTTGCTGGCGAACTTGTTTACGGCGGTGTTTGTGTCGCGGGTGATCTTTGACGCGCTGTTGGAGCGTCGGGGCCGCGGGGCGGCGCTGTCGATCTAGAGATGTGGCTTTGGGCTACGCGGCCGGGGACGGCGCGTGGCAGCTGAGGGGTTAGGACGCCTGTGGAACTGTTTCGGAGTGTCGACGTCGACTGGTTGGGGAAGAAGTGGATCTTTCTTGGCTTTTCGCTGATTTTCTCGATCGCGGGCGTGTTGAGTCTGCTGTTCTGGCACCACCTTCCGCTGGGTGTGGACTTCAAGGGAGGCACGCAGATACGCGTGCGGTTTGATGCGGCGCCGAACGAGGACCATGTGCGGCAGGCGCTGAGCCGGGCGGGGGTGCGCGACTTCAGTATTCAGCGGATCTCGGACCCGAGCGGAGAGGCCGCGAACAAGGAGATCATCGCGCTGCCGCTGGCGACGGCGACCGACCAGCGGCACGACGCGGGGCGCGAGGAGGTGGAGGGGGCGCTGAAGGCGAACTACCGCGACTCGAGCTTTACGGTGGAGCAGGTGGAGATCGTGGGGCCGACGGCTGGGCGGCAGCTGCAGAAGCAGGCGGCGTGGGCGACGATCTACTCGCTGTTGGGGATGCTGGTGTATCTGTGGTTCCGGTTTGAGTTTATCTACGGCGTGGCGGCGGTGGTGGCGGTCTTTCACGACACCCTGATCACGATCGGTGCGTTTTCGCTGACTAACCAGGAGCTGACCTTGACGGTGCTGGCGGCGATCCTGACGTTGATCGGCTACTCGATGAACGACACGATCGTGGTGTTTGACCGCATCCGGGAGAACCTGCAGCTGAGCCGGCGCGAGTCGCTGGCGACGGTGGTGAACCGGTCGATCAACCAGACGCTGAGCCGGACGGTGTTGACGAGCGGACTGACGTTTCTGACGGTGCTGAGTTTGTTTCTGTTTGGGGGCGAGGTGTTGCATGGGTTTTCGTTTGCGCTGGTGGTGGGCATCGTGATCGGGACGTACTCGTCGATCGCGGTGGCGGCGCCGATGCTGGTGGCGTGGCAGAACTGGCGAACGGCCCGCGGCAAGGCGGCGACGCTGCCGGCGGCACGCAAGGCGCGGGTGTAGGCGTGGAGCGGGGCGGGGATCGCGAGAGGGGCCGCACGGGCGGCCCTTCGTTTATTGCGGGGGGAGAGGGTTGCGGGAAGAGGGGTTGACGCGGCGGGCATGGGAGGTAACACACGGACGTTTGGGGCGGGATGGCGAATTCGATGTACGGGGATGCCTCGAACCGGGAACATTACATGACACCCCGGTGTCTAAGGAAGCAGGGGGAGGAGATCTTCTCCCTCACAAGCGAGGCGGACCATGTTTGAAGACGCATTGATGGAGTCCGGCGGCAAGATCAAGACCAAGAGCAAATATTGGATGATCGGGACGTTTATCTTTAACGGCGCGATCCTTGGGACTTTGATTTTGATTCCGCTTCTATATCCCGAAGCTTTGCCGAAGACGGCGATGACGGCGATGTTGACGGCGCCGCCGCCCCCCCCGCCGCCTCCGCCTCCGCCGCCACCGGCGGTGAAGGTGCAACCGATCAAGATGGTCTCGGAGATTGACCAGGGTCTGCATGCCCCGGCCAAGATCCCGAAGGACATCAAGATGATCAAGGAGGAGGCTGCGCCTCCGCCGCAGACCGCGGGTGTCGCCGGGATGGCCGGGATGTCCGGCGGATCGGCTGGCGGTGTTCTTGGCGGCGTTCTGGGCGGCGCAGGCAGCAGCCCGGCACCGGTGGTCAAAGTTGAGAAGCCCAAGGGCCCGGCGCGCGTTTCAAGCGGCGTGGTTGCGGGTTTGAAGACCAGCGGCGCGACACCGCAGTACCCGGCGATCGCGAAGGCGGCTCACGTCTCAGGTGCTGTGGTGCTGCACGCGATCATCTCCAAGTCGGGTTCGATCCAGAACCTCCAAGTGATCAGCGGGCCCGAGATGCTGCGGGCGAGCGCGTTGGACGCGGTACGGACGTGGCGATACAAGCCATACGTGCTGAATGGTGAGCCGACCGAGGTGGAGACCACGGTGACGGTGAACTTCAACTTCGGCGGATAAACCCGGCGTGCCCCGGTCTGCGGAACTCGCCCGCAGGCCAGGGTGGCCGTTTGGTGATCGATTCAGGCGAGGCTCGCTGCCTTGCAGGTATGTTGCAGATCCATTTGGGTTGTGCCCTGGTGATGACCGGGACGCGATCCGCAAAGTTTCACGATAACCCCAGGAGGAAGATCCAGTGATTCTCGCTCAGCTCGCCAACCTTTCGCATGCTCCCGCCTCGCTTGCCGTGTTTCTGCAGGAGGCTCAGGTGGGCTTCAGCCCGCTCCAGTTGTGGGGCAACATGGGCAATCTGGCCCGCGCCGTGGTCATTATTCTGTTCATCATGTCGATCTGGTCGCTGGCCGTGATGATCGACCGGGCGCTGTATTTCTCGGCTGCCCGCAAGCAGTCGCGTGAGTTTGCTCCCAAGGTTGCGGGCGCGTTGAAGGATGGCCGTCTTGACGAGGCGATCAAGGTTGCGGACCGCTCGAAGAAGTCTCACCTGGCCGAGGTTGTGACGGCCGGCCTGCAGGAGTTCCGGTCCTTCGGTTCCGGCGGACAGATCACCGAGGAGCAGGTGGAGAGCTCGAAGCGCGCCCTGGAGCGGTCGGAGGCGATCGTTCACGCAAAGCTGAAGCGCGGTCTGGGCGGTCTGGCGACGATCGGCTCGACAGCACCGTTTATCGGTCTGTTCGGCACGGTGGTCGGTATTTTGAACGCCTTCCAGCAGATTGCAACGCAGAAGACATCGGGTATCGGCGCGGTTGCCGGAGGTATCTCGGAGGCGCTGGTGACGACGGCGTTCGGTCTTCTGGTGGCAATTCCGGCCGTGATGACCTTCAACTACTTCACCAACAAGGTGGAGGCGTTTGATGTGGAGATGGACAACAGCTCGTCGGAGCTGGTGGACTACTTCATCAAGCAGAGCCACCGGTAAGCGGAGTATCCGTCGGACGTAGAAGTCCGGCGGCCTGAGCGAGCCGAGGCCAGGGGCCATGCTTCTGATGGTCCCTGGTGAGGCAAGGCTTTCGGCAATGAACTGAGGAGAGACAGGAGTCCGCCCATGGCAATGGCAACGCGCAACGAGGGCAAAAAGGTCAACTCCAATATCAACGTCACACCGATGGTGGACGTGATGCTGGTGTTGCTGATCATCTTCATGGTGATCACGCCGATGCTCAACAACAAGGTAAACGTCGATCTGCCGAAGGCGGATGCGGCGGTGGTGATGGAGGACGCGAACAAGGAGGACGCGGTGACGGTGGCGGTGACACGCGACGGCCGGGTGTTCCTGGGAGGCGACCAGGTGTCGTTGGACGACATGGGATCGAAGATCGCGGCGAAGCTCGAGAATAAGACCAACAAGGAGGTCTTTCTTCGGGCGGACATCCGGGCCAACTACGGCAAGGTGATGGACGCGGTGGACGGCATTCGTTCGGCGGGCGTGAGTCAGCTGGGTCTGTTGACCGAGAAGCGGGACGACTCGGGCGCGACGACGACCAAGGTGAAGTAAACCCGGCCGATGCCGGGTTGAGAACGGGACACAGACGGGGGCCTCAGACGAGGACCTAGAGAGTAGGAGGGCGATATGGGAATGGGTGGTGGAGGTACAGGCGGAGCGGTTTCGGAGATCAACGTGACACCCTTGATTGACGTGTTGCTGGTGCTGCTGATCATCTTCATGGTGATTGTGCCGGTGACGCCAAAGGGTTTGGACACGCTGATTCCGCAGCCACCGAAGAACAAGACGCAGGACCAGCCGAACGATCGAACCATCGTGGTGCAGGTGCTGTCGAACGGCGCGGGAGCACCGGCGTACAAGATCAACGACCAGGCGTTCAACAAGACCGACATTGAGCCGAAGCTGGCGGAGATCTTTGCGACGCGGCAGGAGAAGGTGATGTTTGTGAAGGGGGACAAAGATCTCGACTTCCAGAACGTGGCCGAGGTGATCGACTTCGGGCATCAGGCCGGCGTGGACAACATCGGTCTGATCACGCCGCGAGTTGAAGCAGGGCAGTAGACCTGGACGCGGCCGTGGGTTGGTCTACGGCTGGCGTGCTGTCGGGTTTGAGCTGGGTTGATCGGTCGATTGCTGGTTGCGGCTCGAGTGTCGTCTCTGCGGAGGCGGCTCGAGCCGTACGGCGTTACGGCAGCGGGACGAGGTTACCGGCGGGTTGTAGGTGTCATTTGATTTTGTCCGGCAACCCTGCCGCAGGGCACGGAAACTGATAGAGTGAGCTACGCTTGTGCGACGGCATAGTCCCTAGTCAGTTGTGGCAAGTTGCCAGTACAATCAGTCCGCAAGCCACACAACTTTTCCGGTCTGTCATTTGGTACGCGCTACATTTCGAGGAGAATAGAGAGCCCATGAACTTCCCTGCACGGATACCCGTCACGGCCGCGCTGTTGGCGCTACTTTTAGGTTCGGCGACCGGCTGCAATCGCCTGAAGGCGCGGGACCAACTGACCAAGGGTGTCCAGGCGTTCAAGAACGCGCGGTACGAGGAAGCGGTCGAGCACTTTGAGACGGCGATCCGTCTGGACCCGAGCTACGAGACGGCGAAGCTGTACCTGGCAACTTCCTACAGCTACCAGGTTGTGCCGGGCCTCGACTCTCCGGAGAATATGCGGATTGCGCAGAAGGCGTTGGATGGGTTCAACCAGATTCTGGCGAAGGATCCGAACGATCTGACGGCGTTGAAGCAGGTCGCCTCCATTGATCGAAATATCAAGAAGCTGGATGAGTCGAAGGAGTACGAGAAGAAGGTGATCGCGTTGGACCCGAACGACTCCGAGGCGTACTACACGGTGGGCGTGGTGGACTGGATGCAGGCGTACAAGAACTCGGTGGGGATCCTTTCTGCCGAGGGTTTAACGGACGACGGCAACGGCAACCTGAAGAAGAGCAAGGCGGCGTGCGGGAAGATGCAGACGGCGAACAGGGGCCTGGTGGACGAGTCGATCCAGTATCTGACGAAGGCCGTAGACATCAACCAGAACTACGATGATGCGATGACGTACTTGAACCTGGCGTACCGTCGCAAGGCGGACATCGATTGCGGCAATCCGGATGCGGTGAAGGCGGACCTGGCGCAGGCCGATGAGTGGACGCAGAAGTCGATGGGCGCCCGCAAGGCGAACGAGGCGGCGAAGGAGAAGAAGAACCAGGGCGGTATTGTGATGAAGTAGACGCGGTCTTGGAAGGAAGGGGCCCTCGCGAGTGCGGGGGCCCTTTCTTTTTTGGGGTGGCTTGGGTTGGCGGGTGGTAGAGTTTCCCGCGGGTTCGGGAGGCGGCAGGTGGGTGAGAAGAGTTTTTCGGTGGCGGAGGCGGTGAAGGCGCAGGGAGCGCTGCGGGCGATGGCCGGCACCGAGCCGGAGCGATTTCCGGTTGAGGCGTTTGTGGGCATGATGAGCGACGAGATTGAGCGGCTGCGGGAGCTTGGGCGCAGCGACGAGGAGATCGCGGCGGCGGTTCGGGGGAGTTCGGGGATTGAGATTTCGGCGGAGGAGTTGGCGGCGCATTATGCGAGCCCGGAGGAGCGGCGGCACGGGAGCCAGGGCTAGCGGACGGGTGCCGGGCGGGGATGGAGAGGGCCTGGTTTTTGAGTCGTGGGATGTGGACAGGGGATGCTGCGCCGGGAGGGGATCGATGACCGAAGTGGAGGAGACGGGTGGGTTGAGCGAGTGGGGGCGTGTGCGGGAGATCTTCTTTGCGCCTCGCGCGACGTTTCGCGACATTCTGCGGAGTGCGCGGTGGTGGCTGCCCTTTACGCTGCTGGTGCTGGTGACCGTGGGGGTGACGGCAACGATTGACCGGCGGGTGGGGTTTGCGCAGGTGGTGGAGAACCAGGTGCATGCAAGCCCGCAGCAGGAGGAGGCGCTGGATGCGCTGCCGCCCGCGGCGCGGGCGGAGCGGGTGGGGGCGATGGCGCGCGGGTACCGGGTGACCTCGTATCTCAGTCCGGTGTTGATTCTGCTGTTCAGCATGCTGGGCTCGCTGGTGTTGCTGGGGACGTTCAACTTCGGGCTTGGGGCGCGGGCGAGCTTTGGGCAGATGCTGGCGATGTGGATGTATGCCTCGCTGCCGCGGCTGATTGGTGGCCTGCTGACGATTGTGACGCTGCTGGTAAGCGACAACAACGCCGGGTTTGACCTGAAGTACCCGACGGGGACGAGCCTTGCCTTCTTTCTTTCGGACGCGAGTCCGGCAGTGCGCTCGGCCTTGAGCTACCTGGATTTGATCGGGGTGTGGGTGCTGGTGCTGCTGGTGCTGGGCTCGGCGGTGATTGCGAAGGTAAGCGTGGGAAGGGCGGCGGCGGTGGTGGTGGGTTGGTGGTTGCTGACGCTCTCCGTTTCGGTGGGGCTGACGGCGGCGTTTGGCTGACCCCCTCCCCCCCTGTTTTGCGCAAAGTCTTCGATTGAAGCGAGTTAGGGCGTGGGTTAGGGTGTGGGTCGCGGTGGGCGGAGGCCTGGAGGTCCGGGAGGACGGTGGCGGCGTCCGGGGCGGGCGTGGGCTGCGGGGCGAGGCTGGGTGTGGGGTGTGCGGCGGCCTGTGGTGCGGTGGCTGCGCTTGCTGCCTGGTGTGGAGCAGATGTGGGCGGATTGTCAGAGCGTCGCTCGTTGATCTCCTGGAGAAGCATCTCGAAGAGGCTCTTACCCTTTTTGGCGGGGTTGTCGAAGGAGAGGCGCGGGGCGAGTGTGCCGAGGGTGGGGTCGACGACGATCTCCTCGATGGGCAGGGCAGGTTTGTCTTCCGGGGCTTTGGCGTTGGATTTGGTTTGGGCGAGGTTGGTGCTGGCGATCTGCAGGCCATAGAGGAGGAGGCCGGCGCGACGCGGATCGAGGGCTCCGGCGGCGAGGCGCTGGAGGACTTCGCCGATGGCGGCCTGGACGGAGGCGCGGTCTTCGAGAAGCGGGAGATGGAAGGACTCGGCGGTGGGGCGGCTGCGCGGGAGGGCGTTGCGGGAGGTGTGGTGGTAGAAGCAGAACTCCTGCTCGCGGAGGCAGGGGGAGGCGCAGCGGCGGCCGTCGGTGCGGATATGGCGGCACTGGAAGCGGGGCGGTGCGGGTGCCGTGTCCGTGTGGGGTGCCGTGTTGGCGTCGGTGAGCATGCGGGTTCTCTCCTCCTCTTGGGTGGGGGTGGTGTCGTTGCGCGTGTTTTGGAAGGGTTCGAGGCCACACAGGACGGCGAGGCTGCTGGCCGGCATGGGGCACCCGGTTGGGGTTGATTCTGGAGCTTGCGGCACGAACGGCGAAGCCCGGCCTTTTGGGGCCGGGCTTCTGCCGAGTGCTGTCAGAGATCGCTGGGAGTGAGTGTAGCGTGGCGGCGGGGGTCCATGCGCCAGATGGCGGGCGGCGGGTAGCGGTTGCGGGGGAGGGTGCCCCAGGTAGGCTGAAGCCGTGGTCTTCGCGATCGGGGAAGAGCCAGCGTGTTGGACTTCATCGATCTTTCTGTCTGTGGAGATGTTGAGGCGAGAGCAGCTTTGCGAGGGTGGGTCGAAATACAGGGGTCTCTCCACTGCGCAGGACGATACGGCCGTCCTGCTTCGGTCGAGATGACGGCTGTTTTGCTGAGGTGAAATACAGGGATCTCTCCACTGCGCAGGACGATACGGCCGTCCTGCTTCGGTCGAGATGACGGCTGTTTTGGTGAGGTGACGGGGTCTCTCCACTGCGCAGGACGATACGGCCGTCCTGCTTCGGTCGAGATGACGGCTGTTTTGGTGAGGTGACGGGGTCTCTCCACTGCGCAGGACGATACGGCCGTCCTGCTTCGGTCGAGATGACGGGTGTTTTTGGTGAGGTGACGGGGTCTCTCCACTGCGCAGGACGATACGGCCGTCCTGCTTCGGTCGAGATGACGGGTGTTTTTGGTGAGGTGACGGGGTCTCTCCACTGCGCAGGACGATACGGCCGTCCTGCTTCGGTCGAGATGACGGCTGTTTTGGTGAGGTGACGGGGTCTCTCCACTGCGCAGGACGATACGGCCGTCCTGCTTCGGTCGAGATGACGGCTGTTTTGGTGAGATGACGGGGTCTCTCCACTGCGCAGGACGATACGGCCGTCCTGCTTCGGTCGAGATGACGGCTGTTTTGGTGAGGTGACGGGTGTTTGGGGGTGGGAGGGGGCGTGCTGGGGCAGCGGACCGGTGGCTAGTCGGTCCAGCGGCGAAAGATGAGGGAGCCGTTGGTGCCGCCGAAGCCGAAGGAGTTGGAGAGGACGTGGTCGATTTTGGCTTGCTGCGGGGTGTTTGGGACGTAGTTGAGGCGGCACTCGGGGTCGGGATCGGCGAGGTTGGTGGTGGGGGGGGCGGTCTGGTGCAGCATGGCCTGGATGGCGATGCCTGCTTCGAGGCCGCCGGCGCCGCCGAGGAGGTGGCCGGTCATGGATTTGGTGGAGGAGACGAGGAGGGGCTGGTCTTCCGAGGGCGTACCTGCGCGGGCGCGGTCGCCGAAGAGGTTTTCGATGGCTTTGGACTCGAGGGCGTCGCCAAGCGGGGTGGAGGTGGCGTGTGCGTTGACGTAGTCGATCTGGTCCGGGGTGAGGCCGGCGGACCGGAGGGCGGCGGACATGGCGCGGAAGCAGCCTTCGCCTTCGGGCGCCATGCCGGTCATGTGGAAGGCGTCCGCGGACATGCCGTAGCCGAGAACTTCAGCGAGGATGTGGGCGCCGCGTGCCTGGGCGAAGGAGAGTTCTTCGAGGATGAGGATGCCCGCGCCCTCGCCGACGACGAAGCCGTCGCGGTCTTTATCGAAGGGGCGGCAGGCGTGGGTGGGGTCGTCGTTTCGTGTGGAGAGGGCCTTCATGGCGGCGAAGCCACCGACGCCCATGGGGGTGATGGCGGCTTCCGCGCCGCCGGCGATCATGGCGTCCGCGTCGCCGCGCCCGATGATGCGGAAGGCGTCGCCGATGGAGTGGGCGGAGGAGGTGCAGGCGGTGGCGGTGGCCTCGTTGGGGCCTTTGGCGCCGTAGCGTATGGAGACGTGGCCGGCGGCTAGGTTGACGATGGAGCCGGGGATGAAGAAGGGGGAGATCTTGCGAGGGCCACCGGCGAGCATGGCGGAGTGTTCGCGCTCGATGACATCGAAGCCGCCGATTCCGGAGCCGATGTGGACGCCGAAGCGGTCGGCGATGGCGGGTGTGACTTCGAGGCCGGAGTGCTTCATGGCTTCGTCGGCGGCGGCGAGGGCGAAGTGGATGAAGCGGCCCATCTTGCGGGCTTCTTTTTTCTCGACGAATTGGAGGGGGTCGAAGTTTTTGACTTCGGCGGCGAAGCGGACGGGGTGGCCGGTGAGGTCGAAGGCGGTGATTTCGGCCATTCCACTTCGACCGGCCATAAGACCGTTCCAGACC
The DNA here is from genome assembly GCA_965218895.1 of Acidobacteriaceae bacterium. Lineage (GTDB taxonomy): Bacteria > Acidobacteriota > Terriglobia > Terriglobales > Acidobacteriaceae > Edaphobacter. Next base: position 274,515 of record CBDCMI010000007.1, on the reverse strand, counting down.
TCGTGTGTGGTGTTGCCGACGCCGCAGAGTAGGCCCATGCCGGTGACGACGACGCGACGCTCGAGCACGTTACTTTCCTGCCTTCTGGCTCTTTTCGATGTAGTCGGTGGCGTCTTTGACGGTTTTGATTTTTTCGGCGTCTTCGTCTGGGATCTGGATGTCGAAGGCTTCCTCGAATTGCATGACCAGTTCGACGACGTCGAGCGAATCCGCGCCGAGGTCTTCCTGGAAGCTGGCGCCAGGGGTTACCTCGGCTTCATCGACTTGGAGCTGCTCGACGATGATCTGTTTAACTTTTTCGTCAACTGCGGCCATGGTTCTTCTCCTGTGTGTGGTGCGATTGGATCCTGTGGGGATGCAATGTTGCGTTCTGCCGAGGCGACTCGGGGAGTGTGGGGGTGGGCGTCACGAGGACCGGAAGGGAGGGAGATGGCGAGGCGCGCTCCGTCCGTCCCGAAGCGCAGGCTATGCGTCCCTCAGGATAGCGGGCACCTCGTTGTGTGTAAAGGAAGTCGGCGTGGTTGGCGGTGGATGGGATGCGATGGACTCGTGGGCGTGGGGCGTGATGTGCAGGCGGCCCGTAAGCCGAATTCTGTTTTAGGCGATCATTCCTCTAGGCGGCACATTGCTGGGCCGCTCAAGCAACCTACCCGCAGGTTTCGTTGCGCGCGGTGTGGGAGCGAGCCCCCGCCGCGCGCCTCTTCGCCTTGGCGCACCGGGCCGGTGCGCCTGCGTCGCCGGAAGAGAGGCGGCGCAGTCCCTGCCTATTTGGTCTTGCTCCGTGTGGGGTTTACCGTGCCGCGCCCATTGCTGGGAGCGCGGTGCGCTCTTACCGCACCCTTTCACCCTTACCTTGCCGTTGCTTGCGCGCGGGCCTGGCGGTTTGCTTTCTGTTGCACTGGCCGTCCTGTTGCTTTGAGGCAACAGTCCCGGACGTTATCCGGCACACTGCCCTGTGGAGTTCGGACTTTCCTCTCCCGCGTGGGCTCGCTCGCGCGAGCGTTGCGGCAGCGATCGCCCGACCGCCTGCACAGAGGCAGTGTAGCAAGGCGGGGCGGGGGTACCCGAGGGGTTTGGGCCGTTCCCTTCCTTTTCGCCGCAAAGAGTTGCAGACACTCGGTCACGGCAGAGGCCAGGGAGGATGTGTTCTCTGAATTTTCCTTTGGCCATTAACGTGCAGGTCACTCCATATGAGTGCCTGCGCTAACTCTGTCACGGCATGCGATCTGAACCTTTTCCCAGGAGTTTTCCATGCACAAGCTTTCCATCGTTCTTGCCTTGACGACGCTCGCGGCACCCGCGGCGCTGCACGCCGACCAGCTTTCCGGTCAGTTTTCTGTTGACGGCGCCTTGATCGACAACGGCTCATCGTTGAGCTTTCTTTCGGCGCAGACCAGCGGGGTTCCAGCCACGTTCACAGGATCGTTCATGACCTTGCTGTCGCCGAACGAGGCGGTTGGGGCGAGCAATGCGACGCTGAACTACTCCCCGTTTGTGAGCGGCTCGGAGACGTTTACGATCGGCGCGCTCACCTTGATGCTCGACACCTTTGCGCAGACGACGCTGCACAACTTCCAGGGCACGGCGACCCTGACAGCCGCCGGGTATGACCCCACGCTGGCAAACATATTTCTGTCGACGCAGGCCTCCGGCCCGGTGACATTCTCGGCCACCACGATTACCTCGCCGGTGCCTGAGCCGTCGACGCTGGCGCTGCTGGGCTCGGGTGGCCTCGGCCTGGCAGGGATTCTCCGCCGGCGCTTTCTGCGGTCCTAGTCTTCTGCTTGGCTTCACCGATTCGAAAGCCGGGACCTCCATGGTTCCGGCTTTTTCCTGTGCCGCGAGGCGGCGACGTGACAACGCCGCGGGAGGGAACCGGGCAGGCCTTCCCCGCGTAGGAGGGGGCAGCGGCGCGGCTGTTTTTGCGGGCTGCTAGGCTGATTGGGGAGGGTTGCGGGCGATGGCGTTTCGGGAGGCGTTGCGGATTGCCTTGCAGTCGCTGTGGGCGAACAAGCTGCGGACGGTGTTGACGCTGCTGGGTGTGGTGATTGGGGTGGCGAGCGTGATCGCGGTGGTGACGCTGGTAAACGGCGCCAATGTGTATGTGGCGACGAAGATCAACCGGTATGGGGCGGACGTGTTTACGATGTCCAAGCAGCCGGCGTTTATCTCGAACTACAACGAGTATGTGACGTTTCAGAAGCGGAAGAACATTTTGCTGCCGGAGTACCGGGCGGTGCTGGAGGAGTGCACGCTGTGCTCGGCTGTGGGGGCGATGCAGACGACGCGGGGGAAGATTGTGGTGGGGACGCAGTCGTCGACGGACTCGACGATCCGTGGGTACACGTACTCGATGCCGGAGATGCAGAATTTGAATATTGTGCAGGGGCGGGGGTTTACGCCGACGGATGATGAGCATGCGTCGCATGTGGCGATTATTGGGTCGGATATCCAGGAGAACTTGATCAAGGACGAGGATCCGATCGGGGCGGAGATCCGGGTGGACGGGGTGCCGTACACGGTGATTGGGCTGGCGGAGAAGCAGGGCAAGACGCTGGGACAGAGCCAGGACGACTGGGTGGCGGTGCCGATTTCGACGTACCAGAGGACGTATGGGACGGCGAAGTCGGTGACGATCTATGCGAAGGCGCGGATGGGTGTGGGGATGGATGCGGCGTCGGATCAGGCGCGGGTGATTCTGCGGTCGATGCGGCATGACCGGCCGGGGGCTCCGGACAGCTTTACACTGGAGACGAGCGACACGCTGGTGGGGTTGTGGAAGCAGATCAGCGGGAGCTTTGCGGCGGTGGCGGTGGCGATTGCGGCGATCTCGCTGGTGGTGGGCGGGATTGTGATTATGAACATCATGCTGGTGAGCGTGACGGAGCGGACGCGCGAGATTGGGGTGCGGAAGGCGCTGGGGGCGAAGCGGAGGGATATTCTGCTGCAGTTTTTGCTGGAGTCGGCGACGATGGCGATGCTGGGCGGGGTGATTGGCGTGGTGGGTGGGGTGGTGGTGGCGAAGGTGGTGACGGTGCTGCTGAGTTTTCCGTCGACGATTGCGTTGTGGAGTGTGTTTGCGGGGCTGCTGGTGGCGGCTTCGGTGGGGATTTTCTTTGGGGTGTACCCGGCGCGGCGGGCGGCTTCGCTGGACCCGATCGTGGCGTTGCGGTCGGATTTTTGAGGCAGCTGGAAAGCGGGAGAAGCTGGAAGGCAAAGGCAGCTAGGGGCAAAGGCAGCTAGAGGCAAAGGCAGCTAGAGGCAAAGGCGGGTAGAGGCAAAGGCGCTAGAGGCAAAGGCGGGTAGAGGCAAGGGTAGCTAGAGGCAAAGGCGGCTAGAGCTAGAGGCAAGGGCAGCTAGAGGCAAAGACGGCTAGAGCTAGAGGCAACGGCGGGGCGGAGGAGCGGCTGTGGCGATGACGATGATGGACCAGAGGGAGAGCGTGCGGATGGCGTTGGAGACGCTGCGCGCGAACAAGCTGCGGTCGGGGCTGACGGTGCTGGGGATTGTGATCGGGGTGATGACGGTGATCACGATCTCGTCGGTGATCAATGGGTTGAACTCGAACGTGTCAGGGCTGGTGTCGTCGCTGGGGACGAATGTGATTTGGGTGTTTCGGTTTCCTGTGATTGGGGTTCGGCCGACGACGGAGATGCTGACGCGCAAGCAGCTGACGTATGACGATGCGGAGGCGATGAAGGCGCTGCCGCATATTGTGGCGGTGGTGCCGTCGCTGCGTTACTCGAACTTCGATTTCGGTTCTGGGTCTGTGACGGTGAAGTATGGCAAGAACAAGTCGGAGAATGTGACGTTGGAGGGCGTGTCGCCTTCGAACACGACGGTGTATGACTTTGGGCTGACGCAGGGGCGTTATTTCAACCAGGGCGAGGAGGACCGGGCGGCGGATGTGGCGGTGCTGGGGCACGACACGGCGGAGGACCTGTTTGGGAGCGACAGCGCGATCGGCAAGGAGGTGACGGTGCAGGGGCGGACGTTTACGGTGATTGGGGTGCAGGAGAAGGAGAAGACGGCGTTTGGCGGGGGCAAGAACCCGGACGACAGCGCGGTGCACATGCCGATCACGACGTTTCACAAGCTGCATCCGGAGGTCTTGGATTATTGGATCTCCGCGAAGTTTGATGACCAAAAGAACAAGGCGATTGCGGAGGACGAGATCCGGGAGTTGCTGCGGCGGCGGCGCAAGGTGCGGAACGACCAGGAGGATAACTTTGCGATCTTTGGGGCGGACTCGATTACGCGGCTGTGGACGCAGATTACGGGGTCGTTGTTTCTGCTGATGTTTGGGCTGTCGGCGGTGGGGCTGATGGTGGGTGGCGTGGGTGTGATGAACATCATGCTGGTGAGCGTGACGGAGCGGACGCGGGAGATTGGGGTGCGGAAGGCGATCGGGGCGGCACGGACGACGATTCTGCTGCAGTTCACGCTGGAGGCGGTGGTGTTGTGCGCGATTGGGGGAGCGATCGGGATTGCGCTGGGGTCGGTGGCGGCATTTGGGCTGCATTTCCTGATTTCGACGAGTGTGTCGGTGGGATGGATGGTGTTTGCGTTTGCGGCGTCGTGCGCGATTGGGCTGGTGTTTGGGATTTATCCGGCGTGGAAGGCGGCGAGTCTGAACCCGATCGAGGCGCTGCGGTATGAGTGACGAGGTTCGCTGAGGGCCGCAAGATCAGAAAGATCAGATTGAAGGGAGATTGACCGCTGATGCGCTGCATGCGATCCACTCGTCGACAGTTCTGTACCCGTGCGCTCTCCGCCGCTGCCATGTTTGCGGTTGCGCGTAGGGGTGAGGCGCATTCGGGTCCAGGAGAGGGCGCGGGGCGTCCATCGGCGGACGCGGCGCTGGCATTGCTGCTGGAGGGCAATCGCCACTTTATGGCGGGATCGCTGGCACATCCTGGGAGACGGCCGGAGGACTTTCGACAACTGGCAACATCGCAACGGCCGATTGCGGCGATTCTGGGGTGTGCGGACTCGCGGGTGCCGCCGGAGATTTTGTTTGATCAGCCGATTGGTGGATTGTTTGTTGTGCGAGTTGCGGGGAACTATGTGAGTGGCGCGGGCGCAGCGGTTAAGGGCAGCCTGGAGTATGCCGTGGCGGAGTTGGATGTGCCGCTCATCGTTGTGCTTGGACATGGGGGATGCGGAGCGGTGAAGGCTGCCATTCAGCACATTCACGATCATGATGCGCTGCCGGGCGCAATCAACGATCTTGTGAACAACATCAAGCCTGCAGTGCTTGAGAGCGAGGGCCATGGAAGCGATCGACTGGAGGCTGCTATTGAGGCGAACGTGGTTCGCGGGGTACGTCGGCTGCGGACGCTCGACCCGGTTCTAGCTCCCCGCGTTCAGAGCCGCGCGCTCCAGGTTGTCGGCATGACTTACGATCTGCGGGATGGTCGAGTTCATGCGCTGCAGACGTGAGGGCCGGGCATGAGGGCAAGCGACAGCCGGCAGGTGTCGCTAGACTGGGCGGGTGGTGTTTCAGGCGATTGCGGTGGTGCTGGGGCTGGTGACGGCCGCGGGTCTGGTGTACTCGGCGCTGGCTCTGCTGGGGGCGCGATCGTATGTGCAGTCGGTGCGGCGGGGGCGGAGGTTTCCGGAGGCGGACGAGCCGCCGGGGGTGAGCGTGCTGAAGCCGTTGAAGGGGGCGGACGAGGAGCTGCGGGCGGCGTTGGAGACGCATTGCCGGCAGGTGTACGCGGGCGCGTGGGAGGTGCTGTGCGGGGTGCGGACGGAGGCGGACCCGGCGTGCGGGGTGGTGCGGGAGGTGCAGGCGGCGTTTCCGGGCGTGCGGCTGCGGCTGGTGGTGTGCCCGGAGGAGATGGGGACCTCCGGGAAGGTTTCGACGCTGGTGCAGATGCTGCCGGAGGCGGAGTTTGGGCACGTGCTGGTGAACGACGCGGATATAGCGGTGGGGCCGGGGTATCTGGCGGGGGTGATGCGGGGGTTCAGGGCGACGGGGCGTGCGGGGCGTGGGGTGGGGATGGTGACGGCGCCTTATATCGGGGTAGCGGAGGCGGATGGGCGGGGGCGGGTGCCGGTGGCGTCGCGGCTGGAGGCGTTGGGGATTGCGACGGAGTTTATGCCGGGGGTGTTGACGGCGCGGATGCTGGAGGGTGGGATCCGGTTTGGGCTGGGGTCGACGCTGGCGATGCGGCGCGAGGCGCTGGAGGAGATTGGCGGGTTTGGGCCGCTGCTGGAGGCGCTGGCGGACGACTATGAGTTGGGGGCGCGGATGGCGGCGGCGGGTTGGAGGGTGGAGCTGGCGGGCGAGGTGGTGCGAACGGGGGTGCCGGCGTACCGGTGGCGCGGGTTCTGGGATCACCAGATGCGGTGGGCGCGGTCGACGCGGGACTCGCGGCGGTGGGGGTACCTGGGGTTGGGGGTGACGTTTTGCCTGCCGTGGGCGATGCTGACGGTTTTGGCGAGCGGGGGGGCGCTGTGGGGGTGGGCGTTGCTCTCGCTGGCGCTGTTGCTGCGGGTGGCGGTGGCGCTGGTGGTGGGGGTGGGGGTGCTGGGGGATGGGCAGGTGCTGCGGGATGTTTGGCTGTTGCCGGTGCGGGATGCGGTGGGTTTGGGGTTGTGGGCGTGGAGTTATGCGGGGGATACGGTGGTGTGGCGGGGGGAGCGGTTTCGGCTGCGGCGGGGGAAGTTGGAGCGAGTGGGGTAGGGACAGCAGGTTGTTTGCCCGTGGGAGCCGTAGGGATGGTGCGGGTGGAGTTCGTGTCAGGGCTTGAGGGCGTTGCCCTCTGCGCGATGAGCAAGGCCTTCAGCCTTGTTGCTTATTTTTTGGGCCGGTGTCCCTGGGGCGTTGCCCCAGGCTAGGGTTATGGCGGGCCTTCAGCCCGCAGAGGCGGGGTTGCGAGCCTGGGGGGGGGGCGGTCGCTGAAAGTTGCGGGGCGGGTAAGGGCGGTGGCTGGACGTTGCGGCGTGGGTAGGGGCGGGTAGGGGCGGTGGCTGGACGTTGCGGCGCGGGTAGGGGCGGTAGAGGGGTGAGTTGAGGCGGTGAGTTGGTGTGGGTGGGTGGACAGGGTTAGGCGGGCAGGTTTGGGACGGCGGGGTTGAGGCCCGAAAGTGGGAGGGGACGGCTGGCGATCCGTTGCGATACTGGAGGCGCCTTTATGACGTGCTGGCTCGCGCAGGGCACACCGAGGGGAAGAGTTTCGCCCTGAAAAGCGAAACGCCTCGGGGTGGTAGGCCCCGAGGCGATCTCTTCGTAAAGGAGGTGATGCTGATGCGGCCACTTTTGGTTCGCTTCAGGCGGTTCTCGATGCAGATACCCGGAGAGGTAATCCTCTTCCTGCTCGTGAAAACCGTTGCGGTGCTGCACTCTGGGCACTTCTAACCACAGGCCCTTCGGATGGTGCCAGCCATCCGGAGGGCTTTCTGCTGTAGAAAGTATCACATTAAACACACTCAATACACAGCAAACACTACACACAGTAAACACACCAATTACACAGTAATCACTACACACGGTAAACACACTCAATACACAGCGAGCAGCACGAGACGACAGTCACTGTACGAAGTCACGTTTAAAGGACTGAATCGTCAGAAGACGGGTCAGGGGGTGGACTGGTTGCTAAGGATTTCTTTGCCGCCGATGCGGGCGATGAGGAAGGCTGGTGTGGGCAGGGCGGGGACGTGGTCGGGCTCGGTCCAGAGAAAGACGCGGCGGCGGTTGGTCCAGAGGACGGGGAGGGTTGTGTCGGTCTCGAAGAGGGGTGGCGCGTCGGTGAAGAAGGAGCCGTACCAGAGGTTGGAGGAGCGGCCGTTGAGGATGTGGATGCGGTCGCGGTGGAGGTAGAAGGCGAGGGTGCTGGCGCTCTCGTACTCGCCGTTGATGACGAGGATGTCCGAGGGCTGGAGGATGGGGGTGAGGGCTGCGGCGAGGGGTTGGGAGCTGAGGACCGGGGCGAAGATCTGGAGGCCGAGGTGGGCGGCGAGGAGGAAGCCGAGGGCGCCGGCGGCGAGCCAGGCGTTGCTGAGCATGGGGTGGTAGTCGCGGCGGGCCCACCAGGCGCCGAGGGAGCCGAGGAGGAGGGAGACGGCGGTGAGGATGAGGAGGGTGTGGAAGGCGCCCATGGCGGGGCCGGTGAGGTCGAGAAAGTGGCCGAGGGAGAGGGCGTAGTCGGCGGGGTTTTGCTTGAGGAGGTTGGCGAGGTCGAAGCCGGGGCCGGGCGGGGTGGAGTTGAGGGCGAAGAAGGCGGCGACGAGGGCGGCGATGGAGCCGAGGATGAGGATGACGACGGAGGCGCGCTGACCGGCGCGGAGACGCGGAGCGGGGACGGTGAGGGCATCGGCTTCGGTGGCTTCTTCGTCGAGAGACGCGGCGAGCAGGAGGAAGAGGGCGGGGAGGGCGGGGAGGCAGTAGTACTCCTGCCGGGTGGAGAAGGAGAAGAAGAGCATGGGGATGGCGGCCCAGAGACCGAGGAGGAGGAGGGTGCTGTCGCGGGGGGAGAGCGGCCTGCTGCCCTGGTGAGGGCGAAGGCGGCTATGGAGGGCGCGGCGGAGGGGGATGCGGGCGAGGGCGGCGGGGAGGAAGGCGGAGAAGGGGGCGAGCCAGAGGAGGAGGAGGGCGAAGAAGAGGGTGAGGGGGACGGTGTCGTAGTCGCGTGGGACGCGGAGGTTGAGGTAGCGGAGGAGGTGTTCGTTGATGAAGTAGAACCACCACCAGCCGTGGACGTTGCCGAGAGTGGGGAAGGGGACGAGCCAGTGTCCGGCGACTCTTGTGAGGGTTCCGGGGTGTCCCTGGGTGGGGTTGGCTTCTCCGGCGAGGATGTGCCAGGGGGCGGCGATGGCGAGGAAGACGAGGGTGGAGGAGAGGGGATGGAGGCGGCGGAGGCTGGAGAGGGTGGGACGAAAGCCGTCGAGGAGGAGGAGGTGAAAGAGGACGATGGCGAGGGGGAAGAGCACCCCAATGAGGCCTTTTGTGAGGAGGTTGAGGGCGCAGGCGGCGGCGAAGGCCCCCGAGAGGAGGGGCGAGGGGGAGGGGCGCTGGAGCTGGAGGAGGTAGCAGAGGAGGGCGACGGTGATCCAGAGGCAGAGGAGGGCGTCTGGGATGAGGATACGGGTGAAGAGGAAGATGCCGGGGGAAAGGAGGGTGAGGGTGCCGGCGAGGAGGCCGGCGCGGGGGGAGAAGGCGCGGCGGCCGAAGAGCTCGACGGCGAAGGCGAGGGCGAGGACGCTGAGGGCGAGGGGGAGGCGGGCGGCGGCGGTGCCGATGCCGAAGAGGCGGAAGCTGCCGGCCATGGACCAGTAGAAGAGGGGGGCTTTCTCGAGATAGCGGATGCCATTGGCGTAGAGGGTGGTCCAGTCGTGGCGGAGGAGCATCTCGCGGGCGACTTCGGCGTGGACGGAGTCGGCGTCGTCGAGGAGCGGCGGGGTGAGGAGGGTGAAGGAGCCGTAGAGGATGAACCAGAGGGCGAGGAGGATGAGGCGGGTGCGGCGAAGTTGGGCTTGGGGGGTCTGGGGCATTGCGCGTGGGTGTCTTGGAGCAGGGTAGACGAGGGTGGGGGCGTGATGGGGGAGGCGGCCGATAGAATGGCCGGATGGATGGGCCGCTGGTACAGCTCGAGGAGACGGCCGCGGGGGCGGCGGCGGGTGGGTTTGCGGCTGCGGGAACAGAGGCGGGGAAGGGCGCGCGGGTTGCGGTGGGTGTGCCGATCGCGGCTGGCGCCAATGCCGATGCGAGTGCGCGGGCTGGAGGGGGTGGGCCGGCGGCGGAGCTGATCTATGGGGAGTGGTACCCGGCGGTGCGGGCTGAGGGGTTGAAGCGGGGCAGGACGGCGACGACGCTGCTGTTGGGAGTTCCGCTGCTGGTAGGGCGAAAGCGGGATGGCGGGGTGTTTGCGATGCGGGATCTGTGTCCGCACCGGGGGATTCCTCTGTCGGCGGGGTGGTTTGATGGGGAGACGGTGCAGTGCAAGTACCACGGGTGGCGGTTTGAGCCGTGCACGGGGCAGTGCGTGGAGATCCCGTCGCTGACAGGGGCGGAGACGCTGGAGGCGACGAAGATCTATGCGAGCGCGCTGCCGTGCGCGGAGCGGGACGGGACTCTGTGGGTTTACGTTCCGGCGGCCGGCGCGGGGCGGGCGCGGGGCGAGCTGCCGGGTGTGCCGGAGCTGCCGAAGTTTTCAGGGAAGTACCGGAGGGCGCATTTGGCGGCGGAGCTGCCGTGCAATGTGGACCACGGGATTATCGGGCTGATGGATCCGGCGCATGGGCCGTTTGTGCACCAGGCGTGGTGGTGGCGGAGCCGGGCGTCGATTCACGAGAAGGTGAAGCACTTTGAGCCGCTTCCGGAGGGGTTTCGGATGAGCGCACACGCGCCGAGCGCGAACTCGGCGCCGTACAAGCTGCTGGGGGTATATGGGGAGAAGATCGAGACGACGATCGATTTTGAGCTGCCGGGGCGGCGGGTGGAGACGATCCGGGCGGGATCGAAGTGGTTTTCGAGTTTGACGACGGTGACGCCGGTGACGGCGACGACGTGCCGGATTGATGTGGTGGCGGCGTGGAATGTGTTTTACGCGGTGCCGTTTGTGACGTCGATCGCTACATTCTTTGGAAGGCGGTTTGTGCGGCAGGACCAGGAGACGATGATCGAGCAGACGCGGGGGTTGCGATACAACCCGTCGCTGATGCTGATTGACGATGCGGACAAGCCGGCGAAGTGGTACTTCGCGCTGAAGCAGCGGCGGCTGCGGGGTGTGGGGGAGCATCCGCTGCGGGGGCCGGTGGAGTTGCGGTGGAGGAGCTGAAGGGCTGGCTGGATGGGGCGTTCCATGCAGCCTCCAACCGAGGGACGGTTTCGATACTTTGAGAGGGAGTTCCTGCGAGGCTGAGGTCTTGCCAGGCGGGGTTGGCGGCAACGATGAGTCTGATTTTCTTGATGCGGGACCAGCGTTTGAGCTGCTTTTCACGCGTGATGGCACAGGGGAGCGTGGTGTAGCGCTCGAAGTAGACGAGATGTCGAATGTTGTAGCGATGGGTGAATGAGTTGGGGTATGTGCCAGATTGGTGCTGCGCGACGCGCCTCCGGAGGTTTGAGGTGACACCGATGTAGAGGTGTTTGAAGCCGGACGCGAGGATGTAGACGAAGATTTGTTCTGGCATGAGGGGAGACCGCGTGCTGGGTAAGTGAGTGGGTGAGTGGAGACAATACAGGGGTCTCTCCACTCCGCCGTCACTGGCGTGACGGCTTCGGTCGAGATGACGCTGGTTTGTGTGGTGTGACGGCTTTGGTTGAGATGACGCTGGTTTGTGGGGGCTGACGGCTTTGGTTGAGATGATGTGCCAGATTGGTGCTGCGCGACGCGCCTCTGGAGGGTTTGAGGTGACACCGATGTAGGGAGACCGCGGCGTTTTTGGTTGGGTGAGTGGGTGAGTGGAGAAAATACAGGGGTCTCTCCACTCCGCCGTCACTGCGTGACGGCTTCGGTCGAGATGACGCTGGTTTGTGTGTGGGGGACGGCTTCGGTTGAGATGACGCGGGTTTGTGGGGGCTGACGGCTTTGGTTGAGATGACGCTGGTTTGTGGGGGCTGACGGCTTTGGTCGAGATGACGCGGCTTTGTGTGGTGTGACGGCTTTGGTCGAGATGACGCTGGTTTGTGGGGGCTGACGGCTTTGGTCGAGATGATGTGACCGATTGGTGCTGCGCGACGCGCCTCCGGAGGTTTGAGGTGACACCGATGTAGGGGAGACCGCGGCGTTTTGGTTGGGTGAGTGGGTGAGTGGAGACAATACAGGGGTCTCTCCACTCCGCCGTCACTGCGTGACGGCTTCGGTCGAGATGACGCGGCTTTGTGGGGGCTGACGGCTTCGGTCGAGATGACGCGGGTTTGTGTGTGGGTGACGGCTTTGGTTGATGTGCCCGATTGGTGCTGCGCGACGCGCCTCTGGAGGTTTGAGGTGACACCGAAGTAGGGAGACCGCGGCGTTTTGGTTGGGTGAGTGGGTGAGTGTAGACAATACAGGGGTTTCTCCACTCCGCCGTCACTGCGTGACGGCTTCGGTCGAGATGACGCTGTTTTGTGGGGTGTGACGGCTTTGGTTGAGATGATGCGGGTTTGTGTGGGGTGTGACGGCTTTGGTTGAGATGATGCGGGTTTGTGTGGGGTGTGACGGCTTTGGTTGAGATGAGGCGGGTTTGTGGGGGCTGACGGCTTTGGTTGAGGTGGCGCCGGTTTGTGGGTGGAGAGCTTGATTGGGATGAAGCCCGGGGATGGTATGGGTGTGTGGGAGGTTAGGAGGCGCGGGCTAGGGCTTCGGCTTTGACGGCGACGATGCCGAGGCCTTCGGCGTAGGCGGGGACCTGATCGGCGGCCGGTGGGGCGCTGAGGTAGACGACGCGGCCGGCGAGGAGCATGCCTTCGCTGTTCTGGGTGCCGCCGCCTGACTTGTCGGCGTTGGAGTAGGGGATGTCCGCGGTGAGGATGTAGATGTGGCGAAACTCTGTCGGTTTGCTCATGGTGAAACTCCTGGGAGGTCGTCGGGGTACTGGGTGGGGACGAGGTCTGAGGAGAGAGTAGGGCGGCGCGGGGCGGGGGTGTATGGCACGGAGGTGGGAGGGAGTGTTCTTGCCTGCTGCAAGAGAGGCGGGAGGGAGTGTTCTTGCCTGCTGCAAGGGAGGCGGGAGGGTGAGAGGCGGGTCCCCGCGGGAGGACAGCCAAGGGGGAGGTGGTGATGGGGGGGAGGCGGGGGTCAGAAGATGGAGACGCCTTCTTCGATGACGAGTTCGGCGGTGGCGATGTTGAGGGCCTGGCCGAGGGCGCGGAAGCCTTCGCGTTGGGAGTGGGTCCAGTCGGTGGTGGCGTTGCGCTGGAGGAGGTCGTTCCAGACGTTTTGAGCCTGCCAGAGGTTGACTTCGAAGGGCAGGGTTCGGAGGGAGTTGGCGATGCTGAGGGCGGCGTCAAGCGCGGGCTGGAGGGTGTCGGCGGCGTTGGGCAGGCCGTTGGCGATGTCGAGGACGGCTTCGTCGAGGCTGATCATGGCGCGCTTCATGCGGCCGTCGACGACAAAGGAGAGCTGCGTGGCATCGAGCTCGACCCTGTCAGAGGTGACCTGTTCGAGGAGCGCGGCGACGGTGCCGGGGTCGAAGTCGGCAGCGCCCAAGGCGCGGCGGAGTTTGTTGTTGAGGGCGTAGCCGGCGGCGAGGGCGAGTGCGGGCGGGGCGGGGATGCCGGAGGCGGTGAGGAAGTGGAGCAGGGAGGCGTGGTCCTCGTAGATGGTGTGGAGGGACTGTTCCATCTCGGAGAGGGTTTGGTTGAGGATGATGCCGAGGATGCGTTGCTGCTCATCGGCGAAGAGGGAGTTGAGGGAGAAGGCGGTGCCGCCGAAGAAGCGGTCGATGAGGCGGATGACCTGCGGGAGGTCGGCGCGACGGATGGCGCGGCGGACGTCCGCGGCGAAGCGATGGAAGGCCTCGAGCTCGGCGGGGGCCTGGGGGCTGTTGGGCTCGGGCAGGCGACGGACGGCGGCGGAGAGGTTTTGATCGCCGAGGTGGAGTACGGCGTAGGCGATGACTTCGCGCTCGCCGGTGATGCGGGAGCGGAACTGCGCGCGGCCGATGGCGAGGCGGCCCCGGCCGGAGTTGAGGATCTCGTGTTCGAGGCGGGTGACGGTGTAGCAGAAGAGGGTGTGCTCTTCGGCGTAGGAGCGGAAGATGGAGGAGATGGCGTAGTGCGCGGCGACCTGTTCGAGCTCAACGCGCATGCCTGTGGCGGAGCGACGGAAGACATCGGCGCCGGTATTTGGGGCTGGGGTGTTGGGGGCCTGGGTGGGATCGGGGACGTTGCTGACGGCCTGGCGGAGGAGATCGAGGAAGGGTGCCTCGAGGGCGGCGCCGGGCTCGCCGAAGAGCTGGCGGGCGAGCTGGAGGACGCGGCCGGCGTAGGCGATGATCTGTACGGTTTCGATGCCGGAGATGTCGTCGAAGAACCAGCCGCAGGAGGTGTACATGAGTTGGGCGTGGCGCTGGAGCTCGAGCAGTTGCCAGACGGTGGTCTGATCTTCGGCGGAGAGGGGCTCCGTGCCGTGTTGCTGGAGGAAGGCGGCCTCGGTCTCCGGCGAGCGATCGAGGATGACGTGGATGTAGGCGTCGCGGGCGGCCCAGAGATCGTGGAGCAGGGGTTTGGCGAGGGCTTCGGCGAGTGGAGCGGTTCCGTCGCGAAGGAAGTCGAGTGCCTGGCGGAGGGGCGTGCGCCAGCGCTGGTTCCAGCCGGGTTTGCCGCCGGAGCAGCCGCAGTCGGAGCGCCAGCGCTCGATGCCGTGGGCGCAGGACCAGGAGGTGTTGTCGTTGATTTCAGCCTCCCATCGCGGGGGAAAGCGGTCGAGGAACTCGCCGTAGTTGGTGAGCTGGGCCTGGTTGCCCTGTTCGATCCAGTGCATGGCGTAGGAGAGGGCCATCTCGCCGTGTTTGTGGTGGTGCCCGTAGGATTCGCCGTCGGTGGCGACGTGGGCGAGCATGGCGGGTTCGCCTTCGGGCGGGTTGGCGGGGAGCGAGGCCATGAGGCGCTGGGCAAAGGTTTCGCCGCGGTTGAGGAGGCCCTCGAAGGCGATGGCGCGGGAGGTTGGGCCGTCGTAGAAGAAGACGGCGAGGGAGAGGCCGTTGGGGAGTGGGACGGTGTAGGGGTGCGTGGTGTCGACGGAGGCGTTGGGGGTATCGGTCCAGGTGCTGGCGGCGGTGGGATCGTCGGTGGCGATGGCGCCCTGGACGGAGCGGCGGACGCGCCGGCACTGGTGTGGGGCGAGGACGGTGAACTTGATGCCTTCTTCGGCGAGGAGCTGGAGGGTTCGGGTGTCGGCGGCGGTTTCTGCGAGCCAGATGCCTTCGGGCTTGCGGCCGAAGCGGAACTCGAAGTCAGCGATGCCCCAGCGGATCTGGGTGCGGGCGTCGCGCTCGCTGGCGAGCGGCATGATGATGTGGTTGTAGACCTGGGCGAGGGCAGAGCCGTGGCCGGAGTAGCGGCGGGCGCTGGCGGCGTCGGCGTCGAGGATCATGCGGTAGGTCCGGCGGGCTTTTTCTTCGAGCCAGGAGAGGAGGGTGGGGCCGAAGTTGAAGGAGATGCGCGCGTAGTTGTTCATGATGCGCGTGATCTCGTTTTGCTGGTTGGTGATGCGGGAGGCGCCGTTGGGGGCGTAGCACTCGGAGGTGATGCGCTCGTTCCAGTCGTGGTAGGGGGCGGCGGAGTCCTGGAGTTCGACGGTTTCGAGCCAGGGGTTCTCGCGGGGCGGCTGGTAGAAGTGGCCGTGGACGCAGACGAAGCGCGTGGGTGGGGTGGCGACTTGGGGTTTGGGGAGGGGCTTCGGCATGGTTTGGTTTCCATGCTAGTGGATTGGGTTCGGGCGAGGGCAGTTATAACTAAGGTTATAACTAGGACAAGAGGTGTGTGCGATGGAGCTGAAGGTGCGGAAGATTGGGAATGGGTATGGGATTTTGTTGCCGAAGCAGTTGATGGAGGATCTGCGGGTGGAGGAGGGATCGACGGTGAACCTGGTCAAGGTGAATGGGGTTTATGAGCTAACGCCGTACGATCCAGAGTTTGCGCGGGCATTGAAGGCGTTTCGGGAGACGGAGCCGCAACACCGGAATACGTACAGGGAGTTGGCGAAGTAGCGATGTTCTTTCTGAATGTGGCGATGACTCGGGCGATCCACTCGGACCTGATTGCACAGTATGGCGGGAGCCACGGCGTGGGTGATGCGGGTTTGCTTGAGTCCGCGCTGGCTCGGCCGCAGATGCTGTTGCATGACCGGCCGGAGGTATGTCTCGGCGAGCTGGCCGCGGTGCTGGGGTGGGTGCTGATCCGGAGCCACGCATTTCTGGACGGGAACAAGCGGATCGGGTTTGCGGCTGTGGTGACGTTTCTTAAGTTGAACGGGTATGAGTTCCGGTGCGCGGAGGTGGAGGAGACGGCGACGGTGCTGCGGGCGGCGGCTGGGGAGATGGCGGAGGAGGAGTGGACGGCCTGGGTGGAGCGGAGTGTTTTGGCTGTCTGAGGGGGTTTATTTGGGCTTGGGTGTGGTGGCGGCGAGGTCTGCGGCGCGCCAGAGATACCAGCTGGCGAGGGAGCGAAAGGGCTGCCAACGGCGGGCGCGGCGGAGCATGACGTCGGGCTTGGGGAGGTGGGCGGGGGTGACCTTTGTGGATGGCTTGAGGCGCTGAAAGGTGAGGGCGAAGCCTTTGCGGACGCCGTAGTCGTCGACGGGGAGGACGTCGGGCCGGCCGAGGCGGAAGATGAGGAGCATCTCGACGGTCCAGCGGCCGATGCCGCGGACGGCGGTGAGTCGCTCGACGATCTCGTCGTCGGACATACGGCGGATGCGGGCGAGGGAGGGGACGGTGCCGTCGAGGGTTTTGGCGGCGAGGTCGCGGAGGGCGAGGACCTTGTTGGCGGAGAGGCCGGCGGTGCGGAGTTGGGCGGTGGGGCAGTCCAGGAGGTGCTGAGCGGACGGGTGGGCGCCGGGGCCGGCGATCTCGGCGAAGGAGTCGACCATGCGGGCGTGGATGGCGGCGGCGGCCTTGCCGTGCAGCTGCTGAAAGAGGATGGAGCGCACGAGGGCTTCAAAGGGTGACTGGACGGCGGGGAGCCGGAGGGTGCAGGGGCCGACGCGGGCGATGAGGCGGCCGAGGGTGGGATCGGCGGCGGCGAGGGTTTGGGCGGCGGCGACGGCGTTGTAGGGGAGGGGTCGGGATCGCGCGGGGTTGCTGAAGGTCGCGCTGGGTGAGGGGTTGACGGCTGGGGTACGTGGCTGGCTCACGAGGTGATGATACGGAGCGAGCGTATCGGCGCACGGGCGGGGGGTGCGGCGGAGGGTTGGAGGCGGGGATATTCCGATAATCGGCGGGGCTCTTGCGGCAGACGCCGGGTTGCTTGATAGGGCGGAAAAGTGTGAAGGGCTTTGCACTCGTTGCCCACTCTGTGGTGCATTCAGGAACTCGGACCAGAAAGGCCGCAATTTACAAGGCGGAGGTGTATTTGGGAGTGTAGAGCTACTGAAGTTGGCGCTTTCCTATTGCAGGGTAAGCAGTTGCGTTCGGTTATCGAGCGCAGCGGGCGCGGAAGTGAGGAAGCGGAAGTGTTGCGGAGTTTGGCTGGTATACTTCAGCCCTTCTCCGGAGCACTGCCCCCGATCGACGCTGTCCCTGGGGGGTGTGTGTTTGAACGGTGTTGTGGCGCGCTGATTTGGGCGTGCCGAGTGTTGTAGAGATTTGATGCAGAGGAAGCAGGAACGCACGCATGGCGCAAGTTTTTGAACGCAGTTCCAATGCGCTCGCCCGGGCCAGCCTGGTGTTGACAGGCCTGATCGTGATTGCCCTTGGCGTGACGCTCAACGAGCTCCAGCGCTCGCCCTGGGTGACGCGGCAGGGCCAGCGCCCGGACCAGCCTGTCCCGTTCAGCCACAAGCACCATGTGGAGGGTCTGGGGCTGCAGTGCCAGTACTGCCACACGCAGGTGGAGAAGGCGGCCTATTCGGGGATCCCGCCGACCAAGACGTGCATCAACTGCCACTCGCAGATTTGGACCAACGCGGAGTTGCTGGAGCCGGTTCGGCAGAGCTGGGCGACGGGGGCATCGATCCAGTGGATTCGGGTGCATGACCTGCCGGACTACGTTTACTTCAACCATTCGGTGCACGTGAACAAGGGCATCGGCTGCGCGAGCTGTCATGGCCGTGTGGATGAGATGCCGATCATGTATATGCAGAACACGCTGCAGATGGAGTGGTGCCTGAACTGCCACCGGAACCCTGCGGTGAATCTGCGGCCGACGGCGGAGATTTACAACATGGCGTGGGCGGGCCCATCGAACGATCACCCGGTGTGGTGCGCGGACGCGGGCCAGGCGGCGCAGTATGGCGTGCCGACGGCGCAGCAGGTGAGCTGCACGACGACCGATCCGAGCCATCCGGCGCCGGAGGTGGCGATGCTGCAGATGGTGGATCGCTCGCCCGGCGGCAACGGCAAGACGCAGTCCGGGACGCAGCTGGAGCCGGTTCCGACGGAGGGAGCGAACGAGACGGTGAGCGACGTCCCTGTGTCGCCGGTGCTGATACCGGCGAGCTACCGGAAGTTCACGGCACAGGTTGACCTGGGACACTACCTGATGGATCGGTACCACATCCGTCCGGCAAACGAGATTTCGAACTGCGTGACGTGCCACCGATGAGCGCACAGGAGATGGGACGGCGGATGATGGCGGAGCAAGAGCAGGGATCCGGAGCGAGCGCGGGGACGACGACAGGGGCGGCCGCACAGGTTGTGACGCGGATCGCGCCGGCGGGCGAGGCGACGGTTGACTCCAATGCCGGGGCCGCGGGCGAGCCGCGAAAGAAGATGACGCTGGCCGAGGTTCGGGCGAAGCTTGATGGGACGTCTGGGCGCCGCTTCTGGAGAAATCTGGACCAGCTGGCGGAGGAGCCGGAGTTCCACGAGCTGTTGCAGGAGGAGTTTCCGCGCCAGGCGAGTGAGTGGACGGACGCGATGAGCCGCCGCGGCTTTATGAAGGTGATGGGCGCGTCGATGGCGCTGGCGGGGTTGGCGGGCTGCACCAAGCAGCCGGATGAGCCGATCTTTCCGTACATCCGGCAGCCCGAGGATCTGGTGTTGGGCGTGCCGATGTACTTTGCGACGGCGCATCCTTTTCCGACCGGCGCGATTCCTGTGCTGGTGAAGTCGGACAGCTTTCGGCCGATCAAGGTGGACGGCAACCCCGAGCACCCGATGAGCCGGGGCAAGAGCGATGCGATTACGCAGGGCACGCTTTTGGGGCTGTACGACCCCGACCGGTCGCAGCACGTCCTGAACCGCGGCCAGAGCGCGGCATGGAGCCAGTTTCAGATTGGCTTTGCGGGGGCGGTGCGAGCGTTGCCGGGCGGCAAGGGTCTGTGGTTTCTGTCGGACACGGTGACGTCGCCGACGCTGGCGGCGCAGTGGAAGCAGGTGCAGGCGGCGTATCCGCAGGCGCAGTTTGTGCAGTGGGAGCCGGTGAACCGGGACAGCGCGCGGACGGCGGCCAAGGCGGCGTTCGGCCACTATGTGGACGCGCAGTACAAGCTGGAGAACGCGGATCTGATCCTGTCGCTCGACGCGGACTTTCTGAGCGGCGTGGCGCATCCGGGTTTTCTGCCGATGTCGCGGGCGTATGCCGAGCGGCACCGGTACGAAGAAGGCAAGACCATGAACCGGATGTACGTGGTCGAGACGATGCCGACCGTGACGGGGTTCAAGGCGGAGCACCGGCTGGCGGTGCGGCCGAGCCAGGTGGCGGCGATCGGGCAGGCGCTGGTGAGCGGCACGATGCCGGCGGGGTTGAGCCCCGACCAGGTGAAGTTTCTGACGACGCTGGCCGGCGACCTGAAGTCAGCCGGGTCGCGGGCGGTGGTGATTCCGGGCGAGCAGGCCTCACCCGCGGTGCACGCGGCGGCGCTGGCGTTGAACGCGCAGCTGGGCGCTGTGGGCAACACGGTGGTCTACACGGAGACCGTGAACCCGATGCCGAGCGAGCAGATGAATGACCTGCGCACCCTGGTGGCGGCGATGAATGCGGGGGAGGTGCAGTGGCTGGTGGTTCTGGGCGCGAATCCGGTGTACGCGGCGCCGGCCGATGCGAACTTCCTCGATGCGTTCAATCGGGTGCCAAACACGGTGCACCTGGGACAGCATGTGGACGAGACGGGATCGATCGCGACCTGGCACATCAACCAGGCGCACTATCTCGAAAGCTGGTCGGATGCGCGGGCGTATGACGGCACGCTGTCGATCATCCAGCCGATGATCGCGCCGATCTACAACGGCCGCAGCGCGCACGAGGTGCTGCAGGCGCTGCTGCCGAACCCCGAACTGAGCCCGATGGAGGTGGTGCAGGCCAACGTGCAGCAGTACCTGAAGGGCAACGCGGGCGGGTGGCGCAAGTCGCTGCACGATGGCTGGGTGGAAGGCACGGCATTTACGCCCCGGGCGGGCTTTTCCGCCCCCGGCGGCGGGGCCTCGGCGCTGCCGCCCGAGCCCGCTGCGTCGACCGAGGCAGCCGATACGTTTGAGATCGGCTTCCGGCACGACCCGTCGCTCTACGACGGCCGCTTCGCCAACATCGGCTGGCTGCAGGAGCTGCCCAAGCAGATATCCAACCTGAGCTGGGACAACGCGGCACAGATGAGCCTGGACACGATGGAGCGGCACAAGCTCGAAGAGAACAACATCATCGAGATCTCGGTCGGCGGCCGCACCGTGCTGGCGCCCGTGCTTCTGGCATACGGCCACGCGGACGGCGCGATCACGCTGCACCTCGGCCTGGGGCGTCAGGCCTCGGCCGGCCGGGTGGCGGCGGGCGTGGGATTCTCGGCCTATCCGCTGCGGACGTCGGCGGCGCCGCTCCATGTGGCGGGGGCGACGATCAAGAAGCACGACGGCACGTGGGATCTGTGCGTGACCAAGGTGCACGACATCGAGCATCGCGGCCGGTTTGCGCAGCACCAGCTCCAGAAGCCGCTGTTTGATGTGAACGGGACGTTCTCGCTGGCGGGCCATGAGGCGCAGGAGCGCGGCATTATCCGCTATACCACGCTTGACGAGGCGAAGAAGGAGCCCAACTTCGCGCACGAGGGCGATGACCACACGCTGGTGCGCAAGGTGGGCTACGGCCCGATGGGCGAAAACCCCAAGCACGACGAGAGCATGTTTCCGGATGCGTGGCGCTACGATCACGTCGACCAGTCGTCGCGCCGGCTGCAGAACGCCTGGGGCATGGCGGTGGACCTGAACTCCTGCATCGGCTGCTCGGCCTGCGTGGTGAGCTGCTATGCGGAGAACAACCTGGCCGTGGTGGGCCGGGAGCAGGTGAAGATTGGCCGCGACATGCAGTGGATCCGCATTGATACCTACTTCGAGGGCGATCTCCACGCGCCGCGCGCCCACTTCCAGCCGATGATGTGCCAGCACTGCGAGAACGCCGGTTGCGAGCAGGTGTGCCCGGTGAACGCGACGGTGCACTCGCCCGAGGGGCTGAACCTGATGGTTTATAACCGCTGCGTGGGAACGCGGTACTGCTCGAACAACTGCATTTACAAGGTGCGCCGCTTCAACTTCCTGCTGTATTCGGACTACGAGACCGAGAGCTTGAAGTTCATGCGCAACCCGGATGTAACGGTGCGCAGCCGCGGTGTGATGGAGAAGTGCACGTACTGCGTGCAGCGGATCGAGGAGGCCAAGATCACGGCCGACAAGGAGAACCGCGCCATCCGCGACGGCGAGGTGGTGACGGCGTGCCAGCAGGCCTGCCCGACGGATGCGATTTTGTTCGGCAACATCAACGACCCGGCGAGCAAGGTCTCCGCGCGCAAGCGTCAGGAGCGCGACTACCCGGTGCTGGCTGACCTGAACTACCGTCCCCGCACGACCTACACGGCTGGTGTGATTAACCCGAATCCTGCGCTGGAGCTTATCTAGATGGCGACCAAACCGATTCCCGATCCCGTCATCGACCCGATGATTGATCCGCGTACCGGAGAGTACGCGGTTATCGCGCCGGGCCACAACTTCAAGTCGGTCACCCAGAAGATCGCGGGCTTTGTGCTGACGAGCAACACGCCGCTGGGCTGGTTCGGCGGCGTGCTGTTCGGCCTGTTTGTGGCGCAGGGCGTGGTAGTGGGGCTGACGTGGCTGTTTTACAAGGGCGTCGGCATCTGGGGTGTGACGATCCCGGGCGCGTGGGGTTTTGCCATCATCAACTTTGTCTGGTGGATCGGTATCGGCCACGCGGGCACGCTGATCTCGGCGATTCTGCTGTTGTTCAAGCAGACCTGGCGCAACTCGATCAACCGCTTTGCGGAGGCGATGACGATCTTCGCCGTGGTCTGCGCCGGCACGTTTCCGTTGATTCATGTGGGCCGGCCGTGGCTGGCGTACTGGCTGTTTCCGTACCCCAACACGATGAACATCTGGCCGCAGTTCCGCAGTCCGCTGGCGTGGGACGTCTTTGCGGTCTCGACCTATGCGACCATCTCGATCGTCTTCTGGTACATCGGCATGATCCCGGATTTGGGCACGCTGCGCGACCGGGCGACGATGCCGCTGGCGCGCTACTTCTACGGCATGCTGTCGCTCGGCTGGAGGGGATCGGCCCGGCACTGGATCCGATACGAGTCAGCGTCGCTGCTGCTGGCTGGCCTGTCCACGCCGCTGGTGCTCTCCGTGCATACCACCATCAGCTTTGACTTCGCGGTGGCCGCGATGGCCGGCTGGCACACGACGATCTTTCCGCCGTACTTCGTGGCCGGCGCCGTGTATTCGGGCTTTGCGATGGTGCTGACGCTGGCGATTCCGCTGCGGAAGTTCTACCACCTGGAAGATCTGGTGACGCTGCGCCACCTGGACAACATGGCCAAGGTGATGCTGGCGACGGGATCGATTGTGGGCTACGGGTACGGCATGGAGGTCTTCATGAGCTGGTACTCGGCCAGCCACTGGGAGTTCTTCATGATGTGGAACCGGATGTTCGGGCCGATGGGCTGGGCCTACTGGATCCTGATCCTGACCAACATCGCGATTCCGCTGACGACGCTGTGGAGCCGCAAGCTGCGGGTCAACGTGGCGTACCTGTTTGTGCTGTCGCTGATTGTGAATACGGGCATGTGGTTTGAGCGGTTCGTCATCGTGGTCACGACGCTCTACCGCGACTACCTCCCGTCGAGCTGGGGAACCTACCGCGCGACCTTTTGGGACTACTGCATTTACATCGGCACGATGGGGTTGTTTACCTTTCTGTTCCTCTGCTTTGTGCGGTTTCTGCCGATCATTCCCATTAATGAGATTCGCATGATGCTGCCGCAGACCAAGATCCGCCGCCGTGACGAAGACGCGGAGCGCATTATCCAGGAGACCGTCTGATGCCACCGAAGGAAGGGGTCTACGGCCTTTTGGCCGAGTTCAACACACCGGGCGAGCTGGTGGAGGCGACCGCCGAGGCACGCCGCGCCGGCTACCGCCGGATGGAGTGCTACACACCGTATCCGGTGGAGGAGGCGGCCGAGGCGCTGGAGTTTCACAAGACGCGTGTGCCGCTGGTCTGCCTGCTGGGCGGCCTGATGGGTCTGGTGACGGCCTTCGGGATGGTGACGTGGATCAATGTCTGGGGCTATGTCATCAACGTCGCGGGGCGCCCGCTGTTCTCCTGGCCGGCGTTTGTTCTGCCGGGCTTTGAGTGGACTATTCTCTTCTCCGGGCTGTCGGCCGGCTTTGGGATGATCGCGCAGAACGGTCTCCCGCAGCTCTACCACCCGCTGTTCAACGCGCCCAACTTCCGCTCGGGCGCGACGACGGACAAGTTCTTTCTGTGCCTGGAGGCGACGGACCCGCAGTTCTCCCTTGCCGGCACGCGCAACTTCCTGGAGCAGTTTCCCGCGGTCTCCGTGGTGGAGGTGGATCATTAACCGCTTGGCCTCACACCGTCGTGGACACACACGCCCCGTGGTTCTGGGCAGCCTGGGCCTGGGTGCGATGCTGCTTGCCGGTTGCCGGCAGGACATGCACAACCAGCCGAAGTTCTACCCGCAGCGCGGCTCGAGCCTCTATGCCGACGGCCGCAGCGTTCGGCCGCAGGTCGCGGCGACCGTGGCGCGGGAGCAGATGCACGGGGACAGCTACTTTTACACCGGCTTTCAGAACGGCAAGGAGGGCGACGGCATGCCGTTTCCCGTGACCGAGACGGTGCTGAAGCGTGGGCAGGAGAGCTACAACGTCTTCTGCACGCCGTGCCACTCGCGCGTGGGCAACGGCGCCGGGATGATTGTGCAGCGGGGCTACGCGCCCGCCGGCAACTTCCACACGCAGCGCCTGTATGCCGCGCCGCTCGGCCACTTCTTCAACGTGATCACCAACGGCTACGGCGCGATGCCGGACTACGCGGCGCAGCTGACCGAAGAGAACCGATGGGCGGTGGTGGCCTACATCCGCGCGCTGCAGCTGAGTCAGAATGCCACCGAGAAGGACGTGCCGGAGGGTGCGCATCCCGAGCCGCTGGCGCAGATCACCGAGCAGTCGGGCTTTCGGCCGGAGTTTGCCTATGACTGGGAGCTGCCGCCGACCGCCACGAAGGGCACGCCCAACGGCGAGGACCACGTGATCTCGCCGGAGGTCAACAACCCACCCGACACGCGGGGCGGTCCGGGTGTCCTGCCGACCGGCCCGGGCAACCGGCTGAACCAGCCGCCGGGGCAGGGGACCTTTCCCGAGACGGACGCGCACTCCGAGCAGGGCGCGATGAACCAAGAGAAGTAGCCAACTCCGAGGCGGCCAGTCGAGCCGCGCGGGACAGGGACGAGCTTCAGCAGCAACGTTGAGAAACCGAGGTCGACGAAATCGCATGGCATCGATGCATGAGCACACGGGCGGGCACCACGAGGACCACGGCCATGGCCACCATGGACCGCGTGTTCTGCCTGCCAATCTGAATACACCGCCGGTGGTGGCGGTGTGGCGCACGCGGCTGCTGATCGTCTCGGCGGTGTTCACTGTGCTGTCGCTGCTGGCCTTTGTGTGGACGCACGAGGGCCGCAATCACCTCCTGCGGGCGTATCTGGCCGGGTTCATGACGACCTTCAACATGGCCGGCGGCGCGCTCTGCCTGCTGATGCTGCAGTATGTCTCCGGCGGCAAGTGGGGTCTGATCCTGCGCCGACCGCTGGAGGCGATGACCCGCACGCTGCCGGTGGTCGGCCTGATGCTGCTGCCGATCCTGTTTTTGTCCAAGCACCTGTATCAGTGGGCGGCCTTTCCCACGCAGGCGTCGGTGAACAACGCCCTGGCGCACGGCTGGGTGACGCTGGAGCAGGCGCTCTGCCTGCGCGACAAGCGCGTGATGCTGAGCCCGGGGCCGGTGTGGGTCGAGTGCCTGATCGTCTTCGGCGTGATGTTGCTGTTTGCCTTTCTGCTCAACCGGTGGTCGCTCGAGCGGGATGCCGACCCGGCCCGTGGAACCGAGGCAAGCTTCAACTTCTGGCAGATCAAGTTTGAGAATCTGTGCGGCATCGGCATTTTGATCTACGTGATTCTGCTGACCGACTTCGCAATCGTGATGATCAAGTCGCTCGACATTACGTGGTACTCGTCGATCTGGGGTCTGCAGTTCCTGGTGGCCCAGGGCTACGGCGTTCTGGCGGTGGGCATTCTGACGCTGATTCTGCTGTCGCGCCACGAGCCGATGCGGACGCTGCTGCGCATGACCGAGCAGCACGATCTCGGCAAGCTGGCCTTCGCCTTTACCATGCTGAACATCTATCTCACGTTTGGCGAGTTCCTGATCATCTGGTCGGGCAATGTGCCGGACGAGATCCCGTGGTATTTGAACCGCATTCGCGGCGGCTGGTGGACGATCTGCACGCTGGACTTCGTCTGCCACTGGGTGATTCCGTTTACGCTGCTTTTATCGCGCGACCTGAAGCGCAACAAGACCAAGATGATCTGGCTGACGAGTTTTATGATCTTTGCCCGCTGCGTGGATATGTTCTGGCTGGTTGAGCCGAACTTCCCGGATGCGGCGCGCAACCTGCACCTGAGCGGCAACTTCGGCATTTTGGCGTATATCACTGTGCCGATCGCGACCCTGAGCTTTTGGGCATGGAACTACCTGCGCGAGCTCGAGAAGCGGCCGCTCACCAACGTGAACGATCCTCACCTTGAGGAGATGCTGGAGCCTGAGCATGCGCACTGATAACAACGACGCGGGACAAGATCTGATGGGGGGCAAGCCGCGGCCCTCGACGGAGCGGAACGAAGAGAGCCCGGGCTATGAGACGACGGACGTCAACGTGGGCGGCGTGGTGGTCTTTCTGACCGGCCTGAGCGCCTTTCTGGTGATCTTCTTTCTGTTTTGCTTTGTGATGGGGCGCGTGATCAACAGCGCCTTTCTGAAGCAGGACGGGCCGGCCACGAAGTGGAGCGCGGAGAACAGCGTGGGGCACAGCTACTCCGCGGGATCGAAGCCCACTGAGGTCGCGGGGGTGAAGAGGGGCAAGCGCGAAGATTTGGCTAACAACGCGGAGCTGGAACAGCGCGAGCTGCAGCGCATGACCAACGAATTCCCGACGCCGCGGCTGCAGACTGACGACGGCAACCAGGCGACGGCGGATCTCCACGCGCGCGAGGACCTCCTGCTGAACTTCTACAGCACCAGCACGCAAGAAAACGGCAAGGTGCGGATTCCGATCGCGCGGGCGATGCAGTTGATCGCGCAACGCGGCCTGCCGGTGAACGGCGCGGGACCGGCGAAGCCGAGCTTTGTCGGCGACGCGCACCCGACGATTACCGCACCGCTGACGGACGGATTTGCCCGGACCGGCTACGAACTTGACGTGATGGAAGCGCGCGAGCAGAGGCTGAGCTACGGCCACGCCACGGAAGGGGAGCATGCCCAGCTGGGGCCTGCGCCCGCAGGGGCAGCCAAGTAGGATAGGAGACGTAGCGGACGAGGCGTCGGCAGGCAGAAGCAGGTGGATGGTGGAGCGGCAGAGGAGAATGGTGAATCTGGAGCGGACAGCACGGTGGTGGCAGGGACAGGGCGGCTTGGGCGCACTCGCGCTGCTGCTGCTGCTTGCGCTGGCACCGCGTGGCGCGGCCGGGCAGGTATCCGGCTACGGCGACAAGCAGGAGGGAGACAACGTCGGAGACCAGCTTCCGCGAGTGCTTGAGCATGTCGGCGTGGCTCAGCACCTGAACCGCCAGCTTCCGCTCGATGCGAAGTTTGTCGACTCGCATGGCGATCCGGTCACGCTGGGGCAGTACTTTGCCGGCGGCAAGCCGGCCGTGCTGGCGCTGGTGTATTACAACTGCCCGATGCTGTGCTCGGAGGAGCTTGACGGCCTGACAAGTTCGCTCGAGATGGTGCATCTGACGCCGGGCAAAGACTTCAACGTGGTTGTGGTCTCGATCGATCCGACCGAGACGCCGCAGTTGGCGGCCAAGACGAAGGCGACGTATGTGAAGCGCTACGGCAGGCCGGGGACGGCCAACGGCTGGCACTTCCTGGTTGGGCAGAAGCCGGCGATCGATGCGCTGACCGACGCTGTCGGCTTCGGGTATGTGCGGGTGCCGGGACCGGACGGCCGGCTGACGCAGTATGCCCACGCGAGTTCGATTGAGCTGGTCACGCCGCAGGGACGGCTTGCGCAGTACTACCTGGGCGTGGAGTACTCGCCCAAGGATGTTCTGCTGGGGCTGATCGAGGCCAGCGGCAACAAGATCGGGTCGCCGGTGGCCAACATCCTCACCTACTGCTACCGCTATG
This sequence comes from Acidobacteriaceae bacterium, assembly GCA_965218895.1. Taxonomy (GTDB): domain Bacteria; phylum Acidobacteriota; class Terriglobia; order Terriglobales; family Acidobacteriaceae; genus Edaphobacter. Next base: position 247,205 of record CBDCMI010000007.1, on the reverse strand, counting down.
ACCCGCAGAACAACCGGCACTCGTTGATGGTGGTGCGCGTTGTGCAGGTCGGTGGGATGGTTACGCTGGCCGGCCTTGGCGGATTTATCTTTCTGATGTTCCGGCGCGATCTGCAACTTGCCCGGGAGCATGATTTGCTGCAAGACCAGAATGGAAGAAAAGGGTAACGATGCATATCAGTTCAGTCCTATGGGAGTTTTTGATTAAGTGGTTGAACAACTTCGCGGTCTTTCCGCGCGAGGCCTCGACCATTGCCCCGTACGCCGATGCGCTGTACTTCTTTCTTCTGACCCTGACGTTCATCGGCGTGGTGCTGGTCGGGTTGCTGGTCTTCGGGTTTTCGATCCGCTATCGCCGCGCGCGCAACCCGGTAGCCACGCAGGTTGAGGGGTCGACGCTGCTGGAAGCCACGTGGACGATCATTCCGCTGGCCCTGTTCTTGATTGTCTTTGTGTGGGGCGCACTGCTTTACTTCCGTATCTACACCCCGCCCACGAATGCGATGAACGTGTACATCATCGGCAAGCAGTGGATGTGGAAGTCCGAGCACCCGGGCGGCCAGCACGAGATCAACGCGCTGCACATCCCGGTCGGCCGGCCGGTACAGCTGACCATGATCTCGCAGGACGTCTTCCACTCGTTTTCGATTCCGGACTTCCGAGTCAAGCGGGAGGTCATTCCGGGCCGGTACACGACCGTCTGGTTTCAGGCGACGACACCCGGGGTGTACCACCTGTTCTGCACGCAGTACTGCGGCACGCTGCACGCGGGCATGATCGGCGAGGTCACGGCGATGAAGCCGGACGACTACCAGAGGTGGACCCAGCTTTCCACCTCCGGCATGAGCATGGCGCAGAGTGGCGAGCGGCTGTTTGCGTCGATGGGTTGCAATGCGTGCCACTCCGGGCAGGCTGGAGCTCGCGGACCCAATCTCGCCGGCGTCTACGGCGCACGGATTCAGCTGGCGGACGGATCGCAGGTGACGGCGACCGACGCTTTTCTGCGCGACACCATTTTGAATCCATCGCAGAACGTGATGGCAGGATATGCTCCCATCATGCCGACCTACCAGGGGCAGATCAGTGAAGACGGTCTGCTTGATCTTGTGGAGTACATTAAAACGCTGCAGACGAACTACCGTGTGCAGCAGACACTGACCACATCGCAGTCGGAGCAGCAGGCGCCATCAACGCCAGGGCGGTAAACCTATGAGCACAATGAGTCCCACCATCGTTTCTCTTCCCGATCAGGCGACGGCGCGTTTGCCGAAGCGCAGCTATCTGAACAACGAGCACGGTCTGCTCAGCTGGCTCCTGACGGGGGACCACAAACGCATCGCGATCCTGTATCTGATCTCGATCACGTTTTTCTTCTTCATCGGCGGCGCGTTCGCGGGCATGATCCGTCTGGAGTTGCTCACGCCTCAGCCGGACCTGGTGGCCTCCGACACCTACAACAAGTTCTTTACGATGCACGGCATCATCATGGTCTTTCTGTTCTTGGTGCCGTCCGTACCGGCGACGCTGGGGAACTTCCTGATCCCGATCATGATCGGTGCCAAGGATCTCGCATTTCCCAAGATCAACCTGCTGAGCTGGTATCTTTACATGGCGGGCGGCCTGATGACCCTGGCTGCGTTGGTGTTGGGTGGGGTGGACACGGGCTGGACGTTTACCACACCGCTTTCGACGCACTACCTGAACACCCATGTGGTCACGGCGGCGATGGCGATCTTTGTTGCCGGCTTCAGCTCCATCTTCACCGGGCTGAACTTTATCGTGACGATCCACCGCATGCGGGCTCCCGGCATGACGTGGTTCCGGATGCCGCTCTTTGTTTGGTCCAACTATGCGGCCTCGATCCTGATGGTGCTGGGCACACCGGTGCTGGCGATCACGCTGGTCCTGGTGGGCCTTGAGCGGACTATCGGCCTCGGCGTCTTCGATCCGAGCAAGGGCGGCGACCCGCTGCTGTTCCAGCATCTCTTCTGGTTCTACTCCCACCCTGCCGTCTACATCATGATTCTGCCGGGCATGGGCGTGATGTCGGAGGTGATCTCGACCTTCAGCCGCAAGCGAGTCTTCGGATACACGGCTGTGGCCTTCTCGTCGGTGGCGATCGCGCTGTTCGGCTTCTTCGTCTGGGAGCACCACATGTTCATCATGGGCGTTTCCAACTACTCGGCGCTGGTCTTCTCCCTGCTGACCATGCTGGTGGCGGTGCCTTCGGCCATCAAGATCTTCAACTGGTCGTTCACGCTGCAGAAGGGGTCCATCACCTTTGAGACTCCGATGCTGTATGCGTTCGGCTTTATCGGTCTCTTCACCATCGGTGGCATGACGGGTGTGTTTCTGGGCGCGCTGGGTATGGACATCCACCTCACCGAGACCTACTTCATCGTGGCGCACTTCCACTTCGTAATGGTGGGCGGCATGCTCATGGCATTCCTCTCCGGCGTTCACTTCTGGTGGCCCAAGATGACGGGCAGAATGTATTCGGAGTCGCTCTCGAAGCTCGCCGCCGTGACCACTTTTATCGGCTTCATCCTTACCTTTATGCCGCAGTTTCTGCTGGGCTATCTGGGCATGCCCCGCCGCTACCACGCCTACCCGCCGGAGTTCCAGGTGCTCAACGTCCTGTCGACCGCCGGCGCGACCGTGCTCGGTGTCGGCTACATGTTGCCGTTGATCTACCTGGGATGGTCGTTGAAGTACGGCGCGATTGCCGGCAACAACCCGTGGCAGGCTACCGGGCTGGAGTGGCAGATCCAGTCACCGCCGCTCACGGAAAACTTTATCGAAATACCGATCGTGGACCACGAAGCCTACGACTATGCGTGGCTGGCCGAGAAGACCAAGCAAGAGGTGACCACCGTTGGATAACGCGATTGCAGCGAGCCACGACCACACGCATGAGACAGCGATGCATGCGGCCCACGCCCATGTGTCGCTGCCGCAGCATCGGCATCACTTCGAGAGCGAAGAGCAGCAGCGGGAGGCCGGTACCTTCGGCATGTGGCTCTTTCTCCTGACGGAGATCATGTTCTTCGGCGGGATGTTCTTTGCCTACCTGCTCTACCGCAACTGGTACTATCCGGCATTTGCGACGGCCTCGAACCAGCTGTCGGTACCGCTGGGGGCAACCAACACCGCCGTCCTCATCACCTCGGGCTTCTTTATGGCCGTGGCGGTCTGGGCGTCGGAGGTGCGGCGCAAGGGTCTGCTCGTGCTCATGCTCGTCCTGACCACCTTCTTTGGGTTCGTCTTTTTGGGGATTAAATACAGCGAGTACAAGGAAAAGTGGGATAAGAACCACATCCCCGGTGCACACTTCGACGTCTCCGACTTCGTGAACCCTCGCGCGCACGGCATTACCAACGAAGAGCCGCTCGCGCTGGATATGGCTGAGCGAACGCAAGTCTTCTTCTTTCTCTACTTCGCGATGACAGGGATGCATGCGGTGCACATGATCATCGGCATCCTCCTGCTTTTTTGGCTGACCTGGAGGGCACACCGAGGAGACTTCACTGCCGGGTATGTGGCGCCGATCGAGAATTTTGCACTCTACTGGCACTTCGTGGATATCGTCTGGTTGTTTCTGTTTCCACTTCTCTATCTCATTAACCGGCATCCGCTGCACTAGCTGCTGGGCGGGATCCACTGCAAGTTGACCTGACCTGAACGTTGAAAACCCTGATAGAGGCGAGGCAAATGTCTGAGCGGGACGACCAAGCAAATGTGACTAACCCGGAACACGCGGAGCACCATCTCGTGACACCGACGCAATACCTGATGGTCTACGCGACTCTGCTTGTCGGTACGGCACTGACGGTGGTTGCGGCCTATGTCGACTTAAAGGTCTTCAACCCAATCATCGCGCTGGGGATTGCCAGCTTCAAGGCAGTCGTGGTGATTCTGTTCTTCATGCATGTGAAGTTCCAGTCGCGGTTGATCAAGATGACAGTCGCCGCCGGGTTCTTCACGTTTATGGTGCTGATTGTGATGACCCTCTCGGACTATATAAGCCGCGCCTGGGGTCGGTGGTAAGTCGCAGCGTTGAACTCAGTTGAACGAGAAAGAGGGCGACCGCGAGGTCGCCCTTGTCGCTCTGCCGCATGCACTCGTCGCCTCTTGCGTCAGCCGACCAGGCTCCGCGCGAGCACCAGGTCATCGCAGAGCAGGGGGCCGACCTGGAAGTGGCGGGTGCCGATGGGGTGGAAGCCTTCGCGGTGATAGAAGCGCAGGGCGCGTTGGTTGCCGGCGTGGACCCCGAGCAGAAGTCGTTGAGCCTGAAGGAGTTGAGCCTGGGCGATGGCTACCTTCAAGAGCTGGCCGGCGAGCCCTGAGCCGTGAAACCGGCTGAGGAGATAGATGCGTTTAAGCTCCAAATCACCGGGTTGGACGGTGTTTTCCGGGAGATCGGGCGGGGTCAGCACGCTGTAGCCGACCGCGGCGCCTCCCGGAGCGGTGGCGAGCCAGGCGAAGACGCCCGGGGACGCGAGCAGCTGCCGGCAGGCCTCCTGGGTGTGGTGGCGGGCGGTGTGGGCCAGAATCGCCTCGCCGGGGAGCAGGCCGGCAAAGCCGTCGAGAAAGGTGGCGGCGGCGACCAGAGCGAGCATGGGGGCGTCGTCGAGCGTGGCGGGGCGTACGGTGATGGTGTCGGTGTCGGGAGTCTGGGACTGCAGGGCCGAGGGCATGGCGCGTCGCTCCGAAAGATCTACGGTAGCATCGCGGTCGGGGGCGAGGCTGCCGGGTCCAGGCCCGGCTGGGCGGTGCCTGCGCTCGTCCCCGCCGGGGGCTGGGAGCGAAGGGTCTGGTTGGCTCCGCACATGGTGCAGAAGGTGGCGGAGGGCATGATGGGTCGCTGGCAGGCGCGGCAGCGGAGCTCGGTGGCGGTGACGGCGCTCCAGCCCGCGGGGTAGGCGACGTTGGCGGCAAAGACCGAGGGCGGCAGATAGGTTGGGGAAGCGGGGAAGGACGGCGGCTCGGTGAGCGCCCAGACCAGGCAGCCGACCCACCCGAGGATGGTCCAGCCGAGGAAGAGGTTGGTGAGCGCGATGGCGGAGGCGCGGGGATGGTGGCGCGAGCTTGCCAGGAGCGCGGGGACGAAGTAGAGCGCGAGAGAGAGGATGAGGAAGAACATGGCGGCAACCTTGCACGAGGATACGCGGGAGAGGGCGGCTCGGTTCACGGGGGTTGCCGGCCCGCTGGCGAAGTGGGCCGTCGGCGCTCCGCGAGAGGTTGCGCGGACAACGGGGAAAGGCCGGCCTCGTGGGCCAGCCTACCTGGAGCGGTGAAACGGTGCAGTGGCGGTAAGCGTTGGGGCGCGGCGCGGTGGTTAGGCCGCGGAGACCGCACGCGCGGGAGCGGCGGAGCTTGCCTTGACGACCTTGCCCGACTTGATGCAGGTGGTGCAGACGCGCATGCGCTTGGAGCCGCCGGCGGTGACGGCGCGAACGGACTGGAGATTGGGGTTCCAGCGACGGCGCGTCAGGTTATGCGCGTGGGAGATGTTGTTACCGAACTGCGGTCCCTTGCCGCAAAGTTCACACTTCTGTGCCATGGCTGAAGCTCCGGTTGGCGCAAGGCGCCTGAGATGAGATGTTCGCTGGGGGAGGCTGAGGGAGCCCCGCCGATCTTCGGTGCCGGAGGCCTGTGCGGCGCCGGCGAGAAGATGGTAGGCACGATTGGATTCGAACCAACGACCTCTACCGTGTCAAGGTAGCGCTCTAACCAACTGAGCTACGCGCCTCCGTGCGTCTGATCAGTGTAGCGGATGGGCGTGGACTGGAGCAAGGCTTGTGGATGGATTGGTTGCGGTTTCGGGCTGCATGCAGGCTCAAGGTGACCCGCGACGCACATCACCTCCGACAGGCGACTTCCCGGGAGTGAAAGGCGGACGTCTCACCTGCCCCATGCTGACCGACGACAGTGCTGGCGGGCTGTCTTCCAGTGCGGCGGATCGTTGGGGCTGGGGCGTAGCGCTGTCTCTTCTTTCTCGGCTGGAAATCCCCACACCACACGGTCTTCGCCGTCTCGGGCTCTGCATTGTCGAGCGCGTCTACCACGTTCTGCATTGTGCGGCTGCACGATGGGCCAGGTATGGGCCGTCATGCAAAGCACCCCCAGCTGGCGTCCCTTCATGGTCTGTTGGCAAGGTATGGTCCGGTCTCCCGCCAAGAACACGTCGAACCCGGCTTCTTCGGCCGCTGACAGCAAGGTGCCGCTGCTCATCCGCTCCCAGGCGAGTTCCGCGGCCGTCCGGGCAATGTGCTTTGTGGTGTAGCGCCGCCTTGGTCGCGGTGCCGATTGGTCGAACACCGGTGGCACGCTCGGCTGCTGGCCTAGGAGTTCAGTCCAGGATGGAGACGCCGAAGAGCATCCGCGGCGAGGTTTCGGGTGAACTGGTCCGCGGGCATCGGTCTCACGATGCCCGCGGCCTGGCCTGACCACATCTGCATGTACTGCTGCGAGCCAGATTTTTCTGAAGCGGCCCGCAGGGGCGCGACAAGAGTTGCGGCATAGGGAAAGGCCAACGTGCTCTCTGACATCGGCCCGGCCTCCCTGATGTAGGAGTTCAGAATGCCTCTGGCGGGACGCCCACTGAAGACGTTGGTGATGGCGGTGCCTGTGTCGCTTGAAGCTCGAAGCGCCTCGCGATACAGGGGAGACACGTTGGCTTCCGGGCAGAGGAGATAGGCCGTTCCGAGCTGTACGCCGGAGGCACCGAGCGCCATGGCGGCAACGACGCCCCTGCCGTCGGCGATGCCTCCCGCGGCGATCAGCGGAACCGAAACGGCGTCCGCCACCTGAGGCAGCAGCGCAAACAACCCAACCTGGGACGCGACGTCGCGTTCAAGAAACATTGCGCGATGCCCACCAGCCTCGAAACCCTGAACGATGACGGCATCGCAGCCATGGTCCTGCAACCACGTGGCTTCGCGAACGCTGGTCGCGGAGGACAGCACCTTGATACCCAGCCTTTTGAGGCGTTCCACCAGAGCAGCGGCCGGCAGGCCGAAGTGGAAGCTTACGACCTCTGGCCGGACCTCCTCCACGACGTCGCACATTGCCTCGTCGAACGGCAGGCGCAGAGTGCCCTCTGGGACGACCTCCAGATCGAGCCCGAGACGATCGTAGTGTGCACTCAAGTGACGCTTCCACGTCTCCTTTGCGGCCGCGCTGGGAGCCGTCATGGTGTGGCAGAAGAAGTTGAGGTTGATTGGGCGGCGCCTTCCTTCGCGGAGCGCATGCGCGGTGTCACGCACGCCGCCTGGATTGAGAAACGCGCACGCGATGGATCCAAGAGCGCCCGTTGCCATGACGCTCCGTGCCAAGGCGATTGAATCCGCGCCTGCCATCGGCGCTTGAATCACCGGGATCTCAAGGTTGAGGAGATCGAGCAGGCGGCGGTCGGTCCAAGAGGGCACGGTCTCCATCGTCGGTGGGTTCCCAAGCGCAGGTTGCGCGGTCGGCAGGCTAGGGAGGGTGCCCTGCCTGCCGCGCGCGGTTGCAGTCTATTGTGCAGCGTCTGCGATGAGCCACTCCAGGCACCGCGAGTTGAGTGCCTTGGTCTGAGATGGCTCTCTCACGAGCGTGTCGGCCTTATTTCAAGGCGCCGGCATCACGCAAGCGCTTCTCCACTTTAGGAAAGAGACGCAGAGCGTTGCCGTTTTGAATGGCGCGGAGCACGCCGGGAGCGAAGTCGTACGCCTCGAGAGACTTCTGCAGGGGTCCCCACCAGTCCGGCTTCATGAAAGGGTTGTCAAAACCCATCATGCAAAGCTTCGGATCCGCGGTAGCCATCAGGCAACGAATCTGTTCGGGTTCTGTGGTGGCGGTGAGCTCATAGGCGAAGGTGTTGAAGATTTCACCTTTGCCTTCCATCAGGAACTTGACGATGCGTTGTTGGGTCAGAGGGATGGTCCCGCCGGAGTGCGCCACGATGAACATGGCGTCAGGGTACTTGGCCTTGATTCCGTTGTGTACCATGCTCTGGGCCCAGCGGCTGCTGTCGAACAGGTATTCCATAATGGGCGCGGGTAGACCGACAGTGAAGTCCTTCCAGCCCGGCGGAATCGTCGGATGGACAAAGACCACTGCCTTTCGACGGTTGAGCTCCGCAAGAATGGGTTCCATCTTCGGATCGCTCAGGTAGATACCGTTATAGTTGCTCAGCAGGCCGAAACCATCGGCATCAAGCTCATCCATTGCGTAGGCAATCTCAGCTAAAGAAGCGTCGATGTCGGGCAGGGGCAGCAGCGCGAGTAAGCCAAAGCGCGGTGAATGTTCTTTTACGATCTGCGCATGGAAGTCGTTCAAGCGCCGGCCCATCTCGATGAGCTTGCTTCCATTTAGAAAGTTGATGCCCGGCGAGGACATGGAGAGCATCTGGGTCCTCACGCGATACTTGTCCATCGCCTCCAGGGCTGTTTCGAGACTCCAGGTAGGATCTTTCCATCCGTCGATGGTATCGATCCCTGCCTCACGCAGTGCGTCCGCGTAGAAGTCCGGGAAGGTATGGGCATGGACGTCGATATAGAAGTCAGCGTCTTGTTGCGCAGGTGACATGTTCACGTGTTTACCAGCTTTCGTGTGGTTGTGAGTGGTTCTGCCGTGGCGAACAGTTGCCCCCGCCGCGGAGGCTGAGGACGGGCGACATCCCGGCCGTCCTTACTTGCTTAGGTCTGCTTTTGTGGTGAAAGCTTCGCTGTGGGGCATCTGGCGTCGCATCTCCGCCATTAGGAGGCCCCGGGAAAGACCTTCGGCAGCGGCGCAAACTCGACCTTGATCAGCTGCGCGTCTTCGGGGCCGCTGGGCGGTGGTGAGGCTGTGCCGCCATCCATGATGAAGTAGGCCACCCGTCCATAGTCGCCCTGACTTCTCCTCCATACCCCGCTGGACGGTCCAATCAGCTGCTTCGTGAAGGGATCTCCAGCTACGCTTTGCGTGAAGCCGCTGTTGATGCCGGGATCCATCGCAACGACGTCGATTGTGTTTTGACGGTGCGTTGTCATGTAGATCACTTCGGCATCCTCGTCGATACAGAAGTCGTCTGCCATGCGACCCGCGACTACCAGTTCAGGCTCGCCTGCAGGATCAAGCGTCTTTGGATCGACTTTGACGCGCATGAAGAGCTTCTTCGCGGTGGAGGTGTAGTAGAGGTAGTTTGTCTTTCCCGCGTACCGAATGCCGTTCACACCGGGCTGTTCCGGCTTCATCTTGCCGGGGAAGTAGCCCATGCTCTCGTGCTCCAGCCAGACGCGGATGGAAGGTGCGCCCCCGTTTGGCTGCAGATCCATGCGCCAGATCAGACTCGCGAAGCAGTCGGCCACAAGAACGACCCCCGGACCGATCACGCAGCATCCATTGAGACCTCGTGCCTTCGAGGGGAACTGGCAGATCTGTTTTGGCGCAATAGGCGATCCGGGCTGCCATCCGCGTAAGTCCAGATGGTGTGCATAGGATTCGTGTGTCGTGTAGAGATTGCTGGTGAAGACAAGAAAGACGTCCGGCTCTATCTCGGCGATGCCCAGAGAAGGCTGGTCAAACGTGTGGATGCACACGGGAGTCGCTTCTCCGTTGCCGGATTCGGGCGGGACGTACCACAACTCTTTTTTGGTCATCGCCGTGATCAGAACGGAGTTATCGGCGCGTACAGCCAGGTTCTCCAGGAAGAACTTGACCGGAAATCGGGCCAGGGTGGAGATGTGAGCCTGGGGTGCTTTGTTGTGTGACATAGAGATTCTCCCGTTGGTGCCGGTTGGGGGCAGTCAGCGATGGTGAAGGGAAGCGCGAGCGCAGGGTTTAGGCGGCAGATGAGATCGCGGGGCTATTCCGGGACGGGGACTTGAAAGGTGTTCAGCAAGGACGAGACGGTGTCGTAGCAACCGGCCAGAATCAGCAGATCCACGATGCCTTCCGTCCGAAACACGGCGACGGCCTCTTGGTAAAGCTGGTCGTCGATCTGGTGCTTTTCCGTGATCTGACGCGTAAAGCGTTGCGCGACCTGCTCTTCGGGCGTCAGTGCGGGGGCAGCTTCACCTTTGCACAGTGCCTGAATGGTCTCTTCAGACAGGCCTGCTTTTCTCGCGACAGCTGTGTGCGCATACCGTTCGTAATCGGAGTTCCACACGGCACCCACTGTCAAAATCACCACCTGTCGCACACGAGGGCTGAGAGTGGAATCGTTGCCCTCCGACATCTGATTCAGCTCAAGAAACGCGGTTGCGATCTTGGGGCTCAGCAGAATGCAGTTGAACGGACCCAGAAGGGTGCCATCCGGCTGCTTGGCTTTGAAGCCGGAGGATTCTGCCCATGGAACTGCCTGGCTCACGACACGGTCGTAGAGCGCCTTCTGCTCAGGCTTCAGCGTGCCCGGCTGTAACAGGGGCAGACGTCCCCCCAGCGACTGGCTTGATTCGTTCATCTTCGCTCCTTACTGATCCAACCCAACGGCGTCGGATGGTACGTCATAGGCCATCAGGGTGAGGGAGACCGCGGTAAACCACCCCATCAGCACGGTTACATCCACAATTCCGGCATCGCCCAGCAGCTCCTTGGCACGCTGATACAGCCCTGTCGGCACATACCTTGGAGCGGCCACGGTCATCGCGAGTTCGTAGACGATCTGCTGCCGGGCATCCTCGAAGGAGGTAGGGAGGCCGTCGATGAGAGCCTGGACTTTCTCCGGGGGAAGGTGGCCCTGCTCCTCACCAATCTTTTCATGTTCATAGTTCGAATATGCTGCCAGCCACCGCCCGTTAATGACGCTTGTGGCGATCTCGATCTCTGCTTTGGTCAGCGACGACTCCGTCTGGTAGTACTTGCCCGTCGGCACGATTGCCTTGGACAGCTTCGGGTTCGCAACCCAGATCTTATGGGGTCCGGGAACCTGTCCACGGAGTTGCTTTGTATAGTCAAAAGCGTCCCGCATCTCGGGAGACATCTGACCGACAGGAACCTCGTGGTATCGCCCAAAGCTTCCAAAGTTAGAATCCGTTGCCATCTGCACTCTCCTGTACGGGTAGGTTTTTCTTGTCACTGAAAAGCACGCTTCAGGTGTGAGACGCTGCCATACGTGATCACGTTGCGCGGTTGAACGGTTCGGAGTGATGTGGTTGGTGATTGGCTGCCCATCGTGAACATAGTGTTTACCGCGACAGAAGTGTGCCCTCGATTGCATCTGTTACAAAATGTCGAACATTGCTGGGCTCTCGCCGCTAGGTCCTGTTTAGTTTTGCGCTCATCTTTTAGGGAAGAGTAGATGTTATGTTGCGTACCCGACCAACTAGCGAATTCCGCTCGCATGCGAACTGCTCCAAGCCGAACTCTAGCTTTCATTGCAAGCGAAGTGGGTTATGCGTTTGAAAGTGCTTTCACTTCAGCTACACCAAGATCGTGACGTATCGACTGGATGCTCGTGCAGCCCAGGTCGATCTCCGAGATGTCCGGCTCTGTCTTGAAATGTGTGCTCACACAAGCGCGTGAGATTGCAACGGGACCGCTTTGGGCGATGTTGTTGGTTGAAGCGGACAAGCGTGGGAACTGTGGGGTACTTCAATACCCTCCTACCCGCACCTTGACCCCTGCCCGCACCGTGAACGGCAGCCCCGGATACCCGATCGGCCCAATGTGCTGGTCGTTCGCCAGGTTCTCCGTCTGCGCGAATACCCCCACCCGCGGCTTCAGCTGATAGGTCAACGCAAGGTCAGCTTTAAGGAAGGCATAGTCCAGATCCCGGTTCGGCAGCAGCAGGGTGTTTCCCCCGTTCCGGTCCGCGTAACTTAAAAAGGTCGAGTCATCTGTCCGCGTTGCCGCCGCCCCCGTCAACACCAGACCCCACTTCACCCCCGTATAACTCGCTCGCACGAACGCACTCTGCGGCGGCCGCCGAAACACGCGCCCCCCCACCAGAGGCGAGGTCGCTCCGATTGCAATGCCCGGCAGCGTCGGGTTCTCCACCGGCCTCCCGTCCGCCACCGCCGCCGCATCGCTTGAAAAGCTCTGCTCCACCCGCGTCGACAGGTAGGTGTAGCCCACCCGCACCAGCAGCCGCTGCGCCGGCTGAAAGTCCAGCTCCGCCTCCGCGCCCTCCGCCTGGTATGCCAGGCTGTTCAGCTCCGCGCCGCCAAACGCCTCCACTGCCCCGGCCGTCGCCGGGTCGAAGCCGAAGAGCGCTGTCAGCGTCCCCGCATCCACAAAGTCGAACTGCCGCGAAAACTGGTTGTGAAAGATCCCCGCATGCAGCACCAGCGCCTCGCCCAACACATTCTGATCCAGCCCGAAGTCGATCGTCCGCGAGCGCAGTGCTGTCGCCGGCGTCACCCCATAGCGTGCGATCGCGGCCGTGTTCCCGCTCCCCGCGAGCAGACGGTAGAGCGACGCATACTCGACCCCCTGCGACGGCTCCTGCACCCCCGTCGCGGCGCTCGCCCGCAGCCGCGTTCCCCGCAGCGGCCGCCCACCCGGCCGGATGACCTGGTACGCGAGACCAAATCTCGGCGTTCCCTTGACCCCAAACAGATGGTTCTTCTCGACTGCCCCTGCAAAGCTGTAGAACAGCCGCCCCTTCACCGCTCCCTGCACCCCCAGGCTGTACCCGAAGTTGCGTCGCGCCAGAGCTTCATCCGCCCCCACACCTGCAAACCGTCCTCGCTCTTCCACGTACCGGAACCCAAACACAAGCGCGATGTGCTTCACCACTGCGTCGCTCTGGTAGTACAGCTCGTCTCGGTTTGAGACCGTCTGCTCCCCCGGCGGATAAAAGGCTGCCTGCCCCGACGCGAAGTACCCATTCGCCCCCCGGATCGTCAGCGGCAGACCGAAGTACGTCGTCCCCCCGTCCGTCGCCACCGCCTCCCCCACCGGCGCAAAGCTCTCAGCCTGCTCCCGCTTGCGCGCAATCCCGTAGCGCACGAGGTTGTGCCACGCAGACCGCCGCTCCGTATCCTCCAGCGTTCCCGCCGCGTAGAGATCCTGGTCCCTCTGCCGCCCGCTCGCCGCCAGGTGATGGAAGTCGTAGGCATCCGGCAGCCCGCTGCCCGACGTGGCATCCCGCACGGTCAGCCGCACCGGCGTCTCCGCCCGCAGCGCAAATCCGACATTGGCCACCGCCGTCTCCGCGTCGAACTGATCGTGCGGCAGAGCATTGGAGGTATCGAACCGCGAAAGCCCGCCCAGGTAGTCCAGCCGGCTCCACGTTCCCGAAACGATCGCCTCGTTTCGATACGTGTGCAGATTGCCTGCATCGCCCGTGTAGTTCAGCACCGGCTTCAGGTTCTCGCCACGCGCCGACCGCATCTCCAGCACGCCCGCCAGTGCGTCGGTGCCGGCGGTTGCGCTGTTCGCTCCGCGGTAGAGCTCCACCCCCGCCCCGGCGCCCGGCCCGCTGAAGCCTGTTGAGCTCACCGTGCCAAAGTCAAACGCGCCTCCGATGTCCGTCGCCGGCACCCCATCGATCAAGACCTTGGTCGCGTCCGACCCACCCCCGCGCACAAACAGGCTCGCCACCCCGCCCCGCTGTCCCTGCTCCACCACCGTCACCCCAGGCATCAGCCGCAGCTCGTCCAGCACGCCCACCCGCGTCGCCAGCGCATCCCGTGGAATCAGCCCCACCGGCGCCGTCAGCTGCTCCAGGGGCGTCGGCAGCCCCGTCGCCGTCACCGCCACGTCCGTCCGCACCTCGGTCGGCGACAGCACCACATCCTGCAGCACCACGTCCGTTCGCCCGCCGTAGAAGTCCTCCCCAATCTGGGGTGCAAAGCTGAACGCCGCGGTGAGCAACACAAACCGCCCGGCATCCCCGTCCCGTATCTCGAAGCTCCCATCGTTGCCCGTGATCGCGTACGAGGCCGTCCGCTGCCCGAAGATCAGCTGCACCCTCGCCCCCGGCACCACCCGCCCCTGCCCATCCCGCACCACACCGCGCACCACCACGGCCCGCGCCGGCACTGCCGCGATCCAACAGCACAGCCCAGCTGCCAGCCAACCTCTCCCGATACCCCGCCTTCGCTCACGTCTCACACTCTCCGAGGCTAGCAGAGCGACCCACCGTGACTCCGGTCCCCTCCCTCGCGCCTTTGTCTCCGGCGTCTTTGCTTTTCGCCTGCTTTTGCTTTTAGCTGTCTCTATGCTTCCCCTCGCCATCTACTACGAGCAGCCCCACTGGTTCAAACCCCTCTTCGCCGAGCTCGACCGCCGCCGCACACCCTTCGTCGCCCTCTCCGCCGTCGACCACACCTGGTCCCCCGCCGACCACCCCGAAGAGCAATACTCCCTCGTCCTCAACAAGATGAGCCCCTCCGCCTGGAACCGCGGCCACGGCGACCAGATCTTCTACACCCTTGGCTTTCTCGAACACCTCGAATGTCGGGGCGTCCGCGTCATCAACGGCACCCGCGCCTACCGCTCCGAGCTCTCCAAGGCCTCGCAACTCACGCTTCTCGACCGCCTCGCGTTGCCCTACCCCCGCGCCCGCGTCATCCATCGCGCCTCCGCCGCGCCCGCCGCCGCGCAGGGCTTGCGCTTCCCCATCGTCGTCAAGCCCAACATCGGCGGCTCCGGCGCCGGCGTCAAGCGCTTCGATACGCCGTCGCAGCTCGAGTTCGCCGCCACCCTTCCCGCCACCGACGAAGACGCGATCACCCTCGGCCTCGACTCCACCGGCCTCGTCCAGGAGTTCATCCCCGCCCGCGACGCCTCGGTCATCCGCTGCGAGATCTTGGACGGCAAGTTTCTCTACGCCATCCGCATCGGCATCACCGGCGACACCTTTGATCTCTGCCCCGCCGACATCTGCCGCACCCCCGTCGGCACCCAACTGCAACGCTCCGCCTGCTCCATCGAGGCGATTGAAGATCAGGCCAAGGCCAAGCTCTCCGTCGAGGCCTTCACCCCGCCGCCCGACGCCGTCCGCGACGTCGAGCGCATCATGCACGAGGCCGGCATCGAACTCGGCGGCATTGAGTACATGGTCGACGACCGCGACGGCCAGCGTCTCGTCTACGACATCAACGCCCTCTCCAACTTCGTCGCCGACGGCCCCGCCGTCCTCGGCTTCGACCCCTTCAGCCGCCTCGTTGATTGGCTCGAAGCCGAAGCTAAAGCTCCCGTGTCCGCACGATAGCTCCGCGGCCGACCCTAGCCGATCTGTCGTCCACCTGTGTCGACATCCTCGTCGGCGAGGAGGTCGATTCTCTCTGGACCAAGGCGGTGCTGACAGGAGCTCGAAGCTGCCGTATTCTTATGTTAGGTACAGCACATAAGTCGGCTGATTCGATCCAGGCGGCGTCCCTCGCATGAACAAACCATACCGAAACAAACTCCTGCAAAATCTGCCGCTGGAGGCGATCGAGCGCCTTCAGCTCCGAAGGCAGGATCTGGAGCTGAACCACGAACTCGAGTTCCCCGGCAAACCCATTCAGCATGTGTTCTTCATCGAGCAGGGTGTGGGGTCCATGACGAATACCTTTCAGGACGGCTCGCAGGTCGAGGTCGGTCTGTTTGGTTATGAGTCCGCCATCGGTATCTCCGCTCTGATGGGGACGAAGAGGAGTCTGAACCGGGTCTACATGCAGGTCGCCGGTCACGGCTTCCAGTGTGCCGTGGAAAGGGCCAACGCCGAGTTTCTACGCGGCGCGGAGTTTCACTATCTGGCTCTGCGCTATGTGCAGGCGCAGCTCACGCAGGCAACGCAGACCGCCGGCTGCAACGCCAAGCATGGCATCGAGCCTCGTCTGGCGCGATGGCTCAGCCTATGCGCGGACCGGCTGGAGAGCAACACGGTGGGCATCTCACACCAGTTCCTCGCCGATATGCTCGGAGTCACCCGCTCCACCGTGGCCATCGCGGCGCACCAGCTGCGCGAGAGAGGTCTGATCGAGTACGAGCGGGTACAGATCGACATACCTGACCGTGAGGCTCTGCGCAACGCGGCCTGCGAGTGCTACCGCGTGGTCAGGGACCACCTGGATAACTACGTCGAGTTCGACAGTGGACTCGGAGTCTAAAAATCAAGCTCCCACCCGTGTGCGCCAGCGTACGTACACCACTGCGCGTGTCCGCTATGCTCTATCTCAGAAAATGAACTTCGCAGAGCATGGAAGGCAAACCCGTCCTCTGCAATTCACAGAAAAGCACACTGCTCACAAGCGTGGGATCGGACTCGAGCTTGCTTGGCGGCCTCCGAGCATTACCAACCCGGGAGACCTTGCGGCGAGTGAACTGGCTCGACGTTGCTCAGTCGTACGGTGGCGCTGACGATCACGCACGCTCGCTCGGACATCCGCTCCAGCACCGGCTCACGTATGTCGATCGGAGTCACTGATCCTCGGCAGAGGCTGGCTCTTTCCGAGTTGTCGGACGACCCTGCCTCTCTCTTGCAGCGTGTGAAAGGCACATCGCGCTTCGGCTAACGGCATCCTCATCTTCGGCAACAATAGCTTTGGGCAGGCCCTATGTCATACGCCATTTCGAACGATACCTCGCTCCAGAACGCCCGCATCGTGCAGGCGTCGATCCTTGGAGAGGACGTGCTGGTGGCCTTCTCCAATGGGACCAGCGTCGTCCTCGACGCCGCGGCAATTCGGAATCTTGCCCTTACGGCTGCCAAGAAGACTGTCACAGAGCAGGACGCAATTTCCTCAGAGGAAGACTTCGGAGCTGAGAACTGAGAACACCCAGCATGTGGTACCCGCCTCACACCATGTGAAGGAGCCGTGGCAACCCCTCCGCCGGGCTACGCCGCACCCAGGTCCTTGACGCGCCGCACGCGGTCGGCCTGCGGTCCCTTCTCGCCCTGAACGATATCGAACTCCACCTGTTCGCCCTCTTTAAGGGACTTGTAGCCCTCGCTCTCGATCGACGAGAAATGTACAACACATCCGCCCCGTCCTCGCGTCCACGGAAGCCATATCCCTTAGCGTTGTTGAACCATCGCACTGCTCCGTTGAACTGTGCCACGTTGGGAACCTCTTTCACCAAAATCGCTCAGAAACACGAAGTCCTCTGTTCGAAATCATACAGACACGGACGCTTCGATCGAATTGATGTTGTCCGGCTCAAACTACGGCACGGGGGCGATCCCCTGGAGCTCTCGCGGTTGGGGCGTCGATCCCGCGAGAGAGCCACGTAGATAGCGGGCGACCGGCCACGCTCTCCGATCGCACCCTGGTGTTTCAACGGCCGACCCTCGCGTTCGCGTTGCCTTGACGCAATCACTCGCGGTCACGCGCTACCATGAGGGTGAAACAGGGTTCCAGGCAGAAGCAGAGCGTTGTGTCGGCCCGGACGGGGGGCCTCGTGCCCGCGGTGCCTGACCCCGTCCCAGCAACATCTCGATCCAGACCTAAGCCGTGTCACTTGAAGACTTTGCGTGCTTAGGTACGGGGGGGTGGGGTACGTCTCCGAGCCCACGGCTCTGCATGCTCTCGACCTCCGGGGCAGTCGGTCGGGGGGCTGCCTCCGGGCATCCGGTACCCTATCCCCATGCGCTACGGCTTTTGGCTTCCCGTCTTCGGCGGCTGGCTCCGCAACGTCGAAGACGAACACATGCCCGCTACCTGGCCCTTTGTCCGCGACCTCGCCCTCCGCGCCGAACAGATCGGCTTCGACCTCACCCTCATCGCCGAGCTCAACCTCAACGACATCAAGGGTCCCGAGGCCCCCTCGCTCGACGCCTGGTCCACCACCGCCGCCCTCGCCGCAGTCACCACCAAGCTCGAACTCATGGCCGCCGTCCGCCCCACCTTCCACTCCCCCGCCCTGCTCGCCAAGCAGGCCGCCAACATCGACAACATCTCCGGCGGCCGCCTCACCCTCAACGTCGTCTCCTCCTGGTGGAAGGACGAGGCCACCCGCTACGGCATCCCCTTCGACGAGCACGACGATCGCTACGCCCGCACGTCCGAGTGGCTCGACGTCGTCTCCGGCTGCTGGCGCGAGCAGAACTTCACCCACCGGGGCGAGCTCTACACCGTCGACGGCAATCTCCTCGCTCCCAAGCCCCTCGCCTCCCCCCGCCCCACCCTCTACGCCGGCGGCGAGTCCGAAACCGCCAAAAACCTCATCGCCGCCAAATGCGACGCCTACCTGATGCACGGCGACTCCCCCGAGATCATCGCCGCCAAAGTCGCCGACATGCGCGCCCGCCGCGCCCTCCATCCCCACCTCCCACCGCTCACGTTCGGCGTCACCGGCTTCTGCATCCTCCGCGACTCCGATTCCTCCGCCCAGAAAGAGGTCGCCCGCATCACCGACGTCAAGCAGACCGCTCGGGGCTACAGCAACTACCAGCAGTTCATCACCGGCTCCAAGCTCGAAACCGAGCTCTCCCTTCGGGACTACTCCGTCTCCAACCGCGGCCTGCGCTCCGGCCTCATCGGCTCCGCCGCCACCGTCTCCCAGCGCCTGTCTGACTTCGAAGGGGCCGGCTGCTCTCTTGTCCTTCTCCAGTCCAGCCCCCAGCGCGAAGAGATGGAGCGCTTCGCCGCCGAGATCATCGCGCCCGCCCGCGCCTGAGAGTTCCGCCCGCGCACGGAACCAACCGGCTTCGGCCTCCGTACCGCCTTCGATAAGCGCCTCGCCAGGAGCCCCCATGCCTCTTCGTCCCGCCCTCGCCCTCGCCGCCACCCTGCTCGCCTCCACCGCGGCCCTCGCCGCCGGCGGCAACTTCGAGCGCACCCTGCAAACCTCCGCCTCCCCCACCGTCGTCGTCTTCACCGCCTCCGGAGCCATCCGCATCCACGCCGGGAGCGACGTCCACATCAAGGCCAACCTCTACTCCAGTAACAATGGCAGTATCTTCAACATCTTGAACCACTTCAGCAGCGACTCCGACCTACAGTCGCGCATCCAGCAGATCGTCAACAATCCGCCCATTCAGCAGACCGGCGATCGCGTCGAGATTGGCGATCGCACCCACAACGATCTCAACCGCAACATCACCGTCGACTACGACATCACCCTCCCTCCCGGCGCACACCTCGACCTCAGCACAGGCTCCGGAGACATCGAGGTCAACGCCGCCGGCGCGGGCGTTCGCGCCCAAACCGGCTCCGGCTCGCTCCGCATCCGCGAAGCCCGCGGCCCCTTTACCCTGCAGACCGGCTCCGGCGATATTGAATTGCAGGCCGGCGGCCCCGGCAACACCGAAGTCCGCACCGGCTCGGGCTCCCTCCGTCTCCATAATCTTCAGGGCGCCCTCGATGCCCGCACCGGCTCCGGCGACATCGAAGTCTCCGCGCACATCACCGGCAACTCCCGCGCCGTCACCGGCTCCGGCTCCATCCGACTCGACCTCGGCAACAGCGGCGTCAATCTCACAGCCCACACCGGCTCCGGCTCGGTCCGCACGAACAGCCCTATCCAGCTCTCCGGTGAAATCAACCGGCAACACATCTCCGGTCCAATCAACGGCGGCGGTCCCGCCCTCGATCTCACCACCGGCTCCGGCGACATCGAAATCCGCTGACCCACCCCAAGCCTCAGGGCTGCGGCTGGCGGACGGCGCAGGGCGCGACCGTATTCACCGGATCGCACCGTACCACGGCGTTGCCGGGCAGCTCCACCGAGAAGTGGCCGGGCCAGCGTGCGGGCTCGTTGACCGGGTAGTCCGTGCTGAGGAGCTGTGCGCCACTGGCCACCATGGCATCGCGCGTGGAGGTGTCATCGGTGCGCGCCTGCTTGGTATCGGCGTCGGTTCGGGCGCGAATCAGGTAACCCTGTTTCACCAGCTCCGTAATCTCCTCGGGTGGGCCGCTGTTGCGCTCAAGAAAGGCCGCATCCGCCGCACCCGGGGTGGAGTTGGTGAAAAGCACGCGGCCGCGCAGCGATGGATGACCCTCCAGGTAGACCGGCGTCATCGGCCGCTGGTCGAGCAGAAAGACGACCTTGCCGCGCGCACTCGCCAACGTGGGCCAAGCCTTCGCCAGTACTGCCTGGTTCAGCGTGGGGTAGCTGCCGCGGACGTCATCCGGCGTGATCAGCTCCGAGGCCGGAAAGACTGAACGAATCTCCGCCTCCAGGGCATCGAAGACCGCTGGCGTAAACGGCTCGGGTTCTGTGAACTGCTCGCCTTTGGGTGAGTCCTGCTTGGTTTCTACCAGGAGGAAGACGGGCACGTGGTCCGGATGTGCCCGTGACCACGCGCGCACCTCCCGGAGACATGCCGCGAAGGGCTGGCACGTGCTGTGCTGATCCAGATCCTGCACGTGCATCACTTTGAAGCCGGGCCTTTGCATGAGGCCCGGGGGGTAAGGGTCGGGGTCGGGCGGCAGGTTCGCCGCGGCCAGCCATTGCGCCCCTCTCGGATGCGCATAGCGTCCGCCCTCTGTGTCCGCAAAGACGTCCAGCTCCAGCTGGCGGACACCGTGATTCAGCTGCACGGTAAGCGGCGGATGGCTGTAATCGAGTCCTGCGAAGGCCTGCGGATTGTGTTGCTCCAGCCATTTGCTCATGCTTGGCCCAAGACCTGCGTGGTAGCTGTTATGCGTGCCAATGACCTGGATCTGATTGAGGCGAAGGGCGGGCTCAGGCGATGCCGAAGCGGTCTGGGCCGAGGCAGGTAGAGCCGCGAGCAGGGCGGCACAGAAGAGGGCGTAACGAAGCATAGGACTCCTGTACTGGAGCATACGGCTCAGGCTGCGCCGTGGGTGGACACGGCGAGCCGCCGGCTGGGGTGACGAGGTCACGTCGGTTCATGAAGCTCCGTGGTTGAACAGCATCAGAAGATGATCTTGGCTGCGAACTGCAGTACGCGGGCGGGAAAGGTGCCCGCCGCGGTTACCAGACCGAAGCTGCTGGCGCTGCTGAGATTGCTGGCCGGGATGGCAAAGTTGGTCTGGTTGAAGACGTTGAAGGCCTCCGCGCGGAAGTCCAGCACGGTGCCCTCCGGGTAGAGTGGAAACTGCTTATGCAGACCGAGGTCGAGGTCGTAGTAGGGATCGAACCGAACCGAGTTACGCCCTGCATTGCCGTACGGGGTGTTGACGTCCGGCAGACTGAACGCCGCAAGGTTCAGCGCGCTGATGGCCTGATTGCCGCCCACGCGGGTGCGTCGCCCTTTGGGGATGACCGCAAGCTTGGTCAGCTGGTTGGGTCGCTGGTTCAGAATGGGGCTGACCTGCTGAAAGGCGTTGGGCGAATAGGTGATGTTGACCGGCTGGCTGCTGTCGGCATTTTCGATGGCCGTCACCTGCCATCCACCCAGGACCTCTTGGAGCGCCCGTGGAGCCGAACCGCCAAAGGCGCGGCCCCGGCCGTAGGGCAGATCGTAGACCACGGTGAGCGTCTCGTTGAGCGGCTGGTTATAGCCGCTGACGCCGCGCTCGCCGAGCGGGTTGGCGAGGTTGATGCGTGAGTTGTCGCCGGCGTTGGTGTCCAGATGGCCGCCAGCGTTGTCGAGCGCGCGCGACCAGGTAAAGGAGTTCAACAGGTACAGCCCGTGGCTGGTGCGGTGCTCGTATTTGGTTTGCAGTGCGTTGTAGGAGAGAAAGCCCGCGGGGAGGGTTTCCTCAATGGTCGTAAAGGAGTGGAGGGGGCGGCCGGCGTTGCCGCTGAGCAGGTTGAGGCAGCCTGTGTTGACGCTTGCATTGCAGGTCGGGGTGACAGGGTTGGCTGCGGCCTGGTTATAGTCGGCCAGTACCTGAAGTTTGACGCCGTGCTCGCCTACGTACGACACCTCGAAGGTAGAAGCCGCGGTGATCTGCCGCTGCACCGTGAGGTGGAAGGCCTGCACATAGCCCGTGGGCAGGTTGGCTGGGATGTAGCGTGCCTGTGTATTTGCGTTGCTGGCCGCGGTGACGACAGACGGGCTCGTCAAGCCGGTGGGAAAGCCCTGGTTTGTCGTGCGGAAGCAGGGTGCCGGATTGGACGGGTCGTAGGCGGCCGTGACCTGCATCGCGCTACACACAGGCAGCCCTTGGGTCTTTCCCAGAATGCCGGGGTTGCCGAAGATTGGCGCCTGGATCACGTTGGTGTTCACGATATACGGCAGGTTGTAGACCAGCAGGTTCTCGCCGCCCTCGCGATTGAACTGCGCATAACTGATGCCGTATGCGCTGCGAATCACGGTCTTTGGGTCAATGGAATACGCAAAGCCGAGGCGCGGCGCAAAGTCGAGCTTGGGCACCTTCACCAAAGCGCGGTTGTAGATGGAGCCGGGCGAGGCCTGGATGAGCGAGTTGGTCGCAGGATTGAAGTTCGACAGCAGATTGCCGGACTCCCACTGCGGCGTGACCAGCTCATACCGCAGACCGGCGTTGATGGTCAGCTTGCTGGTGGCACGGATGTCGTCCTGGAAGTACAGAAAGTGCATGCGCTGATTGAGGTGAACGACCTGAAAGTTATTCAACTGGAAGCTGTTCTGCGCACCGAAGAGGAAGTCAGCAAGTGCGACGGCTTCCTTGGTGCCGGTGTTGGACGCGGCGAGCGTGCTCGCATTGGTACCCGCATAGCTGAAGTTTCCGCTATACGTGGACTGTCCATAGGTTGGGTTAAAGTCATCCACCGTTGTGAAGATTGCCTGATACTCGTAGCCCGTCTTGAAGCTGTTGCGCCCGTGCAGCAGCGTCAGGTTCACTTTGGGGTTGTAGACGTACGGATTCTGGAACTGCGGATTGCTGCCCTGGTTGCCGAACTGCGAATAGTTGGCTACGTTTTGCACGTTGAGGCTGCGCACAACGGTGGGGTCGCTCGGCAGCCCGGGGATGCCGGCCATCAGGCTGGTCAGGTTTTGGCCATAGGGAAACTTGCCGCCATCGGTGCGCGTAAAGGCAAAGCGCGCATCCAGGATGGCATTCTGCGTCATGGCGCGTGTGACGCCGCCGGCGATCTGCTGATTGAAGATTTCGACGCTGCCGTTGCTGTTGCCGCCCGCGGGCCCCTGGATGTTGGGTGGCGACAGAATATCGACCTTGTGCTCGCTGTAGCGCGCAAAGGCCGTGGTTTTGCCGCCAAAGGTCTGGTCGACGCGCACGTCGCCCTTGTCTTCGTTGATGGTGTCTGCGGGCAACGAGGCGTAGTTATTGGCGAAGACGGCGCCGGGCACATTGGGCGCCGGCAACGCCGCCAGCACGCCCTTGGCAAAGGCGGAGACAGACGGATCATTGAACGGAACGACGCCGTTGTACTGCTGATTGGTCAGCGGATTGCGCAGCGGAATGGGCGTGGTGCCCTCGATGCCACTGCCTTTCGCGGTGTCGTCGAAGAAGGTATATCCACCATTCGCAATGGCGAGCGCGCTGGTGCCGGCCTGGTTCGCCGTGGGCACCGTGGCCTGCATGACGGCATGCACAATCTGGCGTGTGCCCTCATAGTCGGCAAAGAAGAACGTGTGGTTTTTGACGATTGGTCCACCAAACGTGCCACCGAACTGGTTGCGGATCAGCGTGGGCTTTTGCGGCAGGTTAGTCAGGCGGTTGAGCGGCGGCGTGAAAGGCCCAATCGCGTTGAAGACTGTGTTGCGCAGATAGTCGTACACCTTGCCGTGGAACTGGTTGGTGCCGCTGCGGATGCTGACGTTGATGACCGCGCCGGCCGAGCGGCCGTACTCCGCCGAGTAGTTGTCGGTTTCCACGCGGAACTCGGAGATGGCATCCGGCGAGGGCTGAATGGCCTGATTGGAGAAGCCCTGGTTGGATGTGCCATAGGCGTTGTTGTCCAGACCGTCCAGCAGGAAGTTGTTGAACTCCGAGCGCTGCCCATTCACGTTGAAGGAGGCATCGCGGCTGGTGTCGGTGCCGTTTTCGAGCACGTCACGACGGACGCCAGGTACCAGCGCGGCGAGGTCGGCGTATTCGCGACCGTTCAGGGGAAGGTTTTCCACCTCGCGCGTGCCGATCACGGTGCCGCGTTCGCTGTCATCGGTTTGCAGCAGCGAAGCTGCACTGGTGACGTTGACCGTCTCCGCGGCACCCGCCTGCAGCGTGACATCCACGCGTTGCCGGGCGTTTACCTGCACCGAAAACGGCGCCGTATCAGCGACGCTGAAGCCCGCGGCCCGCGCAAGCACATGGTACTGGCCGATCTTTACGTCGGTGAACTCAAAGGCACCGTTGCCGTTGGCCGTAATCTGACGCTTGTCCTGCGTGTTGTTGTTAATCAGCGTGACCTGCGCGCCGGGCACAAGGGCACCGGAGCTATCCCGCACCGATCCCAACACGGAAGCTGTTTCAAATTGGGCATAGAGCGGGGCACAGGCGAGGAAGACGGCATACGGAAATGCAAGACGGCGCAAGAGCACACTCCACAAGGGGCTAAGCTTTGGGCGCTTCGATGAAGCGCTGCAAGGGCGGGAAGAGGAATGGCCTGAGCTTAGGTGTGCTGCGTTGCGACGATGTTGCGGGCAGGTTTCGATCGGAAGAATGCCGCGCGAGGGTCTACGTGTTCAGCGCCTCCCTCGGGAAGACCGAGTGTTGTAGAGCAAGTCAGTTGCGCCTCAGCCTCAGGCGTGAAGTTTATGATTGTGGGACATGGACGCTGCTTGCGGGACACTGTTGTGTTCTGTCGAGAAGGCCTTCCCTGATATGCGGCGTATAGGAACTTCGATGCTGCTCGTTGAAGATGTCTGCGCCCCGGTGCAGGGCAGCAAGAGAGGCTAGAGGCAGCCTTCTCTACTCGCCGCAGTTCGCCCGAGAAGCTCAGCCCATCGTGTAACAACTCGGTGCCGATCAGCCGGGGTCCTGAGACGGCACCGCCGGACAGCCGCTTGCCTCACCCATGGAGCGCACCAACGTTGCCAGATCCCTCTTCATCAAAGAGACGTTTCCCGCAACATCGATCAACATCGCGATGCGGTTCGAAAGGTCCTGGATCGATACCTTTACCTCTGGATTCTCACTGGACGTCAGCGGTGTGAGGTCGGGCTGACGATTTGAATGAGACGTGGTCAGGCGTCCGGTTTGCATCCATTTGGCTTTCAACTGCTCCAAGCGAGTACCACGAGAGGGATCCTGATTGGCGGGGACGACCTCAAGGTAGTGGAGCACTGAAGGTGGGTAGAAGGTATTGAGCGTTGGCTCGCGTTCAAAGAGCGGAGCCAGCATATTCGGCACCTCGCCCACCGTTCCCTTCGGCCCGTTCTGCTTGCGAGCGGCGATGACTGAAAAGACGGTGGAGGCTACCCCTGCCCCGATGCCGACACCATCCCCAATGTTGTTGGTTTGGCTTCCAAGATTGGTGAACTGTGTGGCGCTCACGGCTGCGCTGGCTCCCGATCCGGTAATCAAGGCAGCGGTGTTGTACCTGGCGACGGTCTTATCGCGCTTCATCTGCAGCACGGTGCGCAAGTTGGAAAGCTCGCCCTGCTCATTGCTGATCTCAGCGACTACGCTGTCGACGTCTAAAGCGGCCGCCTGGATGCTCTCCGACAGCTCCTGTCGCACAACGAGCTCGGCTGGTGTAACCGGTGCATTGCATCCTCGAGCGCGCTGCAGCTGGGTGAGTTGCTTCATCCGCGGCGTGAGCTCCAATATCCGGGCGGTCTGTTCGGCGTAGCCCATGCCCGAAACCTGTGAAGCCGGTGAGAGCACTGCCTGCGCAGAGGACCTCGGGACAGGGGAGCTTACCAGTGCGATCACCAGAAGGGTGAAGTACTTCTTGTTCACTAAAGTTTCTCCTCGTCGAAGCCCGATCTTTCGCCGCCGCCCCGAGCGACGAGCGTGAGCACGAGGCAGAGGGTTGCTACCGGCAGCCACAACGCGTGGTTGCCGATGTGTCGCCCCAGCAACCCTCCACTGACTGCCCCGGCGAAGAAGCTGAGCATCAAGGTCCACAGGTCCCGGGCTTTCGCGAGATTGGCGGCCCGTGTGTGCGCGTTGAGTGCGCCATGCAGACTAAGGGTCGCGTCCCGGATCGTCCCAGTCATCACCGTCGCGTTGTACGCGTAGCTGTCGACCTTTCTTGAGATTCCCACCAGAAAGCCTGTCAGCAGCACCACGATGAAGGCGTATGCGGTGTCTGGAAAACTCCTAGGGATAAACGACATCGTCAGCATGCCGAGGATAACAATGCAAAGGCAGAAGCGGACCGGACTGTGCCGAATGCGTCGCTGGGCCACTGCCACCAACCAGATACCACAGCCGTAGGCGAGCAGCGGCCACGCATAGTGAAGAGCGCTCCCGGAGTTCCTGTTGAAGACACCAACCCCACACAGCACAGCATTCCCGGTCATGACTCCGGCGAAGACGTGGCCGTGATTCAGGTACAGGAAGGAATCAAGCGACGCGCCTGTGAAGGCGAGAATCGAGGCACTCGGGAGTGAATCAACGATTCGGTACTCGGGCGTAGCTTTTAGGTTGTGAGCGACTTGCGCCGAGGTTTGTGTCTCTGCATGCATAGCAGACTCCAAGATGGCTGTATCGGAACGGAAGAAGAACGCTGCAAGGCTCTGGAGAAGTGCGGCGAGGCCCATCCATTCCCCGCGACTCTGGGACACGCCAGATGTTCTGCCCCTTCATCCTTCTCCGGCATCAGCTCTTTGCTCTACGTCGGAAGGGCAGCTTTCTGAGACGCAGCACTCCAGTGGTTCGAAACCTTGGCGAGGTGTTTCTAACATAGGTGTGCAGCAGTGTCGAGACACGCATGCATCGGCCCTGCTGCATGCAGCGGCTACCTGAACTCCGTTCCCTCGTAGGGGAGCTTGGCCAAGTCCTCTGCCGTGAAGTTTGTGTGTGCCATGGCTATGCTCTGCGGCAGAGCTCGCAGCCATTTGTTGAGCGAAATGACTTCGAAGTGATTCGACGCGAACATCGCAAGCAGAAGAATATCTTCATCGCCGGTATTTTCGATGTAGTGACCGGACATCTTGGGAGCGAAACCGACATCGTTCGGATTGAAGTTCATCGTTCGAGCTTCACCGGACGAGTTGAACACCGTCATGCGGCCTTTGCCCTTGATCCAGAACTGCCATTCGCTTGCGTTGGGGTGCCAGTGCAACTCTCGCATCGCCCCTGGCTTGATGGTGATAATGGCCGCTGTGATCTTCTTTGAAGCGGCGAAGTTGCTTTCATCGACCACCTTCACGCTGCCCTTGGCGGTGGCAAAGGTCGGTTCCATCAAGCCGGGCCTAAAGGTGAATACCTGCTTTGCTCTCCCTGCTGACCGTTGCTCGGCCTCAGCCCGATCCTGCTCCAGGGTCTGCTTCGGCTCCACGCTGGGAAAGATGTAGAGTGGGTCGCCTTTCGGTATCTTGGCGATTGTTGTTGCCTCAAGCCCGAAGTTCTTCTCCAGCACGTCCGGAGGTGTGTGCATCAACCAGTCCGAGATGAGGAAGGTACTTTCTTCCGAGAAGCTGCCCTGATTGAAGACCAGCAGGAACTCGCACCCATCCTCCCCGGTTCCCTGAATGGAATGGGGGTAGCCGGCTGGAAAGATCCACAAGTCACCTTCAGACACATCATCGACGAAGATGGTGCCGTCGGGAGAGTACACGGTGACCCGCGCGTTGCCCTTGAGCATATAGGCCCACTCATCCGCCAAGTGCCAATGCAACTCGCGATAGGCTCCGGCGATCAACCGCATGTTGACGCCGGCAATCTCCTTCGAACTTGGCAGCTCGCGTTCCGTGACCTGATGCGTCCATCCACCTTCCTGCACACGGCGATGAGTGATGTCAAAGGAGTACCAGATGGGCGGGACGACTCCATGGTCGGTGGGCGGTGCCTTGTCGCTGTCTGGATTCAGCGCGACAAGGGCGAAGTTCTGTTGGGCTGGTTTACTGAACGAGTGGTCCTGTTGCGCTTTCGCAGTATTCTGGGCGGTCTTCCCCAGAGTTGCCATATCGTACGGCGGCTCGTTGGTGGCGCTCATGTGTGACTCCTGATGAAGGTTGGTGATGGGCTTGGGCCGGGCATAACGAGATTCGGTTCTGAGGTGAAATCCGATTACAGCACGATTCCTCCTCCCGAAGTGTGAGAGGGTCGAATTAGTCGTTTCCTGGCAACAGCGGCGGATGTAGACCTTGTTGATGGCGCAATGGGAAGTAGGCCGGGATGTGATTCGCTTGCCTCTGTCCTGTCTCGTGCTATTTCACTCTCGATTTCAAGCTGCCGGTTTTCTGCCCCGATCTGCTCATCGCTTGCCAGTCTGCGACATAGCTTCGGACGATGGGCAGCCGCGCACCTTCTGATCGCTTGCTGCTTGTCGCCCAGCTTGGCTGGACACCGTACGCTGACGATCTCCGGCTCCTGAACAACCGACGCCCAGCAGGGCGTGCAAAGAGTACGTCACGTCCGCCAACAACAACCTAGGGGCGCGAGTACTGATTCGCTCCGGGACATTTCATCTTTGAAGAGCAGAGCCGACGGTTGTGCTCAGTGAGCATTGATCTTCTGCCGCGTAGCCAATCAAAGCAGCCATCGCTTCACCCAGTGCGAAGTTCTTGCATGGACGGATTGGACTGGCGGAAGTCGAGAATGCGCGATACGTTTCCCTCGACCCAGTTCGTCAGGGAGTGTACGTGAGCGGCGAGCTCACGGCCTAGTTCTGTCAGGCTGTATTCCACCTTCGGCGGCTTCGTCGGATGCACGACACGCAGTACCAGCCCGTCTGCTTCCAAAGCCCGCAGAGAATGCGCGAGCATGCGCTCACTCACTCCACCAATCCGTTGAGCGAGTTCGCTGAAGCGGTGCGTCTTTTCCAGGAGCAGGACCAAAATCAAAGTGCTCCATCGCGATGTCACGTGATCCAGGACACTACGTGTCGGGCAGTCTCCGCTATAGACATTTCCTCTTGGGACCGATCGCGAAGTCTTCGCGGAACCGTGGCCTTTGCTCATGTGATGAGCTTACATTCGTGTACGTACTTACGCAAAGTAAGCCGTATGCGTATTCTGAACAGGCCCTCCGCCGCGCACCCGCTCATGCCTCGTGCAAGCGCTGAGGGCCGGACAAGCTGCTTGCCTGTCCAGAGACCACAAGGGGAGTCACCATGAAGATCGCTCTTATCGGAGCCACCGGCTTTATCGGAAGCGCCATTCTCTTTGAAAGCCTCAAACGCGGTCATGACGTCACGGCGATCGTTCGCAGCACTGGAGATCTTCCTGGTCGCCCCGGGCTGACACCAGTGCAAGGTGATGTCACAGAACCTGACAGGCTTGCTCAACTCCTCGCCGGTCATGACGTTGTCATCAGCGCCTTCAACCCGGGAAAGGACGCGACCGGGACGGGAGCCAAGTCGATCATCGACGCGGCAAAGCGATCGGAAGTTCCTCGCCTGCTGGTGGTGGGCGGTGCCGGAACCCTGGAGGTTGCACCGGGGCAGCGCCTCGTCGATCAACCGAGCTTTCCCCAGGAGTGGAAGGAAGGCGCGCTGCGCACGGCGGATGTTCTCGACCAACTTCGTGCCGAGCCCGAGTTGGACTGGGTGTTTGTCAGCCCTGCCGCGGTCATCGCTCCGGGAGAGCGGACGGGAAGATATCGCATTGGCGGAGACCAGCTGCTTACGGACAGCAACGGCGAAAGCCGCATTTCCACCGCGGATTACGCCTCTGCCATGCTCGACGAGGTGGAAGAGCCTCAGCACGCGCGGACGCGCATCTCCGTCGCTTACTAAACGAACTTTGTAAGGAGGCACCATGCGGATACGCAGGTTGGGCTGGGCAGGCGTGGAGATTGAGTGTGACGGAGAGACGCTGCTCATTGATTACGTCCAGGACAAATCGCCAATGGCGCCCTTTTTACGAAGTCCTGACGAACCGTTCCCCGCATCGTCACATGCCGGCCGCGCCGCGGCCGCGCTTCTCACGCATCTTCACGCAGACCATGCCGACCCTGACGCGCTCGCGGATGCACTCCGGCGCGATGCGCCGGTCCTGCGGCCGGAGCCAGCTTTGGGCAACACAGCCGATGTGGAGTTGACCTCCTTTGCAGAAGACAAGTTCTCCCGTCACTCCCTGGCAGTGGAGATCGTCCCCGCGTGGGAGCAGCGCACGATCGGCCCATTCCGCGTGTTCTCCGCAGCTGCCGTCGACGGCTTCGGCGATCCCCAGATCAGCTGGATCGTTGAAGGCGACGGCCTACGCATCTTTCATGGAGGCGACACGTTGTTCCATGGCTTCTGGTGGCGCATTGCGCATCGCCACGGTCCATTCGATCTTGCGTTTCTGCCGGTCAACGCCCCGGTCTGCACTTGGCCTCACCTCCAGCCGCCAAGTCCCATTGAAGCCACGCTCACGCCGGAAGAAGCCGCGATTGCCGCGCACATCATCCAGGCGAAAGCGGTTGTGCCCATACATTACGGATCGTTGAATAAAGAAGCGAAGTACGTCGAAACGCAACATCCCGTCCAGCGGCTCGGGGAGAAGTCCAAGGAATTCGGCATCCACACTCAGGTCATGCAGCCCGGCGAGTGGTTCAATTTAGGTGGACCGACTCTCTCTTAGCCATTCTTGAGAATCAGCTCATGTGCAGCAGGTCCGTCGAAAGGCTGCAAGGGCCTGCCCTGCGGCACGGACGACGTGAGGCACTTACTCCGTAACGATTCAGACGGGGTCCGTCTTGACTTGCCGTTCTGTCGATTGCTAGGGGAGCGTTCATCATCAACACATCGGAGCTCCTGCCTGTCGGTCTGCTCGGAAGCATTGCCGCCGACAGGCGAGTGCGCACCGCACAGGATTACACTTTCGGTGGTGTCATCTTTGACATGGCAATCAGCCGCCAGTCTTCCAGGGCGGCTCTCCGGTGAGGGTCGGCCTCTACGCGGTAGTCCTGGCTCTCCGCAATGGATTGAAAGGCTTTCATGCTTGGGTATTCCACAAGCGCCACCTCATCCCAGAGGTCTTCAGGGCCGACGACGAGGCCTGCCTGGACCGCACCAAGAAAGAGCACCTGTATCCCGGGTATCGCAGAGGCCAGCTTGCCCCAAGCGGGTAAATATCTATGGTAGTAAGCGTCACGTCCAGAGATTGACTCATTTTGTTGCTTGCCATACTCAGCCTGCTTACGAAAGTGCAGCAGGTTCATCATCACGACGGGTTGGCCGGCGGGAATGCTCGCCGCAGCACGATTGATTGCTTCGGGGGTCACTTCGATCAGGTGCATTTGTACTCCTCGTGTAGTGCTTTGGAGCTACCTTTAGGTCAGCGGGTCCAGTGAGCCGTAAGCGCCTCGGCTACTTCTCTCGGCTTTTGAAGCGGAGTCCAGTGACCGCAAGCAAGCTTGAGAACTCGCCCGGCAAGCGTATCATCCGCGAGGTCTCGTGCGAAACGTATAGGGCACGCCTCATCCTGCTCGCCCCAGAACACCAGCCCCGGGGAGGTGACCTTCGCGAGGTCAGGCTGCCACTCCTGCCCGACCTGGAGCGCAGACCGGTAAAGGGCAAGAATCACCTCCTTCATGCGGTCATCGACCCGCGACGCCATCGCGGGAGCGATCTCAGCTGGGACCCCAAGCTTCTGGAGTTGTTGGCTGAACTTTCCGGGATCGAGCTCACGCATCCAGTGCTCGCCCTTACCTGGGGTTTGCCAGATCTTGGCGAGTGGATGCCATTCGTACCCTGCACTGACCGGTCCACTTCCGGCCGCCCATGTACGCACGAGGTCCGGCCGGAGAGAGGCCACGCGTGCCGTGAAAAGACATCCCCAGTCGTGACCAACGAGGTCAACTGGATCCCCTACCGCTTCCAACTTCCGGATGATCCAGTCGACGTATTCCTCCTTGCTGGCCGAAAAACCAGCTGGGAGTGCCGCATCGAAACCGGGAAGCTCCAAGGCGAGCAAGTCGGGGCGTGCGAGCTGCGAAAAAACAGAGTCCCAGACATGCACCGTGTCTGGAACCCCGTGGATGAATACTGCCGGCATTGGTCACTCCTTTCTTGGGCCGTAGCCCTTAGCTGGATTTGCCAGGCAGCTCGAAGAATCCGGTCATCTGAATCAGCAGACCCTCCGCGTTGAATCGCGCGTAGCTGTTTCCGGTAGCCAGGGTCGCTCCCTCCTTGCTATGCATGGTCCAGCTCGATAGACCCTGCTGATGATGGGTCAGGAATTTGGTATTTTCAAAAGTAGCCCCCGGTGTCTTTTGCTGAGACTGTTCAATCTTCGCGATCAGCTCCTGTAAACCGTGGCACTCGTTGGTTGGATCGGTGTAAACGGCATCCGGGGCAACGCTGCCGCTCAGAAGTCTCTTACGTTCTTCGGCGCTGATGTCAAACCATGCTGCCTGATAACGCTTCCACGTAGCCAGATATTCTTCATTCATGAGGACTACCTCCCGATGCGCTTGTATCGCATTTTGACAGTATGATGATAAATGTCAGAGAAAAGATGCAATGACTCAGAGACTGACAGACGAGAATATTGCGGAACGGCGGCAAAGTATTCTCTCCGCAGCGGCCGGCGTGTTCCTGCGCTATGGGTACAGCCGCACGACGATGGGCGATGTGGCGGAAGCGGCCAAAATGTCGCGCCCGGCGCTCTACCTGCTCTTTCCGAAGAAGGATGACATCTTCGCTGCTGTGGTGGAGGATATGAACGACAGGAAGCTGGGGGAACTTCGCACGGCCATGAGGGGCATGCGCAGCTTTGAACGCAAGCTCCATCATTGTTGCGGGGAGTGGGGCTCCCACGGAATGGAACTGATGGAGGTGCATCCGGACGCCCGGGATCTCTTTGACATCGCCCGTCCGGCAGTCCAGGCGATCTACGAGGATTTCATCAGACTTCTTGCGGAGCTGCTGTCCGAAGGCATGACCGAGACGACGCTTCAAGCGAGCCCGTCACAGCTGGCCCGTACTCTGGCGTTCGCCATGCGGGGATTCAGAGACGCTGCCAAGAATGCAGCGGAGATGCGAAAGATGATCGCTCTGGAAGTCGATACAGTGTTGGCGGCAATCAGCCATTGAAGCTCTTCGCTGCGGTTCAGCTCAACCTCCCGCGGAGGGCCCATCCTCCGAGGGTTTGTGATGAGTGCGAGGCCGCAGTATGCGTTCGAACTGCTCTGGCTCAGGAGACGCACACTCGAAGTTCGTTGCCCTGATACGTTCAACGACCTCATCGGTACGTTCTAATTCTCCCGAAGATCCAGCTACACGGGGGAGGCAGGCAGGGTGGTCGTGATCCAGACCGGCTACTGTCAACTAACCGCCCAATGTTGTTGGTTGAAAGTGATCTGCGCTCCCCAAACCAGGCACCAGACGCGGCGTGGGTCAGCCAGGATGAGTCTGAGGACCGGGTCTCGCAGCCAACAGCAGGACATAGCCGAGATCACCCGAGGCAATGGCTTTGGAGGTGGAGGAAAGGAACTGTTTGACCTGCGTCGGGTTGAAAGCGCGCAGATCCAGCTTACGTAGGCTTGTCATCACCTCCGCAAGCAGAAGTCTGCCGGTTACCTGGCGGACCATCTCCGTGAGGCAGGCGCTGCGGTCCAGTCGCTGCAACACCTCAAAATGGGCAGACTCCAACCAGCGCTGATACCGAGCTGCCGATTGCGCATCGCCGATGCAGGCGATCCACGAGAGCAGGCCTTCAAGGTTGGCTTCTTCTCCCGTCGTCCTCGTCAAGTCCGTAAGCCCGAGTCGTCCTCCTGGCGCGAGGACACGAAAGAACTCTGCGGCAGCCGTCGCTTTGTTGGGAAACGTGCAGAAGGCACACTCGCAGAGGATGGCAGAGAACGCTGCATCCTGGAACGGCAGATGCTCGGCATCGCCCCTCATAAAAGTCGCTCGAGCAGTTAGACCCCGCTCCTGCGCGGCAGCCTGCGCTGTGCGGATGTTGTCTTCACTAAGATCAAGCCCGACGACCTCGCAGCCGAAGGTTTCGGCAAGGTAAAGGGCGCTGGTGCCTCGACCGGAGGCCACGTCCAGCACCTTGCTGTGCGTGCCGAGATCCATGCGTTGCGCGAGCTCATGGGTGAGCTGGGTGCCCCCAGGGTGAAAGCTGTCGCCAAGGAGAAACCGTGCAGCGTCGCTGCCGTAGAAAGTGGCGCAGCACTGCTTAATGAGCATCTCGGATGGTTGCTGCTGGCCAGCTGCAATCTCGTCTCGGATCGCCTCTCTCATGCGGAGACCGGCTGTATGGTGTGCAGTCCAGACATCGTGTCGGTAAGCGCCCATGTGACGTGCTTCACGTCGAAGACTACGGGCCGAGGGGTGAACGGAACGCCATCGCGCCTGGCCTGCCGACGAGCGGCTTCCATGGCATCGAGCTGTGTCCGTGCTTGCTCGCGGTAGCCGATGGTGTTGAAGGCACAAAAGGGGATCTGCTTGCCGCCCGGAACCAGGAACTCCTTGCAGCACTTCATCAGGTTTTTCTGGTTAAAGGTGTACGGGTCCATGAAGTCCTGGAGCATGATCATCAACATGTTTTTTGCCAGATCACCCAGCGTGCCGGTGCCTGGAACGCCGCAGGCCTCGCAGGAAAGCTGAAACTGTTCCGCGGATTTCTGCGAGCCTGGAACAGACGAGGAGGACCAGAGGCCTTCCAGTGCTTTGCGAATCTCGAGCGAAAAGTCTGGCATGACGCGGTTGGTGATGTAGTCGAGGTAGTCGTAGACATTTACGAGGCGTGAGAGCGGAGTGACCTGGTCGCCGTCGACGAGCGCGTACGTGACAGAGTTGCACGTGGGAAAACAGCAAGGGACGGGAATGAAATCTGACACCAGGAACTGCTGTGCCGTCTGTTCCTCGATCAGCTTGAGAATATCCGGTATGGTCATGCGGTGCATGGGGTCGTGGTGCATGTGACGGCCCGCGTGAAAGGCAGGCTGGAAGTTGATGCCGCGCACGGCGGGGTGGCGAATGGCGAAGTCGATAATGCGCCCGATCTCGTGCTCATTGACGCCGCGCTCGATTGCGGGAACGAGGGTACAGTTGATGCCGATGGATGCGAGCCGATCAAGAGCCTTAAGTTTTTCGGGAAGGATTCCGGGTTCGCCCCGGATGATGCGATAGGTTTCTTCCTCAAAGCCATCGAACTGAAAGTAAATCGACGCGCGCACCTCATTCAGTTCGGCGAGAAACCGATCGTCAACCGCGATGCGCTTCCCGTTCGTATTAATCATGACGTGACGGATGCCACGCGCATGCGCTGCGCGCACAAAGTCGATGATCTGCGGATGAATGGTGGGCTCGCCTCCGGAGAACTGGATGACCTCCGGATTGCCTTCGGTCGCGACAAAGTGATCCAGCATCTCTTCTACCTCCGGCAGGGTGAGGGAGAAGCCGGGGCTGGCATTCGCAAAGCACAGCGGGCATGCCATGTTGCAGGCGCTGTTGACCTCGATGATGCCCAGGCATGCATGCTGCTGGTGATCGGGGCAGAGACCGCAGTCGTGTGGGCAGCCGTCGATGATCTCTGTTGAGAACTGGAGCGGAATGGTTCCCGGCTTGTTGTACTTACCAAAGGCAACGTAGGCCTGCGCGTCCCCGTAGATGAGCCCTTCGAATGGACCACAGATGGGGCACCGCTTGCTCATGTAGACCTTGTTGTCGCGTAACAGCACCTTGGCGTCAATGACCTTGCGGCACTCGGGGCAGATGCTCCGGGTGAGCTCATAGAAGACGTAGTCTGCGTCCTTCTTCTGCACGGGAGCAGCGATTGTTTCCAGGTGAAGTATCGACAACGGAACCTCTTTCAGGGGATGCAGGCCCAAGCGTACGCTAGGACGAGCCGGACCCTCCCGATGACGAAGCGATCATACTCCGCCGGCGCCCCGACTCCCTTGAAGCCGCGCGGGTCTCTGGCCGGTGCGTTGGGGGCGAATGGTCTGCTGCGGGTGGCGGGCAGTGCGAGCGGCACTCTGGTAGCGCTTTACCTTGTGCACCTTCGGCAAGAGCACGCGGGGCTTGCGGGCGTTGGGACGGCCGGTGCGCTGGGTGCTGTCGCATACGCCGCGGAGTTGCTCTTCTCCATCCCACTGGGCATGCTGGCGGATGCCTGGGGGCCACGCTGGGTGATGGTCGGGGGCGCTCTGCTGGGGGCGGCGGCTGTGCAACTGTTTGGCCTCACACATCTCAACGCGATCTTCTATCTCAGCCGCGTTCTGGAGGGTGTCAGCGTCGCGGCGATCACCCCGCCCCTGCTCGCCTGGCTGGGCGGGCAAACCGCAGGCGACCTGTCAGCCAGGGCGCGCGCCATGAGCTTCTTTGAACTTTCGCTGCTGGCCGGAGTCGCCCTGGGAGGCGTGGTTGCCACGCAGTTGTGGAAGCATCTCCCCGGTACGGCCTTCGGCCTTGTTGCGGCAGCGTACCTGGCGGCCGCGCTGCTGATGGCGGTGTCTGCAAGAGGTGCTGGAAGGGCAAAGGGTCGGAGCGCGTGGGAGGGCCTTTTGCTCGCGTTGCGGGATGACGCTGTGAGGCGCCTGGCACCGGTGTGGCTTTGTGTCAACGCGGTGACCGGGCTCTGGCTGGGTCCTACGCTCTCGTTTCTTATGACCGCACCTCCCCCACCGGATCGCAACCAATTCTTTGATGGCCTGTACGCCGCCGATCCGACCCGCTTTGGATGGGTGCTGCTGGTGTATGCCTTGCTCTTCGCGACGGGTGTCTCAGGTTGGAGTCTGGCGCTGCCGCGTGTCGGGGTGCCCCGCGCCATGCGGGTTTCGCTCGCGACCATGTTGCCTGTATGCCTGGGCTTTGCCTTGGTAAACCATGCCGGTGGGGCGAGCAGTGGGTATCGGTGGACCGTGGGCGTCGCGACGGCGTTGCTGATTTTGGTCGAGACAGGCTTCACCCCGGCCGCGTTGTCGTGGCTTGCGGGTTCACTGCACGGCGGGATCGGCGGAGGGAGCGCCATGGGCATCTACTCGGTGCTGCTGAGTCTTGGCGCCATCGCGGGTTCTGGTCTGGCCGGCTGGCTGGGTAAGCTGTTCGGCTTTGACGGCCTGCTGCTGGGCACAAGCGTGCTGGCGACCACGGGACTTCTGCTCATGGCGCGCATGCCTCAGGAACGCCGGCGAGACGATCTTCAGAAGAGGCTCCATGAAGTATGACTATGACTTTGCCATCATAGGCGCGGGTGCATCCGGCCTCATTGCCGCAGACTTCGCATTGAAACTGGACGCGCGTGTCGCGCTGATCGAGAAAGACCGCATTGGCGGAGACTGTACATGGTCGGGGTGTGTGCCGAGCAAATCCCTGATCAAGGCTGCCGCCGTTGCGCACGCCGTTCAGCACGCCGCCAGCTTCGGGGTCGGCGCGGAGAGCAGGCCCACCGCGATGTCGCAGGTGCGGGCGTGGCTGAACTCCACCATCGAGCACATCTACGCCCCCACCGCGCCCGATGCCTTGCGACGAAAGGGTATGGCGGTGCACCTGGGGGAAGCCAGCTTCTTGAATGCACACACCTTGCAGGTGGGCGCGGAGCGAATCACCATGGGCAAGTGCCTGATCAACACGGGTGCCCGGCCACTGATTCCTGCACTTGGGGGGCTGGAGGATGTGCCCTACCTGACCTATCAACAGATCTTCGCGAATGATCGTCTGCCTCGACACCTGATCGTGGTCGGGGGCGGACCCGTTGGTTGCGAGATCGCGCAGAGCTACCGAAGGCTGGGAGCCGAGGTGTCGCTGATTGCAGAGACTCTGCTGCCCGGCGAAGAGCCGCAGGCGAGCGCGATACTCGAGGAGGTCTTCCACGATGAGGGAATCATAAGGACAACGGGGCGCGCTACGGCCGTCTCTCATGTCCCAGATACCTTCACGGTCACCACCTCTGCGGGAACGGTGCGCGGCGACATGCTGCTGATCGCCACCGGTCGTACGCCGGTTGTGGAAGGACTGCAACTGGAACGCGCGAAGGTTCGCTATACAGCGCAGGGAATCGCAGTTGACACATATCTTCAGACGTCGGCGCGCACGATCTACGCAGCGGGGGACGTGCTTGGGGGGCCGCAGTACTCCCACCTGGCTGGCTGGCAGGGCTTTCAGGCCGCGCGCAATGCCTTGTTGCCGGGCCGCGCCCCGGGTACGCCTCGTGCCATGCCGCGAGTTACTTTTACGTCTCCTGAGATAGCGCGCGTGGGCATGACGGAGCAGCAGGCACGCACGCAGTTTGGAGACAGACTGCAGAGTGGGGTGCTTCCGCTGAGCCGCGTCGATCGCGCGGTCAGCGAAGCCGATAGCCGCGGGTTTCTGCAACTACTTGCGCTCCGGGATGGGAGAATCCTCGGTGGCACGGTCGTCGGTGAACGCGCCAGCGAAGCCATCGCCGAGATTGGAGTAGCGATCGATCGCGGCATCCGGCTGCAGCAGCTTGCGGGAGTGGTGCACCCTTACCCGACCTATGCCATCGGCCTACAGTTTTTGGCGACAGAGATGGTGATGGAACGCACCTTCACCAGCGTCAAAGGCCACCTGCTGCGAGCGGTGTCGCGGTTCTATCGCTGAGGTCTGCCCGCTTGGAAGCAGCCCGTCCTGACCGTCACAGATACCGGCCCTGCATGCCACCTCATGTGGCTCGGAAGATCTTCAAGTCATTCATGGCAGCCTCACCATTCGCAGCCGCCAAGGACCAGCAGCTCAGGCATAGTCTTCACGCTATTTTTGCCGGCACGACCCGTGCGTGACTTAGTCCGATAGCGATCAGGCCTGCAGCGATGCCGATAGCGTGACCCACGATACGTTGCAGGGTCTGGCGCTTGGTTGATTTGGCGTCTCGCTCATCTCGTAGGCTGTTGGGCCAAGGCTCGTAAACACAAGTGGAGAGTGAGTGACATAGCCTAACAGTGCTGCCGGACTCAACAAGCCCGCTTCCAACGCTGCTGCCGCCAAGATGTCTTTACGCATAGAAGAACCGGTCTCCTACCTCCAGGCGCGACTTACTCCCGATGGCTAGATCCCGATCTTCGGCACAAACAAGGCACCGGTCGGCCCTGTCCCACAACGCTGAAAGCCATCGCTGCACGGTGAGCTCATCGATGCCCACCCGTCCGGCTTCAAGCCGATGCACCTCCAGCCTTCGTTGTAGACAGGCACGGACCAGTTGCTTGTTCTCCGAAGAGTGGAGCATGGTATGGAGCGACGAACGGCACCCTTCATCAAGCGGCGTGTGCCGCAGTCCCTCCGGCGCGAAGGCAAAGCCCTGTTTCGCAAGCGCCTCGAGCGCAAAGAGAACCGGCAGCGTCAGGCGTCCAGCCGGCAGATCAGTTCCGACGTCCTTTCGTGCCTCGGACTCTGTGCTGTAGAGGTCAGTGCAGTCATCCACGAACTGATACGTCATGCCCATTCGCAGGCCCACATCTTCCCAAACGCGGCGTTCGGCGACCGGTAGGCCACGCAGCACAGCTGCACCGCACAAAGCACTGCCGAACAGCAGCGCCGTCTTTCCCTCCGAAACCTCCATCTCCTGCTCTTTGGCTTCGGCAAGCGAGTGGCTTTGTGGAGGGTGTAACTCAAGAGCTTCAGCTTGCGCCATCGCTTTTCCGGCGTGCGCCAAGGAGCAAAAGAAGGAAGGATCAGTTTCGGCCGCCAATTCAAGTGCACGGATCAGCAACCAGTCGGAAGCGAGAATAGTTTTGGCTCGGCCATACCTGAGGTGTGCTGCCGTCTGTCCACGCCGCACCTGTCCAGAGTCGAAGATGTCATCCTGGAGCAGGGTTGCGGCGTGCAGCATCTCCAGCGCCGTTGCGGCACGCAATTCGCGTATGCCACGTCCTTGCGCGGCTCCCAGCAGAAGCGCGGCCCTACTGCGCTGCCCACCCTGCATAGCGTAGCGGCAGACCTCCAGCATATCGCCGGAGAGCGTAGCGGTTTGCCGCTGGATCTCTGCCTCTATCGCTGAAAGCAACACCTCAGGCGTCATGGCTGAGTCACCGTACTTTGGGATACGTGGGTCGCGCCGCTCGCATCAGATGCGAACTTCGCTTGGCGCCGACACATCTCGGCAAGCAGCATATGTGGAACGGTCAGGGCACTTAAAAACACAAAGAAAGCGCCCGTGTACACCTGAACCGTGTGCCGCCCGAGACAGCATGCAAGGAAGAGCGCCAGCAGGGAAGCGAGCCACGGACCAACACCGCTCCTGAGGTGTTGGCTGAGCAATCGGCTTTGAAATGTCCCCGCCCTGTCCAAGCTTGTGCTGAGCATGTGCTCGGGCGTGTGCCAGATACAGAAGAAGATGGCAAACGCCGTCACGGGGGCACACCAGCGAAACAGCACCAACTCTGTCCCAACCAGCAGAAACGGGAAAAGCCGCCAACCAACCTTCGTCCACCGTGCCCCCAGAATAGCGACGACGGCAGCAGGCCAAAGCAGGTCTCCTGCAATGGATGTCATCGCCGTGCCGTATGCTGCGCCTCCGCGCAGCATGTCGGCGAAGATCGCGGCAACCTCGTGGGGCCACCAGTGGCATGCGGCGGCAATCGGCAGAAAGCCAGTCGCTGTCCCGACAGCCGCGCGTACTGCGGAAAAGGACCGTTCGCCTTCTGTCCCAAAATGGAATGCCGAATAGAGCAGGAAGCATGGGAGCGCCACGGCCGGAGCAGCCCACCAAAGCACAAGGACCAAGGTGACCAGCCCCAGGTACGCCGCATAAAACAGTGGCCGCCAATGTGCGCCCCACAGCGGCTCGAAGACCTCCTGGGCCAGAACCCCATCAAAGGCTCCATGCCAAACGGCAATGCTGATCGCAGCAAGCGCGAAGGGCAACACAAGGTGTGTCGACGAGGTAAATCGGCTTCCCGCTACAGCCACAGCCGTGACGGTGGTGAACAGAACAAGACGCCCCTTCAGATAAGGAGGGCTTTGCGACTCTGCCGTGGCGACAGTGTTGGTCATGCGAGGCGTCCTCCGGCCTTCGGCATCAGCGCCGCTTCCAGAAAGTCGGATTTCGGCAATGCCAGCATCACGCGCAGGACTTCTCCAGGGCTTGCCGTTTCAGACAAGAATCGGACCAGCGTGTCTGGGGGTACCTTCTCAAAGAGCCGGAAGAAGTAGCTCGCTGTATGCCTGGGCGCTCGTCGCAAGGCCTCCAAGAAGATCCGATCCAAAAGAGCGTAGAACCGTGGCTCAACGTGCCGGGGCAAGCTTGCACCGCGCCCGAGCGCTCCAGCCAGCGCTGCACTCTGTCGTTGAATACGGAGAAAGGCGTACCCCGAAGAGGGTTTCACTCGACCTCCTCTTGTCCCGATGGCAACAACGCATTCATTCGACGATGTTCTTGGTCGACGATCAGTAGTTGGTCGACGATCACCCATGGGCAGGGACGCAGATTCCCGATAGCACACTTCATAAGTGCCGCGGCAGAGTTGCTGCAGGTGCACGCGCAACAGCGCTTCACCATCGATCGGCGGAAGCGCTGGGTTCTCCAAAAAAGTAGCCTCCACAAGCGCCTCGGTTGCTGAGAATGGCAGCACATAGAAGAACGTCACACGGCCTTCCACACCCTGCTGGAAGTCCATCAGATCGACGACGGAGGTATCAAAGCATGGCCTGTCACAGCGCACGTGCCAGCCCACAAAACGTTGCGTCAAGACGGGCTGTGCCGTATCGGGGCCAGGCGGACGAGAATCAAACACCCACCGGGAGCGCAGCAGACCCAGATCGGTTTCCACTTCGCATCGGCTACCAACCTGCTGTATCCGTTGGACGTTTGCTCCCATCGTCAGAGCTTGCCCTGCCTGCTCTGTCCGATTCGTTGCGAGATCATAGAAGCGATCGGCCGGCAGATGCTGGTAGCTGTACCTTCGACTTTGCTGCCGAGCTTCACAGCCGTTGTGTCGTACGCGCCAGCTATCCCATCTGTGCGTGACTCCCGCTGCGAACGGATGCTGGGCAGTATCCCAAAAACACCAGGTCCGATCGCGCTCGTAGCCGGTCCGGCCCTCAAGCGTATGCACTTTGAGAGTTGGTGCCCGCTCGGCAAGCGCAACTCCCAGACTCAGGCCGGCGCAACCACCCCCAACGATGATGATGTCCGCATCCAGTGTCATTGGGCGACCCCGAGAGCTCGTCCCTGTGCGAGCGCAGCGTGTCCCAGCGCCGTGGGCCACTCCACGTGAGTTGCTCTTCGCCAAAAGCGCGGCAACAGCAAGCGCAACCCGGCAAGCGCGGTTAACCAAAGCTTTCTGCCGCTGCTCACCACTGTGCGCTGTTTCCAGGATCGGTCGACATCCCGGCCTACCTTCTTTCCAATCTCGCGATAGCACATCGCCGCCGCAAGGATGCTCCATCGAATGCGCCAGGGCAGGCTCCAGATGCCGTCGTACGCAATCTCATACAGAGCATCCGCTATGGTCAGCAAGCGTCGTATGGACCTCCGGACGAGCTCGGCATCCCTGTGCGTTTCAGCATTGAGAGCACAGCGAACGGCTTGTCGGTCTACCCACTGGGCCGGCAGGTATACCCGCCCATGGTGAAAGTCTTCGGCTACATCGCGGGAGATGTTGCTCAACTGCATGGCCATGCCGAGCGCAACCGCTGCGCCAAAGCCCTCCGGCCTCGCGCGCAGGACTACGGCCATCATGATGCCCACTGTACCGGCCACACCGAACGCGTATTCCAGTAGAGCTTCCAGTGTCTCTGGCTGTACTTGCTGAAGGTCGCCCAGCGCTGCTTGCACCAGCAGTGCCGCAGCCTGCGGCAACATGCCCTGCGCGGCAAACGGCCAGCCTGCAGCCCGAGGCTGGCGCGGATGAGAACCTGCCAAGGCCTCGCTAAGCTCCTGAAGAGCGGTGTGCCGTTCCTGCAGCGGACGTGATGCTCCGTCTGCCAGATCGTCAACGTGCCGGCAGAAGGCATACAGCGCCACCACATCAGTCCGGATGGGACGTGGCAGCAGGCGCGCTGCGCGATAGAAGGTCTTGCCCGCCCGCGCCATCACCTCCTCAGCCGAAGAATCGTCCCATGTCGTGACGCTCACGCTGCCTCCACTCCGGGCGGTGGTGAAGGCTTCCCTGAGGCGTCCTCGTTGGACCCTGAAACTGCAGCGGCTTCACGAAGCATCTGCGGCATGTAGTGTTCCAGCACCTTTGCTGAACACAAGACTCCGGGTAGACCCGCGCCTGGGTGCGTTCCCGCCCCTACCAGATACAAGCCCTTCACGTCTTCGCTGCGATTGTGGAAACGGAACCATGCGCTCTGAAAGAGCGTGGGCTGAATGGAAAAGCCTGTTCCATGATGCGTAAGCAGATTGTCTCGAAAGTGCTCCGGCGTCACATGGAACCGCACTTCGAGGTGTTGGCGAAGCTGTGGACAGAGCGTGGCCTCCAGCGTGTCAAGTATGGATTCCTCGAGCCTCTGCGCCTGGCGGCTCCAATCAATACCTGCTCGCAGATTCGGCACGGGTGCCAAGACATACAGGCTTTCGCAGCCCGGCGGAGCTAGTGTGGGATCCGTTCTCGTCGGCGCATGCAGGTATAGGCTCAGATCGTCGCTGATGCTGTTGCCCTCGAAGATCTCTTGCAGCAACTCCTTGTACTGTTTGCCAAGCAGGATGGTGTGGTGTGCCAGCTCCGCGTACTGCCGGCGAACGCCGAGGTAGACGATGAACAGACCCATCGAGTATTTACGGCTCTCAATGCGGCGATCTGTCCAGCGCCGCCGCCATTTTGCCGGCACAAGATGCTTGTAGAGTGCAGGAGCATCAGCATTGGCA
This sequence comes from Acidobacteriaceae bacterium, assembly GCA_965218895.1. Lineage (GTDB taxonomy): Bacteria > Acidobacteriota > Terriglobia > Terriglobales > Acidobacteriaceae > Edaphobacter. The sequence continues at coordinate 203,684 of CBDCMI010000007.1, read as the reverse complement.
ACGACGCATCCGGCATGCTCTTCCCGTCCGTCCGCTAGGCGTATACCCTTGGCGCGGCCCTCGTCGATGAGCAACTCCGCCACGCGCTGGCCGAAGTGAAAGCGGATGCCAACTTCCTCTGCGAGGCGTACCAGTGCTTTGACCAGAGCTGCAGTGCCTCCCATCGCAAAGTGCACACCATCCTTGCGCTCCAGGTGCTGAATCAGTGAGTAAATCGAGGTTGTGTGGAATGGGTTGCCGCCGACGAGGAGCGGTTGAAATGAGAACACTCGTCGCAGTGCCTCATCGTTGATGTAGCGCGAAACAAACGCGTAGACAGAACGATCGCTGCGTAGCATGGCCATCTGCGGTATGACACGGAGCATGGAGGCCGCGTCGTGAAACGGCTTGTCGCCAAGCTCTTCAAACCCCACCTGATAGATACGTTCGACCTTCTTCAACAGTCGTTGGTAGCCCGCAACGTCGCCTGGAGCAAATTGCCTCACTGCCTCAATCAACTGCTCGCGCGTTCCGCCGTAGTCAAACGTACGGCCGTCAGCAAAGCGGATGCGGTACCAGGGCATCAACGGCTGGAAGTCGACGTAGTCAGAACGCTGCCGCTTAAACATCGTGAAGAGCTCGTCGAAGAGGAATGGAGCTGTAAGTACAGTAGGCCCGGCGTCAAAGGTGTAACCGCGAAGGTGATATACCCCGGCGCGCCCACCGGCCGCAGGCAGATGTTCGAAGACGTCAACGGAAAAGCCGGCCGCACGCAGACGTAAAGCGGCGGCCAGCCCTCCGAATCCTGCTCCTACAACAATGGCCCGAGACATGGCTATTGCGCACGTACTAGACGATCGCCGCTTTCGGGCAGCTCTTCACGTACCTCTCCGGTGTGCTGCACCAGGCTCACCGCCCACAGACCATAGAGCACCTTCGCGATCAGGTCGAGGCTGGTGAACAGTACGGCGTCCACCACGGGACTCCAAAGGCGCAACCCTTCCTGACCAGCGAGAAAGACAACCGGATAAAAAAACCAGACGGCAGACAGCACGACGGCTTTCTTTCGGAAGTTCTCCCCCTTCGGACTGGTCTCGGACAGCTTGCGGAAAGGTCCCCAGAGCAGGCCGTAGAGGGCCACGAAGGCCAGGCAGCTCAGCACATAAAACCACCACTTCAACGTTGGATCATCTGTCCAACCGGCAACGAGACCCGTCACAATCATGTACACGTCGGAGACAACCAAGCCGGCGATCAGAGCACCGCGTTTGCTCCTGTGGCCTTCCACCGCACTCGATACGAGGCTTAGCAGCAAAAGAGGTGTCGTGATGGACCAGTCAATATACCGAGCAAAATAAAAGACACGACCGGAAGGTAGGGTGACCGAACCATGACCGAGTGCCATGAGCAGGTAAAGCGTCATCGCAATCATCGGTACGAGGAAATGAACGATAGAGTCGCCCTGCTCTGAGACTGACTTATTCTTCTGCATGGGAAAGAACAGAAGAACCAGGCCAACCGACATGCCGATTGTTCCGATCCACAACCATAATTGAACGGTCATCAAAAGAACCCCAGAGTGAGATGTGTACCGGCAGTTGGATGCAAACCCGAAGCCAGCGAACGTTCTCCGTGTTGTTCCAAACACAATTGGGGCAAGGCGGGCACTACCTTCCCCGAGTATTCACCGGCCAAAGCCTCGGGATGAGCACGATCGGCGATTCTGTTTGTGCGGGATGGCTGGCTTGTGAAGCGGCAGTAGGGATAACGAGGCGGGCGCGATAGGATCATGCAGGACACCTTGACCCCTTGCCCGCGCTGAACCAACTTCGAGCTGTGCCGAACCTGCTGACGCTGCTGCGGCTGTTTACAATCCCGTTTATCGTCATCGAGGTGCTGGATGGGCAGTGGCACTGGGCTTTTGGACTATTTCTACTGGCGGGGGTGTCGGATGGGCTGGACGGCCTGCTGGCACGGCGGCTCGGGCAGCATACGCGACTGGGACAGTATCTGGACCCGATCGCGGACAAGCTGATGCTGAGCACACTGTTTCTGCTGCTCACGTACAAGGGGCTCATTCCGCGTTATGTGGCGGTGCTGGTCTTCAGCCGCGACCTGGGTATCCTGCTCATCTCGACTGTTCTATTTGTAACCAGTCTGTTGCGGGACTTTCGGCCGAGCTGGTTCGGCAAGCTGAATACGGTGACGCAGATTGCGGCGGTGGTGGTGATCTTCAGCCGGAAGACACTGGGTTGGAGCGGCCCGGGGCTGGTGGGCGGCGGGCTGCTGCGGATGGTGGCGGTGCTGGCGCCCTTGTCGGCCGCACAGTATGCGTGGCTTGTGGTGCAGCGCATGGGGCGTGAAAGCTCGGCGGCGGCTTAGGGCCGCACCGTGGCGCTGGAGCGCAGTTTGCCGCGAAAGCCGAGCGATTCGGCGTTGCGACGTGTGAGGGTCGGGAGGCCGTCGGCCTCGATGGACTCGGCGCAGACGATGGCTCGGGCGAGGGGTTCGCCGGTGAGGTGATGCTCAGCCGGGCGGGCGAGGTGGCGGTACCAGACGTCGGCAAAGGCGTGGTCGAGGCAGATGCGCTTGAAGCAGTGGTCGAGCCGGATGGGCCAGCAATTTTCGCGGGCCAGTGTGGGCAGGATCTGCTCGGTAAGCTGCTTGAAGCGGGCGATGGTGTCGGGCATGGGATGGGGTCAGACGGGCTCGGACTCAGGGAGCTCGGAGACAAGGAGCTCGGGGCCGAAGCCGATCTCCTGCGCGAAGCGGTTCCAGACGGCGGTGGGGAGGGCGCCGCCCGCGGCCTGGTCGTGGCCGGAGCCGTAGGCGCCGTCGGCCTCGGATGGGCGGTGGTCGTGCAGAAAGCAGATGAGGTTCACGCCGGCGGGCGCGCGACCCGAGAAATGTACCCAGCCGGGGCGGAAGCCGGTGTTCACGCCGAAGATGACGGACTTTGGAAAGCGCGCTCGCCACTGTTGAGCGACCAGCGGGTGCACTTGACAAGGGGTGTGCATGCGGATGGCGACGAGGTCGGCGCCGAGCTCGTCGCGCACCTTGGTCGAGAAGCGCGGGGGCAGCTTGCGGGCCGCCGCCAGCGCTTCGCCGACCTCGGCCTTGGCGGCGAGACAGCGGTCGCGAAGAGCTTCAATCTCCGGATCGGTGGAGGTAAGGAGGTCCTTTGGGGAGTCGGCGCGGAGGAGCAGCTCGAGCGCGGGGGAGGCATCGCCGGTCGCCCCGCGGCGCAATGCGTTCAGCAGCGAGGTAGCATCGCGGAGGGCTCCGACGCCGTACTGCTTCTTGGCCGCGGCGAGCTCGGGGAAGGGCGCCTTGTCGCCGAGGTCGGAGAGCAGGGAGATGGCGGCGAGCCAGAGGAACTGAGGTGCGCGGTCGGGGATAAGCGCCTCGGCACAGCGGAAGGCGAGCAGGCCGGTGGTGGGGATGGCCTTGGCGTCTTCGTGCGCGGCGGTCTCGCGGTAGGCGGAGAGCAGCGTGGCACCGGGCGGTGTGCCGAGGGGTTTGTGATGGTCGAGCAGAAGCGTGGGAGTGCCGGGCAGCAAGGGCTCGGGCCGCGCGCCGAGGTCGAGGACCAGAAGGGCCTCCGGAGCACGGGCCCGCAGGCGATCGAGGACGGCAGGGCTCCAGGCGGACTCGGTCTTAAGCCGGACCTCGGCGGTTACAGAGTCATACCCGGCTAACGGGAGCGCGCGTGCCAGGATCGCGGCCGCCGGCAGGCCATCGGCATCTGAGTCGGTGAGGATGTGGATGCGGGTTCGCGTCCCTTTGGGCAGTGCTGTGAGGAACTGCAGAAACTCTGCGGAAATGCGATCATCGGCTCGGGGCGGCATGGCCATGGGATGCGAGCCGGCGGCGCACAGCTTGTCCGCGCTAGGCCGATCGTTGCTCTTCCAGCTGCTCCGCCATCTGCTCCCACTCGCGTGTCACCACACTCAGCCGGATGCGCATGCCCTCCACGCGCGCGGCCAGCCGTTGTGCCTCGTCGGCGTTGGTGAAGACCGCCATCTCGGCCTCCGCCGCTGCAATCGCCTCTTCGAGCTCGGGGATCTCGTCCTCCGCCGCGGCCACCCGCTGCTCCAGTTGCTTCAGCTTGAAGGAGTTGAGCTTCTTGACCGGCTCCCGTACCGCCACGGCCACCGCCGGCTCCGCCTTCTCGACTGCTGTATCCGGCGTCGCGCGCTCGGTCGCCGATCCCACCACGCTGCGCTCGGCCAGGGGCTCGATCGCCTTCGCCGGCCCGCCCGCCTTGCGCCACAGGTAGTCCTCGTAGTTTCCCGGGTAGATGTGCACCCGCCGGTCCTCCACCTCGAAGACGCGCGTCGCCAGCCCGTCGATGAAGTAGCGATCGTGGCTCACAAACAACACGGTACCGGTGAAGTTACGAATCGCATCGAGCAGCACATCCTTCGCCCGCAGATCCAGGTGATTCGTCGGCTCGTCGAGCAGCAGCATGTTGCTCGGGCTCACCAGCATCTTCGCCATGGCATACCGGTTCCGCTCGCCGCCGCTCAGCACGCCCAGCTTCTTGAAGACGTCGTCGCCCGAAAACATGAAGCAGCCCAGCAGGCTGCGCAGCTCCACCACCGGCACCCGCGTCGCCGCCCCGCTCATGTCGTCCAGCATCCCCGCGTTCGGGTCCAGCACCTTGTACTGGTCCTGCGCAAAGTAGTCCACCAGTGCGTTGTGCCCCAGCTTGATCTCGCCCCGGGTGGGCGCCTCGAGGCCGCTCAACATCCGGATCAGCGTTGACTTGCCGGCGCCGTTCGCCCCCACCAGCGCGATCCTGTCTCCGCGCTCAATCGAAAAACTCACATCGTCCAGAATCGTCTTGGTGCCGCCCTCTTTTCTGGGATAGATCTTCGTCAGGTGCTGCACGTCGATCACGGTCCGCCCGCTCGCCGGCGGCTGTGGAATCGTGAAGTGAATCGTCGACTCCTCCTCCGGAATCTCGATCCGCTCAATCTTCTCGAGCTCCTTGATGCGGCTCTGCACCTGCTTGGCCTTCGTCGCCTGGTACCGAAACCGGCTGATAAACGCCTCCAGATCGTCAATCCGATCCTTCTGGTTCTTGTACGCGTTCAGCAGCTGCGTCCGCCGCTCGTCCTTCTGCTTCACGAACTTCTCGTACCCGCCCACGTAGAAGTGCGCGCGCTTGTTCCACAGCTCCACGATCTTGCCCACCGTCACGTCCAGAAAGTAGCGGTCGTGCGAGATCAGCACAAACGCCCGCTCATAGCTCTTCAGGTACTCCTCGAGCCAGTTGCGCGTCTCCAGGTCGAGATGGTTCGTCGGCTCGTCGAGCAGCAGCAGCGAGGGCTTTTCGAGCAGCAGCTTTGCCAGCGCAATCCGCATCTGCCAGCCGCCGGAGAACTCCTCCGTCCGCCGGTCCCAATCCTCCTTCGGAAATCCCAGCCCGCCCAGCACCGTGCCCACCTGGTAGTCCAGCGTGTAGATATCGTGCGTCTGCATCAGGTCCATCACTTCGCTGAAGCGCTCGGCGGCAAGGTCGTAGTCCGGTGTACCCGGCGCAAAGTTGCTCAGCTTGTCGCTCAGCTCCTCGCTCTCCGCCTCCAACCCGCGCACCGCATCGAAGACACTCAGGCACTCCTCGAAGACCGTCTTGCCGCGCATCAGCAGCCCGTCCTGCGGCAGGTACCCGATCGTCATTCCTTTCTGCTTGGACATGGTGCCGTAGTCCAGCGACTCGCTCCCCGCCAGAACCTTGAGCAGCGTCGACTTGCCCGTGCCATTGCCACCCACCAGCCCCGACCGCTCCCCCGGCGTAATCAACCAGTTCACGTCGTCATACAGCAGCTTCATCCCGAAGCGCTTGCCCGCACCTTGAAGTTGCAACATAGCTCTATCTTCGCATCGTCGCCTTGGCAGCCCGCAAAGCAGAAAGCCCCAGCCACACCGGGCAGGGGCTCATGCAGTAACTTACCGCGATCTACGCGCGCCACAGCCTACGTCGCACGGCGCCCGCAACGCCCAGCACCCCGGTCCCCAGCAGGATCAGGCTGGAAGGCTCCGGCGATGCCACGATCGCCCCCGGCGTTACCTCGCCGTTGTAGGTGTAGTACCCAGGATCCAACGACAGAGTGGAGAGCGGCGGCACCAGGCCACCGCAGCCGTTCCCCGAATCGTTGAACCCACAGATCCCCCCTCCGGTATAGCCGACCAGCGTCTCCGGAATGTCGAGCGCCAGAAAGAAGTCGCCCAGGGAGATACCATAGTCGTCCACCAGGTTGTACCGGCCGCCGCTACCGATCAGCCTCTGGCTGTCCGGCGCCCCGGAGACGCTGTACGCTCCCGTCGGAGTCGTCGCACTTAAACTCCCGGTGAGCACCGTCCCTGCTGTTGTATCGATGGTCAGCGTCCCGTTGTACGACCCCACCGTGCAGGTGCCGCAGTCCGGCTGCGTCGAGTCCAGAAAGTCACCTGCCACCGTAAACAGCTGCACCGTATCCGCATGGGCCGCGACCGTCGCGAACCCCATCATCATGCTCAAACAAAGATTGATTCCGCGCATTGTTCCTCCAAGGCATTCTTCTTCGAGTTGCTTCAACGAAGTCAGTCCAAGCTGCAGACCTTCTTCAACATGCCGTCGTTCTGTCCGGCAGTCCCGGCCGCATGGTTCGACATGCGGACGTCGTACACGGCGCGCCACGGGGCTTTACCGCCGGCGAGTGATCCTCCGCCGCACAGCGCCTGCCGCACCCAAGACTCCGGTTCCCAGCAACACCAGGCTGGAAGGCTCCGGCGACAACACCGCTCCCGGCGTCACTACCGCATCATCGCCGGCGACGTACTCAAAGTACGTGCTGCCTGGAACGTTTAACATCGTCAGCACAAGCTGGATGTCCGAGCCGCACAGATAGGCCTCATTGCAGATCACCCCACCCTGGTATCCCTTCAGCGAGCCATCCACCGTCGCCGAGGTATCAAGGTAAAGGTTCAGGCTGGAGCCCCCGTTCCCCGTGTAGTCCGCAGAGTAGGTGTCGAAGAAACAACCTCCCCCGTCAGCGTGATCGCATTCTTCTATGGCAGGACCCTGCGAGGTCGCCTGACCGAAGCTGTAATCACTTCCGTTGTTGGTTGCGCTCAGGGCCGAGGAGACGATCGATCCCGCCGTCGTGTCCACCGTCAGCGTTCCGCTCAGAGACCCCGTCGGGCACCCCTCGCCGCTGGTGCACGAGTCACTCTGGAAGCTGACGATCGATCCACTTACGTTGAACTGCTGTATGGTATCGGCCCGCAGCGTCGGAGCAGACAGCCCCAAAGACGCCACCGCGAGTGCCACGCCGTATTCTCTTCGCATCGTCTTTGCCTCTCCAAGCCGCAGGGTGTCAAGGGCTCACACCGCACTTCGGTACCGTTACTGCGGTACCGTGACCGTACGAGACAAGGGTGACTTGGGCAAGTAGTTCAGAAATTATCTTTGGATAATGAAAGTGTTTGCATGGTCACGGAAGCTCGCGACACAAGGTAGGCGCGAATGACCAGCGGGACGGCTCGTCAGCCCTCCAGCACACTAGCCTCGTCTGCAACATGGCCCAAGCCCGTGGCACAACACACATCAGGTTGGGAAGCTCCGGCACCAGACTCGTCCCGCGCCAGCTCTGGACGCCGCCACAGCTCGGCGCGCCGCAGCCCGCCCACGGTCTCAGACCTACTACGCCGCCCGCTCGATCGCTCAACGGCGCAACCCGCGAGAGCCGCCTACTTCACGCCATTGCCGTTGTTGTCCCGCTCCGGATGCGCGAACTCCGCAACCGAATGTCGCATCGCCGCCAACACCTCCGGCGTCTGCGGCTTGTCCGCCCCTGCCAGCAGCAGGCTCACCTGCCACATCTCCGTCTCGTTGAGCGCATGGTCAAAGGCCGGCATACCCGTCAGCCGAATGCCGTTGGCTACCTTCCAATAGGTCTCGCCTGCCGGATCGTCGCTCACGCCCACCACATCGCCGTGCGTGTGCTTTACCCAAAGCTGCGGTGCCTGCGGATACTCATTGTGCCCAATCGCACTGTCTTCCCCGGGGGCGCCGTGGCAGAACGCACATTGACTCGCAAAGACGTGCGCCCCGGCCAGCAGATTCTCCGGCGTCGGCTGGATCGGCGAGCTCTGCGTCTGTCGGTTGATCCGCGCATCCAGCGCAAGGTGCACGATCTGCTCTTCATCCGGAAATGGCTTGTCCGCTACCGCCACCGGCACGTTCCCATACCGGAGGTAGAGATACCCTGTCAGCCCGATTACCGGAAACGCCAGCAGAAAGCCCGCCAAGATGCCCCAGATAAGCCCATGCTCGCGTCGGTTAGGCAACGTCTCCAGCTCCCGGCAAAAACTCGGGCGCAGCCGGCACCCCGGACACGCCCCAAATTGCCCCAACAGTATCACGTCGGTCTGCTGTTGTGCGCCGGGGCGGCCCAGAACGCACTTGTCCAGCACCCGGCGATACATTTCATGGTGGCCTGGGAGCCGGGTGAAAGGCCGACCCAAAGGGAGTGGCAAACGTCTGCGGAACGAATGGTCCAGGCGCTCGGTTTCGGAGAGCATCAGTACCTGATCGCGGCGCACGATGGCAAAGAGCATTTCCACGTCCACGTGATGCTGAACCCCGTGCATCCGGAGACGGCGAAGGTGCACAGTCCGCGAGTCACGCAACGCACGCTTCACAGGCTCGCGCGCGAGCTGGAGCACAAGTTCGGATGGGCTGAAGCGGATGGCCTGTATCGCTGGGACAGGCAGCGGAACGAACCTGTCCGGAACACAAAAGCGGAGCTGTCGCAGATCCGCGACCAGCGTGAGCGGAGCCCGGGCAAGCAGCCGGCACAGATGGCGAAACAGGACCACTTCCGCGACGAGCAGAGTCTGAAGGTGTTCGCGTCCAAACGGCCTGCCGAGACCTTGCGCAAGCTCCTTGCGGGGGAGGCGAACTGGCAGTCAGTTCACCTGGCCCTCTCGCAGCACGGTGTAACGATTCAGAAGGCCGAAAATGGCGGCTATACGGTAGGCGTCGAGGGATCGGAGGTCCGCGCCAAAGTCTCCGATGTGTTTCGCTTCGCGTTCTCCGGCAGGGAGTCCAGAGCGAGGACGGAAGCTCTCGCAATGCGACTCAACTCGCTCCCGCCGGCACGCTATGAATCCGGATCGCGGCCCACGCGTACCGACACACCGCTTCTCGATGTTCCGCAATCGGTTGACGTAGTGACACGAAGCCTGCTCACCGAACAGGATGCACGCACGCTGAACGATGCGCTGGTCGATGTGTCGGGTGTGATGCCGACCAAACCTGAAGAAGCCTTGTTTACACAGCCGGTGGTGCGCGGTTTTCGGGCCGAGGTCTACAGGGACGGCCTGCCCACCTATGGGCTCACCCAAACGGCTGTTGGTCCAACAAGCCTCGTCGGCGCAGAGCGGATCGAGTGGTGAAAGGGCCAACCTCGACTGTCTATGGCGGGGGTGCGGGCGCCATGGTGGATGCCAATCTCGCCGCCAATCTGCGCGGGCTCGGCGGCCGCCACGAACTGCTGGGCGGCTTCAACTACGACCGCACCAACTTCAAAGGCGACCTTGGCTTGAACGGTGTTCCGGTCGGCACGCTCGATCTTGCGCACCCCACCTATGACCTCCCCTTCGGCGACGTGCCGCCAGTAACGACGTCTCAAACCAATCGGTATGAGACGCTGGCCGGATACGCGCAGGACCAGGCGACCTATGGTCGTCTGCACCTGCTCGGAGCGGTACGGCTAACACGCTTCGGCCTGAAGCAGGTACAGCAAAGCTACGACACGACGTATGTACGAGCGAACCCTCGTGTGGGAGGCACGTTCGACATCGTTCCCGGTGTTGCACTGTACGGAGCCTTCGCAACCGGCTTTCGTGGTGCGGTCAACTTCATCGGCGAGAACACCCCCAGGCCTGAGACCTCCCGCGACGAGGAAGGCGGCGTTAGGCTCGCGCTCTCCCGCATCGGTCTGTCCGGGTCGGTCGCGGCTTGAAACTTCATCAGCACAGCGGTGAGAACCCCAAGCGCAGCCGAAGCAGAGGTGATGGGAATTGCGAAAGCCAGCTTTCCCAGCGCTCCGTCAGGAACCGCCAGAATCTGCTCTCCATAGATCGCTTTTTAGTGAGCGAAGAGCCCATTTTCGTCCGTGCCGGACTTGACCATCTGAAGCACTTCCTGCCGCATTGTCTCCGCAATCTCGCTGCTGTGTACATCGATGGTTTGTGTATACCAGCACGGAGCCATGAGCCGCCGCTTCACGCGGACAACAAGTTGGGACTGCTGATCAGATAGCGTGCATAACGCTTTCGAACTCCATGATGGATCCATTTGTTTTCTTTGTCGTCTGCGCTTGTGTGCCGAGGGATGAAGGCTGGCTTGTGTTGGCACCCTGCTCTCTGCAAGATTGCGACACTTGGAGAAGCTCTACTCTAGTCTCGTGAGCGAGATCACAGACGAAGCCGCGATGATGGTGTGAAAGAGTGCCAGCGTCATCTGAGCAGCAGGTGTGACACCTGCAAAACGATAGGACCTTGTAAAGCTGAGGCGGATTGGAAGCGCAAACGATAGAGCCAGGAAAGTGATTGCGAAGAGAAAGAAGACACGATCCGGATTTGGCGAGACCAAGCGCACTAGGGCGTACACCGCAGCCGCACCCAGGAAACCTCCTGCAACTCCGGATAGCAAAGGAAGCGCTGTGAAAGGAGGAAAGTCTTTAGGCACTCCTGTCACACCGCGGGCAAGTGTTGCCATCCCCCACACCACCAGGAAGGTCATGACTGCTGACAAAGTCACGAAAGAGACTGTCTTCATTTGCTTCTCCAGATTATGTCAGCCAAGAACGGCATTAGACGGGTAAAGTCACCACGACAGGCAGCCATAAATAATCTGCCCATCGTGGCAGCTGTTATGAAAAGAAAGAACTAGTGCTGAACGGCTTCAGCGATTGTCACAGCTTCCTGAATCAGGGGGTCGATCCACTGTGTCACCTGTTCCGTCAGCCGAGGTTCACTCATGCTGGGGTGCCCGGCCTGGAACGGCGGCTTTGGGTCGTATTCCATGATCAACTGCATACGCTTCGCGGCATCTTCACCCCGGAGCTTTGCCAGAACAGAAAGTCCGAAGTCGATGCCTGCGGTCACGCCGCCACCCGAGATTCGATTCCGATCTGTCACTACCCGTTCGCTCGCGGTCTCGATGTTCATCGCTTTCAACACCGGAAAGTAAGCCCAATGCGTCGTCGACTTGTACCCGTCGAGCAGGCCTGCTGCGCCAAGGACTGTTGAGCCAGAACAAACCGAGGTGACGTAGTCAGCCGTCGCACCGCGTGATTTTAGAAACTCCAGAAGCTCAGGATCTTTCATCGCAGCGTTGCTGCCGAAGCCGCCGGGAATCAAGAGGATGTCCAGGTGCTGTGGGCAGTCGGCAAAGGTCATGGTGGGGACGACGGAAAAGCTGCAGTCCGTCAGCACTGGATCGAGCGTCTTTGAAAGCAGATGGGTTGTGCAACTCATGCTGAGGACGGTGAGAGGACCCACGAAGTCCAAGGCCGTCATGAAGGGGTAAAGAACAATTCCTAGAACAAGGGGCTCGTCGGAACCGACGATGGCTTGATATTGATTTGACATGGTGTTTCCCTTCTGCGGTGGGTTGGTATCGATCTGGTGGATCAAAGGGTGGGCAGCGGCTGCATCCGGCCTGCCGTAAGCTCGCGGGCGATCGCGAGACCCTCATCCAGACTGACCTGCATCGCGGCTTCAGCCATGGCGGTCAACTGCGGCCCTGCTGTTGCCGGAGATCCTGTGTTGAACGGCGGCTGCGGATCGTACTCCATCATGAGCTGGGTCATTTTGGCCGTTTCTTCCCCGCGCAGTGCAGCCAGCAGCGTCAGGCCGAAGTCGATGCCGGCAGTGACTCCTCCTCCGGTGAAACGATTGCGATCGGTCACAACCCTCTCGTGAACTCCGGTGACATTCGGGAACGTCTCCAATTGGTCGTAAACGGCCCAGTGTGTCGCCGCTCGATAGCCGTCCAGGAGGCCGGCAGCTGCGAGCAGTACGGAACCTGAACACACGGAAGTGACAAACCGCGCGCGCTTGCCTGCCTTGGCGAGAAAGCGAAGAAGCTCTTCCTGCTGCAGCGCCCGATTGGTCCCAAAGCCGCCCGGCACAAACAGGACGTCCAACTCTTCTGGGCAGGTTTCGAACGTGGCTGTCGGCATGATCGAGACGCCTGAGTCTGTGAGGACAGGATCGAGTGAATCCGAGATCAGATGAGTAATGCTGTGAAAGCCCAGTGTTGCTTGGGGACCTGCCAGATCGAGCAGGGTCATGTGGGGATAAAGCAGCATCCCGAGCTGAAGGGGAGCTTGCTCACGAAAGTTGGGTACGGAGGAGTTGTCCATACCGGTAAATCTAGCACGAACGGTCGTGCTAAAATGGAAAGGAATCAGGCGTTACACAGTTAATTGTTTTGGCCACTTGTTTCTGAAGGCAGTGCTGCCGGCCACGAGAGGCTTGGAGTTTACGTAGGGAAGGGGCGCGTCTCATCAACAGGTCGAATGACAATGACATGATGGCTGGAGTGGGCGAGACCCTACTTCTAAGATCAAGGTGAACAAGAGGATGAAAAGCACAAAAGACAGGATTCTGGCGCAAGGAGTCGATCTTCTGTCGAAGAGCGGTTTTGCGCAGGTCACCGTCGGTTTGCTGGCGCAGCGAACCGGCATGTCGAAGAGTGGGTTGTTTGCGCACTTCGGCTCGAAAGAAGAGGTGCAGCTGGGTCTGATGGAAGAAACAGTTCGTTTGGGTGCAACTTGTTTCGTTGAACCTGCGATGCAAGAGGCTCCTGGACTAGGCAGGCTCAGGGCCCTTGTTTATGGTTGGCTTGGCTGGACCGCCAGAGCAGGGCTGAGAGGTGGTTGTCCTATCGCGGCAGGTCTCTTCGAACTTGATGATGTGGACGCATCCGATCCTGTCCGGCAACGGCTGGTTTCTGCAGAGGAGCGGTGGCGAGAGCTGCTGGTCACCACGACTGCGGAGGCAGTTGCTTCGGGAGAACTCGCCGCTGACCTCGATCTCGACCAATTCGTCTGGGAGCTCTGCGGCATTTACCTGAATCATCACGTGTCCGAACGCTTCCTGCATGACCCGGCAGCAAGGACAAGGGCGCAGAGCGCGTTTGAAGCTCTTGTTCAACGATCTATTCCAAAGTTGAAATCAACAACGAAGAACAAGCCCGTCAGATCAAAGGGCAACTACCCACGTGTTTCTCGAACAGGGTGACCGCTGGATGCTCCACTGGCGCGAGAACGACGCGTTCAGGATCAGTCCAAGACTGCGCCGGAGCGACACTGACGAACGCTCAATTGCAACGGATCATATGAAAGCTATCTCCAGGTTGTTGCGTCCCGCATCGCTTGGCGCAACCAAAGATGGCGAACGTCCTGCTGTTGACGGGAATGCCAGATCATGAGGTAGTGAAAACCCGTGAGCTCGTCTGGTGCCGACACCAAGCGTGTCTGCGTCGGGTTGACGAGGTTCTCTGCCAGCCTTCGGGGCAGGGTTGCGATGAGGGAGGTTCCTGCCACCATGTGCAGACCCACGCTGAAGTATGGAAGAGTAAAGGCGCATCGCCGCGCCGCCCCTACTTTGGTTAAAGCAATGTCAGGCACGGTCTGCTGGTTTTCCAGCACGCTGATGCAGACGTGCTTCGCAGCAAGGTACTGAGCCAGCGAGAGCTTTTGTGGGTATGCGCTCTCCTTCGCAACTGCACAAACCAGCTCTTCTTCAAATAGCCTTTCGCTCTTCAGTGTCGGGGGCAACGCTCTGAATCCCGCATCGAGCAGGAGGTCAAAGCGATTCGCTTCCAGATCGCTGAATCGATCATCGGTGTAGGCCTGGAACAAAAATTCGAGATTGGGGCGCTCGCTGTACTGTTTCGAAAATGCAGGTCCATACAGTTGCGCCAGACTGTCACTCGCCGCCAGCCGGAAGGTAGCCTGTTCCGTCGAGCTGTCAAACTCCTTGCCGGAGATCAACCTTTCCAGTTGCGGAAGAATGATTGTCAGTTCCTGAACCAGTGCCTGCCCTCGTGGCGTCGGCTCATACTGCCTAGCCCTTCGTACGAGAAGGTCGTCCTGAAACAACTCGCGCAAACGCTGCAAGGACCGGCTGACGGCAGGCTGACTCAAACGCAGCCGCTTCGCAGCGCGGGAGATGGTCCTCTCTTCAACCAACGCGATGAAGTAAACGAGTAGGTTCAGGTCTGCCTGACGAAGTTGCGTGAGACGCATAGTCATTCTGCGCATTATGCATGATTCTTGGTCGGCCATTCGCTCGTCTTAATGGACGCAAGACATTCAAAAGGAGAGAGTATGACAGGAACGGCGATCGTGACCGGCGCATCCGGCGGTATCGGCAGGGGCATTGCGGAACGTCTAGCCGCGGATGGGTTTTCAGTGGTCCTCACCTATTCCGGCAATGCAGCGAAAGCGGAAGATGCCCTCAAGAGCATTCAGGCCGCGGACGGAAAAGCGATTACCGTCGCTGCTGACATCTCTAAGGCAGACGACGTAAAGCAAATCTTCGAGGCTGCTCGATCGAACTTCGGAGAGATCACGGCGGTGGTCAACAGTGCCGGAATCATGCCGCTTGCACCCATTCAGAAAGGGGATCTTGACGCCTTTGACAAGGTAATTGCCACCAATTTGCGTGGCAGCTTTCTGGTGATGAGCGAGGCTGCAAACCACGTCGCCGATGGCGGCCGCATCGTTACATTCTCGAGCAGCGTACTCGGAAAGAACTTTCCGGGATATGGCGCATATATCGCTTCCAAGGCAGGCGTTGAAGGCCTCACCCGCGTTCTGGCCAATGAACTCGGCCAGCGCAAGATCACCGTCAATGCAGTTTCCCCGGGGCCGGTGGCAACAGAACTGTTTCTCCAAGGCAAGAGTGAAGAACAGATCGCAGGAATCGGGAAGTTGGCACCGCTTGGCCGGATCGGCGAGGTGGCGGATATCGTCGGTATCGTCTCCTTTCTCCTGAGTTCCGAAGGCGGCTGGGTCAACGGCCAGGTACTGCGCGTCAATGGCGGATTCGCCTAAACGAGCGAGAAATTGACCGCAACCGTCAATCCTTCTCTGAGTCGCCTGCATTTACGGCGGGCGACTCAGAACACGTCAGCGATCACACAAGTGCGACAAAAAGAGGAATTGTGTCCAAATATGTAGTCGTGATCACGGGTGCATCTTCCGGATTTGGAGCCCTGTCAGCCCGGGCGATCAGCAGGGCGGGTCACACGGTCTATGCCGGCATGCGATGGACCGCAGGCGAAAATGCGAAAGAAGTTGAAGCAGTCAAGCAGTTTGCGCTCGACGAGAAGGTCGATCTCCGTTCTATCGAAATGGATGTTCAATCGCAGGGATCGGTCGACACAGCGATTCAGCAGATCGTTGCCGAGACTGGCCGCCTTGACGTGCTGATCCACAATGCGGGCCACATGAGCTTCGGGCCTTCGGAGGCGTTTACGGTAGAGCAGTTGGCAGAACTCTATGACGTCAATGTCCTCAGTACGCAGCGGGTAAACCGTGCAGCACTTCCGATCCTGCGCAAGCAAGGAAGAGGACTCATCGTATGGGTTGGCAGCTCCAGCACCCGTGGCGGCACACCGCCCTATCTCGGTCCGTACTTTGCCGCAAAGGCCGCCATGGATTCGCTTGCGGTCACCTATGCGGGAGAACTGACGCGCTGGGGCATCGAGACAACGATCGTTGTGCCGGGTGTCTACACGACAGGAACCAATCACTTCCCCACCGCGGACCATCCAGGCGATGAAGCCCGCGCGGCCGAGTACGCCAATGGCCCCTACGAGGACATGCCGGAACTCGTTCACAAGGGACACGATGTCATGGCCCCGGCTGGATCGGATGTTGCCGATGTCGCCCGTGCTATCGCAAAGGTAGTCGACACGCCCTTTGGGAAGCGTCCGTTTCGCGTCACCATCGATCCCGCCGATGCCGGCGCGGAAGTGATCAACGTGATGGGTGATCGGGTTCGGACTGAGCTGTTCCGGCGTATCGGTCTGGAAGATCTGTTGAAACCGCACGGAGCAGCTTAGCTTGGGTTCAATACGACAGATCCAGGAGCCGTCCGCTGGAGCATGCCGCTCGACCCCCGGAGGGAAGGTCTCGGCCGCGGCATCAAGCATTGGTAAACCTGGTCGGCGAGCTCCATCAGTAAGTATTCCTTTTAGGAATACTGCGTTTGCTCGAGATCCTGAAGAAGGCCGGGGCGAGTCGGCTTCCACTCTAACTGTTGCCTGGTCTTTGTACTCGAAGCTGACAGTTCTGTGCCGACAAACATGGCCAAGGGACCGAAGTGCGACTTCGCTTCCTCAGCGGAAAGGCTGATTGTTGGAACACCTAAACCTTTCCCAATCACTTCTGCGATCTCGCGCAACGGCACGCCTTCTTCCGCTGCCGCCTGATATCGGCTGCCCGCTTCCTGTTCTTCCAGTGCAAGCCGGTAGAGGTGGGCGACGTCGAGCACGTGTCCCGCCGCCCAACGGTTGGCTCCCTCGCCGATGTAAGCGGAAATTCTTCTTTGCCGGGCCACCTGAACGAGACGGCCAGGAATCCCTTGCTTGACGATATTGTGGACCTGGGGGAGACGGACCACTGAAACATTGACCCCGCGATCGAGAACGGCTGCAGCTGCCTTCTCCGAGGTCCTGAGAGGGTTGGGCTGGTCGCGGTCGAAGTGGTCCTCCGTGGCCGGCTGACCCGGAGATGCGATGCCCATCGCCACAACAGAGGTGATGACCAGCGGGCGAGTCGAACCCACGAGTCCGCTACCCAAAGCATCAATCACCTTGATCTCCTGCTCGTTGGTCTCCTTGAACTTTGAAAAGTCATTGTTGAACGCGCAGTGAATCACACCGTCTGCCTTGCTGACGCCACCACGAAGACTCTCCAGATCTTCGAGACTTCCCCGATAGGCCTCAGCGCCAGCTTCTTGAAGAGAAGCCACACCCGCGTCCGAACGCGTCAGTCCAAGCACCTGGTGGCCCGCTTTGATAAGTTCGGGTACGAGAGCCGAACCGATGAAACCCGTTGCGCCGGTAAGGAAAACTTTCATGAGTGCACCTCCATTCAAATCCCTGCTTCTGGATTAGATGTGGGCTCCATGGCGTACGAGCTATGCTGAAAGTTCGCATTTCTGGACTGATCGTACGGAGGTACAGTGGACGCACTCTCTGACGTGTTGTCGTTGTTAAAGCTGAAGAGCTACGTGTCGGGCGGCTTCGTCCTTGACCCGAAGGCAGCTTTTGACTTCCACAGCTATCGCGGCATGAAGTGCTACGCCATCGGCTCGGGCTCGTGCTGGTTGTCCATCGAGAGTGTTCCCGCTGCGGTGCGTATTACGGAAGGAGATTGTGTCCTCTTGCCGCGCGGCCTGCCGTTCTGTCTCGGTATCGACCCGGCACTGCCGCGTGTCGAGTTTCCGAGTAACACAGCAGTACACAAGCTGGGCGAAGAGACCCTGAACGAGGGAGACGGTGGCTGTTCCATTCTTGGAGGTCACTTTTTCCTGGCCGGAGGTCATTCCGATCTCCTGTTGAGTTCGTTGCCTCCGATTGTGCATATCCGTAAAGAGTCGGATCGGGAGGCCATGCGCTGGGCACTGGATCGCATGAGAAAGGAACTGGCCGAGCCTCAGCCGGGTGGGTACCTGATGGGACAGCAGCTGGCCCACATGATCCTGCTTCAGGCGCTGAGACTGCATCTGCAGGAAAACGCGGTCAAGGGCAGAGGTTGGCTTTTCGCCCTTGCAGACCCGCAGTTAAGAGCCGCGATTCAGTGCATGCATGACCACCCCGGTCATCCTTGGACGTTGGAGGATCTGGCTAACCGAGCTTGCATGTCCCGAACAGTCTTTGCCCAGAAGTTCAGGCAAAGAGTTGGCGTAACGCCCATGGAGTATCTGACACGCTGGCGCATGCTGCTCGCCGGAGATCGGTTAAAGAGCTCCGATGACTCTGTTCGAGTCATCTGCTCATCGCTGGGCTATGAAGCGGAGAGCGCCTTCGGCAGAGCATTCCGAAGAGTTTGGGACTGCTCACCACGAGAGTTCCGGCGAAGTTCCGGTACCGACCAACCAGCAGCCTCATAGGATCTCGATCACCACGCCTCCACCGAGTCCGCCCGAATACAACCTGCTGGTCAGGCGGGACCACCACCGCTGAGAAGCAGGTGCTGGCCGCTGACGAAGCTGGCAAGGTCGCTCGCCAGATACTCGGCCGCGTTTGCGGTGTCCTCCACGGTGCCGATGCGGTTCATGGGCATGAAGTTCTTGATAAAGTCCGCAATCTCGGGCTTCGGCTCAGCATGTCTGCCCGCGCCCTGAGTGGCGGTGGGCAGGAGAGAGTTCACGGTTACACCCCGGTGCCCGATCTCCTTCGCCAGAACCTCGACCAGGAAACGCGGAGCCATCTTGCTGCCGCCGTAGAGACCGTGCCCGGGCATCGGGAAGGCAGTGGTGCTCGATCCGATGTAAATGATGCGTCCGTTATCGCTTATGTGTTTGGCCGCTTTCTGAATAGCGAAGAAGGCGCCTTTCGTATTGACGTTGAAGAGGCGATCGTACTCTTCCTCCGTGAAGTCGAGGACGGGTTGGCCGGACATTTCGAGACCGGCATTCACCACCACGATGTCAAGATGGCCGAATTGCTCGAGTGAAGTCTGGAACAGGCGCTCAAGATCAGCCACCTTCGAAACATCGGCTTGAACGGCGACGGCAGCGCTTCCAGAACGTTCAATGACAGACACTGTTTCTTTTGCTGCATCTGCCGAGGAAGAATAATTGACGATGACGCTGGCGCCCAATAAGCCGTAGCGCTCGGCGATGGCTTTGCCGATACCGCGTCCACCGCCGGTGATAAGAGCAACCTTGTTTTTGAGGTTTGTCATAAGAGCTTTCCTGAAAGAGATGAGGGGTGAGGGCGATGAAGGAGGACCAGAGTCCTCCCTCGCCTAGATTGATTGGCCGCCGGAGACCTCAATGCGCTGGGCGTTTACCCAGCGATTATCTTCAGTGAGCAGTGACGCGATCATGGCCCCGATATCATCCGGGAGACCGGGACGGCCAAGCGCCGTCGCTTCGGAAACCATCTTGTTGACGGCAGGGTTGTCCCGGACGACCCCACCGCTGAAATCAGTCTGAATGGCACCCGGGGCAACGGCGTTCACGGTGATACCGCGAGGCCCAAGTTCTTTTGCCAGGTACTTCGTGAGAACCTCGATGGCGCCCTTAAGGGCTGCATATGGAGCACTTTCAGGAATAACGATGCGCGTCAGTCCAGTCGAAATCATCACGATGCGGCCGCCATCATGGATGAGCGGCAGCAGCTTCTGCGTGAGGAAAAAGACACCCTTAAAATTGACGTTGTAAAGCTGATCCAACTCAGCCTCGGTAGTCTTCTCGAAGGAAGCATGGTGCGAGATGCCCGCATTGTTCACGAGAAAGTCGAAACGTTCCGCACCGAACTCACCGAGAGCCTTGCGGACTTCTTCTAAAAACGGCTCAAAAGAACTTGAGTTTCCGGCATCGAGCTTGAGAGCAATGGCCTTGGCGCCAGCTTTGTTCACCTCCGCCACGGCTTTGTCGGCTTCCGCTTGATTCGACTTGTAGGTGAAGATCGAGTGCACTCCTCGTCGAGCAAGATGGAGCACCGTGTTCTGGCCGAGTCCACGGCTACCGCCGGTCACGATGGCTATCTTGCCCGCCAGAGATGAAGTTTGTTCCGTTGGCATTGTTTCCTCCTGTTGCGTACAGAAGGGTTAGATACGCCTTCTTGCGCTGACGTGCCTGCCCAAAGATGCCTCTTTCCTGCCTGATTGGCTCATTGTGCATCGAACAGGAGAGAACGTGGGAGAGGCGGATAGCTTGATGAGTCTTCTACGTGACATAGCCAAGCGGTACACGGACTCACAGACCGGCCCGAGTCCCTTTGTGACAGCAGTTCCCGGGCTCACCCTGCTTCGCGCTGAACAGAAGGACCTGACAAATCATCACATCTGCCGGCCAGCGCTGTGCCTTGTGGTTCAGGGAGCAAAATGGACCATGATTGCCGGAAGACGCTTTGATTACCATGAGGGCCAGGCGCTGGTCGTCAGTGTAGAAATGCCTGCGTTCAGCACGATTGCCGCGGCAAGCGAAAGCGAGCCTTACCTTGGCATCATCATCGAATTCGACCTATCGATCATGCGCGAGGTGGTCTCCAGCCTGGAGACTCTGCCGGAGGAGCCAGGCGAGGCAAGCCGGAGCGTCTTTGTCACGGATTTTGAAGGGCCGCTAGCCGATTCCGCACTGCGCATACTCCAGCTTCTCGATAGACCTCAGGCAATTGCTCCACTCTATCCTGCCCTCATGCGTGAGATGTGCTATTGGCTCCTGGCAGGCTCACATGGTGGCGAAGTTCTCAGCATGACCGTCTCGAAGCTCCATACAAGGAGCATTCTAAGTGCCATCCATTTCCTCCGGGACCGGTTTGCAGAATCTGTCTCGATCGAACAGTTGGCTTCTATCGCGCAGATGAGTTCGTCAGCCCTTCAACGGCAGTTTAAGTCGATCACGTCCATGACACCGCTTCAGTACCAAAAACAGCTTCGCTTGCTCGAAGCACGGCGAATGATGGTTACAGATGAGGTAGATGTGAAGACGACAGCGTTTCAGGTCGGTTATGAGAGTTCAACTCACTTCAGCCGCGAATATTCTCGCATGTTTGGTCAACCTCCTCGGCGTGATGTAGTCCAACTCAGAGACGCCGCCAAGTAACGAACAGCCGGATTTGTTACGGGTACGTGGGCGCGGGAACCCATCTGTAAAGCATCGGAACGGAGACGCCGAGGTTCCCTGGCCGGTCGCTCGGTCGTAACCCGCCGCGTACACCTTGCCATCGACGACCGCCAGCCCTTGAACATTTGCATCGGCCGTGCCGTCCGTAAGCTGAGTCGCAATCCCGTTCTTCCAAATCACAGCAACGTCATGCGCTCCGTTATTCTGCAAACCGGCGGCGTACCCATCTGTTCCGGACACCACCACGCAACATGCGCCTGAATCGTTCGTCGAATTGCTGGGGTCGTCGCTGTCCCGTTCTTCCAGATAGCGGCTATTCTGTCTCCTGAACTCCCAGCGACCTGGCCCGCCACGTACACATTGGCAACCGGCGCTGTTGGTGTCGTCCCACCGCTGCTCTTAGCGGTTGCCGTTCGCTCCCGCGTTGCCGCCGAAGCACCCAGTCAGAGCCAAGCCCAACATCGCTGTCGTCAGCAACCCGGTCCCTTGCGATATGTCACTGTTCTGCGCCTCACGTGCGTGCCGCATTGTTTCTACCTGAACCCATTCGTCCACTGCAGTTTTGCAGGCCCAAAACAAAAGGAGACGCAGTCTCCGCGTCTCCTCCGCCGTTACATCGCTAAGCAGGTAGTTTAGTGCGCCGCCCACTCGATCTTGGTCAGGTCGATGCCCTCCTTCACCATCTCGTAGAGCGGGCTCAGCTCGCGCAGCTTGCTCACCACGTCAATCACCTTGTCGCTCACGTAATCGACCTCGGCCTTGTTGTTGAAGCGACCCAGACCGAAGCGGATCGAGGAGTGCGCCACGTCGTCGCCCAAACCCAGGGCCTTCAGTACGTAGCTCGGCTCCAGCGTGGCAGAGGTGCAGGCCGACCCGGACGAGACCGCGATGTCGTTGATCCCCATCAAGAGGCTCTCACCCTCTACATAGACGAAGCTCATATTCAGGTTGCCCGGCAGATGGTGCTCCATGTTGCCGTTCACATGCACGTAGTCCAGCGCATTCTCCATCTTGTGCTTCAGGTAGTCGCGCAGCTCGCTCAACCGGGCCGTCTCCGTCGCCATCTCCTCGCCGGCGATCTCGCACGCCTTGCCCAGGCCCACGATGCCGGGCACATTTAGCGTGCCCGACCGCATGCCGCGCTCATGTCCGCCGCCGTTGATCTGCTCGGAGATCTGCACGCGCGGGTTGCGGCGACGCACATAGAGCGCGCCCACACCCTTGGGTCCATAGATCTTGTGCGCCGTCAGGCTCAGTACGTCGATGTTGTCCGTCTGCACGTTCACCGGGATCTTGCCCACCGCCTGCACGCCGTCCGTGTGAAAGAGCACGCCCTTGGCACGGCACAGCTTGCCGATCTCCGCGACCGGCTGCACCACACCGATCTCATTGTTCGCGTACATGATCGAGACCAGAATCGTCTTGTTCTCGCCCTCAGTCACGATCGCCCGCTCCAGCTCCTCCAGGTCAATCAGGCCGTCGGCCTCCACCTGCAGATACGTCACCCGGTAGCCCTGCTTTTCAAGCTTCTTGCAGGTGTCGAGCACCGCCTTGTGCTCGGTCGACTGCGTGATAATGTGGTTGCCGCGCTCGCGATACATCTCCGCAATCCCCTTGATCGCGAGATTGTTCGACTCCGTCGCGCCCGAAGTGAAGATGATCTCTTTCGGTGTTGCGCCAATCAGCTTCGCCACCTGCTCGCGCGCCGTCTCCACAGCCTTCTCCGCCTCCCAGCCGAAGCTGTGGTTGCGGCTCGCCGCGTTGCCGAAGACCGTCCCGAAGTACGGCAGCATCGCCTCCAGAACCCGCGGGTCCATCGGCGTCGTCGCGTGGTTATCCATATAGATCGGCAGCTTCACGCCGGCCGGCAGCGGACCCTTGCTCTCCGCCACCACCATGCCGTTGTCGGTCATCGCCACGCCCACTTCCGTCAGCTCGTTTCCCATAGTCGTCCCCGCTCTCTCACTCTCTCGAATCCAAACTCATCGTCAATCCGGCGCATCGATCGAACCTAACGTCCTCGTTCGCACATCTGCCGGCCAGGCCTAGCGTGCAATCGTCACCAGACCGCCGGCCACCGGGCTGCCTTTATCTTCGGGCTCGCCTTCGGGCTTCTCCGCCAGGTCCGCGATCCGGATCCCGCTCAGCATCTCCTTGATCGCGTCATTCACCTTGCGCAACGGTTCTTTGATGGTGCAGTGACCCGCCAGGTCGCACGCCCCGTGGATCGTAATGCAGCTGGTGATAAACAACGGACCATCAATTGCGCGAATCGCCTCAAACGCGCTGATCTCCGCCGCCGGCCGCGCCAATGCGTATCCACCGTTGGTCCCTGCATGGCTCTGCAGCAGGCCCGACCGCGCCAGCGTTTGCAAGATCTTCGCCAGCAAGGGCGGCGGAATGTGGTACGCCTCGGCAATGTCCTTCGCGCTCTGCGCGCCACAGTCCGCATGCTCGGCCAGGTACTTCAAAGCCATCAGCCCGTAGTCCGCTTTTTTGGTCAGTCGCAGCATGTTGAAGACCCACCAGGAACCTACGTGGGAAGCCGAATCGCCCGCAAGGCCGCTCCCCTCCCACCATCTCAGTGTACGAGCCGACCCCAAGCCGCGCAACAGAACCCCCACCTCCCACCATCAAACGCCGCTCGCGAAAACCCGGTTGACACCCGACCCGGCGCACGGCAGAATCCATCCACAGGCCAGCCCAACTCCCCACACCATGCCCGCCCCCTGCAAACACACCGTCGTGCGCGTTGTCTCCCGCGATGAGGACGCAGAGTTCGTCGAGTGCCTCGCCTGCGGCGAGATCTTCGACTCCGTTGAATACGAAGACATGGCCCGGGAAGAGGCCGCCGAAGCCGAAGCCAGGCAGCAGAGCCAGGACGAAGCCTAACCCTGGGAGCGCGCCCGCCGCGCCTCGCCCCGCATCCAAGGCAGCAGGAGCCCGCCCCCGCATGACCCCGCCCGCCCCCAAGCCCCCAGCAGCCGAACTGCCCGCCGAACTCCCCGAGAAGCCACGCCGCGGCCGTCCCCGCTCGCCCGCACCAGCCGCCCAGCCTGAGGCAGCCCAGCCCGCCAGGCGAACCGCCACGAAAAAATCAGGGAAAAAACCAGCCAAAAAGAAGGCCAAAAAGCTCTCCGCAAAGGCCCTCGCCGAGGCCGACCTCGCCCGCCGCCTCGAAGATCCGCTCTTTCCCGCCCGCGCCCTCGAAGGCCTGCCGCAACTCCGCTTCCCACCCGAAGCCATGCGCCTCGGCTTCGCCGTCAAGGTCATGGGCCAGCCCGGCCTCAAGTCCGGCGACACCCGCCGATGGCAGCAAAACCCACACCTCCGGGTCTCCCTCGGCCACCTCGCCGAGATCTTCGCCTACCTCCGCAAGCACGCCATCCACATGTACCGCATGGGCTCCGACCTCGCGCCCTACGCCACCCACCCCACCCTCACCCAATTCCACTCCATGGTCCGCGACTCCGCCGCCGACCTCGCCACCCTCGGCCGCCTCGCCCGCGAGGCCGACATCCGCCTCTCCTTCCATCCCTCCCAGTTCATCGTCCTCAACAGTGAAAACGAGGAGCTCACCCGCAAGTCCATGTGGGACCTCGACTCCCAGGCCGAGATGCTCGATCTCATGGAGTGCGGCCCCGAGGCCGTCCTCGTCGTCCACGTCGGCGGCGCTTATGGCGACCGCACCGCCTCCTGCGACCGCTGGATCAGCAACTGGCCCCGCCTCTCCGAGCCCGTTCGCCGCCGGCTCGTGCTCGAAAACGACGACATCCGCTTCTCCGCCGCGGACGTCCTCCGCGTCCACGAGCACACCGGCGTGAAGTGCGTCTTCGACTATCAGCACCACTGGTGCTTCAACCCCGAAGGCCTCCCCCTGGTCGACACCCTCCAGCGCTTCGTCCGCACCTGGCCCGCCGGCGTCCGCCCCAAGACCCACTTCTCCTGTGCCCGCACGGAGATGCGCGAGCTCAAACGCCGGGACCGCAAGTCCGGCAAGCTCGAACTCGTCCTCCAGCCGCCCGTCTGGACCGGCCACGCCGACTACAACAACCCCTTCGAGACCATCACCTTCCTTCGCTCGATCCAGGGCATCGACACCGACATCATGCTCGAGTCCAAGGCCAAGGACCTCTCCCTCATCCGCCTCCGCAATGACCTCGCCCGCTTCGCCCCCGACCTCGCCCCACGCTACGGCATCGACATCGCTTCCCCTGTCGAGGACGTCTCCGAGATCGTCGAGTCCACCCCCGAAGCCGAAGACACCGAAGCCGAACTCACCGCCGCCGACTAGTGCCTCGCACTCCCGGTGCGTCCGCGGGCCGGTTTGGCCTCAATCGCGGGCGGCCTCACCTCCCTCCCGGGCGCTTCGGTCAGGGCTCGCACATCCACCACCTTATAGCCGTCCGGCACCGCGAAGGTCTCCGCCGCCGGCTCTGCGGTGCTGATCGCCGTCACACGAAACTCCTGCCGCCCCACCATCGCGTCGTCCAGCACAGACAGGAGGCTGATCCCCAGGCGCTGCGACCACCAAAACTCCCGCGTCGTCACCATCGGCTGGTCGTTGCCGCGCGTCCATACATTCAGCAACGTCGTCTCTCGCATGCCGACCACATCCAGCCCCAACATCTGATCCCCGCCCAGCGACTCGCTCCGCTGTGATCCCTCTGGCGTCGTCATCGATCCGAGCCGCGGCACATAGTGCGTCCCCACTGCCCCCGAGTACCCGTCCATCTCGCACCGCTTCTCCATCACAAAGCAGTTCAGCCGCGTGTGCACCGCCGGATCCATGATCTGGATCACGGTCATCTGGCTCGTCGCCGTGCCGTTCTTCGGGACCAGCCACCATCGCTCCTGCCGGATGCGCCCCGCGCTGTCCCGCATGATGTGTCTCTCATTCACCAGCGTGTAGGTCCCGCCGTCCCTGCCAAACGGTCTCGCCCAGCTCGTCGCCAGCGTCAGACTGAACGGCGCCTTCGGCAGCGGTGGAACCGCAATGCTTTCAAGCACCTCGCGCGACCCGCCGTCCGCCATCCCCACAACACCACGGTCCACGGTCTGCGCCACCAGCAAACCGCTCACCTGCAACACGGCAGCAACCAGTAAGCGTCGCATGGAGTTGCACTCCTTCTAGGCCGCCTCAGTCTACGCCGTCCCCAACAAAAGGCAAGGCCGGAGCATGCCCTCGCTCCGGCCCAGCACGCCTGCCGTCTACTTTGTTCCGAACGATGCCTTCAACTGCGCTCCGGCATACTGCTCCGCCTGCAGCGCCTTGTCGACCACCGCGCCCATCCCGAAGAACTCGTGCGTCGTCCCGGGCACCAGCGCGTAGGCCACCGTATCTCCCACCTTGCGCAGCTTGTTGGCATAGGCGAATCCGTCGCTGCGCAGAGGGTCTTCCTCCGCCGCGATAATGGTCGTCGGCGGCAGACCCTTCAGATCGGCGTTGAGCGGCGCGATCGTCGGCAGATTGGCATCGCTTGCCGGCCGGTACAACCCATCGAAGTAGTAGAGTGCCGCCGTGTTCAGCGGAATCGCATCCTTATACAGGATGTCCGAGCTCTGGTTCAGATCACTCGTCGTCTCCGGATAGACCAGCAGCTCCATCGTCGGCATCTGGAGGTGCTCATCGCGCGCCGCCAGGGTCACCTCAGCCGCTAGATTGCCGCCCGCGCTCTCGCCCGCGATGGCGACCTTGCCATTGCCGCCCACCTCGGACGCGTGGCTCAGCAACCACTTGTAGGACGAAACCGCATCGTTGTACGCCGCGGGAAAGGGGTGCTCCGGAGATTTCCGGTACTCCACCGAAACCACCACCGCATCCGCAAAGTCACACAGCGCCCGCGCGCTCTCGTCATAGGTGTCGATCGTTGCAATCACAAACCCACCGCCGTGGAAGTACAGCACCACAGGGTGCGTTCCGCTCGTCTGCGGCTGGTATACCCGAATCGGAATCTCGTTGCCGTCCGACCCTGGAATAGTCATGCCATCCACGACTTTGCCCACCGGCCGGGCCGACGGCTCCTTGCCCGTCATGCGCGCCACGATCTTAGCTGCGTCCTGCGCCGCGAACTGCTGCCGCGCATCCTGCGGGCTCAGGCTGGTCAGCGGCGTCCCCGCGATCTTCCCGTACAGGTCCAGAACCACCGCCAGCTGCGGGTCCAGCTTGGCCTTCAACTGCGCCGGGGTGAGGGGGGTCACGGTCGCGTCCGTCTGCGCCAAGGCGACAGAGGGGATGGGCAGAAGCGCGGCAAAGAGCGCTCCGTGGAACAGGATACGGCGCTGCAAAAACATGGGATGAGCCTCGAGGATGAAGTGCCGAAGGTGCTGGCTGCGGGCTTGGATGCGCCCCCTCACGCTCCCCTCGCAGACGTCCCCACGGTACCGAAGTAATGTCCAGCCCTTCTTCGTTGATCGTTCAAACTCTCCGTTCACATCCTCAAACTTGCCGGGGGTGGTTCTGATCGGGGGCGCACAGCATTAACCCTGGCGTAATCTCGCACACTCAGCAGCTACCCTGGGTGAAGGAGGTCTAAGAGGGAGTGCTGACCCGCGCCATCGGCTGGACCCCAGAAGCTGAAGCCGGGTGGTACTGTGCATGGGAGGTCCGGACCTACCTCCGCCGTTGGAAGACTTTGCGCAATAAGGGGGGGAGGGGGCCCCTCCCCCAAGACCTACTTGGCGCTCGCCGGCGGCACCTGGCCATTCATCCGCAGGTACTCCACCATCTGCCCGTAGTGGTCAAACCCGTGGGCCACACCGCCCGCCACCATCGTCGCTCGCGTCCCGGACTGGCCGCCGCCGCCCGCAGGGTTCATGGCATTGTCCGGCGTCAGAGTCGCCACGGCCTGGTGCGCAAAGGCGAACGAGGCCTGGAGCGCCTGCACCACCTCGTCTTTCGTCTTGAGGTTCTTCAACGACGCCACATCCACACTCGGCTTGGTTCCGCTCACCTGGCTGAAGTAGTAATAGTTCGCCGAGGCCACGTGGGTACACTGCTCGGCAAACGTCCGCACTCCCGAGAAGTTCACCTTCTGCCCTGACGCAAAGATGGACTGGCTCGGTGCAAAGTTGAACTTGTCGGCCGGCATCGCCTGCACCACGCCCATCATCTCCTTCTCCAGCCCGGACACCATGCCGTCCAGGACCTTGTTCAGCTCCACCGGCCCCGCCTCCGGCTGGGAAGCGGCGTCCTGCGCCAGCGCTCGGGTCGGCACTGCCGCCCCGCTTGCCATTGCCACAACGGCCGACATGGCCACCACACGCACCATCCGTTCTACCTTGCTCACGATCATCAAAATCTCCTGAAACAACAGAGAGCACAATAGCAGAGCCGCACCGACCGCCGTCATCGCTCCATCTAACGCATCACACGCCATGCACCCTCGCCTCTACATGGACGCCAACGCCACCACGCCTCTGCTCCCGGAGGTCGTCCGCGCCATGGAGCCCTTCTGGACCGAGCACTTCGCCAACCCCAGCTCCGTCCATCAGCCCGGTCAGCACGCCCGCGCCGGGCTTGAGCATGCCCGCGAGCAGGTCGCCGGCCTCCTCGCCTGCCGTCCGGCTGAGGTCCTCTTCACCTCCGGCGGCACCGAGTCCGACAACCTCGCGCTCTTCGGCGTGCTGCACCAGGCCCT
Source organism: Acidobacteriaceae bacterium (assembly GCA_965218895.1). Classification (GTDB taxonomy): domain Bacteria; phylum Acidobacteriota; class Terriglobia; order Terriglobales; family Acidobacteriaceae; genus Edaphobacter. The sequence goes on along the minus strand of CBDCMI010000007.1, from coordinate 175,188 downwards.
CTCCGACCGACCCGCCGAGCGCCCCCACCTCATCACCACCGCCATCGAGCACGACGCCGTGCTGCGAGCCGCGGAGGCCCTCGCCAGCCGCCTGCCGGTCGATCTCACCGTCCTGCCCTGCAGCCCCACCGGCCTGGTCGAGCCGCAAACCCTCGCCGCCGCTCTCACCCCCCGTACCCGGCTGGTCAGCGTCATGCTCGCCAACAACGAGACCGGCGTCCTTCAGCCGGTGCGCGAGCTCGCCCGCCTCGCCCACGGCGTCGGTGCCCTCTTCCACACGGACGCCGTTCAGGCCGCGGGCAAGGTCCCCCTCGCCGTCGATGACCTCGGCTGCGACCTTCTCACCCTCTCCGGACACAAGCTCTACGGCCCCAAGGGCACGGGGGTCCTCTATCTCCGTCGCAAGACCGCCCTCTCCCCCCTGCACTTTGGCGGTCCGCAGGAGCGGCAGCGCCGCGCCGGTACGGAAAACGTCGCCGCCCTGGTCGGCCTGGGGCAGGCCGCCGAGCTTGCGCGGCAGTGGCTTGCCACGGACGGCCCCGCTCACCTGGCCGGCCTTCGCGACCGCCTTGAAGCTACCGTCCTCGACACCCTCCCCTCCACCCGCGTCAACGGTGCCCCCCACCCCCGTATCCCCAACACCTCGAATCTCCTCTTCCCCGGAGTCGTGGCTGAGGGTCTGATGATCGCGCTGGACCTCCAGGGCCTGGCGGTCTCGGCCGGCTCCGCCTGCCAGTCCGGCGCGCTCGAGCCCTCCCACGTCCTCCTCGCCATGGGCCTCGCCGATCCCGACGCCCGCGCCTCCCTCCGCCTCTCGCTCACCCGCCAGGCCACACCCGTCGACGTCGACCGCGCCGCCACGCTGCTGCTCTCGACGATTCAACGGCTGCGGCCTGATCCCGCACCTCAACACCCTCGCACAGACTAGGAGAAACACATGCCGCTCCTCCCCCTGGCCGACCCCTCCACCCTCGACCCCTTCGACGCGGACGGCGTTCTGCAGGTCGTGGTCGAAACTCCGGCACAGAGCCGCAACAAATACACCTTTGACACCGCGCGCCGGATCCTGCGGTTGGGCAAGATCCTCCCCGCCGGCATGGCCTTTCCCTACGACTTCGGCTTTGTCCCCTCTACCCGGGGCGGCGATGACGACCCCATCGATGTCCTTCTCTTCTCGGACGCGCCGACCTTCCCCGGCTGCGTCGTTGGTGCCCGCCTGATCGGTGTTATCGAGGCCGAAGACACACTGCCCTCCGGAAAGATCCGCCGCAACGATCGTCTGCTCGCGGTCAGTACGCGGAGCCACGAGTTTGCCTCCGTCCAAGACGTCGCGGACCTCCCCCCGGCCCAACTCAATCAGGTCCGTGAGTTCTTCATCGCCTACCCTCGCATCCTGCGCGAAAAGATCTACACCGTCCTCGGCGTTGGCGGACCGGCGCAGGCCCGCAAACTTTTGGACGAAGCCACGGAAAACTTCCAACGGCAGCAGAGTGCTACAGATACCACGGAATGTTGACGACGACCATGCGTCCGTTGCCGCGCAGCAGCAGGTAGAACTTCAACAGTTGGGCCCGCTGATTGTGCAGCGCATTCTCCCACCAGTGCCGCACCACAAGCTCCGGCAGGATGATGCAGATCTTCCTGGTCGGGTACTCCCTTTCCAGCTTGAAGAGATAATCCATAAGCGGCGACACCATGGCGCGATACTCGGACGAGATGTTAACAAGCTCCGGCTCGGGGAAGTCTGCCGCGCGAATTGGCTTCAGCACCTGCTCGTCCCATACCTCGGAGAGCTCTGTCTCGTGCTCTGAGTGTTCACTCTCCACGTGCACGACCTTGATGTCGCCAGAGAGCAGCAGACCGAAGCGCATGGCCTTTTCGGCCACTTTGTTCCATCGCGCCAGTGGGATGACCACGACCGGCGCCTCCAGGCCGGTCGTCCGCAGCGGAGTCGCATCCGCCGTCTCCGCCCGCACGCGCGCGTAGTGCCTCTTGATGCCGAGCATGGTCAGGATCAGGAGCGGCACCAGAAGCGCGGTAACCCACGCGCCGGATGCGAACTTAGCCACCAGCACGACGCACAACGTGGCTCCCGTGGCGATTGCGCCGATACCGTTGACGACCAGCTTCGGGAGCCACCCCCGCTGGCTCCGCGAGTGCAGCCAGTGCACCACCATGCCCGCCTGGCTGAGCGTGAACGCCAGAAATGCCCCGATGGCATAGAGCGGGATGAGCTTGTCGGTGACGCCGCGGAACAGGATGAGGATGGTGGCCGTGAAGCCGGTGAGGGCGTAGATGCCGTGGGAGAAGAGCAGCCGTCGCCCGCGTACCGTGAAGACGTGCGGCAGGTAATCGTGCGCTGCGATCGCCCGTGCCATGCGGGGGAAGTCCGCGAAAGCCGTGTTGGCGGAGAACGAAAGCGCCGCCAGCACGGCACCCATGGTGACGAAGTAAAACCAGCCGCGACCGAAGACCGCCGCCACCAGAATGCTGAGTACGCTCTGATAATTCGAGGCGTCAGGATCCATTGCGGTCAGGTGGTATGCCTTGGCCAAGTACGACAACCCATACAAAAGCACGATCAGCGTGACGATGATGATGGTGAGCGCGGCGCTGGCGTTCTTCGACCGCGGCTCGCGGAAGGCGGTGACGCCGTTAGACACAGCCTCCACCCCGGTCATGGCCGCGCATCCGCTGGCAAAGGTCTTGAGCAGCAGCCACGTCGTCAGGACGCTCATGGTTGCCGGGATCGGCGGCGGGGGCGCGGCGATGGCTACCGGATGCCCGCCGGTTGCCACCACCTTCCACACACCCCACACGATGGTTGCCACCAGTGTGCCCACAAAGGCAAAGGTGGGCAGCATAAAAGCGAACCCTGACTCCTTTACCCCGCGCATGTTTACGATGGCGATGATGGCGAGGATCAACAGGCACAGACCCAGCTGGTGCGGATGCAGAGAGGGAACGGCGCTCACCAACGCCGTTACGCCTGCCGAGACGCCCACAGCCGCTGTCAGGATGTAATCGATCATCAGCGCCGCCGCTGCCAGCAGCCCCGCACCGTCACCCAGGTTTTCGCTGGCCACGGTATAGCTTCCACCGCCGTTTGGGTAGGCTTGGATCGTCTGCCGATAGCTGAAGTAGACGATGGCGAGCAGGATAAGGATGGCGGTAAAGACCGGCAGGAGATGGGCCTGAACGCCGGGGACGCCCAGGGGAATGAGCAGCGTCATCGCTGCCTCCGGCCCGTACGCCGCGCTGGTCAGACCATCCAGCCCAAAGATCGGCACACCGGCTGCGATGCCGATGTGCTCGTCGTGCTCCGCGCTCGTCGCGAGCGGCTTTCCAATCAACAGGTCTGCAATCGACATGGCTCGTGAGATGCTACCGCACTGTCGTTCAAGGTTCCACGTGCAAATAGGTGAGTATGGGCATAGGAGAAGTCCATTCGCCTCGGTGCCGCCTGGTCACCGCTATACTGATGCCACCGAAACGACTCTAAGGAGCTTTATGGCCAGCGCCACACCCGCCCTCTCTGCCATCCCTCTGCATCGCATCTCCGGCGAGCCGACCACGCTCGAGAGCTTTCGCGGGGACGTGTTGCTCGTGGTCAACGTGGCGTCAGGCTGCGGCTTCACCCCGCAGTACGAAGGCCTCGAGGAGATCTTCCGGGCCTACAAGGACCGAGGCTTTGCCGTGCTCGGCTTTCCCGCCAACGATTTTGGTGAGCAGGAGCCCGGCTCCAACCAGGAAATTGCCAGCTTCTGCACGGGCAGCTTCGGCGCCTCCTTCCCCATGTTCGAGAAGCTTGCCGCGACCGGGCCCGGGAAGCACCCGCTCTACGCGGCGCTCATCGCCGCCCAGCCCGAAACCACATCCGGCGACCCCGGCCTGCGTGCGCATCTGGACGAGTTTCTCCAGAGCCGCCACGAGACAACCCATCCTGCGCCCGAGGTCCTGTGGAACTTCGAGAAGTTTCTCCTTGGGCGCGACGGCGCAGTGCTTGGACGCTACGCCTCGGACATTGCCCCCACGGACCCGATTCTTCGGTCCGCTCTCGAATCCGCTCTCGCCTCTCCCCGCCCGTAGCCGACTGTTCCCACACGAAAGGCACCTCTCTTGACCGATCTCCGTCGTCGCGGCCTCTTTGCCGCTCTCGCCTTGCTGACCACCTACGCCGCCGGCCAGAAGCCCGGGCAAACGCCGATCCAAATTCACGCTGATCTTTCGGATGCAACCAAGAAGATCTACCATGCTGAGGTTGAGATCCCGGTTAGCGCAGGCATCGTCGACCTGACGACTCCCAAGTGGATTCCCGGCAATCACCGGCCGACGGGCCCCGTCGAGGACATTGTTGGCGTGGTCTTCTCGGCGGACGGCAAGCCGCTCTCCTGGCGCCGCGACGACGTCGACATGTATGAGTTTCATGTGGTCGTTCCCAAGGGGGTCACTACGTTGCACGCCCATCTGGACTGCATTGTGACCGAGCGTTTGACGCAGAAGTTCGCCGTTCTGGAGTGGGAAAAACTGCTGCTCTACCCCGCGCACGTCCCTGTGGCCAGCATTGCGATCCAGCCCTCCGTGAAGGTTCCCGAGGGATGGGGCATCGGAACGGCCCTTACGCCTACCAGCCCATACGACGCCCAGCACCCTGCCGGTGGGACGACGCAGTACGCCGCCACCACGGTCGAGCAGCTGCAGGATTCGCCAGTAATTACAGGACAGTACTTTCACGAGTTCCCGCTTGCGCCCGAGATCACGCCCAAGCACTTTATCGATGTCGTATCAGACGAACCCGCCGACTCGAATCTGCGCCCTCAGGTGCTGGCCGAGATCTCCAACCTGGTCCGCGAGACGGATAAGGCGTACGCCTCGCACCACTACAACGTCTATCACTTTCTCCTCACGCTCTCTGACGCCACTGAAGGCGAAGGCCTGGAGCACGGGCAGAGCTCCGATAACGGCGTCGGCGAGAAATCCTTCTCCGATCAGAAACATCAGCTTGCCGAGGCGGACCTGCTTTCGCACGAGTTCACCCACTCCTGGAACGGCAAGTACCGACGCCCCTTCAACCTGTACCAGACCGACTTCGAGAAGGCACAGCAGGGATCGCTGCTTTGGGTCTATGAGGGCATGACGCAGTATCTCGGGAACCTGATGGCGGCGCGCTCCGGCCTCAAGTCGCAGGCGGAGTACCGCGACCTCCTCGCGCTCTCTGCCGCCCAGTTGGACAATCGGCCGGGTCGCGAGTGGCGCCCAACAGAAGACACGGCGATTGCGGCCTCTGTGCTTCGCGGCGGCAACCCCGCCTGGTTCAACTGGCGTCGCGGGCAGGACTACTACCAGGAGGGCGAGCTCTTCTGGCTGGATGCCGACACCCTGATCCGGCAGAAGACAGGGAACAAGAAGAGCCTGGACGACTTCTGGAAGATCTTTCTCGGCAAGGGCGGCAACACCGGGCCACTCATTGTGACCTATAACCGCGATGAGCTTGTCCGCGACCTTGACGAGGTGCTGCCGTATGACTGGGCGGCGTTCATGCATCAGCGCATCGACGAGATAAACCCGCGCGCCGATCTCGCCGGAATCGAGCGTGGCGGCTACCGGCTTGTCTATACCGACCACCCAAGCGAAGGGGAGAAGATCCTTCGGGACAATGGCGGCCGCCGCGCGGCGAAGCTCGATGTCTGGTACTCCCTCGGCCTTCGCATCTCGAACACGGGCACTATCGCGGATGTGAAGTGGAACAGCCCCGCGGACAAGGCCGGCATCGCTCCGGGCATCCAGCTTCTGGCCATCAACGGCATCGCCTTCTCGCCCGATGCGGTGAAGCAGGCGGTGCGCGACTCCAAGACCTCCACGGCACCGCTCACACTGCTGACGCAGGCCGATACATTTGTGACGAGCCACACGCTCGACTACCACGGTGGACCCCGCTATCCTCACCTGGAGCGGATTTCGAACACCCCCGCCTACCTCGACGACATCACCGCACCGCGCACCAAGCCGGAGGTCGTTCCCGCCTCGAAGGAAGACGACGATTAGGCGGATGGGCTCCGGTTGGGATCTTTCTCGCGGAAGCACACACTCCGCCGGAGCAGACGCTTAACGTTTCCTCCAGGTGGCGTAGACGGCTTGCATGCGGGGGTCAGTGAAGAGTTTCACGCAGGCTTCGCGCTCGACCGGCCCATCCACCACGCAATGCAGGTCGGTCCGGCGCGCCACCTCCTTGGCGGGTATTGAGATCTGGGAGACGAACCGGCCCGCATCGGCAATGGTTGCGCCAAAGACCAGGCGATCCAGGCCCGACCAGAGAGCACACGCCATGCACATCGCGCACGGTTCGCAGGTGGTGTAAAGGGTGTACCCCTTGAGTGAGCCCGAGCCCAGCCTGGCGCAGGCCAGGCGAATGGTCAGGGTTTCGGCGTGCGCGCTGGGGTCGTGGTCGGGACCTACGCGGTTCACCGCGCGCATAAGCCGTTCACCCGTTCCTGTGTCGACGATCTCCGCGCCGAACGGCATGGGATGGTCGGTGCTCAGGGTCTCCGCCGTAAAGGCAGCGACGGACCGCATCCGCTTGTGGTCCGCCGCGCTCCCGACGTTCTCTGCCAGGGCGTGTGTCAGAAGGTCACCCGAGATCAAGGAGGCCGCTCCTGCCCGCATCACAAAACTCCGCCGAGTTACACTCATGCGCTGCTCCTGGAGATGTCTGTTTCGGCGATCATACAACCGGACTTTCCCTGCGAGGGCAGGACGATGTGCGTCGCCGGTCAACGTGACAGTTTCCATCTCTTGGAGCGCGGCGGTACACTGGCTGCCTCTTCACTCCACGCGCGCGAGGTCCCCAGCCCCATGAAGCACACCGACTGTCGGATTCGTTGCACCTTTCTGAAGTCATCGACCGCGGCTGCTGCCGGCCTGCTTGCCCCGTCTCTCCCCGTGGCCGCAGCGCCGTCGACCTTGCCCGCGCTCCCGTATGAGCCAAAGGCGACCTACGACATGCCGACTCGCAATCTCTGCCGCATCAGGTACAAGGTGGGCGTCTCGCTCGGTGGCCAGGCGATCGAGAAGCCGAACACCTTCGAGGTTGCCGTCCCGATCATTAATCGGGCGCTCGATCTGAGCGTCAACGACATTCACACTTCCTCGATCTACGGCGGCCCCGAGCGCTGCTTGAGCGAAACGGAGATGAGTTGCGGCGTAGCTCACAGTGTGCGTTGACTCCATAAGTGAGTCTGCGTGCCGCGCAAAGAGGTCTTCAGATATTTGGTTGAGGAGAGGAGCTTTGATGAAGCGATGGATCGGCGGTTTGCTGGCGGGGTTGGTCGCGTGTGGCGGGGGGAGCAGTCTGGGGCAGGGAAGTCCTGGTGTGGTGATTCCGCCGCATGGGCCCGCTGTGGTTCTGTTTGACGGGAAGGATCTCGCGGGGTTCGACACATTCATCCGCGGACGCGGGCTGAATACCGACCCGATCCACGTGTTCTCCGTTGAGAATGGCGTGGTGCACGTCTCGGGCAAGGAGATGGGGTACATCGTGACCAAGCAGAGCTTTCATCGCTTCTATCTCCGGGCGGAGTTCAAGTGGGGCGAGGGAACGTTTGGCGAGCGGGCAGGGCAGGCGCGAGATAGCGGTATCCTCTACAACATCCAGGGACCGAACAAGGTGTGGCCGCGGTCGATTGAGTTTCAGATCAAGGAGGGTGAGACGGGGGACTTCTGGATGACGGACGGGGCAGCGCTGACGGGGGCCGACGGGGTACGGGTGGTGGGGCCGCCCGGAGGGGCGAAGAACATTGGGCACATCGGCAAAGGCCCGGAGCAGAATGTGGTCGGGTTCCGCAACAGCTCCGGCGAGCTGGAGCGACCGCACGGACAGTGGAACGTGCTCGAGGTGGTGGTCGACGACAAAGAGATTCGGCAGTGGGTGAACGGCGTTCTGGCGAACATCGGCACGGATCCCTTCCCCACAGACGGACGAGTTCTATTCCAGTCGGAGGGAGCCGAGGTGTTCTTTCGCGGGATGGTGCTCTACCCGCTGCGATAGAGAGGTTATGCGGGCCATAGGTTCTCCTGAGTCCGGCGCGAGCTACTGAGTTGGCGCCGTGGAAGTAGTGGAGGAAGACCTGTGGTGGACCTTGGATTTGGAGTGAGCCGTGGGTTTGGGTTTGGTCTGGGCCTGAAGCGCGGAGTTGGCCGTGGCCAGGTCCGTGTTGGCCTTGGTGAGAGAGGTTTGGAGGGTGGCGATCCTGCCCATCTGGAGTTGCGCTGCGGTGTCAATGCTGCCGTCGAGGTGATGAATGGCAGTATTGAGCGCGCTTAGGGCGTTGGCGAGGCCCTCGGCCTGCTGTTCGGGCGCGGCGACTTCAGAGGTGGCTAAGACACGAAGCGTTACGTCATAGAGAGCGCGGAGATTGCGGGACAGGGCAAGCAGCGAGGGAAGCGCAGCCGGCGTACTGTCTGCCGCGGAGAGCAGGGGCGGCAAGGTGGAGTTGAGATCGGTGGAGATGGAGGAGAGATTGTCGGTCGTCTGGCGCCGGAGGTCGGCGGAGAGCTTCCACTTCTCCGGCCGAAGCAGGGGAAGCATTTGGGCCAGCTGAGTGGTTGCGGGCTGAACGACGGGTGTGAGCGCTTCGACGGCCGGCGGAGTCTGTGCCGCGACCGCGGGGGCCGGGCGGGCTGACACCTGCGCGGCGAGGCTGGCGGCCAGAGCCAGGGGGGCGAGAAGAAGAGCACGCATGGTCTAAGCCCTGCGATGATGGGTGATCTCGGCATAGGGTTTGCCGACGGATTGCAGTTGGGGCAGGACCTCCCCGTTGAGGTACTCACGGAGTTCGTCTGCTTCCTTGTTGGTCGGGCCGACAAAGTCGGAGCCGTGCTTGTCGAAGCCCTCGCGGTGCATGAGCGCCTGGACCTCGCGGTCGGCTTCGGCGATGCGAGTGACATCCAGGTCACGGAGTTCGATGAAGATGGTGGCGATGTAGCGCATGTTGGAGTTGGATGCAGAGGCGCGACGGGGGTTAGCGGGGGACCTGGGTACCTATCTCCCGTGGCGAAGGCGTTCGGCGAGGCGCTCGGGCAGGCCGGCAAGAAGAATGTGGCCCTGGGCGGCTGTGACGTCGTAGGGGATGCGGTGAAAGGTGATCTCGGCAGCTTCGTCATCGTAGATGGCGAAGGCGGCGCGCCAGTCGCCATCACGTGGCTGGCCTACGGAGCCCGGGTTGATGAGGTGGCGGACGCCGGGTTGGAGCGGGACCGCCCAGCTTTCGGCGCGGGAGCGGGAGGGGAGGCGTGGGCGAAGCTCCTGCCACGAGGGGGCGAGCTCCGGGTCGGCCCGAAGGGCGAAGCCTCCCTGAATGTGGGTATGGCCGATAAAGGTGACGGAGGAGGCTGACTGCCGGAGCGGGTCAAGGGCGTCGCGCAGGGTCACGACGTAGTGATCTTCGTGCAGTGGGGAGCCATGCGCGCAGGTGACGGCGGCGTCCGAACGGTCCGGGGAGAGGGCGGCGGCGAGGGGGTCGAGTTCGGCGTCCGAGGCGAAGGGCGCGGCGAGGGTCGAGGCGGAACTTGAGCCGGCCAGGAGGAGGACCTCGACCGCAGCGGGCTGAACCGGGGAGGTGGCGGGAGACGGGTGGAGTGGGCCCTGCGCGAGGGAGCGGAGCCATTCCCGGCTGCCGGAGGTGAGCTCGGCCCGGGTCCACTCGACGGCGGCCCGGGCAATGGGATTGAAGTTGACGGCCGAAGACAGGCCGGAGCAGACGCGGTCATGGTTGCCGCGGACGTTCAACGACGCCAGGGGACGAATAATATCAATCACCTGGTTAGGGCTGCCCCCGTATCCGACGATGTCACCGAGATTCCAGACCGTGTCAACGCGCAGTCTGGGGACGGCAGTGAAGTCGAGGACAGCGCAGAGTGCCTCGAGGTTGGCGTGAATGTCGGATAGGACGAGAACGCGCATGGCTACTCGAGCCGATCAGGGAGTCGGCGCAGGGGTGGCGGAGCTACTCAGTATCAGGTTCGGTATCGCCGTCCACCGTGATGCGAAGGCTTTTCAGGAAGTTAAGGTCGTTGGGAGTGAACTCGCCGGTGGGGATGTCGGCCTGTTGATCGTCGTCGGTTTCGGGCTCAACCTCGTTCAGGCCAATGGTGGCCTCGAGCATGAGGAGGACATCGAAGCCCTGTTCGCGGATGTTACGTACTACACCTGCGATGTCTTCAGACTCGGAGACGGACTCATGGATGGCTTCACCGAGTTGTTGGATCAACTTCCTAACCTGCTGGTTCACTGCCACCTCCGGCATGTGCTGCGGGTCCCATGGCCGCTCGATTGATCATGGCGGTTGGGTATGCAGGTGGGCACCGCGTGGTGTCGGTCGCCTCCCGCGCGGTGTGATGGTTTCACGATACTCCGCGAGACGGGCTTCCGCAAAAGAGCTGCGACGTACCGCAAAGGTGGAACACGACGTCTAGGCGACGGTGGTGTGGTGGTCTGCCCAGGCATCCTGGAGCCGGCGCGCGAGTTCGTCGACGGGGGCGCGCTGTTTCTTGTTCCACATCAGAAAGCCGGCGGCAGCGGCGCAAAGGCCACAGGTAAGCAGGAAAGCCTTTTTCATGGGGTGAAGCTCCTTGGAGGAGAGGTCTGGTCGGGCGCCTCGGAAGGTCGCTGTTTGCGGATTGGATGCAGTGCGCCGAGCGTGTGGAGGCACTGCGGGCGATAGACTTTGTGGCATGGACAGCGGACGGCTGGGTCGGGTGTTGGGTGTGGGTGCACGGCACGCGGCGAAGACGGTGGTGGGTGCGGTGGACGCGGCAACGTCGCCGAACCCGCGGGAGACGGCTCGGCCACGAGGCATCCCCACGGAGTCCGGGCGGGCTGGGACGAGCGGAGCAGGCGCGGGAAAGGCAGCGACGGGCCGGGCAGAGACGCGCGAGACGGCCGGGCAGCGGCGAGGGCTGGCGGAGGGCGGGCGGCGGTTTGGGCGCGCCGTGTGGGAGCCGACGGTGCGGCTTTCAGGCGTGCTGTGGCTGGAAGTGACCGGGATGTTCTTTGGCATCTTTGCACTGATGGCGGCCGGAGCGGCGTGGCGGCTGCGGGGTGCCCTGCATCCGGGCGTTGCGGGCCATCAGCGTCTTCTTTGGGCGCTGGGGATGCTCGCGGTCTTCGGCTACTTCACCGCATCGAGCTTTCTGGCGGCCAAACGGCGGGGCCGTCGACGGGGATAGGGAAGACTGCAACGTGTTGCGGCGAGTTTAGTACCTGCGCTTTGGGCTGGACGCCGGCGCTACGCTGAGCTTTACCGGCACCTGCCGTAGCGACCGCGGAGACCTCAGCGGGGGCCTGTCGCGGTGCTACGCTGGAGGTGTGCCCGAGCTTCCGGGCTGAGGATCGAACCATGGCTGAGACGCTTGCACCCGTGTTGCGCCGGACGGCGCTGAACAATCGACATCGCGACTCCCGGGCCAAGATGGTGGACTTCGGCGGCTGGGATATGCCGGTGGAGTACTCGGGGATTACAGCCGAGCACATGGCTGTGCGGTCTGCGGTGGGTGTCTTCGACGTCTCGCACATGGGTGATATTCAGCTGCGCGGGCCGGGTTCGCTCGCCGCCATCCAGCGGCTTTCAATGAATGATGCGAGCAGGCTGCAGGTAGGGCAGGCGCACTACTCGGCGATGCTCACCCCGGAGGGGACCTTTGTTGACGATATTGTGGTGCACAAACTGGGCGAAAACGACTACCTGATTGTGATCAACGCCGGGACGCGCGACAAGGATGTGCAGTGGGTGAGGCGCGTGATCGGCGGGATGCCGTCGGTGCACATCAATGACTTTTCGGACTTCTACACGCAGCTGGCCATCCAGGGGCCGCGGGCGCTGGAGACGCTGCAGAAGTTGACCCCGGTGGATCTGAGCGCGATCAAGAATTACTGGTTCACGTGGGGGCAGGTCGCCGGTCTGCACAACGTGATGATCGCAAGGACGGGGTACACGGGTGAGGATGGCTTCGAGATCTACATCCCGTCTGACGAGCCGACCAGTTCGCGGGTGTGGGACGAGGTCCTGGCGGCAGGCCAGGAGTTCGGCATTCTGCCCTGTGGTCTGGGAGCGCGGAATACGCTGCGGCTGGAGGCGGCGATGGCGCTCTATGGGCATGAGATCTCGGACGAAATCAATGTGGTCGAGGCGGGGCTTGGGCGGTATGCGAAGCTGGATAAACCGGACTTCGTGGGCAAAGACGCGATCGAGCGCGTGCAGGTGGAGGGTGGCCCACAGCGGAAGCTGGTGGGTCTGGAGATGACGGGACGGGGAATCGCGCGCGACGGCTACGCGGTAGTTGGGACGGATGGCGAGAAGGTGGGGTATGTGACGTCCGGATCGCCCGCGCCCTATCTCAAAAAGAACATCGCGCTCGCGTATGTGCCGGTGGGCATGAGCGAGGCAGGAACGGAGCTTGCGGTGGAGGTACGGGGTGCTCCGGTCAACGCGGTGGTCGTGCCGATTCCGTTCTACAAACGTGTGCGGAAGACGACGCCGGTCGCGACAGCGCCAGCCGCGCAGTAACTCTACAATACGGGAGACGAGGACACCGAAAGCATGGCGTATCCGGAGCAATACAAGTACACCAAAGAGCATGAGTGGCTGGAGGTTCAGGGAGAGATCGGCGTGATCGGCATCACCGATTACGCGCAAAGCTCGCTGGGCGACATTGTCTTTGTCGAGATGCCGAAAGTCGGCGAGCGGATCGAGGCAGGGTCGACGTTTGGTTCGGTGGAGAGTGTCAAGGCGGTGAGCGACCTGTACGCGCCGGTCACAGGCAATGTGTCGGCAGTCAACGAGGCGCTGACGACGACGCCGGAGGTGATCAACACAGACGCGAACACCACGTGGATCATCAAGGTGGATCTGGTGGACACGATGGAGGCGGGCAGCCTGCTGAGCGCGGCGGAGTATGAGCAGTTCGTCCAGGAAGAGACAGGACACTAGAGACGATGCGCTACCTACCGAAGTCGCCCGCGGACCGGGAAAGCATGCTCCACGAAATCGGCGTGGGCTCGATCGATGCTTTATTTGCGACCATACCCGCGGAGTACCAGCTGCGGCGGGATTTAGACGTGCCGCGGCAGCATGGTGAGTCGGAGATCGTGGATGCGTTTCGGGGGTATGCGGAGCGCAATGCGGCGGGGTATGCGAGCTTCCTCGGTGCGGGCTGTTATCGGCACTACCGGCCGGTATTGATCGACACCGTGATCTCGCGAGGCGAGTTCTTGACCAGCTATACGCCCTATCAGCCGGAGATCGCACAGGGCACGCTGCAGGCGATGTTTGAGTTTCAGACGATGATCTGCGAGCTGACGGGCATGGAGATTGCGAACGCGAGCATGTACGACGGCTCAACGGGCGCGGCCGAGGCGATCATGATGGCGGTGCGCGTGACGGGGCGCAACGGTGCCGTGATCGCGCGGACGGTGCATCCGGAGTATCGCGAGGTGATCCATACCTATGCGCAGCATCAAGGGGTTCCGGCGACGGAGGTGAAGTACGACCGGGCGACGGGGCGTGTGGATCTCGCAGCGCTGGAGACGGCGATCACAACCGATACGGCATGCGTGCTGATTCAGTCACCGAACTTCTTCGGGACGATTGAGGATGTGGCGGCAGTGGCGGAGCTGGCGCACACGAAGGGCGCGCTACTGATCGTCTCCATCGCAGAAGCGGTCTCGCTGGGAGTGGTGCGGCCGCCGAAGGAAGCGGATATCGTCTCGCTGGAGGCGCAGAGCTTTGGAGTGGCGCTCAGCTATGGTGGACCGTACTGCGGCGTGCTGGCATGCAAGGAAAAGTTTCTTCGGCAGATGCCGGGGCGCCTGGTAGGCGAGACCAAGGACGTGGACGGCAAACGCGGCTTTGTGCTGACGCTGTCCACACGTGAACAGCACATCCGGCGGGAGAAGGCGACCTCGAACATCTGCACCAACCAGGCGCTCGTGGCCATGATGGTGACCGTATTTCTCACGGTTTACGGCAAGCAAGGGCTGCGCGAACTGGGCGAGCACAACCTGGCAAAGGCAGCCTTTCTCTCGGGCGAGCTCGCCAAGAGCGGGGCGAAGCGGATCTTTGCGGGAGCGCCGGTCTTTAACGAGTTGGCCGTGGATCTTCCGGAGACAGTCGAAGCAGTGAACGAGACCTTGCTGGACCACAAGGTACTCGGCGGCGTGGCCCTGGCACAGTGGTATCCGGAGCTCGGCCCCCGGGCGGCGCTGTGGTGCGCGACGGAGATGACATCGCGATCGCAGATCGAGTTGGCAACGGCGGCCGTGGGGGCGATGGCACCCGCGACAGCGGGGGCGGCACGCTGATGGCAGCGCCGGGCCTAGGCCGCTCGCCTGTCGGCCTGCGCGCGGCCAGCCTGGGTGTCGCTGTCTGCTTGGCCATCCCGCTGCTTGCGGGGTGCAAAAGCGGGCCCGCCCCCGATGTGGTCGAGGCCGAGACGCGCAACCCCAACGGACAGAACACCGCCTATGTCGTCCAACGAACAGAACCAGGAGGGCCCGCTGACGGAGAAAGCTATGTCGTCGTGCTGCCGAACGACCAGCTGCCGCTGGGGCGGGCCGACCTGGCCAACAGCGCGGTGCTGCAGGCCGCGCGTGCACCCGGACTGCGGCTGCAGTGGACCTCCGCCGAGGACCTGAAGATCATCTGCGACGGCTGTGCAGTCCAGGCTGCCGACATCCGGAAGCAGACCGATCACAGCGGGCCAACACGCATCACGTATGAGGGATTTCCGCCCCGTGCGGGGCATTGAGTCAAACGGGAGAGTGCAATGAACGACTTGCATCGGTACGAAGTGACGGTCACGTGGACCGGCAACACCGGCAAGGGAACAACCGGCTACGCCGACTACAGCCGCGCCTTTGAGCTCGAGGCCGAAGGCACGCACGGCATCGCAGGTTCATCCGATGTCGTCTTTCGCGGAGATCCGGGCAGGTGGAACCCCGAGCAACTGCTCGTCGGCTCGCTCGCCGCCTGTCATAAGCTATGGCTGCTGCACCTCGCAGCCGTCTCGGGCGTGGTCGTCACCGAGTACGTCGACCGCGCCGAGGGCGTCATGCGAACGTCACCTGCCGGCGCAACAGGGCACTTCGAATCCGTCACGCTGCGACCCGAAGTCACCGTGACCGCCGAAAGCGACCCCGCACTCGCGCAGGCGCTGCACGCCGAGGCGCATCGGCGATGCTTCATCGCCAACTCCGTCAACTTCCCGGTGCGCTGCGAGCCGGTCACGCACCGCGCTTCGGCTCCGATCACCCTGGCAAGAGACCGCTAGCCATGGACCTCTCTACGCTGGAAGGCCAGGAGCTGCATACGGTCGCGTTTGTCGAGGATCACCTCCAGCTGCGCTTCGCCGACGGCCCGGCCCTCACGCTCTTCGAGTGGCCGAGTGTCGTCCTCGCGGAGTATTCCGTCTCCTATGGCGAGCCCGGCTATCGCGATCAACTTTGCGCACAGATTGGCGAAGAGGTGGAAACTGCCGAACTCGAAGAAGGCGGCGCCATGACCCTCAAGCTCGCCAACGGCAATGTGCTGGCGCTCTCGTTGCGCGAAGAAGACATGAGCGGGCCAGAGGCGGGCTCGTACTCGGAAGACGGCTCGGGCGAGGACGCCGTCGAGTTTTAGATGTGTCACCAGACAAGGAGCAAAATGGCGCAGCCAGTGATGGAAGCGGAAGCAGCGGCACCCGGGACGCAGGAAAAGTTCGTCGGCACGCCCGTGAAGGCGACGACCCACGTCAACCAGAACGAGGCGTTGATGTTTGAGAAATCGTCGCCCGGCAAAAAGGCCTATCGCATGGCCGAGCTTGATGTGCCCGCAGTCGATGCGAAGAGCCTCTTGGGCGAGGCGGCCCGCGCGGACCTCGGCGTCATGCCGGAGCTAAGCGAGATCGAGATCGTCCGGCACTTCACGCGCATGTCGACGTGGAACTACGCCATCGACCTCGGCATGTATCCGCTGGGCTCCTGCACCATGAAGTACAACGGGCGCGTCAACGAGCTGGTCAGTCGCTTCGAAGGCATCGCGGAGGCGCATCCGTACCAGCCGGAGTCGCTCTCGCAGGGTGTGCTCGGCATCATGAAGACGCTAAGCGACGCGCTGCTCGAAATCACTGGGATGGATGCCATCACGCTGCAGCCGGCGGCGGGCGCGCACGGCGAGTTCACCGGCATTCTGCTGGTGCGCGCCTACCACGAGAGCAAGGGCAATGCCCGCAAGAAGATCATCATCCCGGATTCCGCCCACGGGACAAATCCAGCCACCGCAGCGGTCTGCGGCTACCAGGTCGCTAACCTGAAGTCGAACGCGCACGGCATGGTCGACGTCGCCGAACTCGAAAAGATGGTGGACGAGGACACGGCGGCGCTCATGCTCACCAATCCCTCGACCATCGGCGTCTTTGAGAGCGAGATCCACAGGATCGCCGACATCCTGCACGCCAAAGGCGCGCTGCTCTACATGGATGGCGCGAACATGAACGCGCTCGTCGGCAAGACGCGGCCGGGGGACTTCGGCGTCGACGTCATGCATCTCAACCTCCATAAGACCTTCTCCACGCCGCATGGTGGCGGTGGGCCGGGCTCCGGGCCGGTTGCGTGCAAAAAGCTCCTCGAACCGTTTCTGCCCACACCCGTCCTCGCCACAAAGTCCGATGGAACCCTGACGCTGAACTTCCATCGCCCGCAGACAGTAGGGCGGGTGCGCATGTTCTACGGCAACTTTGGCATGTTTGTGAGGGCGCTCGCCTACATCCTGGCCAACGGCCCGGACGGCCTGCGCCAGACCACCGAGGACGCCGTGCTCAACGCCAACTATTTGCGCGCCAAACTGCAGGGGACCTTCGATCTGCCGTACACAACACCCTCGCTGCATGAGGTCGTCTTCTCGGACAAGCTGCAGGCGCGCAACGGCGTGAAGACCGGCGACATGGGCAAGCGCATGATCGACTACGGCTTCCACGCCTACACCACCAGCTTCCCCCTCATCGTGCCGGGCGCAATGATGATCGAGCCGACGGAGTCGGAGTCGCGCGAAGAACTGGACCTGCTGGTGAATGCGCTGCAGCAGATCGCGCGGGAAGCGGCGGAAAATCCCGAGCTGGTCAAGACCGCGCCCCACACCACACGGCTGCGGCGGCTGGACGAAACTGCGGCGGCCCGCAAGCCGGTGCTGCGGTGGAAGGCCCCGGTCGCGAGCACGCCGCTGGTCGCCGACTCAGCCGCGCGCGAGTGGTAAAAGGAGCTCAGCTCGGAGGATCGGTTCTGTTGCTACTGGCGGTGGGATGTGGTCTTCCCGCGAGCAGGTTGAAGGACCTTGCCCTTCGGGGTGAAATCAATCACCGAGCCCCCGTGCAGACGCGGCAAACGGAGTGGATTGGCGCCCCGCCACCGGTGGTCTGGGCCTTATTGACGGACGTGCCGAGCTGGCCCAGGTGGAATCGCGAGGTCTCAGAGACGTCGATGGCAGGAGCGCTTCGGGTTGGCACTTCGTTCGTCTGGCGGACGGGTGGAAGCACAATCCACTCCGAGGTGGCGTTTCTCGTGCCTGGACAGAGCTTCGGGTGGACGGGAACCGTGGCAACAGCGCGGGCGATTCATATGTGGCGCGTCGAGCCTGCGGCGCAGGGTGGGACACAGGTGACCACAGAGGAGTCAATGGATGGCCCGCTGATGGCGACGATCTACCCGTCGGCTAAGCTGGCGGCCGCAGATGCGGCGTGGCTGCGCGCACTTAAGCGAGCAGCCACGCCGGCTGGAACAACGTGGTTGCGGTAGAAGACCACCTCTAGTGCGCGGTCACGGTGACGAACTCGTCCAGCTTCTCCCATTTAACGTGCAGTTGCGTCGTGTCGGCGTGCGTGTTTTGAAACGCGATCGACATCGTCTCCTGCGGCGTGGCCAGCGCATTGCTCTCCATCGAGCTTCGGCCAAGATCTTGGTTCTGGTTGTAGACCGTGCCCCACTGCCCCGTCTGTCTGTTCACGATCAGCAGCCAGGCGCTGTGCTCGCTGGGCAGGGTATAGAGGGTGTAGGTGCCCGGCGGCACGCTCACGGTGCCGACCTTCAGGGCGATCGGCGTGTTCAACGTAGTGGCAGGGTTGGCCCCCGTACGCCACCAGTGGTCGTACGGCACAAGTCCGCCAAAGATCTTGCGGCCCCGTATCGACGGGCTGTTGTAGTGGATCGTGATGGTCTGCCCGTGCAGCTTGACCGTGGCGGTCGCGGGCGGGCTGGGGAGCTGCTGGCTCGTCGTGGGAGCCGGGGCTTTGGCCGCGCCGGAGACGTTCTGCGCCTCGAGGAGCGCCGGCAGCAGAAGCGTGGAGGCGAGAAGGGTGCGTCCGAACGAGTGGGTGGTCATGGAATCCTTGCGAGTTGGCACAGAGTGGGGTTGGCGAGAAGGGGATGACGAGCCGAGGATGCGTGCTAGGCTTAAGCAGCGCGCCCGTAGCTCAGCTGGATAGAGCGGCAGCCTCCGAAGCTGTAGGTCAGACGTTCGAATCGTCTCGGGCGCACCACCTTTCCGAATAATCTTTCCTGACCCACCATGGCTACGCACCGCCGCGCCGAAGCTCCTTGGTCTTGAGCACGATCATGTACTCGTAGAAGGCCTGCAGCGTACTGTAGGCGAGGCCGGCCGAGCCGTCCAGGATGGCGCGGCGCACAACAACCATGTACATCCACTTCAGCAGGGGGCGGCCCGGCAGGCGATAGAACAGCGCCTTCTGGTGCAGACGACGTTGGTGGAAGTCAGGAGACCGGAGTGCCAGGCGAAGCGATGGGTCTTGCAGCCCCTCCTGGCGGTGAATCAGTTCGGCTTCCATCGTGGAGTAAAGATCATGCTTGCGGACCCAATGGCCAACCCCTTTGGAGAAGGGAAAGTGGTCCATGGGCTGGGCAAGCGTGCCCACAGCGCCTTCGAGCTCAAGGACCTCGTTGATGGAGCGCGTGTAGCGGGCGCGCTCAGGGCGGACCAGGCGAATATAGAAGGGCGAGATCTGGGCGTGGCGAAGCCAGGTGCCAAAGAGAAAATCGCGCCGTCGAAGTGAGAATCCCGCTACCAAGGACTTGGCAGGGTCACGCACGACCTCTTGCATCTCCTCTGCCAACGCAGAGGGAATGCGCTCATCGGCATCGAGCAGAAGAAGCCACGGATAACGAAAAGGCAGCGCGCGAAGAGCTGCGTTGCGATGCGCCGCGTAGTTGTCGAACGGGCGCTGGGTAACCCGGGCCCCGGCCCCAGAGGCAATCTCGACCGTCCGATCCGTCGAGTGCGAGTCAAACACGTGGATATCGTCGGACCAGGCGACGGACGCGAGGCAGGCAGGGAGGTCGCGCTCTTCGTTGCGGGTGAGGATAAGGACCGAAATCACGGGCAGCTCCTGTTGCGATAATGCCACCAGCCCCGTGATGCGGGCTCGTCCGCTGCGGCATCCGCCGGGTTTGCCCAGATCGTCGATGCGTCTGCCCAGCCCTGCACCCCTCTCCAGTCAGGCCGTAAGGCACACCGGATGTCGGGATGCCCCAGCCTGCATGGCAACGGCTTCAGCCAGACACCGCACGTGCTCCGGCGCAAAGCTGAATGCCTCATCCGCTCGCTCGCGGAGAGCTCCTCCCCAGAATCCTGCACCGACCTGAAAGTCTGCGCACAGCGTCGAACGTCTCGATCAGCCTCGCCCAGACCACCGCGACAGCGACAAACCACAACATTTCTGCCCTAAACACGGCAAGAAGTACGCACAAAGCGAAAAATATCCCTACTTGCCCTCGCAAGTTCCTGCACGTCAGGCCGCATTAGTGAGAGCTAACTTGTTGATTCCACACATCAACAATTTGGCCCAAGCACTGCATAGTACCGCATCAACCGGCAATCCAAACCCACCCCTGGTGGGCTCGTCACTTGCCGTATGGCCGCGGTACGCCGCGAATTCTGGAGGACGTATGGCAATTCTGAAGGAAGTTTCTGCTTTGGTTGTGGCTGTGCTGGCTAGTGCCGGCGTAGCTTCGGCGTCAACTTTTACGATCGGTAGCTTTGGGACGGGGAATGGAACCAACCCTGGCTTCTCGAACACAGCGACCACCTATGGAACTTCTGCTGCGTACGATCTGGACCCGGGAACTATCTGGCATGCGCCGGTCGCCGCGGGTGGAACGCAGTCGTACTGGGTGGGTCAGAACGCGAACGACGGTCCTGGCAGCGCAACTCAGAATCACGAGCCGAATGGCGAGTACACCTATTTTTCTTACTTCACCCAGACAGGTTTCACCAGTCAAGCTTATGGCAATTTGTCGGTGTTGGCTGATGACACGATGACGGTAAAGCTGAATGGGAACACCATCTTCACGGCGAGCGACCCAGCATTCAATCACACCTGCAATGATTCAACTCCGAATTGCCTGCAGGTAGCCACGGCGGGTCTGGTGGCGAGCAACTTTGTGAATGGGACTAACGTGCTCGAGTTCGACTTGTATCAGACGGCGGATTACAACAATGGACTGGATTTCGCGGGCACGGTCAGCACGACACCGGAGCCGAGCAGCCTGCTGCTCCTGGGCACTGGCCTGGTAGGGTCTGCCGGCGCACTGCTGCGTCGCATGCGAGCCTAGAGCTTTCATTTGCGCGTTCCCGGTGAGGGTGCATTAGCTCACCGGGACTTTTGTCTGGTCGGTACCAGTTTGAGTGCTAGCTCGTCTGACCGGATAAGGCCTTCTGTGCGTCCCGAGCTGTGTCGGAGTTGGGGGCGAGGTCGATGGCTTTTTTGAGATGCGTAGTTGCATTGGCGTCGTCCGAGAGCTTTTTGTACGTCATGCCAAGGTGATACTGGATGGTCGCGTCATTCGGGGCAGCCTGTGCGGCCTGCTCGAGAAGGTCACGAGCGGAGCTATAGGTTCCTTTGGCGTAGTAGACCCAGCCGAGGGTGTCTGCCGTTGTCGGGGCATTAGGTGCAGCCCTGCGGGCAGCTTGTGCGTAGGAGAGGGCGACGTCGGTGTTCTGTCCGCTTTGGATCATGAGAAAGGCCAGATTATTGTTGGCTACCGGCTGATCGGGCTGAATGCTCAGGGCTTTTTTATACGAATCTGCCGCGGCCTGATTGTCGCCGCGTGTCTCTTGAAGAGAGCCTAGGACTGCGTAGGCCTGAGCGTCTGAAGGCCTGACTTTGATGTAGTTCTGCCAGGCAGTGATTGCGGATTGGGGATCACCATGCGCCAGTTCTGAGCGCGAGAAGGCCATTACCGCAGACGCGTTCGACGGGCTGAGTTGAAGCGCCTTCTGCGCGGCTGCCAGCGCGGCGTCTTTGTCGCCCGTCTTGAGCTGGATCTCTGACAGTTGCACATACATATTCGCGTTGTTAGGAGATTTCGTGATTTGGTCCTGGATGCGGCTGATCGCTTTCTGTGGTTGCTTCTCTTGCAGATCCATGCCGGCGAGCAGAGCGAGGGCGCGATCGGAGTTGGGATTCTCGCTCAGGGTCTGCTGCAAAAGGGTTCGCGCGTCCGCCTCCTTATGCCGGCTGAGGTCGAGCCCGCCGAGTTCGAGCGACGCAGCCCAGTTCTTTGGATCCAGCTTAAGAGCCTGTCGGAGATCCGTATCGGCGTCATCCGGGTTTGTCCCGGCTTCGGCCATTCCGCGCCAGAGATACCCGACGGCATTTTGCGGCGCAGCCTTGATGGCGTTATCAGCAACCTGGTGAAGGAGCCCAGGATCACGGCGCTGGATGGCAACCTGGGCAAGCCCGTCCCGGGCCTCCGTGCTGTTCGGGCTAAGTTTTTGCGCATCGCTGAAGCTCTGCTGGGCGAGCGAGAGGTCGCCCTTGCGAATGGCTGCGCGACCGAGCCATAGCCGGAGGGTGGCGTTATCCGGGTTATTCTTGGCAGCCTTCTGCAGGCCGTCGACGGCATCGTTGACCTTGTTGTCCTCGAGTTGCGTAATCGCGTTCAGGACGGCTACATCGGGGTTTGAGCCGTCGGATTTGAGAAGGTCGGCGATGATGGCGCGCGCCTGGTCGGGGTGATGCGTGGCGAGCAGAAAGCGTGCGTCGACCAGGCGGAGGCCGACGCTCTTCGGATGCTGATGGACCAGCTGGTTGTAGACGTCCAGACCCTTGTCGATCTGGTTAGTGTGGAGGTAGTAGTTCTGCAGTAGTTCTGCTCCGCCGGGCGCTTCGGAGAGGTCTTCAGTCGCTTGTCGAAGGGTCGCTTCAACCTCGGCGGTATCGCCCTGCCGCTGGTAGAAGGCGGCGAGGGAGTTGCGCGCGAGCAGGCTGCTGGGATCGCCCGCGATCGCCGCTTTGTATTGGGTGAGGGCTCCGGATTTGTCGCCCTGCCTCTCGAGGAGACTGCCTAGAGCCAAGTGGGCCAGAACATTTTTATTATCGAGCGAGACGGCCTGGCGCAGCTGATCGGCGGAGCTTTGGGCGGCGGCTGGGTCGGTGGCATCCAGCAGGCCAAGTGCGGTGTGAAACTGGGCGTTTTGAGGGTTGAGAGCGAGGGCCTGCTTGATCTGATCGACGGCTTCGGAGCGATCGCCCTTGGATGCCGCCACGCTCGACAGAAGAGCATGGGCGCCGGCATTGTTCGGGTTCGCAGCGAGGACAGCCTGGGCCTGCTGCTCGGCACGGTCTGTCTGGTGGCCGGCAAGAAGGAGATTACCGAGGTCGATGCGGGCCTGGGCGTTAGCGGGCTGGAGAGCAACGGCACGGGAGAGTTCGGAATACCCGGGTAGGATTGAGCCCATTTTGATGTACGTGTTGCCGAGCTGGTAGTGGGCTTCGGCGAAGTTGCGATCGACTTTAAGCGCGTTTGAGAACTGGATAGCGGCTTCCTTGTTCCTGCCTTCCGCGGCGTAACGCTTTCCGCTTTCGAGGTACTTCTGTTTCTGCTTGTTGGGGTCGCGGTGGCAACCCCCCGACGCGAGGAGCAGGAGAAGCAAAGTTCCGGTGACTGTTTGGCGACCGATCCCGGTAACAGGCGTATTGCTCACGAGTAAATCCTTCCTGGAAGAGAGTTCTGGACGACTCAGGCGGGGATAAAGCGGTGGAGTTCCGGCGCCATCTGCTGAGTAAAGCGAACGGCTCGCCGACGGGCGGAGTCGGTCGACTCGCCGGCGGCGATGGGGGTGATGACCCGAACGAGGGCACCGTCGGTACGATTGAGCCGCATGGCATCCGCAATCAGGTAGAACTTGGATATGTATTCGTTGGCGATGCTGCGTCCGTGCGCCTGATACCAGTACAGGACAAACTGGCGAGCTTCGCCGTTGGTGATGACATACTCCCCGACGTGAAACGGGGTTCCGTTGTCGGCCCGGATGTCGGTGTAGCTGGAGGACTCAAAGGTCCAGCCAGCGCCGGGCAAGCAATGTTGCGGGGAGTGTATCGTCTGGCCGGTTCGCTGGGTAGGAAAGTATCCGATGAAGAGGTCGATCGGAGGAGTGGAGGCGTCCCTCTGGCTGTACAGGCGCTCGACGAAGTCGCCTTTGCCGAGGATGTCGAGCACGGATTGATCGATGGGAATATCGCGTCCAACCCAGGTTCCGATGGTGCGAGGCATGCTCCCGACGGGCTCGCTGACGGGAACTTTGTCGACGTCGCCACGGCCATAAAGGACGCCGGTGGTTCCGGCGAGTACGGCGAGAACGGCCCAGAAGCGGAGATGGCTCATGCGTGCTTTCCCGCGGGCCGGATGAGATGCAGCACGCGATGGAGGAGATACAGGAAGGACAGGGAGATGAGGAACATAACCCAGCCTGAGAACTCGTGAAAGAAGCCTTCGCCCTTAGAGGGATCCCAGTACTGCACACAAAGTCCGGTACCGACGATGCGGAGGGCGTTGGCGCCGACGGCGATTGGGATGCTGGCCAGCGCCATAAGCCAACGGCGACCGGTGGTGCGCTCGAGAAAGTAGCCGTAGAACACAGATAGGGTAAAGAGGCTCATGAGAGAGCGGATTCCGCTGCAGGCCTCGGCAACTTCGAGTTTCATGGCCGGAAGCTGGATGACATTGCCTTCGCGGAGGACGGGAACGCCAAACAGCGGTAGAAGCGAGCTGGCGAGTTGCGAGGCCAGGAGCTGGAGAGGAAAGGTGATCTGGCTGAAGACAATGGCGGGGAACGGGATGGCAAGGAGGAGAACGGCAAGAGGAAAGAGAACTTCTCGGAAGACTGCCCTACCGCAGAGCGTCCAAACCATGCCGGCAAGAATGAAGACCAGCGAGATCCGAGAGAGGAAAAGCTCGGCGCCGTAGATGCCGAGAAGAAGCGTGACGCAGCCTAGAACAACAAAGGGTAGACCGGCCCACGATTGCTGGATTGGAAGCGCAGCGAGCTTGCGGCGTTTATCCCAAAGGAGAAAAAGGGAGAAGAACGGTACGAGGAATCCGTGGGAGTCGTCGCCGATCGTGGCCCAGTCATATACGAGTTTGCCGAGGATGCGCCAATACAGAAGGCCGAGCACGACAAGGAGGATCGCAGCGCCGATCTGCGTTGATCGCTGCCGAAAAAACAACTGCAATGACGGCAGGGACTCGGCGATTGAACCGTAAGCCTGGTTGATCGTGGATGCCTGCAGGGGCTCGGACTTTTGGCGGTCGGGGAAGACGGGGGGAAGCGACTCGACCTGGGCGCCTTGCGACATGGAAAGACCTCAAGGGAACAAATGATACTTCGAGCAATCGATGGCCCATAGCAATGTCTGTGAACTGACGGAAGAATGATGGCCAAAGTGCGTTTCGTGGGAAGTATACTCCGGATGCTGGGAAAGTTTTTACCCTGATGCGAGTAGATTCGAAACGGAAGTTGTAGCGCCGCGTCGGTATGCCAATGCCTTGAGGGCCTTATACTGACTCGGGATCGGGGCTCATACACCACTGGCGCGCCACGGTCGGTTGTGTGATGGATCGGCTTATAAGTTGCAAGCAGTTGCAGTGTTATTTGCAGTCTGACGACGATGCGATGTGGCTGCGAGGGCGGAATGGCTTTGAGGTGTGGTATTGGGAGAGCGGGACGGTTACACGGAACGACTCGGGTAGCACTGAGTCTGGTGCTGGTGAGCTGTGGGCACCTACAAGGACAGGTGGTGGTGACGGCAGCGAAGCCTGGGACAACGCAGACCTCTTTGCCGGTCAAGCCCGCAGATATGAACGTGGGCGCGGCGGGCAATGTAGTGGACAACGCACAGTATGTGATCGGTCCTGACGACACGCTACAGATAACTGTTTGGCGGGAACCGTCCCTGTCGGGGCCGCTGCCCGTCCGGCCGGACGGGATGATCACGCTGGTTCTGCTCGGCGATCTCAAGGCGGCCGGAAAGACACCGTCGCAGCTCAGCCGGGACATTACTGACGGCCTGAAGAAGTTTATTCAAGACCCGGTGGTGAGTGTGGCGGTGACAGCGGACACAAGCCAACGTATCTTCATGGTGGGACAGGTAGGTCGGGTAGGACCGATCAGCATGACGCCAGGGATGACGCCGCTTCAGGCAATCAGCGCGGCTGGTGGACCCAGCCAGTACGCAAATGTGAAGCACATCTATATTCTTCGCGGGACAGGGGCTAAGCAGCAGAAGATTCCGTTTAACTACAAGCAGGCGCTGAAAGGCGATGCTCGACAGAGCCCGATCTTGCAGCCTGGCGACACGATTGTTGTTCCATGAAGCAAACGACACATCCCCGCTCACTGCATGTCGCCCTCGCTTTATGGCTGGGCAGCTCGGCTATTGCTCTTGCGCAAGCGGACCCCGCTGCCGTTTCACCCGAAATCCTAACACCAGTGACAACGGCAGGTGGGCTGAACTACGAGTTGCCAGAGGGAACGTTCCGGTATGGGCTCACAGGTTCGGAGGTCTTGCAGTGGGGGTACGCGAACGGGACGATCTACAATACGAATTTGTCTGGCAATGTGGCGTATTCGACCAAGAGCGTGATTCATCCCTTCTCTGCGGTGTACAGCGGAGGCGTGGAGCTTTCGAACCAGGCAGAGTATGGAACGACGTTTTTTCAGGGTCTATCCCTCACACAGAGCTACCTGACGCGGGACTGGACATTTCTCGTATCGAACTCGGTAAATTACCTTCCGCAGTCACCGACGGTTGGGCTCTCGGGCATACCTGGTACGGGCGATCTTGGACTAAATCCAGTTTCCACTGCGACCGGACCCGCGCAGAACGTACTGACGTACAACTCGACTCGCGTAAGCGACACGGTGACTGGATTGGCTACGCGCCGGCTCACGGGACGTACGTCGGTGAGTGGCGATGCTATCTATACGCTGCTGCACTTCTTTAATGATGCGTCGCTGGACACGCGGCAGATTGCGGCTGACCTGACGGTGAGCCATCAACTGGACGCGCGCACATCGATCGGCGCCGGGGCTAATTACTCCATCTTCAACTATGACGCCGGGGACCATGCAACATTCGAAACGCGTTCACTGTCGGTGCAGGGGCATCGGCAGCTGTCGGCCTCATTGAGCATTGCCGGAAGTGTCGGTCCACAGTGGATCAACAGTTCCGCAAACCTCGGGATTCCATCGCGTCTTACCACGTCGGCGAGAGCTAGCCTGACTTACGCGAAACGGTTTGGGACGGCCGCCGTCTCCTATGGTCGAGGGACGAATGGCGGCTCGGGAGTATTGCCCGGAGCCATCTCGGACAGTGTGTCTGGGGCGTTCTCGCGCAGCTTCGGCCTAGACTGGTCGGCGGCGGTCAACGCGGGTTACAGCCGAACCAAGGGACTGGGGAACGGGTCGACGCCAAATCTCTCGTTTCTCGGGCTTGCGAATTACGGTAACTTCAGCAGTGTGTATGGAGGCGCACAGGCGAACCGACGTCTGACACGCTCGCTTTCGGCGTTTGCGACCTACACCGCGATCGCGCAGGATCAGTCAGACTTCGGTGCGATTAGTTCGACGGTTCCCGGCGCGCTGAACGGCATACTACAGAGTTTTGCTATTGGTGTTTCGTTTTACCCAAGATCCCTGATCCCAGGTCAGTTTTAGAGGTTTTTCCATGCTCGGTCATCGCTCTCTAGCCCCGGAAGACTATCTCACGATTCTGAAGAAGCGTTGGTGGATTCTCGCGATTCCCGCCATCGTTTTACCCATGATCGCCTATGCTGCGAGCTATCTTGTTCAACCGCAGTATGTCTCGCAGACTCTGGTGCTGGTAGAGCAGCAGAAGGTGCCGGATACCTATGTGAAGCCTGTAATCGCCGAAGACATCAGCGGCCGGCTATCCAGTATGAAGGAGCAGATTCTGAGCCGCTCCAGACTGCAGCCGATCTTGGAGCGTTTCAATCTGTTCGCGGGCGACCACGCCAACATGGACGATCGCATTGAAATGATGCGGCGGAACATCGACATCAAGCCAATTCAGTCGGAGATGGCGCACGGCGTACCCGGCTTTTTCATCTCCTTCAAGGCCAATGACGCTCGGACGGCGCAAGCGGTGTGTGAAGAGATTACCTCGATGTTTGTGAATGAGAACCTGCGTGACCGCGCCGCGCAGACGGAAGGAACAACACAGTTCCTGCAGAGCCAGTTGAGCGACGCGAAACGGAGTTTGGATGAGCAGGATGCTAAGCTGGCGAAGTTTCAGCAGGAGTACGTAGGCAAGCTTCCGGGGCAGGAAGATGGGAATATTAATATGCTGAACAGCTTGAACGCGCAGCTGACGGCATCAACGCAGGCAATCGAACGTACGCAGCAGGATCGTTCGCTCGTGGAGGCGATGCTGGCGCAAGCTGGCCACGAAAACGTAACACCCGAGGTACAACGGGCGGCTCCGGAGGCGCAGCAGTCGGAGTTGCAGCAACTACTAGCGCAAGAAGCCGACCTGACGGCCCGGTACACGGACAGCTATCCCGATGTGATTGCGGTCCGCAGGAAAATCCGGGACTTGCGGCACCAGATGGCGCAATCTCCGGCGACAACAAGCTCTTCGGGAACGTCGGTTGCACATACCGACTCGCCCGAGATGCAGAAGCTGAGACTGCAGCTGCGCGCCATGGACATGTCGATCGCTCAGCGTAAAAGAGATCAATCCGCGGTGCAGGGCCAGATTGGACTTTATCAGGGGCGGATCGCGGCGAGCCCAATGGTTCAGGAGCAGTATAAAAATCTGACGCGGGACTACCAGACGGCACAGCAGTTCTATGACGATTTGCTCAAGAAGATGAACGAATCCAAGATGGCGCGGGATCTGGAGAGCCGGCAACAAGGTGAGCAGTTCCAAGTGATGGATGCGGCGAACCTTCCGGACGCGCCGACCTCGCCCAAGCGACCGGTCTTTGCAGCAGGCGGGCTTCTTCTGGGTCTGTTGCTGGGGGCGGGCATCGCGGGCTATCTAGAGTTCCGAGACACCTCAATCCGTTCGGACCGCGATGTCTGGGCCTTCACGAAGCTGCCGACGCTTGTCATGATCCCCCTGCTGGAGACTGCGCGGGCGCCCAAACCGCAGAAGCGCTGGCGCAAGGGAAAAAGCAAGCCGGTACAAGATGGGCTTAAGGCACCTTTAGCGGCGCCGGGGAGATAGCGGATGTATAACAACTTCTTCGAACTTCGGCTTAGTCCCTTTGGAACAAGCCCGGATCCGCGTTTTCTTTACATGATGCCGCACACGCGGGAGGCGCTTGCCTGCCTGGAGTATGGAATATCGGCGCGTAAGGGCTTCACGGTGTTGACGGGAGAGGTGGGGACAGGGAAGACAACGCTGCTTCGACGGGCGCTGGCCTCCTTTCAGAACCGCCGAATCTCTACGGCCTTCGTCTTCAACCCACGCTTGGAGGTGCTGGATTTTCTGGAGTTCGTGCTGACGGACTTTGGCATCATTCCGGCGACGCGTACGAAGTCCGGGATGCTGCTACAGTTGAACCGCTGGTTGATCGAGCGCTACCGAGCAGAGGAGACCTGCGTTGTCGTCGTGGACGAGGCGCAGAACCTTTCGTGGGATCTGCTGGAAGAGATCCGGCTATTAACCAATCTTGAGACTTCGTCGGAAAAGCTGCTGCAGATTGTTCTCTCAGGCCAGCCCGAGCTGGAGGAGAAACTTCGGCATCCGAGTGTGCGCCAACTTAGGCAAAGGGTTGCATTATGGTGCCGAACGCAGGCATTGACAATGATTCAGACACAGGCATATGTCACCGAACGGCTGCGCATTGCAGGAGCGACGCGTCCGATCTTCCTGGAGGACGCCGTGGAGCGAGTCTATCGGTATAGCCGGGGGATTCCGCGGGTCATCAACTTGCTGTGTGAGCATGCATTGATCTCGGCCTATGTGGAGCAGACACAACAGATAGGACCGGAGATCGTGGAGGCAGTTGCCTTAGACCTGGAGCTAGAGGGCCAGCCATTTGTCGTCGCGACCTCCGGAATGGCTGGTGAACTGGCCCCGTTTGGAAGTGTTGTAACCGGAGCAAATGCAGGGTTCGGCACCCTAGGCGACAGTGCGGGTGCGGGAAGGCACGATCGATGAGTCGAATCTATGAAGCGTTGCAGAAGGCCGAAACGGAGCGTGCACCGGGCTCCGCTGCCAAAACAGACGAGAACGGTACGCTTCGAACGCGCGATATCTCGTTAGACCTCCAGAGGGCGAAGGACCGGTCGGCCGGAGGACGATTCACGCGCGCCGAAGAGCGGGCGGCTGCAGTTGATCCACCCTTGTCGCGTTATAGCGAGTCCGAGAGGGCGCGTGTGGAAAGCGACATTGATCTCGAGGGTGTCCCGGAGATGGTGTGGACGCCTGCATTTGACCGCTTGCCATCACTGCTCGATCGGGGGCCCAGCGTTGAGCAGTTTCGGAGTCTTAGGTCCCGCCTCCATGAACTACGAGATAAACGTCCACTCAAGACGATCCTGGTGACGAGCGGCCTGCCGCAGGAGGGAAAGAGCTTTATCTCGAGTAACCTCGCGATTTCGCTGGCCCGCAACCGACATGCAAGAGTTCTGCTCATCGATGGAGACATGCGCCGGTACACGGTGCACAAAATGCTGGGCTGCAAGGCCGAGCCAGGCTTGGCGGATTTTCTCGCTGGGCGAGCGCGCATAGCTGATGTTCTGCAACGACCCGACACTGCACGGTCGACCGGGATGGTGCAGGGAGTGACGGCGCGCCTTCCTGCACTTACGGTTATTTCGGGCGGAAATGGTGGGGACAACGCTGCGGATCTTTCCAATAATCACCGTTGGAGCCAACTACTGCAAGCGGTTGCACCAATTTTCGATTGGATCGTAATTGACACGTCACCGGTTCTACCTGTTTCGGATGCCGTGAACCTTTCGCGGAGCTGTGATGGAGTTCTACTCGTAGCCCGCAGCGGTGTAACAGAGTACGGGAATCTCCAGCGGACGCAGGCTGAGTTGAAGAGTGCTCACCTGCTTGGCGTCGTTCTCAACGGCGCCGCGGCATTGAAAGGAAGTGATGATTACTATGGCTACAACAGCTATGCTGCAGCCGTG
Organism: Acidobacteriaceae bacterium; assembly: GCA_965218895.1. Lineage (GTDB taxonomy): Bacteria > Acidobacteriota > Terriglobia > Terriglobales > Acidobacteriaceae > Edaphobacter. The sequence goes on along the minus strand of CBDCMI010000007.1, from coordinate 144,697 downwards.
CCTGACGAATCGGCAGTCTTCGAGGACAAGTAGGGCCAATGATTCGCCTGTTCAATGTCTACTACCCGACCCGAACCATCATTCTCCTCTTGACAGAGGGTTTGATTGTTAGTGGAAGCTTCTTGCTTGCGACCACCTTTGTTCTCGGACCGGATACGTACATTGCCTTGAACTACGAGTATGGTGCGCTCAAGATCCTTACCTTGACGGTTCTCACACTTCTATTTTCCTACTACTTCGATCTATATGAACCATCTCGCATTTCTGAGAGGTGGGAGATTTATTTCCGCCTGCTGCTTGTATTAGGCTTTCTTTCCTTTTTGTTATCGGCGGTGACCTGGATCTTTCCCGCGGTGGACATTGCGCACTCCGTTATTCTGTTGGGCTTGGCATTCCTGACCTGCGCTCTGGTGATCTGGCGCATGATCTACGAGTGGGTGATTGCTCGCCCGGTGTTTCGGGAGAGGGTGTACGTGCTTGGCTCGGGAGAGAGGGCGGAGAATATTGTGACACTCATCTCCTCCCGTAAAGACATCGGCATGGAGGTTGTAGGGTGGGAAGGACGAGAGACCGAAGAGAACGCGCGATCTCGTGATGACTTTGCGAGTGCGCTGGGACGTTTTCGAGACAGCAAGGGTAAGTTGACCTTTGGTCATGTCGTGATCGCGTTGCAGGACCGGCGCGGAGCGTTGCCGGTCCGCGAGTTGTTGCAGCTGCGATTCGACGGAGTTCTGATCGAGGACGCGACAGACCTGCTGGAGCGGTTATCGGGGAAGATGCTTCTTGATGGCTTGCGTCCTTCGAACTTCATCTATAGTCAAGGTTTTCGAGTTAAGCCGTCGCAACAGATTATGCGACGGTTGGTGTCAACCTTGGCAGCGGCTGTGGGTCTGCTCTTGTTTGCGCCATTTCTGCCCTTTGTGATGGTAACGGTGCGTCTGTCCTCGAGGGGGCCCATCTTCTTCCGGCAGACCAGAGTGGGGATGGGAGGCAAGCAGTTTCAGGTTGTTAAGTTTCGTACCATGCGTACGGATGCCGAGGCAGCAGGTGCGAAATGGGCAAGCAAGGATGATCCTCGTGTGACTCCCGTGGGCCGGTTTATGCGCAAGACACGCATCGATGAAGTGCCCCAGTTGTGGAACGTATTAAAGGGCGATATGGGCTTTGTGGGCCCGCGTCCGGAGCGTCCGGAGTTTGTGCCTTGGTTGACGGAGCAGATACCTTTCTTCGAACTGCGGCACATGATCCGGCCGGGCCTGACGGGGTGGGCCCAGGTGCGGTACGGGTATGGGGCGACGCTGGCGGAGGCTAAAGAGAAGCTGGAGTATGACTTGTACTACATCAAGCACATGTCACTGGGGCTGGATTTGCTGATTATGTTCGAGACCGTGAAGACGATTCTGCGGCGGCGCGGCGCGCAATGACCTGCAAAGCCGTGGGGATTTGTGCGAGTTAGCAGAGGGGACATGCACTCTTTCGCGTCAAAGATGTTGGGTTTAGGAGTGCTTCTGGCGCTTTGGGGTGGGGGACACTCATTCGGCCAGGCGGACGGGTGGTCTTTGGCATGGAGTGACGAGTTTGATGGGGTTGCAGGAGCGGCGCCCGATGCACGGTGGTGGGGGTTTGACTATGGATTGCCGCCGGACAAGGGGCAGGCGTACGACTGCGGGCTAGGGCAGGCGACAGATGGATGCGATCCGAAGGAGCCGAATGTGTCTCTGGATGGGGCGGGGCACCTGGTGTTGGAGGCGAGGCGGGCGGCTGGGGCACCGAATGGTGTGACGACCGGACGGATACGGACGACGGCCGGGACGGAGACGAGCAGGGTTCTGTACAGCACGAAGTATGGCCGGGTGGAGGCGCGGATGTGGCTGCCGAAGGGTGGAGGGCAGCAGGGGGTTTGGCCGGCTTTTTGGATGCTGGGGACGAACATTGGCGAGGTGGGCTGGCCGGCCAGTGGCGAGATCGACGTCATGGAGTACATCGGGGCGAAGAACCTGACGCAGATCTATGGGACGCTGCACGGGCCGGGCTACAAGGGTATGGGGATCGGCGTGCGAGCGACGCGCGCGGCGGGATGGGGTGGGTGGCACACGTATGGGGTCCTCTGGTCGCCGGACGAGGTGAAGTTCTATGTGGACGACCCGGGTAAGGTTTACGGGACGGTGACGAAGGCTGAGGTGTTGGCGAGTAAGCCGCAGGAGGGGACGGGGGTGCCGAAGTGGCCGTTTGATCAACCGTTCTACATCATTCTGGACCTGAACATGGGTGGGCCGTTTCCGGGCAATGTGGATGCTACGACGACCTATCCGCAGCGGGTGCTGGTGGATTGGGTGCGGGTGTACCGGGCTCGGACATAGCGCCTGGATCAGCGCGCGGTGTGGGTGAGGAGCGCTTTGGCCGGGGGCGTGACGGGAGTGTCGAGGACCTTGAGGGCGTTGAGCGCGATGAGGTTGTGGCCGCGGGTGGTGGGGTGGAGGTCGTCCCAGAAGAGGAAGTAGTCGGGGTCCACGGGTTTGCCCTGGGACGAGGTGGTGACGTTGAGAAGGGCGTAGGTGGAGGGGGAGGCGATGACGGATTTAAAGAGGGAGAAGATGTCGAGCTGGCGGATGACGGTGCGCGGTGCGATGGCATGGAGGACGGAGAGGCCGATGGCGAGGTTCGCGTTGAAGAAGGCGGAGGCTTCGGTGGCCGGGACCGAGATGGCGTAGGAGGCGTTGAGGCGTGGGATGGCGCCGAGCGGGGGGAGATTGGGGATGAGGAACTGGGTCGCGCCGGCGGCGATGAGGCGCTGGATGCCGGCGAGCTCCTGAACGGCGGCGGTGCCGACGGTGCCGAAGGAGGTGGCGGTGAGGACATCGTTGGCACCGCCCCAGACGATGAAGAGTGTGTGGCTGTCGATGTGGGGGCGGGTGGCGAGGTAGGTGGAGATTTGCAAGCCGATGTTTTGGACGGAGATGGAGAGGCCGGTGGAGCCAAGGGGGAGGGTGGAGGTGCCGGGGCCGGTGAGGGCGAAGCCGAAGGCGTAGTTGGAGCCGCCGGCGAGGGAGTTTCGGATGGCGGGGTGGGCGGGGAGGAGGGCGGCGAGCTGCTCGACCCAGACGCCGATGTAGTTGCGAGCGGGGGGTAGAGTGTCGGGGCCGTCGGTGAAGCGGCCGAGGGTGTAGTCGGCGATGGGACCGGGGACGGGGACGCCGTACTTGAGGGTGGTGAGGGTGGCGTCGTTGCCGGTGTCGGAGAGGGAGTCGCCGAAGACGACGACCGAGGTGTACTGGGCGGCCTGGGCGAGGGCGGCGGGGAGGGCGAGGAGGAGGGTGAGGCCGAGGACGAAGAGGTGTCGGGCGCTGCGGGGCATGGGGGACTCCGGGGAGTGTTTTGGGTGAGGGGAGAACGGTAGCGGAGCCCTCCGGCGGTGTCAAGAGGGGGACGGTTGGAGGTGGCGGTGGGAGAGCGGTCGATGGCTGCGGATGGCGATCTGGTGCGGGGTATTCCCCCCGTACTTTTTTGTCAAAGTTTTCGAAAGACGGGACTTAGGTCGGGGGTACCACCGCGCTTGAGTGGAGGGTGGTGTCCAGGCGTTGCGGTGGCTGGGTTCAGGATAGGACGTCGGGGAGGGTGGATGCGCCACGGGTCTGGGTGGGGACGGCTTGCGGACCCACATCTCAGAGGCGAGTCGTGGATTCCCACGCGGATCATGCGATCGGCTAGGCACAACTCACGGCTTCAGCGGACTCTGTGGCACCATCCCAACCGGACAATCCCCACTGGCATCGCGCTCGCTCTCCCCCATGATGTTCAACACCATCTCGCGATCCGTCGGGTCCGCACGAAGTTCATATATCGCGGTAGGTCCTACCCCGTCGACCAGTCGTTCCAGAGTGTGCCGGCACGTCTCTCGTTCGTGCCTCGGCTGGACAGCCTGGGTAAGCAAATTGGGGTTTAATGTGCCGAAGACAAAGGGCATCGGGCTTTGCTGAGAACACGCTTGGAGAATTTTTGCAGACTCCGTCGTCGGCCCCGCCCCTGGTACGTCAGTGATGTGAATTAACGATCCGGCAGCGCCTCCGGCACCCCGGTATGCATCTTCCGCGAACACCGTGTACCGCTTACCTGATTCCTGAACCAACACCGCCCGAACCACAGTTTGCGAAGAGTTGTACTGCTCCACCAGAGACAGCAGTGTCTTCGCCTCGTCCTGTCTGCCCTTGCCTGGCTCGGGAAATCGCACTGTAAAAGAGGTCGGCCGTGGCACATAGTACCCCCGCTCTCCCGGATGGTCTCGCCGCCACTCCTTTGCCGCGACGTCAAGGAGATCCTGTTCCCGGTAAATAGGATCTTCGTAGTTGACCGGCCATCCATATTTGGCTCTGACCCATTCCAAAGCCTCGCGCAGCGGAGAATAGTCATAAACGGTAAGCACCACTTCCCCACCCCTGACGACCGCCGCCAGGGAACAAGCGTTGCCTGAACAAGACAACGCCAGACAAGCAATGCTAGTTGCGAACAGAGCGCCCTTCATGTCGGGTCCACCTCAATGCTGAAAGGAGTAGTGTGGCGAGCAAACACTTGCGTTAACGCCCCTACAATTCGTGATTCCTGTTGAGTCGATAGTAGAAGTTAGCACATTGAGTTGATATGCAACCCCTAGTGTCGGCGCAGCGGCAGCGCATGAAAAGGTAAGGTTTTGGTAAACGCGGAAGCCATAAGGTAGTGACAACTTAAGCTTGGGCCTGTTCTGCTGATAAAAGCTCACGGCGCCTGGAACGTATCCGATCTCATCGGCTCCCCACTGATCACTCTTGGGATTGACCACTTGTGACTCAGGATTTCCTGGTGTGACACTTCCGACATACCACGTATGCTTCGCCGACGGCGAACCCGGAGGAGCTAAGTTGGTAAATGCGCCGTAAGGATTATTCGGAATAGCGGCACTACAGCAGCTATCAGAACCGGTCGTACCCTCTGCTTCAACGACCCATCCACCATTGAAGTTAGTTGTTGGTAGATCAAGGGTCTGCAGAAAGTCGCTAGCTGTCGGGGCGGAGTCGTCAACCAGAGTCTGCCGCACGTAAACAGTCGTCTCGCCACTTGGTACAGGACAATTGCTTACAGTCACAGGTCCTCCTCCTTGGACGAACCCGCTAGGGCAATTGAACGTACCGGTAGTGCAGTAGTTGCTTTCGTAAAATACATCGTCATTGTAGAAACCGATGCTCGTTTGCTCAGGCTGCAGGCCTGTGATCAGTCCGGACAATGCGGCCGAAGCGGTTGACGTTCCACTCCAGTGCGCTCCCGTAGTTAGCTGATATGAGTAACCAGTGTTGTACGTGAACTTGGCTGTGCCCTGAATAGAGCCACTTACCGGTAGGTTGATCGGTGCTGGCAATAACGCCGTGGATGCCACGCCGTTGCAGACCGCGCACTGCGGCGTGCAGGTGTCGTTGCGAACGTTGAAAGTGGCGGTGCTGGAGGCGATCTCGATGTGGGTTCGTTCGCTTTCTGCCGCCGAAAGGATGGCGCTGCCTTTAGTTAGATTGCTGCGAATGACCGCACCCTGATCGTTGGGTTTCTGGGTTCTGATGAGGGTGGCCAAATCGAGTTCAAGGTCCGCGCCGGGTTCGAGGTGCACAGGCAGTCGATAGCTGCCACCTTCGAAGAAGAATTTCAGCAGCAAATCCTGCGCGGCGGCACTGTAGTTCCATGATGAGATCATGGTGGTGTTGTCGCCGACCGTGGTCCAGTAGCAGAGGGTGCGCGATGCCGTCCAGGCTTGGGTTTGCGGCTGGGCCTCGAAGACATCGAAAGCGCCGTCGCTGCACGATAAAACCGGCAATCTCTCCTGGAGTGATGGGTGGGGTGCGGTGATGGCGGGATTGTAGGGTGTATGCGGGAGGTGTGGCAAGGGAGAGTGCCTGTGTGTGGCGAGGGAGCTGCGAACCCATATCTCAGGTGCGAGATGTGGGGCATCCGTGGGAGTTGTGGGCCGCCCGTCCTTACTCGGGAGTACTATGGCCGCGGCGTGATTGGAGATGGGGTGTGTTGCTTCGCAAGGGTTGCCAAGTACTGATCATTCTCTCCGCTTTAGTTTGCGGCAGGGAGAGTCGTCCGCAGGTTACCCCGCTTGAACTCAGCAAGTATGCCGTCGGACAGTCGAATGCCTTACAAGCACTTGTACGAATCGCGATGGCGAACAAGGTTCCGCTAGGAGTTGTTTTAGGGGTTCGACCTTTGCTGTGTGGACGAGAGCATACCTACGATGTTCGAGGGAAGAGCGTACCGGAGGCTCTGCGGGCGAGCATCGAGGGTACGGGTTACGAGCTGTCCAGCGTGGACGGGGTGTATCGGATTTCCGCACCTGATCTGAGCCCAGGCGAGCGGAAGACGTTGGCTTATGTTTTTCCCTGGTTTGCTTCGAGTCTGGATACGATGGGCGGCATTGGGGCCACGATTACGGATTGGATCCAAGCTGTAATTGAGGGCGCCGGTGGCTATTTTGGAAGTTACCTGGGCAGCCTTGACGATGAACACCTCCACCTGCCCAAACTAAGGAATGTAACTCCACCTCAGATTGCCGATGCCGTGGTGAAGATGAAGGGGCACGGATTTTGGGTAATGCAAGCGCACAGCCTGAGTTCGCCGCCGAAGCCGGGTTCGACGGAGATGAGCATTTACAGCTACCACGATCTTGCTGGAAGTGAACCGGCTGTCACTTGTGTCGAGGCCACGCCTAAGTAAGCCTGTCTCAGACGGCGGTGGTGGCGGAGGCTTGTTTCTCGTGTTCGGTTTGGTACCAGGCTACGGTTTGCTCGAGGCCTTGGCGGAAGTCTTGCATGGGGGTGTAGTTGAGTTCGGTGCGGGCGCGGGAGATTTGGGCTAGGGAGTGGGCGATGTCGCCGGCGCGGGGTGGGCCGAAGTTGGGTGGGTGGGGGAAGTTGAGGATCTCGGCGAGGGTCGAGTAGAGGTCGAGCAGGGTGTGGGAGTGGCCGGTGCCGACGTTGAGGACGCGGCCGGTGGCGACGGAGCCGGGTGCCTGGCAGGCGAGGAGGTTGGCCTGGACGGCGTTGGCGACGAAGGTGAAGTCGCGGGAGGTGGAGCCGTCGCCGTTAATCGTGGGGGTTTCGCCGGCCATCATTTTGTAGATGAAGTGGGCGATGACGCCGGAGTAGGGCGAGTCGGCGGCCTGGCGGGGGCCGAAGATGTTGAAGTAGCGGAGGCAGACGCCTTGCATGCCATAGACGCGGCAGAAGGCCTGGAGGTAGAGCTCGCCGGTGAGTTTCTGGACGGCGTAGGGGGAGAGCGGGTTGGGGATCATGTCCTCGTGCTTGGGCTGGGTGGGCTGGTCGCCGTAGGCGGAGGAGCTGGCGGCGTAGACGACGCGCTGGACGTTGGCGTCGCGGGCGGCGAGGAGGAGGTTGAGGGTGCCGTTGATGTTGGAGTCGTGGGAGGTGAGGGGGTCTTTGACGGAGCGTGGGACGCTGGCGAGGGCGGCCTGGTGGATGACGAAGTCCTGGCCCTGGCAGGCGCGTTGCATGGCGGGGAGGTCGCGGAGGTCGGCGAGCTGGAAGTCGATGTCGCGGCGGATGGAGGCGAGGTTTTCGAGGCGGCCGGTGGAGAGGTTGTCGATGCCGGCGACGGTGTGTCCTTGCTGGACTAGGGCGTGGGCGATGGAGGAGCCGATGAAGCCGGCGATGCCGGTGATGAGATAGCGGGCCATGGTGCGGGAGGTCTCCTGGGAGTGCGGGCCGGAAGCGAGGTGGTGTGGCGTCAGGATCTGTTATGCGGGGGTGGAAACCGGAGGGCAATGCAACTTCCGGGGGTGTGCGGGGCGGGGTGCATGGGCGTGCGAAAGGGGGCACGGGGAAGAGCGGCAGGGTGTGACAGGTGAGGCGATTCTACGACGAATGTGTTAGGGGCGGGGAGGGGGTGCGGTGCATACTAGCGGCATGTTGACTGCCAGCCCTGAGACCCTTCCGCAGCTTGCTGCTGCCCGCATGGACCGTTTGAAGAGCCGCACGGCGAAGGTGGGCGTGATTGGGTTGGGCTATGTGGGGCTGCCGCTGAGTTTGTTGCTGTCGGAGGCGGGGTTTCCGGTGACGGGGTTCGACATTGACGAGCGCAAGGTTGCGGAGCTGACGGCGGGGCGATCGTATATCTTTCGGATTCCGGAGACGGAGATTCAGACGGCGCGGGGGCAGGGATTTCAGGCGACGACGGAGTTTGCGAAGCTGAGTGAGATGGACGCGGTGATTCTGTGCGTGCCGACGCCGCTGACGGGGCATCGCGAGCCGGACATGAGCTATATCGAGAACACGGCGCATGCGATTGCGCCGTGGATTGAGGCGGGGCAGTTGGTGGTGCTGGAGAGCACGACGTACCCGGGGACGACGGAGGATGTGCTGATTCCGATTTTGGAGGCGGAGAATCGGCAGGGGTTGAAGGTGCAGGGTAAGGGCGAGGCGGCGGAGGGTGGTGTGTTTTATGTGGCGTTTTCGCCGGAGCGCGAGGACCCGGGGAATACGACGGTTGCGCGGCACAATATTCCAAAGGTGGTGGGTGGGCACGAGGAGATTGCGACGGAGTTGGCGGCGACGCTGTACGAGGCGATCTTTACGCGGGCGGTGCGGGTTTCGACGACGCGCGTGGCGGAGATGACGAAGCTGCTGGAGAATATCTACCGGTGCGTGAATATTGCGCTGGTGAATGAGCTGAAGGTGTTGTCGCTGCGGATGGGCGTGGATATTTGGGAGGTGATCGACGCGGCGTCGACGAAGCCGTTTGGGTTTCATCCGTTTTATCCGGGGCCGGGGTTGGGCGGCCACTGCATACCGATCGATCCGTTTTATCTGAGTTGGAAGGCGAAGGAGTACGACTTCAACACGCGGTTTATTGAGCTGGCGGGCGAGGTGAACGAGGCGATGCCGGAGTTTGTGACCGCGCAGGTTGCAAAGGCGCTGAACCAGCACAAGAAGGCGGTGAATGGGTCGAAGATCCTGATGCTGGGGATGAGTTACAAGAAGGACATTGACGATCTGCGGGAGAGCCCTTCGCTGACGATTCTTGAGTTATTGCGGGCGGAGGGGGCGGAGGTTCTCTATAACGATCCGTACCATCCGAAGGTAGGTCGTGGGCGGCACTATAACTTGAATATGGAGTCGACGCCGCTGGAGGATCTGGGGCAGTATGATTGCGTTTTGATTGTGACGGACCACACGGATTATGACTATCCGGCGATTGTGGAGCAGGCGAAGCTGGTGGTGGATACGCGGAATGCGACGAAGGGGATTCGGTCGGAGAAGGTGGTGCGCTGCTAGGCTGAAGTGCGGTTTGGGCGATGAAGGGGGCCTGCGGGCTCCCTCTGTTGCGTTTGAGGTTGCGCGGGGCTGTGGTCGCGTGGGATGGTGGGCGGGGGGAGCCGGCGGGGAGTTGCGCGGCCCGCTCGGTTTGGAGGGGATTGATGCATCGGGTGCTTGGTCTGGCGGTGATGGCGGCTGGGGTGGTGCAGGCGGGTGTGACTGGATGGGGGCAGGCGACGACGAACCTGGCGAGCGAGGGGTGGTATGCGGACCCGGAGATCCGGGTGTTTGCGGGGCAGTACTGGATCTACCCGACGACGTCGGATCCGAAGCCGGGGAGCAACGACGGGCGGACGTTTAACGCGTTGCAGACGAAGCTGCGGAGCGGGCCGGTGGTGCATCCGGTGTATCTGCTGCACACCTCGCTCGATGCGTTTTCGTCGCCGGACCTGGTTCACTGGACCAAGCACCGGGATGTGCTGGACGTGCGCAATGTGGGATGGGCGGCGTACGCGGTGTGGGCGCCGACGGCGATTCACTTGAATGGCAGGTACTATCTGCTGTTTGCGGCGAACGACATTCAGAAGAACGACACGTTTCCGGGTGGGATTGGGGAGGCGGTGAGTAACAGACCGGGGGGGCCGTTTGCGGATGCGCTGGGCAAGCCGTTGATCGGCAGGTTCTACAACGGTGCGCAGCCGATCGACCCGATGATTTTCCAGGATGACGATGGGTCGGTTTACCTGTATTACGGCGGGCAGGGGCACTGCAATTTGGCGAAGTTGTCGGCCGACCTGACGCGGGTGGTGCCGATGGCGGACGGGACGATGTTTAAGGAGATCACGCCGAAGGGGTATGTCGAGGGGCCGTTCGTGATCAAGCGGGAAGGGGTGTACTACTTCATGTGGTCGGAGGGGGACTGGGGCGACGCGAGCTATGGGGTGGCGTATGCGGAGAGCCGAAGCCCGACGGGGCCGTGGGTGCTGAAGGGAAAGATTCTGGGGACGGATCCGGCGGTGGCGAACGGACCGGGGCACCATTCTGTGGTGCAGGTGCCGGGGAAGGATGAGTGGTACATCGTGTATCACCGGCATCCGCTGGGTACGACGGGGGCGAATGAGCGGGTGATGGCGATCGATCGGCTGCGATTTGATGCGAAGGGCGATATTGAGCCGGTGGTGATGACGGTGGATGGGGTGGGGGCGCGGCCACTGCCTGCGGGTGTGCGGTAAACGGGATGGCTGGCGGGGCTAGTCGAAGGTGCGGAGCCAGATGTCCCGGACGGAGATTTTGGACGGCTGGCTTTCGATCTCGAACCCGATGAGGCCGGGCTGGTTGTTGGCGGAGTTCCTGGTGTCGTCGATGAAGACGGCCATGAGCTGGCCGTTCATGATGTGCATCATGACGCCGCCGCGGGCGATGATCTCGTAGCTGTTCCACTCGTTGACGCGGACGAAGCCGCCGAGTGCCTGCTTGTCGCCGATGGTGGCGACGAGGCGGTTGGTTTGGCCGGGGAGGGCTTCGGTGACCTGCCCGCGGTAGGCGAGGATGCCTTGGAGGGTGTTTTCGGAGTACCACTGGCCGGTGTAGGCGGCGGCTTCGGCGGTGACGGGGAACCAGAAGTCGGCCTGCGGGCCGGTCATCATGAATTTGAGGTCGTAGGGCGGAAGGCCGAGTGGCTGGGGGCGGGTCCAGGGGACGCCGGTGCGGCTGCGGTACTGGATGCCGCCGCCGCCGCCGTGTTCGATCTTCATCTGGAGTTTGAGATCGAAGTCGCGGGCGGTGGCACCGCGATAGACGATGTAGTTGTTGCCTTTGGGTTTGTCGGCGAGGGTTTCACCGACCATGAGGCCGTCTTGGACGCGCCAGATGGAGGGGTCGGCGTCCCAGCCGGTGAAGGATTTGCCGTCGAAGATCTGTTGGAAGCCGGTGTGTTCGGTGGGGTCGAAGGGGGCGGGTGGATGGAAACGGGGCATGCCGACGAGGGGCTTGCCATCGGGACCGGGTTGGGGTGGGCCGGCTGGGGGTGAGAGGAGGGCGGGCGGAGTGGCCTGGGGGATCGCGGCGATGGTGGGGAGGAGGGCGAGGATTGCGGCCAAGGTGAACAGGCGGAGGCGCATGGGGGTAAGGTACGCCTGAGGGACGGAGCTAGAGGGCGTCTGGGGCTTTCTCGCTGCCTATGAACTTCCACGAGTGACGATTTAGAGCAAAGAAGTAGATCTTGCCGTCTCCGACGTTTGGGATACCGAGCAGGCGGCTGTTGGTCCGAAACCTGAGAGTGCGCAGATCGACTGATCCGGTTGGCAGGCTAAAAGTCGATGCAGACTTCTCCATACCAGGGAGTTGAGGAGGGGAGAGCACGGTGCCGTCGCGGGCGTCGATGATTGCGGCCTGCATGCAGTTTGAACCGCAGCCCCACTGCACGAGCACGAAGGAGCCGGCGAAGTTTGGGCCGGGGCGCTCGTGTTCCGTGCCGCCTTCGACGACGTCGTAACCCCTGGTGATGGCGCGGCGGAGTTCCGTGCGGAAGCGTTTCTGCTCTGGAGTGACAATTCGGGGCATGGCCAGATGACGAAGATGGGCAGGCGTAGCTGGGAACTCCGTGAACCTGGGAGGCCGTGGGTCAGTCGCCGCGAGGGCTGAAGCAAGGAGGAGCGAGGCGATCATCGTCTCTCAATCGTACGAGGGGTAGAGGCTGTTATAGGGGAGCATCGCTGGTGATGCGGCAGAGTATAGAGGTGCGTCGCGGCGCATCAGCAATCAGCTTTGACCTGAGCCGAGCAGACGAGCAAAGACTTCCGTGGTGGCGCGGAGCATGGCTTCGGTGGTGAAGAGGGTGGCGACGCGGTGGCGGGCGTTGGTGGACATGCGGGTGAGGCGGGGGGGGTTGCGGAGGAGGGTGAGGAGGGCTTGGGTGAGGGCGGCGGGGTCGTCTGGGGGGACGAGGAGGCCGGTTTCCTGGGGTGAGTTGTCGTCGAGGACGGCTTCGGGGTTGCCGCCGACGCGGGTGGCGACGACGGGGAGGCCGGCGGCCATGGCTTCGATGATGGCGTTGGAGAAGCCTTCGGAGCGGGAGGGGAGGACGAAGAGGGTGGCGTTGGAGAGGAGTTGCTGCTGGGCGGCGAGGCCGTCGATGGAGCCGGGGAGCGAGACGTTGGCGGCCATGTCGTGTTGCGCGATGATGCGGTGGAGATCGGCGAGGAAGGGGGGTTCGAGGGTGCCGCCGGCGATGGTGAGGGTGGCGTGGGGGAACTCGGGGAGGATGGCGGCGAAGGCGTGGAGGAGGGTGTCGTGGCCCTTGACGCGGCGGAGGTTGCCGAGGGTGACGAGGTGGGGGCGGTCGGGCGGGGGTGGGGTATAGGCGAGGTGCTGCCAGGGGGCGAGGTCGAGGCCGTTGGGGATGACGGAGACGCGGTGGGGGGGGACGCCGTCGGTGGCGAGGGTGTAGCGGCGGACCTCGTCGGAGACGGCGAAGACGTGGTGGGGGAGGTTGCGGAGGCGGTGGTAGGCGGCGAAGTGTTTGGGCGAGCGGAGGATGCCCATGTCGCGGCGGTTCCAGACGAGGCGGGCGGGGGAGAGGAGGCGGGTGACGGCGCCGGCCCAGATGTCGGAGGACTCGAAGAAGGTTTCGACGAGGCAGATGCCGTGCCGGCGGAGGAAGCGGCGGAGGGCGAGGGCGCCGCGGAGGGCGCGAAGGTCCCAGGTGCGGGTGAGGGGGAGGAGGTAGACGGGGCAGGGGGGGTTGTGGAGGGCGGGGGATTCGGGGTGGGCGGCGAAGGTGAGGACGGAGGCGCGAAAGCCGAAGGCGGGGAGGTGTTCGGCCTGGCGGAGGACGATGCGCTCGCCGCCGCCGAGGCGGTGGGGAAGTTGGTCGACGACGAGGAGGACGTGGGGCAGGGAGGAGGGCGGGGGAGTGGAGGGGCCGGGGTGGAGGAGGGTGATGGGGGGCATTGAAGGGGAAGTCAGCGGTAGGCGAGATAGGCGGGGATGGGGTCGGGGTCGAGCTCTGTGGCGGGCTGGTCGGCGTCGGCTTCGGTCTCGACGAGCATGCGGGCGCGTGCTGCGGTGCCGACGAGGACCCAGGTGAGGCCGTTGATCTCGAGGTAGGTCCAGCGGTCGCCGAAGCAGTTGAGGATGACGGAGGCGAAGAAGAGGAGGAGGAGGCCAAGACCCAGGCCTTTATAGAGCGGATCGCGGGCGCGGCGGAAGACCTGCCAGGAGAGGTGGAAGAGCTGCAGCAGGAGGGCGATGGCGAAGACCATGCCGATGGCACCCGTTTCGATCATGACTTTGACGTACCAGTTGTGGGTGTCTTTGAGATTGGCGACGTGTTGCGAGAGTTGGAAGGTGGCGTAGCCTGTGCCGAAGATGGGGTTGGCGACGATGATCTTTTCGGCGTTGGTCCAGAGGTCGACGCGCTCCTGGGCGGAGGCTTCGAGCTGGCCGCTTTCGTTGTGGGTCATGTTGACGCGCTCGGAGACGGCGGCGGGGACGATGGCCTGCCACATGACGAGGAAGACGATAGCGATGGGGATAAGTTTGCGGTCTTTGAGGATGCCGAGGAGGATGACACCGGCGACGACGGCGATGTATCCAGCGCGAGAGAAGGCGTACATGACGCCGATGAGAGTGAGGCCGATGAGGCCGTAGAGGACGAGTTTGGCGCGGGGGCGTTTGACGAACTGGACGAGTCCCCAGAAGAAGAGGGAGAACTGGGCGAGAAAGGCGGCGAGGCCGTTGGAGCCGGCGAAGCCGAGCGGCCCGCCGTCGCGTTTGCTTTCGTCGAAGTGAGCCCAGGAGCGGGAGAGGCTGCTGGTGAGGTGGGATTTATCGATGAGGAAGACGGCGATGGCGGCGCAGATGAGGATGTTGCGGACGGTTCGGCGATCCTGGACAACCATGCCGGAGGCGAGAAAGATGAGCGGAAGGAGCATGTAGTCCTTCCAATTGGCGAAGTTGACGTCGTTGATCCAGAGGGGGAGCGGGGCGTTGGAGAGGGCGACGCCGAGCCACATGGAGAGGTAGAGATAGATGCCGAAGACGAGCCAGGTGAGGTAGAGGATGGAGCGCGGGGGGCGTTTGCCGCGGAGAAACGCGCCGAGGAGGATGCAGAGGACGAGGATGGTGATGACGTTGCCGCCGAGTGGGTAGTCGAGGAAGTGGTCGCGGAGGGTGCGGTAGGGGAGGATGACTGTGAGGAGATAGAGTCCTTTCTCCGGAGAGCGAAGCGAGGCGAGGCAGGCCGCGACGGTGAGGATGTAGAAGACGAGGGGGACGTAGTGCCCTAGGCCGGTTCCCATGGGGTCTCCGATCGCGCGTGGGGAGCGCGGGTGTTGGTGAGACGGGATGGGCGGGCGTTTGGCATGGTTGCGGGAGACTAGGTCCAGACCTGGTCGCGGCCGGTGAGGAAGTTATAGAGCGCCACGGCGGCGGCTGCGTTGAGCAGGACAAAGGTGTGGGCGATGGCGATGGGACGGAGCTGTTTGGCGCGGGGGAGGAGGGAGCCGAGGAGGGCGAGGAGATAGAAGACGATCTGGAGGGCGAAGACGAGGTGGAAGAACCAGCCGGTGGCGAGGGCGGAGCTGCCGAGCATAAGGCAGAGGAGGGCGGGAACGAGAAGACGGAGGAGTTTGTGGCTGACAAAGCGGAGGAGGAGCGGGTTTGCGGTTGGGGAGAGGAGCCAGGGGGCGAGGTGGAGGAGCTGGTAGTTGCCGGTGAGGGTACGGACCTTGCGGGAGAACTCCTTGCCACGCTCCGTGAAGATGCGATCGCGGGCGATGGCGCGGGACTCGAAGAGGATGCGCTGTCCGGAGCGGGCGGCCTGCATGGGGACGAGGACGTCGTCGAGGATGAGGCCGGCGGGCAGGGGCCGAAAGAGCGATCGGCGAAGGGCGTAGATGGCACCGGTGACGCCGACGACGGAGCCGGTGAGGGACTCCAGGCGGCGGAGGAGCTTTTCGATGCGCCAGTAGAGGCCGAGGGCGTCGCCGGCCGGGGCGCCGGAGCTGTCGAGGAGGAGGAGCTCGCCGGAGACGGCGCCGACGGTTGGGTCTGCCAGGTTTTCGATCAGGGCGGAGACACTGCCGGGGTCGATCTGTTGCCGGAGGTCGAGGAAGACGAGGACTTCCCCGCGCGCCTGGGCGACGGCTGCATTGAGGGCAAGGGCCTTGCCGCCGGAGGTTGGGAGGAGGATGGGGGTGAGGGGAGGGGTGATGGAGCGGGCGGCGAAGTCGGTAAGCAGGTCGTCGGTGCCGTCCGTGGAGCCGTCGGAGACGATGAGCAGATCCAGCAGATGACTGGGGTAGGTGAGTTGTTGGAGGTTGGCGAGTTTGGCGGGGAGGTTGTGCGCCTCGTTGCGGGCGGCCATGATGAGCGAGACGGTGGGCTGGAAGGGGGCGGCGTGGACCGGGCGGGGGCGCAGGCGGGCGAGGGCGGCAAGCAGGAGGGGGTAGCCGGCGTAGGTGTAGAGAACGAGAAGGAGGGCGCTCCAGAAGAGGAAGGGCATGGGCGGGGTGACCGGCAGCGAGGCCGGGTCGTGTGGCACGGGACCATGATACGGCGGCGGGCGGGCGGCGGCCTGCCACAAAAGTGAGTGGCGGGAGGGGCGGAGGCGGATTACGTTTGTTCGCCGCGTGCCACTTTCGGACAATGAGGTGTGGCAAGTGGGCCTGCTAGGATCAGCTTGCTTGTGGACGGACCTGCGCGCCGGCTTTCTGGTGCGGGTATGGTCGATGCTCCTGGGCGATGGATGGTGATGGCGGGCACACGCAGATTTGCGCTCAACGTGATGATGAACTGGGTGGCCACGGGCGTGGGCATGCTGGTGCCGTTTTTTCTGACGCCCTATGTGGTGCGGCACCTGGGGACGGCGGCCTATGGTGTATGGATCCTGGCGGCGGCGACGGTCTCGTATTTGAATCTTCTGGATTTGGGGATGCGAAGCGCGGTGGTGCGCTTTGTGTCGAAGGCGTATGCGCAAGGTGCGTTGGACGCGATGCGCGAGGTAATTGGGGCGGCGTTGTGGTTTCGGGTGTTGATCGCGGCGGTGGTTGCGCTGGCGAGCGTGGCTTTGGCGGTGGTGTTTCCGGCGATGTTTCACGTACCGGAGGGGCTTCGGCATGCCTCGCAGGTGACGGTGCTGGCGGTTGCGCTGGGGGTGGCGGTCTCGCTTGTTTCGGGTGTGTTCGGGGCGGTGCTGGCGGCGATGAACCGGTTTGATCGCCTGAGCACAATCACGGTGCTGCAGACGACGTTTCGCGCCTGCGGCGTGCTGGTGATCCTGACCCATGGGGGAGGGTTGATCGGGCTGGCGTTTTGGGAGCTCACCGTGTTGGTGCTGGCGGGGCTGGCGGTTACGGCGACGGCGATGGCGACGGTTCGGGAGGCGCGGGTGCGGGTGCGACGGCCGGATCCTGCGGTGTTGCGGCAGATCTGGAGCTACAGCCTTGTCACGTTTGTCTGGATCATCGCCGTACAGGTGATTGTGAACTCCGACAACCTGATGGTGGGGCACTTTATTTCGGTGGAGATGGCGGCGTTTTATGCGATTGGAGGGAGTCTGATGACGTACTCCGGTCAGGTTGTTTCGGCGCTGTCGACGACATTTACGCCGATGGCGAGCGGGATGGAGGCCTCCGGGCGGCTGGACGATGTGCGGCGTCTGCTGCTGCGTGGGACGCAGGCGACCCTGCTTCTGCTGCTGCCGATTTCGACGGCATTGTTCTTTCGTGGGCGGACGTTTATCGGGTTGTGGATGGGACCGAGTTATATGGAGATATCGGGGACGGTGTTGCAGATTCTGCTGATCTCCGGACTTATGGGCACGGCGACGTCGACTCCCGGCGCGGTGATGATGGCGATCGGCAGGCACAAGGCTCCGGCATATTTTGCGTTGGTGGAGGCGGGTGTGAACGTGTTGCTGACGCTGCTGCTGGTGAAGCGGATTGGGGTGTACGGGGTGGCGTGGGGCACGTCGATCGCGATGGTGACGGTTTCGCTGAGTTACTGGCCGACGTATGTGCGGCGGGTTTTGAATGTGCCAGGGGCGAGGCTGGTGCTGGAGGGGTGGATCAAGCCCCTGACGTGTGCGGTGCCGTATGGCGTGGTGTGCTGGTGGGCAGACCGGATGTGGCACCCGACGAACCTCCTGACGTTTTTCGCGGAGATCCTGGTGACGTTGCCCGTGTATGCGGCATCGGTGGGGCTGGTCTATCGCGAGCCGGTGATGGAGTATTTGCGACAGTGGAGGGCGTCTCGCCGGCCCGCCGCGGCGGAGATCGCGCGGTAGGGTTCGCGGCGGGATGCGACGGTCAGGACTGCTTTACGGGCTGGTAGATGCGCTCCACGCGAATGAAGAAGCGGCCGTAGACAAAGCCAGCGAGATCCCAGAGGCTGAGTTCGGAGTTGAGGCGTTGGCTGGAGAGGGTGGGGGTGGGGTGTGCGACGAGGTGCGTCAGGGTGCGAAGGGCACGGCCGAGGCGGTAACGTGGGACGCCGAGGAGGTGGGGTACGGGTTCCTGCTGTGCTTTGCGGGCGAGGATGCCCTGGGAGACCCCGCGCCAGAAGCACCAGCGCCGGTGATAGCGGGGGGTAAGGCGTTCGGGCGGAACGTGATGGAAGATGATGAGATCGGGGACGAAGATGCCGTGGAGGTTTGCGGCGACGATGCGGCGGAAGAGCTCCGCATCTTCCTCGGAGAGGAGGCCTTTGCCGGAGCGACCGAGCTCGGTGGAGTACAGGCCGACGCGGTCAAAGACGGAGCGCCGGAAGACGGCGTTGCCGCCGTTGAGATTTCCGGTAAAGGCGGCGTCCAGTGCGGCTCGAGGGCGAGGGCGGTGGATGCCGATGACCGCGGGGTAGTCGGGCGGGAGCCAGTCGGGAAGGGTGAGGGAGGCGCCGGCGAAGTAGGGGCCGCCGATGAACTGGGTGGCGGGGTCGGTGAACTCGCGGAGGATGACTTCGAACCAGTGGGGCTCGACCTCCTCGTCATCGTCGATGAAGGCGAGGAGATCGCTGTGGCAGGCGCGGATGCCAGCGTTGCGGGCGCAGGAGAGGGATTGGCGGACTTCGAAGAAGTAGCGGACGGGGACCGGCGCGGTGCTGCTGATCTCGTCGACGACGGCGTGTGTGTCGTCACGGCTGTTGTTATCGACGACGAGGATGGCGATGTCGAGGCCGGCGGGGTGCCTGGCTTGCAGGAGGCTGAGGAGGGCTTTGCGGAGGAGGCCGGAGCGGTTGTAGGTGGGGATGACGACGAGGACGGACGGCATGGCTAGGCGCTGACCTCGGTTTCGGAGGAGAGGGGATGGGTGGAGGACGGGGCTGGGGTGAGGAGATGCTGCACGAGGGCGGGGGCACGGCGACGGGGGTGGAAGGGGCCGGTACGGCCGAGCCAGCCCTCCCAGATGCCGGCGGCGAGGGCCTGGCGGGCGGCGGGGTTGCGGTTGAGCATGCGGAGATAGACGCGGTTGAGCTTGAGGGCCCAGAAGAGGGCTTTGAGAAGACGGAGCCGGAGGCCGAGGTGTTTGCGCCAGAAAACGGTCTCGTTGCGGGCCATGTAGTACCAGAAGTGGGGCGCGATGGTGTTTGGGTCGGGGACGGAGTTCTTGTTGCTGTGGAGGACGGCCGAGTTGAAGTCGAGGGCGTTGCGGAGGCCGGCGTGGAGGGAGCGGACGGCGAGGTCGCTGTCTTCCCAGTAGGCGAAGAAGCGGTCGTCGAGCAGGCCGATTTTGCGCAGGACGGCGGAGCGGATGAGGAGCGCGGTGCCGAGGACGATGACCTTTTCGGGGGAGTTGCGGGCCTGATCGAGTGCGGTTTGGAGGAGGTTGGTGGTTTGGAAGACGGGGGGATCAAGCGTGAAGATGCCGCCGAGGTTGATGGCCTTTTCGGGCTCCTGAAGGGAGAGAATTTGGGGGGAGACGAGGGCTAGTTTGGGGTCAGATTGCGCGAGGTTGACGAGGGATGCGAGGGTTTCGGGCGGGGTTACCGTGTCGTTGTTGAGGAGCCAGACGAAGTCGAAGCCGCGATCGAGGGCGAGTTGGAGGCCGCGGTTGCAGCCACCGGTGTAGCCGGTGTTTTCCGGGAGCAGGAGGAGCTCGACGCTGGGGGAGGCGAGGGTTTGGAGGCGCTCGGGCGAGCCGTCGGTGGAGCCGTTGTCGAGGACGAGGACGGAGAAGTTGGGATAGGTGGAGGCGAGCACGGCGTGGACGGCGGCGACCGTCTCGTCGGCGGAGTTCCAGTTGAGGAGCACGACGAGCACGCTGGGTGTCGCGGGATGTGCGGTCGGGTGAGAGGACATGAGTGGCGGATCGGAGGAGCTGGTTGAGGGCAGTCTAGACGAGGGTACGGGGCTAACGATACGGCTTTCGTGGGTTGCGTGAGGCGCGTGGCGGGGTATGCTGCTTCGGATGGCCGGCTGGAAAGCGGCGCGGAGGACAGGCGATGCGGATGCGGTGGGCGAGTCGGTGGCTGGGGATCGCGGTGCTGGTGGGGCTGGGATGGGGGCTGGGGTTGGGCCGGGCGCGGCTGCAGAGAGTGCAGGCGAGTGCCGGGGCGGGGGAGCGGACGTGGTATGTGCGGCCGGACGGGGGCGACCGCAAGCAGTGCACGGGGCTGGCGGACGCGGCGTATAGAGGGCATGGATCGGGGCAGGCGTGCGCCTTTAAGGATCCGCAGATGCTGTATTCGAACGGCGAGTACGGCAATAAGAAGTGGATTGTGGCGGGCGGGGACACGATGCTGCTGCGCGGCGGGCCGTACCGGATCGGGTTTCGCGGGCCGGACTCGAAGGATTTCAACCCGGTGTGTCCCGGGGATCCGTTTACGTGTTTCATGCCGGGGATACCCTCTGGGACGAAGGAGCATCCGACGCGGCTGCTGGGGGAGCACTATGCGAGCTGCGACAAGAAGACGCAGCTCTTCGGCGGATACGCGGTTGGCGACGTGGTGAATCTGAGCGACTCCCACGATGTGGATGTGGAGTGCCTGGAGTTGACGGATCACGGATCCTGCTCGCGGCAGAGCGGTCTGAGCGCGGCGGATACGTGTTCGACGAGTTATCCGCTGAGCGACTTTGGGGGGGCAGGGATTGTGACGAACGTGGGCACGGCGGATGTTCGGATGAAGAACCTGGACATCCATGGGTTTATGTCGCGGGGGATTATTGGGCCGGTGGGCGGGGCGATCGATGTGGAGGATGTTCGGATTGCGTACAACGGCGGGGCGGGGTGGGACTTTGACGACGGTCGAGGGACGAAGAGCGCGCCGGGCGCGTTTGTGCATGCGAAGGGGCTGGTGGTGGAGTGGAACGGGTGCAATGAGGAGTACCCGATCAAGAGCGCGACGCCGGCGCACAACTGCTTCGATCAGGACCACCAGGGCTACGGCGACGGGGTGGGGACGCCGGATACGCCGCTGAGCTTTACGTGCGACCACTGCGTGTTTCGGTACAACACGCAGGACGGGCTCGACCTGCTGCATGTCTCCGGGAGCGAGATCGAGGTGACGAACTCGATTTCGCGGGGGAATATGGGGCAGCAGTGGAAGATGGGAACGATGCAGCGGGTGGTTTTTCGGAACAATGTGACGGTGCACAACTGCCGGAGGCTGTCGGTGCCGTTTCCCGGAGCGCCGGAGGGCTATAACGCACATCTTGATCTGTTTTGCCGCGCGGGCGGGGACGGGATTGTGTTTTCGGTGATGGACGGGGGATCGTACGTCTTTCAGAACAACAGCTATGTGGGGTATGGGGCGACGACGTACGATTTTGCGTGTGATGTTCACTCGCACTGCACGACGCCGAACGTGGTGTTTGCGAACAATCTGCACATCGGGTACAAGGACACGGCGAACGGGGAGTACCCGGCGGTGTTTTACCCGCAGAACCTGCCGAAGAATCCGTTTGCGGCACGAGGGCACGATGTGTACTTCCGGATGCGATCGTGTCCGGCAGGGACGGACGAGCGGTGCGTTGATCCGAAGGTGGTGAACATGCCGCCGTGGACGGGCGAGGCGACGCTGGACCATGTAGATCTTCACCTGACGGCGGCGAGTCCGGCGCGAAGTGCGGGGGTGGTGGTTTCGGGGATGACGACGGACTTCGATGGGACGGCGCGGCCGAGCGGAGCGGCGCCTGATGTTGGAGCGTTTCAGTTCCACCCGTGAGGGGGGTGTTGGGAGGCCAGGCAGGAGGTGTGTGGCCTATGCGGACAGGGTGGGCGCGGACGAGGCGGCCGGCGTGGAGACGAGATCGCCCTTGAGATCGGGCCGCCCCGGGCTTGGTGGCGGGGCCAAGCGGTGGCCGAGTGTGATGAGCGGCTTTTCGATGACGAAGTAGCTGGCGAGGGCGCAGGCGAAGGCGGCGAGGAGGTCCGTGGGGAAGCCCTGGACGTGGCGGAGGATGGAGGTTTCCGGGCGATGGAGGAAGAAGAGCTGCTGCCAGAGGTAGAGCGAGTAGGAGATGCGGCCGACGAAGAGGAAGGGTCGTGACTCAAGGAGGCGGCCCAGCCAGGTGGAGGGGTGGAGGACGGTGCTGGCGAGCATGAGGGGGAAGCCGAGACAGGTGAGTTGGTGGGTGATGTGGCCGCCGAGAAAGAGTTGGGAGACGAGGATGGAGGCGACGACGAGGAGGATGAGTTTGCCGTGGCGGCTGAGGGCGGTGAGGCGAGCGCGGACGCCTGGGTAGGTGAGGACGACGGCGAGCAGGGCGGGGACGATGAGGTCCTGGAAGGCCATGTCGGTGCGCTGCGCGGCGAGCATGCCTTTGGTGAGGCCGAGATGGTGCGCGAGGGGCGGCCAAAGGAGAGCGAGGACGGAGAGGGTGGAGAGGACGGGGAGGGTGCGGCGGCCGGAGAGGACGAGGAGCGAGGGAAGGATGAGGTAGAAGTGCTCTTCGACGGCGAGGGACCAGAAGTGGACGGTGTAGCGATCGTCGGCGAGGTGGGGGAGGTCGAGGGCGTTGAAGTAGTTGCGATAGAAGAGGAAGGAGGAGAGGTTGGCGCCGGTGCTGGTGTGCGTGATGCCGAGGGCCGAGAGGAGGAGGATGAAGGCGAGGAAGGCGAAGGCGGCGGGCTGGATACGGAAGAGACGGCGGATATAGAAGCCTGGAAGCGAGATGTGGCCCCAGCGGCGGCGCTCTTCGAGCAGGCGGGAGCAGATGAGCAGACCGCTGATGGCGAAGAAGAGCTGGACGCCGCGGTCACCCCAGTTTTGCAGAGGCAGGAGGCTGCGGCCGAAGAGGGTGATGGGACGGGCGTGATAGAAGATGACGGCGGAGACGGCGATGGCTCGCCAGCCGTCGAGGGTGGGGAGGTAGCCGCCTTTGCGCTCGGGGAGCGGGGATTGGCTGTAGGTGGGATTGTTGGTTGAGGGCTGGAGCTGCATGTTGGTCAGGCTCCCATGGAGGAGATGTGGGTTCAGCGGTGGGCCGGCGAGAGGCGGCCGCGCAGGAGGAAGGCGACGCGGACGAGGGCTGGGGCGTGGCGGAGGAGGGCGTGGATGGCGCGGAGTTTGGGGGTTTGATAGAAGCGGTTGGCGGCGGTGAAGTGGGTGAGGGCGGAGGGGATGTCGCGTTGGGCGAGGGCTTGTTTGCCGAGGAGGAGATCGAGTTCAGCGGATTTGCGGGCGGTGGCCTGGGCGAGGAGGCGGCCTTCGGTGGACTCGGGGTGCCAGAGGCCGGCGGACTTTTGGAGGACGCGGAGGTTGGCGCGGGTCATGCGGGTGGTGTCCGCGGAGAGGCTGGTGGGGTGCTTGCGGTAGCGGACGAGGATCTCGCGGTGGTAGCCGATGCGATGGCCGGCGCCGACGAGGCGCAGCCAGAGGTCGTAGTCCTCGGAGTGTCGGAGGTGCTCGTCGAAGAGAAGTTCCTGGAGGACGGAGGCGCGGGCGAGGACGGAGGTGAAGACGTGGCAGGCGCGCGCGATGAGGGCGGCGGCGGTGGGTTCGCCGGCGGAGGGGCAGACGGTCATGTAGTCGAGGCCGTCGTGGATGTGGCCGGGGCCGAAGAAGCGGGCGTTGCAGTAGACGAGGTCGAGCTCGGGGTGCTGGGCGAGGAAGGCGGTCTGGGTGGCGAGGTAGGTGGGGAGCCAGAGGTCGTCGCCATCGAGGAGGGCGATGAGATTGCCGGTGGCGGCGCGGATGCCGGTGTTGCGGGCGGCAGAGCTGCCGCGGTTTTCGTGATGGAGGTAGCGGATGCGGTCCTGATAGGGGGCGAGGGCGCGCTCG
Organism: Acidobacteriaceae bacterium; assembly: GCA_965218895.1. Classification (GTDB taxonomy): domain Bacteria; phylum Acidobacteriota; class Terriglobia; order Terriglobales; family Acidobacteriaceae; genus Edaphobacter. The sequence goes on along the minus strand of CBDCMI010000007.1, from coordinate 121,184 downwards.
AGGGCGGGGGTATCGGGTGAGCCGTCGTTGACGACGAGGATCTCGTAGGCGGGGAGGGTTTGGGCGAGGACGGAGTCGAGTGTGCCGGGCAGGAAGGTGGCGACGTTGTAGGCGGGGATGACGACGGAGACGCGCGGGGCGGGGGTGGGCGCGGCGGTGGGCGCGGGGGTGGGGGAGAGATTGGGAGGGAGTGTGGGCAAGGCGAGCAGCCCCCTTCGGTGGGATGTGCGGTGAGCCAAGCTTCTCTAGTATGAGGTGCAGAGAGCAGGGATGCCATGACCGAAACGGGGAGTGGGTCGGCGAGCGGGTTGGCGGCGGACGGCCGGCGTCGGCTGTTTGTGCTGTACCACGAGCTGCGGGCGGAGGGTTCGGCGTACCGGTACGCGATGGCGACGGGGGAGTTTCGGCGGCAGATGGAGTTGGTGGCGCGGTTGCAGGCGGGGGATGGGGTGTTGCGGCCGGAGGTGACGTTTGATGACGGGCATGCGTCGAGTGAGACGGAGGCGTTGCCGGCCCTGCGGGAGTGCGGGGTGCGGGCCTGGTTTTTTCTGACGGCGGGGTGGATGGGGCGACGGGTGGGGTATCTGGGGTGGGATGGGGTGCGTGCGTTGCGGGCGGCGGGGCATGAGGTGGGCGCGCACGGGATGACGCATGCGCTGTTGACGCACTGCGATGGTGGGAAGCTGGAGGTGGAGTTGCGGGGGGCGCGGGAGCGGCTGGAGGACGGTCTGGGGGAGCGGGTGCGGACGATGTCGCTGCCGGGGGGACGGTACGACGGACGGGTGTTGCGGGCGTGCCGAGAGGCGGGGTATGAGGCGGTGTTTACGAGCGAGCCGGGGGTGGCGGTGTGGGGTGAGGCGGTTGGAGGCGGGACGCGGCGGGTGGGGCGGCTGAATCTGCGGGGAGATGCGACGGCGGAGTGGATGGAGCGGGTGCTTGATCCGGGGACGGGGGTGCTGCGGCGGCTGGAGTGGATGGACCGGGCGAAGGGAACGGCGAAGCGGGTGATGGGGGATGGGCTGTATCGGCGGGTGTGGGCGGTGGTGAACCGGGCGGACGGGACGGAGGCTGGAGCGGGCGGGGAAGACGAGGAGCGGGCGTGAGGGTGCTGCATGTGATTTCGAGTGGCGGGATGTATGGGGCGGAGGCGGTGATTCTGCAGCTGATGCGAGCGGGGGCGGAGGGGGGTGACGAGAGCGCGGTGGCGATCTTTGACAATCGATCGGCACCGAACGAGGAGTTTGCGGAGGCGGCGGGGCGAGCTGGGGTTCGGGTGGAGCGGGTGGTGTGCGAGGGGCAGATGGATCGGCGGGTGCCGGGGCGGATTTGGGGGCTCGCGCGGGGGATGGGGGCGGAGGTGGTGCACGCCCATGGTTACAAGGCGGATTTGTATACGTGGGCGGGGCTGCGGGGCGGTGGAGTGGCGCTGGTTTCGACGTGCCACACGTGGTACGACAACGGGTTGGCGGTGCGGGTGTATGGGGCGTTGGACCGGGGAGTGCTGCGGGATTTCGATGGGGTGGTGGCGGTGTCTGAGGAGGTGCGGGAGCGGCTCCTGCGGGCGGGGGTGCGAGCGGAGCGGACGGCGCTGATCGCGAACGGGCTGGAGGTGGGGCCATATGCGGGGATGGCCGCGGGGGTGGGACGGGGGGAGACGCCTGTGGTGGGGTTGGGGGCGCGGCTGGCGCGGGAGAAGGGGGTGGATGTCTTTTTGCGGATGGCGGCCGGGGTGAGGGCGGAGCGGCCGGAGGCGCGGTTTGCGGTGTGGGGCGAGGGGCCGGAGCGGGCGAGCCTGGAGCGTCTGCGGGGCGAGTTGGGGCTTGAGAATGTGGTTGCGATGCCGGGGCGGCGGGAGGATATGGTGGAGGCGCTGGAGGAGATGGATGTATGGGTTTCGGCATCGCGGCAGGAGGGTTTGCCGATGGCGTTGCTGGAGGCGATGGCGGCGGGGAGGGCGGTGGTGGCGACGGCTGTGGGTGAGGTGCCGGGGGTGGTGGAGGATGGGCGGACGGGGTATCTGGTGGGAAGCGAGGATGTGGAGGGGATGGTGAGGCGGGTTGAGGAGCTGCTGGGAGATGAGGGGCGTCGGCGGGCGATGGGCGAGGCTGCACGGTCCGAGGTGCGGGGACGGTTTGGGGCGGAGGCGATGATGCGGCGATACCGCGCGGTGTACGAGGGTGCGATGGCGCGGGCGGCGAAGCGTCGGCGGGTGCTGTCTTGAGTGGGGGCGACGGGACCGGAGGGGGTGCGAGGGCGGAGGTGGTGGGGCGGGGGCCGCGGGTGTTTCTGATGGATCTGCTGGCGATTGTGCCGTACTACACGGCGTATCTGGGGCGTGCGCTGCAAGAGGCTGGTGTGGATGTGACAGTGGGGTCGATCACGTACTACCTGGATCCGGGGTGTTTGCGTGGGCGGGGCCTGCGCGCTGAGCCGGGGCTGGTCGATGTGGTGGGGCGGTACCGTCTGCCGCGATGGCCGCGGCGTTTGTTGAAGATGCCGGAGGCGATGGTGAACCTCCTGGCTCTGGCGGGGCGGTGGGGTGTGCGGCCGCCGGAGGTGGTGCATGTGCAGTTTTTGCCGATGCTGCGGTGGCCGGCGCCTGCCGATTGGTGGCTGGTGCGGTGGGCTCGGCGGCGAGGGGCGAAGGTGGTGTTGACGGTGCACGACATTTTGCCGCACGACACGGGGGCGCGGCACAGGGAGGTGTACGGGCGGCTTTACCGAGATGTGGACGCGCTGATCTGCCATTCGACGGCGGTGGAGGGCCGGCTGCGGGAGGAGTTCGGGGTCCCTGCGGAGCGGATTGCGGTGATCCCGCATGGGCCATTTTTCTTTGACCTGGAGTCGGGAGACGGGGCGGCTGGGAAGGATTGTGCGGCGACGCGGGCGCGGTTTGGCGTACCTGAGGGTGCGGCGGTCGTACTCTGGCAGGGAATCGTATTTCCATATAAGGGGGTGGACCTGCTGCTCGCGGCGTGGCGGCGGGTGGAGGAGGAGAACGGGGCGTGGCTGGTGGTTGCGGGGACGGGTGGGGCGGAGCTGCTGGCGGAGCTTGAGGGGCAGGCGCGCTCGCTTGATTTGGGGCGTGTGCGGTTTGTGCCGCGGTTTCTATCGACCGAGGAGCTGGTAGCGCTGTACCGGGTAGCGACGGTGGTGGTGTACCCGTACCGGGCGATCACGACGAGCGGAGCGTTGGCCACGGGGCTGGCGCTGGGAAAGGCGATTGTGGCGAGTGATCTGCCTGTGTTTCGGGAGGTGCTCGAGCACGGCGAGACGTCGCTGCTGGTGGATGCAGCCGACGCTGAAGGGCTGGCGAGGGCGATCCGTCGGGTGCTGGACGACACGGAGCTACGGGAGCGGATGGAGGCGGGGGTGCGCGGGATGGGATTTGGCGCGAGTGCATGGGGTGCGATCGGGCGGGCGACGGTTGCGGTGTACGAGCGGGTCTTGGGGCGCGATTCGAGGTTGGCGGGGCGTTGATGGAGCGAACGCCTGGGCGGCTGTAACCTCCAATTGATTTGCGCTTCCGCCGCAGTCTTTTGCACAATGACGAGGTACCACTTGCGCGCGCTCGTGACAGCGCCCGTTCCCTCCTGCCAACTGCTGAGCTGATGTGAGTTGCCGAAGCGGCTGAATGCCCGCCTGGCGATGCATGGAGACGTGTGTCGCGAGGAGGCTGCTTAGGGATGTGGTTTTTGTCTGACGCAGATGTGGCAGGCGTGACGGGACTCGTTGTAGATGCAACGAACCGCGGTGGTACATCTCATTTCCGCGTGTGCTGTCAGCCTCTTTGCTAGGCCCAATCGAGGGACGCCCGAGTGTGGGTTGTTGCCTCGCGATACCCTGTCGCGCACCGACGCGGCACATGGAGATGAAGCGGCGCATGATGAAGCGTTTGATTTTGCTTGCTGTTCTTGTGATGGTGGCCCCCGCAGTATTTGCCAAGACACTTCGATCGATTTCGGTTTTGCCCCGAGGCGCGGTTTTGAAGACGGGGTCTTCGCTGCAGTACATGGCGAGTTGCGGGTACGACGACGGGAGCAGCGACAGGTGCGCTGCGGCAGGGGGTGTGGTCTGGAGTTCGAGCCGTCCGTCGTTGATGTCGGTGAGTGGGTCGGGACTGGCGAGGGTTACGGCGGACCCCGGGGCGCGTGCGGTGCAGAACGGGTATGTGCTGGCGACGATCGGCGGGAAGGTGGGACGAGCGGCGCTGTATGCACAGCATGTGGGGGACACGTGGTACGAGTACATGACGCCGGACTCGCGCACGTTTGTGAGTTTTACGCAGCAGCAGCAGCCTTTGGGCGTGACGATCGGGTCTACGGTGGCGCTGGGCGCGGGTGTTGTGGCGAACTACAACGGGGCTGGGTCGACGGGCACCCCGATCCAAGACACATGTAACTGGGTGAGTTCGGCGCCGGGTGTGGCGACGGTGAACACGATTGGGGACGTGACGGGTATCTCTCCTGGAACGGCGACGATTACGTGCGGCCGGGCGGGCGACGGCGTGTATGGGGCGAGCACGATTTCGGGCTGGGCGGCGCCGGGCAATGTGATCACGCTGACGGTGGTGAACGGAGGAGCGGGGAATACGACGTGGTATGTGCGGCCGGATGGCGGGACACCGTTTACGACGGCTTCGGCGACGCCGCAGGGGCAGTGCGACGGCAGGCATGATGCGGCGTATCCGGGAACGGGTGTGAACCAGCCGTGCGCGGTGGGGAACCTGAATTACCTCTGGCTGGACTCGGTGACGTACGGTCAGGTGGGCTGGATGATTCAGGGTGGCGACACGGTGATCGTGCGGCAGAACCCTTTGGGTTATTCGATTGGGGCGCTGGCGGCGGACGGCGGATGGAACTGCCATGGTGATACGCCCGACTGCCACATGCCGACGATTCCTTCGGGCACAGCGGCGCGGCACACGCGGATTTTGGGAGAGAACTACGCAAGTTGCCATGCAGACAGCGCGAAGACGAAGCTGCTGATGAACCTGGGCGAGTACGCGGCGATCGACGTGAAGGACTCGCAGTTCGTGGATGTGTCCTGCTTTGAGATTACCGATACGGAGCAGTGCGCGTACGGGAACTATGCGAACAGTTGCTCGGGCAAGACGAACTACGGCGGTATGGGGATCTTGTCGACTGCTTTGACGGCGCAGGACACTTTTTCGGATTTATTCATTCATGGACTAGCTGGCGGCGGCTGGCTGGGCTCGGTGGGTACGGGTGTGATTGCGGACCACCTGCACTTGCGGGCGAGTGTGTCGGCCGGGATCAACATGGATGACGACCCGTGGGGGACGGGAAATATCTCGGTGGCGGGCGGATTCGCCATGACGAATTCGGTCACGGAGTTTACGGGATGCGTGGAAGAGTACCCGGTGGTGCATAACTATCCATATATCGAGTGCCGCGACCAGAATACGGGCGGGTACGGCGACGGGATCGGGACGGCGAGCACGAGCGGAGACTGGCTGTTTGATCACGACGTGTGGCGTTACAACTTCCAGGACGGTCTAGATCTGCTGCACTCGGGGATGCACTCCCTGACGGTGACGAATTCGCTGAGCTACGGGAACGATGGGCAGCAGTTCAAGATCGGGTCGGGGCAGACGGTGGTGTTTGCGAACAACCTGACGCTGCACAACTGCGACCGGATTTTGCAGACGATCGGGGATGAGCCGGCGTCGGCGATCGTGCCTGGGGTCTCTGGGTGCCGTGCGGCGGGCGACGGCATTGTGCTGGAGATGTCTGGATCGGGAAGCGACACGTTTCAGAGCAACACCTACGCGGGGTACGGCTCGACGGCGTATGACCTATCCTGCGAGGGCGGGTACGACACGTGCCCGACGGCGCACACGACGTTTCAGAACAATGTGAATCTGGCGATCTGGAAGCCGAGCTACAACGAGGAGTTGCCGGGGCTGTTCTACGACGAGCAGCCTGGGATGCCTGCGAATGGCGGATGGGCGGTGCGCGACCACAACCTGTTTTATGGCTTCCGGCACGGGTGTCCGACGCCGCTGGGCGCGGGCGAGGTGTGCGCGGATCCGAAGCTTGTGGGTGAGCCCCCGCTGACGCTGACGGATGAGCAGAGCCTGGACGACTTCAGCTTTGCCCTCAGTGCGGGAAGTCCGGCGCGCTTCGCGGGGGTAGCGCTGCCGACACTGAACGTTTCGAGCGCTGGCGTGATGCTGACGAATGTGCTGGCTGTGGACCAGTTTGGCACGTCGCGGCCAAATCCCCCATCGATGGGCGGGGAGGAGGTTGCGGGGAGCTCGCCGAACAAGGTGGGTCCTGTTGCGGCGACGGTGACGCTGACGGCGACACCGAATCCGGTGGTCGCGGGAGCGCCCTTGACGCTGACGGCGACTGTGGCGACGGTGAACGGGACGGTGCCGACCGGGTCCGTCGTGTTTAGCGTTGGGAGCGTGACGACGACGGTGGCGCTGGACGGAACAGGCGCGGCGTCGGCGGCGGTGAGCTCGCTCGCTGCGGGATCGTATACGGCGACGGCGAGTTACGGGGGAGACAGCGCATATCTGGCGGGGCAGTCGATGACCGGGGTGACGGTTTCTGCGGGCACTGTTTCGGCGCCGGCGCCACCCTCGGGGGTGACGATCTCGGTCGCGCAGCCGGAGTTGGGGTTCAACGTGCTACCCGGATCGACGCGGCGCCTGTTTGCGACGGTAGGGCATGGGACGACGAACGGGGTGACGTGGACGGTGAAGTCGGGCGGGGCATCGCTTGCGGCAAGTACAGGTTTGTGGGTTGACGTGACGGCACCGGCGACGGGCAGCTCCTGCCAGGTGACGAAGGGCGGGCACGCCGGAGTGAGTTCGGCGACGCAGTTTGTGATTGAGGCGACGTCGCAGGACGACCCGACACAGGTGGCGGACACGACGGTCAACGTGTGCAATCCGTCGGTGCGGATGTCTGTTGTGCCGGCGTACCGGACGCTTTACTCCGGGCAGCAGGCGGATCTGCAGAGTGTGGTGAGTGGATCGGTGCAGAACGGCGTGAGCTGGGCGATCGCAAGCTCGCCGCTGGGCGGGGATGGGTCGTTGGCCGACTCGGCGAACCGGGACACGGTGTTTTCGGCGACGGTCGCTGGACGATATGTGATTACAGCGACGAGTGTTGCGAACCAGAGCACGGTTGCGATGAGCACACTGTATGTGACGGGGCATGCGATGCCGTACAAGGTAACGCCGAACCGGACGGAGCCTGTGGACTGCACGGTGGACCCGTCGCTGACGGGTGTGACGTATGACGTCGGGCCGAGCCAGGCATATCGCAGACTGCAGGATGTGCCGCTGGGATCGCTTACCGCTGGATCGACGATCCGGTTGCATAACGAAGACACGACGGGCGTGACACCGACGGTGTTCCACGAGGCGATCCAAATTACAACCTCGGCGACAGCGGACCAGCCGGTGCGGGTGTGTGGTGTGCCGGATAGCGGGGGCAACCTGCCGGTGATGGATGGCAGAGACGCTGTGGTTCATCCGGACGAGAAGAGCGGAACACCGGGGTTGGCACTGATCGCCGTGGGTGGCAACGCGAAGTTCTATGCTTACCCGGTGTACCGGGCGGTGCAAAACATCCAGATCGAGGGAGTTCACCTGCGCAACGCGCACACCGGGCTAGGGTATACGCTGGCCGCGGGCGGAAGCGGGGCGTGGAGGAACAATGCCTCGTGTCTGCTGGTGCAAGCCGGCCACCAGATCAGCGTAATCGGAGTGGAGATGGAAGGCTGCGCGACGGGTGGACAGAGCCAATGGATCAAAGCGCAGTGGAATGGGTCGAGCCTCAACCAGCTGTGGGAGGGCAACTACATCCACGGAAACGGAGTTGCGGGATCGAGCACGGCTCATCAACTTGAGGTTCAGGGATGGGGCGAGGTTGTGCAGTTCAACCTGATCCAAGGCATGGTGAAGGGATCCCTGGGGGCCGACCTGCGGTCGAGCGGCGTGCAGGATGTGATCCGGTACAACTACCTGGGCGATGGTGCAGCGCGGCTGCTGGATCTGACGGAGGTCGGGGCGGCGGCGCCGTATCTGTCGTTCGCGGACTTTGCAGCCGAGAGCAAGACGGGGACCTATACCGGCGACGACGTGGCGGCCTCCCAAGAGGCGCTTCACGCGGAGTATGTTTACGGCAACGGCTATGTGAACGACACCACAGCGACGCCGATCCACTTCGGGTACGCGCGCAGTGGTGGCGAAACGGCGCGGAAGGGCGAGCTCTACTGGTACAACAACACGTTTGTGCAGGCTGGATGCACGGGTTGCGATGGGCAACCGTGGACGCTGTTCGACCAAAGTGGAGTCGGTGGAAGCTACCAGGCGCAGGCCGAGTTCCCGACCGTCCAGGTGTTCAACAATCTCATCTGGATGACGGGCGGGTTGACGTTCCAGTGGAATGACTTCGACGCTTTTATTGCCGTGGCGGGAAGGAACCTGCTGCCGCAAGGGTGGGGAGCGAATTCCATGGAGGGCGGAGCCGGCGACGGCTGGAACGATCTGGCGAATGCCGCGGCGTACCAAGGTGCGAGCCAGTTGGCGACACACGTGACGGGGTTCGACGGAAGCAACCTGCTGACAGCGGAAACGGCTCCGCTGAATCTGGGCAGTCTGCTGCTGAATACCCCGGAGCCGGCGAGCACAGCCGTACCGGAGGCGATATGCCAGATGCCGGTGCGGTACTCTCTGCTGCCTGGGTTTGGACTTGTCATCGCACGCCAGGGCAGCCTAAACCTCGGGGCGTTTGATACCGCGGGGCAGATTGCCAATGTCCTGGGGCAGCGGGTGGGCGGCCTGGCCGCCGCTGCGAGTTGCCAGTAAAGGGCTCTGGCCGGAGGCCTTGTGGGTCTCCGGCCGGTAGAGACGGGTCAGGAGATGCGGGTTCGAGAGAGGACGGGGGCGGCGGTCTTTTCGGAGTCCTTGCGAACGATCTGCGGGATGCGGAGGGGTCGAGAAGGAACCTCGGGCATACCGGCCTCGCTGAGCTTGTACAGGAGGGAGCGATAGCTGATCTGCAGCCACTTCGCGGTCTTCTGGCGATTCCAGCTATTGGCCTGGAGAACTTTGAGGATGATCTGGCGTTCGAGATCCTGAGTGGCCTTTTTGGTGATGCGCTTGAGCGAGACTGGCTCGCTCAGATCGATCTCGGTGATGATCCCGCGCTGCTCCTCGGGCATGAGTTCTGCGACGAGGGCTTCTTCGGAGCCGATCAGGACGTAGCTGCGGATGAGGTTTTCGAGTTGGCGGATGTTGCCGGGCCAGGCGTAGGACTGCATGAGGCGCATGGCGCTTTTGGAGAGCAGTTCCGGTGTTTGGTGGAAGGCGCGCGCGTAGTGTTCGATGAAGAAGTCGATCAGGAGCGGGAGGTCCTGGATGCGTTGGCGAAGGGACGGAAGGGTGATGGTGACGGCGTTGATTCGGAAGAGGAAGTCCAGACGGAAGGTGCCTTCTTCGACTTGAGCGCGGAGGTCGGTGTTGGCGGCCGAGACCAGGCGCGTGTTGATGGAGCGGCCGTCGTGGCCTCCGACGCGGGTAAAGGTGCCGTCCTGGAGGACCTGGAGGAGTTTGGACTGGACGCTGAGGTCCAGACTGCCGACCTCGTCAAGAAAGAGGGTTCCCTGGTGTGCCTGCTCGACGCGGCCGTGCTTGGTGGTGTAGGCACCGGTGAAGGCACCTTTTTCGTAGCCGAAGAGTTCGGTTTCGAGGAGTGCAAGGGGGATGGCGGGGCAGCTGACTTTGACCAGGGCACCGCGGGCGCGGAGGGACAGGGCGTGAAGCAGGCGGACGGAGATCTCCTTGCCGGTTCCGCTTTCGCCTTGGACGAGCACGGGGACGTCGGTCTCGGCGACGCGTTCGAGGCGGGTGCGCACGGCCTGCATGGCGGGCGATTTGCCGAAGATGATATCGAGCGGCGGCAGCGAGAGGGCGTTAGTCGAGGTATGCGGGGCCAAGGTCATGTCCTGAGAGAGGGGTCAGTGGATCAGTTTGGAGGTGCAACGCCCTTCACAGTGCACGTGAACTGCCACTCGGCTTTGGAGAGAGTCGCACGTCGGCAGAGTGTGTGGAGCGAGCAGCGGGGCCCTGTCCGACGGGGTCTTGTCTTTCGCAACTGCAGGAAACGAGTGCAGTATGCCACTTATGGGGAAGGGACGCGAGCCCTTGGAGGAGAGGGGCGGGATCGGTGTTGTGGCAAGATGGCTTGGCCGACGCATGTGCAAGAGTTTGCGGAGTGCTACGGTAAGTGGAAGATGTTTTCCCTCTTTCGCGTAGCGGCGTCACAATTTGCTGCCGAGAAGGGAAGATCAACCAATACAATCGTCTGCACCCAACGTAGATAGGATGGGGCCCAGTCGGACCAGGCTGTCTGCGCGGTCTGGCGCTTTCCTGAGACGCAGAGACGAGTAGGTTCCGGGCAGCCCCCGGACTGCAACAGGGGTGGTTCATGTCAGCATCGTTGACGACGCCGTTGTCCATATCCTCCGCAAAGCATGCCCATGGGCCACACCAGGTGCTTTTGTTGGAGCCGGACGCGGCTGTGGCGAAGTACCTGCGCAGCACGCTTGGCCGGCAGTACACGCTGGGTGTGTTTGCGGACGAGCAGGGCCTGCTGGGGCGTCTGGAGCAGGGGCAGGAGCCTGATCTGCTGTTGGTGGCGACGCACCCGAACACGGACTGCGTGCCCTTGCTGGCGCACCTGCGATCGACGCGACCACGGCTGCCCGTGGTGGTGCTTTCCTGCTCGGCGGAGTTGCAGGAGATGGAGAGCGTGATCCGTGTCGGCGTGCGAGCAATCGTGATGAAGCCGTTTATCGCGGCGGACATCCAGGCTGTGATTGAGGAGCACCTGGCGCTAGCGGATCGGAAGCCGGTGACGGACTCGCCCAAGGAGATCCCGCTGACGGAGAGTAATTCCTTTGTGCGGTCGTCGAAGCGGATGCGCGAGTTGGAGGCGCAGGCGGCGCTGGTGGCGCGTGCGGACATCCCGGTGTTGATTTTGGGGGAGAGTGGGACGGGCAAGGAGGTTCTGGCCCTGTATACGCACAAGATGTCGTCTCGGGCGCAGCACACATTTTTAAAGGTGAACTGCGCGGCGGTGCCGGCGGACCTGCTGGAGAGCGAGCTGTTCGGCTATGAGCAAGGGGCGTTTACGGGGGCAGTGAAGACCAAGCCGGGCAAGTTCGAGATTTGTTCCGGGGGGACGATCTTTCTGGACGAGATCGGAGAGATGCCGGCGGTGCTGCAGGCGAAGCTTCTGCAGGTGTTGCAGGACGGGACATTCATGCGGTTGGGCAGCCGCGCGCCGATGAAGGTTGATGTACGGGTGATCGCGGCGACAAATATCAACATGAAGGAGGCGATGGCAAACAAGACGTTTCGGGAGGATCTGTACTACCGCCTGAACGGGTTTACGCTGTCGATCCCTGCGCTGCGCCAGCGCAAAGAGGAGATTCCGGTGTTGTCGGAGTACTTTATGCGGCGTGCGGCGAAGAAGTATGGGCGCGATCCTCTGCTGTTTTCCGGTTCGCTGCTGCACGCGTTGACGGAGTACAGCTGGCCGGGCAACATCCGCGAGCTTGAGAATGTGATTAACCGGTACCTGGTGCTTGGTGAGGAGCGAGCGATCCTGGACGAGCTGGTGCTGCATACGGTTCCCACGCGGGAGGGTGGGCCTGCGATGGGCGAGGGGGGCGGCTCGGGGGGGAGCGGCGGCCTCAAGCAGATGGTGCGCAGCCTTAAGGGCGAGGCGGAGGCGACGGCGATCCAGCAGGTGCTGGAGGGCGTGGGCTGGAACCGGAAGGCGGCGGCCAACGATTTGAAGATCAGCTACAAGGCGCTGCTCTACAAGATCAAGCAGTATGAGCTGACGCCGCCGGGGCAGGTGTGATGTTGAGTGTGGCGACGCAGCGATACAAGGTGGTGGTTCGATTTATGGACCGTGCCGTGCGAGGATTTGTGAGTTCGGACCAGCTTGGCACGGTGGAAGAGATGGTGCGAAGCGGACCTCGGGCGGGACTGGAGATGATCAAGATTCTGCCGGCGGAGGGCGGTGTGGTGGTGGAGCTGCCGGTGACGGGCGCGAAGGCGATTTTCTTTGTCAATACGTTTGACGGGGACATGGAGCATGAGGCGTTGCACTTCCACCAGAATGCGCCTATTTTGCCTGGGCTCTGGGTCCGTGTGGAGTTTCTGGACGGTGAGCAGATCGAGGGATTCATTACGAACACGCATGACTACGTGCTGCGTCCGGGGTTCTTCATGATGCCGACGGACCCGGACGGCAACAACCGGCTGGTGTATGTGGTGAAGAGCGGGCTGAAGGGGTTCAGCGTGCTGGGGATACGGAGTTCGCTGAGGTTGCCGGCGATCTAGGTTGCTGAGGGGGAGGCGGCGCGGTGCCGGGCGCGTGAGTCGCGCACGCTGACGAGAGCACAGGAAGCTGTGAATGACAGCGGCGTTGCGGAGATGCCGGAGTGAAGGCAAGGCATCCAGAGGGTGAGGGTTGGAGCCTGGTTAGCGAGAGCGGCGACCAAGGAGCTGGCGTGAGAGTGGGGAGCCCAGAATGTGAAGGGCGCCGAGCGCGAAGAGGAGCCAGGCAGCGGTACCGGCCAGCAGCGCGAGCAGGGCTGCGAGGTGTGGGGAGCTGGCGAAGTCGGGCGGCAGGAGAAGGAGTATGAGGGCCGCAGCGAGGCCCCCGAGTATGGCTGCCGTGGCGGCGCGGGCGAGCTCGAGCAGGTTGAGGCCGGCGAGGGGAACGAGGCGGCGGTGGTGGGCGAGAAGGGCGAGCATGGCGGTTTGGAGGAGGATGGCGAAGTTGGAAGCCCAGGCCAGTCCGGGGACGCCGAAGTGGCGGTGGAGGGCGTAGTAGAGGGGAAGGGAGAGGAGGGTGATGACGGTTCCACCGATCATGGGGGCGCGGGTTTCGCCTGCGCCGTAGAAGGCTCGGGCGTAGATGGCCTGGGAGGCCCAGAGGGGGAGCGAGAGGGTGAAGGTGGCGAAGAAGGCGGCGGTTGAGCGGGAGGCGTCGGCATTGAGTGCGCCACCGCGAAGGACGAGGTCGACGAGGGGACCGGCGAGGGCGAACATCGCGGCACCGAGAAGGAGGGCGACGGCGAAGATCTGGGTGACGGAGCGGTTGACGGCGTCGGCAAAGTTTGTGAGACGGCCCTGGGAGTAGAGGGAGGCGAAGAAGGGGAGCGAGGCGGCACCGGCGGCCTGGCCGAGGATTGCCATGGGCGCGGTGAAGAGGCGCTTGGCATACATGAGCTCGGAGATGGCACCCGTGGTGCGTTTGGCGAACCAGGTGAGAATGATGGAGTCCATGAAGACGACGGAGACGCCGAGCATAAGGGGTAGGCTCATGCGGACCCACTCGCGAAGGCCGGAGTCTTGGAGGTCGAGGATGGGCTGGTAGCGGACGCCGGCGCGGTGGGCGGCGAAGGCGTTGAGGAGGAAGGGGCCGGCGAAGGCGCCGAAGAGGGCTCCCCAGGCTAGGGAGCGGATGCCGAGGCGGTGGGCAAAGAGGAGGCCGCCGAAGATGATGCCGACGGTGTAGATGAGGGGCGAGATGCCTTGGTAGGTGAACTGCTTGCGGACCAGGGTGACCGAGGTGAGGACGCCACCGGCGAAGAAGAAGAGCTGGGCGGGAAGCAGGATGCGGGTGAGGGAGGTGGAGAGGGCGACCTCTGCTGGGCGACCGAAGAAGAAGGCGTGGGTGTAGAGGGGAGCCAGGAGCTCGGCGAGGAGGATGGCGCCGCCGAGGACAAGGAGCATGGTGTTGAGGATGACGGAGAGGGATCGCTCGCCGGCCGCATCTTCGCCGCGTTCGCGGAAGCGCGAGAGGATGGTGGTGAAGGAGATAGAGGCGGCACCGCCGACGAGGAGGTAGGAGATGAGGTCGGGGAGCTGGAAGGCGACGTTGTAGGCGTCGGTGGCGGGGCCGGCGCCGAAGGTGTGGGCGATGTACTTGTCGCGGACGAGGCCGATGACACGGGAGAGGAGGGCGAAGAGGCCGAGGAGGACGGTGGCAGAGGTCGCGGTGTGCTGGTGGGAGGGGCGGAGGAAGCTGAAGCGACGGCGGGTGGGGGATGCGGTGGTTTGGGGCATTGCGGGGATCAGCGGCGGGAGTCGTGGGGGTGTTGTGCCTGGGGGGCGTCGCGGCGCCGAAGGTAGGAGGGCGCGGAGATGCCGGCGACGGTGAAGGAGACGGTTTGTCGCTGGGCGCAGCGAATGCAGCGGACGGGGTATCGCATCAGCAGCAGGTTGCGGATATCAGCGGAACGGAGGCGGGAGCGGCGAAAGGTCTGGCCGACGCAGTATTGGCATTGGATGGGAACGCCGCTGTGCATGCGGTCGAGCTCGCGCTCGGGGAGGTCGGTGGCCTTCCAAAGCTCACGAGAGTTGCCGGGGAGAGGTGGGTTTGGGGAGGGATTTGAGCGCATGTCGGTGTGTGATTTCAGTGTACTTGGATGGGGTCAGGGATCGAAGAGAGGACGAAGGCGCGTGAGGCAGGGGTGAGCGGCGACGAGGCGAGATGGGGGTGCGGGAGAGCAGGGCGTGGAGCGTACGGAGCTCCTGACGGAGGGCCTGCAACTGCATGGCGGGGGGCGGTGGGTCGATGGAAAGCGAAAGCTGGTTCGGCGGGTGTGGTGCGGGGTATGGGTGTGGTGCCGGGGCCGAGATGGGGGCGATGCCGCGGAGGAGCTGGCGGGCGCCGGGGATGGTATAGCCGTCGATGTAGAGCAGATGACGAATTCGGAGGGCGGTTTCGACGTCGTGGCGGCGGAAGAGTCGCTGGCCGGTGCCGCCCTTGCCCGGGCGGAGTTGGGGGAACTCGGTCTCCCAGAAGCGAAGGACGGAGGTTTGGACACCGCAGATGCGGGCGACCTCGCCGATGCGGAAGCGGAGCTTGTCGGGGATGGCAAGGGACGCGGGACGGGCGGGGCCGGCGCGACGGGGAGAGGGGCTGCGGGTGGTGCCCGGGTTGGTGAGGGTTAGCTCGGTCATGCCACCTCCGCCGCATGCGTGCGGCCGGTTGGGGATGGGTGGCTTGAGTATAGGCCGCGGGTGTGGAGGGGCGGGAGGGAAACGCGTGGTTTAGAGGCGGTCGAGCTTGATGCTGCCGTCGGAGGTGCGGATGGTGAGGGAGGCGCCGCCGCCGTCGAGCTGGCCGTGGATGTCGTGGCTGGAGCCGAGGGTGGTGACGGTGAGGGGAAGGGCGCTTTGGACGCTGCCGTCGCTGGTGTGGAGGGTAAGGTCGGCGGGGAAGCTGGGAGGGAGGCGGAGGGAGACGCTGCCATCGCTGCTTTCGATGGTGGAGGGCGCGGTGAGGCGGGAGCCTGGGTCGAGCTGGACGCTGAGGGAGCCGTCGGCGGTGCGGAGGTTGAGGGCGGAGAAGGCGCCGGTGGCGTCGAGGCTGCCGTCGGAGAGCCTGGCTTCAAGGCTGCCGGTGCAGTGACGGAGGGAGATGCCGCCGTCGCTGCCATGGAGGTGGAGGTCTCCGGAGAGGTTGTCGAGGGTTTGGGCGCCGTCGCTGGTGCTGACGGTGAAGGTGCCGCGTAGGTCACGGAGGGAGATGCCGCCGTCGGCGGCGCGGGCGTCGAGGGTGAGGTCGGCGGGAGTTTCGACGTCGACCCGGACGGTTTGGGAGTGGTGCCAGTTGAAGGTGAAGCCGGGCTTTTCTTTAAGGGAGAAGCTGACGGCGTTGCCGTTGGCGCTTTCTTCGAGGTGGTAGCGGGAGAGTGTGGTGCCCTGGGCGGTGACGTGGATGTGGACGGTGTTGCAGCCGGCGCAGGAGTGAACGGCGAGGGCGCTGTCACCGACTTCGAGGTGGAGCGTGGGGCGGCCGGAGAGGGGATAGGACTTATCCCAGGAGGTGTCGTTGGCGGTGGATTGCGCGGCCGCGGCGAGGGTGGGAAGGAGGGAAGCGGAGGCGAGGAGAAGAAGATTGGTGGCGCGCATGGGGGAGGGTACGCGAAGTTCGGTGCGGCAGTTCCGTGGGCGCGTGACCGCGTGGGGAGATTGTTCTGGCGAGGGTGGCGCGAACGCCTGGCGCCGCGGATTAGATTTTCCGCATGGTCTCCACAGAAGAGCTGAACGAGAGGGCGTTGGCCCTGCTGCGGGTAGTGCTTGGCGTATTTTTCTGCATGTTTGCGGAGCCCAAGGTGTTTGGGACCGCGTTTACGCTGCATGGAGGGTTTGAGGAGGATGTGCGGGGGTTTCTGTCGAGTGGGAGTGCTTACCCGTTGGCGCGACCGTTTCTGGCGGGGATCCTGGCGCATTGGGCGACGCCGGTGGCTTTCTCGGTGGCGTACGGGGAGTTGGCGATTGGGTTGTCGCTGGTAAGTGGAGTTCTGTCGCGGGTGGCCAGCGTGTTTGGGTTTGCGTTGATGATGCTGCTGTGGGTCTCGAGCGGGTACCCTGGGGCGCACGTGGCTTTTTGGAGGTATTGGGGTGCGTCGGAGGGGTGGACGATCCCGGCGCTGTGTTTTGTTGTGCTGGCGGTGGGGCGGACGGAGGAGGTTTGGACGGTGCGGAGCCTGTGGAGACGGCGGAGGGCGGTTTAGGCAGTCCGTCGCTCCGAGGATCGCTCCGGCGGCGAGGGAACCGGCGTGGAGTTGGCGGCGTAGAGTGTTGCAGGTTGGAGGTGTGGCGATGCGGGGAGCCGGCGCGGGAATGGTGATGGTGATGGCGGGGTTGGGACTGCTGACGGGCTGCCGGGTGGAGCGGCATGAGCAGGCGGGAGGCGGAGAGAGGGTCCAGGTGGAGACGCCGCTGGGCGACCTGCGCGTGAAGACAAACGCGGCGGCGGAGCAGGCAGGGGTGGGTCTGCCGGTTTACCCGGGAGCGATGCCAGCGCAGAAGAAGGATGGCAATGATGGCGCGGCCGACGTTGATTTGAACCTGGGCAAACTGCGGATGCGGATCAAGGCGGTGAGCTACAGGACGGGGGATGCGCCGGCTGAGATTGAGGCGTTTTACCGCAAGGCGCTCAAGGGCTATGGGACTGTGATCGCGTGTCGGGATGACCGGCCTGTCGGCGAGCCGGATCGGACGCCGGAGGGTCTGACCTGCGGCAAGAGTGGCAAGAGCGGGACGTCGGCGGAGGTGGATGCAGGGTCGTTGGAGTTGCGGGCGGGATCTCCGGAGCATCGCCATATTGTTGGGATCGAATCAGAAGGGGCGGGGACAAAGTTCGCGCTGATCGTGTTGGACCTGCCGAAGGGGATGGGGGACGACGGGGACTGAGAGGAGCGGGCTTGATATACGGTTGAGGGATGGAGATCAGCTGTCATCGGTGTGGGGCGGAGCTGCCTGGAGGAAGCATTCGGGGGTTCTGCGCGGCGTGTGGCGCGCCGCAGATGACGGTGGGGGCCATCGAGACTGCGCCGGAAGGGGAGACCGTGCCGCCACCGCCGAAGCCGAGTCTGATCCGGTGGCCGGAGGCGTTGAAGAGTGGGGCACTTGTCGCGGGGTCGGCGGCGCTGCTGCTGGGTTTGGGGACGGTTGTGCCGGGTCTGACGGGGGTGGGTCTGCTGTTGACGCTGTCGGGTTCGGCGGTGGCGTTGGCGCTGTACCGGCGGCGGCTGCCGGGGGTGGCGATGACGGGGGCGATTGGGGCGCGGATTGGGTTGGCGACAGGTGTGTTGCTGGTGGGGGCGCTGCTGGTGATGTTGGCCGCGGTAGGAGTTTGGGCGCGCTTCCGGGCGCATGGGATGGCGCAGATCGACGCGCAATGGACGGCGCAGATGGGCGTTCTTCTGGCACGGACGCGGGAGGCGGGATCGACCGCGCAGGGCGGCAAGGAGGCCGCGGACGAGATGACCCGGCTGGTGGGGCGCCCTGAGTTTCGGGCGTGGACGACGCTGGGAAGCTTCGGCGGCGCAGGAGTTGTGTTGCTGGCGGTGATGGCGGTGGGTGGGGCGCTGGCGGGGGCCTTCAGCAGTGGCCGATCTGGTGGAAGGGCCGGTTTGTCGTCCTAGTGAACGCTCCTGGAGCGGTCTCTGGTGGGGACGAGTGGACTGCTAGAATCGGGGCAATCTATGAGCGAGACGATGGCGGCGGAGCGGATGGGGAAGCAGATGCGCGAAAAGGGACGGCTGATGTCGGGGTCGGAGATTGAGCGGACGCTGGTTCGGCTGGCGCACGAGATTGTGGAGAAGAACGAGGGGGCGGCAAACGTAGGTTTGATCGGGATCAAGCGGCGGGGTGTGCCGCTGGCGGAGCGGATCGGCAAGATGATTGCGGGGATCGAGAAGCGGCCGGTCGATGTGGGCGTGCTCGATATCAGCTTTTACCGCGACGATCTGTCGACGAAGGATACGCGGCCTGTGGTGACGCCGGGGGCGGTGGGCTTCGATGTGGACGGGCGGGATGTGATTTTGATGGATGACGTGCTGTATACGGGGCGGACGATTCGGGCGGCGCTGGACGCGCTGTTCGACCACGGGCGGCCGAAGAGCGTGCAGCTGCTGGTGCTGATCGACCGCGGTCACCGGGAGCTGCCGATCGAGGCGACGTACACGGGTCGGAAGGTGCCGACGTCGAGCCGCGAGGTGATTGAGGTGAAGCTCCAGGAGGTGGATGGGCAGGAGCAGGTTTTGCTGATGGAGCTGGCGGAGTAGGGGTTCCGGGATGCTGGTTCAGAGGGACGGGAGAGCGGCGACGACAGAACATTTGGCGGGGTCTTTGCTGGGTGTGGGGGACCTGTCGGTGGCGGAGGTGAGGCGAGTGCTGGCGCTGGCTGGCCGGCTGGAGCGGATGGAGCACGAGGGGCGCGTGCGGCTGCTGGCGGGGCGCCGTGTGGCGCTGTTGTTTTACGAATCGAGCACGCGGACGCGGACGAGCTTTGAGCTGGCGGCGAAGGGGCTGGGGCTGACGACGACGCTGGTGAGCGATAAGAGCTCGTCGATTGAGAAGGGCGAGAGCCTGAAGGATACGGGGCTGACGCTGCGAGCGCTGGGTGCGGAGTGCATCATTCTGCGGCACCCGAGCAGTGGGGCGCCGTGGTTGCTGGAGCGGGCGTGCGGGCTGCCGGTGTTGAATGCGGGGGATGGGACGCATGAGCATCCGTCGCAGGCGCTGCTGGATCTGCGAACGATGGTGCAGCGGGTGCCGGGGCTAGATGGGCGGGTGGTGGATGCGCGCGTGCTGGCGGGCGTGAGGGTGGTGATCACGGGGGACATCCTGCACAGCCGGGTGGCGCGGTCGAATGCGATGCTGCTGCCGCGGATGGGGGCGAAGGTGGTGCTGTGTGGGCCGGAGGAGCTGTTGCCAGCCGAGGCGCTGGGGTTGGGTGAGGGGGTGGAGGTTGAGCGGGAGTTTGAGCGGGCGATCGGGGGGGCGGAGGTGGTGATGATGCTGCGGATTCAGAGGGAGCGGCTGCGGGGGTTGGAGGTCGATTTGCCGGCGTATGTGGCGGGGTACCAGTTGACGGAGGAGAGGTTGCGGCGGCTGGCGCCGGGGGCGGTTGTGATGCATCCGGGGCCGATGATTCGGGGTTTGGAGATTGAGGGCGAGGTGGCGGACGGGCCGCAGTCGGCGATTGAGGAGCAGGTGCGACAGGGTTTGTGGGTGCGGAGTGCTCTGCTGGTGCGGGCTCTGGCGGGGGATGCGATGGTGCGGCGATTGGTTGGCGAGGTGTGGGCGTGAGGCGGGACGTGGTGGTGCGGGGCGGCCGGCTGGTGGATCCGACGGCGGGTGTGGATGCGGAGAGAGATGTATTGCTGCGGGACGGGCGGGTGGCGGCGGTGGAGCGGCCGGGGGCGTTGGCTGGGGTTGAGAGGGCGGAGGTGGTGGAGGCGGGAGGGTGCGTGGTGGCGCCTGGGCTGATCGATGTGCATGTGCACCTGCGGGAGCCGGGGCAGACGTGGAAGGAGACGATTGCGACGGGGACGCGAGCGGCGGCGCGGGGCGGGTTTACGACGGTTGTGGCCATGCCGAACACGGTTCCGGTGACGGATACGGCCGAGCGGCTGCGGTGGGTGACGGCGCCGGAGCGGGGGGCGGTGGTGCGGGTGCTGGCGATGGCGGCGGCGACGGTGGGGAGCCTGGGCGGGGAGTTGACGGACTATGAGGGGTTGGCGGCGGCGGGGGCGGTTGGGTTTACGGACGACGGCAGGCCGGTGCTGGCTAAGTTGTTGATGCGGGATGCTTTGTTGCGGGCGGGGAGGCTGGGGGTGGTCGTTTCGCAGCATGCGGAGGATCTTCGGCGGTCGAATTCGAGCGGAGTTAACGCGGGCCGTATGGGGTTTCGGCTGGGGTTAAGGGGGATGTCACGGGATGCGGAGTGGGGTTTGGTGGAGCGTGACATCGCACTGCTGCGGGAGATCGAGCGGGAGGAGGGTTTGCGGGCTCGGCTGCATGTGCAGCATGTGTCGACGCGGGAGGCGGTGGCACTCGTGCGGCGGGCGCGGGTGGA
The DNA here is from genome assembly GCA_965218895.1 of Acidobacteriaceae bacterium. GTDB lineage: Bacteria > Acidobacteriota > Terriglobia > Terriglobales > Acidobacteriaceae > Edaphobacter. The sequence continues at coordinate 100,740 of CBDCMI010000007.1, read as the reverse complement.
GGGTCTGGCGGTGACGAGTGAGGCGACGCCGCATCACTTTGCGCTGACGGAGGAGCGGGTGGGCGAGTACGACACGGATGCGAAGATGAATCCGCCGCTGCGGGCGGAGGAGGATCGATTGGCGGTGGTGGAGGGGCTGGTAGATGGGACGGTGGGGATGATTGCGACGGACCATGCGCCGCATGCGCGGCATGAGAAGGAGGTGGAGTTTGAGCGGGCGCCGAACGGGATCACGGGTCTTGAGACGGCGCTGGGTGTGGCGCTGCGGGAGCTGGGGCCGCGGATGGGGGTGACGGGGGTTGTGGAGCGCATGAGCGCGGGGCCGGCGCGGCTGATCGGCCGGGGCGGGCTGGGGACGCTGCGGGTGGGGAGTGCGGCGGATGCGGTGGTGTTTGCGCCGGAGGAGCGCTGGGTGTATCGGGCGGCGGAGGGGGCATCGCGGTCGCGGAACACGCCGTTTGAGGGGGAGGAGATGATGGGCCGGGTGCGGGCGACGATCTTTGGGGGCGCGGTCGTGTTCCGGGGGTGAGTCGCGCGGGTTGTTTGGGTGAGTATGCGGTCGCGGGTGCGCTGGTGCTGTTGCTTGGCGAGATTTGGAGGCGTCTCAGGCGGCTCGATGGATGGTCGCCTGGGGAGCGTGAGCCCCTCGCCGGGCGTGTGATGCGATGTTGGTTGGGCGCGCCAGACCCCGCCTCTCGTGTTTCACTCAACCTATGCTTCAGACCGGGCGTCTTTGGGTGTTGCTCCTCGTGGTGACTTCACTTTGGTGCGCGTTGGATGTTTGCGCGCAACCTTCGTTTCACGGTGTTGCGCGTACAAGCGAGGTCGATCTGGCGTACGAGACGCTGGGGACCGACCGCACGCTGCCACCGGTGATCGCGGTGAACGGCGGTCCGGGGTTGACCCATGCCTACATGGTGCAGAACGATCTGTGGAGCCAGGTGGCAGCGCGCAGAACGGTTGTGTTCTATGACCAGCGTGGGGATGGGCAGTCCACGCGCATGATCGCAGACGCTCCGCAGACGGTGGACGCGCAGGTTGCTGACCTCGACGCGGTGCGGACGGCGCTCCATGCGGAGAAGGTGGACCTCGTCGGAGATTCGTACGGTGGATTCCTTGTCCTGGCGTACACACTGGCTCACCCGGACCACGTTCGCCGCCTGGTGGTGAGCGACGGCCTGCCGGGATGGGGAGTGATCGTCCATCCGATGTCCGACTTCTTTCCGGATGTCGAGGCGAAGGCAGAGGCTCATGTGAAAGACATGCCGAAGGGACGCGCAGCGGATGAGTATGCGTTTCGCGTGCACCTGCGGAAGTGCTTTGTGAGCCCTGCGCTAGCTGAACGCTACCTGTCGCACTTCCATGATCTTGGCCTGAACAGTGCGGTTGGGGCGCAGGTGGAAGCGGCCGCGGCCACTGTTGATCTGAGCCCGAAGCTGGGGACGATTCATGTGCCCACGTTGGTTCTGACCGGACGCTTTGACGTGAATGTGGCGCCGCTCACGGCATGGCGCATGGCGCAGGCGATCCCCGGGGCTCAGTTTCACGTCTTCGAGCAGAGCGGCCATCTGCCTTCGTACGAGGAGCCGGACGTTTACCTGAAGGTGTTGTCCACGTTTTTAGATCGTTGATGGCTCGGGGGAGAGCCCGCTTTGCGAGGTAAGACTCGCGTCGCCCCGGTGCAGAGGTCGAGGAAAGAACGAGGAGCGGAGGTACTTTTCTCCTTGACTTCCACGCGTAAACCACTACCCTATGGTTGTGGATGTTTTGGACGAGACGTTCGCGGCTTTGTCTGATCCGACGCGGCGGGAGATGGTTGAGCGGCTCGCGTGTGGGCCTGCCTCCGTGCATGAACTGACGAGACCGTTTGCGCTTTCGCAGCAGATGATTTCGAAGCATGTCGCAGTGCTGGTGCGGGCGCGCCTCGTGGTCAAGTCCAAACGTGGACGAGAGAGCGTGTGCACGCTTCGGCCAGAGGCGATCAAGACGGTCAGCGACTGGGCGATGAACTATCGCCGGTTCTGGGAGGAGAGCTTCGACAAGCTGGATGCCGTGGTGAACCGATTGAAGAAGGAGGAGGCAGATGGTAAAGGGAACGGGAAGTGAGCCGGAACGGATGGTGGTGACGCGGGTATTCGACGCGCCGCGCGAGCTGGTTTGGAAGGCGTGGACGGACCCGCAGTATGCCAGGCAGTGGTGGGGTCCGAAGGAGTTTACCACCCCCTTTTACGAGATGGACTTTCGCGTTGGAGGAAGGTTTCTCTTCTGCATGCGGGCGCCGGACGGCCAGGAGTTCTGGACCGGTGGGGCGTACCACGAGATCGTTCCGCACGAGAGGATCGTCCTGTCCCTGTACCCAACTGACCCGAAGGGAGAGAGGGTTGCGCCCGCGCAGTATGGAATCAAACACGAAGCTATCGACGGAGCGCGTGACGAGATCGTTTTTGAAGACCTTGGGGACGGCCGTACCAGAGTTACGCTGGTTGGCAATGAGTCGATGGAGAGTGCGAACGAGAGCGGTCAGGCGGAAGGCTGGAACCAGATACTCGACAAGTTTGCCCGTGTTGTTGCGGGGCTGGTGCAGGCAGATTAGGAGGCGGAAGTGTTCGCCGCGAGCAAGAGAGAGGGCATGTGGGCGGCCTGCGGAAGCTATCGGGTTTCTTCTGGCGGAACGCCACGTGTATGCGCTTCCCAACGTCACTGCTTTCAAGAGCAGCTCAGTGAGCTTGCCGACACTTTTTATAACTCGTAACGAACTCCTGACATCTGCTCCAACTCCTCAAAGAGCTGGTTTGCCGCTGCTGTATTGTAACTAATCTCGGCCGGTTTGGCCTCTTGTACAGGACCCCGCAGGCCAAAGAGACGACTCGGGCCGTAGTAGCCGGCCGGCTTTGCATCCGGGGCCGTGGCGGCAAACAGGGTAGGTTGAGCTCCCTCCCTTGCGTTCTGTGACAGAGGCAGAAGCAACGCAGAGGCGGCTTGGACCAGAACGCTTGGTGCATGGAATTGAAGGTTTGTGCGCGCATACCCCGGGTGCGAGGAAAGGGAGAGCAACCGGGAGCCTGCCCGGCGCTGAAGTTCGTGCGCGAACAAGACCACCTCCAGTTTTGTCTTTGCGTACGCCCGCATTGGTTTGTAGCTTTGCTCGGAGTTGAGGTCTTTTATGGGTACAGGACCACCGTTTGTGTGGACCATTGAGGAGACGGAGACGACCCGAGGCGCAGAGGACTGCATCAGCAGCGGCAATAACAGACCAGTCAGGGCGAAGTGGCCCAGTACATTCGTGGCGAACTGCAACTCGAAGCCGTCGACGCTGAGTTTCCGCTTTGGAAGTGCCATCACTCCGGCGTTGTTGATCAACAGGTCGAGCGGCCGTCCTTCCTGGATCTGCTGTGCAGCGAGTGCTTTCACTGAAGCGAGATCGGTTAGGTTCAGTAACGCCGTAGTGAGCTTCGCGTTCGGCACGATCTGCTGAATACGGTTTACGGCGCTGTCGGCCTTTTCCTGTGTGCGAGCTGCGATCACGACCAGCGCGCCCGCTCGCGCCAACTCAAGTGCTGTGTGCCAGCCGATGCCACTCGTGGCCCCCGTCACCAGGGCTCGCTTGTCACATTGCGACGGAATGTCGAGAGAAGTCCACTCTTTTGTCATTGTCCTCAGAACCTCTCAGGAAGGATGCTACGCCTGCCCTGCAGGGTGGCTAGTCGTGTCCTGATGGGTGCGGATGAGGGAACTTGGATGGTGTGGTGGGGTTAGTTTTTCTGGTGGACGAAGAGGTTGGGTTCGGCGTTGAGCGAGACAGACACGTGGTGACGCTGCGCGGATGGAATCGTGCCGTCGTTGACGAGAGCGCGGCGCAGCGAACGATCCACTCCACGGATTGAGTTTCCTTACTGTTGGGCGTAGTAACTGAAGTCGCTCGTATGGACCGCTGAGTCGTCCATCAGCGTGCGGAAGTTGTATGCCGCGCAGTCACGATGCGTACCGATGCTGAACTCCGTGGCGGAACGCTCCAAGGTGCCCTTGGAGGGCCCGTCTCCGTTGATTGCTGCGCGATGGACCATCCACTCCACGTCCTGAGCTTCCTCTGCCAGGTATTGCATGACGGCTTCGTTGTCTTTGTGCTGGCCTTCGAAGCTGCGAGCGATGGTATGCCGGATCGTCCAAAGCGTAGGCGTGAGATGACCGTGATAGGGGGTGCTCAGAGCTCCAGCCTGATAAAGAAAGCGTCGCACGCCGTACCGCCGCATTGCTGGAATGAGCTGTTTGACGAAGGCCGTGTTGATCTTTTCAGTCTCTTGCACGGCACGGTCGCCGAGCATGGAGATTACAAAATCAACTCCATCGAGCAACTCATCGAGGTCGACTGCGTCAGTGATGGAACCTTGCTGCACCTGCAGATTTGGGTTGGTGATCGTCAGCTTTGCCGGACTACGCACCAGCGCCCTGACTTTGTGACCCTGATCGAGAGCCAAGGGAAGGAGATGTTTTCCTGTTTCACCGGTGGCACCAAGCACCAGGAACGTTGACGGCTGCAGCATCGTGGTCTCCTCGAGAGCGGGACTTGCTCCTGTCCGGCGGAACAGACCCGGGTTAGGCGGGTACGGCGTGGGTTTTCAGATGCTGGGACTTCACGTGCGAACGCTTTCGTGGGTGTGGAGCGAGCTGAGTCTAATTTTTCTGGTGGACGAACTTCTGGTTGATGTCGGGCCAGAACTCTTTGAAGGTGAAGTTGGCGCTGTCGATGAGGACGCCTGTGAGCCATTTTTGGCCGACCTTGGTCCAGGTTTGGTAGCGCTCGGGGTAGTAGGTGGAGGAGATGCCGGAGGCTGCACCTGCGCCGATGATCTCGGAGAAGTTTGGTTCGGCGTTGCCGTTGTCGCCGCGTGTGATGAGGACGCGGGTGGAGGCATAGAGGGCGCGGTGGGCGAACGAGCCGTGGCCGAGGGTGTAGAAGCGGGGGTCCTGGTGGAGTGCCGCGGGGAGGACGCCGCCGACCATGAAGTTTTCGTCTGCGGTGTCGAGGAGGGTTCGCCAGTAGTAGCGGCCGTAGCCGAGGACGCCCTTGCCGAACTCGGGGTAGCCGTTGCCTTCGATGGAGATGCCGGCCTGCACGGCGGCGAGGAGGAAGGAGCCGTAGTCGAAGGAGTCGCGGGCGGCGTTGGCGAACTTTTCCTTGGGGGTCTGCGGCGGGAGATGCTGGTCGGCGGAGACGGAGCGGTAGTTGGGGATGATGCCGGCGATGCGCTTGGTTTGGTGGGCGCCGTTGGCGGCGGGGGCGTCTGGGTTGGAGGTGACGGGGCCGTTTTGGGCGCCGGTGAGCTGACCGGTTTGGGGGTCGGTGCCGAGGGGGTTGGAGGAGGACTGCTGTGGCTGGGGCGCGTCGGGGAGGACGGCGCGGGCGACGAGGCGGGAGGCCGGGGCATCGGCTGGGAGGACGGGGACGCTGGTGGGAGAAGGGCTCTGCGCGTGGCTGAGCGGGGCGAGAGCGAGGGCGAGGAGGGCAGTGAGGGGGCTGTACGGGGATCTGGGAGCGGGCACAGGGACTAGACGTTCGGTGGAGGGTGTGCGTCGCAGATTGGGGCGAAGAAAGGTGTGCGAGGGTGGCACGGGGGCACGGGTGGGGGCGTTCGGGGCGGGGGGGTCGATGAGAGAGAGGAGTTAGCTTTCTTCGGAGAGGAGGCGATCGAGGATGTCTTCGCCGGTGCTGAGGAGGGTGCGTTGGGCAAGTTGGGGGAGGGTGAGGGGGCGGCTGTGGCGGAGGTCGTCCGTGAAGTCGGCTTCGAGCGTCTGGGCGAGTTGGGGATCGAGGACGGCGAGGTTGACCTCGTCGTTGAGGGCGAAGGAGCGGTGGTCGAAGTTGGTGGAGCCGGCGACGGACCAGAGGCCGTCGACGGTGAGGAGCTTGGCGTGAATCATGGCGGGCTGGTACTCGAAGATGGAGGCGCCACCCTGGAGGAGGTGCCGGGAGGAGTGGCGGGAGAGCTTGCGGATGACCGGGTGGTCGATGCGGGGGCCGGCGGTGAGGATCTCGACCTTTACGCCGCGACCGACGGCCTGAACCATGGCGTGGCGGGCGGAGCGGTCCGGCAGGAAGTAGGGGGTGGTGATGCGGATGGAGCGTTGGGCGGATTTGAGGAGGGCCTGAAAGAGGATGCGGGCCTGGGTTCCGCCGCCGTGTGGTGTGGAGGAGACGATGAAGCTGGGGACGCCGGCGGGGTTGTGCGGGGGGTTGTTGGTGGAGTCGTCGGGAGGGGGCTGGGAGAGGACGAACTGGGCTTTTCCGGAGAGGATTTCGCCGGAGGATTCGAGCCAGTTTTCGGAGAAGGCAGAGAGGAGTCCGGCGACGGCATCGCCTTCGATGTAGAGCATGGTGTCGCGCCAGGCTGGGCCTTTGCGGGTGGCGTGGAGCCAGTGATCGGCGATGCCGGCGCCGCCGAGGAAGCCTGTGTCGCCGTCGATGACGATGAGCTTGCGGTGAGTTCGGTTGTTGATTTGGGGCCAGGTATTCCAGCGGATGGGGTGGTACCAGCGCATCTTGCCGCCGGCGGCGCGGAGGTCGTCGAAGAGGGAGAGGGGTGTAAGGAAGGAGCCGATGGCGTCGACGATGATGCGGACCTGGACTCCGGCGCGGGCGCGCTCGGTGAGTGCCTGAAGGAAGGTGGAGGCGACTTCGCCGGGGAGGAACTCGTAGAACTCGATATTGATGGAGTGCTTGGCGCGGCGGATGCGGTCGAGTGCGGCGGGGTAGAACTCGACGCCGTCGCGGAGTCGGGTGATGCGGGAGGGGCGGACGGTGCCGTCGGTGATGATCGAGAGGAAGCGGATGAAGTCCGGGGAGGTGAGGTCGACGCCCTTTTGGCTCGGCATGGCGTAGGGGATGGTGCTGCCGAAGAAGTCGATGAGGACGCGAGCGCCGTAGAGGGCGACGGCGCCGACGCCGAGGGTGGCGAGGGCGCGGGTGGTGGAGTTGGAGGGTTGTCGGCGCATGCTCGCGTCACTATACAGGGATGTGGACGGGGATGAGCGGGAGGGAGGCGGCGAGGCAAGCGGAGGGGAGCTTGCGGCATCAGAGAAGGGAGGAGGATGCGATGGCGGACGAGACAAAGGTTTGGCTGATTACGGGGTGTTCGACAGGGTTCGGCAAGGAGATGGCGAAGCTGCTGCTGGAGCGGGGTGACCGGGTGGTGGTAACGGCGCGCAAGGTGGAGCAGGTGCGGGAGTTGGTGGAGGGGCGAGAGAACGGGTTTGCGGTGGCACTGGACGTGACGGATGGGGCGATGATCGCGGAGGCGGTGGGCGAGGCGTTGACGCACTTCGGGAGGATCGATGTGTTGGTGAACAACGCGGGCTACGGGTATCTGGCGGCGGTGGAGGAGGGCGAGGACGAGGAGGTACGAAGGATCTTTGAGACGAACTTCTTTGGGCTGGTGGACCTGACGAAGGCGGTCTTGCCGGGGATGCGGGAGCGGCGGTCGGGGACGATTGTGAATGTGTCGTCGATCGGTGGGCTGATGAGCTTTGCGGCGACGGGGTACTACCATGCGACGAAGTTTGCGGTGGAGGGGATCTCGGAGTCGTTGGCGCTGGAGGTTGAGCCGCTGGGGATCCGGGTGATGATTGTGGAGCCAGGGCCGTTTCGAACGGACTGGGCGGGGCGGTCGATCCTGGAGTCGAAGACGGAGATCGCGGACTACAAGGAGACGGCGGGCAAGCGGCGGGAGCAGACGCGGGAGCGGAGCGGCAACCAGCAGGGCGACCCGGTGCGGGGTGCGGAGGCGATGGTGCGGGCGGTGGATTCGGGCGAGCCGCCGCGGCATCTGTTGCTGGGCAAGCCGGCGCTGGAGATGGCGTATGGTCGGCTGGAGGCGCTGCGGAAGGACTTCGATGCGTGCCGCGAGGAGACTCTCGGGGCGGACTACCCGGAGTTTCAGGGGAAGTAGAGGTGTGGAGAGGTACCCCCCCCACCTGAGTGCCTAAAGTCTTGATTCCAAAGATCGAAGTACCCTTGGGTACCCCCCCCGTGCCGAGGCTGTGGCGGGGGGTGTGTTCTTTTGGAAGGGTATCCCGGCCTGCAGGGGAGTTGCGCCAGATTCAGGTGAGGGCGTGGCGTGGGGAACGGTGGGTTGGGCGGGACCCTGGAACGGCAAAGGGAGCCGATCGCTCGGCCCCCCTGGGGTGTTTCGGTGAAGCGGTACGGCCTAGAGGGGCTGAACGCGCTCTGCCTGCCAGCCCTTGGGTCCCTTGACCACGTCGAACTGGACGGCCTGGCCTTCCTGCAGTGAGCGGAAGCCGTTGGACTGGATGGCGGAGTGATGGACGAAGACGTCCTCGCCGGACTGGCGGCTGATGAAACCAAAACCCTTGCTATCGTTGAACCACTTAACTGTTCCCTGTTCCATTGTGTTGTTCCTTGTCTTGCCTTGATGTACCGCTGAACGCAATTTGTTGTTTGTTTGCTATTCGAGCGTGTACAGGAACAAGCAAAAACAGCAGATCGTATTCGTCGATCAGAGACAGTATAGCGCACGCGGCCGGGGTTGTGCACGCATTTGCATGGCGGAGTGGTCGATGCACCGTTACTGGTGCAGGAAAGAAGGGCTGCGCGGATTGGGCGGATTGCTTCCGAGAATGCGACATATCAGGATTGATCCAAATGGTTGCTGAATCTGCACCGTCCCACAGTTCATTTTCAACAAGGAGAGGTTCCATGATCGAAGGACAGGTTGTTGCCATTACGGGCGCGAGTAGCGGGATCGGAAAGGCGACGGCGCTTGAGCTGGCTCGCTGCGGAGCAAAACTGGTGATTGGTGCACGGCATGAAGAAGCTCTTGTGAAGGTAGCCGAGCAAGTCCGTGGTACCGGAGGCGAAGTGGTCTACCGTTCGACGGACGTGAGCAAGCGCGAAGACCTCTTTTCTCTGGTGCGCCTTGCCCAGGAGACCTTCGGGCGGCTGGACGTTCTGTTCAGCAACGCCGGGGCCATGCCTCTTGGACCTTTCGACGAGCTTGCCGTCGAAGACTGGGAAACAATGGTGGACGTCAACATCAAGGGTGTCCTGTACGGAATAGCGGCTGCTCTGCCTGTCTTTCAGGAACAGGGCTCTGGCCACTTCATCCATACGGCCTCCACGGCCGCGCGAAAGACTGTACCGAACCAGGTGGTCTACTCGGCTACGAAAGCCGCAGTGCTCGCCCTTTCGGATGGTCTTCGGCAGGAGTTGGCCGGACAGATACGGGTGAGTACTATCCTGCCGGGCTTTACGGACACGGCGTTCAGCGAGCACGTCAAGAGCCCGGAACTGAAAGCCCAGATGCAGAAGGCGGGAGAGAAGTTCGCCATGTCACCTGAGGCCGTGGCAAAGGCTCTTGTGTACGTTCTCCAGCAGCCTGCAGAGGTGAACATCGGAGAGGTCACTCTTCGCTCAAAAGCGCAAGCGTGATTTTTGCTACCACCTCATAGGTCCCGATAAACGCCGTTAGCGGAAGGTTGGCTTTGCAGGGGAGGAGGCGCAGTGGATGCCGAATGTCGCGCTGCGAGGGTTCGGGAGCTTTCTCTTGCGGCTTAGTCAGGCAGGTGATTCGGGGAGTTTGCGGCGGGTGGGGGCGTGGAAGTCCGCGGGTTTGTCTCGGAGCCAGTGCAGGAAACGTGCGATGTCGGGGCGGGCGCGGAGGGTGTCGAGGTCGGCGTAGGCCGCGGCGAGCTCGTGGTTGGAGAGGTGGGCGTGGATGGCGCGGTGGCAGATGGGGTGGAGGGGGATGGTTTCGGTACCGCCCCGGCTGCGGGGGATGCGGTGATGTTGCTCGACGCGGGCACCGAGGGGACGGTGGCAGAGGGCGCAGCGCGGCGGTTCGGCAGGCTGTGCGCGGGCGGCTTGCGCGGCCTGCTTTTGCCCCTGGAGCTTGCGCTTGATGCGGCCCTGCATGCGGTGTATTCGATGCAGCGTGCAGGGCGTGTGGATGAGGGGCGGGGCTAGAGGATGCCGTGCTGGCGGGCGGTGGTGGTGATGATGTCGAGGGCCTGGTCGAGGTGGGGGCGGGTGTGTTCGGAGGTGACGATGCAGCGGATGCGGGCTTTGCCTTCGGGGACGGTGGGGAAGGCGATGCCAGTGGCCATGACGCCGCGGTCGAAGAGGGCTCGGGAGAGGTCCATGGTGGTGCGGCCGTCGCCGAGGAGGATGGGGGTGATGGGGGTTTCGGAGGCGGGGGTGGTGGTGCCGCCGGTGTCGAAGCCGGCGGATTGGAGCTGGGCCTGGAAGTAACGGGTGTTGTCCCAGAGGCGGTCTATACGCTCCGGCTCGTTTTCGAGGATGTCGAAGGCGGCGAGGCAGGCGGCGGCGACGGCGGGCGGGTGCGAGGTGGAGAAGAGGAAGGGGCGGGCGCGGTGGTAGAGGAAGTCGATGAGGTCGCGGGAGCCGCAGACGTAGCCGCCGAGGGAGCCGATGGCCTTGGATAACGTGCCGACCTGGACGTCGACCTTGCGGGGGTCTAGGCCGGACTTCTGGGCGAAGTGATCGACGGAGCCGCGGCCGTTGCGGCCAAGGACGCCGGAGGCGTGGGCGTCGTCGACCATCATGATGGCGCCGTAGCGGTCGGCGAGGGCGGCGAGTTTATCGACGGGGCCGATGTCGCCGTCCATGGAGAAGACGCCGTCGGTGATGATGAGTTTGTGGCCGGGCTCGTTTTGTAACTCTTTGAGGATCTCTTCGGCGTGGGCGACGTCTTTGTGGCGGAAGACCTTGATTTTGGCGCGGGAGAGGCGGGCGCCGTCGATGATGGAGGCGTGGTTGAGTTCGTCGGAGAGGATGAAGTCGTCCTTGCCGAGGATTGAGGAGACTGTGCCGGCGTTGGCGGTGAAGCCGGACTGGAAGACGACGCAGGCCTCGACGTGCTTGAAGGCGGCGATGCGCTCTTCGAGCTCCATGTGGAGGCGCATGGTGCCGGCGATGGTGCGGACGGCGCCGGAGCCTGCGCCGAGGGTCCGGGTGGCGGCGACCGAGGCTTCAACGAGGCGGGGGTCGTTGCAGAGGCCGAGGTAGTTGTTGGAGGCGAGATTGATGACTTCGCGGCCGTCGTAGTGGCAGACGGGGGCCTGGGCGTCGTCGAGGACGCGGAGGCGGAAGTAGGTGCCGCGGGCGCGGAGGTCGTCGAGCGTGGCGGTGAGGTGGGCGAGCTGGGGGCGCGTGGCGGGGTCGGGTGGGGCGGGGGTGGCGGTGCGGGTTCCGGCGTCGGCGACTTCGGTCGGGGGCATAGGGAGATGGTACGCCTGGGGAATGGGCGAGTTTACTTCAGTCGGTGAGAGGCAGGGCAGAGCCCAGGGTGGATGCGCCGAGGTGGAGTCTGCGGCGGAGGGCTTGGTTGGCGGGTTCGGCGAAGAGGACGGCGACGAGCCAGCCGAGCAGGCCGGCGGAGAGGATGGCGGTGACGAAGAGGGCGGGGACGAGGCGGAGGGGGTGGTCGAGGCGAAGGAAGAGGGCGAAGAGGCCGAGGACGGCGAAGATGTGGGTGAGGTAGATCTCGTAGGAGCGTTGTCCGAGGATTTGTAACGGGCGGAGGACTTTGGGGGCCTGCCAGCGGGATTCGGTGGAGGCGGCGATGAGGAGGGCGGCGCCGAGGGCGAGGACGGACATGTTGAGGCCGTTGCGGCCGAGGCCCCAGGTGTAGGCGCGGATGGAGAAGCAGAGGGAGAAGACGAGGAGGATGGCGCCAAGGGTGCCGCAGGTGAGGATGGCTCGGCGGGACTGCTGCCGGCCGGCGAGGAGCATAGCGGTGAGACAGCCGAGGGCGATCGCATCCATGCCGCCGAGGTACGAGTATTCACGCCAGACGGGGTTGTGGTTGAAGGCGCGGGCGCGGGCAAAGGGGCCGAGCACAAGGAGGAGGGCGAGGAGGGGGTAGAGGAAGCGGCGGCGGGGCAGGGCGCGGGCGACGAGGGGGAAGGCGAGGTAGAAGACCTCTTCGACGGAGAGGGACCAGAGGATGTCCCAGGAGGGTGGGAGGTAGCCGCGGGTGGCCTCGAGCCAGTTGACGTGGAAGGTGAGTGCGGCGAGGAGAGCTCGGGGGAGGCCTCCGGTGCCGGGGGAGACGACGAAGCCGGGAACGCGGGCGAGATGGAGGATGGAGAGGAGTGCAACGAGAGCAAGCAAGAGAGGGGCGATGCGGGCGGCGCGGAGGAGGTAGAACGCGCGGACGTGGAGGTGGGCGGGAGAGCCCCAGCGTCGGATGGAGGTGGAGGTGATGAGGAAGCCGGAGATGACGAAGAAGATCTGCACGCCGAACTGGCCGTTCCAGACGAGGGTGTAGACGAGCTGGTCGGGGAGGCCGTGGGTATAGGGGATGTGGGCGCCGAGGAGGCGCATGTTGACATGGTTGCAGAGGACCAGAAGGATGGAGAGGCCGCGGAGGAGGTCGATGCCGTCGACGCGGTTCCAGGCTCGAACGGGGTGGCTGGTGGCGGGCATGGTTTCAGTATGGGTTGGGGGGCGGGGGTGATGCGCCACGAGAGGGTGTGGGGGGAGTGCGGGGTATCTCCCCACCCCCTATCGATTGTTGCTCAAAATCTTCATAGAAAAGAAGTTAGGTCTGGACCAAAGGTGCTTGGGGTGCTGCCCGCCGAGCGCAGGTGCAGGGGGCGGCGTGGAGGGCCTCCTACAGGGTAGAGGGTTGGGCGGGGTGTATGCGCCAGGGTTGCGGGGTTGGAGGGAGGCGCGGGATGCTGCCGCGACGGAGCAGGACCTTTGCGCGTTCCTATGTTGTGAAATGTTGGTGTGGACTACATGGCGGGGTCGGTGTAGCTGTCGTGGCCGGTTTCGATGTGGCCGGCGAGGTGGCGGAGGAAGGTGGGGGCGGCGGGGGAGGTGAGGGTGAGGTCGTACCAGCCGGCGCTGGAGTTGGCGGGGACGGTTTGCTGCGAGGAGGCGGAGGGGGCGAGGTTGAGGGCGGTGGAGGTCTTGGCGTAGGCGTTGGCGAGGGTGAGGGAGAGGGGAGTGGCGCCGCGGTTGACGAGGGTGAGGGTGAGTGTGGTCTTCGCGGTGTTGTAGGTGGCGGAGAGTTCGAGGTCCGGGCTGGTGACGGCTCCGGCGAACTCGCGGAAGAAGCCGTTGGGGCCGTAGACGGAGAGGGCATAGGCGAGGGGTGTGGTGGTCGGAAAGGGGAGGGTGTCGGCGAGGGAGGAGCCGGGGCTGACGGTGTAGGTCCACGGACCGTGGAGGGGATCGGTGGAGCGGACCTGGAAGACGGCGGCGACGGAGCCGGTGTTGAGAAAGGTGAGGAGGACGGAGGTGTCGGAGGGGTTGACGACGGCGGTGGCGTCGAGCTGGTAGGGCAGGGCCTTGGCGCGGCGGTTGCCTTTTTCCTGGACGGGGAGGGTCTGGACGGCGGGTGGGACGGGGATGTAGTCGGGGTGGCGCTGGTTGTCGGGCGGCTGGTAAGCGGCGGTGGAGGGGTAGGAGCCGAAGGTGGTGTTGGGTGAGGCGAAGTTGAAGCAGGAGGTGAGGTCTCCGCCGACGGCTCGGCGCCAGGGGGTGATGTTTGGCTCGGCGAGGGTGGAGTTGGAAGGGCCGAAGCGGGCCTCGAGGAAGCGGATGATGGAGGTGTGGTCGAAGAGTTGGGAGTTGACGAAGCCGCCCTTGGACCAGGGGGAGATGACGATCATGGGGACGCGGACGCCCATGCCGTACGGTCCGGCGGGGTACTCGGTTGAGCCGGGATAGATCTCGTCTGTGGTGTCGACCTCCGAGAGGCCCTGGGCGCGGGTGACGGGGACGGTGGGGGGGACCATGTGGTCGAAGAAGCCGTCGTTTTCGTCGTAGGTGAGGAGGAAGACGGTTTTGGCCCAGACGGCGGGGTTGGCGGTGAGGGCGTCGAGGATCTGCGAGACGTACCAGGCGCCGTAGTTGGCGGGCCAGTTGGGGTGTTCGGTGTAGGCCTCTGGGGCGACGACCCAGGAGACGGCGGGGAGTTTATCGGCGAGGACGTCGGCCTTGAAGTCGTCGAAGAGGCCTCCTGAGGCGGAGATGTCGGTGCCGGTGCGGGCCTTGTCGTAGAGAGGATTTCCGGGGGTGGCGTTGCGGTACTGGTTGAAGTAGAGCAGGGCGTTGTCGCCGTAGTTGCCGATGTAGGCGTCGGAGGTGTCGCCCCAGGCGCCGGCGGCGGTGAGGCCGGTGCCGATGTCCTGGTAGACCTTCCAGGAGACGCCGGCTTTTTGGAGGCGCTCGGGGAAGGTAGTCCAGGAGTAGCCGGCTTCGGCGTTATCGACGACGGGGCCGCCGCCGGAGCCGTCGTTGCCGACCCAGCCGGACCACATGTAGTAGCGGTTGGGGTCGGTGGGTCCGAGGAGGCCGCAGTGATAGGCGTCGCAGACCGTAAAGGCATCCGCCAGGGCGAAGTGGAAGGGGATGTCGGCGCGCTGGAGGTGCGCCATGGAGGTGGTGGTCTTGTTGGGAATCCAGCCGTCGTATTTGCCGTTGTTCCAGGCGAGGTGGGTGGAGGTCCAGTCGTGGGGGAGGTCCTGGATGAATTGGAGGCCGAGGTTGGCGGCGCCGGGGTGGAAGGGAAGGACGTAGGCGGCATTGCCGGTGGCGGAGGTGGCGGCGGGCTGGAAGAAGACGGAGTTGCCGTTGGCGAGCTTCATGGCGCGTGGGTCGGAGAAGCCGCGAACGCCCTTGAGAGTGCCGAAGTAGTGGTCGAAGGAGCGGTTCTCCTGCATCATGACGACGACGTGCTCGACGTCGGCGATGGTGCCGGTGCTGTTGTTGGCGGGCAGCGAGAGGGCGCGGGCGATGCTGTCGGGAAAGGCCGCAGAGGCGGCACCGGAGGCGAGGATCTGGAGGAAGGAGCGGCGATCGAGCGGCACGGGGGACCTCAGGCAAGTGTGATGACGACCAGCCGAGGGTAGAGGTCCGGTGTTGCGGGTGCATTTCTGCTGTGTGAAATCGTGCGGAGGAGGCTCGGGCAGGTGGTGGCGATTCGAGGGGCTCTGGGCCTAGGGCTTGTGCTCGGTGGCTTTTTTACGGGCTTTGCTGGCTGCCGGGGTGTTGGGGACGAACTGCTCTCCGTGCTTGGAGCCCTGAACTTTTTTCTGGTCGGTCGCCTTGCGCTCTTCGGGCGAGAGCTTCTTCCAGGCCTCGTCGGGGAGGTAGCGATGTGTCTCTTGGCCTTGGATGGCTTCTTTGCCGTCGGCGGTGTGCCAATGCTCGTCTCCCCACTCTTTGAGCGAGGTTTGGGTGGCGTTGCGCGGGTGCTTGTAGCCGCCACCCTCGGCCTCGTACTCGTGGGCTACCATCTGCGCCTTGCGCGCGCTCCACTGGCCGGCGCGACCGCCCTTGTCGCCGGCCAGGACCTCGTCCTTGATCTTTTCGCGGAGCTCGGGTTTGGTGTAGTCGGCGGCGCTGCTCTTTGTCGATTTTTTTCCAGCGGTCTTTGCCGCTGCCTTCTTGCCCGGGCTTTTGGCCGGTGTTTTTTTGCTGGTGCTTTTGGCTGCATTGCCTGCGCTTTTTGCTGGTGTCTTTTTGCTCGCCATGGTGACTCCGCCTCGCTGTATGAGGAGAGATGCGGACGCGAAGCAAAGGGGGAGGGGTAGGGGGCGGGCTCGATGGGATGGAACTCCCCGACGATGTTTTTCCGGTTTGGCAGGCCCGCGCATGAGCAGGAGAGACTGTCTGTCCAGGCTACCTCCGCGGGGCTGTCGCCGAAACTCGGAGTCGGTGGACGGAGCTCGCATGGTGGAGTGCGAGGGCGAGCAGGGGCGGGACTCTGGTCATGATTGGGCGAGGTGACGATGGAGGAGGGTGGAGGCGGAGGCGAGGGCGGCGGGGTCGTCGCCGAAGAGATGGAGGGTGTGGGTTTCGGGGTGGAGGAGGGCTTCTTTGCGCAGCCAGGTGCGCTGGCGCTTGGCGTACCGCCGGTGGCCGGCCTGAGCTTCGGCGACGGCCTGCTCGCGGGTGAGGGAGCCCTGGAGGATGGCGAGGGCCTGCGCGTAGCCGAGGGAGCCAAGGGTTCGGGGGAGATCTTTCGGTGGGCAGTTGCGGCCGAAGCGCTCGAGGAGGCGTTCGGTTTCCTCGAGGAGGCCGCGGTCGAACATGGCGGAGGCTCGGTGGTTGATGCGATGGCGCAGATCGGGGCGGGGTGGGTCGAGGGTGAGGCGGAGGATGCGGAAGCCGGTGAGGGCTTCTCGGCCGCCGTGTTGCCACTGGGTGGCGAGGTGCTGGCGGGCGGTGAGGCGGAGGGCGAGGGCGCGGAGGAGCTTGGGGGTGTCGTTGGGGTGGATGGTTTGGGCGGCGCGGGGGTCGAGACGGGCAAGGAGGCGATGGAGATGGGCGGGGGCGTGGCGGGCGGCGAGGGTACGGAGGCGGTCGCGCAGGGTGGGATCGATGGTGGGTGCGGGAAAGAGGCCGTCGAGGAGCGCGCGGAGATAGAGGCCGGTGCCGCCGACGATGAGCGGAAGACGGCCGCGGGAGGTGATGCCGTGGATAGCTTCGCGAGCATGCCGGGCCCAGTCGCCGGCGGAGAAGGGCTGGTCGGGGTCGACGAGGTCGAGGCAGTGGTGGGGGACGAGGGCGCGATCTTCCGGGGAGGGCTTGGCGGTGCCGATCTCCATGCCGCGGTAGACGGCGACGGAGTCGCAGGAGAGGATTTCGGCGGGGAAGTGCTCCGCAAGGCGGAGGGCGAGGTGGGATTTGCCGGAGGCGGTGGGACCGGCGAGGACGACGAGGTGGCTGTGTGCGGTGGAGGTCGGGGCTACCACAAGCGCCACCAGCCGGGGGTGAAGGCGCGGTGGAGGCCATAGCGGAGGAGGACAAAGGCGATGGCGGCGAGGGCGAGGAGGAGGAGGCCGCGGAGTTGGGAGCGGCGCTCGGCGTGGAGGCGGAGAACGGGGCTGGAGGAGCGCCGGGGCATGGCGAGGGCACCACGGTCGCAGAGGGAGGCGCCTCTGCGACGGAGACATGTATGGGCGGAGCAGGCCGGACGGAGGCCGGTGGAGCGGCCGGCTCCGCGGTGCTAGACGGCTTTGCGGTTGAAGCTGGTCTTTTTGGCGCCTGCCAGGGTTTTGGCTTTGGGTGCGGCGTCTGGGCCGGCGTGTTTGGTGCCGGATTTCTGGCCGGCGGCCTTTTCGCGGAGGGCCTGGAGTTTCTGGGCCTTGGGGCCGAGGCCGCCGATCTTGCCGGTCACCTGGCCGGTGGCGGATTTGGGGATGAAGTCGCTCATGAGGAGATCGTATCGCGGCGGACGGTTGTTGGGTGGGCGACCTGGGGACTGGCTGTGGGTTCGCGGCGCGGAAGAGCGGCCAGGCGAGTGAGATTGCAACAACATGGCTCTGCACGCCGGTATGACTGGCTGCTCCCGCGGTGATTCTGGTTACGCCGGTTTGCTCGGGCCCGACGTTTCCTTTAGCCGCTTGAATGATCTGGGGTATCTTGCAGGCATGTACGAAGAACTTGAGCTGATGCGGTCGATGTCCGAGCAGCAGCGAATGATGTTTATGGCCCAGATGGGTGCGGAGCGAAAGAGCGCTGTGGCGGGAGTGTTGCTGGCATTCTTCCTTGGCGGCTTCGGAGCGCATCGGTTTTATCTGCGGGAGCCGGGCCTTGGGCTGCTGTACCTGGTGTTCTGCTGGACGTTTGTGCCGGGGCTGATCGCCTTTGTGGAGTGTTTCCTGATGCCGGGCAGGGTGAGGCAGTTCAACAGTGCCCTTGCCTTTCAGGTAGCGGGACAGGTCCGGGCGATGTTTCCGATGACGGACCCGGCTGGAACGCCAGCACCGCCACCCATGCTCTCGGCCCGCCTGTAGCGGCATTGTTCGGCTATCGGGGGCTACTGGGCCTGGGGGTCTTTGTTGACGAGGTAGTGGATGCGGAGTTCGAGGTTTGGGCCGTGGAATTGGGGGGGGAGCGGGGGGGAACTGGCCGACGCCGGTGATGGAGCCCCAGGCGGCGCGGTTGAGGGCGTCGTCGTGGGAGGAGCCGTCGAGGTGCATGGCGCCGATCTCGCCGTTGGGGAGGATGGTGAAGCGGATGAGGGTAGTGCCCTGTTTGTTGAGAGGCGGGCGGGCTTCTTCGGGGATGAGGGGGAGCCAGGTGGTATAGATCTGGCGGAGGATGCGGCGGAGGTAGGGATTGAAGTCGACGCCCATGGTGTCGGAGAGGACGTCGACGCCGGTGTTCATGCCCTGGTGCTCGACGGGCACGCCGGTGCCGTAGCTGCCGCCCTGGCCGGGCTGGGTGGCGTTGCGTGCGGCCTGGCGGATGGCATCGCCGGGAGTCTGGGCGGGCTGGGAGAAGTTGGGCCGGGTGGGCGCGGGACGGGGCGAGTCGACGGCAGCCTGCTGGGTGGGTGCGGGTTTGGGGGCGACGGGCGTGGGGATCTGCGGGGCCTGTTGCTGGGGTGGCGGGGGCTGCGGCGCGCTGGGCTGGGGTTTGGGGGCCTCGGGCTGGGCGGCGCGGGGCTCGGGACGCGGTGCGGTGGGGCCGCCGGGGGCGCCGCGGCGAAGCTGCTCCAGGGTCTTGCGGTCGAGGGTGGGGTGGGTGGTCTGCTGCCGACGATTTTGGTCGCTGAGGTTGTTGGTGGGGCGGTTGGGGAGTTGCTTGGCGAGGTCTTTGGGGAGGTCGAGGTAGGTCAGTTCACGGTCGCGCTGTTTGAGTACGTCGGCGGGGTTGATGAGACGGGGCTGATGGAAGAGAACCTGGGGGCCATAGAAGATGAACCAGCCGATGGCGAGCCAGATGATGACGGAGATGTAGATGGCCTCGCGGAAGCGGGCGCGGGCGCGATCGTCGTTGACCTGATCGAGGAGGTCGAGAAGCTCATGGGTTTCGAGACCGACGTAGCGGCCTGAGCCGGCGCGGGGTGGTGTGGATGCGGGGGCGCGGGGCATCGTTGGGTGGGGTTTGGAGCGTCGGCATGGATTCTGTTGTTGGACGGCAGCGAGGCCCGAAACGAACGCATACAAACGCGGATGCGAGGCGGGGAGACGAACGCGGGCGCCGGGGTGGAGTCTTGGCGCATGGATCATCTTCTCACCTTCGGGGTCGGCGAGGTTGGATATCGTTTGATGGGTTGGTAGTCTTAGGAGCCGGGATGATGGAGGGTTGGGATGAGGTTTCGGGAGGGGATGGCGGCGCTGGTCTTGACGGTGAGCGACCGGTGCGCGCGAGGCGAGCAGGAGGATGTTTCGGGGGGGCTGGTGGAGGCGCGGCTGCGGGAGGCCGGGGCGGAGCGGGTGGAGCGGCGGGTGGTGGCGGATGAGATGGGCGAGATTGTGGCGGCGCTGCGGGAGGGAGCGGCGTGGGCGGGGCTGGTGGTGACGACGGGGGGGACGGGGCTGGCGCCGCGGGATGTGACGCCGGAGGCGACGCGGGCGGTGTGTGAGCGGATGGTGGAGGGGCTGGGGGAGCGAATGCGGGCGGCAAGCCTGGAGCGGACGCCGCTGGCGGCGCTGAGCCGGGCGACAGCGGGGACGGTGGGTACGTGTTTGATTTTGAATGTTCCGGGCAGCCCGAATGGGGCGGAGGTGTCGATGGAGGCGGTGTTGCCGGTGGTGGGGCATGCGATGGATTTGCTGGCTGGACGGACGGCGCATGCGGCTGGGGATGCGGGGCGGCCGGCGCGACCGGAGGATGGGGTTGCCGGGTAGAATTGAAAGGTTTGGGTTTTTTGAGGTTGAGGAAAGGTCTGTGAGCCAGCTTTGAAGTCATTTGGGGCGCTGCTGCACAAGTGGAACCTGGCGATGCTGGTGCTGTTGAAGCCTCTTGGGGTGTGGGGGGTGGGTGGGCTGGCGCTGGTGGATTCGGCGGCGATTCCGATGCCTTTGGACGCGCTGGTGATCGACTATGTGGCGCACGATCACAGGCGGGCGGTGTTGTACTGCCTGATGGCGGCTGTTGGGTCGGCGGTGGGGAGTCTGCTGCCGTTTTTTGTTGGCCGGGCGGGTGGGGAGTTGTTTTTGCTGAAGCGGATTAACCGGCAGCGTTATGAGCGACTCCGGGACCGGTTTGAGCGGCAGGAGTTCTTGGCGATCATGATTCCGGCGATGATGCCGCCGCCGATGCCGGTGAAGCTGTTTGAGTTTGCGGCGGGTGTATTTGAGATGCGGCCCATGTGGTTCTTTGGGGCGATTACGGCGGGTAAGTTCTTTCGTTTCTTGATTTGGGCGTCCATTACGATCTTCTTTGGGCCGACGCTGCTGCGGAGTCTGCGGGTGGGGGTTCGGCAGCATGCGGGAATTTTGGTGGCGGTGGCGGGTCTGGTGGTGTTTGGGCTGCTGGTGTATGTGGTGCGGAGGGTGTTTGATCGACGGCGGGGAACGCCTTTACCTGTGGAGGACGAGGGGGTTTAGGGGCTGGTTTTGGCGGGAGTGTGGGGGTCCGCGGCACGGTTTGGGCTGAGGTGGAGCGAGGGGGCGAGGAAGAGGGCGAGGCTGAGGGCTGTGGAGAGGAGGTCGTTGCGCAGAAAGGGGAGGCCGGCGGCGTAGCAGGCGAGGAGGCCGGCGGGGGTGTGGGGGTAGATGGGGTCGAAGAGCCAGACGGAGCCGTTGGAGAGGAGGAAGAAGGAGCCGGCGGCGAGGAGGGTGGCGGCGATGGCGCGGGGTAGGAGGCGGTGGGTGGGTCGGGGGCGGAGGAGGGCTCGGCCGAGGAGGGGGATGGCGAGATACCAGAGCCAGGTGAGGAGGTAGGGGGCGAGGTGGAAGGGGGTGTGGAAGGCGACGGTGGTGAGGAGGAAGTCGGTTAGGGCGAGGGCGAGGGCGGCGAGGGGGATCTCGCGGGCTGGACGGCGGGCGCCGAAGAGGAGCAGGGAGGCGCCGACGGCGGTGAGGTTGCGGCCGGGGTAGTGGAGCAGCGAGGGGACGAGGCGGGAGAGGATGCCGAGGGTGAGGGCGACGTAGGGGGGCATGGGTGCTGCCTGGATGGTAGCGCCCATGCGCGTGGGGCCGCGAGGGCTACTGGACGGTGAGGGTGAAGGTGGTGGAGGAGGATAGGCCTTTGTTGACGGAGTCACTTCCGGTGAGGGTGACGGTGTAGATGCTGGCCCCAACCGGCGGCGAGGGTGCGGACGAGCCTCCGGTACCCGGCCCGGAGGAAGCGCTGCCGTCACCACCCGATCCGGCCCCGCCGCCGCCGCAGCCGGAGAGCGCGGCGGTGGCGGAGGTGAGCACGAGAAGGCAGAGGAGGAGGGAGGGGAGGCGGCGACGGGTGTTGGGCAGGAGCAGGAGGAGGAGGCCAGCTGAGGGAAGGATGAGCGGGGCGGAGTGCCAGGGGTGAGGGGGCGGTGTGCCGGTGGCGGTGTGGATGCTGAGCGGGCGCAGCTGGGAGCCCGCAGCGGAGCCCGCGGCGGCTCGGGCGGCGGGCAGGGGGGCGTTGCAGGCGGTGCCGGTGCCGAGGGCGAGGGAGGTGGAGGTGGTGCCCTGGACGGCGACGGAGGGAATGGAGTAGCAGAGGGTGAGGGCGGTGTCCGAGCCGGTGACGGAGAGCCCCCAGGTGAGGCGGCCGTTGTATCCGCCGGAGGGCGTGACGGTGATGGCGGAGGTGCCGGCGCCGTTGCCGGCGAGGGTGAGGGAGGTGGAGGCGAGAGCGACCGAGCCTGTGGCCAGGACGTTGCCGACGACGATGACGGCGGTGGCGTGGGCAGGTGGGTGGCGTCTCCGCCATAGAGGACGGAGAGAAGATGCGAGCCGGAAGATGTGGGCGCGAGAAAGGTGTAGTCGACGCTGCTGTCGTGGATGTAGGCCAGTGCGCCCGGAGTGAGGGAGACGCTGGAGTTGACCACAGATCCATCGATGGCGACGGAGACGGTTCCGGTGGGCGATGACGTGCCATCGAGGCCGGCGGTGACGTAGACGTGGAGGGAGTCTGAGTCGCCCGGACCGGGCGCTGTGTTGAAGGCCTGCAGCGCAAGGTTCGTGGCCTGGCGGTGGGAGGTGTTTGCCGGCCAAGCTGCGAGCAGATGACTGACGTCAAGGCTGCCGAGACCGATGGCCTGGTCGTAGCCGACCCCAGCGGCAAAGCCGGACTGCCCGGCGGCGGAGCACCGCGGGGTGCCGGGGATGCAGGCGATGGAGCCGTCGGTGATGTCGTGGAAGACCGCGGCCGCGACGGACGGCGTGCCGGCCAGACGGTAGAGGGTGGAGTTCAGGTTTCCCTGGCCGAGTTCGTGCGTGCTTTGATTGAGCAGAGCGACGACCGCGGCGAAGGTAGGCGCGGCGAAGCTGGTTCCACCGCCGACGATGACTGGATAGCTGGAATCCATTGTGGCGCAGATTGGGAGTTGACCGTTTGCGTCTGTGTAGGCCGGGTCGTCGGTGCAGAAGAGGAGGCCGGGGTTCTGGCCGGAGGCCTGGAGGGCTATGTCGGGCAGGAGGCGGTTGGAGCCGGCGGGTATGCCGGGCAGGGCCGATTGCCAGGCTGGACGGGGGAAGACGGCGCTGGAGCCGCCGCCACCGGCGAAGATGCCGAGGGTGGTGGAGTCTTCGTTCCAGGCGATCTCGGGAGCGTACCCGAGCAGGCTGGAGACCTGATTGAAGGTGGAGCCGGGGGGTGCACTCCAGAGGGCGGTGTTGCCGGCGGCGAAGGCGGCCGGTGTCATTTGGGTTCCACCGACGGCGGTGACGGAGGGGCTGCTGGCGGGGTAGCTGACGGCGAGGGCCTGTTGCTGGCCGGCCGTGAAGGAGCCCCCAACGGTAGCGGGCGCGCAGGCAGTTGAGCCGGAGTCGCCGGCGGCGGCGACGAGTGTCTGTCCCTGCGAGGTGGCCTGCTGGAAGAGGGCTTCGTTTCCCTGGATGTCGGTTTGGCTCAAGAAGGTTTCGCACTCGCTGTAGCTGATGCTGATGACGGGAGCGATGTTCTGGTCGATGGCAAAGGCGAGGGCGTCGAAGACGTTGTAGTTTTTGCTGCTGCCGACATGGACCAAGAAGAGGTTGGCGGAGGTGTCGATGGCGGCGTATTCGAGATCGAGCTCCGACTCCGCGGCATCGCCTGGAGAGACCGCCTCCACACCGGTGCCGGGGACAAGCACAGAGTTGAGGGTGAACGAGCCGTTGAACTGCGCGAGTCTCGGGACAACAGAGCTTTCGGAGGTGTCGACGAAGGATTGCCCGACGATGGCGATGCCCTGTTCGAAGCCCAGCTGGAACCGAGCGGTGTCCTGCGGCAGGTCGTACATGACGGCGAGATCAGGCGGAGTGAGGTGATGTGTCTGGTCCCGCCCGGAGGTGAAGTCTGGGTGTACCTGCGGCTTGGGGCGGAAGGTGGAGAGGTGGAGGACGGCGGCGGTGAGGGGGGCGAGAGCGGCGGGGAGGGAGAGGTCGGCGGCTGGAGCGAAGTGGGATTCGCCGTCGACCTGGAAGCGATGGAGGGATGTGCCGAAGGCGGCCTGGACTTCTGCGGCGGTGCCGGAGAAGGTGATGCGGTCGCGGGCACGGGAGCGGCCGGTGACCTGGAAGCCCTCCGAGGTGAGCCAACCTTCGGTGGCGAGGAGGTCGGTCTCGGCCATCCCGAAGCGATCGCCGAAGGTTTCGGGGGTGAGCCAGTGATGGAACTCGGGTGAGGCGGGGTCCCCCTGGTCTTGGAGGAGCTGGTCGAGTTCGGCCTGCTGCGCTGGGGAGCGGCGGAAGACGAGGGTGATGCCGGAGATGCGCTCCGTGTCCGGGAGGCGGCCGAGATCCTGCGCGTGGAGGGTGCGCGGGGAGGCGGAGCCGGCGAGGGCCGTGCGGGCGGAGCTGCTGATGGCGCCGCGGAGTCGCGGCTGGGGCGACTGGGCGAGAGCGGAGACGGTGACGAAGGCAGACAACAGGGGCAGAGCAAGGCGGCAGAGGTTCATGGGATGGTGCGATCGCTTTCGCCGGTCCACGAAGTGGAGGTGGACCGGCGAAGCGACAGTAGCAGAGGATTTCTGGTGAGGCGAGGGAATTTTGTAGGGCTGGCGGGGTGGCTCGAACCCTTGGTACCTTGCTGCACTGGGACGTGCGCCCGGGCGGATGGGTCGAAGACGGAGTTGCGGTCGGCTCGGGCTGTTGGGGTTAGGGAGCGAGGGAGTAGGTGATGGTGATGACGGTTTGGACGGGGACGGGGTCCCCGTGGAAGGTGTAGGGCTTGTAGGTCCACTGGCGGACGGCGTCGAGGGCGGAGGGCCGGAGCGCGGGTGGGCCGGAGAGGACGCGGAGGTGCTGGATGGCGCCGGTCTCGCTGATGGTGGCCTGCAGACGGACGGTGCCCTGGACTTTGGCGGCTTTGGCTTCGGGCGGGTAGACGGGTGAGACGCGGGTGAGGACCTCCCCGGCCATGACGCCGCCGGGGACGACTAGCGGCGGCGGCGTGCGGGGGGCGCCGGCTGTGGCGGTGTGGATGGCCGCCGGGGTATGCAGGGCGAGGGCGGTGGTGGCGGTGCCGAGGGCGAGCGAGGCGCAGGCGAGCAGGCGCGCGAGCCGGGCTGGACGGGAGCAGGGGGATGGGGTCTGGGCGAGGTGCATGATTCTCCTTTCGAGTGTGTTGCGGGTGAAGAGTCCGACCGTGAAGGCGGGCCGGGGCGCGTCGGCGACGAGGAGCGTGGCCAGACGGAGGAGGGAGGTGGCGAAGGGGCGCGGACCGGCGAGGGCGCGGGCGGCTTCGGCGTCGCAGGCCCACTCGCGGGCTTCGTGGAGGCGAGCGCGGGTGATGGCGAGGGCGGGATGGATGGCGAAGGGAAGGGCGAGGAGCTGAAGGGCGAGGTTGGTGGCGAAGTCGTGGCGTCGGATGTGGGCGCACTCGTGGGCGAAGAGGGTGAGGAGCTCCCCTTCGGCGAGTGTGTGGACGAGGTGCGGGGGAAGGAGGACGAGCGGGGAACGCAGGCCCAGGGTGAGCGGGCCGTGGACCAGGGGGGAGGTGGCGAGGGTGGGCATCGGGCGCGGGCGCAGGGTGGTGCAGGCGTGGTGCCAGGCACGCGCGGCGGCGGGTGGGAGAGAGACGGGGGATGCGCTGCGGCGGAGGCGGGCGAGGGCGCGCAGACCGAGCAGGAAGCGGGTGATGACGGCGAGGGTGGCGAGCGCCCAGGCGGTGAGGAGAGCGGTCTGGAGAAGGTTGGGCAGGGTGGAGGGATGGAGGACGGCGATAGGGCCGAGGAGGATGGCGATGCGGCCGGTGCCGGGGTGCTGCGCGGCGGGGAGGAACCGGAGCCCGGGCAGGGGCGGAGCGAGCGTGGAGAGGACTGGCAGGATGCACTGCACGACGAGGCTGCCTGACCAGAGGCGGTGTTGGGCGCGAGGGCCGAAGGGGTGCAGAAGGCGGGCACAGAGGAGGGTGGCGGCGAGCAGGAGGGGTAGCTGCCAGAGGGCGTTGAGCAGGGTGGCGAGCAGGAGCGGGGCGAGGTGGGTCATGGCTGCGGGTCCTCCGTCTCCCCGCCTGGGGTGTCGGGACTTTGGGCGGGGATGGCGTCTTCCCCCTCAAGCAGGCGGAGGCGGGAGGCGAGGCTGTCGAGGCGGGCGGGGTCGAGTTGGCGGGTTTGGAGGAGGTTGAGGACGAGATCTTCGCCGGAGCCGCCGAACATGCGGTCGACGAGGTCGCGGACGGCGTGGCCGAGGGCTCGGGCTTCGGAGAGGGTGGGTTTGTAGAGGAAGGCTCGGCCTTGGAGCTCGCGCTGGAGTTTTCCCTTGCGCTCGAGGATGTTGAGCATGGTTTGGACGGTGGTGTAGGCGAGCTTTGGGTCTGGGAGGCGGTCGCGGACTTCGGCGACGGTTGCGGGTCCGTCGCGCCAGAGGACTTGCATGAGGCGGAGTTCGAGGGGTGTGAGGGTGTCTGGCACGTGTGGCTCCTAAGTGATTCGGAGAGTAGGCCTGGACGGGGTTGTGTGTCAACTAAGTAGTTAGGAGGTGGCGAGGTGGAGAAGCGGATCTCTGCGGGATGACAACGGAGGGGATGGCTACGGGGGGCGGGGAGAGATTGCTGTGGAGCGTGCATCTCGCGGTGGCTGGTTGTGCCTCTGACTGAATGCGGGACGAGATTTCGGATTGGGGGCAGAGTGATGGCGGGAGTTGTGGCGGTGACTGGGGCTTCGGCGGGTCTGGGGCGGGCGATTGCGCATGCGTATGCGAAGCGCGGGTGGAAGGTTGGGCTGATGGCGCGGAATCCGGAGGCGTTGGAGGCGGCGAAGGAGGAGGTCGAGGGGATGGGGGGTGTTGGGCTGGTGTGCCCGACGGATGTTTCGGACTATGACGCGGTGGAGCGGGCGGCGGAGCGGATTGAGGCGGAGTTGGGGCCGATCGATGTGTGGGTGAACGATGCGATGGTGAGTGTGTTTTCGCCGGTGAAGGAGATGGAGGCGAGCGACTATAAGCGGGTGACGGATGTGCTGTATCTGGGGTTTGTGCATGGGACGATGGCGGCGCTGAAGCGGATGGGGCCGCGGGACGGGGGCAAGGGGCGGGGGACGATTGTGCAGATCGGCTCGGCGCTGAGCTACCGGTCGATTCCGCTGCAGTCGGCGTATTGCGCGTGCAAGCATGCGATCAATGGGTTTACGGATTCGCTGCGGTGCGAGCTGCACCACGACGAGAGCCAGGTGAAGATCACGACGGTGCAGATGCCGGCGATGAACACGACGCAGTTTGACTGGGTGAAGAACCGGTTGCCGGATATGACGCAGCCTGTGCCGCCGATCTTTGAGCCGGAGGTATCGGCGGAGGTGGTGTGGGAGGCGGGGACGGCGAAGTGCCCGCGACGGGAGTATTGGGTGGGGACGCCGACGGTGATGGCGATTGTGGGGCAGAAGTTTATTCCTGGGCTGCTGGATATCTACCTTGGCAAGACTGGTTACAAATCGCAGCAGTTGCAGGGCGAGCCGCAGGATCCGAAGGCGCCGAACAACCTGTGGGAGTATGTGCCGGGCAAGCACAGCGCGCGTGGGAAGTTCAGTGATCGATCGAAGCGGACGAGCGTGGAGGTGTTTGTGTCGTTGAACCGCGGGTGGTTTGCACTGGGGGCGATCGCGCTGGCGGGGGCTGGTGTGATGGCGGCGCGGAGGCGGGGATGAGGGCGCCGTGGCGGAGGCGGAAGGCGGTGCCGAAGGGCGTGGTGGTGGGGTGTGTGGGGGCGCTGGCGACGCTGGTGCCGGTGGGGCTGTACCAGTTGGGGGCGGTGAAGAGCCTGCCGGATCCGCCGATGGAGATCTTCGACAGCGAGACGCTGACGATGTCGCGGATGGCGCATCCGCTGGGGATACCGGACAGCCTACCGGGGATGGCGAGCTATGGGACGACGCTGGGGCTGGCGGTGCTGGCTGGGCGGAGCGAGAGGGCGCGGCGGCTGCTGGCGTGGAAGCTGGTGGGGGATGGGGCGTTTGCGGTGTTTAACACGGTGCGGTCGGCGAAGCGGTTTGGGAAGCTGTGCTCGTGGTGCGTGGGGACGGCGGTGTGCACGGGGGTGATGGTGGTGGCGGGGCGGCGGGTGATCCGGGAGGAGTGGACGCGGCTGGAATAGGGGTAGTACCTCCGTGGTACCTTCGGGCCTGAACACTGTAATGCGGTGTGTACAATAGATATATATCCCCCCTCAATCTTCGGAGAGAGGGTGCTAGCCGCCCCACGGGGCGGCTTTGCCTTTCTGTATGTTAGAGGGGATGCGAACTGGCCTCTATGTCGATGGATTCAACCTGTATTACGGGGCGGCCAAGAACACGAGATTCAAGTGGGTGAATGTCGTGGCTCTGGCAGAGACGGTGTTACCGGGTCTCAGCGTGAGCTACACGCGGTACTTTACTGCGCTCGTGAAGGCTGGCTCCCTTAACCCGCAGCAGCTGCAAAGGCAACAGACGTACCTTAGGGCTCTCCAGACGTTGCCGAATCTCACCGTTCACCTGGGGCACTATCTACGTTCCGAGGTGATGATGCCGATGGCAACACCTCCGCCGGCATTCGCAAAGGTGGTGAAGATGGAAGAGAAGGGTTCGGACGTGAACCTGGCGACCTACATGTTGGTGGACGCTTTTCGAGACCAATGTGATCAAGTTGTGGTTATCACGAATGACTCGGATTTAGCTGAACCCGTTCGCATCATCCATCGCGATTTGAAGAAGCGGGTGCTTGTGCTGAATCCGCACTCGGTTGACACGGCGGCCCGGGCTAGCGTTCGAACTGGGCGCAAGGTGCCTGCGAGACCAAGTGTGACTTTGGGCAGAGCAGCACATCGTGTAAAGGATATTCGGTCGGATGGACCGAGCTGTGCGATGGCCTTAAGTCAGTTCTCGCCGACCCTTATGGATGCGCAGGGTCGAACGATACACAAACCCGACACTTGGTAAGGCAACGTGATCGCAGGACGGGAGTGTGGTAGCGTGCGTGTATTCCCTGTGGTTCCCGAGGTTTACCCATGACGCGATCTGTGTCGATTGGTGCGGCTGCGTTCCTGTGCGCGGCGGCGGTGTGTGGATTTGGGCAGAAGGCGCCGATGTATCCGGCGTACCCGAGTGAGACGCCGGCGGCGTTTCAGCAGCCGACGGCCGGGATGGACTTTGAGCGGCGGGATGTGATGATTCCGATGCGGGACGGGGTGAAGCTGCACACGATCATCCTGGTGCCGAAGGGGGCGAAGCGGGCGGGGATGCTGCTGACGCGCACGCCGTACAACGCGGTGGTGCTGACGACAAATACGCCGAGCGTGCACATGGGCGTGAGCCTGTGGGGGTATGACAATGCGACGGAGCCGATTGTGCAGGGCGGGTATATCCGAGTGGTGCAGGATATTCGGGGCAAGTATGGGAGCGAGGGCGACTATGTGATGAATCGGCCGGTGCATGGGCCGCTGAATCCGACGCCGGTGGATGAGTCGACGGACAGCTACGACACGATCGATTGGTTGGTGAAGAACGTGCCGGAGTCGAACGGCAAGGTGGGTGTGCTGGGGATCAGCTATGACGGATTTCTGTCGCTGATGCCGCTGGTGCATCCGCATCCGGCGCTGAAGGTGGCGGTGCCGATGAACCCGATGGTGGACGGCTGGCGGGGTGATGACTGGTTCCACAATGGGGCGTTTCGCGAGCAGAACATGCCCTACATCTATGAGCAGACGGCGACGCGGTCGAACGAGGCGCGGTGGCTGTCGAGCAACTTTGACGACTACGACATGTATATGCGGGCGGGGTCGGCGGGGGAGTTGGGCCGGGAGCGGAATATGGAGCAGATCGGCTTCTGGAAGAAGGTGGTGGAGCACCCGGCGTACGACAGCTTCTGGAGCGAGCAGGCGGTGGACAAGGTGCTGGCGGCGCAGGAGCTGACGGTGCCGACGATGCTGGTGGACAGCCTGTGGGACCAGGAGGATATCTACGGGGCGATCGCGGTGTACAAGGCGCTGGAAGCGAAGCCGGAGAGCCGGGGCAAGCTATTTCTGGTGATTGGCCCGTGGCACCACGGGCAGGAGATTGAGAACGCGGACTCGCTGGGGGCGATTAAGTTCCGGAGCGACACGGGGCTGTACTTCCGGGAGCGGATTTTGGCGCCGTTTCTGGCGCACTATCTGCAGGATGACGCGCCGGCGATGGATGTGGCGCCGGTGGAGGCGTTCCAGACGGGGACCAATCGATGGGAGCGGCTCAAGACGTGGCCTTCGGCCTGCGAGGGCGCGTGCGTGCCGAAGGGGAAGGCGATGTATCTGGAGGCGGGAGGGAGGCTGGGATTCGCGAAGCCGACGGCGACGGTGGGCGAGGCCGGCTATGACGAGTTTGTGTCGGACCCGGCGAAGCCTGTGCCGTTTCGAACGCGGCCGAGCCAGCCGGTGGGGTATACGGAAAATCTCTCGTGGGTGCGGTGGCTGGTGGACGACCAGAGGGAGTTCAGCGGGCGGCCGGATGTGCTGACGTACACGAGCGAGGTGCTGCGGGAGCCGATGGCGATCAGCGGGGAGCCTGTGGCGAATCTCCTGGCGTCGACGACGGGGACGGATGCGGACTGGGTGGTGAAGCTGATCGACGTGTACCCGGACGAGGTGCCGGGGCAGGCGGAGATGGGCGGATATCAGCTGCCGGTGGCGATGGACATTCTGCGTGGGCGGTACCGGGAGAGCCTGGCGGAGGCGAAGGCGATTGAGCCGGGGAAGCCGCTGCTCTACCGGTTTGCACTGCCGACGACGAATCATGTATTTCTGCCGGGGCACCGGGTGATGGTGCAGGTGCAGTCGAGCTGGTTTCCGCTGTATGACCGGAACCCGCAGACGTTTGTGCCGAATATCTTTTTTGCGAAGCCGGAGGACTACAGGAAGGCGACGGAGCGGGTGTTTCACGAGGCGGAGGAGGCGAGCTTTGTGGAGTTGCCGGTGGTTGCGGGAGGGGCGCGATGAGACTCCGTGCGATGGCTTTGGGCTTGGTCGGGACGATGGTGGCCTGGGGGCAGGTGCCTGGGGTTTCGAGTGCGGGCGGGGTGACGACGGTGCTGGCGACGCCGGAGACGGTGGCGTGGGGATATTACTCGGGGCGGGCGAAGCCTGTGGTGACGGTGCATACGGGCGACACGGTGGTGATGCAGACGCTGTCGACGTGCGGGTCGCCGGAGGACCAGGAGCGGTTTGGTGTGCCGAAGGCGGAGATCCCGGGGTATACGGCGCCGATCTATGAGCAGGTGAAGGACCGGGGGCCGGGCGGGCATATTTTGACTGGGCCGGTGGCGATTGCGGAGGCGGAGCCGGGCGATGTGCTGGAGGTGCAGATCCTGAAGGTGCAGCTGGATGCGGACTATGCGTGCAATGGGTTTGGGCTGCACCATGGGTTTTTGCCGATGGAGTATCCGTACAGCCGGATGCGGATGATTCCGCTGGATCGCAAGAGGATGGTGGCGGAGTTTGCGCCGGGAATAGAGATTCCGCTGCGGCCGTTTTTTGGGAGCATGGGGGTGGCGCCGGCTGGGGGAAAGATTGACAGCGCGCCGCCGTTTGCGCACGCGGGGAACCTGGACAACAAGGAGCTGGTGGCGGGGACGACGCTGTACATCCCGGTGGCGGCGAAGGGGGCGCTGTTCGAGGCGGGGGACGGGCACGCGGGGCAGGGGAATGGGGAGGTGGACATTACGGCGATGGAGACGTACCTGACGGGGACGTTTCGGTTTGTCGTGCATAAGAAGGCGGCGATGCTTTGGCCGCGGGCGGAGACGCCGACGGCGTACATCACGATGGGATTCAGCCCGGACCTGAAGGAGGCGGCGGAGCATGCGACGCGGGAGATGATTGCGTTTCTGATGGAGACGCGCGGGCTGAGCCGGGATGAGGCGTACATGCTGACGAGCGTGGCGGTGGATCTGGACATTACGCAGCTGGTGGATGGGAATGTAGGTGTGCATGCGATCTGCCCGAAGGCGATTTTTACGGGGCCGGCGCGGGCGGGGGTAACGGGCGGGCGGTAGCGCTGGAGGCGCCTGCGCGTGTTTGGGTGAGTTGCGGATTACCGTACCGTGACGAAGGTGCTGTGCGCTGTGGTGATTTCGCTTGGCGGCGGGTTAGGTAATCTGCGAGGCTTGTGGCGAAGAGATGGAGAAGAAATTCGGGGAGACGTAGGCTGGTGCGGCGGAACGGGAGAAACTGGGCGATGGAGCGAGCGTTGGCGTGGTTACTGCTGGCTATGGTCTTTGAGGCCTGCGGGTGGGCGCAGGGGTATGACCAGCCGTTTCGGCCGCAGATGCACTTTTCGCCGGAGCGGCACTGGACCAACGACCCGAATGGGCTGGTGTTCTTCCGGGGGGAGTACCACCTTTTCTTCCAGTTCAACCCGTTTGGAGATGAGTGGGGCCATATGAGCTGGGGACATGCGGTGAGCGCTGATCTGCTGCATTGGAAGGAGCTGCCGGTGGCGATCCCCGAGGCGGACGGGACGATGATCTTTACCGGAAGCGTGGTCGTGGATGCGAAGAACACGAGTGGGCTCTGCGCGGTGGGTACGGCGTGTCTGGTGGCGATCTACACGGGACACACGACGGGAGCGGAGGCGTTGAAGCGGGCGGGGGCGCCGGCAGGGCTGGAGTCTTTGCAGACGCAGAATCTGGCAGTGAGTCAGGACGCGGGGCGGACGTGGTCGAAGTTTGCGGGGAATCCGGTGTTGAATATGCACCTTCAGGACTTTCGCGACCCGAGTGTGTTCTGGGACGGGAAGAGGGGTCGGTGGGTGATGGCGGTGGCGTTGCCCAAGGAACACAAGGTGGAGATCTACGGGTCTCGGGATTTGAAGCGGTGGAACAAGTTAAGTGAGTTCGGGCCGGCGGGGTATGTGAGTGGGGACTGGGAGTGTCCTGACCTGCTGCACGTGCCGGAGGCGAGCGGGCGGGGACCGGGGATGTGGGCGCTGAAGGTGGGGCTGAATCCGGGGGCGCCGCAAGGCGGGTCGGGTGAGCAGTATTTCTTGGGGAGCTTCAATGGAACGCGCTTTGTACAGTCATCGGCGGCAGGAGCGCATGGTCTGACGAACTTCGGCAAGGACGACTACTGCGCGATCAGCTACAACGGGTTGCCGAAGGGCCGGAGGCCCATTCTGATGGGTTGGATGGACAACTGGGAGTATGCGGCGGAGCTGTCGACGGCCCCGCCGTGGCGAGGGCAGATGAGCCTTGCGCGCGAGGTATCGGTGTTACGTGACAGGGCGGGTCTGGCGCTTCGGCAGGAGCCGGTGCTGGGTGGGGTGGAGGGGCCGGCGCGCCCGATCTCGGCGCGCGCTGGGGGCGAGCCTCTCCGAGCCGGGGATGTGCCGTATGAGCTGCGGCTGAGCTTCTCCGGAGCCGTCCTCGGGACTGCGGGAGAGGCGTTCGGAGTCCGTCTGCGGTCCGACGCGGCGCACTGGACGGAGATCGGTTTCGATCCCGAGCAGAAGGAGTTCTATATGGACCGGACGCACGCGGGGCTCGAGATAGGGCTGAAGTTTGGAGCGGTGACGCGGGCTCCGCTGGTGGAGGGTCGACCGATGGATCTGACGCTGATCGTCGATCGATCGTCGGTGGAGGCGTATGCGCAGGGGGGAACGCTTGCGATGACGGATCTGGTCTTTGCTCCGGAGGGGGAGGGCGAGGTGGAGGTGTTTGGGCCTAAAGGTGTGCTCGCGCACGGAGAGGAGCGCACGCTGGCGAGTGTGTGGCGGAGGTGAGTCGCTTGCTCGCGGGACCGCTCGCGTGTCCTGTGAAGAGGCTGTGAGCGATGGGCAGGCCGGACGCGGACGTGATGGCCTGCATGTCGGAGGCGCCTACCGAGAGATCACTGTGGGAGGAGAGCTTAGTGCTGCGTGCGCTGGTCCATGGACATGTTGCGTACCTGGTTGGTGGGGGAGAGCAACACCTCTCCGGAGAGTGGAGGGTTGTCGCGACCATCCATGCCGAGCGTGTTGTACATGAAGCGTAGATCGCGGAAGGTGACGGCGGTGCTTGCACCGGGGACGGCTGAGGTGGGGGCGAATTGAGACTGTGCGACGAGGGGGAAGCTGGACCAGTCGAGGTAGACGCGGCCCAGGTAGGAGCGCTTGGCGGCGAGGGTTGCGGGTGTCTCGGGGGGCTTGAAGAAGAGATCGTCCTGGGTGTTGGTCTGGACCTGGCCGGCGAGGGTGTTCACGGTGGAGGTTTGAAAGAAGTTTGGCGTTTCGATGACGGCGTGCCAGCGAAAGGGATTGATGGGATAGGGGCTGACGGTGGAGCGCAGGATGGGGGTGTTGCCGTAGTCGGCGGCTCGCGCGAGATCTTCGGCCTGGAGGCGCTCGAAGCCGCGAAGGGCATAGAGGCCGAGGATGCCGGTCAGGGCGAAGATGGCCCAGCCTCGCCCGCGAAAGGGCTGTCGACGGGTGCCGATCTCGGAGGAGATGAGGCCGAAGAGGGCGGGGGCTACGAGGCCGACGAAGAGGAGCAGGAGCATGACGGGCTCGACGATGAAGACGAACGAGCCGGCGTACCACCGCGGGTTAAAGGGAAAGAAGGGGCGGAGGCCGTAGTTGTTGGTCCAGTCGAGCAGGAGATGGGAGAGGAGGGCGAGGAGGGCGAGCGCGAAGAGGAGGGGCCAGCGGACGGGAAGCGGATTCGGTTTGGAGGGTGGGTGGCGGGCGCGCCAGCGATGGATGAGCCAGACGAAGGCGAGGACGACCGCGGCGTCGAGCGGGAGGCCAAGAAAGGTGTGGGTCCAGCCGCGGTGATGTTGGAAGGAGGCGATGGGACCCCGGATGGACCAGAGGGTGTCGAGGTCGGGAGCTTCGGCGGCCAGCACCATGACGAGGGTGGCGTAGCGCGTGGATCGATTGAAGCCGGCGCGAGCGAGGCAGCCGCCGGTCATGAGGTGGGTGACGGGGTCCATGGTTGGCTTGGTCGAGGATACGCGAGGGGAGGGAAGGGAGATGGGCGGCTTGCAGGGGGCGCAGGATTTCGCTTGCGACCTATCACGGATTGCTATATGGTTATTACATATTGCGATGGAGACGGCGCCTGAAGCTTGCAGACAAATTTCGGTATCTGCGAGAGATCGAGGGAACGCTGCGAGGGCTTGGGCGAGCGATGACTCAGAGCGAGCTTGTTCGCGCAATTGAGGCGGAGACGGAGCAGCGCGTGTCGCAGTCCTACCTGTCGCAGATCGAGTCGGGAGCACGGCCGCACCTGACGAATACGTCCCGGCTCCTTCTGGCGCGGTTTTTCAAGGTCCATCCGGGGTACCTGGTGGACGATCCCGAGGGGTACCACGCGGAGCTGCTGTCGGACGCGCGAACCCTGGAGGACAAGCTCGATCTGTGGTTGGTGAGTGGAGCGGAGCGCTTTCGGCGAGATGGCGAGATCTGCCGCGCCCTCCTTACGGTGGCCAAGCATGCGGACTCCCGACGGTGCCTGTTGCTTTTGGAACGGGTGATCGAGACGCCTGATCTGGTGGACCGCTTGTGGAGTGCGTTGCAGACCTCGACGACGGCGGAGGACGGCACTTCGGGCGGCACGGACGAGTCTCTCGAGACGTCCGCGAGTGAACGGAAGGGACGGAGAGGAAAGAGACGTATATGAGCTGGGCCGACTTCTACCTGGGCTGCTTTGTGTTTGGTCTGGCGCTGACTGCCCTGTCGTTTTTTGGCGGTCTTGGTCATCTGCACCTGGGGCATTTTCACGTGGGGCATGTGGCGAAGGTGCACGCGCACGGCCGTGGGTCGCTGTCGCCGGTGAATCTTTTCACGGTGACGGCGTTTCTCTGCTGGTTCGGTGGCCTGGGCTATTTGCTTACGCGGCAGCACGCGTTTGCGGTGTGGATGGTGCTGGCGGTTTCGGTTGCGGCAGGAATGGCTTCGGCGACGCTGGTCTTTTTGTTTTTCGCGAGGGTGTTGCTGCCGCATGAGCGTGCGCTGGTGCCGGAGGACACGGAGATGCGGGGCGTGGTGGCTCGCGTGAGCATGCCTCTGCGGTCGACGGGTCCCGGGGAGATCATCTTTACGCTGAATGGAACGCGGCGCAGCGCACCGGCCCGTGCCGAGGGCGAGCGGACGCTGGCGCGCGGGACGGAGGTGCTGGTGACGCATTACGAGCGCGGCGTTGCGTGGGTGGAGCCGTTTCAGAGTCTGGAGACGCTGGACCGCTTGGAACGGAAGTGAGCGTTGTGGCCTGGGGTGCCGGGAGATCGGCGCTTCTCTGTGGTTTCCGCAGTGGAACGCAAGGACATGCTATGTCGAATGTGGTGTTCGTGGTTGTTGGCCTGGCGATTGTGGCGGTTTTCGTTGTTTTGCTTACTGTTGCCCGCATGTATCAGAAGGCAGGCCCGAATGAGGCGCTGATTATCTATGGCTACCGTGGGCATCGCATCATTCGCGCGCACGGCACGGTGATTCTGCCGCTGGTAGAGCATGCGCGTCTGCTGTCGCTGGAGCTGATGAGCTTCGACGTGGCGCCGCGGCAGGACTTGTATACGAAGCAGGGCGTTGCGGTGACGGTGGAGGCGGTGGCGCAGATCAAGGTGCGATCGGATGCGGAGTCGATCCTGACGGCGGCGGAGCAGTTTCTCTCGAAGACGCCGACGGAGCGTGAGGCGCTGATCCGGCTGGTGATGGAGGGGCATCTGCGCGGGATCATCGGGCAGTTGACGGTGGAGCAGCTGGTGAAGGAGCCGGAGATGGTGGCGGAGCGGATGCGGGCGACGTGCGCCGACGACCTGAGCAAGATGGGTCTGGAGGTGATCTCGTTCACGATCAAGGAGGTTCGCGACCAGAACGAGTACATCACGAATATGGGCCGGCCGGACATCGCGCGAATTCGGCGCGACGCGGAGATCGCCGCGGCGGAGGCGGAGCGGGACACGGCGATTCGGCGGGCGAATGCGTTGCGCGAGGCGGCGATCGCGAAGGCTGCGGCGGATCAGGACCGGGTGATCGCGGAGACGGCGTCGCTGGCCAAGCAGGCCGAGGCGCAGCGCAACCTGGACATCCAGAAGGCGCAGTTCATGGAGCAGAGCCGCCGGCAGGAGGCGCAGGCGGATAAGGCGTACGAGATCCAGACCAACGTGATGCAGCAGCAGGTCATTGCGGAGCAGGTGAAGGTGCAACAGGTCGAGAAGGAACAGCAGATCAAGGTGCAGGAGGCGGAGATTCTGCGCAATGAGAAGGAGTTGATCGCGACGGTGCTGAAGCGTTCGGAGATTGAGCGGAAGCGTGTGGAGAATATAGCGGCGGCGGAGCGGTCGCGGCTGACGGCGGAGGCGGAGGGCCGGGCGGCGGCGATACGGACGCAGGGTGAGGCGGAGGCCTCGATCATCTTCCAGAAGGGCGAGGCGGAGGCGAAGGCGATGAACATCAAGGCGGAGGCATACCAGGGGTGGACGCAGGCGGCCGTGGTGGACAAGCTGATCTCGAACATGGCGGAGGTGGTGCGGGCGATGAGCGAGCCGCTGAGCAAGGTGGACAAGATCACGATTGTGTCGACGGGAGCCGACGGCAACCTGGGCGCGCACAAGATCACGGGCGAGATGACGAAGATTGCGGCGCAGGTGCCGGCGCTGTTTGAGACGCTGACGGGCATGCGGATGGAGGAGTTGATGAGCAACGTAAAGGGCATGCAGCCGCGCGAGGGAGGCAAGCTGAACGGCAGGGCGGACGACAAGTAAATCAGGCGGCGCCTGCCGGCGTCGATGGCACGACGAGGAACCGAGAGACAGGAGGAAGCGAGATGGCGCTGCTGGAGCGAGTTACGACGCTGTTGAGGGCGAATATCAACGATCTGGTCGACAAGGCCGAGGACCCGGAGAAGCTGTTGAAGCAGCTTGTGCTGGATATGGAGAACCAGCTGCTGCAGGTGAAGACGCGGGTGGCGGTGGCTGTCGCAGACGGGCACCTGCTGGAGCGGAAGAGGGCCGAGCATGCGGCGGCGGCGAGCGAATGGCAGCGCAAGGCAGAGCTTGCGGTGAGCCATGGTGAGGACGACCTGGCGCGCGCCGCGCTGGACCGAGCGATCGGCAAGCGCGAGCTGGCGGCGGCGTTTGACCAGCAGATCGAGGACCAGGGCGCGGAGATCGAGTCCTTGCGGTCCCAGTATGAGCGTCTGCGGGCCAAGCTCGATGAGACGACGGCGCGATGCGAAGTTTTGCTGGCACAGAACCGGCGGGCGCGGCAGGCGGCGCGCGCGGGGGAGGGGCCGGGGACCGTCGCGGGCACGAGTCGCCGTCTGGGTCGGATGCAGGAGGCGGTGTTTGCGGCCGAGGCGCAGGCGAAGGCTGCCCGGACGATGGAGGATGAGGAGACCACGACGGCGGAGCGTCTGCGAAAGCTGGAGCGATCGGATGCCGTGGAGGCGTTATTGCAGGAGCTGAAGGGCAGGCAGAAGCTGTTGGCCGGGTGAGCTGGCGGGGCGGCGGCCGGCGTGATGTGGCACTGTGCCGCCCGTCGGGTTTTAGCTGTTGAGGCTCATGCCGACGACGGGGCAACGGGCGGCGGCGGCGGAGTCTGGCGCGACGCCGCCCACGCGGGAGAAGCCCCAGTCGGATTCGCCGAGGAAGGTGATGGTGTGGACGCGCGCCATGCCGGAGAGTTGGTTGTGCACCATGTGCATGGCCATCTGGAGCGCGTGGACGGAGTCCGCGCCGCCAGCGGGGATGACGTGGACGCGGCCCATGGACGACAGGCGAAAGAGGCAGCACCAGCCCTTGCCCTCGACGTAGGTGGGCTTGCCGAAGGAGATGAGGAGAGGGCCGCGTTCGCCGGCGTGCTCAAGTTCGAGCTCGCGCTCGGCGACGACTTCAAAGGGGAGCTGGTCGAGGCCGGTCCAGTTGGCAGCGGCGTCGGGGGTGAGCATTTCGGTCTGCGGGATGGCGGCGGAGGAGGCGGCGGTCTCGGCGGGCATGGGTTAGTCTCCGGGGAATTGGATGCGGGGCGGGGAGGGTGGATGCGGGGTACCTCCCCCCTCCCTACTTCAGGGGCAAAGTCTTGGATTCATGTGAGTTAACTGAAGGCTCCCCCCCGTGTCACTGCCCAGGCTGTTGCCCTCCTGAGGGTGCCGTGGTCAGCTTGCCTTTCAGGATAGGGCGGGGTGGGAGCCTGTTGCGCCAAGAAAGAGGGAGAAAAAGTTGAACAGCCGGCTCAGCCGGCGACTCCTTGCGAGTGTGTGTGAGGGTATGTGAGGCGGGCGGAATGGATGTGCAGGGCAGGGCAGTGACGGGGCTGTTGGCGCAGGAGGTGCCACGGGAGGAGTTCGACGAGGCGTTTGCCGGGCTGGTGGAGCGCCAGACGCGGTTGATGTTTCGTGTGGCAAGCGCAGTATTGCGAGGGCGCCAGGATGCTGAGGACGCGGTGCAGGAGGCGTTTTTGCAGATGTACCGAAGGGGTGCGTGGCGGAGGGCAAAGGAGGAGAAGGCGTATGTCGCGCGGGTGGTTTGGCGGGTGGCGGTACGGCGGGCGAAGGTGCAGCGGCGCAGGCTGGGAGATGCGGATGTGACCGGGATGGAGGTGGCGGGGCGGGGCGAAGGAGCCGACGGGACGATGGAGCGAGAGGGGGAGAAGGAGCGGCTCCGGCGGCTGATGGAGGGCTTGCCGGAGTCGTTGCGGAGGCCGTTGCTGTTGTGTGCGATTGAAGAGATGCGGTCGCGAGAGGTGGGACTGATTCTGGGTCTGCCGGAGGGCACGGTGCGGCGGCGCGTGATGCGGGCGAAGGAGGAGCTGCGGCGACGGTGGAAGGCGAACGAAGCAGGGGGAGGGACGCGATGAGAGAGGAGAGTTTCGAGGAGCTGCTGGGGAGCGTGCTGGACGAGCGGGTTCGGGTGGAGGCGCGGCTTGGACTGGAACGGCGCGTGCTGGCGCATGTGAGGCGAGCGGCGCTTGCCGGGGGAGACGGTCGACGGCTGGCGGGCTGGTGTGTGGGTCTGGCACTCGTGATGACGACGGTGTGTCTGGCCA
Source organism: Acidobacteriaceae bacterium (assembly GCA_965218895.1). GTDB lineage: Bacteria > Acidobacteriota > Terriglobia > Terriglobales > Acidobacteriaceae > Edaphobacter. The sequence continues at coordinate 61,438 of CBDCMI010000007.1, read as the reverse complement.
GGTGGTGGGAGCTTGAAGGGACGCCTACGGAGCCGGCGCCCGCGCTGGGCGAAGGGATGCGCGAGGCGACGACGATGGCCCAGAGGGGAGTGCACGAGGCGGTGATGCGGGAGGAGAGACACGCGGATCGGCCGCAGCGGAACGGGGCGCAACGACGACGGCTGCAGGAGACGCAGAGAGGAGACGACGAGGGGGACGCACTGGCACTACCCGCACTGGGGGCGTCGCAGCTGAAGGTTGAGGAGCTGCGTGTCGCACCGTTGAAGGAGGATTGAGGAGCGGGGAAGGGAGTGCGTGCGAACCTGGGCGTGCTCGGAACAGACACGAAGGGCAACGGAGAGGAGAGGCACATGCGGCGGATGGGAGCGATCGTTTTGGCGGGGGTGTTGCTGGGGGGGATGTCGGCGGGTGTGGCACAGAGCAGGACGCACGGCGGAGAGGGCACGACGATGACGCGCTACTTCGAGCTGACGATGGTGCTGCGATTCCCCGGGGCGCCGGGGCGGGAAGAGAGGGTGCAGCGCCTGACGACGGACCTGGCGGTGGTACGAGACAGGCCCGGCGCGAGCTCGGGCAAGGCACGGATGATCTCGCAAACGCCGGTGATGATGCAGAAGGGACCGACGTACGTGGATTTGGGGACGAAGCTGGACTGCAACGACGTTCGCGTGGACGGGAACGCGCTGGCCATGGGCGTGGTGCTGGAGACAAGCGCGGTAAACGGGACGGTGACGACGGTGGATAAGGAGGGGCGAAGTCTACAAGAGCCGCTGATCTCGCAGCGAAATCTGTCGTTGCAGATTCGGCTGCCGTTTGGGAAGCCGACGGTGATCTTTGACGCGAAGAATGGAGATCTGGAACGGGAGAGGCCGCTGCCGGGGGAGGGAGGCGGGGCGTCGGCGACCGTGGAAGGACCGCCGCCGGCGACGGAGATGCAGGTGGAGATGACGGCGCGGGAGTTGCCGTGAGGGCTGGGGAAGGCGGGGCGGCTTCCATGGATGGAACCGAACGGGACTGCCTGGTGTGTTTGGGGGGGATCTCCTGGAGTGCGGCGGCTTCGGTTGGGAGTCGGCGCTAGAGGGTGAGGAAGTTCCGGAGGATCTGGAGACCGGTTTCGGCGGATTTTTCCGGGTGGAACTGGACGCCGAAGACGTTGCGGCGCTCGACGGCGGCGGTGAAGGGGGTGCCGTAGGTGGTGGTGGCGGCGGTGTCGGGGCTGACGGGGGCGCGGAAGGAGTGGGTGTAGTAGACGAAGGAGCCGGGGGCGATGCCGCGGAGGAGGCGGGAGTCGGGGCGGATGTCGTCGAGGGAGTTCCAGCCGACGTGGGGGGACTTGAGGGGGGCGTCGCCGTGGTGGGTGGGGAAGCGCTCGCATTGCGAGGCGAAGTGGCAGAGGCCGTCGGTGGAGGCGGCCTCGGTGGAGCCCTGGTAGAGCCACTGGAGGCCGACGCAGATGCCGAGGAAGGGGGTGTCTGCGGCGATGCTGTCGCGGGTGGCGGCGGTGAGGGCGAGGTCGTGGAGGAGCTGCGTGGCGCGGAAGTGGCCTACGCCGGGGAGGATGATTTTGTCGGCGCGGCGGACTTCGGCGGGGGATTGGGTGATGCGGAGGTCGTGTGCGCCGAGGTAGCGGAGGGTCTTGACGACGCTGGTGAGGTTGCCGGCTTTGTAGTCGATGATGGCGATCATGGGTGAGTGGACCGATCCCCTTTTGTCCAGTCTTCCTGCCTAAGTGACTGCACATGGCAGAAGGCCTGATCGTTGGTGACCAGGGTGAAGTCATAGGCCAGCGCGTGCGCGGCGATCATGGTGTCGGCAAGACTGAGTGTGCGGCCCATGGTCTCCAGCTTTCCACGCAGCGCAGCATAGGCTATGGCGCAATTGGAATCCCAAGGGAGAACTTCGATGCGCGAGAGGAAGTCGGGCAGGAGCGTGTGGATGCGCGCCTCGACGGGCAGCCGGGCAGCGCCGTAGCGCAGTTCAGCTTCGACGATGGAGGAGATCGTCAACTGATGGTTCGGCGTGCGCTCGAGAAGGCGGTCGAGAGGGGGATGGGAGCGTTTTACGGCGAAGCTGACGATGTTGGTGTCGAGCAGATAACGTATCACCTCAGAAGATGTCCTCTGGTTCGAGCGGCGGATCGTCGATGCCTTCCATAAACTCTGGTTCTGCTCCGCCCAGAGCCTCGCGGAGCTTGAAGAAGTCGCCCCAGGACTCGGAGTGCCTGGAGAGGATGATTTCGCCGGTTCGCTCGTCTCTGCGGATGTGGACTTCGCGGCCGGGGAAGCGAAACTCTGCGGGCAGGCGGACGGCCTGGCTGCGGCCGTTCATGAAGAGCTTGGCGGTGCGTGCCATGTTGGGTCTCCGTCTGTGCTATATCGGAGTATATACCGGGGTTAGCGGCGGCGTTTGGGGGTGTGGTTGGGCCAGTATTGGAATGGGTCCTGGTAGAGATCGCCGGGGAGGTCGGCGAGGCGCTGGGCCAGGTGGGTCTGGGCGTCGTGAATGGCCTGGTTGTAGACCGCGGGGGCGATCTCTTCGAGGAAGAAGTCGAGGAGCATGCTGGCGGGGAGCTCGTTGAGGGGCTCGGGGAGGTTGGCTTCGGCGTAGCGGCGGAGGGAGGCTATGGCGTCGGTGCGGGTTTGGGGTGGGAGGGTGATGGGTGGCATGTGGGGGGTCCTGGGGCTTTGCCCCAGGGTAGTATGGGGCGGGCTTTCAGCCCTTGCGGGGGTGGTGGGTGCGGGACCTAGGCTGGTATGTGGCGGGCCTTTGGCCCTCAGAAGAGTGAGGCCGCAACCAGGTACCAGTAAACGACAAGGAGGGATGCCACGATGACGCAGGTAATACGAGATAGTGGTTTGCCGAAGAAGGAAAGAAGAAAGCCGGTGACCGCTGTTGCTGTGCCCCACTGCACCCAAGGCACGCCCTCGGCACCTTGTTTCAAGTAGTCGGTCGCTTGCACATGGCGAACGTAGCCTCCGACTAAGACTGCTCCGGACGTGGTGAGTGCAGCGATGGCGAGACTGAAGAGTTTGGGTCGAATGATCGGGAACTTCATGAGCCCCTGAAGCGGCGTGGGAGGGGCGTTGCCCCGAGGTGGATGTGTAGGGCCTACAGCCCATGAGCTTACCTTTGCGGGTACCTAGGGCGTCGCCCTAGGCTCTTATGTCCAGGGCCTTCGGCCCGTAGCTTAAAGTAGGCCTTTGGTGGAGGGGAGGAGGTCGGCCATGCGATCGTCGCGGGAGCAGGCGCCGCGGAGGGCTCGGGCGAAGGCTTTGAAGCTGGCTTCGATCTTGTGGTGGTTGGAGCGGCCGTAGAGGACCTTGATGTGGACGTTGGACTTGGCGCCGCGGGCGAAGCCTTCGAAGAAGTCTGTAACCAGTTCGGTCTGCAGGTCGCCGACGACGGGGACGTTCACCTGGTCGTCGACGGCGTAGGCGGTGCGGCCAGAGAGGTCGACGGCGGCGACGGCGAGGGTTTCGTCCATGGGCATGACGAAGTAGCCGGCGCGGAGGATGCCGCGCTTGTCGCCGAGGGCCTGGAGGAAGGCCTCGCCGAGGGCGATGCCGGTGTCTTCGACGGTGTGGTGCTGGTCGACGTCGAGGTCGCCCTTGCAGGTGAGAGTGAGGTCGAAGCCGCCGTGGCGGGTGAAGAGCTCGAGCATGTGGTCGAAGAAGCGGATGCCGGTGGAGATTTGGTAGGTGCCCTGGCCGTCGAGGTTGAGGGTGAGGTGGATTTTGGTTTCGGTGGTGTCGCGGTGGATGGTGGCGGTGCGGGGGGCGGCTTCGGGTAGTGTCGACACGGTGTTCCTCGGTGGCGGAATTTATATGTAGCGCCTTCAGCGCAAGGATTGTTTGGGGCGGGTTACCTGGGGCGTTGCCCCAGGCTGTGATGGTGTGGGCCTTTGGCCCGTATTGGTGGCGCCATGACCTTAGCCGGTCTTCGGGAGGGGGCCTAATCCCAACCGTCTGGTTTCAGGTTGAAGATGATCTCGCAGCAAGCAGGGCCAACTGCTGCCAAATAGGCCGTTACTTCAGCTGCAGGGCAGTTCTCTCGAGCGAGGGCCGCTGACTCGTCGAGCGCAGCGAAGCCTGCTTTTACGCGCTCCACTACCTTTGCTGCAACCTGCTTGTCAGCAATCATCATTACCTCTCCAAGGGCGGTGCCAGTTCATTTCGGTCAGGGTTTCGGCTAGGGCGTGGAGGGCGGTGGTGACGTGGTCTTCGATGCCGACGGTGATGCGGACGAGGCCGTCGCAGCCGGGGTCGGAGGAGCGGTCGCGGAGGAGGATGCCTTTTGTGCGCATGCGGGTTACGAGTTCGGCGTGGCGGGGGCCTACCTCGAAGAGGACGAAGTTGGCGTGGGAGGGCCAGAAGCGGATGTGGTGGTCGGTGAAGAACTGCTCGATGCGCGTGCGGCCATTTGTAACCTGTTCGGTGTACCAGTCGAGGTAGGGTTGGTCGGCGAGGGCTTCGGGGAGGACGGCGAGGGCTAGGCCGTTGACGTTGTAGGGGCTGGCGACCTTGCGGACGGCGTGCAGGAGGGGGGCGGGGCCGGCGAGCATGCCGAGGCGGAGGTTGGCGAGGCCGTAGGCTTTGGAGAAGGTGCGGCCGACGATGAGGTTGGGGAGGTGGCCGACGTCGGGCAGGGTGGTTTCGCCGTGGAAGTGGAAGTAGGCCTCGTCGACGAAGAGGAGGGCGTGGGGGGCGGCGCGGGCGATCTGGAGCAGGTGCTCGCGGGGGACGGTGACGCCGGTGGGGTTGTTGGGGGAGGCGATGAGGATGAGCTTGGTCTGCGGGGTGATGGCGGCGAGGAAACGCTGGAGAGGGAAGGCGAAGGTCTCGTCGGACTGGATGCGGGTGAGGCCGGAGCTCATGATGCCGACGGAGACGTCGTACATGAAGAAGGTGGGGGTGGCGATGAGGGCCTGGTCGTCTTCTTCGAGGAAGGCGAGGCAGAGGAGGTGGATGGCCTCGTCGACGCCGTTGGTGAGGAGGAGCTGGTCGGGGGCGAGGTTGAAGTGTTGGGCGGCGGCGATCTCGGCGTGTTCGCGCTCGGGGTAGACGGTGAGATCGGCGGCGGTTACAGATTGGAGGCGGGCGAGGACGCGGGGGGAGGGGGCGAAGGTGTTTTCGTTGAAGTCGAGGCGGAGGGCGGTGCGAGAGGCGAGGGGCGGGTGGTATTCGGGGGCGGCGAGGACGCGGCGGCGGGGTTGCGGGAGGGTGGGGGAGGGGTCGGCGTGGTGGCCGGGGAGGTGATCGTCGAGTTGGGTGGCGGGGGTGGTGGCGAAGGACTCGGTGGGCATGGGGGAACTCGTGACGTCGCTGAGGGGAGGTTGGGGTTGAGCGTAGGAGCTACAGGGGTCTCTCCACTTCGCTGCGCTTCGGTCGAGATGACGGGTTCAGGGGATCGGGTTGGAGGTTGGGCCTGTGGAGTCTGAGGCGGCGGTGGCGGTGAGTTTGACGCGGACGCTGTTGGCATGGGCGGTGAGGCCTTCGGCTTCGGCGAGGCGGATGGCGTGGGGGGCGACGGCTTCGAGGGCTTCGCGGGTATAGCGCTGGACGGTGATGATCTTGATGAAGTCGAGGACGGAGAGGCCGCCGCGGATGCGGCCGTTGCGGCCGGTGGGCAGGACGTGGTTGGGGCCGGAGATGTAGTCGCCGAGGGACTGCGGGGTGTGGTGGCCGATGAAGACGGAGCCAGCGTTTTGAATCCAGCGGACGTCGGCGCCGTCGTCGACGGAGAGGTGTTCGGGGGCGAGGCGGTTGGTGAGCTTTTGGGCTTCTGCCACGGATTCGGTAACGAAGAGAACGCCCTGGGCGGCGAGGGACTGCTGGGCGATGGGATTGCCGGCGGCCTGCTGGGCGACTTCCTTCTGGACGGCTTCGGCGAGGGCGCGGTTGGAGGTGATGAGGATGGGGAGGGCTTCGGGGTCGTGCTCGGCCTGGGCGACGAGGTCGGCGGCGATGCCGGCGGGGGAGCCGGACTGGGGATCGGCGTGGGAGGTGACGACGATCTCGGTGGGGCCGGCGGGCATGTCGATGCCGCAGACGGGGCCTTCGTGGGCGGAGGCGCTCGAGACCTGGAGCTTGGCGGCGGTGACGTAGAGGTTGCCGGGGCCGACGATTTTGTCGACGCGGGGGATGGAGGCGGTGCCGAAGGCGAGGGCGGCGATGGCCTGCGCGCCGCCGACGCGATAGAACTCCTGGACGTTGGCGAGGTAGGCGGCGGCGAGGGTTTCGCGCGCGGGGCGGGGGGAGCAGACGACGATGCGGCGGACGCCGGCGACCTGCGCGGGGGTGACGGTCATGAGCAGGGTGGAGGGCAGGGGATAGCGGCCGCCGGGGACGTAGCAGCCGACGGAGGCGAGGGCGCGGACGACCTGGCCGGTCTCGACGCCGTCGGCCTGCTGGAAGCTCCAGGAGCGGGGGAGCTGGCGCTCGGCGAAGGCGCGGATGTTGGATTGGGCGTGGCGGAGTGCGTCGCGGAGGTCGTCGGGGATGGCGTCCCAGGCGGCTTCCATCTCGTCGCGCGAGACGCGGAGGGGGTTGCCGGCGGCGGAGGGTATCTCGCCAGTGAAGCCGTCGAAGCGACGGGCGTAGTCGAGGAGGGCGGCGTCGCCGCGGGAGCGGATGGCGGCGAGGATCTCGGCGACGGCGGGGGCGACGGAGGCGGTGGAGGTGTCGCCGCGGTGTTCGATGGCCTGAATTGCAGCTTCGGCCTGGTCGCGGGTGGGGCCGAAGGTGGGGATGAGCTTCATGCGGCTCCTGTATCGCATTGCGTTACGAATTGCTCAGCGGATCTTGTCGATGGGCGGCATGTAGCCGGTCTGGGTGCGTTGGTGGAAGCGGCGGGGATTCTTCATCTGCGCCTTCATCAGCTTCTGCTCGGTGCGGGAGCCGGTGAAGACGACGCGCTTGGCGGCCTCGGCGGTGGCGGGGTAGACGCGGTCGGGTTTTGTGGGGTCAACGATGACGATGAGGCGGTTGCCGCGCGTGATCTTCTGGCTTTTCTGGGTGCGGGTGCTCAGGGTGACTTCGCGCGGGGCCTGATTGGGCTCCTGGATCTGCAGGGTCATCTTCTGCATGTCGACGTATTTCATCAGGCCGCCGACGGGTTGGGAGGCGAGCACGGTGGCGTAGAGGACGAGGCCTTCGCGCTCGGCCCTTTGCGCGGTGCGTCGCTGGCGGAGGTAGTTGAAGGTGCCGACGCCGGCGAGGACGAGGACGATGGCGAGGAGGACCCAGAGGGAGATATGGAAGGCGTGTGTGTGCATGGCGGTTACAGAACGACCTTGCTGAGTGGATATTCGACGATGCCGGTGGCACCGGCGGACTTGAGGCGTGGGATGACGGTGCGGACCTCGCGTTCCTCGAGGATGGTGTTGAGCGCGACCCACTCGGGCTCGGAGAGCTGGGAGACGGTGGGCGAGTTGAGCGCGGGCAGCACGGCGAGGACGTCGGTGAGGTCTGTCTTCATGACGTTCATCATGAGGCCGACGCGGCCCTGGGCGGCGATGGCGGCGTTGAGCATGAGGGAGAGGTTGTCGAGCTTCTGCCGCTTCCAGGGGTCGGCGAAGGCGGTTCGATTGGCGATGAGTTGGGTCTCGCTGGTCATGAGAGTTTCAATGATGCGCAGGCGATTGGCGCGGAGGGACGAGCCGGTCTCGGTGACTTCGACGATGGCGTCGGCGAGCATAGGGGGCTTGACCTCCGTGGCGCCCCAGGAGAACTCGACTTTGACGGGGATGCGTTTGTCGGCGAAGTACCGCTTGGTGAACTCGACCAGTTCGGTGGCGATGATCTTGCCGGCGAGGTCCTCGGGGTGCTGAAAGGTTGAGTCTTCGGGAACGGCGAGTACCCATTTGACGGGGGTGCGCGATTGTTTTGAGTAGGTGAGCGAGGTGATGCGTTCCACGTCGGACTGGTTTTCGAGCACCCAGTCGTTGCCGGTCAGCCCGGCATCGAGGGCGCCGGCCTCGACGTAGCGGGCCATCTCTTGCGCACGGACGAGCATGCATTCGATGTCGTCGTCGTCGATGGTTGGAAAGTAGGATCGGCCGTTGGCGTAGATGCGCCAGCCGGCGGACTCGAAGAGCGCGATGGTGGCGTCCTGGAGGGAGCCCTTGGGGATGCCGAGGCGGAGTTTGTGGGCGGGGCCGGGTTGGGCGGTCACTGCGCGGCCTCCTCGAGGCTGATGGGTTTGGTGAAGCAGGAGACGGTGCCCTCGTGGCAGACGAGACCATCGCCTTCCACGTCGACGCGGAAGAGGAGCGCGTCGGTGTCGCAGTCGGTTGCGATGGAGAGGATGCGCAGCCGATTGCCGCTGGTCTCGCCCTTCTTCCAGAGGGTCTGCCGGGAGCGAGACCAGAAGGTGACGTAGCCGGAGCTGAGGGTGTTCCGGTAGCTGGTTTCGTTCAGGAAGCCGAGCATGAGGACCTCGCCTGTGCGGGCGTCCTGGACGATGCCAGGCACGAGGCCATCCATCTTGTGGAAGTCAATCGCGGGAGTTGGCTGTGCGCTGGTGGAGGTCATGAGTCCTTCGGGTGGTTGAGTTGGGGGCAGAGAAAGGCCCGCTCGCGTGAGACGCGGTGGCGGGCCTTGGGATGCGGTGAGGATCGAGGGTGGAACTTAGATCGCCAGACCGGACGCCTTCGGCACGCCAGTGGAGTGCGGATGGTGATGGTGTCCGTGGTGGCGATGGCGGCTCATCTGCTGATGAGGCTACCGGCTGGAGCGCGACACTGTCAACCGTTGCGGGTTGACCAGGATGTTGGGCTCGAGTAGGCTGACGCTGCCTTGGGCGGTTGCCGCCGGGCTCAGGACGAGGAGAGAGAATGAAGATGCTTCGACGAGTACTTCCGGGCGTGTTGGCGATGGCGCTCCTGCCGTTTGCGAACGGTGTGGGTGTGGCGCAGGCGACCACCTCCAAGAGCGCGCAGGCGGATGCACAGGCGCAGAGCAAAGCCCTGGCAGCGGCGAACAGCGGCGGCAAGATCGACATCAACACGGCATCGATGGCGCAACTGAAGGAGCTGTCGGGGATTGGCGATGCCTATGCACAGCGCATCGTGAAAGGCCGGCCGTATGCCAACAAGGCGCAGTTGGCGACCCGGGGCGTGCTGCCGCAGGGCGTCTATGACAAGGTCAAGGCGCAGCTGGTCGCGACGCAGCCGAAGTAGGGCGGAACGGGCCTAGGGGCTGGCCAGGCCCGTTTTACTTGAGGTTGGGAACCAGATCCATGACGACGATGCGGCCGTCCGAGTTGAACGAGCCGCCGGTGGCGGTGTGTGCCTCGCGCAGCGGGTTGGCGGGCAGGACGTACGCCGCGCTGGCCAGATCCCCAGCCGCGTTGAAGCTCTCCAGCAGAAATTTGCGTTCATTGTCGATGACGGGGTCGATCTTGTGGGTTGTGCCGCCATTGCGCTGGTCGCGCTCGAAGCCGATGTCATGCGTGGCGGAGCCGACCCACAGGGGTGAGCCGCCGATGACCTGGTCGGTCTTCCAGACGCGGAGGTGATGACGTTCGGCGGCGACGGTGAGCGGATCGGCCCGGGCGAAGGAGAGATCCTGGGGACGGCCGAAGAGGAAGAGCGTGCTCATCGGCATCTCGGTGTAGGCCTGGTGGGAGAGGGTGCTGAGCAGGCCGTGGAGGACCGCGGCCTGGGTGGACTTGTCGACCGCGACCCAGCCGGCGTTGCGGAAGGCGGCCTCGATCTCGGGCGCGGTGCCGACGATGGCGAAGTTGACCATGTCGCCGGGGTCGCCGGCCTGGTCGGAGACGCGGCGGGGGATGTTGGTGAAGGTGCTGGGTGAGACGAGGCAGGACACGGGGATGGAGGGTGTTGCGGGCGTGGCGCTGGGGGGCTGGGCGGAGCTGGCGGCGACAGGCCGGACGTTGACTCTGAACTCCCCGGTGCTGGAAAGGTCCTCGGAGAGGTTGGCCCGGAGATAGAGATGGCCGCTGGAGGGCATGGTGAGGGTGGCGGAGTCCCCGATGGCGAAGGGGACGGTGGCGGCGGCGTCGGAGACGCGGCCGATGAGGGCGCCGGTGTTGGCGGAGTTGAGCGGGAACTGCCGCAGGAGATCCTTCCATCCGCGGTCCAAACCGCCGGGGTTGACGCTCCGTTGGTCGGGGAGGGTGAGGGTTCCGGTGGCGGTGAAGGAGACCTGTTCGCCGCCGTTGACGAGCATGCCGGTGTCGATCCATTGGGAGCCCGACACGTTGAAGCTGTGGGACTTGCGATCGCTCTCCGACAGCGGCTGGTTGCTGTTGAGGGGTCGGTTGCCGATGCCGGGGATGGCTTGAACGGAGGGAGTTGGAGGCGCGATTTGCGCGGAAGTTGCGGAGTTTGAGGGGGTCGGGGTGGGGGTTTGGGCGGGGGATATGGGAGGGAGCAGGAGAAGGGGGGCGATGACCAGAAAGCGGGAGGGCCATCCCACCTTTGTGCAGGAGGAGCGCGCGGTAGTTCCAGTAGAGTGATGCATAGATTTGTTCCTACTAAGTACTACGATGCCAACGAGGAATCGAGCTGTGATGGGTGTCAACGGGATGCGCGGCTGGACCGCAATGGCGATGTTGCCGCTGGCGATGGGTCTGACGGGATGCCAGATGGTGGGCACTTCCGAGAGTGGATCGCAGCTGCGGATCATCCAAGCGTCGCCGGACGCACCGGGGTTGGACTTCTATGCGAACTCCACCATTCTGACGAACAACATCGGGTTTGGGTATGTGAGTACGTATGTTCCGGTGAATCCGGGGACGTACACGATCTCGGCGGACACGGCGGGGTCGACCCAGGCTTTGGCATCGGTGAAGCAGGCGTTTCTGACGGGGACGCAGTATACGGTGCTCGTGGGCGATGACGGCGCGAGTCTGCAGGAGACGGTTTTGCAGGACCAGTCGCAGCCGGCGCCGACGGGTCAGATCGCGCTTCGGTTTATCGACCAGGCCTCGGTGGTGGGGGCGCTCGATCTTTATTTGGTCCCAGCTGGCAAGAAGATTACGGCGGTGACGCCGTTGGTGACCAACCTGATGTTTCAGAACACGCCGACGTATCTGAATGTGCCGACGGGGACGTACACCCTGGTGATTGTGCCGACAGGGACGGTTCCGACGGGCAGCACAGTGGCGACGTACACGGGGGCGCAGGTGACGTATGCGGCGGGGTCGGCCACGACCTATGTGCTGGTGAATCAGCAGCTGGTGACGACGCCCGGGGTGCAGGTGATTCCGGCGACGGACTACCTGCCGGCCACGGCCTCGAGCTGAGGCAGGCTAAGGACAAAGGCGGGCTAAGGACAGAGGCGGGCCAAAGACAAAAGCAGGCTAAGGACAAAGGCAGGCCAAAGACAAAGGCAGGCTAAGGACAAAGGCAGGCTAAGGACAAAGGCAGGCTAAGGACAGAGGCGGGCCAAAGACAAAGGCGGGCTAAGGACAGAGGCAGGCTAAGGACAAAGGCAGGCTAAGGACAGAAGCAGCAAGCGAAAAGCGAGGATGGGCGCGCGTGCCGGGGGTTAGCGGCGACGCTCGCCGGAGAGTTTGGCGAGCGCGAGAAGCATGGTGAGGGAGCCGGTGGGCAGGCAGCCCATGGCGACGATGAGGGCGAGCCAGCCGCCGTTGGTGTGGGGACCGTGCGCGGCGAAGCCGCCGAAGAGGAGCGGGACGCTGACGGCGGCGAGAATGCCTGTACCGAGGATGGCGATGCCGGAGCGCAGGAGTTTGCGGGTGTCGGGCTGCATGAGGGACGAAAGCGTCTTTCTGAGGGGTGGATCTCTGGGCGGCGGCTGGTTTAGCGGAAGACGGCGAGCATGGCGTAGACGATCACGCCGGTGACGGAGACGTAGAGCCAGATGGGATAGGTCCAGCGGGCGAGGCGCTTGTGGGCGGGGAAGCGGCCGGTGAGCGAGAGGAAGAAGGTGATGAGGATCATGGGCAGAGCCACGACGGAGAGGAGGATGTGCGAGATAAGGAGGGAGAAGTAGGAGACGCGGAGGGCGTGGCCGGTGCCGAGGAAGTGCTGGTCGCCGTGGAGGGCGTGGTTGGTGATGTAGGAAACGAGAAAGAGCGAGGAGAAGAAGAAGGCGGTGAACATGGAGTTGCGGTGAGGTGTGATCTCGCGCCAGCGGATGAAGGCGAGGCCGCAGAGGAGGGCGATGGTGCAGGCGGTGTTGAGGACGGCGTTGAGGGCGGGGAGAAAAGTGAGGTGGGTGCCGGCGACGTCGGAAGGGGCGTGGAAGTAGACGAGCCAGGCGAGAAAGGCGCTGGCGGTGGCGGAGACGCCGACTATGCCGGCGATGACGGCGGGCGGGGTGCGATAGCGGATCTGGGAGGTGGGGACGGTGGTGGTCGGCATTGGTCTTTCGGACGGCGGAGGAGCGGCTGGAAGCAAAGGCGGCTAAAAGCAAAGGCAGCTAGAAGCCAAGGCGGCTCAAGGTGATGCGAGATGGGGACGAGTGCGGTCCCCGGCTTTATTTTACGGCGGGGAGCTTCGGGGTAAAGGGGCCAGATTAACTGTGTGTCCTGGCCGTTTGTAGTTTGCAAGCCCAGTTGACGGCCGACATGCGTGCTGTCGATAAAACCTTCCACTTGTAAACCCCAAAGGCCTACATCGCTTCCATCATCCGTACTACCAAAGTGACCGAGCATGAGTTTGCCTTCCGGGCGATTCCAGGCGGAGAAGGTGAGCAATCCTCGCTGGCGCGGTTGCGCCAGGAGCTGAAGCGTGTCGTTCCATCGGAGTCGAACATCTGCAGGCGAGGCTCCCAGCTTTGACTTGGGCTTGAGACCCCGCCGTGTTCGACATCGAGACGCATTGTGGGTTGACCTGAGGCTGAGTTCATCAGAAATACGGGTTGCTTGTCCTCGGTGGTAAGGACAACATGCTGGAGGCCATCTCTGCCGACAACAGTCAGGCTGCGGACAGTGAGGTCCGGGCCGAATCTGCGAGACGGATCGAGCGAATGCACGAGAAGACCGCCGACGAAGGCGGCCAGGAGCCAACTGAAGACGAGTAGGGAGTGAGAGAGGGGACGGGATGACATGCGAGGCTTCGGGTCTAGTTCGTTAGACACCGAGGCTGTGAGATTTGGTCCGATTTGCGGCGGGCTAGCCCGGAAGAGACGGATGGCTAGAAGAGCAGGCGGCCGCGGGCGTTGAGGAGCATGGCGGCGAGGAGGAGGGGGAGGTAGAGGACGGAGGCTTTGAGGAGGGTGCGGGCGAGGGCGCGGGAGGCGGGCGCGAGGGGGTCGCGGAGGATGCCGGCGAAGCGGACGGTGGCCCAGAGATAGCCGAGGCCGAGGACGATGGCGATGACGGCGTAGGGGCGGCCGGTGGTGCCCAGGTAGGTGGTCCAGAGGGAGACGGGGATCATGAGGACGGCATAGAAGAGGGACTGGACGACGGTGTTGCGGGCGGCGTCGGAGGCGGGCTGCTGGGTGGCGGTGAGGCGGATGCCGCCGTGGCGGTAGTCGTCGCGATAGAGCCAGCCGATGGCCATGAAATGGGGGAACTGCCAGACGAAGAGGGTGGCGAAGAGGGCGACGGCGGGCCACTCGATGACGCCGCGGACGGCGGTCCAACCGATGAGGGGTGGGAGGGCGCCGGGGAAGGCGCCGACAAAGGTGTTGAGGCTGGTGATGCGTTTGAGCGGGGTGTAGATGCCGACGTAGCCGGCCGCGGTGAGCAGGGTGAGGGTGCCGGTGAGGAGGTTGGTGGTGAGGGCGAGGAAGACGGTGCCGAGGACGACGGCGGCGAAGCCGACGAGGAGGCCGTGCGGGAGGGAGATGCGGCCGGCGGCCATGGGGCGGGAGGCGGTGCGGCGCATGTGGGCGTCGGTGCGGCGCTCGAGAGCCTGGTTGAGGGCGGAGGAGCCGCAGGTGACGGTGGCGATCCCGAGCAGGGCCTCGAGCAGGCTGAGGTGGAAGGGGCTGATGCCGGACCGGAGCGAGGCGAGATATCCGCCGGCGGCGGCGGTGATGACGACCATGGAGGAGACACGCGGCTTGAAGAGGGCGGCGTAGTCGGCGAGCAGCGAGGGGCGCGCGGCGGCGGTGGCGTGCTCATCGAGATGGCGGGCGGAGGTGACGATGGCGGCCACGAGATTGAGTTTACGCGAGCGGCGGGCGAGAGCTTGCGGCGCACGCGACAGCGGCGCCGATTTGTGTGTGGGCGATGCAAGAAGATGTGGATGATTGCGGGCTGCTCGGGTATGGTCATCTGGCACGAGTTTCTGGTGAGGTGAAGGCTGCAGGGAAGGGTTGTACAGCACCGGAAGTTGTGCAGATCATCGGAGAGTTGAACTGGGCGTGCGACCGCACGGGAAAGCGAGGGAAGAGATGGCATCGAAGACGACGCAAGACCACGAGGAGATCCGGGCGTGGGCGGAGGAGCGCGGAGGCAAACCGGCCGAGGTGGCCAGCACGGAGACGACGAGCGGGCCTGGGATTATTCGGTTGGAGTTTCCGGATGCGCCGAACGCGAACGACGACAGCTTGAAGGAGATCTCGTGGGACGAGTTTTTCGAAAAGTTCGACGCGAACGGTCTGGCGATGGTCTACCAGGAGGAGACGGCAGAGGGTGCAAAGAGCAACTTCAATCGGTTGATCTACCCCGAGGATGAGAGTGCGTCGGCGTCGAAGGGCTCGGCCAAGAAGTCATCATCGAAGCGGTCGGGTGGTGGGGCGAAGAAGAGCTCGGCGAAGAAGAGCTCGGGCACGGCGAAGAAGGTGAGCGCCAAGGCCTCGGGTTCCGCGAAGAAGGCGGTACCGGCGAAGAAGAGTGCACCGGCGAAGAAGAGTGCGGCGGCGAAGAAGGCGGTACCGGCGAAGAAGAGTGCGGCGAAGAAGGCTGCGCCGGCCAAGAAAGCTGCACCCGCGAAGAAGACAGCAAAGAAGCGGTAAGCGCTGCGGCAAGGCAAGCCCAAGGGGCTCCCCGATCCGGGAGCCTTTTCGGCGTTTGGAGCTGGGGTTGAAGATGCTAGTTGGGGGTGGGGGTGGGGGTGGGCGGGGTGTTTACGCCTGCAGTGGTGGGGGTCTGCTTGAGGACGATGCTTTCGTTGTCGGCCGCCTCCATGCCCTGGTGGTAGGTGCGGAGATCGGAGTATTCGGCTGGGAGGAAGAGAACGGTGCCGAGGGCGGAGTTGCGGCGGACCGTGATGGAACCGGGCGCGGTCTGGGAGTTCATGTCGAACGACGCGAGCTGCTTGTACCCGAGTTTGGCGTTGGCGGGGGCGCTTTCGAGGACGAGATTTGGGGGAAGCTTGAAGCGGACAGCGTCCTGCTGAAAGAAGGCATAGCGCATGTCGACGGCGAGCTTGCGAGTTGCAGAGGGGAACATGGGTCGTGCGTTGACATGGAAGAGGCTGGCGGGCAGTAGGAGACGCTTTCCGGCGGCGCTGCCGACCGGACCGTGCGCGGTGAATTTAGCGGTAAGAGGCTGATCGGGGTTGCCGAGGTTGTCGAGCGAAGTGAGATTGATCACGAGGCTGGCCGGGAGCTCGTCCTGAACGCTGCGGGTAAGGTCCTGCCGAACGGCGGTTTCGTCTTCGGAGCTGTAGCGCTGGCGCCAGTTGAGCGCCGGGGATCCGGTGAAGGTGAGGGTGAGGGAGCCGGTGGCGACCCCATGTTCGTCGAGCGTGAGATCGGCGATACGGGTGGTGTGCGAGTTGCGGAATGGGTTGCCGGGGGTGCTCACGAGGGCGCTGTTGCCGCCCGCGGTTTGGCGGAGGCCCTCGACCTGCTGGTGGGGCCAGGAGAGCTCCTGAAATGGGCAGAGGTGGGTGCCGGGATCGAAGAACTCGTCCTTGCCGTTGACGCTGACGATGGCGATGGTGTCGTTGAACTGGCCGAGGGTGAGGTATTCGGGATAGAAGAGGCTGCGGTCGCGACTTGTGACCTGCATAGCGTAGGCGTCGAAGCCGGCGGCGCGGGCGAGGGCGACAAAGAGCAGGGCGAGCTGGTCACCGGAGCCGCGTTTTCGTCCGAGGATATCGTCGGTGTTCCGGACGGCTTTGAGGCCGGCGGCCCTGTCCTCGGTGGAGGTGTGCTCGCGGGTGTTGTCGGTGTTTTCGAGTCCTTGAACGGCGTTGTAGAGCTTGCGAAGTTCGGCGTCGGGTGTGTTGGCGCCCGCGGTGAGTTCACGGGCGGCTGCGCGGATGGCGGAGCCTGGACCGATGAACTTATCCTCCTGTTTGGACCAGTACTTTCCTTCTTTGGCCCAGAACTCCTGGCCGTTGTTGTAGGGAGAGAGATAGAAGAGCACGCGGTAGGAGAAGCTCGACAGGGGCGGAGCGTGCTCTTCCTTGATCGTGGCAGGGATGTCGTTGGCAGTCAGTTCGAAGGTGACCTGGTTGAAGCCGTCGGTACGCTCCTTGACCGCGACGCCGGGCGGGAGGATAGCAGTCCAGAGATAGCTGTGAATGGGGATGTGGCGGTCGTCGCCGGTGACGAGCGCCTGGTCGGTTGGGCGCCAGAAGTAGTGGACCTTGCGGGTGAAGAGATCGTCCTGCAGATCCCAGTTGGGTGAGATGTAGAAGCCGTCGTCGTAGCGGAGCTTATAGCGGTATTCGAGGATGCTGCCGGGGGTGACATCGGGCAGGCTAAAGACCTTCGCCATGTATCTCTGGTTGCCGAGCTTCTCGATGAGCTTGTCGTACGGCTTGCCGGTGAAGTTGACGATGGTGCCGTCGGGGTGGATGGTGCGGCCGGCGAGTTCATCGAGAGAGATGCCGCGATTTCCGGCGAGATAGCGGATCTCGACGTTGGCGCGATCGAGGCCTCCGGCGGTGAGTACCTTGAGGCGGGCGTGAACACTAAACATGTGGAGCTTGTCTTCGGTGACCTGCTCGCGGAAGAGATAGATGGCGGGTGCGCCCGGGGCCTGGGGGACGGAGGAGAGAGAGAGCTCGTCCGGCGAGGGCGGAACCCACTGCTGCGCGGGGAGGGCGATCTGGAGGGAGAGCAGCGTGGCGGCGGCGACAAGGAGTTTGCGCAGGATCATGTTGGTCTCGTGTTGCTCGATGGTCAGGGAGTTGGGCTGGAGCTTTTCTTCAGGACGGCGGTGCTGTTTTCGTCGGCGGCGATGGCTTGGGCGAGGCGTTGCAGATCGGCAAAGCGATCCGATGGCAGGCTGACTGTGCGGATGGTGAGGGAGCGGATGAATTGCAGGGTGCCGTCCCTTACGGTGGCGGCGCTGTGATAGGTGGCGAAGTCGGTGTCGAGGGAGACGGGGTCGGGGAGTTCGTCGGCGGTGTAGCCGGGCGGGAGGACGATCTTGAAGTCGTCCCTGCTCTGCAGGGTGGCGTGCAGATCGACCGGGATTTCTTTGTCGCCGCGTTCGTCGTGGAGAACTCCGAGCAGATCTTCCGAGCCGAAGACGCGGGGTCGGACCATGAGGAGGGGACCAGCGGAGCGGGCGAAGTGTGCGGCGGTGAGGTGGAAGGAGGTGGTGAGGTCCTGGTTGAGGGTGTCGAGATTGGTGATCTTCAGGTCGGCGATGGTGAACTGTGGGAGATCTTGGCTCAGGAGGTCGTCGAGGAACTTGAGCCGCTGCTCTTCGGTGTCGGCGCTGTAGTTGTAGCGGCGATCGACGGCAGAGTCGCCGAAGCGCTGCTCGGTGACGGAGCCGGAGAGGGAGCCGTCGGCCGCGAGCTCGAGGGTTGCCGAGCGCTGGATGCGGTTGAGGTCTGGGGCGAGGACGGGCAGCCGGATGAGTTGGCTCCTTGCGCCCTCGATGAGAATTCCGTTGCTGCCCTGGAGGTTGTGCTCGAGCTGGCCGAAGGGGGTCTTCTCCCAGGTGGGGTCGAAGATGAGGTAGCGGCGGCCGTCCGCGAGCGTGACGACACTGCGGAGTTTGGGCGAGGTGTAGCCGTCGGGGATTTGGATGGCGGCGATGGCGTGGTTGCCGTAGAGCGAGGGTGCCTGGGCGTCGACGACACCGCGGCGGCTGTCGACGAGGACGAGGTCCGAGTGAAGGCCGACTGCGGCGAGCATGGCGGAGAGGAGGGTGGCCTTGTCCTTGCAGTCACCGAAGCGGTTGTGGAATATCTCCGCGGCGGGGTGGGGCTGGAGGCCGCCGATGCCGCGCTCGATAACAAAGTAGCGCACGTCGGTCTGGACCCACTCGGCGATGGGACGGACGCGGTCGAAGAAGTCGGTGGAGGCGCCGGCGAGTTGCTGCGCCTTGGCGGTGAGGTCGGGCGAGGGGGTCAGGCGGTCGGCGATGAGCCGGGAGTACCACTGGCCGATGCCGGGCCAGGTGTCGCCGACCTGGTGAACGCCGGGACCGGAGAAGTGCAGGGTCATGCGGCCGCGGAGGGAGGCGGCGCTGGGGACAAAGTTGTCGTGGCGAAGATCCACCGGGGAGACGTTGGCGAGGGTCCAGCGCCAGCGTTGGTTCTCGAGATCTGCGGGCGTCACGGCGGGATGGTGCGCCCAGACGGAGCTGTAGGTGAAGCCGGGTGGAAGCTCGACAGTGAAGTTCTGCTGCAGGGAGGGTATGTCTTCCTGGAACTCCCAGTCAGTCTGGTTGAGGTAGGGCGGGAGGGCCTGGTCGTACTCCGCGGCGACGATGCCGCCGGGATCGCTGCCGGGTGCGCGCACGACGCGCGCTCGGATGTCCTCGTAGAAGTTTCCCTGGCCGGGAAAGCCGATCTCGGAGATCTCCTTGTCTTTGAGGGCGTACTCATGACCGTCGGGACCGATGCTCCAGACGTGGAGGTTGGAGAGCTTTTCGTCATTGGAGAAGGGGAGGAAGACGGTGGCCTCGTCGCGGCCCTGGGGGCGGAGGATCTTGACGATGCGGCGGTGGTGTTCGGAGGCCCGGCCGGTGGGGGCGACGAGGAGGGTGGTCTCGTCGAGGAGGACGACGGCTCGGGTGTCGGTGGGGTAGACGGGGAGGTGCTGTGCGGCGGCGGCGTGGACCCAATCGGGGGCCCCATCGGTCTTGGCGAGGGCGGGGGCGCTTGCCGAGGCGAGGCAAGTTGCTGCAATGACGATACTTAGGGTGAGACGTGGGCGGCAGGTCATGGCAAGGTCGAGCAGTCTGCGCAGCCCGTGTGGGACGGTGGAGGCAGAGTAGATGCCCGTTTATACCGGTGCTGCCGGGCGAACGCAATGAGAAATGTTTTGCGGGTTGGGTACTTTCGGGTGGTTTGCGGCCCTAGGGATGGGCCGAAACCTGCAGGAGAAGAGCGTCGCCGTGGTGGAGGACGAGGCTGCTTTTGGGGCAGGAGAGCGTGTTTTGTGTGGGGTTGGCGGAGAGGCGGCAGTCGGTGGGGTAGCCGAAGAGGCCTTGAGCTCCGGCGGAGAAGGGTCCGAGAGCTCGGGGCGGGGTGCCGGGTGCGGGGGGCAGGGTGTAGACGCCCCAGGGATCGGCCGAGCCGACGGTCTGTGTGGCGCCGTTGATGAGGGGGCCGTACCAGCCGGAGCGCATGACCTGCTCGCCGCCGACCTGGGCGGTGGTCCAACTGGCTGGGTCGGGGTTTCCTCGATCGGTGGAGCCGTTGGCGGGTGCACCGGTGGCGTCGACGGCGACAAAGGAGGCGACGGCGAGGACCGTGGCGCTGAGCGGGATGGACTTCCCGTGGAGGGTCAGCGAGGCGGGCTGGAGGGTGAGTGTGGCGGGGTCGGCTGCGGAGGCGGTCAGGGTGGCGTGGAGGACGGTGCCGCGGGGGAGAAAGGTACGGTTGCCGAGGGGGATGCGCTGCGTGGTGCGGAGGGTGACGGCGGTGCCAGCGGGGGTGCGGCCGGCGTGGAGCGTGTTGGCGAGGGAGACAGGGAGGTAGAGGCCGGGGGGAAGGGAGGTGAGCGTGGTGGCGGCCGAGCCGGCGCCGGGCGAGTCCGGAGCGGCGGCGAGGGCGGTGGCGGGGAGGACGAGGAGGAGAGCGAGGCGGCGGAGAGACATGGCTAGATGGGTGAGACGGCGGATTGGAGGTTTATGGGCGATGGTTTCGCAGGGGGTGCTCGATGAGGCTGCACGGCAAGGGCAGGTTGCCTTCGGGGAGTGACAACCAAAAGGGCAAGGGCAGACGCAGATTCCCTTCGGGAATGACAACCAAAACGGCAACGGCAACGGCAACGGCAACGGCAACGGCAACCGCAAGGGCAACAGCAGGTCCTTCGCTTTGCTCAGGATGACAACAAAAAAGGCAAAGGCAAAGGCAAAGGCAAGGGCAAGGGCAAGGGCAAGGGCAAAGGCAAAGGCAAAGGCAAAGGCAGAGGCAAAGGCAAGGGCAAGGGCAGAGGCAAAGGCAAAGGCAAAGGCAAAGGCAGAGGCAAAGGCAGAGGCAAGGGTGAGGGCAGGGGTAGGAGCAGGTCCGGGGGGGGGGGCAGCCGGGAGGGCGTGGCGTGGGCTGGGGGGTTGCTGTGGGGTTGGGGGGAGGTGGGTGGTTGCTAGACTGCATCCCATGCCCTTTCTGCTGAAGACCGAGCCTGACAAGTATTCGTTCGACGACCTGCTGCGCGACGGCGAGACGGTGTGGGACGGCATTTCGAATCCGCAGGCGTTGAAGTCCTTGCGCGAGATGCACAAGGGCGAGAGGCTGGTGATCTACCACTCCAATGTGGGCAAGGCCGCCGTGGGCACGGCGACGGTGGTCTCGGTGGATGCGGCCGACGTGAAGAACCCGGCCGTGCGGATCAAGGCGGGCAGGCGCCTGAAGCGCGAGCGGCCATTGGCCGAGCTGCGCGAGGCAGGGGTGTTTGCGGGCTCGATCCTGTTTCGGCAGTTTCGGCTGTCGGTGGTGCCGTTGACCGACGAGCAGTACGACTGGCTGCTGCACGGTTGAGTTCGCCGGGGGGGTGGTTGGCGGCATCCAAGAGGCCATGAGCGAGCAGACCTTTCTCTTGGGCGGCGACCTGCCGGTGCGGCGTCTGGGCTTTGGCACGATGCGTCTGGTGGGGGAGGGCGCGTGGGGCGAGCCGCCGCGCGGTCGGGCAGAGGCGATCCGGGTTCTGCGGCGCGCGGTGGAGCTCGGCGTGAACCTGCTGGACACGGCGGACGCCTATGGGCCGGAGCTGGCGGAGGAGCTGATCGCGGAGGCGCTCCATCCCTACCCGGCGGGCCTGGTGATTGCGACCAAGGGCGGCCTGGCGCGCATGGGACCGGCTAAGTCGAAGCCGCTGGGCCGGCCCGAGTACCTCCTGCAGTCGGTGGAGATGAGCCTGCGGCGGCTGCGCCTGGAGCGCATCGATTTGTATCAGCTGCATCGCATCGACCCGACGGTGCCGGTGGAGGAGACGCTGGGCGCGCTGAAGCGCATGCAGGAGCAGGGCAAGATTCGGCACATCGGCCTGTCGGAGGTCTCCGCGGCGGAGATTGAAGAGGCCGAGAAGGTGGTGCGCATCGTTTCGGTGCAGAACAGGTATTCGCTGGCGGAGCGCAAGCATGAGGCGACGCTGCGCTTCTGCACGGAGCGGGGAATGGCGTTTCTTCCCTGGTATCCGCTGAACGCGGGCAAGCCGAACACGGCCCTGAGCGAGCCCGGCCACGCGGTGGCGGCGTTTGCCCGGGAGCATGGGCTTTCCGTGCAGCAGCTGGCCCTGGCATGGCTTCTGCAGCGCTCCCCCGTGGTGTGCCCGATTCCGGGGACGAGCTCGGTGGAACACCTGGAGGAGAATGTGCGCGCCGGCGAGATCACGCTCTCCGAGGACGTTTGGGATGAGTTTGAGCTGATTCTGGACACGCAGGCGAGCTAGCGGCGGGCAGGGAGTTGCTGAAGACAGGCCCGCTTGACGATGGTGCTGTCCTGCGGGCCGGGCAGATCACCTGCCCCGCGCCAGGGTCAGGCGGCGCTTGAGGTTGAGGCCTGGTCGCCAGTGAACTCGGGCTCGCCGGCGATCTCTTCCAGGCTGCGGCCCTTGGTCTCCGGGAGGAAGATGAGTGTGGCGATGAGGCCGAGGATGGAGGCTCCTGCGGCTACGGATTCGGCCCCCATCAGACCCTTCCAGTGGAAGAGAAAGGGGAAGGCGAAGACGCCCGCGAAGCCGCCGATCTTGCCCATGGCGGCCGCGATGCCGTGGCCGGTTGTCCGTTCGCGCACGGGAAAGATCTCGGACGGATAGACAAAGGTGGTGGCGTTGGGCCCGAACTCGGTGAAGAAGAAGCTGAAGCCATAGATGACGAGAAAGGGTATAGCCATCTTTTCGATATTGGGGATGAAGGCGAGGAGGAGAAAGGCGACGGCCATCATGCCGAAGCCCATGCACTGAATGGTCTTGCGGCCGATCTTATCCATGAGCCCGGCGGAGAAGGCATAGCCGGGCGCGGCGAAGACGGTGAAGATGCCGAGCTGGGTGAGTGTTTTGTGGAGCAGGGTGTCGTTTTTGCCGAGGGCCGCGAGCACGAGCGGGCTGGAGACGGTGTTGCCGTAGTAGGCGGCGTCCATGAGGAACCAGGCCGCGCTGGCGCCGATGAGATAGAGGAGGAGCTTACGGTCGCCGAGCAGTTTGCTGAAGCCTGCGCCGAAGCCGGCCTTCTCGCCTTTCTGTCCGGAGAGTTCGCCGGTCTTTGCATCTTCCTGCTTGCCGGAGGCCTGGAGGAAGCGCGGCGTCTCTTTCAGATGGCGTCGCTGCCAGTAGACGGCCAGGGCTGGGACGGCACCGAAGGCGATGAGGATGCGCCAGATGATGTCGTGCGGGAGCTTGGTGAGCAGAAGCAGGGAGGCAAAGAGCGGACCGAGGATGAGGCCGGCGGCTTGCATGGCGAAGACCATGGAGACGAGCATGCCGCGGCGATTCTTGCCGGCGTACTCGCTCATGATGGTTGCGGAGACGGGGTAGTCGCCACCGATGCCGATGCCGAGGACGAAGCGGAGGCCGATGAGCCACCAGATATTGGGCGAGAAGGCGCAGCCGATGGCGCCGGCGGCGAGCACAAGGACCTCGACGCCGTAGATGCGTTTGCGACCGAGCATATCCGCGATGCGGCCGAAGAGCAGGGCGCCGATGGCGGAGGCGAGCAGGGCGGTGGATTCGACGAGGCCTTCTTCGAACTTGCCGACGTGCCAGATGGGCTTGAGGAGCGCCATGACGACGCCGATGATGAACAGGTCGTAGGCATCGGTGAAGAAGCCCATGCCGGAGATCCACATGATCTTCCAGTGCAGCTTGGAGATGCCTCCCTCGTCGGTTCCCTGCCCCATACCGCGCGTTGCAGCCTGTGTGCTCATCCGAAACACCTCGTGAGTAGACGGATGGCGGCCAATGTGAACGGCGGGTCAAGGCTGGATGAATTTGCGTCCGGCGAGGGGGCGCGTGGGCGGCCAGGTCGCTGCTATGCTAAGCGTCGGCACCGGCCACCCAGGGAGTTACCACGCAGCAATGGCAGCAATGATTGATATGCAGGGCAAAGTCGCCGTCGTCCTCGGTCTCGCCAACAAGCGATCGATCGCCTACTCGATTGCGCAGAAGCTGGCGGAGGCGGGATGCACTCTGGTTCTTTCGTTTCAGTCGGAGCGGCTGCGATCGGAGGCGGAGAGCCTGCTGGCGGAGCTTGGCCAGAGTGAGAGGGGGCTGGCGCTGCAGTGCGACGTGAGCTCCGATGAGCAGATCGAGGCGCTTTTCGCGGGGATTGGGGAGCGCTTTCCGGTGCTGCACACGGTGGTTCATTCGATCGGGTTTGCGCCGAATATCAAGAACTCCGTGCTGCACACGACGCGGGAGGACTTCCGCATCGCGCACGACGTGAGTGTGTACTCGCTGATTGCGGTGACGCGGGCGGCGGCGCCACTGATGACGGAGGGCGGCTGCGTGTTGACGCTGACCTACTACGGCGCGGCGAAGGTGTTTCCGAACTACAACATCATGGGCGTGGCGAAGGCGGCGCTGGAGGCGGCGGTTCGGTACCTGGCGTCGGACCTTGGGGCGCAGGGGATTCGGGTGAATGGGATTTCGGCCGGCCCGATCAAGACTCTGGCGGCCCGCGGGATCTCGGACTTCACGCAGATCCTGACGGCGGTGGAGCATCGCGCGCCGCTGCACCGCAATGTGGAGCCGGCGGAGGTGGGCAACACGGCGCTGTTTCTGGCGTCGTCGCTGGCCTCGGGGATCACCGGCGAGGTGACGTTTGTGGATTGCGGGTACAACACAACCGGGCTGTGAGATGGGTGCTTGCGAGCTTGCTCCCGGCGGAGTAGGATTTCGGCCCGAGAAGGAGAGCAACCATGGCACCCACCCCGAGAAAGTGCGCCAACGTACCCTGCAGCTGCGTCTGCGCCGACGGCAAGAAGTTCTGCTCGGCATCGTGTGAAGACTCGCGCAAGGTGACGAGTCTGAGCTGTCACTGCCCGCACACCGAGTGCACAGGGCACTAGCTTCGGCGTCTTGCGTGCTGTGTAGGCGGCGAGCAACAAATCTTCAGCTGCTGTGCACACCTGTGTTCGGCACGCGATACAGTCGAAGGGACACCCCAGGAGTGGCGCATGACCCTCGCTCAATCTCTTCTCCTCGACTTCGACGCCGAGGCGATCAACACCCGCCGCGTTCTGGAGCGAATTCCAGACGACAAGGGCGACTGGAAGCCGCACGACAAGTCGATGGCGATCGGGCGGCTGGCCATGCATGTGGCGAACCTCCCGACGTTTGGCCACTCGATCATCACCACGTCGGAGCTTGATCTTGGGAGCGGAGCGTTTCCATCCCTTGTTTTTACGACCGCGGAGGATCTTCTGCGGCACGCGGCCGGCTCGGGCGCGGAGCTGCGCACGGCGCTCGCGGCCGCCACGGACGATGATCTTGAGGCGGAGTGGACGCTGCGCTGGGGCGACAACGTGATCGCAAAGGCGCAGCGGGCTTTCCTGTACCGCACCATGTTCTTCAACCACCTGATTCACCACCGTGCCCAGCTGACGGTCTACCTTCGGCTGCTTGGTGTTCCCGTTCCAGGCCTCTACGGTCCTTCTGCCGACGAGCCATGGGAGGGCGGCGGCAAATAACTTCGCCGAGCGCGGGAGTGGTGTCGATGAGGGTGGTTGGGCGCATGGCCGAGCTTTGGCGGTACCCGGTCAAGAGCATGGGCGGCGAATGCCTTGAGGCCGTCGAGCTGACCGGCGTGGGACTCGCGGGGGATCGGCTGCTGGCCTTTGAGAGTGCGGACCGCCCGGTGGGCAAGCCTCTGCTTCGGTCAGCGCAGCGCGGTGCCATGCTGCGTGCCAAGGCCGTGCTTGCATCGGACGGCGCAGTGCGTCTCACACCCCCGGCAACGACATGTAACCCAAACGGATGGAGCATGACCGCCGGCGATGCGCGGGTGGCGGCCGCGCTCGACCTGCCGGCCGAGACGCCGCTTCGCCTGCTGGGGAGCGCCCGGCCATTCGTGGATGTGCGGCCCGTTGCGCTGCACAGCCTGCAGTCGGTCGCTGCGCTGGCCCGGGAGCTTGGTCAAGCGGTGGATGCCCGGCGCTTTCGTTCCAACTTGATTCTCGATCTTGCGCCGGGCGTGCACGAAGACGAGTTGCTCGGCCGAACGATCCGGGTTGGCGCTCGGGCAGAGTTACAGATTCTCGAGCCCATTCCGCGCTGCCGCATGATCTCGCTCGACCCCGTGACGGCGATCCCGGATCATGGCCTTCTTCGCCATATCGCGCGCACCCGCGCGGGCCGCTTCGGTTTGTATGCCCGGCCTCTCGTGCCGGGGGTCCTGCGCTCCGGCGACGCCGTCCTTCTGCTCGGCCCGTAGCGCCTCAGGGACGCCGAAAGACCACGCCGCCTTTCATCACAAAGCGGACGCGGGCCGTGGCGCTGATGTCGGCCAGCGGATCTCCATCCACGGCCACGAGATCGGCCCACAGCCCGGGCTTCAGCTCGCCGAGCTTTCCCTCCCAGCCGAGCAGCTTCGCGCCTTCCAGCAGGTCGCAGCGCAACACCTCCGCCGCAGGCATGCCGTACTGCACCATAAGCTCGAGCTCGCGTGCCTGCGTGCCGTGCGGAAACGGGCCCACATCGCTGCCCACGGCGAAGGGCACCCCCGCCGCCATCTGCCGCTTGAACTCGCGCGCATGCAGCGCCAGCGCCTCCTCTTCGGCTGCCTTCCGCTCCGGCGTGGAGGCGGCGTTGGCGAAGTACTCCGAGATGGCAAACGTAGGTACGGCCGGGATTCCCTTGCGCTTCATCGCGGCCATGGTCGCGTCGCTCAGCACATAGGCGTGGTCCACGCTGGCGACGCCCGCCTCGACCGCATACCCCGTGCCCGGCTCGCCCGTTGCATGGACGGCGACACCGTGTCCAGGCTTGCCGAGGCTGCCGCGCGCGGCCTCGGCTACAGCGGCTTTCAGTTGGTCGGCCGTGTATTGAAAGGGAACGGCCAGGCCCCCGTCAGGCCCGCGCTCATCGCGCCCCGTCTCGTAGATTTTGGTGAAGTCCGCACCCTCTTTGCGTTGCTCGCGGATCACCGCCACCAGCTCGTCGGCGGTGTTGGCATAGTCAGCGTTGCCCAGAACGTGCTGCGCCGGGTTGTAGCCGATGGCGTCCTCGTGCCCGCCGAGGATGCTGATGGCATTGCCGCAGACGCGCATGCGCGGTCCCGGCATCATGCCGGTGTCGATCGCATCGCGCACCGCGGTATCGGCCGAGCCTGCGCCCTCCGTCCCCATATCGCGCTCCGCCGTGAAGCCCGCCTGCAGATCCATGCGGGCGGCCTCCGCGGCCTCCAGCACGCGCTGCGGCACGCTCTCCTCCACCGTCTGCAGGTCCTCGGCACCCGGATGCAGAAAGAGGTGCACATGCGCGTCGATCAACCCCGGCATCAGCGTTCGATCGCCCAGGTCGATGATCTGTGCGCCGGCCGGCCGCGCCACATGCTCGCCCACCTCGGCGATGGCATTGCCGCGCACCAGCAGCTCCGCCGGGCCGACCACCTTGCCTGCCCGCACATCGAGCATGTGCGCGGCGCGGAGCACAACAACCTGCCCGGGCTCCGCCAGCTGCGCTTCGGCAACTCCGCCGACGAGCGGAGAGAGCGCCAGCAAACCAAGCAAGAAAGATCTCATGGTGCAAGAAGCATACCGTGCCGCGCTCGCGTCCTACCGTCTATGAAAACCACATGGGAGCCCCACGACGAGCACGGCAAACTCTCTACCGCCGAGCGCAACGATCTTCCGGACTCCGTCTACGCCTTTCCCAAGGAGCGCAAGGAGCCCATGACCGATGCCTCGCACGTCCGCAATGCCTCGCCCGCTTCGACCAGGTGAAGGACGTGAGCGACGCGGATCGCGACCAGGCCTTTGCCAACATCCAGGCCGCGGCCAGGCACTACAAGGTCGACATGCCGGAGACCAGCCGGCACGACCTGGGCAAGACGCCCCATACCCCGAACCCCAAGCATGCGGGCTAGCCCGCGGGCTCGACCGGCTCCCACAGCTCGATCTTTCGGCCGTCCGGATCCATCACCCAGGCGAAGCGGCCGTTGTCATCCTCTGTGCCGCCAATCGGAGAGACACCCTCGGCCTTCGCTCGTTCCAGCATGCCGGGGAGGTCGTCGACGACGAAGTTGAGCATGACCTCCGAGGAGGAGGGCGCGAAGTAGTCCGTAGTTGTCGGAAACAGCGACCAGACGGTCTTTCCGCGGGAGAGAGGCGGAAACAACGCTCCGCCCCAGCCTTTCAGATGAAGTCCCAGAACGCGGACGTACCATGCCCGCGTCGCCTTGGGATCAGCCGATCGAAAGAACACCCCGCCCACACCGAGCACCTTGGCCATCTAGCACCTCGCAAAGCAGCATACACCGGAGCGGGACCTAGCCTGCCTTCTCCGTCAGCTCCGCCCACCGGGCGTATAACCGGTCGCTCTGCTCCTGCGCCTCCTCCATCTCCGCCAGGGCCGTGGTCAGGCGTGCCGCATCCACCGCCACCGCAGGGTCCTCGACCTCCGTCCGTGCTGCATCGAGCCGCGCGTCCGCCGCCTCCACCGCCGCCTCGATGCCGGCGAACTCGCGCGCTTCGAGGTAGGACAGCTTCTTCTTTCCGGCGTTCGCGGCCGCCCCGGCGGAGGGCTTGGCTTCCCGGACCGGCGCAAGCTCGGCACCCGGCCGGATGCCGCGCCAGGCTTCCCACTGCGCGTAGTCCGCAAAGACCTCCGCGCGCCCGGTGCCATCCAGACCGAGAACCACCGTGGCCACCCGGTCCAGAAGGTAGCGATCGTGCGTGACCAGCACCAGCGCCCCGGTGAACTCGCGAAGGCTCTCCTCGAGGATTTCAAGCGTCGGGATGTCGAGATCGTTGGTCGGCTCGTCCATCAGAAGAACGTCCGCGGGCTGCAGCATCAGCCGTGCGATGAGCACGCGGGCCCGCTCCCCGCCGCTGAGCCGTTCGACCGGCTGATTCAGCTGCTCGCCCGTGAAGAGAAACTTCGCGGCATAGCTCGCCACGTGCACGACCCGGCCGCCGTAGACCACCGCGTCGGCGTCCGGCGCCAGCGCGCGCCGCAGCGTCACGCCTTCGGGCAGCTCGCGCATCTGGCTGAAGAGCACCATGCGCAGCTGGCCGGCGCGCTTGATCGTCCCCGCCGTCGGCTCCAGTTCGCCCGTGATGAGCCGAAGAATCGTGGTCTTGCCCGCGCCGTTCGGTCCGACGAGACCCACGCGGGTTCCATTTGTAACCGAAAAGGAGAGATCGCGCACGATTTCGCGGCCGCCCAGCTCCACGCCGACCCCCTCCATCTCGACCAGGCGCTTGGTCTGCCGGTCGGTCGCCGCAAATTCGATGCCCGCCGTGGAGGTCCGCATACGCGCATCCACCTCTTTCAACTGCCCGATCAGCTCATGCGCGTTGTCAATGCGGGCCTTGGCCTTGGTGGCGCGCGCCTTGGGCCCTCGCCGCAGCCACTCCACCTCCGTCCGCACGCGGTTGCGCAGACCGTCCGCCGCGCGCGACTGCGACTCCAGATAGGCCTCGCGGCCTTCCAGAAACTTCGAGTAGCTCCCCTGCACCCGCAGCATGCCTTCGGCGTAGACCCGGTTCAGCTCCACGATCTCCGTTGCCACATTCTCCAGGAAGTATCGGTCGTGGCTGACCATGACGGCGGCAAAGGGCGCAGCGCGCAGCATGCCCTCCAGCCACTCGATGCCCTCCAGATCGAGGTGGTTCGTGGGCTCATCGAGCAGCAGCACGTCGGGCGCAGTTACGAGGGCCTCGGCGATGGCCAGCCGTTTCTTCCAGCCGCCGCTGAGCGCGGCCGCCTTGGCCTCGAGGCCGCCGCCCTCGCCGGCTCCGGTCACGGCCGCGGAGGCTCCGGCTCCTTCAAATCCCAGTCGTCCGGCGGTCTCGCGCAGCCGGCCTTCGCGCTCGCCCTCGCTCACGCCTGCCCGCTCCAGCGCGCGCAGCAGGACCTGCCGCACGGTGACGCCGTCGGCGAAGACAGACTCCTGCCGCACCAGCTCCACCCGCGCCCGCTTGCGCATGGCCACCTCGCCCGCGTCCGGCTCTTCGGCGCCTGCCAGGCACGCCAGCAGTGTCGACTTGCCCGCGCCGTTCGGCCCGATCAGCCCGATCCGCTCCCCCTCGCTGACCGTAAAAGCTACATCCCAGAACAGCGGCGTCGCCCCAAACTTCTTTCCCAAACCCTGCGCATTCACAATCGGCGGCATGTCTCCAAGTCTACCGACCCTTGCGCCGGTAAGTTCGCCCGCGCCACAGCACGCTTGCGGCAGCCCATCTCGGGCCTAGCCCATCTTCTCCTTCCAGCCAATCTTCACCAGCAGCCAGTTCATCGGAGCTGCCGTTAGAAAGCCGCAGACCATCGCCACCTGCATCAGCAGCCAGTACGCCGCCGTGTTCGGATGGAGGTGGCGCGGCGCCGGAAAGAGCACAAACCAGGTCAACGCCATCCATGCATACATCCCAATCTGGAATGCCGTGATGGACAGCGTGTCCGCCTTGATCGCCGCCATGATGCCCTGGCCTGGCGAGAGGTCCCGCATCGGCTTGATGGTGAAATACTGGAAGACGATCCCCAGGGCCCACGCAGCCACGAAGTCCCACAGGTAGCTGGCATATAGCTCCGAGCCCAGCAGCGTCGCGCCCAGGCCGAAGAGGGAGAAATCGACTACCACATCGGCGATCGTGCAGCCCGCCCCGCAGTGGCTGGCCGCCAGCAAGGCCTGCCCGGCTGTCGGCGGCGTGTCGTCCTTGCCCTCCCCGCCGTCCTTGTCGCCCATCTGCATCTTCGGCGCGTCTTTTCGCATGCTCGGCGCCTTGCGGAAGTACCACCACAGCCCCACCACGCTTAGGTAGAGCGCCGTGACCGGCCATACCACATTCATGACCGCCATCCGCTGCGGGTGCCGCACCTCATCGACGGCGATCACGATCGCGCAAGCAAACGCCACACCCAACGAGATCCAGGCCACCGTCTCCAGCATCCGCCACACCTCCCCTGCGTTAGATGCCAAACGAAAAGGCGCCCACACGGGGCGCCTCCGCACACCACCACCCATCTAGTCCAGGTCGAACTCCCGCAGAGGCTTGCCGGTCAGCGGAGTCTCCTTAGCCTTTTTCACGGCCTCCGCGAACTTCTTCGCCAGCACGTCGTCCTTGTTCTTCTGCGCCTCCACACTTTGCGCGAAGATCGAATCCCGCCGCGCATCCTGCTCGCGCAATGCCCGCGCCGCCGCCCCGAAGTCTTCAAATGTCTTCTTCTTGGGCGCCGCCTGGTGCGCGATCACCGCCCGCGTCACGGGGTCCACCTTGATCAGGCCTCCGCAGTCCGGACACATCACCTCAAACGGCTCATCCCTCAGTCCCATCGCCGCTCACCTCCACACCCATTTTAGAGCCGCGCCTCCAGAGCCGCACATCGAGGGCTGCTCCGGCAGAGCCGCAGATCGAGGGCCGCTAGAGCCGGACGACGGCATGCCCGCCGCACATCCCAACGGCCTCCTCCACCAGACGCCCGACCAGGCCCTCCGTACGCGCGGCAAACCACACCCACGCCAACGCCCGCTCCTGCACATGTCCACCGGGCCAGACCTCCCGCGCAATCATCTCCGCCTTTTTGCGCAGGCTGCCTTCCTTCTCCGCCTCGTGCCGCGCCATCATGCGCCGCAGCCGGTTCATCTGGTAGCGCATCTTTGAGCCGGAGACCTCGGCCGCCCGGCCCAGGCTCTCGTCCATCGCGCGCACATAGGCGAGCAGCGCCTCCACCTCGGCATCCATGGTGTTGCCCACGGCGCTCAGCCGCTGCTTCAGTTCGATCGGCATGCTTCGCGCCCCCAGCCGCAGCGCCAGCTCCTCCGCTGTCGTCATCGCCTGGGGCAGCTCCACCTCGAACTTCCCCAGCGCCGCGCCCACCTCCGGTGTCAGCACGGTCGCGCTCAGCCGCGGCAGCACCGGCGTCACCCCGCCCAGCACGGCCTCGTAGATCACCGCGCTCTGCGCCCAGTACGCTACCTCCGCCGGCCCGCCCACATACGCCGCCGTCGGCAGAATGGTGTCCTGGAACACCGGCCGCAACAGCGCGTTCGGGCTCACTCGCTCCGGCTCCCGCTCCAGAATCTCCAGCAGCTCCGCCGTCGTAAGCGCCTGCCGCCCAGCCTTCCATGCGCCCTCGCCCGCCGCTCCCGGAAGCCGTCCTGCGCAACGCCACACGCGCTCCGTCCTCGCCGAGGAGGAACAGCAGGCTCATCCCCTGCGCAACCTTCACCTGCGCGTGGTACCCCGCATCCTCCAGCTGCTTCGACCGCTCCACCAGCGCCCGCTGGAGCTTATCGGCATGCTCCACCGCATACCGCAGCGTGCTCCGGCCCAGCTCATGGAACGCCCGCCCGGCCGCATCCATGACCACCAGCCCTTGGTCCGCGAAGACCCTCGTCAGCAGCCGCGCAAACGCCTCCCCCAGCGTCGCCTCGGGCCGGAAACACGCGCGCAGCAGATCGCACACCGGAGCCCAACCCAGCATCTCCTCCGCGCGCGCAAGCACCGCCTCAATCCCCTCCCCCAGCACCACCGCACCGACCTCGCCCCCGTGGCTTCGCAGCCCGGCCCGCAACACCTCAAATCCGCCTGCCTTCATCGCCCCGTCCAGCAGCCCGACCTGGTCGACCTCCGGGAGGTCATGATCCTCCGTCGCCAGCCAGAAGACCGGCACATGCTCCACCCCGGTGCGGGCCGTCGCCTCGCGCGCCCGCGCCACCGCCGTCGCTGCCTTCTCCAGCACCAGCAGCGGCCCGCCCAGCAGCCCAACCTGCTGCCCCGTCACCACGGCCCGCGCGCCGGTCCCCAGCCGCGCAATGTTTTCCATCTGCGCCGGCGAGGCGCCCCAGCGCTCCGCCTGTTCGCCGAGCTCCGCCGCCAGACGCTTCGGCTCACGCCCGCCTTCGACCGCCGCGCGCCGCATCCACCCGCCCGCCATCCACCCGCCGCGCAGGCCATCGCCGTACCACCGCGCCACAGCACCCCGGTCTCCCGGTGCAACCTCCGGCTCACCATCCGTACCGATTCCCAGGTACGCCTGATACAGCGCCGACACATGCGGCAGAACCGTTATCGGAAAGCACTCGGCGCTCATCGGGATCCTCGTCGCGCCCGGGCCCGAAGCCGCGGCACGGCCCACCCCAACGCAGATAGATTTCGTTCAACAAGCAGTTCGATGCCGGGACGCCGCACCCGATGCAGATGCTACCGTAACCGCATGGCACCCCGCTCAAAGCCAGCGCCCTCCCGGCCCATGTCCGCGCCGAATCCCAACCCCTCCCTCCCCGCCGAAACCCGCCGCCGCAATACCTCTGCCGCCGAGCCCCGCACCTCCGCCGAGCGCCCCGTCGCCTCCGACGCTGAAAAACCGAAACAGAAGGTCGCCCGCAAGCCCAACAAGGGCAAACCCATCCTCGTCGACTCCAAGCTCGCCTACAAAGGCAACATCTTCTCCGTTTACACCGACACCATCCAGGAGCCGGGCGACACCAAAGCCCGCAAGAAAGACGTCATCCGCCACAACGGTTCGGTCGTCATCCTCGCCATCGACGAGAGCAAGAATCCCCAGGACCCCGAGGTCATCCTCATCCGCCAATACCGCCACGCCGCCGGCCAGTTCCTCCTCGAACTCCCCGCCGGCCGCATTGAACCGGACGAAGCCCCGCTCGCCGCCGCCAAGCGCGAGATGATCGAAGAGACCGGCTTCCGCGCCCGAAAGTGGTCCACCCTCGTCAAGTATTTCGCCTCCCCAGGCTTTCTCGGCGAGTGGATGATGATCTTTCTGGCCCGCGGCCTTACCCCTGGGCAGGCCACGCCGGAAGAAGACGAACACATCGAGCTCGTCCCCACACCCCTCTCCCACGCCCTCGAACTGATTGCCGCCGGCAAGCTCCACGAC
This sequence comes from Acidobacteriaceae bacterium, assembly GCA_965218895.1. Lineage (GTDB taxonomy): Bacteria > Acidobacteriota > Terriglobia > Terriglobales > Acidobacteriaceae > Edaphobacter. The sequence goes on along the minus strand of CBDCMI010000007.1, from coordinate 28,142 downwards.
GGCAAGACCCTGATCGGCCTCTCGCTCCTGCACCAGGCCATCCAGGCCAACCGCCTCCCGCCGCTCTAACCCACCCGCGATCAGCTCTACAGAAGATCTGCACCGAGCCGGCATTGCTCCTTCGTTCTCGATCAACCGTCAGGGGGTAAGCTGATGGGGCAGGTTTAGCCTGCGGCAGGTCAACTATGAATCTTCGTGTTGTCGTCGCACTCTTCGCTTGGGTGCTTCCGCATGGATTGCTCGCTCAAAAGATGCTGGCGCCCACCCCACCCATGGGTTGGAACAGCTGGAATCACTTCGCCGGCAAGGTGACGGACGCCGACGTCCGTGCCACTGCCGATCAGATGGTGAGCACCGGCATGCGCGATGCCGGGTACATCTATGTCAACATCGACGACACCTGGCAGGGCAAGCGCGACGCGGACGGCGTCATCCACGCCAACGAGAGATTCCCGGACATGAAGGCTCTTTCGGCGTATGTGCACAGCAAGGGGCTGAAGCTCGGCATCTACTCCTCACCCGGGGAAAAGACGTGTGCCGGGTACGCCGGCAGCCTCGGCCATGAGGCGCAGGACGCGCAGACCTACGCCGCGTGGGGCGTGGACTTCCTGAAGTATGACCTCTGCTCCTTCGGCCAGCAGATGAATGCGGAGCGCAAGGCGCACCCGGATGCGCCCGAGGCCGCAGCCAAGAGCCTCATGATCGCCGCATACAAAACGATGGGCGATGCCCTGCGTGCAACCGGCCGGCCCATTCTCTATAGCCTGTGCCAGTACGGCTTCGATGATGTCTGGCAGTGGGGGCCGGGTGTGGGCGCGTCCATGTGGCGCACAACAGGCGATATCAACGACACCTACGAGCGCATGGACATCATCGGGCAAAGTGAGAGCGACCTTGCAGCGTTCGCTGGGCCGGGTCACTGGAACGATCCCGACATGCTGGAGGTAGGCAACGGCGGCATGAAGACGTCGGAGTACCAGTCGCACATGAGCCTGTGGGCTCTGCTCGCCGCACCGCTCCTGGCCGGCAACGACCTCACCAAAATGACCGCCACGGACAAGTCCATCCTGTTGAACCGCGAGGTCATTGCGATCGACCAGGATCCGCTCGGCAAAGCGGGAACGCGGCTGTACCAATATGGTGAGATCAACGTCTGGACGCGGCCACTCAGCGGAAACCGCCTGGCTGTGGGCATGTTTACCTCGGACTGCTGCTCCTCCCGCAACATCAGCGTGGACCTCGCGAAGGTCGGCTTTCCGCAGGGCGCGAACGTACGGGATGTCTGGGCGGCGAGAGATCTCGGACGCCACAGCGGTACCTACACCAGCAGAGTGGGCCAGCGCGGAGTCACGCTGCTGGTCCTGTCACACTAAGCTCGCCGGCCGCCAGGAACCGGACGAGGCCCCGCTCGCCGCCGCCAGGCGCGAGATGATCGAAGAGACCGGCTGCCGCGCCCGAAAGTGGTTCACCCTCGTCAAAATACTTCGTCGTCCCCAGGCCCTCTCGGTGAGTGGATGGTCATCTTTCTCGCGCACGGTATCACCCCCGGGGCCACTCCCGAAGAACAATGACTGCGCCGCAAGCGATCAAGGCGAGGTGCTATGACGCGGCGTCGCGTTTCGCCTCGTTTGGCGCGGCAGGTGAAGGAGCTTCGCTGTACATGCGCATAACCATCTGGCCATGTCCAACAGCGGCACCGGCTTTGATAGCGGCTGTCAAGAAGACCACCTCGCTCATCTCCTCAGGGGTGGCCCCGGCCGCTTTGGCCATCTTGGTATGCACATCGATGCAGTAGGCGCACTGAAGACTGAGGGCGACTGCAACCGAGATGAGCTCGCGAGTCTTGGCCGGGATCGCACCATCAGCACGTTCGGCCGCTCGCTTCAGGCCGAGGAAGGCGTTTGCTTCGGCAGGGGCGCCCTGGAGCAGATCCTTGGCGTGTTCGTAGTCAGAGGGGTTTTGGAAGCTGGGCATAGATGTCTCCTTGAGGCTGGACTGGGCGCGCAAGAGCCGTGGTGAGGATGCCGGGACGAGGCGAAAGGCCCCGTTTCGGGATTTGAGGATGGCGCTCCCCCGCTAGACGTTCTGACGAGAGAACTTCTGCTGCAGCGTGGCGAGGAGGCCGGCCACCCAGCACATGGGACAGCCACGTAGAGCAACGAGGGAACCGAGCACCATTGCAACCGAGACGATCGGCTTCGAGCTGCCCAGCTTCAAGGCGAGGACGATGCCGGCCACGCCAAGGGCGCCGCGCAGGAGGTGTTCGGTAACCGACTTACTGGCAAAAGGAAGAGGACAGGACTGAGCCATGAAGCACCTCACTGACAATGTTCATTCTCGGGTTGCAGGTATTCGCGAAGGAGCAGCCGTGCGCGGTGCAGGTTGCCTTTAACGGCTTCGCGGGTGCGACCGAGACGGTCTGCAATTTCGTTGATGGTCAGCTCCTCGACGTCGCGCAGCAACACCACCTCGCGGTAATGCTCGGGGAGCGATTCCATGGCGTGAGCTAAGTCGATGCTGAGTTCCAGTTGCGGTGTTTGTGAAAAGCGACGTTGGTTTGCCACATCCTCCAGGGGAATCACGCTGCCTAGAAACCGCCTCGCAAGTCGCAGGCACTCCCTCCGGACGATGGCAAAGAGCCAGCCTGAAAAGGACCCGAAGGCGCGTAGCGCTCCGATGCGGCGGTATACGATCCATAAGGCTTCCTGAACCGCATCGTTTACGTCGTCTGAAGTGCGGCAAGCCCGCGCAGCGTAACGGCGGAGATCCGGCTGCGCGACAACCAGGAGGGACACGATCGATTCGTGATCTCCCTCCCGGGCAGCCTCCAGCATTCTTTCGTCATAGTGTGTACGGGCCATCCTCAACTACTCCTGAACCGTTCGCGCAGTCACGGCCCGAACTGGGGACCACCGCACGAGACCGGTGAAAAAGGTGATACAGCCTGAGATCGCCACCAGGTAGCCCGGCAGTGTTCCTTTCAGGAAGACAAGGCCGCACACCATGCAGAAGATGCCCGCGCACAGGCGCAACCAACGTTCTCCTTCTCCCACGTTTGCTCGTATCATCTTCGAACCTCCTGCGCGCTGGTTGTGCGCTCAAATACAAGGAGGCCCAGCTTCGATGTTTAGGTTCGCGGTCACCGAAGTTCTGTGAATTTTCTTTCTCGGCTGTATAGGAGGCGTCAGGGTTCTTGGATTCATAACGTGACGGCGCACGATGGACTTCGCCGAGCAATCATCCGTGGCGTACTCATCTCTCTTGCACCTTTATCCTCAGCACGGGCAGCCCAGCGCCGCCCGTCTGCGACGGCCTGGTCACTTCGACGAGGCGGGTCAAAGCGCCGCATCTGGTCCGGACCTAAGTTCTTTCCCATGAAGATTTTGCGCAAGGAGGTAGGGGAGGGGGTAGGGGTACCCTCGGACGCCCCAGCGAACCCACCCGCATCCAACCCGCAGCACGCCATGGATAACGTCACCCTCGCCCGCCTGCTCGATGAAACCGCCGCCCTCCTCGAGATCGATGGCGCCGATCCCTTCCGCATTCGCTCCTACCGCCGCGCCGCCGAGGCCGTCGAGGCCCAGACCACCCAGCTCGAGACCCTCACCCGCCCCGACGCCGACCCCAAGGCCCTCCTCGCCATCGCCGGCATCGGCAAGGGCATGGCCGCCAACATCCGCGACCTCGTGGCAACCGGCACCATGCCCCTCCGCGACGAGCTCCTCACCCGGTACCGCCCCACCATGCTCGAACTCCTCCGCCTCCCCGGCATGGGGCCCAAGACCGTCGCCCTCCTTTGGTCCGCCCTTGAGGTCGCCGACATCGATCAACTCGAAGCCGCCGCCAAGGCCGGACACCTCCTCAAGCTCCCCCGCATGGGCCAGAAGTTCACCGACAAGCTCCTGAAGGGCATCGAAGACCACCGCCGCAACTCCGGCCGCTTCCGCATCGACCAGGCCTCTGCCGTCGCCGACCGCATCTCTGCTCTTATCCGCGAGTTTCCGGGCATTGACACCATCACCCCCGCCGGCTCCCTCCGTCGCGGCAAAGAGACTGTCGGCGACCTCGACCTGCTCGTGACCGGCCCCGCCTGCGAGCCCGACGTCGTCACCGCCGCTGTCGAACACGTCGCCAATCTCCCGCTCATCGACAAGCTCCTCGCCAAGGGCCAGAACAAGGTCTCCTTCACCACCCGCAACCACCTGCAGGTCGACGTCCGCCTTCTCCCGCACAGCTCGTTCGGCGCCGCCCTCCAGTACTTCACAGGCTCCAAGCATCACAACGTCACGCTGCGCCAGCGCGCCATCCGCCGCGGCCTCACCCTCTCCGAGTACTCCCTCGCCCGCCTCGACGACGGCACCGTCGTCGCCTCCGCAACCGAGGAGGGGATCTACAACGCCCTCGACCTCGCCTGGATTCCGCCCGAGCTCCGCGAGAACTGCGGCGAGCTCGAAGCCGCCGCCGTCACCTTCGCCTGCGAACACGATCTCCCCCTCAAAGATGACGCCGGCCCCGGCCTGCCCACCCTCATCACCCGATCCGACATCCGCGGCGACCTGCACGCCCACACGCACGAGACCGACGGCACCCTCTCCATCCGCGAGATGGCCGAAGCCGCCATCGCCCGCGGCCTCTCCTTCCTCGCGGTCACCGATCACTCCAAAAACCTCGCCATGACCAATGGCATGGACGACAAACGCACTCTGGCCCACGCCGCCCGCATCCGCGCGGTCAATGATGAGATGGAAGGCCGGATCCGGCTGCTCGCCGGCATCGAAGTGGACATCCTCGCCGACGGCTCCCTCGACCTGGACGACGACACCCTCGCCCAACTCGACATCGTCGTCGGGAGCGTTCACTCTCGCTTCGACATGCCGCAGGCCGAGCAGACCGCCCGTGTCCTTCGCGCCCTCGAGAACCCGTACCTGAAGATCCTCGGCCACCCGACCGGGCGCAAGCTCCTCCGCCGCGATCCGTACCCTATCGACATTGACGCCATCCTCCGCCGTGCCGCCGCGCTCGGCGTCGCCGTCGAGCACAACGCCGCGCCCGCCCGCGCCGACCTCTCGGACGCCCATCTCCGTCTGGCGAAGCAGCTGGGCTGCAAGCTTGTCGTCAACACCGATGCCCACGCCGCCGAGGACTTCGATTATCTCCGCTGGGGGATCACCCAGCTCCGCCGCGCCTGGCTCACCCCCGCCGACATCCTCAACACCCTCCCCGTCGACCTATTCCTCGATGCTCTCCGCCCTAAACCCGTCCCGCGGTAGATCAGTCGCCGAGGTCGACGAGTTGGACGGGAGGCAGGGGGCGGCCAAGGAAGTGTGAGCCGAGGCGTTGGAACTTCTCAACGGAGTCGGTGGCGAAGATTTGGAGATTGGGATGGAGCGTGGGTTTAGGCGTGACGGTGTCGAGGAGGGCGACGGCGGCTTGTGCAGTGGCCTGGGCGGAGTCGATGAGAGTGAGGGGACGGCCGAGTGTGTTGGCGGTGCGGCGGAGGAGCTGGGCGATGAGTGGGTAGTGAGTGCAGCCAAGGAGCAGTGTGCGGGCATTGGGGGCGGTGGCCAGAGCTTCGCCGAGGTAAATTCGGGCTACCTCGGCGGTGACCGGGTGGTCGGTCCAGCCCTCTTCGATGAGCGGGACGAAGAGGGGGCAGGCCTTCTCGTGTGGGATAAGGCCGAGGCGGTGGAGTGCGGTGTGATAGGCCCCCGAGGCGACTGTGGCGGCAGTCGCGAGGACCAATACCTCACCCTGGGGGACGTCGCGGGTGGTAGCGAGCGCCTGGGCGGCTAGCGCGCCGGGCTCGATGACGCCGAGCACGGGGGTGGGGGCGGCGGCGGTGCGGATCTCAGGCAGAGCGAGGGCGGTGGCGGTGTTGCAGGCGATCACGAGGAGGTCGGCGCCGTGATCAAGCAGAAAGCGGGCGGAGGAGACGGCGAAACGGGCGACGGTGGCGGGGGATTTGGAGCCATAGGGAAGGCGGGCGGAGTCGCCGAGGAAGATGTAGCGAGCATGGGGGATGCAGTCGAGGAGGGCGCGGAGGACGGTGAGGCCGCCGAAGCCGGAGTCGAAGACGCCAATCGTGGGTGAGGTGGATGGGTCGGTCATGAGGTGGCGTGTTTGGTCAGGGCTTGTAGGTAGTATCGACGGCAGGGTAGGTGCGGAGGAGGTCGGCGTGGCCGGCTAGGGTGTCGCGGTCGTGGCCGTCGACTAAGAAGCGGACGGCGGTGAGGTCGGGGAGGTCGGCGTGGAGGGTGCCGATGATGGAGTCTAGGGTAAGTGCTTCTGTTTCAACGCCAGAGGGGTGTCCGTCGACGAAGGTGCCGTGGAGATTGACGACCGCGAGCTCTCCGGTGAGGCCGTAGAGGGGGGGAGAAGAGGGGGTGTTGCGGCGGGTTTTGGCGGAGGTGGATGGGGTTGGGGGCGCGATGGGGAGAGGGACGAGGAAGACGTCGTCGATGGCCTGGCCGGAGGGCAGGGGGTGGGGGGAGCCGGGGAGGGCGTAGCGGGCGAGGAGTTGCTCGAGGAGGACGCGGGCGCGGGCGGAGGGCTCGGAGGGGAGGGCGAGGGGATGGTCTTCGGGGGTGATGGAGCCGTCGGCGTCGCTGGCCATGTAGAGCGGGACGGACTCCTGGCCGGAGGAGGTGGGGGCGGCGATGGGGGTCTCGTCTTCGGGGGCGGCGAGGCGTTTTTCGGCCTGGCGGCAGCCGTAGAGGAGAAAGGCGAGGGCGGTAAGGATGCCGGCGGCGAGGGCGAAGAAGAGGTATCGCTGATGGCGGGGGATGGAGGCGGCTTTCATTGAGTGGGGGCGGCGGCTGCCGAAGATGGCGTGGAGTCGGCGGTGTTGTGGAAGAGGAGGAGGGTGGCGGCGATGCCCTGGGCAGCGCGGGCCTGGTAGGCCGGGTCGTCAGGGCTGGAGCGGGCGAGGGGAGCGAGCTCCACAAGGACGGCGGGGCAGGTGAGGGAGATGAGGGGGCGGATGACGGCGCGGCCGCGGGTGGCGGGGAGGCCGGCGCGGGAGAGCGCCTCGGTGATCGAGGTGGCGAGACGTTCACTTTGGGGGAGGAAGTCGAGCTGGGCGGAGTCCCAGGGGATAGGGGTGCCGGGGTCGGGCGGTGTGGACGGGGGCTGCAGGGCGGCGGTGATGACGTGGACGCCGGAGCCGGCGCCGGTGGCATGGAGGACGAGGCAGGCGAAGGGGTGGAGGTGGTTGGCGAGGCCGGCTCGCCCGTCGGGTGTGGGGGGCTGGGGGGCGGGTGTGTTCTGAGAGGCGGCGCCCAGGCTGGTCGAAGGGTCTTCGCGGGCGAGGAGGGTGGAGAGGCCGAGGGCGGAGAGCTGGGAGCGGAGGCGCGTGGCGAAGGCGAGGGTGAGGTCTTTTTCGAGGGCGCCGTCGGGGAGGTGGGCGCCGGTGTCGTCGCCGCCGTGAGCGGGGTCGAGGAAGACGGTATCGCGGCCGAGGAGAGCCGGGGGGCGTGGGGAGTGGACGACGACAGCGGGGGGCTGCGTGGCGGGTGGCGGAGTTTGCGCGGGGGCCGGCAGACAGAGGCCGAGGGCGGCTGTGCAGCGGGCGAGGGCTTGGGGAGAGAGGGGCACGTCAGGGTCCGATTGTACGTGGGCGGGGTCGGGGCGGGATGGTGGTCTGGGCACCCGGGCGCATGTCGCAGAGGTGAGGTGTGGGGCACCCCGCGACTCTGACCCTGTTTGGCCTGGCGGTGATTATCTCTTCCGCGCCGGACTGGAGCCTGGTGCCGAGCGGTTGAGCAGCACCCTGAGCGCATCCAGTTTGGCGCCTGCTTCCGCCAACTTCCCTTCGGCTGTAAGCCGTTGATAGTCGGCCAGGTTCTGTGCTGCCTGTTGCAGGTCGACAGTCTGGGTCGCGGGGACGCCCGGGAGCGACGAGGTTGGGGTGGCAGCCGTGTCGCTCGGCGCAGGCGCTCCCGCCGGCGGTGCGGCTGGCGTGATGGAGGAGTCCCCTCCATGGAAGAGAGCGAGAAGCGCGGACTCAAACGTTGTGCCGTAGGCCAATCGGTCCTGCAGGGCAAGCACGACCAGGCGAAGTTCCGGCATGGGGCTGCGGTCAGCCTGGAGGTAGATCGACTCCGCATACAACAGAGCCGTGCCCATGGGGATGACCAGCAGGTTGCCGCGGTGAACGTGCGATCCCTGCTGATTCCAGAGAGTCAGCTGACCGCTGATTTGGGCATTCTGGTCGATCCTGGCCTCGATCTGCGACGGGCCGTCGACGAGGCGCGTCTTTGGAAAGGTGTAGGCCACCGCGGTTCCATACGCCGCACCATCGCTGCGACCGGCGATCCAGCCGATCAGATTGTTGCGGTTGCTGGGGGTGAACGGCAGGATGTTGACGAACTCCATACCGCCCTCGCCCGGCAGCTTCATGAGTACGTAGTTGGGCTGCATCTGCTGCGTATCGCGCTGGCCGGAGGGGTCCACGGCTGATTCGGTTGCCACGGTCCACAGGTCTTCGCGGTTGAAGAAGGTCCCCGGATCGGTCATGTGATAGAGACCGTACGCCTGCGCCTGCATGTCGAGGAGGGTGTCGGTGTAGCGCAGGTGGGCGCGCATGGACGCGGGCATGGCTGACGCAGGTTGGAAGAGAGAGGGAAAGGCGCCGCGGTACGCCGCGAGAATCGGGTCCGCATCGTCCATGCTGTAGAAGATGACGGTGCCGTCGTAGGCGTCGACGGAGATTTTGACGCTGTTGCGCAGGTAGTTCACCTCGCCGTCGCCGAGGGGGTAATGCCGCGCGTTGGGGTAGGTTTCCGCGGTCGTGAAGCCATCCAGGATCCAGCGCAGCCTGCCGTCGTCGCCCACGGTGATGTAGGGGTCCGGATCGAGGGTGAGGAAGGGCGCGATGCTGAGGACCCGCTGCACGATGTTGCGCCGCATGAGCAGGCGCGAGGTCGGCGAGACGTCGTCGCTGAAGGGCAGTTTGGCGAGATCGCCACGCTCGAGCGCTATGACGGCGCGCCGGAACCAGTTGCCGAGAACGATGCCACCCGTGCCGGTGTAGCTGGTGAGGCTATTGGTCTGGCCCTGGGGAAAGTCGAACTCCTGCTGATGGGTTTTGACGTACACGTCGTCGTCCGTCAGCTCGCCGAAGTAGATCTGCGGTCGCGCCACGGTCAGACCCGGGACGGTGCTTTGCACAGGCATGTTTCCCAGCAGCAGGGTTGGCAGACCCTCGGCGGTGAAGCCGTTGACCGGGTTCATGGTCAGGCCGTAGCCGTGGGTGTAGATGAGTTTTTCGTTGATCCAGTTGCGGCTGCTGTCGGGCAGTTTGTTGACGCTCAACTCCCTGGTGGCGAGCATGACCTCCTGCAGGTTGCCATTCAGCATATAGCGATCGATATCGATGCCGGGGAAGTCATAGTAGGTGCGAATCTCCTGGATCTGCCGCAGCGTGTCCTGGAGCGCCCGCGTGTCCCAGAGCCTGATGTTTTGCAGCGTTGGCTGGTTTCCGGCGGCGTTCGCATCGGCGACCGTCGTGCCTGCGGCGAACGGCCGCACCACGATGCGGTCGAGCGCATACGCTGCCCGGGTTGCAGTGATGTTGTCCCGGATGAACGGCTGCTCTTTGACCAGTTCGTTTGGCTTGACGATAAAGGTGTTCACCGCTGCCGCCGCCAGCTGCAGCCCGACGTAGAGCAGCAGAGCCGGCAGAGCGGCGACGATGATCCATCGCACACCCGAACGCCGGATCGCGCAGTCGACCAGGAAGAGCGCACCCAGCAGAAGCGCGAGGCTCACCAGCAGGAGGCCCGGCAACTCCACGTGTGCATCGGTGTAGGTAACGCCGGAGAAGATGGTGTGGTCCTCCAGCAGCAGCCCGAAGCGGGCAAGCCAGGCATGGAGCGCGAGTGTCGCCAGGAAGAAGGCGGCGGCCCCGTAGACGCCTCTCCACGGCTCCCTTTCCACCTCGAAAAAGCGGATGTCCTGCATCTGCGGCCGGTGGCGCAGAACAAAGAGGCCGGCAGCCAGGAGGAGAACCAGAACCGACATGGCAGTGAGCCAGCCTGCCAGCACCTGCCACGCGGGCAGCGTGAGGAGATAGAAGTTTAGGGGACGGCCAAGCACCGGATCGAGGGCGCTTGGCCCTCCCGGCGCGTAGAGCCACCGCGCAAAGGTGGGCCAGTCCGCAGACAAGGTGGACGCGGCGATCCAAGCGGCGAGGAGGCAGGCAAGGAGCCCAGCCGGTTTAACCCATCGGCTCAGGTCGACGAGCATCGGCTGTCCATTTGCCGTTACAAACCGAACGATCCCGCCCGTGCTCGCGAAGCGCAGGCCGCGCAACAGAAGAAAGCTCCCAGACAGAAGCGCGAACGTGAGCGCGAAGAAGAGGCTGAACGTGCCCCACTGCAGGACCAAGGTCTCTCGAAAGACTGCCGGGTAGCCGAGCGAGCGAAACCAAAGCGCCTCCACGTAGAAGCTGAGGAGGCGGCCGCCGCCCAGCGCGACCCCGGCGAGCAGCACGAGGCCGAGCAAAGAGACCGGAGGTCGGCGCGGTGCGGAGGGGATGTCGATGAACTCTGGCATTTGGTGCACCCGGGGAGGCATTGGCAAGCATTGTGGTTCGGCTTGCGGCCCAGTCCAGCATAGAGCGTGCGCGGCTGTGGCGCTTGCTGCGGCTTCCCCCGAGGTTGCGTCTGCGACGGAGGAGGGAGGGGATCCGTGACTACGTGTGCCGTTCCTTGGGGTCGAGGGCGTAGATGGCTAGGCCGGAGAGGAGTTTGGGGTAGAAGTCGGTGGATTTTTGGGGCATGACTTCGCCGGAGAGGGAGATGTCTTTCATCTGGTCGAGGGTGACGGGCTTGGTGAGGAAGGCGATGTTGGCTTCGCCGGATTGGACGCGGGCGAGGGCTTCGGCGGCATCGCGGAGGTAGAGGATGGAGCCGGTGGCGCGGATGCGGTCTTCGGTGAGGCCGAGGAGGTGGTGGAGGACGACGGTGTGGAGGAGGGCGACGTCGAGGGAGCGCTGCTTGGGGGGGAGGGGCTCGAGGAGGGGGGCGATGGCGGAGGGGCTGGGGGTGAGGAGGTAGTTGCCGGAGCCGGTGACGGCGATGAAGGCGGTGCCGGGGGTGGCGGCGAGGGTTTGGAGGAGGGCGTGGGCGGCGGCGGAGTCGATGGCGGACTCGGGGGCGGGGGAGGCGCCGGTGTCGGTGGGGGCGAGCTCCGTGATGGTGAAGAACTGGCTGGCGCGGGTGATGAAGTCGGGCGAGGAGAAGCTCTCGATGCCGGTGACGACGCGGTGGGTGGGGAGGATGGTGATGCCGGGTGCTTCCATGTTGACGAAGGTCATCATCATGGCGGCTTCGGGGAAGGGCGGTTGGGGGAGGAGGGAGTGGGGGTCGGAGTCGGCGAGGTTGGAGGGGGACTCGTCGTTTTCGTCGGCGCGGTGGTTGAAGGGGAGGTTGAGCTGGGCGGAGCGTTCCTTGGCGTAGGCGACGGAGGTCTCGTAGCGGTGGTGGCCGTCGGCGATGATGAGTTTTTTATCGCGCATGGCGGTGAGGATGAGGTTGATGAGGTTGGGGTCGGTGAGCCGCCAGAGACGGTGGATGACGCCGTATTCGTCAGTGATGGTCTGATCGGGTGGGGCGGGGTTGGCGGAGTCGCCGAAGATGAGTTTTTCGGCGGTGAAGGCGGGGTCGGAGTAGAGCATGTAGATCTGTTCGCAGAAGGCGCGGGTGGCTTTGAAGAGGGCGAGGCGGTCGGATTTGTGTTTGGGGAAGGTTTGTTCGTGGCGGAAGACGACTTTGTCGGCGTAGTCGGAGAGGTGGCCGAGGGCGATGAAGCCGCGGCGTTCCTGGGTCTGGTCGGTGCCGGGGACGATGTAGGTTTGGGAGTAGCCGTAGAGTGCGGGTTCGGACTCTTCGGCGAGGATGTTGTCGGCGCGCCAGTCGTGGAGGAAGGTGGCGGCGCGGGTGTAGACGTTGTGGGCTCGCTCGCCGGGGGGGAGGAACTCCTGGGGTTCGGTGTCGGAGGGTTCGCGCTTCCCGAGGATGACGCGGATGAGGTTGAAGGGGCTGCGCTCGTAGTAGGCCTGCTGCATGGCTGGGGTGATTTTGTCGTAGGGCTGGGTGACGACGTCTTCCATGCGGACGCGGGCGGTGTTGTAGCGGAGGGCGCGGAAGGGGTAGAGGCGGGCCATAAGGGCAAGCTTAAGACAAAGGCGGCTTAAGGCAAAGGCGGCTTAAGACAAAGGCGGCTTAAGGCAAAGGCGGCTTAAGGCAAAGGCGGCTAGAGGCAAAGGCGGCTAAGAGCAGAGACGGCCAGAGGCGAAGGCGGCTAGAGGCAAAGGCGGCTCAAGGCGAAGGCGGTTAAGGGCAGAGGCGGCTAGGAGCAGAGACGGCTCGAGGCGAAGGCTGCTGGGGTGGTTTGTTTTGGCTGTTGTTGCTTTTCGCCAGTTTTTGTTTTTAGCGGGTTTTGCTTTTAGCTATTTGCCTTGGGCGCTTTTGTTTGCATTTAGCTGTTGGGGTCGAAGGGGGTGGTGAGGGTGTAGGCGTCGTAGTGGGGGGTTTGGCGGAGGAGGGTGTAGTGGGTGCGGAAGAGGGTGCGGAGGGCGGGGTCGGCGAGGAAGAAGGCGAGGAGGTCGGGGCGGAGGGGGCCGAGTTCCTGGCAGGGGTGGAGCTGGCAGCGCTCGACGAGGAGGAGGGTGGGGTGCCAGCGGAGGAGGTCTTCGAGCATCCACTGGCGTTGGATTGTGGAGAGTTGGGCGAGGCGGGTGCGGGAGAGGCGGTGGCGCGGCGGTGGGGGGTGGAGGGGGTCGAGGTTGCGGAGGATGGCGGGGAGAAGCCAGAGATTGTTGGTGCGCTGGGCCCAGGTGAGGTTGTAGCGGAAGACGGGGAGCATGGAGTCCTCGACCGAGGTGGTGAGGATGGCGACGGGGGTGTGGGGCGGGAGGGATTGAAAGAGGGTGGGGTCGGGGGTGGGGGTGGTGTAGGCGGCGGAGCGGCGGAGGGGAAGGCCGCCGACGAGGACCGTGAGGGCGAGGGCGAGGGCGATGAGGGCGGCGGTGGCGGCGGGGAGCCAGCGGGGCGGGCGGAGGGCGGCGGCGAGGGGGATGACGGTGAGGGCGAGGGCGGCGCCGAAGAGGGTGATGGCGGGGAGTTGCTGGTAGTACCAGCCGGTGCCCTGGAGGTAGAAGGCGGCGGTGGCGGCGAGGCCGGCGAGGAGGAGGAGGAGGGTTGGGCGGCGGAGGTCGGCCTGGAGGGCGGCCTGGCGGGCTAGGGGCGCCGAGGGGGGGCGGCGGCTGCGGAGGAAGAGGGCGAGGGTGAGGAGGGCGAGGAAGGTGAGTTGGGGGGATTGGGCGAGCAGTTGCAGGGGGGAGAGGCTGCCGATTGCCCAGTAGGTCGAGAGCAGGGTGGGGAGGGTGAGAGAGAAGAAGAGCGGGGTGAAGCGGTGGACGGCGGCGAGGAAGAGGAGACCGGCGAGGAGGAGGATAGCGGGTTCGGGGCGGTGGAGGAGCGAGAGGGGGCGGTCGTCTGCGTGTTGGGCGGCGGTATGGCGTGTGGGCTCATGCGAGCGGGAGGGGCGGTTGGGGCTGAGGATGAGGAGCGAGCTTTCGAGCAGAAGAGGAATGAGGGCCTGCTGGGGCTTGAGGCAGAGACCGAGGGCGGCAAGGAGGGCGGCGGCGAGGCGGAGGGGGGAGAGCGCGGGGAGGGAGCGGCGGGGGGCGGCGGCGGCGAGGAGATAGGGGAGGAGGAGGGTGGCGGTGAGGGCGTCGCGCTGGCCGAAGTCGCGGGCGGGGATGGCGAGGGTGAGGAGGGTGAAGGCGGAGGCGAGCCAGAGGATGGCGTTGCGGGAGAGGGTGGGGGCGAGGCGACGGAGCAGGCGGGCGCAGAGGGCGGCGACGGCGAGCAGGAGGGCTAGGACGAGGAGCTTGGCGACGGCGGGGAGAGCGAGGAGGGGGAGGTGGAGGGTGCGGGCGAGGAGGACGGGGAGGGCTGAGAGCCAGACGATGGCGGGAGTGTTGGAGTCGAAGATCTGCGGGCCGTAGAGGGTGGCGCCGGTGAGCCAGCGGTGGGCCATAAGGAGGAACCAGAGTTGGTCGTGACCGGCGGCGGGGAGGAGTGCGAGGAGAGCGCCGAAGAGGAGCGCGCCGGCAAGCAGGAGGTTGAGCGAGGTGGAGCCTATGTGCGTGCTGCTGGAAAGCAGAGAAGAAGCTGTAGAGGAGAGTGGGCGAGCGGGTGTAGTCTGCGGGCGAGGTGGACTGAGCGGAGGCGCATCGGGCCGGCCGGCGAGGGGCCCCGGGGCGATCTGCGGACCGGGGCTGCCGGGATGGGACGGAGCTGACATAAGCGGGGCAGGGTCTCCGGAAGCTGGCCGCGAGGGCTGCTGGGGAAGTGGTGGACGAGCGGAGCGGGCCGAGGTTGATTATGCGTGAGACGAGCGGACGGGCGAGAGGTTGGAGGCTGGGGTACTTGGGTTTGGTGCTGGTGGCCTGCGTGCTGGGTGGAGTCGGCAGAGGTCTGGGGGCGCAGGAGAACCCGCTCGGCCAGGTGCATACGGATCCAGCGCCGGCTCCGCCCAAGACGGCGGAGGAGAAGAAGCCGCTGGTGGACGGCAACGGGACAAACGCGGCGGCGCTGGCGACGAGCAAGCGCGACGCGCGGATACGGGTGGACGTGAACCTGGTGCTGGTGCCGATGACGGTGACGGACCCGATGAACCGGCTGGTGACGGGGCTGGAGCGCGACAACTTCCAGGTGATTGAGAACAACGAGGTGCAGACGATCAAGAGCTTCTCGACGCAGGATGCGCCTGTGACGATTGGGATTGTGTTTGACCTGAGCGGCAGCATGAGCTCGAAGTTTGCGCGGGCGCGCAAGGCCTTGAGCGAGTTTCTGCGGACGTCCAATCCGCAGGATGAGTACTTCGTGGTGGGGTTTAACGACCGGCCGGCGGTGATTGTGGACTACACGAGCGAGATTGACGACGTGGATGCGCGGATGGTGATGCTGAAACCGCAGAACCGGACGGCACTGATCGATGCGATCTATCTTGGCGTGCAGAAGCTGAAGCAGGCTAAGTATGACCGGAAGGCGCTGCTGATTATCTCGGACGGAGGGGACAACCGGAGCCGGTACACGGAGAATGAGCTGCGGCGCGTGGTGAAGGAGAGCGATGTGCAGCTGTATTCGATCGGCATCTTCGATCAGTATGCGCCGACGACGGAGGAGCAGTTGGGGCCGATTTTGTTGACGGACATCTGCGAGATGACGGGGGGGCGGATGTTTCGAGTGACGGATGTGGCGGACATGGGGGATATTGCGGCGCGGATCAGCGCGGAGCTGCGCAACGAGTACGTGATCGGGTACAGGCCGGGCAATCTGAAGAAGGATGGGAACTGGCGTAAATTGAAGGTGAGACTGCTGCCTCCACCGGGGCTTCCGCAGCTGACTGTGCACAACCGCCAGGGGTACTATGCACCATCGGAGTAGAGGATTTGGGATGGCGGCGGGCTGGTTGCTGACATCCGTTGCATGGGCTCTTGGGGCAGCGGGAGCATGGTCGCAGGCAGCTGGTGCGGGAGCGGACACGGCGGCGCAGAGGGCGCCATCGCTGACTGTGGATCGTGATCCTGTTGCATCGCCGGACCCGGATGTTGCAGCGCCCGCGTCGGCGGCGAAGCCGGGCGAGGCGGGTTCCGGGGCCGGAGCGCCGCAGGCGCTGGGTCGTGAGGGTGGGCGATACACGCTGCAGACGGATGTCTTCGAGGTGCGACTGAACGCGGCGGTGATCGACGGGCAAGGCCGGCCGGTGGAGAACCTGACGCGGGATGACTTCCATGTGTATGAGGATGGAGTGCCGCAGACGATCACGTCGTTTCGGCACGAGGATCTGCCTGTGTCGATCGGGATTTTGATCGATAGTTCAGGCTCGATGTACGACAAGAAGGACGCGGTGGAGCAGGCGGCACTGAACCTGATCAAGCTCTCAAATCCTCAGGACGAGGCCTTTCTGGTGGATTTCTCGTTTGAGCCGTATATCGATCAGGACTTTACGAGCGACATCCATAAGCTGCAGCAGGGTTTGGGGTACCTGAAGGCAAGCGGGGGGACGGCGATGTATGACGCGCTGGTGGCGAGCGCGGATTACTTGTCGAAGAATGCGAAGCGGCCGAAGCAGGTGATTTTGCTGGTGACTGACGGCGAGGACAATGCATCGAGTGCGACGCTGGAGCAGGCGATCCGGAAGATCCAGGATTTGGATGGGCCGGTGATCTATTCCATAGGGCTGTTGTTTGGGCAGGATGTGGACAAGCGGGAGGCACGGCATGCGCAGCGGGTGTTGCAGGCGCTGAGCGAGCAGACGGGTGGTGTGGCTTACTTCCCGAAGTCGCTGCGGGATGTTGACGCGATTACGACGGAGGTAGCGCAGGACATCCGGACGCAGTACTCGATTGCGTACCGCTCGACCAAGCCGCCGAGCGAGGGCGAATACCGGCAGATCCATGTGGACGTGAAGGCGAAGGGCTTTGGCAAGTTGCAGGTGCGGACGCGGACGGGGTACTACCCGCACGTTTCGGGCGCGGGTGCGGCGGGGGCGGCGGGTGCGGCGGGGGCTGCGGGTGCTGGGCGGTAAGTGCCGGGCGTCGCGCGGTTGAGCTCTATTACTTCGGTGTAGCTCGTTGCGAAGAGGGCGCTTGCGATCGCGCGATGGATGAGCGATAACGAAGAAGAGGCGAAAGTGCGGGGGATCGAGGCCGAAGCGCATCTGAGGTGTGAGCGGGCACGGGGAGGAGGCGGATGGTGTCGAAGCGCGTGGCGTATCTGGATTGTTTCGCGGGGATCTCCGGGGATATGTTCCTTGGGGCGATGGTTGGGGCCGGAGTTGAGTTGGAGGTGATGGAGCGGGCGGTGGCGGCGCTGGGGCTGGGGGCGGGACTGCGAGCGCGTACGGTGGACCGGTCCGGGATATCCGCGACGAAGGTGGAGGTGTTGGAGGGTGAGGCTCTGGCGGAGGGGGAGAGCGCGGCGGTACGGGACGCGGGGGTCGCGGAGCAGGGTGAGCGGGTGACGGGCGTGTTGCCGAAGACGCAGCACCTGCACAAGGGCGGGCACGCGCATACGCATGAGCACACGCATGGCGAAGAGGGCCATAAGCATACGCATGGTGAAAGCGGGCACACGCACGGGCATGGCGATGGGGCGCATGAGGGTGGGCACGTGCATGGGCGGTCGTTGTCGGTGATCGAGGGGATGATTCGGGGGTCGACACTGGAGGAGGGCGTTAAGCGCCGGGCGTTGCGGGCCTTTCGGTTGCTGGGGGAGAGCGAGGCGAAGATACACAATGTGCCGGTGGAGGAGATCCACTTCCATGAGGTGGGGGCGGTGGACGCGATCGTTGACATTGTGGGGGCGTCGGCAGGTGTGGAGGAGATGGAGCGTCGGGCGCGGGAGGAGACGGGGGCGGGTCTGCGGTGGTGCTGCTCGGCGGTCAATGTAGGGGGTGGGATGGTGGACTGCGCCCATGGGCGGTTCCCGGTGCCTGCGCCGGCGACGGCGGATCTGTTGCGGGGGGTGCCCACATATGGGGCGCATGTGGAGAAGGAGTTGGTGACGCCGACGGGGGCGGCGCTGCTGCGGATGCTGGAGGCGGAGTTTGGGGGGCAGCCGCCCATGCGTGTGGAGCGGATTGGGTACGGGGCGGGGACGCGGGATCCGAAGGGGTTTCCGAATGTGTTGCGGCTGATGGTGGGGGAGGCGGGGGACGGCGCGGGCGAGGGGACGGAGGGCGCGCGGGAGACGGTGGTGGTGCTGGAGACGGCGGTGGACGACATGACGGCACAGGTGGTGGCGCACGTGGCGGACCGACTATTGGAGCGCGGGGCGTTGGACGTGATGACGAGCGCGGTGGGGATGAAGAAGGGCCGCCAAGGAATGCTGCTGACCGTGCTGGCGGAGGAGGGGGACGCGGCGGCGATGGAGGAGGTGCTGCTGCGGGAGACGACGACACTAGGGGTGCGGCGGCGGCGGGAGGAGCGGGCCCGGCTGTCGCGAGAGCACGTCACGGTGGAGACGGAGTTTGGGCCGGTGCGGGTGAAGGTGGGCCGGCGCGGGGACGAGGAGCTGAATGCACGGCCGGAGTTTGAGGACTGCCGAGCGGCGGCGGTGGAGCGCGGCGTTCCACTGAAGCGGGTGATGGAGGCGGCGGTGGTGGCATACCGGACGCGTTGACTGGGTCAATGCGGGGTATGCCCCTGTGGCGTGACGGGCATCTGACTGAGGGAGAGGTGAGGCGCATGGAGCGACGCGAATTCCTGGTTTCGGCGACGGCGGCGGGCATGGCGGCTGCAAGTGGCGTGAGTGGGGCTGCGCAGACGCGGCCGGCGGCGGGAGCGGTAAAGCGACCGGAGGCTCCGGGGATGGTGTATCGGGAGCTGGGGACGACGGGGGAGCGGGTTTCGGTGATTGGGATGGGCGGGTTTCACCTGGCGAAGGATCCGCATGCGAGCGCAGACGACATGGTGGCGCTGTGCCGGCGGGCGATCGACTCGGGGATAACGTTCATGGATAACTGCTGGGACTACAACGACGGCATAAGCGAGGTGCGGATGGGGCGGGCGTTGCAGGACGGGTATCGGCAGAAGGTGTTTTTGATGACGAAGATCGATGGGCGGACGAAGCAGGCGTACAGCAAGCAGCTGGAGGAGTCGATGGGGCGGCTGCGGACGGATGTGATCGATCTGGTGCAGTTTCATGAGGTAATCCGCATGGAGGATCCGGACCGGATCTTCGCCGAGGGTGGCGCGATCGAGGGTGCGATGGCGGCGCGGGCGGCGGGGAAGATACGGTACATCGGGTTTACCGGCCATAAGGATCCGGCGGTGCACCTGCGGATGTTCGCGACGGCCGAGAAGCATGGATTCAAGTTCGACACAGTGCAGATGCCGATTAATGTGATGGATGCGCACTTTCGGTCGTTTTTGCACGATGTGGTTCCGGTGGCGCAGAAGCAGGGTACGGGCGTGCTGGCGATGAAGACCTTTGGGGACGACTACATCCTGCGGAGCGGGACAGTGCAGCCGATTGACGCGCTGCACTTTGGGATGTCGCAGCCGGTGAGCGTGGTGATCACGGGGATTGATACGCCGCAGATTCTGGAGCAGGCGCTGATGGCGGCAAAGACGTTTCAGCCGCTGACGGCGGAGCAGCAGCAGGCGATCCTGGCGAAGACGGAGCAGGCGGCGATGTCGGGCAAGTTTGAGCTCTTCAAGACGACGAATCATTTTGACGGAACGGCGCAGAATCCGAAGTGGTTGGGGTAGATTGCGCGTGTGTGCGGTAGTCTCTTCTGGGCGCAGGTGCGGCCCGCGAGGAGACACTATGACTCGAATTGCCGTGGTGTGTGGATGGTTGGCGCTGGCAGCGGCGCCCGTGCTGGCGCAGTATGGTCCGCAGCGGCCCGGGGCCGATCCCTGGAGGTACGGGGGTGGCCGGCCCGGCAACTGGGATAACTCGTGGAACAATCGGCCGAATCCGCGCGCGGGCGCATGTTTCTACGCCGATCTGAACTTCCGCGGGAATCACTTCTGCGTCAGGCATGGAGATCGGCTGACGAGTCTGCCGGGAAACTTTGGCGACAATATCACCTCCATCCAGGTCTTTGGCCGGGGTTCGGTGCGGGTGTTCGATGACCGGAACTTCCGCGGGCCGAGCACTGTGTTTCGTGGGTCCGTGCCAGATTTGCGGACTTATCGATCGCGGCCGGGGCATACCTGGAACGACCGAATTTCTTCCATCCAGCTGAGATAGCGGTCGTCTCTGGGCGAAAGCGTTGGCTTTAGGAGTCACTCGCCTGGCCGCAGGCTCGTACGACACACTAAGCGCGAGGCGTATGCCGCGGGAGCGGAGTTGCGTTCGTGGGAGGGCTCGGCGTTATGGGGCGGCGTGTCTCATGCGTCGGCTGACGCGGTAGTCGAACTCGAAGAAGCCGAACTGGGCGTTGCGGTCGCGGGGGTAGATGGCGGCGATGACGGATTTGCCGAAGGCGATGCCGTAGAAGGCGGAGAGCGAGAGGTTGGGGGAGAGGATGTAGTCGGCGCTGGCGTCGTAGAGCGAGGCGAAGGAGGTGTGGAGATTGGCGGGACGGCCGGTGTAGCCGAAGACCTTGTTGTTGAAGGCACCGCCGCCCTGATACCAGAGGTCGCGGGCGCTGGTGAGCTGGAGGAAGTGTAGATCGGAGCGGAGGTTAAGGCGTTTGGTGGGGGCGTCGATGAGCTGGAGGAACTGTTCCGACGAGTTCATCTGGTTAAAGAAGGGGAAGCGGGCGTAGTTGCGGGGCGTGGGGAGGAGCTGGAAGAAGGTGTTGTGGGTGCTGTCGATGGGATTGTTGTCGCCGGTGGAGCGGAAGAAGCCGACGCGGACCCAAGGGCGGGAGGATATGGCGTTGAAGCGAAGGCCGGCTTCGGCGAGGGCGGCGCCGGAGTGCTGGTTGAGGAGTCCCCACTGGCCGTTTTGGAGGACGCCCCAGAAGAGGAGGTCGAGGGTGGTCCTGGGGGAGAGGGGGATGGCGGTGGCTACGTTGCCGCCGTAGGTGCCGATGCGGATGTTGCGGTGATCGAGCTGGCGAACGGTGAGGGGGCGATTGTCGGTCTTGGTGATGCCGGTGCGGCCATCGTGAAAGCCGATGGCGAAGCCGCGCATCTGGACGTGGCCGTTGGCGAGATAGCGCGTGTACGCGAGGTATTGGACATCGACGTTGAGCTCGGGATTGGCGTTCATGTTGAAGACACCCTGGTCGGCGCGGGCGGCCATGGCGGTGAGGTCCCAGTTGCGGCGGGCGAGGTGACCATCGACACCGTCGAGTGATCGCTGGCCGTTGGAGAAGCCGAAGTTGCCGATGAGGCGCTGAGCAATGCGATTGGACTGGAGCCAGGCGAGGGTGGCGTTGGTGGGGACGGTTTCGGCGCCGTCGAGGAACTCGAAGCGGCCCAGGCGAAGGCTGGTGCGATCGTGCCGGAGGTGATAGCGGAGCCAGCCTGTTTTGAAGGAGGCGGCGACGGGGTAGTTGTTGTTGGCGTTGGAGGCGAAGACGGTGCCACCGAGACCGAGCTGTCCCTGGGCGGGGACGGGGGAGACGGCGTCTGTGGGAAGGGCGAACTCGGTGGATTGGGAGAGCTCGGCCTGCCAATCGAAGTGACGGATGCGCTGGGCGAGGGCGATGCGGAGAAGGAACTCGCCGTAGCCGTAGACCTCCGAATGTGGGGTTGCGGCGAACCACTGCGTCGCGTTGACGCGCTGGCGGTCGTAGAAGGTGAGAGTGACAGGGGTGGAGGGCGGTGGTGTCGTGGGGTCGGTGTCAGATGGAGCGGAGGAGCCGCCGGCGGAGGGAGCAATGGGCGTCGGCGGGATGGAGGCTGGCGTGGTTTGGGCAGAGAGGGTGGAGCTTGCGAGGGCAAGGCCAAGAGCGGGATAAGGTGTGTATCTCAACGTGCGGAACTCCTGGCGGATGCAGGTGCGGGTGGCGATGTGCTCAGAGGACGATAACGGATCGAGAGCGCCCAGGCTGCCCATCGGAGGGAGGATTTTGGGCTCAGCCTGTGGACGTGGGATGGGCTGCTAGTCTGGAGCGCGATCGGGTATGGAGGTTGGGTCGAATGCGAGCTGGTCTGGTTGGGTGCGGAGTTTTGCTTACGGCGCTGGTTGGAGCGAGGGCGCAAGCAAAGATGGAGAGTCTACCGGGCGTGCCGGCGATGCCGCCGGCGGGTGCGGGCGAGTTGCGGATTGTGCGGGGGACGGAGGCGGAGAGGGCGTTTACGGTTGTTGGGCCGCGTGGGGCTTTGTTGGGGGAGCAGAGCGGGCGGATGGAGGGATGGGTCTTTCCGTGGAAGCTGTTCTCGAACATCCGCATTTCGGCGCGGATGGAGGGATACCCGGTGCCGATCGATGTGAACGGGCAGAGCGCGACGATTGAGGTGCGGCCGGACCGGACGGTGATCACGTATGCGCACGCGAACTTTACGGTGCGGCAGGTGATGCTGGCGCCGAAGTATGCCGAGGAGGGGCTGGGGGCGGTGGCGTGGTTTGAGGTGGAGGCGGTGCGTCCGACCGAGCTGACGTTCAGTTTCCAGCCGGAGATGAAGCCGATGTGGCCGGCGGCGAGCGCGGGGACGGCGGACCCGGAGTGGGTGGAGACGGCGGGGGGGAGTGGGTTCTATCTGCTGCACCTGAGCTTGCCGGGGGAGATGGGGGCGATGGCAATGCCGGGGGCGGAGCCGGGGATTCAGGCGCCCTACCAGGAGCGGCCGAAGGAGTACCCCACGCAGTTTGTGGTGCGGTTTGACCCGAAGCGTGACGCGGGGGTGGTGTATCCGCTGCTGATGACGATGGGCGAGGGCAAGGAGGCGACGACGGAGGCGCTGCATGCGCGGCTGATGACGGCGGATCGAGGGCTTGCGGCGGCTGCCGCGGCGAACCGGGCGCGGTACGACTCCTTGCTGGCTGGAGCGACGGCGATTGAGACACCGGACAAGCAGCTGGACGAGGCTTTCCGGTGGGCGGAGGTTTCGATCGATCAGTTGCAGGTGGATGTGTCGCCGAAGCATGAGGAGACGGCGCTGACGGCGGGGTTCCTGGAGTCGGGCGACTCGGCGCGGCCGGGCTTTGGGTGGTTTTTC
This sequence comes from Acidobacteriaceae bacterium, assembly GCA_965218895.1. Classification (GTDB taxonomy): domain Bacteria; phylum Acidobacteriota; class Terriglobia; order Terriglobales; family Acidobacteriaceae; genus Edaphobacter. Next base: position 5,503 of record CBDCMI010000007.1, on the reverse strand, counting down.
GGAAGGGATGCGTTGTGGACGCTTTATGCGGTGAACAGCTACGGGGACTTTGGGCTGTCGCGGCGCGAGATGGAGTTTCTGCTGAAGCGACAGCGAGCCGACGGGAAGATTTTGCATGAGTATTCGCAGACGGCGGACCGGGTGGATTGGGGAGCGTTGCCGTATGAGTGGGCGGCGGCGGATGCAACGCCGATGCTGCTGATGGCGATGGGGGATTACGTTTCGGTGAGTGGGGATCGGGCGTTTGCGGAGGCGCACTGGGGGGCGCTGGAGAAGGCATGGGCCTTTATGGCGGCGAATGATGCGGATGGGGATGGGATCTACGACAACTCGCAGGGGACGGCGTGGGTGGAGAGCTGGCCGCCGGGGATGCCGAAGCAGGAGTTGTATCTGGCGGCGATCGACGAGCAGGCGGCTTTGGCGTATGCGAAGCTGGCGCGGGTGCTGGGGCATGAGGATGTGGCGAAGGCGGCGGAGGCCAAGGCGTCGGCGATGCGGCCGGTGATTGAGCGGGAGTACTTCCAGGATAAGGATGGGAGCTATGCCTTCAGCCACAATCCAGACGGAAGTGTGGACGGGAGTGCGACGATCTTTCCGACGGTGGCGTGGTGGGATGGGAGCTATGCCTTGGCGAAGCCGGAGGCGATGCTCGGGCGGTGGGCGTCGAGCGAGTTCTCGACCGATTGGGGAACGCGGGATCTAAGCCCGTCGAGCACCTTCTATGACCCGATCAGCTATCACCAGGGGACGGTGTGGCCGCTCTATACGGGGTGGGCGAGTGTGGCGCAGTACCGGGCGGGGCGGCCGGTGGCGGGGTATGCGGCGCTGATGCAGAACGCGGGGCTGACGTGGGCGGGCGACCTGGGCAATGTGACGGAGCTGCTGTCGGGCGAGTTCTATGCGCCGCTGGGGCGGAGCACGGTGCACCAGCTGTGGTCGGCGGCGATGGTGGTGTCGCCCGTGCTGCGGGGGATGTTTGGCTTGCAGTGGGACGCGGCGGGAAAGATGTTGACGGTGAACCCGCAGCTGCCGGCGGCGTGGGGTGGGGCGACGCTGCGGCGCGTGCCGGTTGGAGCGGAGCGGGTGGATGTGAGCTTCCGGCGGGAGGGCGGGGCGATGGTGGTGCGGGCTGATGGCGTTGGGTTGAAGAGCTCTGTTGCGGGGGCCGCGGTGAAGGGTGGGGTGTTGCGGATTCCGCTGCCGGCGGTGGAGGTGGGGATGGAGGTGAAGCTGCCCGAGCCGGGGAGTGTGACGCTGGGGATGAAGGTAGTGTCGCAGACGGGCGATGGGCGGAGTGCCATCCTCAAGGTGGAGGGGATGGCTGGGTCAACGGGCGAGTTGCAGGTGCGGCGAAACCGGGCCGGGCTGCGGGTGATGGTGGACGGGACGGCGCTGGGCGCGGGGGAGGTGGTGACGGTGCCGGTGGTGTTTGGGGCTGGAAGCGGGTATGTGGAGAAGATGGTGGAGGTGCGGTGGTGAGGACGTCTTCGGTAGAGAAGCAGATCCCTTCGGGATGACAACTAAGAAGGAACGGCAAGCAGCAGTCGCCGTAGCGCGAGGGCGGTGACACGGCGGGACTCTCTTTGCAGTCAGGCCCAGGCGGCTTGTACCGGGGGTTCGGTGAGGAGGACGCGGGAGAGGAGGGCTATGGCGGAGGAGAGGCCTTCGTGGGTGGAGGCTAGGGCGTCTTCGTGCTCGATGGAGAGGACGCCGTCGTAGCCGGCGAGGCGGAGGGCGGAGACGATCTGTTTCCAGGCGAGCTCGTCGTGTCCCCAGCCGACGGAGCGGAAGAGCCAGGATCGCTCTTGGAGGCGGGTAAAGGAGCGGGTGTCGAGGACGCCGTTGCGGCCGACCTCGGCGGGGTGGAGGGCGACGTCTTTGGCGTGGAAGTGGTGGATGGCGGGGCCGAGGAGGCGGATGGCTTCGGGGATGTCGAGGCCCTGCCACCAGAGGTGGGAGGGGTCGAGGTTGATGCCGAGGGCGGGGCCGGTGGCAGAGCGGAGGCGGAGCAGGGTGTCGGGGTTGTAGACGGCGAAGCCGGGGTGGGCTTCGAGGGCGATGCGGACGCCGTGGTCGGCGGCGAAGGCGGTGGTTTCGCGCCAGTACGGGATCAGGCGCTCGGTCCACTGCCAGTCGAGGGCGGCGGGGTACTCGGGGGGCCAGGCGGCGGTGATCCAGTTGGGGGTGCGGTCTTCGGGGGAACCGCCGGGGCAGCCGGAGAAGGTGACGACGGTGGGAACCTCGAGCTGCTGGGCGAGGCGGACCGTGTCGCGGATGAGGGTGTTGGCGTCGGCGGCGATCTTGGGGTCGGGGTGGACGGGGTTGCTGTGGCAGGCGAGGGCGGCGAGGGAGAGATTGCTGTCGGCCAGCTTGGCGCGGAGAATTTGGGCGGCGGCGGGGTTGTCGAGGGTGGCGCGGAGGGGGAGGTGGGCGTCGCCGGGGAAGCCGCCGGTGCCGAGCTCGAGTTGCCGGATCTGCGGGTAGCGGCGGAGCTCGGTGAGGAGCCCGTCGAGGGAGAGGGTGTTGAAGATGGGGGTGAAGAGGCCGAGCTGCATGGTGGGGCTCCTGAGCTTTGTGGGGAGTGATGGGTGGATGGGTAACCCCCCGTACAATGTTGCGCAAAATCTTCAAATCATTGCGGTTAGGTCTGGACCAATGGTTGACCTGAGGACCCGGGTGCGGTGGGGGTGCGGCAAGCGGGCAGGATCAGGGTACGGGATTGTGTGGGGGGTGTGCGCCACGGGTTTGTTGGGAGCGCAAATGCAAGAGCAACGGCAAAAGCACAAGCAGGTCCTTCGCTTCGCTCAGGATGACAACAAAAAGTACCAACAGCAAGGCAGTGGCGACTGCAACTGCACTGCAACTGCAACGATTAGGCATCGAGCAGGAGCCAGCCGGGACTGTGGTTGCAGCAGCCATGGCGATGCGGGGGGTGTGGTGGGGAGGGTTCGGCGGGGTGAGGGAATGTGTGGCCGTGGTGGTTGGCTATGCGGGGGATTGGGAGTGGTGATGCTGGCGGCGGGGGCTGGGGGTGGTGGGAGAGTTGGGGTGGCGGGCGCTCGTTGCGTGGGCGGCGTTGGCTGGTGGCTTAGGCCGGGGCGTGGAGGTCCGGATGGAGAGGGGCATTTTACCGGTGGAGGGAGTGGAGCCGAGGGGGCTGGCGGTGGACGGTGGGGCGCTCAAGGGGCTGGCGGTGGAGGGTGGGGAGCCGAAGGGGCTGGCGGGGGAGGGTGGGGAGCTGCTTGTTTTGGTGGGGGAGGGGTATGGGCTGCGGCGGCATTGCCTGACGGCTACGGAGACGCTGGCGCAGTCGATTGCGACGATCTCGCCGAGTGCGTCGCCGACGCTGACGATTCCGCTGGTGTTTGCGCTGGCGGGGAATGGGACGTGGCTGGCTTATGGGCTGGCGTTGGGGGCGATGTGGTTGATCTCGCTGGTGGTGGCGGAGTTTGCGCGGGAGTCGGCGTCGCCGGGGTCGCTCTACGTGTATGTGCGGAAGAACCTGCCGGCGCCGTGCGCGGTGGTGGCGGCGTGGGCGCTGTTGTTTGCGTATGCGATGACGGCGGCGTCGTTGCTGGCGGGGACGGTGAACTACCTGTATGTGCTGCTGGGGGGATGGGGGCGGCACGTGCCGGCGGCGGTGGCGGCGGTGGGGATGATCGCGGCGGCGGTGGCGATTGCATGGCGGGATGTGCAGGTTTCGGCGCGGCTGATGCTGTGGCTGGAGGGGGTGTCGATCTGCCTGATTGGGGCCGTGCTCCTGGCGGTGTTGTGGGCGCACGGGTGGCACGTGGACCGGGTGCAGATGACGCTCCAGGGCGTGACGGCGAGCGGGATGCGGCTGGGAGTGGTGCTGGCGATCTTCAGCTTTGTGGGGTTTGAGAGCGCGACGACGCTGGGGGCGGAGGCGCGGGAGCCGCTGCGGACGATTCCCAAGGCGGTGGTGCGGAGCGCGGTGCTGTGCGGGCTGTTCTTTCTGCTGTGCGTGTATGGGGAGGTGCTGGGGTTTGGTGTTCTGAAACAGGATCTGGGTGCGAGCACGGCGCCGATGCGGAGTCTGGCGGAGCGGGCGGGCATGCTGCTGGTGGGGCGGCTGATCGATGCGGGCGCGCTGGTGAGCATGTTTGCGGGGACGCTGGCGTGTCTGGTGGCGGCGGCGCGGGTGATGCTGCAGATGGCGCAGCACGGGCTGACGCACGCGCGGCTGGGGCGGGTGAGGTGAGCGGCGGGCGACGCCGGGGGTGGCGGGGCTGGCGGCGGGGGTGGTGGCGGCGGTGCCGGTGGCGGTGCTGCTGGGGCGCGGGGCGACGGCGGCGGATGTGTTTGGGTGGACGGGGACGCTGGCGACCTATGGATTTCTGACGGTGTATGCGCTGGTTGCGGTGGCGTTGCCGGTGTTTTTGCGGCGGCGCGGGGCGATGACGACGCGGCGGCTGCTGCTGGCGGTGGCGGCGGGCGGGGCGGTGGCTGTGGCGGCGGTGGGGACAGTGGTGCCGTTGCCGCCGGCGCCGTACCGGTACTTTCCGTATGGGTATCTGGCGTATCTGCTCCTGGGGCTGGGATGGTGGGGGTGGAGTGCGCGGGCGGAGGGTGGGGCGGTGCTGCGGGAGGCGGCGGTGGTGGTGGTGGAGTGAGCTATGTAGATGCTGCGTAGGATGTGCTGGAGAGCGGCCGGTGTGTGTGTGCGTGGACGCGGGCGTGGAGGGCCTTCTGTGCGGGTTGTGATCTTTGGGCTGACGGTGAGCTCGTCGTGGGGGAACGGGCATGCGACGCTGTGGCGGTCGTTGCTGCGGGCGATGGTGGCGCGGGGGCACGAGGTTATTTTTTTGAGCGGGATTTGCCGTACTACGCGCAGGCGCGGGACCTACTGGAGCTGCCGGCGGGTGGGGAGCTGGTGCTCTACCGGGATCTGGGCGAGGTGGAGGCGCGTGCGCGCGGGCTGCTGGACGGGGCGGAGCTGGCGATGACGACGAGCTATTGCCCGGACGGGCGGCGGGCGGCGGATTGGGTGCTGCGGTCGGGGGCGGGGATACGGGCGTTTTATGACCTGGATACGCCGGTGACGCTGGACGCGATGGATCGCGGGGTGATGCCGGAGTACGTGCCGGAGGCGGGGCTGGGGGCGTTTGACCTGGTGCTGAGTTATACGGGGGGGCGGGCGGTGGAGGAGCTGCGGAGCCGGTTGGGGGCGCGGGGCGAGGTGGTGCCGTGGTATGGGTCGGTGGACCCGGAGCGGCACTTTCCGGTGGAGGGGCAGGAGTGGCTGCGGTCGACAATGAGCTACCTGGGGACGTATGCGGCGGACCGGCAGGCGGGGGTGGAGCGGCTGCTGCTCCGGACGGCGCGGCGGATGCCGGGGGAGCGGTTTCTGATTGGCGGGGCGCAGTACCCGGAGACGTTTCCGTGGGCGGAGAACATTGGGTTCGTGTCGCATATGCCGCCGGCGCTGCATCCGGCGTTTTTCTGCTCGTCGCGGGCGACGCTGAATGTGACGCGGGAGGCG
>CBDCMI010000006.1:0-80328 GCA_965218895.1 Acidobacteriaceae bacterium | reverse complement strand
TAGGTGGGGTAGTAGAGATACTTCATCATCAGGAAGAGATGGCGATCCTCCGGCACGCCTGGGCTGAGGATGAGGTGGAAGAGGAAGAAGGCGCGGAGGGCGATGCCGCCGACCACCAGGACCACCAGTGCGGCGATGGCAACCGAGGCGCGCGGGCGCCGCATGAGCAGAGCGAGCACAAGCGGAAGCAGGAGGTAGAAGTGCTCCTCCACGCAGAGCGACCAGATATGCGAGAAGGCGTGGAGCTGAGGGTAGCCGGGAAGCACGAGGTTCCAGGTAAAGGTGAGGTAGGGCCAGAACGCAGCGGGGTCCGTGGCGCCGGGCGCCTCGCGCCAGGCAGGGACGAAGACGTACAGCGCGAGCACTGCTAAAAACGCGGGCAGGATGCGGTAGGCGCGGCGGATGTAGAACTCGCGGGCACTGGGCGCCTTGCCCTCCCTGTAGGGTCGCAGGAGCTGCGCGCCGATCAGAAAGCCGCTGAGAACAAAGAAGAGATCGACGCCGGCCCAGCCCATGGCGACGACGGGATTGAGGGCGGAGGGCAGGAGGTGCTGGATGCCGATGTGATACGTGACCACGATAACGATCGCGAAGACGCGCAGGGTATCGAGGCCGTGGAGGCGAGTGGAGGACGGGGCTTGAGGCATGAGGCTCGGGATCCACGGGGATCGTAGACCACGCGGCGCCGCTCGCGCTAGAAGGCGCCGTCCTGGTTGGCGACCGAGCGAAAGGTGCGGGCGAGGATGACGAGGTCGCGGCGCAGGCTCCAGCGTTCGACGTAGTCGCAGTCGAGCGCCACCCGCTGAGGATAGGAGAGGTGGGAGCGGCCGGAGACCTGCCACAGACCGGTAAGACCGGGGATCACGCGGCAGTACCAGCGAAAGCCTTCAGCGTACTTCTCCACCTCCGCGGCGACGATCGGACGGGGGCCGACGAGCGACATCTGGCCGGTGACGACGTTCCACAGCTGTGGAAGCTCGTCGAGGGAGTACTGGCGGAGCAGGCGACCGACGGCGGTGACGCGGGGATCGAAGCGGAGCTTGTGGGTGCGGGCCCACTCACGGCGGGCGTCGGGGTGTGCGGCGAGGTAGGTCTCCAGGACCTCGGCGGAGTTCTCGCACATGGTGCGGAACTTCCACATGGAAAAGAAGGCGCCGTCGCGGCCGATGCGGCGGTGCGAGTAAAACACCGGGCCGGGGGAGGTGAGGAGCACCAAAAGCGCGATCAGGCCGAGGATCGGCAGCGTGATCGGCAGGGTAACGAGGATGAGGGCGAGGTCGAGCAGGCGCTTGAGCAGCCAGTATCGCAGGGAGGACGTTGGGCGTTGCTCGACGGAGGGCTTGGCCGGCCGGACCGAAGCGCGGGGTGCGGCGCTCTCCCCACGGGGAAAGGTGAAGGGGGCGTCCAGCAGGCCGGAACTCTCCCGCGCTGGGCTGTGCTGGTGATCAGGCATTCGGGCGTCGACCTCCGGGGAGGGAGAGAGGGCTGGGGCGGGGGTGAGGTGGGTGCGGGAGACGTGACGTCGCAGGGCTATCCCGGGCCGGATCTGCTCTGCTCGAAGCGATGAGACTCTCCTGTCGAACTCCCTGCGAGTTGGGATGCGATCTGGGATCCGCTGCTGCGATCCCATGGATCCATCCGGGTTGGCTCAGACGAAGGATTGGCAGGCGTACAGGGGATGCATGAGGCAGGTCCGTCTCGGGCAGTGTACCTGTCGGGGAGCACGGCGGCTACAGAGTTTGTTGGGCGGGGTGAACGGTTGACAACGGTGTGCAAGCGAAATCGTAGCCTAGAATGGGAGGCCATGCGTGTGGTGGGAACCTCGTTGGATGGCGTCAAGCTGTTGCGGATGAGCATGTTTGGTGATGAGCGCGGATGGTTCGCGGAGACCTGGAACGAGGCGGCCCTGCAGCGTGCCGGTCTGCCGACACGGTTTGTGCAGGATAACCAGTCCTTCTCGCGGCGGGGCGTGTTGCGCGGGCTGCACTACCAGGTTGGCCGGCCGCAGGGGAAGTTGATCCGCGTGCTGCAGGGCGAGATCTGGGACGTGGCGGTGGATGTACGGCGGGGGTCGGCGAACTTTGGCCGGTGGGCAGGCTTTCGACTGCGGCCGATCGCAGAGCCTGGCACGGCAGGCGACGCCCGTGCGATCGAGGCGCTGTGGATCCCGGAGGGCTTCGCGCACGGGTTCCTGGTGATGTCGGAGGTGGCGGAGGTGCTATACAAGGTCACCGACGTCTACTACCCGGCGGGCGAGCGAACCATCCGGTGGAATGATCCGGAGATTGGGGTGGCATGGCCGGTGGACGCGCTGGGCGGGACCGACGTGGTGGTGAGCGCGAAGGACGCGGACGGTTTGGGTCTGCGCGAGGCCGAACTGCCCGAGCTCTGAGACGGCCGCCGTCAGGCCGAGACCACCTCCGCCGACTCGATGGCGGAACTCCCCGCCTCCTCGCTGAGCGCGCGGACGGCGAAGAACTGCTCCACCGAGCCGAGGACGGCGGCTCCTGATTTGGCTTCAAAGATGGCACGACGGAGCGCGGCGCCGCCGGGAACGCCGTGCGTGAACCAGCTGGCAAACTGCTTCATCTTGCCGACGCAGTCGCGGTCAAGGCTCTTGTTGGGTACGCCGCCGAGCACCGAGCCCGCGCCGCGCTCCTCGGAAGAGATCTCCGCCACGAGCATCTCGAAGTAGGTGCGGATCATGCGGTAGCGATCCCCCTCGCTGGGCTGGTCGTAGCGGCCGGTGGCGGTGTATTGGGCGATCTGCCGGAAGATCCAGGGGTTGGCTGGGGCGGTGCGGCCGATCATCACGGCGTCGCAGCCCGTGCGATCGACCATGGCGGCCGCGTCCTCGGGCGAGCGGATGTCGCCGTTGCCGATGACGGGGATGGAGACGGCGTCCTTGACGGCGGCGATCCACTCCCAGCGGGCCTGGCCGGTGTAGCCGTCTTCGCGAGTACGCGCGTGGAGGGCGACGGCGTTTAGACCGCAACTCTCGGCCATGCGCGCCAACTCCACACAGACGATGTGACTGTCATTCCAGCCCATGCGGAACTTCACGGTAAATGGAATGGCAATGGCCGCGCGCACCCGCTCAAAGATGACCTGGATGAGCGGAAGGTCTTTGAGCAGGCCGCTGCCGCCGTTGCAGGCGACGACGCGCTTGGCCGGGCAGCCGAGATTCAGGTCGACGATGTCGAAGCCGGCATCCTGGCAGATACGGGCCGACTCGGCCAGCGTCTCCGGGTTGGACCCGAAGATCTGCGCGGAGATGGGGTGCTCGTCCTCGTAGTAGGTGAGGTAACGCTTGCGCTTGGATTCGCGCATGCGACTGAGGCCATCCGCCGAGGTGAACTCGGTCATGATCAAGCCGCAGCCGGACTGCTCGTTGGTCGTCTCGCGGTCCACGCCGGTCTGGGAGACATCGCCGGCCGGAGTCGCAGAACCGGTCGAAAAGACGCTGGCGTTCTTGATGAATCGGCGGAAGACGGTATCCGTAACGCCGGCCATGGGCGCCAGCACAGTGGCAGGGGCCACGCGCACCGGACCGATGCGGAACTCGGCGGGCACGCGCGTACGCTCCGGCATGGGGTGCGCAACCGGCGCATCCCATCGCTGCTGGTCCAGCGTGTATCGCTTCTTCACCGTGTGCCTTCTCTCCCCTGGTGCACAAAGGCCCCCGCCTTGGGCGGAGGCCTCATCGCTCGTATGCTGTCCGCAGTTACTTGGCGGCCGCGGCAGCCTTGCCCGCGTCGGATCGCTCAAACTTGCGGCGGAAGCGCTCCACGCGGCCGGCCGTATCGACCAGCTTCTGCTTGCCCGTGAAAAAGGGATGGCAGGTGGAGCAGATCTCGAGCACGATGTCGCCTTTGTGGGTGGAGCGTGTCTGGAAGTTGTTGCCACACGCGCACTTGACGGTGGTGGTGTGGTAGTCGGGGTGTACGCCGGTCTTTGGCATTGCTTGGTTCCCTCTCGATCTCGTCGGCTTGAGCCGGAACGACTCGCGCGGTCTGCTTGCGACCGGGGCAGATCACGGTCACATCAGGGGCCTGTCGCGCAAGCCGGGCGCCGTGTCTTCGGGGTGGTCCCGAGACGACGCGTGGCTCTTTCCTCAGTGTAGTTTGGATTCCCACACGCGGCAACGGGATTCAGCCCCTGCGATACTGGGCCTATGCCGGAGATCGCCCCCCCCCTGCTCGACCCCACGCGACCGCCTGCCTGCGCCGAGTGCGACGACGCCGGCTACCTTGTTCGGCTGGACAGCCGTGGCGAGCGGGTCGCCTACCCGTGCGCCTGCCGCGTCGAGGGCCGCAGAAACAGGCTGTGGCAGCAGTCCCGCATCCCCTCCCGCTACCAGCGATGCACCTTTGACAACTTCGACTACGCCCGCACCAACAGCATCGGCCACGCCTTCTCCATGGCCCACAAGTTCGCCCTCGCCTTTCCCGCCGAAACCGAGGGCAAGGGCCTTCTGCTGATCGGCAGCCCCGGCCTGGGCAAGACGCATCTCGCCATCAGCGTTCTGCGCCATGCCATCCTCGAGCGCAGCGCGATCGGCTATTTCTGGGAGCACAAACAGCTGCTCGAAAAGCTGCGCTCGACCTACGACGGCAACGCCTCGGAGCCGGAGTACGTTCTGCTGCGGCGGATTGAGACCTGCGAGCTGTTGGTTCTCGACGACTTGGGCGAGATCACGCCCAGCGATTGGGCGTGGGACACCACCGCGCACATCCTCAACTCCCGCTACAACGCCGACCGGTCAACCATCGTGACGACCAACCGGCCGAACCGTCCCGCCCTCAGCCGGCGACCCGGCGAGGAGAGCAGCCAGCTGGCCAGCGCGCGCCTGGCCTTCCGGACCGAGACGCTGGGCGACCGGATCGGCGACCGCATGCTGTCGCGCCTCCAGGAGATGTGCGTTCCCGTGCCGCTGGAGGGCGCGGACTACCGGCTGGGCGAGAAGCGGGCGAGCTTTACCTGAGCCGGAGAGCGCTCCGGTGGTTCACCGCCGCGGGGTGCGACTTGTAGAATCGCGCTACCATGCCCGAGCCCACCGCGTCCCTCTTCACCCCGACCGAAAGCAGGCCGAGCCCTCGCTCTTCCCGGGGCCTCCCCGGTGCCGCCCTGGGCATCGCCGTCGCGGTCATCGCCATCGTCATCGGCGGTCTGCTGCTGCTCGGCCGCAGCCACCACCCGGTCAACCCCAACCAGCCGCAGCCGCTGGATGCCTACGCCGGCAGCCTGCCGCTCTCGGACCTCAAGATGAGCGAGTCGACCTCGCTTTCGGGCGGCAAAAGCACCTTTCTCGACGGCACCGTGAGCAACCGCGGCAATGCCACGGTGACCGGGGTAACCGTGCAGGTCTTCTTCGCCAACGACGAGGGCATGCCGCCTCACCTGGAGACCGCTCCACTGTCTCTGATCCGCACGCGCGAACCTTATGTAGACACGCAGCCCGTCTCGGCCGCCCCGCTGGCGCCCGGCGACAGCCGACCCTTTCGCCTCATCTTTGAGGCAATCCCCGACAACTGGAACACACAGATGCCGCAGATCCATGTTATCTCCGTCACCCACCGGTAGCTCACTCGGTACCCCTGGAGTGAGCGGACGCAGGCAAATCTTTCCCGAAGACGTAAATCTTACAAGGAAGAACGGTGCACTCCGTTCTCGGCGAATCTGGCGCGTGCAGGCTATCTACAGCACCAGCCGAGACTTAGCTTTGGCCAACGTTTTGGCACGAAAGCTGCTCATACTATGTACGTAACCGGCTGTGTGCCGAGGCTGCGATCGACCGGGATCACCGGCGAGGACGACATCCCGCGCACTGTCAGAAGGGTCCACTTACCATGTCGAACCGCTCGCTTACTTTTTCGGCAATCCTGCTTTCGGGCTCCCTAGCCCTCCCTGCTCTGGCCCAAACCGCAAACCAGACCACCGCTCCGGCCACGAACCAGACCTCCCAGACGGACACCTCGGCCTCCACCACCGGTGCCTCCACCGCGCAGCAGAGTGCAACCGACTCCGGCACCTACGCCACCGGCAAGCCGCTTGAGCAGCAATCGAAAGAGGGCTTTTGGGGCCATGTCAACCCGCTGGCCCGCAAGAAGTGGATAAAGCGGCAGCTCGACCCAATCCGTGACCGCACCAACGAGCTCGATCAGCTGCAGAGCAAGAACGCCAACGACATCAAGGATGTTGACTCGCGGGCGCAGTCCGGCATCAGCAAGGCCAACGCAGCCGCTTCCCTGGCCGACCAGCACGCATTGGATGCCGCCAATCGGGCCAACGCAGCGAACGGTGTCGCCACCGACGCAAGCCATCGCGAGCAGACGCTGAACGGCACGGTGCAGAATCTCGATCAATATCAGACAGTTAGCTCCGTTGCGGTGCCCTTCACCGGCGGTCGCACATCGCTGAATGCTGCCGCCAAGGCGCAGCTGGACGATGTTGCCACCAAGCTCGGGAGCGAAAAGGGTTATATCATCGAGGTGCAGGGCTACAGCCGGTCCGGCGTGCAGTCTTCGCAGGCGATGGCAGACTCGGTTGTGCGCTACCTTGTGGCCGACCACCAGGTGCCGATCTACCGCATCTATAAAAGCGGCCTCGGCAAGAGCAACACGAACTCGGCCTCCGCAACCGATCCGGATGCCAAGCCGATTCGAAACGGGGTTCGCGTGACGCTGCTGCATAACAGCCTCGCCACCATGGGCTCCACCACCGCGGCCAACAGCGCACCGGCAACGCCGGCAAACGGTACCGCCAATCCGCCCGTCACACAATAGCGGGCGGCAACAAGTTCGGGCAGGCGAATCCTTCGCCGCCCCCCAGAGTTTGTCGGAGCTGGCCCGAGAGCCCGGCACGGCAAAACACTCTCCTAACCAGAGAGAACCAAGGCAGATTGGCCCCTCTAGCGAGGGGCCGTTTTTTTGTCCGCGCTCCTCTTCCGGAGCGTGGCGCGTTGGGGCCCCACTGATCCATACAATCGACTCAGCCGTGGCCGTCCCCGAAGCAGGCCCGTCCACGGCACGGAATAGATCCACCGCGCGGCGTGGTGGGCGGGGAGGGATCTCTCGGTACCCAGGTCTGGACCTAACCTCTGTGTTCTGAATACTTTGCTCAACAAGTGGGGGGAGGGGTGGAGGTGCTATCTCAGATCGGTCCGGGCGGCCGCATGCACCCGCAGCAGCTGCTCCAGCAGAGCCTCCAGCCGGTCCATCCGCAGGGCGTTGGCGCCGTCGCTCTTGGCGCGGGCGGGGTCGTCGTGCACCTCGAGAAAGACGCCGTCCACCCCCGCGGCCACGGCAGCCCGCGCCAGCACCGGGATAAACTCCGGCTCGCCGCCGCTGACGCCGCCGGCAGCGCTCGGCTGCTGCACGCTGTGCGTGGCGTCGAAGATCACCGGCGCAAACGCGCGCATGGTGGGCAGCGAGCGCATGTCGACGACCAGGGTGTTGTACCCGAAGCTCGCGCCGCGCTCCGTCAGGCAGACCCGCGTGCCGCCCGCCTCACGCACCTTGTCGACGGCATGCCGCATGTCCCACGGCGCGACGAACTGGCCCTTTTTCACGTTGACCGCGCGCCCGGTCGCGGCGGCGGCGACCAGCAGGTCGGTCTGCCGGCAGAGAAAGGCCGGGATCTGCAGCAGGAGCTCGACGTCGGCGCCCAGCCGATCGCTCAGTCGACCGCACTGGTCCGGTGTGTGTACGTCCGTTAGCACGGGGAGGCCGGTCTCGAGCGCAACGGCTCGGAGGATGCGCGCACCCTCATCGAGCCCCGGTCCCCGAAAGCTGGTGATCGAGGTGCGGTTCGCCTTATCGAAACTTGCCTTGAAGATGTAGGGGAGGTGGAGTCGCCCGGCGATGGCGGCGATCTCGCGGGCCATGGTCCGGGCGTGCTCTTCGCTCTCGATCACACAGGGGCCGCCGATCAGAAAGAGCGCCGGCCCGCCGATCTGGACCGGGCCGACCGCAAAGCCTGGGCTCACTTGCCATCGCTCCGCGGCGGTCCGTCGCCCACATAGGGCACCGGAGCGACGCGGCCCATGGACCGCTCCGTCGTGTTGAGACTCCTGCCCACCTCACTGAGCAGAAGCGTGCCCATGGAAAGCGCGCGGCGGCTGTCCTCGCTGAACGCACGCCGCGCCAGGGTGAAGAGGCCGGGGACCTTGGCTTCATCCGCATGCTTCTTGGAGGCGGTCTCGATGGCCTGCGTGAGCGCCAGCAGCACGTCGGGATCGACCAGCATGAGCAGCTTGGCCAGACCGAAGAGGTTCCGTATCCCGGCCACGCCCTCCGGCAGCGCGGCATACTGCGCCAGCTTCGCGGCGATCTCATCCTTGGCCCCGACCAGGCCGTGAAGGAGGTCGAGCAGGCCTTGGTCGTGCGCCGTCTGCAATAGGTCCCACGCCACCAGCATCGCCTCGCCGTGCTCCACGGGCGCGGCGTCCAGCCGGCGCTGCAGCTCAAGCTTCGGGTTGACGTCCTTGGGTTTGAACTCAATCGGATTTGCCATGCACTTGACTCCTGCCCCGCGGCCGCGCGCGAAGCCATGCGTTAGACCGTGGTCGATTTGATCTGCACCAGCTTGTCGCCGACCGAGGTTCCCGGCAGCCGATAGCCGGGCGTCTTCCACTTCTTCTCGATCTCAATGCCGGGCTGCGGAGTCCGATTGCCCCAGCGGAAATTCTGCCGCGGGAGGGGGTTCTTGCCGTTGGGGTCGAGCACCGTCATGTGCACACTGGTCTCCTTGAAGGCCGGCGTGTGCGTCGCGCGATCGACGTGGCTGGAGGTCATCTTGTTCACCGGCTCCTCCGTCGAGTTCATGGGCATGTAGAGCTGCTTGCCCTGCACGCGGTCTGTGACCAGCACCCGGACCTTCACGCGGCCATAGGGCGAGGTCAGCTGCACCAGGCTGCCATCCTTCACACCTCGTTCCGCGGCAAGCTCGGGGGAGACCTCGACAAAGGTGCTTGGCGTGATCTCCTTGATGCCCTGCGAACGATAGGTCATCGAGCCCTGCTCGAAGTGCTCAAGCAGACGACCGTTGTTCAGGTGCAGATCGAACTCGTCCGTCACCTCTTCGCTTGGCGGCACATACTCCAACGGGAAGAAGCGAGCTTTGCCGTCGGGGAAGTGAAACTTCTCCTTGTAAAGGAAGGGCGAGTCCGTGCCGTCGGCGGCCACCGGCCACTGCAGCGACTTGTAGCCTTCCAGGCGCTCGTAGGTTACGCCCGCGAAGTCCGGCGTCAACGCCGCTACCTCGTCCATGACATCGCTGGGGTGGCTGTACTTCCACTTCGCGCCCATCTTCTGCGCGATCAGCTGAATAATCTCCCAGTCGGGCTTAGATTGACCGAGTGGCTCAAGGGCCTTGTACAGCCGCTGAATACGCCGTTCGGTGTTGACGTAGGTGCCGTCCTTCTCGAGCGAGGGACTCGCCGGCAGGATAAGGTCGGCGTACTTGCAGGTCTCGGAGAAGTTGATGTCCTGCACGATCAGGAAGTCGAGTCGGCTGAGTGCG
The DNA here is from genome assembly GCA_965218895.1 of Acidobacteriaceae bacterium. GTDB lineage: Bacteria > Acidobacteriota > Terriglobia > Terriglobales > Acidobacteriaceae > Edaphobacter. The sequence goes on along the minus strand of CBDCMI010000006.1, from coordinate 70,806 downwards.
CCGCCGACGAAGTTTGCATTGGCGTCCGAGGTGATGGTGTCTTCGCCCTTGATGTAGAGCGACTTGAGCTTGCCCTCGTAGACCGCGTCCATCATCTCGTGGTTGTCGAGACCCTTCGTGACGGGCAAGGTGCACTCCCAGGCCGCCTCGAACTTCGCCCGGATCGCCGCATCATCGGTCTTCTGGTAGCCGGAGTAGATGTTGGGCATGGAGCCGAAGTCGCTGGCGCCCTGCACGTTGTTGTGCCCGCGCAGCGGGTAGCCGCCGCAGCCCTCGCGCATGTAGTTTCCGGTGGCAAGCAGCAGGTTGGAGATGGCGGTGGAGGTGTCGGAGCCGCCACAGTGCTGCGTCACGCCCATGGCCCAGAGCACGCACGTGGATTTGGCCTTGGCGATCTCGTGCGCCACCTGAACCATGACCTCCTGGGTGAGGCCCGTGACCTTCTCGGCGTACTCCAGCGTGTAAGGCTCGAGCGACGCCCGGAACTCATCCCAGTGGTTGACCCACTGGTCGATAAAGGCCTGATTGTGGAGATTGTTGTCGATCAGATACTTGGTCACGGCCTGCAGCCACACCTCATCGGTCGAGGGGTAGGGGCGAAGGAAGATGTCTGATCGCTCGGCCATCTCATGCTTGCGCAGGTCGCTCACGATCAGGCGCTGGCCGCGGTGCTTGTGCGAGCGTTTCACCCGTGTCGCCAGCACCGGGTGGCTTTCGCTGGTGTTGGAGCCGATGATGATGACGAGCTCGGCCTTCTCGATGTCGGCGATCGAACCGGCGTCCGCACCGATGCCGACGGTTCGCTGCAGGCCCATGCTCGCCGGCGTCTGGCAGTAGCGGGAGCAGTTATCGATGTTGTTGGTGCCGATCACCTGGCGCGCCAGCTTCTGCATCAGGTAGCTCTCCTCGTTGGTGCACTTGGAGGAGGCGATGAAGGCCAGGGCGTCGGGCCCATGCTCGGCGCGAATGGTGGTGAACCTCTCGTGAATCATGTCGAGCGCCTCGTCCCACGAGATCTCGACATAGGTGTCGCCTTGGCGCTTCAAAGGAGAGGTCAGCCGGTCGGACGAGTTGATGAAGTCCCAGGCGAACTTGCCCTTCACACAGGTCGAGATGCCATTCGCCGGACCGTCGTTGGGTTCGATCTTGAGGATGTGCCGATCGCGCGTCCAGACGTCAAAGCTGCAGCCCACGCCGCAGTAGGTGCAGACCGTCTTGGTCCGCTTCACGCGCATGGTGCGTGCTTCGGCCTCGACCTCGCTCAGCGCAAGGATCGGCCCGTACCCGGTGTTGGGCTCGAAGCCCTTCACTACATCGATCATGCTGTCGAGCACCTTGGGCGGCAGATTGGTGAAGTAGCCGGCGTGGCCGATCATCGACTTCTCCATCAACGCGTTGCACGGGCACACTGTGACGCAATGGCCGCAGCTCACGCAGCTCGACCCGGCGATCTCATGGCCGCCATCCCACAGCACGCGCGGGTTGTCGCTCGTCCAGTCGATCGACAGAGTCTCGTTCACCTGCACGTTCTGGCAGCTCTCCACGCATCGCCCGCATAGGATGCACTGGTCCGGGTCGTAACGATAGAAGGGGTTCGACAGGTCTTTCTCGTAAGGCTTGACCTTGTACTCGCGCGCCTGGTGCTTCACGTCCAGGTCTGCCGTCGCGTTGTGGACGGTGCAGTTTTGATTGTTGTTGTCGCAGACCGTGCAGTAAAGCATGTGGTTCTGCAGAATGCGATCAAAGGCCTCGCGCTGCGCAATGTCCACGCGCTCGCCTTCCGTGAAGACGCGCATCTCCGGCGTGACCGGCGTCGCGCACGACCGCACAAGATCCCCGTCCACGCTGACCAGGCACGTGTCGCAGCTCTGAATGGGTCCCATCTGCTCGAGGTAGCAGACCTGTGGGACCTTCTTGCCCGCGGTCTCCTCGGCCAGGCGGTTCAGGGCCTCTACCAAGAGCTCCCCCGCACGTGCCGGTATCTTGCGTCCATTGACGTTGATGGTTGTGTCTGGAGTGGTTACAGGGGGCGTGTTCAGCAGCTTCTTCGTCGCCATAAGTCCTCAGATGCAGGTTGGGCGCTCCCAGAGCGGAGTGGTCCCGGCCCCAGAGAGCAGCATCCTGCGCTCCCTTGCATCCTACCCTCCGGGTGTGACTGCACGCATCCTTGGCTGCAAACCGATACGCTTTCATCAAACCCGGGAGCAGGCGCGGCGTAACGGCGCGCTTGGAGGCAACTTGGGAGACGCAGGTGACAATGCCCGTCCCGCCAGACTGCACTAGGCCAAGCGCAGCCCGTCCCATCCCCCGCACCACCACGCGCGGCGAGATCCGCATCGGCATCTCCGGCTGGCGCTATAAGCCCTGGCGCGGCGTCTTCTACCCGCCCAAACTTCCCCATCGCCGCGAGCTTGAGTTCGCCGCCCAACACTTCCCTGCCGTCGAGATCAATGGCACGTTTTACTCGCTGCAGTATCCGTCCAGCTTTCGCCGCTGGGCGGCCGAGACTCCCGACGATTTCATCTTCTCGATCAAGGGCTCGCGCTTCATCACGCACATGAAGAAGCTCCGCGGCATCGAGGAGGCCTTCAGTAACCTGCTCGCCAGCGGGCTGCTTGCGCTCGGTTCCAAGCTCGGCCCCATCCTGTGGCAGCTGCCGCCGCAGCAGCGCTTTGACCCCGATCGTCTCGCAGCCTTCTTCCGCCTTCTGCCGCGTACCACGGCCTGTGCGGCAACGCTGGCCCAACAGTGCAGCGAGCGCATGCTCCCCCGCTCCGTCCTGCAGGCCGAGACCGACCTTCCCCTCCGACACACGCTGGAGGTTCGGCACGAGAGCTTCTGCACACCGGAGTTCCTTGCCCTGCTACGCGAGCACGACATCGGTCTTACGGTGGCCGACACGGTCGAGTGGCCGCTGCTGCTCGATGCCACAAGCCCCCTGGTCTACATACGCCTCCACGGCTCCGAGCAACTCTACGCCAGCGGGTATCCGGCCGAGGCAATCGATCTGTGGGCGCAACGCATTCTTCTGTGGGCCAGGGGAGCCACACCCGAGGCTATAAGCACGCCCCTCGAGTGCAACAATCCCGCGCGTCGGCTGGACCCAGCCCCTGCCCCCAACACCCCGCGTGACGTCATGGTCTTCTTTGACAACGACATCAAGGTGCGCGCGCCGTTCGACGCCATCGCGCTCCAGGCCCGTGTGCGCGAGCTCCTCGGCAGCACCTGAGCCGTGGCCGCGCCGGCTGGTCTAGCCGGCCCCGCCCAGCACCTGCCGTGCGGCTCGCAGCCCACTGCGGAGAGCGCCGTGCACCGTGCCCCAGTGCCCCGTCGTGTCCGTGTGCTCGCCCGCGAAGAAGAGCGTGTGCTCCACAGGCTCGCTCATGCGCGCCGAGGCCGCCAGACCGCCAGCGGCAACATAGCTGTAGGCTCCGCACGCCAGCGCGTCCAAGCTCCAGTCATGGCGTTGCACAGCAACCAGCTGCTCCCGTACATGGACCTCTGGTACCCCGAACACCCGCGCCAGCTGCCGCACTCCCACGTCTCCCAGTTCATCGTCCGTCTTGCCCAGCAGCGCGCGTGCCCGCGGGCCGCCAACCCATCCGGTTAGCACAGCCCCTGGCTCGGGGTACGTCGTCCACCAGACAGCCGGCGTCTCGTTGAAGTCAAACAGAAAGCTCAGCGCACGCAGGGCGGGCTGCGGCTCCAAACCCTCCCACCAGCACTCTCGAAAGACCATTGAGAAGCGGCAGACCTCGCCCATCCGCATCCCCTGCGATGCCTGAATACATGTGACTGGTTCGGGCACAATACGAACCGAGCCTGCCTGCAGCACGCCAAGAGGCAGCGTCAGCACAGCCTTGGCCGCCGCGATCTCGCCCGCGGAGGTCTCCAGCGCCGCACGGCCGGCAGACCAGTGCACGGCGGCAACCGTGATCCCGCACCACACCTCACCGCCCGCGCTTCGGATCCGCTCGGCCAGAAACTCCGCGATCCGGTCATAGCCCTCGCACACATGTGCCAGCCGGTCGCCCTCGATCGCCTCTTCGGCCACCTGCTGGACACCGAGCGCCCGCGCGCTGATCACCCCCGCATCCGCCGCGTTGAAGCCCTCGACATAGCCCAGCACGCTGGCGCGCACCTCCTCGTCGTCGGCCCACCTGCTTCCATCAAGCCAAGTGCCGAACGCCCGATCCTCGCCTGCCCATCCTCGTAGATCTTCGAGCGGCGCGAAGCCGCGATCCTCCGCGTCGTCGTTGGTGAGCCGCCCACCCTCGAAGGCCACACTCGTCCCACCGCGCTCGCAGAGCGTGAGCCCCGCCTCCCGGATCAGATGGAGCAACTCCTCAGGCCGCCCGTGCACGAACTCGGCTCCAAGCTCCACAATCTGCCCACCTTGTCCGCCGACGCGCTCAGTCCGAACCCGCCCGCCCACGCGCTCCCGAGCCTCCACCACGCAGACCCGCAGACCACGCTCGGCCAACATCCGCGCGCACCCCAGCCCGGCAATCCCGGCGCCTACAACGGTCACGTCCCACGCTTCGCCGCTCATCCCCGCACCGCGGCCTTCGGCTCGCCAAACCGCGCCCGTACCAATTTCATCGCCTCGTCTGTCGAGCGCACGGCACCCTCCAACTGCGCGTCTTCGGCGGTCTCCAACATCTCCTTGAAGCGCGGCCCAGGTCTGTAACCTGCATCGATCAGCTCCCGCCCGGTCACGAGCAGCGCCGGCCGCACTTCCTTCGCCGGCTCCTCATGGTAGCGTTGCGTCATCTCCTCCCAGATGCCCAGCCGTCCGTGGCAGGAGCTGCAATCCAGCCAGTGCAGCCGCAGATGCTCATCGAACTTCGGCAGCCGCAGAAATCGCTTTACCGTCGCTTCACGCATGGCCGGCACATCGCCAAACCGCATGTGATGCCTTACCAATGCCACGATCTGCGCCGTATCCTCATTGGAAAACCGCAGCCGGTTACAGATCGTCTCCGCGATCCGCACCCCAACCTCCACATGCCCGCTGAACCGTATCCGCTCGGCATGCCCACCTTTTCCACTTCGGTCGATCTGGAACGTCGCCGGCTTGCCGATGTCGTGCAGCAGCGCGCCCCAGGCCAGCGTCGCCGGGCAACCCGCCTGCAGCTTCTCGAGCAGCAGCATGGTGTGCGTCCATACATCGCCCTCCGGATGCCAGTCCGGCGGCTGCTCCACCCCATGCATACGCACCGCCTCTGGAAGCACCTGGGCCAGCAGCCCAACCTCGTCCAGCAGTTCCATCGCGCGCCGCGCCCGTCCCTCCGTCAGCATGCGCGTCAGTTCGTCGCGCACCCGCTCCGCGCTCACCTGCGCAATCTCGTTCGCTGCCGCCCGCATCGCCTCCGCCGTCGCGCCATCGAGCGCGAATCCCAGCCGAGCCGCAAACCGCACCCCCCGCAGCGTCCGCAACTTATCTTCCGCGAACCGCACCGCCGGGTCGCCGATCGCCCGCACCACCCCCGCCCGCAGGTCCTCGCGCCCCCCCACGAAATCCAGCACCGAGCCCTCGAATTCCCCCGTCTCCCGAAACCGCTCCGCATCGAGCAGCATGCCGTTGATGGTGAAGTCGCGCCGCAGCACATCCTCCCGCGGATCATCCGAGAACCGCACCGCATCCGGCCGCCGCCCATCCGTATACGCCCCGTCATGCCGAAACGTTGCCACCTCAATTGCCCGCCGCTCCGCCCTATCCCCCTCACCCGAGACAATCACCAGCACCACCCCAAAATGCGCCCCCACCGCCTCTGTCCGTCGAAACAGCGCCTGCACCTGCTCCGGTCGCGCGCTCGTCGCCACGTCGAAGTCCTTCGGCTCCACACCCAGCAACAGATCCCGCACACACCCGCCGGCAAAGTACGCCTGGTGCCCCGCCCCGCGCAGCACCTCGACGACCTCCAACGCCGCCTTATACGCCGCGCTCTGCCCTTCGCTCGCCATACCCTTATGATGAGCGCGCAGGGCCTCGCGCACCAGACTCAGACCCGGCACACACGTACCATGGAAAGTGTGCGTAACGGCCTGATCCTCGGCATTGAAACCTCCTGCGACGAGACCGCCGCCGCCGTCGTCCGCGAAGGCACGGAGACCCTCTCTTCCGTCGTCGCCAGCCAGATCGACCTCCACGCCCTCTATGGCGGCGTCGTCCCCGAGCTCGCCAGCCGCGAGCACCTCCGCAACATCGTCCCCGTCGTCCGCCAGGCCATCTCCCGCGCCGGCATCTCCCTCCAAGACCTCGACGCCATCGCCGTCACCTCCGGCCCCGGCCTCGCCGGCGCCCTGCTCGTCGGCATCACCTATGCCAAATCCCTCGCCTTCGCCCTCGGCAAGCCCCTCCTCGCCGTCAACCACATCGAAGGTCACATCTTCGCCGTCCTCATGCAACACGCCGAAACCCTCCTGCCCCCACAAACCCCGCCGGCTAGCCCAGACCCGGGTGCCCCAGACCCGGGTGCCCCATACATGCCGCCCTCATCGGCATGTGTGGGTCCTCCCCTCATCGCCCTCGTCGTCTCCGGCGGCCACACCCACCTCTACCGCGCGGACCGCCACCCCGCCTCCCCCACCCTCCTCTACCAGACCCTTGGCCGCACCGTCGACGACGCCGCCGGCGAGGCCTTCGACAAGGTCGCCAAACTCCTCGGTCTCCCCTACCCCGGCGGCCCCTGGATCGACGCCCTCGCCCCCCTCGGCAACCCCCTCGCCATTCCCTTCCGCTTCGCCGCCATCCAACCCCGCTCAGCTCCGGCCACTGCCGCCGCCAGCCCGCCACGCGAAGCCCCCGCCCGTGCGGCCAGCACCCTCGACTTCTCCTTCTCCGGCATCAAGACCGCCGTGCTCCGTCATCTCCAAACGCAGGACCTCCTCCCCGCCGCCGAACGCCGAAGGCAGCAGATCGCGCAGGCCGCACGCCCCACCGCCGAACTTATCACCGAGCTCCGAAGCCGCCACCTTCTTCCGCAGGACCTTCTCGACCTTGCCGCCAGCTTCCAGCACGCCGTGATCGGCCGTCTGCTGAAGCAGACCTTCGCCGCCGTCGACCAGACGCACGCCGGCGGAATCCTGGTCACCGGCGGGGTGGCCGCGAACTCCGAGCTCCGCCGCCGCTTCGCCGCAGAAGCCCACCGCCGCCAACTCCCCATCGCCTTCCCCACCCTAGCCCTCTCCACCGACAACGCCGCCATGATCGCCGCCGCCGCCTGGCCCCGCCTGCTCGCCAACGAGCTCGCCCCCAACAGCCTCGGCGCCTCCCCCCGACTTCGCCTCGACGCCGCATAGGAACCGATCACCCGCAACACCCTACTCGACCGGCTTCCCCAAGTCCCTCGAGCGCACCCCACCCCTCATCTCCTCCAGACGAACCGCCATGGTCACGGCTATCCCCGCCGATGTCGCCATCGCCGTCCCCATCGCCGTCGGCAAGTTCACGGCGTTTCTCCTGCAAGAGCTCCGCCGCTCTGCTCGCGGCGTCCTCTTCTGCTGCGGAACGATGCGGGGGAGAATGGCAATTTCTCTGTTCCTGCCAAGGCAACGACCAGTCGGCTACCCCTCGAGGATGCTCACTGTTCGCATCCGGTGGGGGGTTCGATCTTGCACATCGATGGACACTGTTTTCAGTTCCCAGGGTCCAAGGGTGAACTGCTCATCCAGAGCAAGCAGGCTGCTGCGCACCCGGGCCTCCGTCTGCCTGCCGGACCGCTCCTGTACGCGCACAACAAGCTCTCGCCCCTTTTCGGCACGTTTCAGGGCCAGAACTTCGACCGTGTCTGGGCTGACTTCCAGAAAGCTTCGCTCGCGCGGTTCCCCCCCGCCGTGGCGCGAGTCCAGCACATACTCCGTCGGGGCTTGGAGCGCTGCCGCTCGGCGGTCCAGGGCAAGCTCCGTATATGCGCCCTTGCCGCGGATAAGCCAAAACGTTCTCTCCTGGCGTCCCTGGTCTTGCCATGCCTCCGTGCCGCTCACGTCGACCTTGTTGGGATTGTGCCTCGCGTACGGTGCCGAGCGGATCAGAATCGTGCGCAGCAGGTTGTCCTTGCAGTCGTAGCTATAGGTTTCGTTATTGGCCAATGCCAGCGTGTACTGCGCGCCGCCGGCGACGCCCTCGAGCGCCACCCAGTCCTGGTAAGGTTCCTCATTGCCGGTGGCCGCGCGTTCCAGCGCCGCACCCGGCACCTTCGCGAACACCTTCGGCGCGGTGAACCTCGCCGGTACTTCTAGCTTCAAGATTTGTTCATGCTCCCGCCAATGAATGACAAACCGCAGTTCCACCACGTCGGTTGCGTTAAATTCTGTGACCTCGACCGCGATCTCCGAGCTCCGCCACGTCAGTCTTTGCCGGGTCATCCGCAGCACCGGGCCGTCTTCGATCACCTCGGAGGAAACAAAGGTGGGTCGTCCTATTGCATCGCGGAACGCGTCGACCCCGTGAGCCCACGTGTCGCTTTTATCCTCAAGAACGACCAGGCCCATGGACCCGGCCAGCAGCTCCGTCCCATCCTGCGCCTTCAGGCTCGTGAGCCCGAACGCGTCGCTTGCCACGGCCGTCGATCGCGCAGGTGCGGCAGCGGCGGGTCCCTCGCGCTCGATGGTGAAGACCCTGTAGCCGCAAGCGGGCAGGTCTACCCATGCAGACAGCCGGGGATAAAAGTTCGTCATGCTCTCGGACGGCCGCATCTGCAGGGGCGTCATCGCTCCATCCTCTGCTTTCAGGCCGACGAAGCGCTCCGTCGTCGTGTTGGTCGCGTACGGAAACTCGAGCCGGCATCGGCGCGCCCACGGCAACGGATTGTAGGCGAAGACCGCTCCCTCCGGCACATCGCGCAGGTCCACCCTCTTCGCCATCTGGAGCATGTGCATGTTGCGGTCTTCAAGCGCCAGCTGGCAGGCGTACCCGATGCCGTCGCGCGCATTTTGATAGTCGGAGTAGAGCGAGGTTCCCGCCAGCACATCGTGGAACTGGTTGAACAACACGCGCTCCCACGCGCCCGAGAGCATCTGCGCCGGGTACTCCCCCGCGGAGCCGAGCAGCGCGGAGTCGAACAGCGCGGCCGCCGCCACCGACTCCGTCCTGAACAGCTCGTGCTCGGCGCGCCGGTTTTGGTACTTCTCCTCCCCGCAAGCCGAGTAGCAACCGCGCGAGTGGTGCTGCAGCTCCCCGCGTATCACAGGGATCGATCCCGCCGGCAGCGTCCGTTCCAGGGCAGCGAAGAACTGACCCACCGTGCTCCACTTGAGCCGCGGCGTAAAGCCTCCCTGCATCGCGGCCGAGATCTTCTTCAGCTGTTCTTTCGTAACTGCTCCGCCGTGGTCCCCGACGCCGAGAAAGAACGCGCCGTCCTCACTCCCTTCGGGAAAGGCGTGGGCGGCTGAGTCCGCGAGGTGGTCGGCCAGCCAATCGTACGAGCCGTAGATGCGATACGCCAGCACCCTCGATCCATCCGGTCCCTCCCACCAGAACAGGCGGGGGTAGTTCCCTTCCTGTTCCTGAGGCCGCAGAAAGACATAGTACTTGTAGCCTGCGTGTTTCAGGATGGTCGGCAGCCCCGCCGCATGGCCGAAGGAGTCCGGATTGAATCCGACTGTCACATCTACGCCCAGCTGTTCCGCGGCATAGGTCTTGCCGTATAAACAATGCCGCGCAAAGCTCTCCGTCGATGGGATGTTGCAGTCCGGCTCCACCGGCCAGCCACCCACGACCTCCCAGCGGCCTTCCTTGATCCGTCCGCGAATCTCCGCAAACATCGCCGGGTCGGCCTTTTGCACCCACTCGTAATGGATCATGGAAGAGTGGCTGTAGCAGAAGCCGGGCGTCTCGTTCATGCGGTCCAGCGCGCTGCGAAACGTCGTCAGCACCACGTCCGAGCTGTCCGTCCAGGGCCACAGCCACGCCGCGTCGATGTGCGAATGCCCGATAATGTGCAGTGTTCGCGTGCGCTCCAAAGGCGCCGCGATGGCGCGGGGCAGACCCGCCCCCAACAGCGCACTCGCGCCGCCCGCGACGAAGTCGCGCCTGCTTACTCCGTGGCCACTGTTCCTCATGCCTGCTCCTTCTCGAGCTCCGTTTACAACATGCAGCACTTCCGCCGTTTCCCGCGAAAGAACGCCTCTTACAGCATCAGCGGCAGGCAGCGATACACCGCAGATGGTACTCCTGCACCCGATGCCTTTCGTTGCCGGCACCCTCTGCAACTCGTCGCACCCCGGCCCCGTAGCACCTCCAGTGCGGCCGGAAATGGCCAGCGTACGTGGCCTCCGCGCCCGCGCCGTTCCCATAGTGCGCGCATTGCCGGAGGCGCTGATGCCGACCAGCGCATCGCTCGGCCAGCCCAAACCCCACACAAGCTGCGCGCACATGACCCTGGGCGCCCATCGTTCCCAGAAACACCTTCGCCCATCCTCAACTGGCCTCCGCGTCATCCGCTAAAATCAGCTCCGGAGCACCCGAGCACCGCGCACGCGGCTGCATCACGCACCAAAAGCGAGCCCCGTGGCCACCCTCGATCTCTTCAACACCCTCAGCGGCACTATCCAGCCGCTCACTCCCGTCGGCCAGCCCGAGCTACGCCTCTATTGCTGCGGTCCCACAGTCTACGACTACGGCCACATCGGCAACTTCCGCACCTTTCTCCACGTCGATGTCCTCCGCCGCTTTCTACGCCAGCAGGGCCTGACGCTCCGCCACGTCATGAACATCACCGACGTCGACGACAAAATCATCCGCCGCGCGGCGGAGCGCAACCTCCCCCTCGCCGACTTCTCCCGTGTCTACGAAAATGCCTTCTTCGAGGACCTCGACGCGCTTTCGATCGAACGCCCGGAGATCATCGCCCGCGCCACCGAGTGCATCCCGGAGATGGTCGCCCTCATCCAGCAGCTCGCCGCAAAGGACATCGCCTACCAGGCCGAAGACGGCTCCTGGTACTTCCGACTCGATCGCGATCCCAGCTACGGCAAGCTCTCCAAGAAAGACCTCACCCAAATCGAAGACAGCGCCCGCGTCGATCTCGACGAGTTCGAGAAGGACTCGGCCCGCGACTTCGCTCTCTGGAAAGCCGTCAAGCCCCTCCCTGACGGCACCGCCGAGCCCTCCTGGTCCACGCCCCTCGGCCCGGGCCGTCCCGGTTGGCACATCGAGTGCTCCGCCATGGCCGGCAAATATCTCGGCCCCGACTTTGACCTCCACGCCGGCGGCGAAGACCTCATGTTTCCCCACCACGAAAATGAGATCGCCCAATCCGAGTGCGCCACCGACGAGACCTTCGCCCGCCACTGGATGCACGTCCGCTTTCTCCTCGTCGAAGGCAAGAAGATGTCCAAGTCCGAGGGCAACTTCTACACCCTCCGTGACCTCCTTCTCCGCGGCTATCGCGCCTCCGCCATCCGTTTTCTGCTCATCTCCGTCCCCTATCGCCACCAGCTCAACTTCACCTTCGACGGCCTCACCGAGTCCACCAACGCCATTGATCGCCTGCGCACCTTCCACGGGCGCATGCTCAAGGCCGCCGATCCCTCGTCCACTACCCCAGACGGCATCGACCCCGATCTCCAGGACCTCACCACCCGCGCCGCCGACCTCTACACCGCCGCCCTCGCCAACGATCTCAACACCGCCGAAGCCCGCGCCGCCATCTTTGATCTCGTCCGCGCCGTCAACACCGCCGCCGATCAGGGTACGCTGCGCCGCGGCAACGCCGTCCAGATCCTCGCCGTGCTCGATCTCTTCGATGGCGTCTTCGCCGTCCTCCACGACCGCGACGCCGAATGGACGCGCGCCGCCCTCGCCTGGGCCGAACGAGAAAACCGGCTGAACGAGGCCGCCCCCGAGCTGCTCGCCACCCTCGCCCTCGCCGACACCGACATCGACGCACTCGTCGCCGAACGAACCCTCGCCAAGCGCCAGCGCAACTTCGCCCGCGCCGACGCCATCCGCAACGAACTCCTGGGCAAAGGCATCCAGCTCGAAGACGCCAAGGACGGCGTCCGCTGGAAGCGAAAGTAGCCCGGCCGGCCGCATCTGCCCCGCCCTTGACGCGCATCCTCCTGCGCTATCATCGGCCACCATGGAGATCTCCGCCGCGCAGCGTGACGTCCGAACCACCTTCCTCGGCGGCTTCGCCGGTCAACTCGTCTCCAGCCTCGTCTGGTTCGCCTCCGCCGCCTGCATGACCTGGTCCACCTTCCGGGCCGCCGTGCTCGCCCTTGTCGTCGCCGGCTTCTTCATCTTCCCTCTCACACAGCTGCTGCTGCGCCTCATGGGCCACACCTACGCCCTCCCCAAGGGCCATCCCATGAACGCCCTCGGCATCCAGGTCGCCTTCACCCTCCCGCTCACCCTTCCCCTGGTCTTCGCCGCCACCATCGCCCATCACTCCTGGTTCTACCCCGCATTCATGATCGTCCTCGGCGCGCATTACCTCCCATTCATCTTCATGTACGGCATGCCGCAGTTCGGCATCCTCGCCGCAACGCTGATCGCCTCAGGCCTTGGGCTCGCCCTCTATCTGCCGACCGCCCCTCCAAGCTTCGGCGGCTGGCTCACCGCCACCGTGCTCCTGGCCTTTGCGTTCCTCGGCCGGCACGCCGCCCGGTTGCCCAGTAACAACCAGGTTTTCCACTGAATAGGTAACCTCCACGGTTCCCCTGCACCTTCGGGGTATAGCCTCCGCGCCCAAGCTGTCGCACTATGACGTAACGGTAGCGCTGCCAAACCTGGCCGCAACCAACACCAAATGTGATCTCTCGCGGAGGCTCCCTTGACCATCTCCGAGTTTGAAAGCAACACAGGCACCATGGCCACCGAAAGTCAGCGCGAAGCCGGCGCCTTCCTTGACCTCATGGGCCTCACCTTTCTCGCCGACTACGCGCTCGAAAACTGCGAAGAGTGGGCCGCCACTCTCCTTGGCCATCCTTCGCCGCGCTTCGTCGAGTTCTTGAACGCTCCTCGCATGCTCTCCGCCGGCTAGCCCCGGCCGTGCTCCAATAGAGCGCGGGAGAGCACCGGCGTGCGCCACAAAGCACCAGCAAACATCCTCAACGGACGCGCCGCGCCGCATCCTCATCTCCCGCGCCCCGGTGCCCAGACCGAGACCGCCGTCCGCACCCTCGCCTTCCTGCTGCTCCTGGTCTTCCTCAATCTCCAGGGCGACGGCCTCCACCTCGGCGGCGCAACGCCTCTCGCCTTTCAACTTCGCCTCCTCCCCTGCACCCTCCTCTTCCTCGCTCTCCTGCTGGCCACGCTCTTCCCCGCCCCGCTCGCCCACCGTCTCCCACCCTCGCTCACCCGCCACCTCGTCGGCTGGCGCGCACCGCTGGCCTGCGCCGTCCTCCTGCTCGGCCTCGCCCTTCCGCTCTTCCTCGCTGAAGCCCGCGTCTACGCCCGCTTCGGCTATCACCTCTCCGTTCCGCTGGCCGTGGCCATCTTTCTTCTCTCTCTCCTCGCCCTCGCCAGGCATCTGCTCTCTCGCACACACCCCTCCTCCCGCCGCCTCGCCCTCACCCTCTGCGCCGCCTTCGCCGCTCTCTCGCTGCTTTCCATCCGCAGCTTCCCCCTGGCCCCGCCGCGTTCGGACATGCTTCCTCTCCTCGCCGCTGCCGACCATACCCTCCTCCAGCACGCCGACCCCTACCGCCTCTACACCTTCCCAACCGAGACCGTTCTGCTCACCTATCTCCCCGGCACCCTCCTCGCGTATCTCCCGGCCGCCGCCCTCCATCTCGATCTCCGCCTCATTAATCTGCTCTGCAACCTCCTCCTCGTCGGCACCCTCCTCGCCGCCGTCCGCCCAGCGCATCGCCTCCGTGCCACCGCCCTCCTCGCCGCCTTTCTCCTGGGCCCCTACCTCCTCTACCGCCACGAGATCTACACGCCTCCACATTGGATTGTGCTTACCGCGGCCCTCCTCCTGGCGCACCTCGGCCGTCTTCGCTCCGCCGCCCTCCTCTTCGGCGTCGGCATCGCCATGTCGCAGTTCAGCTGGGTCCTGCTTCCCTTCTTTCTGCTCTACCTCTTCCAGGCGCAGCATCTTCGCTCCGCTCTCCACGGCCTCGGCCTCAGCCTCCTCGCCGCCGCGGTCTTGGTAGTTCCGTTCGTCCTCGCCGACCCCCATGCCTTCCGCCTCGGCGTCTTCGGCCACTGGCAGCTCATCGGTCTTACCGCACGTCCGGTCAATCTCAGCTTCTTTCTCGCCCGCGTCCTCGGTCCGCGACACCTCCCTCTCGCCCAGCTCGCCGTCCTCGTCGCGCTCTTCGCCGCCGCTCTCCATGCGCGCGCCTGCGCGACCTTTCCCGGCGCCCTCCGCCTCATGGTCCTTGCCCTCACCAGCTTTGTTCTGCTCAACCTCCTGGTCTGGGGCTACTTCTTTCTCCTCATCGAACTTCTCCTTCTGCTTCATCTCCTCGCGGCGGAGGACGCCTTCTTCCCCGCATCCCACTTCGAATAAGCCAGTCCCTCACCTCCTGTATCGGCAGCTCCTGCAAAACCCTTAGCCTCCACCCGACAAAGAAAGGCAAGCTCAGATGTCTAAGCAAGAATTCGACGCCGTCATCATCGGCGCCGGCCAGGCCGGTCCTCCCCTCGTCGCTCGCCTCACCAAAGCCGGCATGAAGGTCGCCCTCGCCGAGCGCCACCTCTTCGGCGGAACCTGCGTCAACACCGGCTGCATCCCCACCAAATCCTGGGTCGCCAGCGCCCGCGGCCTCCATCAGGCACGCCGCACCGACCTCGGCTACGCCGCCACCGGCGTCACCGCCGACATGAGCCAGATCCTCGCCCGCAAAGAGGCCATCATCGCCAAAAGCCGCGATGGCGTCGAAAAATCACTCCGCGACAACCCCGCCTGTACCGTCTTCCACCAGGCCGCCCGCTTCACCGCCCCACACCAGCTCCAGGTCGGCGACCACACCCTCACCGCCCCCAAGATCTTCCTCAACGTCGGCGCCCGCGCCTCCGTCCCGGACCTCCCCGGCGTCCACGACGTTCCCTTCCTCACCAACTCCTCCATCCTTCAGCTCGACCGCGTCCCGAGGCACCTCGTCATCATCGGCGGCTCCTATATCGCCTGCGAGTTCGCCCAGATGTTCCGGCGTTTCGGCGCCGAGGTCACCGTCATCGAAAAGACCAACCGGCTTATCGGCAAGTCCGACACCGACGTCTCCACCTCTGTCCAGCAGATCCTCGAGGGCGAGGGCATCCACGTCCAAACCTCCGCCGAGTGCATCCATCTCCAGCCCCATGCCGAAGGCGTCCTGGTCGGCACTCGGGGCCTCCCGGATGTCCTCGGCTCACACGTCCTGCTCGCCGTCGGCCGCACCCCCAACACCGACGATCTCGGTCTCGACGCGGCCGGCATCGCCGCGGACAAGAAGGGCTACATCACCGTCGACGACCAGCTCCGAACCAACGTGGAAGGCATCTGGGCCATGGGCGAGTGCAACGGACACAGCCCCTTCACCCACGCCGCCTACAACGACTTCGAAATCGTCGCCTCCAACCTGCTCGACCACGAGCCACGCGGCCTCTCCTCCCGCTTCCCCGCCTGGAACATGTACATCGATCCCCCCCTCGGCCACGTCGGCCTCTCCGAGGCAGAAGCGCGCAGCTCCGGCAAGAAGATCCTCATGGCCAAGCGACCCATGTCCAAGGTCAACCGCGCCGTCGAAAAAGGGGAGACACAAGGCTTCCTCAAAGCTCTGGTAGACGCCGACACCCAGAAGATCCTCGGCGCAACCTTCCTCGGCACCGGCTGCGACGAGGTCATCCACTCCGTCCTCTACACCATGTATGCCGGCGCGCCCTACACCGTCATCACCCACGCCATGCCCATCCACCCCACCGTCTCCGAACTTCTCCCCACCCTCTTTGAGTCCCTCGAACCACTCACCTAAACGAGCCCCCTGCAGTCGCGCTTGCCGTTGCCGTTGCCCCTATTGGTTGCCATCCCGAAGGGACCTGCTTTTGCCTTCGCCGTCGCCCGTTGCCACCCCAAAGCAAACCGCTCCTACCCTCGAATCCACCGTCATCCTGAGCAAAGCGAAGGACCCTATCGTTCCTCTTGCCGTTGCCGTTGGTCCCTATTGGTTGTCATCCCGAAGAGATCTGCCATCGCCTCGCCCTTCCCCGAAGAAAATTGCGTTCCCTCCGCCGTCACAAAACAAACTCAATCCCACCCTCCCCCTCACTTCCCAACCCGCCCCAGCGCCTCATCCACCGCCTTCCGCGCTCGGCGCTCCCGAGCCTCCGGCGTCTGGTAGTAGAAGATCCCCAGCAGATGCCCGCGCCTCTGGGCCTCGGTCATCGCCTCCCACCCGCGCCGCGCCCTGGGCTCCCGCGCAAACATCGCCTCCAGGATCGGCGGCGTCACCCGCTCGCCCTCCATCGCCAGCAGCAGCCGCTCCGCCATCGCCGCCGCCCTCCGCCCCCGAGCCCCCTCCCCCTTCACCCCCGCGATCCACTTGCCGATCTCCCGGCGCATGCTCTCCGAAAGCCGCTCCGTCCACTCCTCCAACTCCCGGTCCCCCTCGAACGCCGCCACCAGCTCCTCCGGCAGCTCCGCCGGTCGCTCCTCCCGGTCCGGCTGGAGCACGAACTCCGCCACCCCACCCAGCCCAACCCCCACCTCCTGCTGCATCCCGCGGTTCACCAGCAGGAAGTGCCCTGTCCCATCGCGCAGCGGAAACAGCGACGTCCGAAACTCCACCCCGTCCATCGCTCCCCGAACCCGCAGCCGCCGCATCCCCTTCCATACCTCCCCCACCGCGAACGGCACCCGCGCGATCACCCACCGCAGCTCCGTCCCATCCGCCTCCAACACTGCCCGAAACCTCCGCTCCTCCCCCTCCATCCGCCCGCCTCCTCCCCGACCCCAGCAAGATACACTCTCCCGGTGGCCCCAATCCCGCCAAATCCAGGCCAAATCCCCATCTTCCTCTCCGCCGGCGAGCCATCCGGCGACCACTACGGCGCCGAAATCATCACCGCCCTCCGCCGCCTCCTGCCCAACACCACCTTCTTCGGCCTCGGCGGCCTCGCCATGCAAGGCGCCGGCCAGCACCGCCTCGTCCGCGCCGAAGACGTCGCCGTCATGGGCATCACCGAAATCCTTCGCCACATCCCCCGTATCTATCTCTCCTACAAGCGCTTAGTCCGCGCCCTCCGCCGCTCCCCGCCCGCCGTCGCCATCCTCATCGACTTCCCCGACGTCAACTTCCGCCTCGCCCGGCACCTCCGCCGTCTCGGCGTCCCTGTCGTCTGGTTCGCCAGCCCTCAGCTCTGGGCCTGGAAGCGTCGCCGCCTCCGCTGGGTCCAGACCCGCGTCGACCGCATGCTCGTCCTCTTCCCCTTCGAGGAGCGCTTCTACCGCGCTCGCGGCGTCGCCGCCGAGTTCGTCGGCCACCCCCTCGCTCACCAGCCCCGCAACTTTCTCAATCGCAACGACTTCGCCCTCCAGCACACGCTCGACCCCGCAGCCGACTGGATCGCCCTCCTCCCCGGCAGCCGCCTCCGCGAGCTCACCGCCAACCTCCCCGAGATGCTTCGCGCCGCCACCCTGCTCGCCCCACGCCTGCCCCGCCCGCCCCAAATCCTCCTCCCCGTCGCCACCGGCCTCGACCCCGCCGCCGTCCAAGCCCTCTGCGGCGCCACCCCCGTCACCCTCCTCCCCGACGCCGCCGAAGCCCTCCACCACGCCCGCCTCGCCGCCGTCGCCAGCGGCACCGCCACCGTCCTCGCCGCCGTCCTCGGCACCCCGTTCGCCGTCGTCTACCGCGTCAGCCCCCTCACCTTCGCCCTCGCCCGCCGCCTCGTCCGCTACCCCCCCGAGATTGGCCTCCCAGCCCCCGCCAACCCCGCAGAAACCCTCCCCATCGCCATGGTTAACCTCCTCGCCGGCCGCCGGATCGTCCCCGAGCTCCTCAACCAGGACTTCACCGCCGCGGGCCTCGCCGAAACCCTCCTCCCCCTCGCCCAAGACACCCCCGCCCGCGCCGCCCAGATCGCCGCCCTCGCCGCCGTCCGCAACTCCCTCCTCGCCGCAACCCCCATCCACGGCACCGCAAAGGTCGCCCAAGTCGTCGCCGATCTGCTGACCCACCCGCCCTCCGGGCAAGTCCGATCTGCCTCCCCCAGCGTCTAACCAATGTCGGCAGGCGACCCCTGCCCCAAGGATCTGTGCGCATGCCTTCCACCCTTCGGGGACTCTTCGCCGCCCTGTTTACCTGCAGCGTCTCGCTCACCGCCTTCGCCGCCCCCGCCCGCGTCCCGCTCCAGGTCAACTCCTACGTCATCACCGCCGACCTCGACCCCGCCGCCAACAAGCTCACCGCCACCGCCGTCGTCGGCGTCACCGCCCTCGACGACCTCTCCACCGCAACCTTCGAGCTCAACAGCGGCCTCCAGGTCACCTCCCTCACCGACGCCCAGCACCACCCGCTCCAGAGCGACCGCCCCGCCGCCTCCAGCCTTCGCGTCGCCCTCGCCAACCCCATCCCAAAGGGCACCACCACCACCTTCACCTTCGCCTACACCGGCACCCTCAAGGGCGCCGACACCTCCCCCGTCGAAGGCCTCAAGCTCGCCAGCGTCGAAGACCCCATCTCCATCCTCCTCTACCCCGGTCGCTGGTTCCCCATGGTCGGCCTCTTCACCGACCGCTTCACCGCCGAGATGCACATCCGCGTCCCCTCCGACGAGCGCGTCGTCGGCTCAGGCTCCGGCGTCGCCGCCGTCAAAAGCCTGCCCGGCAACCGCAGCGAGTACACCTTCAACTGGGCCAAGCCCGGCTTCCCCGGCACCGTCATCGCCGGCCGCTTCGCCGACCCCATCCAGGCTCCCGGCGCGCCCAACATCTCCGTCTACGCCACCGACAAGCACAAAGCCGACGCCCCCGCCTTCGCCCAAACCGCCGCCAAGGAGTTCGAGTTCTTCTCCACCGCCTTCGGCCAGCCCGACTCCGGCCGCCTCAACATCGTCGAGCTCCCCGACGACTCCATCTCCGCCGCCTGGGCGCCCGAGATCGCCGCCATCGCCGGCCGACGCATCTCCGACCACGTCTCCCAGCGCCTGCTCGCCAACACCCTCGCCCACCAGTGGTGGGGTTCGCTCGTCTCCCCCGCCACCCTCAACGACGCCTGGATCACCAACGGCATGAGCCGCTACGCCGAACTGCTCTACCTCGAGGACAGCTCCGGCAAAACCGCCTTCCAATCCGCCATCTCCGACATCTCCGCCGGCGCCCTCGCCTACGACACAGAGCCCCTCTCCACCATGGGCCGCCTCGATCCCTTCTCCCCCCAGTTCCAGTCCATGACCCTCGAAAAAGGCGCCATGGTCTTCCACATGCTCCGCTGGGAGATGGGCGACGACATCTTCAACAAGTTCCTCCGCGCCCTCCTCACCCAGTTCGCCGACAAGGGCATCCGCTCCGCCGATGTCGAAAAGATCGCCGGCGCCCAGTCCCAACTCGAGCTCACACCCTTCTTCGCCCAGTGGGTCGACGGCACCGGCGCTCCCGCCTTCAACGACAAGTACACCGTCTATCGCCTCGGCAACAACAAAGGCTTCCGCACCTCCGGCGCCATCGACCAGGACCTCGACCTCTTCCGCATGCCCGTCGAACTCCAGATCGACACCGACGGCAAGACCGAAGACCGCCGCGTCGACGTCTCCGGCCAGGACTCGCCCTACTCCGTCGAAACCTTCGGCCGACCGCGCAAGATCACCATCGACCCCAACAACTGGCTGCTCAAGAGCACACCCGACCTCGCCGTCAAGGTCGCCGTCCTCCGCGGCCAGCAGCAGGTCGCCCAGGGCGATCTCATCGCCGCCCTGCAGGAGTACCAGAAAGCCCTCGACGCCAATCGCACCTCGTCACTCGCCGCCTACCGCATCGGCGAGGTCTTCTTTATGCAGCGCAACTACCAGTCCGCCGCCAACAGCTTCCGCGACGCTCTCCGCGGCGACGGCGACCCACGCTGGACCGAGGTCTGGAGCCACATCGAACTCGGCCGCATCTTCGACGTCACCGGCCAGCGCGACCGCGCCGTCAACGAATACCGCCTCGCCGTCCAAACCAACGACAACACCCAGGGCGCCGTCAACGAAGCCCGCGCCCTCATGCAAAAACCCTACAAGCGCCCCGAAGCCGAGTAACCCAGCCGCACCCACTCATCGTCGCACCCTGCACCACTTCCGACAATGCGACTTGCCGGTACTTGGCACTCTCACTGCGGCGGCTGCAAACTGCCTAAGCTGCTCTTCGGCCAAAACGTATGCTTCGTCAACTCGGCAATGCCACGCGCGAGAACAACGTCACCAGCTTGACCGCCGACGGGCTCCTTCACGAGAACAGGTGGTAGCCAGTTCTGCCGAGGCACGCCATCAACGTGGGAGACCTGCTCCGTTGCATAGGCAACATCGACCCCTGTCTTCGGGAGCTTGTCATCTGATACTGCACCCGCCAAATGGGCCATGGGCGTCCCCACGACCACGGCCCGCTGCATTGCATCGAAACCCACGGCCATGCCTTCTCCCATACTGCCAGTCCAATGATTGACCAGCACCACAACCGGCGCGGTGTAGGTGAATGGGCCTCTTGGTGCGACGAACTCGACCCAGTTCCGCTCCACATCGGACTGCCCGTAATTGGGAATGCGATGCCGCTGATAGGGAAGGATCTTGGACACGAAACGACCCATGATGCCGAGCGCAATCGAGCTGTCACCTCCACTCGGCACATCCCGAAGGTCCAGGATGAGCCCATCTGTGTTCCTTGCTTCGAGCAGTGCCTTATCGAAGGCAGCGACGGTCTTTTGCTCACCCAGCGAGTTGTTGAATCGGATGACCGCGATATTGCCTGAAAGACGTTCCAATGAGAGTTCTCCGGGAGCCCGGTCGAAGTGCCGTTCCACGGGTAAGGTCACCGTGTATGAACGACCCGTAGGTCTCACCAGGGTCAGCACTCTTGGCTCATCCGCTTTACCGGTAACAACAGAGAGCAAGGCCCACTCTCGTGCCTGCGGACTTGTCTGCGAAACAGCTGGCGTGAGCCGGGTTGCAATGGCCTGTTCCAATGGAACAGAACCTACGCTCGTGATGCGGTCCCCTGCGTGAATACCCGCATGTTCAGCGTCGCTTCCCCCTCGAACAGCGGTGATAACGGCCCCGGACGGCTGGAACTCGGCCCAGATATCTGCAAAGGTGGGAACGGGCAACCAGCGGTCCACCACACGGGATCGGACCTCAGCATGGAAGTCGTGCAATTCGCTGAGAGCGGACGCCAACACTGCGCCAAACGCTTCTTTGGAGTCGGCTTGCTGCACGGCCCCGGCGTAGCGAACGTCCCAGGTTAACCAAGGCTTTTCAGCGCGGTCCAGATAGGCGTAGTTGTTCTCGAAATCCTGCACAAAGGTTTTGAAATCCGCTTGTCTTGAGGGTAAGGAGAAGTCCTGTGCAGAGGCAGTTGGAGAAGGCGATAGGAAGCTCAACAAGGATCGAGCAACAACAAGCAGCATGAATCCCGTTCGTCTCAATATCTTTCCTTCACAAGAGGTGATTCCAGCATAGAGCCTATGGCCCAGGGATAGCGATTGATACCCATAAACGCCGTTAGCGGAAGTTATGTGTTCCGTCATGCACCAATAGGCCTGGACGAACTGGTCCTTAGACAAGCCCAATTTCCGGGCTCGCGGCATAGACTCACGAACTCCTCCCGTACCAGTCTCTAACGCGCCGTCACCAGCAGCAGACCATTAGGCTCCGCCACGCAGCGCAGTGAACCGGAGGCCTGCCACATCATCCCATCCGCGTACTGAATCCTCGTCAGTTCCAGTCAGCTCACCCCGGTCAGCCTCTTGAGTTGAACGGCGGCGTGCTGCAGCCCGTCCTCTCCAGCGTCACGCCCCAACCAAAACCTCTCGGTCTCCAACGCGTCGCCGGCGCTCTCCACCGGCAGAGCCAACGCTCCGCCCACATATCCATGCGCCACTCCCTCCACGCGTACCAGCCGAGGCGTGCCTATCCGGGTAAAAGCGATCCGCAGCCGCTGGCCCTCCCCCCGTCCCGGCGTGTCTGCCGCCCTCGACAGCCGCGCGGCATCGACACGCCGCACGGCAATCCCTACAGGACAGCCATAGCCGGTCGGCGGCACTCGCAGCACCGTGGAGTCGCGCGGAGCCACGCTCTGAGCAGCAGCCAGGCCGCTCAACAGTCCCGCCACAACCAAACCCCTCGTCATCGCCATCATGCCTCCGTGCCTCTTGTCTCCAACAACGGTACCGATCCGCGCACCGGAGAACAGCCTCTCACATCTTGGCGCGACGACCCAGCTCCATCCCCTATCCTGAACCCCGAAGGGAAAACGTGGGGGTACTACACGCCAGAACCCTGGCTCGCCCGGCCACCACTGGCTCCTCACATGAAGCTGTCCTGTGAACTCTATGGTCCAGACCTACCTCAATCGATTGAATATTTTGCGCAACATTGTAGGGGGAGGGGGGGTATCTACCGTCTCGTCAGCCCCGACTCCATCACGTCCACCCCAACCTCAGCCCGCAACCGCATCTGGCCCAGCATCGCCTGCACGGTCCGCAGCGCCTCCGCATCCACCACCACCGGGTGCACCAGGCGCACCTGCCCCACCCCCGGTCGGAGCCCGCGCAGACCAAAGCAACGCTCACCCCGGTACGTGCACGAGGCCAGGTCGGCGATGCTCAGCGCCTCGGTCGGCGTCAGCAGCGCCGTCCCCGGTGGCGCCATCCGGTCCAGCAGCGAGAAGATCTCCAGCTTCGATTCAAGCTCGTCGGGCACAAAGTCGATGGCCACCTCGGCATCGCGCACCGCATCCTCGATCGATCCGGCCAGCCGCAGCGTCCCCTCGCCGCCTATCTCCTCGGCCGCTCGCCGCAGCTTGGCCGGCAACACGTCCTCCAGCGTCACCGCCATCCCGTGCCGCAGGCAGAGCCGGGCAAACCACCGCCCCGCCTCCCCTGCGCCGATCACCGCCACCCGAGGCGCACCCACGCCCCGGGCCACCCCTACTTCCCCGCCTCGATCGCCTGCACCACCGAGGCATAGCTCGGGTCGGAGGCCTTGATGTGTTCGGCCACGCGCTCGCGCTCCTCTTCGGTCAGCGCGGGCAGCACGGAGAGAATACGGCGCAGCGTTACAGACATGTCGTCAACGTAGTTCATGGTTCGAATCGCTTCGCCGGACAAAGGCATTGGAACTCCTAGGATTTGGTCTCGCATGCAACCACTCAAGTCTACTGCGTTCGCGCCGTCGCCGTCCCGCGTCTACTTGGTCGCGCCCAGCTCCACCCGCAGGGACGCCTCGTGCGTGGGCTTACCCGCGTCGACACCCTCGATCTCCTCGTAGTCATCCCGGTCGCATACCTCCGCGATGGCCGCCAGCTGCGTGGCAAAGTCCGGATGCAGCGCCCCGCGGCTGTACCGCCAGGTCCAGTTGCCCTCGCCCGCCGACGGCCGGTTCATGCGAGCCTCAGCCCCCAGATGCAGCACGTCTTGCAAGGGAAAGATACATAGATTGGCCACGCTCCGGGACGCCGCCCGGATCATCGCCCAGACCACGTCGTGGTCGTGCCGGATGGGCCCCAGGTACGCCTCCACCGCCCGCTTCTCCCATGGCGTCGCATCCTGCTGCCACCACCCCAGAGTCGTGTTGTTGTCGTGTGTCCCGGTGTAGATCACGGTATCGGGCACGCACCGGTGCGGCAGGTAAAGGTGCCCGCCCCGGTCCGCGAATCCAAACTGCAGGATCCGCATCCCCGGCATCCCAAAGTGCTCCCGCAAGGCGTCCACCTCCGGCGTGATGACCCCGAGATCCTCCGCCACAAACGGCGTGTCGCCAAATACCTCCCGCACCCGGTTAAAGAACTCATACCCCGGCGCCTTCACCCACACGCCATTCATCGCCGTCTCTTCACTCGCGGCGATCGACCAGTAAGCTTCAAAGCCGCGAAAGTGATCCAGTCGAATGCTGTCGTAGAGCGCGAGTGACCGGCGCACGCGCGCGATCCACCAGTCGAAGCCGCGCTCCTGCAGCAGACCCCACTTATAGAGCGGATTGCCCCACCGCTGGCCCGTCGCCGAAAAGTAGTCGGGCGGCACACCAGAAACACGCGTAGGCTGCCGATCGTCATCCAGCTCAAACAGCTCGGGGTGCGTCCAGACGTCCGCACTGTCGTAGCTTACAAAGATCGCGAGATCGCCCAAAATCGTGATCCTTCGCTCCCGGCAGTAGCTCCGCAGCGCGCACCACTGCTGGTCGAAGAAGAACTGCACCACCTGCTCGACGGCCAGCTCCCTGCTCCTCTCCGTAAGCAGAGTCGTCAGGGCATCGTGCTGTCGTTGCGCCAGAGCGGCCGGCCATGTGTTCCAGCTGGCGTACTTCAACTCGCGCCGCAACGTGCTGAACATCGCGTAGTCCGGCAACCAGAAGACGTTGTCGTTGCAGAAGCTTTGAAAGCCAGCCCTCTGCTCCGGCGTGGCATGGTCTAGAAAATTTGCTGCGGCGCGCTCAACCAGAGGCAGCTTGCGCTCGTGGGCTGCAGCGTAGTCCGCCGGTCCTTCATGTCCCGGCAGATCCTCGATGTCCTTCGGTGTGAGCCATCCCTCCCGCACCAGCAGCTCCAGGCTGATCAGCAGAGGATTGCCGGCGAAGGCCGAAACAGCCGAGTAGGGTGAGCTCCCGTAGCCCGTTGGGTTGAGCGGCAGGACCTGCCATAACGACTGCTTTGCCTCAACCAGGAAGTCCACGAACCGGTAGGCCTCCGGTCCGAAATCACCCACACCGCCGTATGACGGCAGTGAAGTTACATGCAACAGAATGCCAGACATCCGCCGCTGCCGCTTGCTGTCTCCCGCCATCGTCACCTTCCCCAACACCCTCTCCGACACTGTAGGATGCGGACCGGCGCGGAGGCGCGCGGTCGCGCCCCGCGCTGCCCCCGTCGCTAGAGAGTTCCGGTCGGCGGTGCACCCGGACCAGCCGCTCCAGCCGGCCGCCGTGCATACCGTATCGCCCCACTCTTCTGGTAGCGCTCCGTCAACGAGCTGAGGTACACCCGGAAGATCTCATCGCGCTGCTGGTTCAGCAGCTCTTCCTTCATCGGTCCAAAGCTCTTCGCCAACTCTTCCGTGCCGGGTTGCTGCTTATCCGTAATCGCCAACACCACACCGGTCCGGCCCGTGTTGATGGGCCCAGAGACCGCACCCCGTGCCAGAGAGAACGCCACGGCGCCCGCCCCGTTCATCGCGCCGAGATCCGGAACCTGATCTGTCCGCCCCACCAGACCACTGGACTTGACCGGGAGATTCAACTCCGCCGCGGCCTTCTGCAGACTGCCCAGCTGCTTTGCCCGGTCATCCAGCTTCACCAGCTGCGCCTGCATCAGCTGCGGTATCTGCTGCTCGCGGTAGTCAGTCAGGATGTGCTCTCGGTAGGCCGCGAACTCCGGTGCGTGTGCCGGCTTGCTGTCCAGCACCTGGAACACCGCGTACCCGTCCCCCGTCGCGACCGACTCGGGCGCGGCACCCTTGGCCGCGGAGAAGGCTTTATCGAGCAGCGCCGACGCGTCGGAGAGGCCAGCCACCGTGCCGTCCTTGCTTACATAGTCCGTCGTCTCCATGTGCAGGCCGTGGCTTGCCGCCGCCTTCTGCAGTCCGCCCTTTGCCGCGTCTGCGGTCAGCTGGTTGGCAAAGCTCTGCTCCGCTGCGCCTACCTGCTGCTGCTCCAAAACGGGCACGATCTCCGCGCGCACCTCGCTGAGCGGCTTCTCATGCGCGGCCTTGCGGTCCTCTACCTGAAGAATGTGATACCCAAACTGCGTCTTCACGAGCCCCGACGTCTGCCCCGGCTGCAGGCTGAAGGCCGCCTTGTCAAACTCCGGCACCGTCTGCCCGGGGTTCAACCAGCCGAGCTCGCCACCCTGCGCCTTGCTGCCTGGATCATCGGAGTACTTCTGAGCCAACTCGGCGAAGTTTCCGCCGGCCTTCACCTGCTTCAAGACGTCCTCAGCCTTGCTCTTGGCCGCTGCATCCGTCTTTGCGTCCGCGCCGCGCGGCACGGCGATCAGGATATGACGTACCTTGCTCTGGTCCTTCACCGCGTACTGCGCCCGGTGCGCGTTGTAATATCCCTGGATCGCCGCGTCCGTGACCGGCGGCTTACCGCCCGGCAGGCTGCTCGCGTCGAAGCTCACATAGGCGATCTTCCGCTGCTCCGGAATGGCCGTCGCATACCGGGCGGCATTCTCCCTGAAGAACTGCTGCAGCTGCGCCTCGCTGGGGTTGATTCCCTTCGCCACGTCCTCTGAGCTCACCACCGCGTAATCGAAGTTAACCTTGGTGCCTTGCCGCAGATACGCCTCGCGTACCGCATTGTCGGAGACGTTGATGCCTCCTGTAATCAGAGCCTGCAACCGATTCAGCTCCATGTCGTTCTTCACCTGAGACTCGAAGTCGGCGCGCGTGGTGTGGAAATAGGTGCTGACGAAGTTGATATAGGCTTCGTCGCCGATGTAGGAGCCGTTGGGAAACAGGTACTGGGCGAAGGCCCCGTGCTCCAGCTCCCGCCGCAGGTCGTCATCGCTCACCTGAAGGTGCAGGCGATCGGCCTCGTTCTTCAGAATCTGTCGTTGCACCAGGATCTGCCCGGCGCGTTGCGCCATGTACGGCAACAACATCTCAGGAAGGTTCTGCTGCTGCAGCTGCCGCGCCGCCAGCTGATTCACCTCGGTCAGCTTCACCGGTGAACCACTCTCAAAACGGCCCATCCACCCCGGGTTATGCACGGTCGCGTAGAGGTCCGACCCACTCGCGCCGGCATTGTCGAAGATGCCGGGGATCAGCGTGATGGCCATGGTGCCGAGGGCCGCCACAATGATCACGCCAAACAGGAACTTCATGGTGCTGTTGTTCTGTTGCAAAAAGCGAATCATTGGTTCTCAGTGGGCTTTCGCCAAGACCGCGTCCGGAATGGAGGCCGTGGGTCTCTCAGAAGATAGTCGCCCTTCTTGCTCGCGCGAAGACGTTGCTCCCAAAGTGCGCGGGAAGCGGGCAAGGGCAGTATAGCTCAGGGAGCCACACTGCCAGCGCGCCAAGCCGCCTCAGTAGGGATAGGCTCGGTAGGGGCGGGGATACGCATAGCGGGGATAGGCGTAGAGTACGGGGCCGTAAGGACCGTAGGAGCCGTAAGGACCATAGGGGCCGTAGCCCGGGTATCTTCGGACCAGCCGGGGCGAGCCGTATCCCCCGCCCGCGACGTTGTACGCCAACCGGTTCATCTCCGCCTGCGAGACCGTCACCACCTCCAGCGGCGCTTGCAACTGAAAGCTGAGTACCGACTCCGGTGGCACAATCACCTCGCCGCTGCCCGAGGCTGCCGAGACCCCCACACCCGCACCTGCGCCTACGCCCGCCCCGATCGCCGCGCCCGCCCCGCCGCCGGCCACACCGCCCACGATCGCGCCGAGTGCACCGAGACCGATGGCGCTGCCTACCGTTCGATTGGCCTTGTCGCCACCGCTGCGCGACCAGACGTTTGAGCTAAGGGGATACACGGCGCCGCCAAGCGTCAGCCCGGTCAGCTGCAGGCCGAGTTCGGCATGTCCACGCAGAACGCCGGCGGTGCTCGCCTCGACGACCATGCCCTGCACCGTCGCTCCACGGGGGATCGCGACGTAGCCCCCGTCGATTACATCCTGCACCACGGTGCCGCTGAAGACCGTTCCCGGCGGCGTGTGCCTGCTGTCCAGGCCGCCATTGACCCGCAGGGCAAGCTTGGCTCCGCCTGGAACAGTGACGCGCGCGCCGGCCGGCTGCTGCGGTCTCTGCTGGGGGGCCTGCGGGTACCCAGGCGCATACTGCCCCCGCGTCGGCGCCTCGTACGGCGGCATCTGGGTCGGGGGTCCATAGGGGCCTTGCTGCCCGTAAGCAGGCTGCTGGGTGTAGGGGCCCTGCGATCCATAAGACCTGGACGCCCCGTAGGGCGAGGCTGCGGGATACTGCTGCTGATCTCCCGCCTGCGCCCCATCGTAGGGTGGCATCGTCTGCGTTGCGCCTGGTTGCGGCGGCGGGTAGCTTGCCCCTGCGCTCCGGGGGGCGGTCACGCCCTGACCCTCCCCCACTGCACTCGGCGGCGCTTGGGCCTCGGCCGCAGGGGCATAGGTCCCGTCAGATTGCAACTGCGGCTCACCCCCTGGATCGGCCTGTGCTTGCGAATTTGCCGCTGCCTGGGCCGTTGCAGTCCTAGGCGAGGCCCCCAGTGTCAACTCATCCACAACCTTGGTCACACCCTGCGTTCGCGACACTACATCCTCAGCCAGAACCCGGGTCGCCTCATCCGGCACATTCCCGCTCAGGGTCACAACCCCATAGACCGAGGAGGAGCTGATCGGCTGAGCCTTCAGGGTTGAATTCTCGCCGAGAGCCTTGAGTACATTCGACTCAACCTGCGCATCCGGCACGGCGGTCGGCTTCACCCGCTGTGCCCCAATTCCGTACGCTCCAGTCCATAGCAAAGCGCCCGTCAAAGCTCCGCTCCACCGCCGAACGTCCATCCTTCCGTGGTTTTGCACCTCTGCCCTCCACTCTCCCACACCCATGCTTCCCACCCTTAACAGATGCGTATGGTAAGACCCCTGAACCACAACAAAGTTCCGCCGGACACCCCTAAAAGATACCCCCTTGCACTTCCCTTCGGAGGAGTGAATGCCCGCCATCCCATTGACCCCAACATTACACAGACGTTAGAATCGGTTTGCGGGGTGGAGCAGCCCGGTAGCTCGTTGGGCTCATAACCCAAAGGTCGCAGGTTCAAATCCTGCCCCCGCAACCACTTAGCAGGAACACCAACCCGGTGTACGAGCAGCGACGTCCGCTCCGCTGGGTTGGGTTGACCTTAGAAGGTCTTTGCGTGGAAGTATGCCTTCCTCCAAAGCTTGTCTACAACAGCCGTATTGGTCTCCCAGCTTTGCTCCATACGCGCGTTGCCTTAGACGTTCCTCATGGTCGAGAGTTGGGCGTGCCGCATGAGCCTCTGCTGCACTCCCATGGGTGCTCCGGAGTCGTCCAGCAAGGACGGATAGGTGCCGGAACGAATGCTACGGGTGCGGCCGTGCTTGCCGGCTGCCTCCCGACGCTCACCGTGCAGCGAAAGGCATCTTGTCCTTCAGAATGCAAGACTTAGCCTTGCCTGGAAGCTGCGAGGTGGCACACAATGCGTGCCACTGAAGGTGGACAGAAAGTCGTAGAGAGCAGT
The DNA here is from genome assembly GCA_965218895.1 of Acidobacteriaceae bacterium. Classification (GTDB taxonomy): domain Bacteria; phylum Acidobacteriota; class Terriglobia; order Terriglobales; family Acidobacteriaceae; genus Edaphobacter. Next base: position 41,510 of record CBDCMI010000006.1, on the reverse strand, counting down.
CTTGTTGGTGACATTCAGAACGCCGGCATAGATTCCGACCGTCCCGTTCTCGATATGAAGCAGGTGGTCGTCACCGGTGGCGAAGTCAAAGAGGGTCCGCGACGTGACGCGGACCGGGTTCTTGTCGTCATTCTCGGTTCCATACGCCGGGATCCGAACCCGCGTGGCGCCAAAGGTCGCCTCGCTGCACTGTTGAATGGCTCGCGTGGGAGTGGCATACTCACCTCCACAGTGCAGGCCCATCTGCGCCTGCTGATCGGCTGTCAACCTGAGCGCGTCAAAATATGTGGGCACAGTATCAGGCAATGCCAAGCCGCTGTTGTACCGCCAAGTTCCCGAGACAAACGGGCGATGTGCACCGAGAAGATGCGGCGGCAGCACGTACCGGACGTCGGTTGTCTGCTCGAACTCCTCGCCATGGTCGATGCGAAATACCGAGCTGGAAGGAACACTGTTGAAGATGAGGCCGCCGACCTCCGGCGTGAAAAAGCGGTCGCGGACATGCCCCATCACACTGTAGGCGGTAATGCCATGGAAATCGTGCAGATTCACTGAGAGTGCAAGGCCGTCGATCTTCGACTTGCGCCAGGCCACGCTGAAGGTGATGGGTGTGTTGAATAGCGTGTCGAAGTCGAAATCGTTGTGCGTGAACTTCCAGTAGTAATCGGCGCTCAAGCTCAGGTGTCTGCCGAACGCCTGCTCGAAGCCGGTGTTGAATTGATTGCGGGTGCCCGGACGCACCGGTTCGGAGCGGTAGCTGGCGAAGGGGTTTGTGCCCGCGCTGCTGACCGAACTCTCGTTTGCGAAGATCAGGTTTTCGTCATAGGGCGTCTCATAAAGACGCGCGTAGGAACCCCGCAACAAGGTGTGCGTCTTGAGCGTCCGCCAGCTCAGCCCGAAGCGCGGCTCCACCTGCCGACCGCGGCTGAGTCCGTCATAGATGTCATAGCGGAGGCCGGGACTCAGCAACCAGTCGCCGAACTTGAGGTCATCCTGGGCGTAGAAGGCTGCCTCCGCGACGTCCGCAGTCTGATTGAAGTGAAAGAGAGCGCCGCCACGACTCAGGTCATAGGGCAAAAGAGTGGGCAGAAAATTGGGATTCGGGGCGTAGCCTAGTCCCAGGCAGTCTGCCGATCTCAGTACGCCGGGAGCCGCAACCAACGCGCCCGTCCCATCCACGCAGACTGCGTTGTAGAGCGGGTCAGTTAAGCCCACAGCGAATCGCTCGTGCAGGAGCGTGTGCCAGTAGGTGCTGCCAATCTTGGCTGTATCTCTTCTGTTCCCATATTCGCCTTCCAACCGAAAACCAGCGTTGGTCAGCGTGCGGTTCTGCTGCAACGTCGCGGTCGCATCGGAGAGAGGGTTCGCGGACGGGACGTACTGGGCTTCATCGTGACGGTAGAACGGCGTAAACGTCGTCAGAAAAGAGGGCGTGAAGATATGGCTCCACCCCACTGCGACGTTCGCATTTCGGATTTGGCTGCGCTCATCCTGCCCAGCAGTGGCACTGTCGTAACTGTTCGGTGTTTGGAACCACGAGCGGCCAAGCCAAAGATCCAGGTGTAGAACATCGACGCCGTCAGGCTGCCAGTCAAGGCGATTGAAGGCACTCTCGCCGTTGCCGTGGTCGTGCAACGGGCGAAACTCCGGGCTATCGAGGTATCGTCCTGAGCCGTTCGCGTTTACAGCAAGGAACTCGCCCCAGTGCCTCCCTCCCGTGCCTCCTGCGAGATCCTCAGACCACGTGCCGAAGCTCCCGTAGTCCGAAGAAAAGGAGCCGAAAGGCTTTCGGCCGATTCCCGACTTCGTCGTGACCGCTACGACAAGGCTGGTCTTGTCTCCAAACTCAGCCGGAGGCGCACCCGTCGTCGCGGTGAGGCTTTCAATAATGTTGGGATCAATCTGGTTGGAGAAGACCTTGGCCTGCTGATCCGTGATCGGCTGGCCGTCGAGCGAGATCGAGGTGTCGGCGTGCTCTCCCAGTGGATGGGCGAAGCCGTTGGCGTCGGCTGCCACGCCCGGCGTGGTGCGTGTGAGAATGTCGGTAAAGCCGGTAGATGCATTGAAAACCGGCACTGCCGTAATCTGCTTGGAACTAAGCGTGTGTTGCGCTGCGGCAGAGTCTGTCACGAGTGGGACCTCGTCAGCCGATACCGTGACCTCCGTTGACGAGGCCGGTGCAAGTCGAATCTCCACTTCGCCCTGGCCAGCACTCAACGGCCGTGTCACTCGAGCGAAACCCGTAGCAATTGCCTCGACCGAGCACACTGCGGGGACAGCACCGTACCGAATCTGCCCCGCTCTATCGGAAGTAAGTACAACATCGCGGACACCTACGCAGTGGACAATCACCCGCGCTCCTGCAAGCGCTGCGCCGCTGCTGTCGACGACACGGATGGCCAACCCCGGTTGCTGACACGTCGCCGGAAGACAAAGACTTGAGGCCAAAGCTGCAACGAATATGAAACGAGGTATCATTTAGTCACACCTACATCGTTTTTAGGTTAGCCTAAATAAGCAGGTGAATACAAGGACGCTTGTGTGTATGACCCTCTCCCGAGCCTCTGGCAAGAACAGTGAATCCGTCGACGACTACCTCAAGGCGATCTACAACTTGAGCGGTGACGAACATCGTCGCGTGGGCAGTTCGGAGCTGGCCGAACGCCTGCAGGTAGCGCCAGCATCAGTCACCAACATGCTCCAGAAGCTTGCGGCTGCCCCCAAGCCCTTCCTGCACTATGAGCGCGGGCACGGGGTGAAACTCTCGCCGGCAGGGAAAAAGCGGGCCTTGGAGATTGTTCGTCATCACAGGCTGATTGAGACGTTCTTGTTCGAAGTGCTCGGCTATCCCATTGATGAACTGCACGACGAAGCGGAACGTCTGGAGCACTTCATCTCCGAACGATTCGAGGAGAGGGTTGCCAACAGGCTGGGACAACCGACAGCCGACCCGCATGGTCATTGCATACCGGCTTTGGACGGCACCATGCCTCCGACCCACGGACTAACCTGCCGGTGCGGACTCTGATGGAGATGATGCAGCCGTCTCCCGGCCCCCGCTCTTCTCCGCCCTTGCGTTAGTTAGAACCGCTCAGTGCAGAGGGAAGGTTGCGAGTCGTATCGTCAGAGCCCCTGCTCATCGGCTGCTCCAGCGCTCCCTCGAGCGTAAAGTTTTGTAGCTCTGTCGCGGAACTCCATTGGTCATGCAAAGCTCGGATGTACCCAAGCTGCAAGACAAAGAGGGTGCGCTCCATCGCCAGCACTTTCGGGTATGTCTCCGCCATCTGGTCGTACTTCATCACTTCAAGCTGATACGCACGGCGGACGCGCGGCAGCATCTCGGTACGGTACCTTTCCGCCGTGAATTGGGAGCGGTCGTACTGCTGGACAAAGTATTGCCCTCGTTCTCGGGTCCACAGCTCGGTCCTGCGAACTTCATCGTGCGCGCGATCTACCAATAGTTTCGACGCGAGGGCATTCCCCTGATTGCGATTCCACAGCGGCACATTGACCCCGGCCTCGGCGAAGCTCATCCAGCCGGTCCTGCTCCCAGGTGCTGCGGATAGTTCTTCCCCTGCATACCACTCGCCCCCCTTCAGATACAGATCCGGAATCGTCTCCCGCTTCGCTGACTTCGCCCGCGCCTCCTCCACTCGAACTTGAGCCTCAGCCTGGCGCACGGCAGGGCTCTCCTGCACAGCGGATTCAAGCGTAGCGTGCGCGTCGATCTGAGGTGGATCGACAAGAGAGCCCCTCACCGGGTGAGGGTTCAATGTCGTCTGCCCCGCGTCAGTTGCAAGTTGATTGAACGCGGAGAGGAACAGGCGCTGCGCGTCCACGAAGTCGATCTTGGCCTGCTCCGCGGCTGTCTCCGCCTGCAGTACGTCACTGGCGTCTGCCTGCCCAATCCGCATGAGCTCATGCGAATTTGTGGCAGCGTCCAACGCGACCTTCAGGAGCCGATCCTGGATCACGACAGATGCTTGTGCCGCGAGAGCATCGAAAAAGCCCTTCGTGACATCATTGCGCACGCGGGCACGCTGGATCTCGACCCCAAGGTCGTTCGATCGTCCCTCGGCACGGAAGATCTCCCGCCGAAGCGCCAGCTTGCGGCCAAGCACAATCTCCTGCGAAAAAAACACTCCTTCCTCACCGCCGTGGTAACTGCCGCCACGAATATGATCGCCAGAGTAGCCAAGGATAGGATCCGGCGGAAGACCGACCTGCCGGCCCTGCTGACGCGAACGCTCAGCATTGCTTCGCGCCTGGCGAAGTGTCGGGTTCGACTTCTCCGACAACACAATAAAATCTGCAAGCGTCATCGGCTCCTCATTCACCACGTCCTCGAGCAACTCAGGCGCAGGCAGATCCTTGCCGGTTCGAAGCTCAATCGCCTCTGGTTCCTGCATGTCTTGTGTTGGAACAAGCACCGAATCAAAGCCGCTCGTTGGAGCAGGAGCTCTGGTCTCGTGCTGCGTATCACCCATGGCATGGGTCATCGTTTGCGGCTGCTTGAGCGCTCGGTTGCTCTTCGAAGCGGCATCCTGCTGCTGCTGCGACGAGTGCGCTTGCCCCGTCGCCGAATCGGGCGCTTCGGGGATTGCCTGCGCCGCTGCCACCATCGGCGATACTCCGAAAAGCAGCAGCATCGCCATACTCTTCCGTCTCATTCACAATCTCCCGGTTATCGCGACCTCACTGCAACGCTGTCTTGTGACAGCGGATACGTGAACTGGACTACCCTCGCTCGCTCGCACTCGCTCCTGCGAACAGAGACACGTACGGATCGTGCGGTCGATTCGCGTCGCGCATCGCTGCAACAACCACCTCGTACTGCTCCGGAGGCAGAACGCGAACAAACGTCATCATTCCCTGCATAAAGCGACTCCAGTTCGGACGAAGGCCAAGGTTCTCCGGTTTGTCGACCAGCTTGTCCATGGTCATCATTGGCCCCTCCATGTAGGCGTCCTGTGGGAAGTTCGGGACGTCGTTCGCCTTGCGCGAGATCTCCGCCTGCTGCTCCTCCATGCTGTCCTGCCCCATGTCGAACGCGTTCAGATTGCGCCGTTGAAGAGTGCTCATCTGCGGCTTGCGGCTCTGCTGCAGCTCCATGGTGCCCATCATTCCCGGATCCATCTGCGTATCTGCAAGCCCGCCGTCTCCGGCTGTGGCCTGCTCGCCTGCAGCCAGCGCGACGGAGGGGACAGCACGATCCGGATCGCCATTCGATTGGGAATCACCGTTCATCTGCATGCCAGGCATACTCTGCATCGTGCCGGCGGACATGCTGTCCATTGCATGCCCCGACTGCAGGGTGCGACCGCGGCTATCTCCCCCACGAGATCCCGGACCTCCCGCTGAACCCGCCGCGCGTGTCATCGGGCCAACCTGCGGCGCCATCTGGTTCATCATGTGGTGCGGCAGATGGCAGTGCAGCATCCAGTCGCCAGGATTATCCGCGACAAACTCGACATCTCGGGCCTGGGCGACCCCGACCAGTACGGTATTCCCGGGCCACCACGCCGTATCAGGAATGCGCCCGCCTTCCGTGCCAGTCACGTAGAACGTGTGACCATGCACGTGCATCGGATGATGGTCCATTCCCAGATTTACGAAACGAATCCTGACGCGGTCGCCCTGCTTCACAATCAGCGGCGTCGTGGCGGGACCGGCCTTGCCGTTCAGCAGCAGCCAGTTGAACTCCATGTTCATCGTATTCGGCGTCGTGCCGTTCGCAAGCACGTAGTACTCCTGCAGATGGATGAGAAAATCTTTATCGCAGTGCGGCCGATACGGAAGCCGCGGATGCATGATGAACGCCCCGAGCATTCCCGCCATCTCCTGCATCGCCATGTGTGAGTGATAGAAAAACGTGCCCTCCTGCTTGATGTGAAAGTTGTACTCGAAGCTTTCGCCTGGCCTGACCGGCTCCTGGCTGATGCCCGGCATGCCGTCATCTCCAATACGGTCCTCAAATCCGTGCCAGTGCATCGAACTCGGCTCCGGCAGCTCGTTCTTGAAGATCACCCGAACGCGGTCACCCTGTGTCACCTGGATCGTTGGCCCAGGCGACGAGCCATTGAAGCCCCACACGTCAATCGTCTTGTTCGGCGCAATCTGTCGCTTAAAGACGTGCGCCGTCAAGCGAAACACCTTCACGCCATCGTCCATCTCATACGGCAGATCGCCGACATCCGTTGTGATCACCGGAACTGGCCTGAACGGGCCCGACTTCGTATCGACCTTGGACAGAGAGCCGCTGGCCGACCCCCCGTATCCCCCTCTGGCCTCCACCTGCGGCGTGGCACTCCTTGGTAGCTGAGCGGACCCGTTCGCGGCGCGATCGCCCGCCAACAACCCCGCGCTGAGCGCAGTTGTGCGCTGTAAAAACTCTCTACGACTTGACATTGGCTTTCTCCGTGAAATCGGCTGGCGCGAGCCACCGGCACGGTCAAACGCCTTCATCAGATCAGATGAATTGCAGGCATGCTCCGGCAGGGGCAGTAACACCCGAACGCGGCCCAGACTAGAGGCGGAGGCTGCTGCTCATTTGTAAGGGAGAAACACTGCGTGGAGGGGGGAGGCTACCTCTCGCCAAGGGCGTTGGCGCGCGCACGCCGCCAATCACAAAACGAGAGATAACCACGCCTTCCATCTGCGGACTGTACGATGTCGCCCTGAGCTGCTTCTCACTCTGGAGATACGCGACGTCCCGATGGCAGACTTGATGGACACACCGCGAATGCGCTGACCAAAGTACACCTTTACCTCGGCCGTTGACCTTTGCTTCACAGCCCCGCATTCCGGACATGACCTTCGCGTCGTCCGAATGTGCCGAAAGCTGCTCGTGAACACACACCGCCCCGAATCCACTGAACCCGCAGAGCGCCTGGCATCGCGCTGACACACACGAGAGCATCAGCAACATCACTGCCAGAACGGAACTCGTCAGTGTATGAGAACGACTCATCTAGCGCTTAGGTAAACCTCGACAGCTCCATCCGGCCGCGGCACATATTCCGCATCCACCATCCTAGCGTAACAGGACTCACTTCGGCGGCACGGCAGCACATCGGCCAGTACGCAAGCAAGTGGGTCCTGTCACAACTTTCCGCGATCACGTTCTCTCCGGAAAATGGCGATAATCTCATCCCAAGTAGCCTGCCTCATCGAATAGGAGCATCGATCTATGGAGCCATCTGTTGCAACACACACAGCAGACCAGCGGCTCGTTCTCACTGGAGTTACGGTGGTCGATCCGAGGATCGGATCTCTCGCGTCTCAGCAATCCATCTGGGTAGACGGCGGCAAAATCCGGCGCATAGCGCCTTCGGGGGCGGCAGGTGACGAGGGCGGTGACGCTGTCGTAAGGGCGTCCGGAAAGTTCGTCATTCCGGGCTTTCTTGACATGCATATGCACTGCATGCAAGATCCTCACCCTGAGGACGGCTTGTCCCTGATGCTTTCATACGGCATCACCGGCGTCCGGCAGATGGCTGGTACACCTGTGTTGCTCGAGCGGCGGCGCAAAGGGGAACTCGACTACGGACCCGACACCCCGGAACTGCTCGCGATGCCTGGTGACATTCTCACCTCGGCAAACGCCGGTAGCCCACCCGCCGGTGTTGCTGAGGTGCGCAAGCAAAAGACCGCAGGCGCAGACTTTATCAAGAGCATCTTCGTCACACCGAAGGTATTCGCTGCGTCTCTCGCAGAGGCTAACCGGCTAGGCCTTCCTTACGGAGGCCACATCTCGCCCGGTGTGGACATGGTTAAGTCGTCAAACGCGGGATTGCGCTTCGTTGAGCATCTCGGGCCCATGGACTCGCTTCTGCTCAATACCTCCAGGTTCAAATTTCTCCTCTTACTCCTGCTTCGGCTTCGGCCACCTGCGGCAATGAAGCTCTCCATGGAAGGTATGGGAGAGGCAGAGCGATACCTGATCGCGAATCCGATGCTGTTGCGCCTTGATATGGACCCGAAATCCCTGGAAAAGACACAGCGGCTGATCGACAGCTTCAGTGAAGAGAAAAGCAGGCATCTGGCGGAAACCTTTGCGCGTAACGGCACATGGATGTGCCCTACCCTCATTCGCAACAGGACGATGCAGTTCGCGGACAAGCCGGAATATACGGAATCGCCCGCTCTGCGGTACGTGTCGAGAGAGAACCGTGATCTCTGGGCGAAGGCCACTCAGCAGTATCAAGAGCGCCTAACGCCGGCCTTCCGAGATACACTGCGGCAGCTCGACGAGCTTTCCTGGCGCGTGACCCGCACGCATGCCGAGGTAGGCGTCAAGATGATGACTGGGACAGACTCTGGCGGAGGAGGCGGTTGGCTTGTTCCAGGCGTGTCGCTGCACCAGGAGTTTGATCTGCTGGCGAGTGTCGGTCTGAGCTCGCTCAAGGTGCTTGAAATGGCCACATGCAACGGCGCTGCATTCCTAGATAGGCAGGATACCCTAGGCAGCGTGAGCGAGGGCAGGCAGGCAGATCTCGTCATCCTGGATGCGAACCCGCTCGAAAGTGTTCGAAATCTGCATTCCTTATGGGGTGTCCTGCGAGCAGGCCGGTTCTACTCTCTGCCAAAGATGCTGGAGCTGAGAGAAAGGGTCGCTGCACGCATCTCCGCAGCTTAGGTGCATCCACACTCGACCTCAACCGAAGCCCTTTACCGAGGGGAAATTGAACTTAGTTTAACCCCATGAGCTTGGGCAAGATGCAAAGCTGCCCACCGCCTCTCAGCATCGCCTGTAAGTTGTTGATTCAATGGTGGGCACAGCAGGATTCGAACCTACGACTTCCACCGTGTGAAGATGAAGAGAGAGTGGCCGGGTGATGATTTTAGAAGGGTCAGCAACCGGCTGAATGGGTATAAACCGACATTCTGGGCGCTATCTGCTACCACAATGCTACCAAACTGGGCGAGGGGCCGACCGTGGCGGATCGACCCTTTTACTCCCGAAACAGTGGCTGACCAGCACGAGAATGGCGGTAATGTGGGCACTTGCATCGCCCGCAGTTCACTCAGCTTAGTAGAACTCAGCTTAGTAGAACTAACGGGAGAACTCGCGTGCGCAACCGATGGTGCAGGAGGCGCAGAACGATGACGCCTGTAGCACAACAATCAGGGTGTTTGTGCAACGCATCAGCGAGGTTCGCCATGGGGACTTCATTCGGCAGCTATACCCAGCATGCCGTTACCCCGCTCTGCTCGCAAAGTGAAGACAACCGGCACGCGTGAGGCTTTGCGGGACAGCATGGAGGGCACACTCGCCCTTGCTGCGGAGCAGGGCTTGCTGAAAGGTCGGCGCACCACTCGTCCTGCGGGGCCGGATGCCAGAGGAGTTGGTTGCAGCCGCGAAGCAGAGGACCGGCATCACTTCCGACTCGAAACTTCTCGAAACTGCCCTTGCCAATCTTGCTGTTGCTGATGACTGTGCCGAGTGGCTCTACTCGCAGCGCGACACAGTCACCCGGACTTGGATCTTTAGTTCTGAAGCCGCCATCCAGAGATTTATGCGGCGCTTTAAGCCTGAGAAGCACCACAAGATACTCGTCCCGCGGGATCGTTCCTCGCTCCCCTTCCTGAGTGAATTACCTCGGCCCCTTCCCAATCTCCGACAAGGTTGACGAGTCAAGCTGAGATGCACCTGATGCCCAGCTGTCGAGGAAACCTATGAGGGATTGGTTCACGTCGGTAGCGGCTTCCTGCTGCGGCCAGTGCCCGATGCCTGGTAAGGCCATAAACCCTTTCAGACCCGGAACGATGGAACGTAGTTCCTCCTCATCAGGTTTACGAAGCTTTGCAACGCTATCCACTTCGCCGTACAGGAAGAAAGCTGGCTGCTGAATGAGGGCGCCACGGAACGGCCGGGCGAGTTGGAAGAAGGGTTCGATCGAGGTGTAGTAGTTCAGGGCTGGCCCGAAGCCGGTACGTTCGAATTCACTGACAACGTATGCAAGATCCGTACTGTCTGCCCAGGGCGGGATGCTGACAGGCGCTGGTCGGTACATCGCACGGTCCGCATCGAATGGATCCCAACGCTGATCCGGTGGCGGTGTGCCTGACGACCAGTACAAAAAGCTCGGAATGGTACTCTGCGCGTCGGACCACTCCCTTGCAGCGTCCGGCTTCATCATGTCGAACATGTAAAAGTGCTGACCGGAGGCTTGCATTTGATCGAGGAAGTTAGAGTCACCCGGTTGCAAGAAGGGAACGCTTAGACAGTAGACCGCCGAGAAAACGTCTGGGCGCATCATGGCCGCGTACGGCGATCGTCGCACCAAAATCGTGTCCTACGATCGCGGTCCGATCGATCTGCAGAACACTGAGCAGCTTGATCAGATCGCCTACAGTATGGAAAGCCGTATAGCCATGCGGGTCCTCTGCCGCTGCACTTCGCCCGTAGCCTCGCATGTCCATCGCAATCGCCCGGTATCCCTGCGCGGCAACTGCCTCCATCTGACGGCGCCAACCAATCCACAAGTCCGGGAAGCCATGGCAGAAGAGCACAGGTCTTCCCTCACCCAGTTCGACGACATGTAAACTCAACGATCCAACGTCGACTTGCTGATGTTTCCAATGCATCGCGCTGCACTCCTTGGGGTAGGAACCGCGTCCAGGGTTCCGTCTGACCAGAAGCCTACTTTATGACATCTTACGTTATTTTGTACAGCTTGAAGAGACTGTTCCATTCTGCTGTCAGAATGTCTGTGCTTCCGCGCAGGCCCACTGCATATCATGAAGAGGTGCCCAGTCGATCAGCGTTTGAAAGAGCGGAAAGTCGCCGATCTTCGATCGCGCAGGCAAGTCGCGCCATATTTCTCCGTTATGGCTTTTCACGGACTACGATGAACGATTTGGCTCGAGCAGCCGGGATCTCGCGTCCCGCCCTTTACCTGCTGTTTTCAGGTAAGGACGAATTGTTTGCAGCGGTGATCGAGGACCTTTGGCAGGAGACTCTTCGCATTTACGAAGCGCGGCTCCCTGGGCTCCAGACAGTCGAGCAGCGCCTACGCTTCTGCCTACAGTATTGGACCGGAACGGGATACGACCTCTTGACCGCCAGCCCAGACGCTGCAGATGCCTTCAACATGAAGTATGAAGCGGTTCAGCGGATGTATGACTCACTTGCTGTGTACCTCGGTGACTTGATTGAAGACGCGGTGAGGCAATCCAAGCTGCAAGTTTCGCCCAAGGAATTGGCTGCTGCTGCCGTCTTTTCTCTCCGCGGCGTGAAGGAACTCGCGAGAAGTCGTGAACACATGGAAAAGCTTATCGATTTACAGGTGGACCTGTTGCTGGCAGCCTTCAAGTAAATCGATCGGCTCTCCGGCCTTGTGTGTCGCATATTCCTACGGTGTCACCTGCTGGGCTAAGATTCGCCGGTGCCGTTTTGGCAGGCAATCACGAGAAGCCAGAACACCATTGTGATTGAAGCCGGTTCAACCGCCTTCATCGATCTCGTACGCATTGCCATTTACGCGGAGATCGCTGCACAAGAATGTGCTTCGAACTGCTCCACCTTTCAGGAGGTGCTGGACAGGCCGATTCCAAAATCAACCCTCTCTCAACACATCCGAGTTCTACGCGAAGCGGGCCTGATCTCTAGTGAGCATCGCGGCGTCGGGGTTCTGAATCGTTCTCCGTGGTCGGAGGTCGATGCGCGCTTTCCCGGCCTGCTGGGATCCAGCATCCACAAGTACATGATCCAGAGATTTTCGGGAAATGCTCGCCGTCAGAAGACTGGGAGACGGCGTGGCCCTGCCTAGCGGAAGACTTGGGCGACTCCACGCCGTCAGCGTGCGGGCGGTATCACCCGTGCACCCTTACCCGGCCGCCTTCATCTTCTCCAGGGTCAGCACCTCATCGGCGAAGCCCCAGCCGCCGTCTGGCACCTCGTCGATCAGCACCATCGTGTGCGGACGCGCTTTGTCCCCGTAGATCGATGCCAAGATGTCGGTCGTCTTATGGACGATCATCTCCTTCTGTTGTGGTGTAAGGGAGCCTTGGGGGAGTTTATAGTTTGCAAATGGCATGCAGCACCGCTTTCTTCAGTCGTATGAATAATCCCTGCAAGCTACGATGTCATTCGCAACCGATGATTGCGTCCGATTCTTGCTTTCATTAGTCCATATATTGCGGTGACGTATGACGGCAGATCAGAATTCGTTTAGCTACTCCCCCGGCAGCCTGAGCAACAGTGCTGTTCAACCCGGCCGCAAGCTTCTTTCGAGCGAGGACCTTTCGTGGCACTCCCTGCTGTTGGAGGTCTGGGAACAGCCCGGAACAGTGGAAGAGTTTACGACTGTGCCGACGGCGGATCAGGTGATCGTGCTTACGTCCGCAGGGCAGTACGACATTGAAGCATTTTGCAGGGGTGCCTGGAAGTCGGCTCACTATGCCCCCGGTCGGGGCGGTGCAACTGCGCCGCACAACGTGTGCCAACTCCGGTGGCGTTCTATCGAGAAGTCCATCACGACGCTTCACCTCTATTTGCCTCAGCAGTTCCTCCTGGAGGTAGGCGATGAATACCGCCGAGCCGGCGCCTCGTTTACTGTGGCTCCGGTGGACTACCTCAGCATGAGTGACCCTTTCACCTACGAAGCCACACGAGCGCTCTCTGAAGGCGTAAGGCTTGGCGCACCCGATCTCTATGGCGAAGCGACCGCGCGCATGCTGGCAACACATCTGCTTCTGCAGGATGCTCGTTTGCTGCAAGCAAACGCTTCGCGGGACATCGGAGATGCACTCACAGACAGACGTCTCAGGCGTGTTCTCGAGTTCATGCAGCACCACGCGACGGAAGCGATCACACTCGATGAGCTCGCGAAGGAAGCAGGCATCAGCCGCTTTCACTTTGGCCGCCTCTTCAAGCGAAAGGTAGGACTTGCTCCCCACGAGTACCTCGTCCAACTCAGATTGGAACGTGCAGCGGTAATTCTCAGATCGACGGACCTCGATGTAGCGAGTGTTGCGCACCAGTGCGGCTACCCTCATCCAGGACGTTTCGCCCAGGCATTCAGGAGGGCGTACTCACTCAGCCCCTCCGCTTATCGAAGCCGAAGCGCATCACTGAAGCCGTCCTCCACAAGGTGAGCAATAAAGGCTCTGCATAAAGCAATTTGTGGACTGTCCAACTCCGCAAGGCGAGATGTACTCTGATGGTCGCTGGTCTGCACATCGCCGCTGATTAGGACGGGGCAACTGGGGCCAGACCTCTCGGCCCGATATGCCATCCAACGCTTCGGTGCGCGACCAAACCGATATTTTAGAGAGCGCGCACATGGGTCTGGTAACAATACCTCTTCCAAGTGATTATCAATGGACAACCGTATGCCCTTGACGTCGAACCTAGGCTTACGCTTTTGGATCTGCTGCGGGAGCAACTGCACCTGAGCGGCACCAAGAAGGGTTGTGACCATGGACAATGTGGCGCCTGCACGGTTCTGATCGACGGTGTTCGCGTCAACAGCTGTCTCATTCTCGCTGTCTTACGCGAGAGCGCTAGCATCACGACGATCGAGGGGTTCGGCTCCGGAGAGGAGCTACATCCGCTTCAAGCAGCTTTCTACGAACATGACGCGTATCAGTGTGGCTACTGTACCCCGGGTCAGATCTGTTCCGCACAGGGGCTGATCAATGAAGGGCAGGCGCAAACTCGCGCAGAGGTGCGCGAATTGATGAGCGGCAATCTTTGTCGCTGCGGAGCCTATCCGCACATCACCGATGCGGTGCTTGTGGTTCTAAAGAGCGGTAAGCACGCATGAGGGCCTTTGAATTTGTTCGGGCCACGAACCTTGATGACGCCGTTAGCCAAGGTGCACCAGGAACGTAGCTGATTGCCGGTGGGACAAACCTCGTCGATCTGATGAAGTATGACGTGGCCCGCCCTGAAAAGCTGGTCGACATTAATCGCCTAGACCTTCATGAGCTTGCGGAGCTTCCCGAAGGTGGCTTGCGACTGGACGCTCTCGCCAGCAATGCCGTCACAGCGTACGATTCTCGCGTCCGAGTCCGTTACCCTGTACTCGCAAATGCTCTCTTATCGGGAGCAAGCGCACAATTGCGCAATGTTGCCACGAACGGCGGCAATCTTAACCAGCGGACGCGGTGCTACTACTTCTACAACACAATGACACCGTGTAATAAGCGGGAGCCAGGTTCTGGTTGCGGAGCTATCGGCGGCGTTACACGGGTTCACGGCATTCTGGGAACCAGCCCTGCCTGCATCGCAACGCATCCTTCCGATATGTGTGTGGCGCTCGCGGTCTTGGATACGGAGGTACAGGTTCGAGATTCCCACGGTGTGCGAACCATTCCGATTCTGGATTACCACCGCCTCCCAGGAGAGGAACCATGGCGTGACAACACACTCAAGCAAGGAGAACTGATTACGTCCATCGATCTCCCTGCGGAGACGTTTCCCCGGCATTACACCTATCTGAAGCTACGCGATCGCCAATCGTACGCCTTCGCTTTAGTGTCGGCGGCGGTGGTCATGCAGATGGAAGGTGGTGTAATTAAACTAGCCCGAGTCGCCCTCGGAGGCGTCGCTCACAAGCCCTGGCGCGTGCCTTCGGCAGAGTCGCTCTTGACCCGCCGCGCTGCTGAAGAGGATACCTTCCGAGCTTTTGCAGATGCGCTCCTTAATGGTGCCATCGGTCAAGGCGGGAACGACTTCAAAATCGAGCTCGCCCGGAAAGTGATCATCCGCGCATGCGCTCAGGCCGCGGCGGCTACACCACAATCTCCAGCAGAGAAAGACATTGTTTGAAGGAGGGAAGCTTGGCCGGAACGACAGGAGATGAGATCGACGCGGGAGCGATATGCACGGCGCCGAGGCGTGTCGAAGGCAAGGATAAGGTGCGAGGCGAGGCACGCTTTGTCGGTGACTTTTACACTTCCCAGCTTCCCACCGACTGTGACAACGCCGTGGTCGTCACCAGCAGTCAGGCCTCCGGAACGATCATGGGATTCGATGCTGCCGATGTGCTTCGCAGTCAGGGCGTACGCGTTGTAATGACTCACGAGAACTCACCTCGCTTGAAGGAGGTACTTTCACCAAACGGCACGGAAATTGGAATTCTTCTGCCGATGCAGGATGGCACTCTCCATTATGCCGGGCAAGCTATTGCGGTCGTGGTCGCAGATTCTTTAGAGAACGCCCGTGCAGCCGCATTGCTGCTCCGTGTTCGATATTCCTCTCCAACCAACAAGTCTGCGTTCACGCTGGACCAAGGAGCGGATCGCATCGCCGATGCTGCCAAAGTGGGAGCAGGCGACAAGGGCCACGTGCAGCTTGGGGACCCAGAGCACATCTTTGCGCTGTCAACCCATCGCGTCGATATTACCGTCGAGACCTCACCCCACCACCACAACGCCATGGAACCGGGTGGAATCGTCGCTGCGTGGCAAGACGATGGCGGGCTCACCGTTTTCATGCCCAGCCAGTTTTGTTATGGCGACGCCATGATCCTTGGACAGGCGTTCGGGTTCGGAATCAAGGAGCGCTTGCCCCGCATCATCGCCGAAGTCCTCGGTGGCATTCAGTTCGACAATAAGATCCGGGTGATCACGCCGCTTGCGGGAGGGGCCTTTGGAAGCAAACAGGCGAATGTTCATTTGCTGCTCGCGGCTATGGCGGCGAAGCTGACGGCACGTCCCGTCAAGCTTGTGTTGACACGTGAACAGACGTTCAGCCTGATGCCCTTCCGCGGACAAAGTCAACACCGGATCCGCATGGGTGCAAGTGTGGACGGGAAACTGGAAGCGATCCTTCAGGAGTCGACCATGGCGCAAGGCGCCGGAGGTTCGTTTATAGAGCCCGCCGGAGAAAACACCACCAAGGTCTACGCCTGCAAGAACATCCTGGTGAACTCGAAAGCAGGACGCTTGGATACCAATGCTCCGGGCTGGATGCGCGGTCCCGGCTCAGGTTTCGGCCAGTTTGCGGTGGAGGTCGCGATCGATCTGCTCGCCGAGAAAACTGGCCTTGACCCGCTGGAGATCCGCCTGCGGAACTATGCTGAGGTGGATCCCAGCACGGGCCACGAGTGGTCGAGCAAATCACTGCGTGCGTGTTATGCAGCAGGTGCCAAACGCATCGGTTGGCATGACCGCGATCCGAAGACTGGCTCCATGCGGGAAGACCGCTGCCTGGTGGGTTATGGCATGGCTACCGCGATCTATCCCACGCGCCAGATGCCCGCAGTCGCTCGGGTGGTACTGCGCCCGGACGGCCATGCGGAAGTGTCGTCGGCCCTGCACGAGATGGGCCAAGGCGGCATCACCTCTATGACACAGGTTGCTGCGGAGCGACTTGGTCTACCGATCGCACAGGTGCATCTCCGGTGGGGCGACACCGCTCTGCCCTACGGGTCTATGAACGCGGGTTCCATGGGGGCACTTACGAATGCTGCCTCTATCGTTGAGGCCTGCGATCTCGCACTGCAGAAGCTTTATGAGCTGGTGGCCAAGGACGACTCTTCTTCGCTACACGGGGAGGATGTTGATCAGCTCTTTATCAAAGACGGCAGCATCGTAGCGCGAAGCGGTGCACGTGAATCTGTGTCGGTTGCAATGGGCCGGCTTGCCGAACCTGTCGAGGTGGAAACTGTGACGGGCCGCACCATGGGCCACAGCAAATACGGCCGCGCGGTCTTTGGAGCGCAGTTCGTCAAGGTGAAAGTAGATCCGGAGACGCGGCACATGCGTGTTGATCGGATGGTGGGCGCCTTCGCGGGCGGCACGATTCTGAATCCGCTCATGGTGCGCAGTCAATTGATGGGGAGCATGGTTTGGGGACTCGGTCAGGCGCTGTTGGAAGAGAGCATGATCGACGAACGAACGGGACTCTGGATGAACGGCAATCTTGGAGAAGCCCTGGTTCCCACTAACGCCGATATACCCGATATTGAGACCATCCTCATTCGAGAAGACGACAGTCGTGGCCACCCGGTCGGAGCCAAGGGCATGGGCGAAATCGGCATCATTGGTGTCCCTGCAGCCATCTCGAATGCCATTTATCACGCGACGGGCAAACGCCTGCTCTTCCTTCCGATGAAGATCGAACACCTTTTCTAAACCACTGCCCGGGGAGAGCCATGGATCGTATCGACGTGCACGCTCACTCCCTACCGAACTTCTACCGGGACGCGCTTCTGGCTGCGGGCAAGTCCAAGCCGGATGGCATGCCGGCGATCCCGGAATGGAGCGAGGACCTCGCGCTAAGGACAATGGACCAGCTCCGCATTCGAAAAGCGATACTTTCTATTTCGTCTCCCGGTGTCTACTTCGGCGATCTACCAGCGGCGGGGAAGTTGGCTCGGCGCGTCAACGATGAGGCTGCGCATCTTGCGGCGCGAAACCCAAGTCGTTTTGGCTGGTTCGCTACGACGCCGCTGCCTGACGTTCATGGTGCGGTTATGGAGGTTGAGCATGCGCTCGATGTTCTGAAGGCGGACGGAATCGTGCTGGAATCCAATTACGATGGCATGTATCTGGGCGATGCGCGCCTGAACTCACTCTACGAGAGTCTTAACGAGCGCAGAGCGGTGGTTTTCATCCATCCCACTTCGCCTTCGTGTCCTGGGTGCGGTGCGCTAGCACTAGGCTATCCCGAACCGATGCTCGAGTTCATGTTCGAAACGACTCGTTCCGTAGCCCAACTCATCTTGTCAGGAGTCACAGTTCGGTATCCCGAGATTCGTATCGTCGTTCCACATGCTGGAGCTGCTTTGCCCATCCTTGCGAGCAGGATCGACTTGCTGATGCCGTTCTTTCATAAGAATGTGCCTCAGAAGGCTCCTTCAATACGACAGGAATTGCGAAAGCTTTACCACGATCTTGCGGGAGCGCCGTTGCCCGAGCTGCTGTCGAGTCTTTCCATCGCTGACCAGCAAAAGCTTCTTTGCGGGAGTGATTGGCCCTTCACACAAACGGCCGCTTGTGCCGAACTGGCCAGTCAGCTCGACACGTGCCAACAGCTCACTCCTGATCTGCACAATATGGTGATGTCGTTGAACGCGGAGCAGCTTTTCAGGTCTGATCGGAGACCTCAAGCTGAACTCTGCTAGGCGCAAGCTGTTATTTCTGCACCTACCTTGACGAGAGAAGCTGAGGCAGCGTTAACGCAATAAAGATTCCACATCGCGCAATCAGTAGCATCGGTTCCTGTACTCCGACCAGCATCAAGTGCTTTGTTGTGGCAAGATGTGCAGTGCCGCTGCTTACCGTAATAAATCGCTTACAGGAGTTCAGGAACGACAGGGTGGTCGCCTGTTTCGCGCTCTACCTTGGCGAACAAGTGAGGGAGGGTTTCCAGGGTAGTTGCTCGCAGGCGTTCAGGCTGGAGAATTCGCTGCTGAAGCAGAATTCCTTCAATTGCGCTTCCGCTTCTCACGCCGTCGAGTTGCTGCATGACACAAGGAGACTAGCGATACTTTGCGCTTTGATGCCAGGTCCAAGCCGTTTTGGGCGCCTCACGCGCTTATTGCCGTCTATTTCCAAAAAGTCATAACCGCAAACTTGCGATTTTGAGAGGGAGAAGGCATCGTCGTACGGGTGACCTGAGCCGCACCGTCCGAAGTGTGGAGTATGACTGCGCTGACGCGCTGAGGTTACCGTTGACTGAGCTCCATCGGAACTGGAGTCTTTCGGGCTCCAGTGTGAGGCGTTCATATCCTGTACCGGACGAGGAAGCACTGATAAGAGTCAAACGTCATCTGTGCCGTTCGAAGATCCTGAATGACGCGCACCTGACTGCTCGCCGGCACTCAACCTCAACAGCTTGCAAAGGCAAATCACTTCCGTCTTGCTAGTTGAGAGGAGCGCATCTCTCGTAACCTACCTCCGCCTTGCGAAGCCAACGATTGGGAGTGGGATGAGAGTTCGGGAGAGGCCGGACCGGTTCTTCCTGCGCTTGGAACAAGCGAAACAGCGGCCCCGGACGGACCGGGCCTGAGTTGTGTGCGGAGTTACGCGGCTCTTTTGAGGGTGGATGGTTTCTTCGCTAGGGATTTCACCTTCTTGGAAGCGGTCGGCTTGGCCTTGGCGCTTTTCGGCTTCTTGGGTGCGAACACGTGCTCGGCCTCCGTGAGAAGATCGGGCTGGTCCTAATGCGGGATTCCGATGTGGTCGGAAAGGACGAGGCGCAGAGCGAGGCCAGTTAGCTTCTCGTCTGCGGTGCTATCCAGCGCAGCCAACACAATCTCCTCGTCGGACTGCTCCGTGCTCTCGTCGCTGTTGGCGAAGTGGGCGGCAACATCCTCAAGGAAGCTGTAGTCCAGGTGCACAAGCGCATGAAGACGCGTAGCTGTGCGGGGTTCAAGGTGGCCGGGGCCTGTTCGATGATGCGCTCGAAAGTGGCAAGCCGTGCTTTGCGCTGTTGGTCGCGGCGGGCTTGCTCGGCTTCGTACTCCTTCTGCTGCCGCTCCCACTCAGCCTTGCGCTCCTCCTCCTAGCGCTCTTGCTCGGCTTCATACTCGGCCATGCTCTGCTCGTGCTCGACTTCCCGTCGTGAAGCTTCCCCCCTCTGTCTCCCGTTCCGGTTGCTACAATCACGGGCGGCGGGTCGGCGGGATGTTGCGTCACGGCCTGCGGACGATCCACCGGGCAGTCACTATCTAAGCAGACCGTCACCGTGCGTCCGGCGTGTTTGCCGAAGACGATGATAGCGGCTTTGGCGCTGGCGCATGGCAGTTCCGCGTCCGTGCTCACCGGGGCGAGCTCGCGGGTCTGGTTGACCTGCAAGGCCTCGGGGTGCCGCTCCTTGGGCGCTCGCCATGCGGTCTCGATGGTGACAAGCTCCGGCCTTGCGGCAAGTTGGCGGTCGATGTGGGCCGTCACCTGGGCTTGGTAGCACGGCGCGTCAAGGCACTGGTCGCCCCAAAACGTCGTGAAAAGGCTGGTATTGTGTCCGCTGCGGCGTGGGCAGGTGACACACGCTCCAGCTTCGGGTTTCAGCAGAGCGTCTTCCGGTTGAACGGGGCCTCGGCGAGGTTTAGGTAGGGGTTCGCCTGTATCCACGCGCTCAGGTGCTTGGCCGGCAGCAGGTGCGCCTCCTCATCTTCGCAGTCCTTGCGCCAGCAGTTCTCATACGCGGCTGCTTGGTGTTCGTGCGGCAGATGGGCAATCAGGTCCGCGTGGCTTGCGGTGATGTGCTCCTGCACAAACGAAAGCGGATCTCGTAGAAGAACAGACCTTCTCCGAGATAGTGCGACTGATCGCGGAGTCTCAGGACAGGGCGGTCCGGTCGGTCAACACGGTTCTTATTGATCTGTACTGGACTGTGGGAGAGATCATAAGCCAAAAGATCGCTACGGCGGAGTGGGGCGATGCCGTGGTTCCCAAGCTGGCGGCCTATATCGCGAGAACGCAGCCGGGACTACGCGGATTTACCAGTGCGAACCTCTTCGGATGCGGCAGTTTTACGAGGCACACCGGGAGGACGAAAAAGTCGCGCCGATGGTGCGACAAATTCATTCCGAAGCCGTGAGCCTCTTCCGGGATGCCTACAATCTGGAATTTCTCGGCTTACCGGCGGTCCACGCTGAAGTGGATGCACCGGGCGCTGCTCGACAGACTGCGGGATTTCCTGATCAAGCTGGGCCGCGTCTTCTGCTTTGTGGGTTCGGAATACCCGCTGCAAGTCGGCGGGCAGGACTTCGCGCTGCACCACATCACCGGCCCGGTACATGGCTGCCCAGGTGCGGCCCGAGCCGGTCATGTCGGAGCGATGGGAGAGAGTTTGGAACTGCTGGTCGTCCTCGCCAGCGTGCCGGCTTTCCGCAGTTCGCCGCGCACGGCTTCATTAATCTGCCTGACGGCTCCAGTTATCAGGAGAGACGATCAGGGTGTTCTCAGGCCGGCCCGCATAGTCCTGCGCGATCGCTGAAATGCGTTCCTGGCCGTTGGACGATTCGGTGATGCGGCTCTGCGCAGCGAGTAAGGCAATACCTTCCTCTATCTCGTTGGTAGCTTCCCGAGAGCGTGCAGCAGATGGTCGGATTGGTTACGCGATGCTGACCAGCAGCAAGGCTCAGCAACGCGTGATGTAGCGTTCGGATTTGGGGCCAGTTCTTTGAATGGCACCAATTTGCACCAAGTCTACTTGGGCACTCTTGTAAATTGTTGATTCAATGGTGGGCACAGCAGGATTCGAACCTACGACTTCCACCGTGTGAAGGTGGCACTCTACCGCTGAGTTATGCGCCCATTCCTTGGGTTAGGCCCCGCTCCGCCATTCGGCCATCGCCGCGCGGGTCGCGCCGCTACCAGTCTAAGCAGGATAGCATCGTCCGTCTCGCCCGTCATCGTACTTATCCGCAGTACACTACTCCCGCCGCATGTCCCAAAGCCCGCCCTCTTCGTCCGCCTCGCCTTCCCCACCCAGGAATCCGGAGCCCCCCTCGCACGATTCCTCGGCGAGCGTGCAGATCCCACCGCAACCTCCCGTCAAAAGCGGTGTTCCATCTGACATGAGCACCGCGGCCATCCATCCCCCGATGCAGGCGACACTTCCCCTCCAAGGGAACTCGTCCGTTCGCGCAGCAGAAGCCTCACTTTCGGCTGCCCGCGGATCCGACCCGTTTGCCGGCATGGAAGATTCGGCCATTATGCTCGAGCTGCGTGCCGGAAATATGGACGCCTTCGACGTCCTCCTGGCCAAATACCGCAGACCCATCATCAGCTTTATGTATCGCATGGTTCACAATCAGTCCGTGGCCGAAGAGCTCGCCCAAGAAGTCTTCCTGCGTGTCTTCCGCTCGCGCGAAACCTACCGCGCAGAAGCGCGGTTCTCCACCTGGCTCTATCGGATCGCAACTAATCTTGGCGTCAACCACGCCCGCGATACCCGGTATGAACGCTCCGCCTCCACCATCTACCTCGACCAGGCGGACGAGGAGACTGGATCCACGCCCGACGTCGCCGATTCCACCCCCGGGGCAGAAGATCGCCTGCTTCGCGACGAGCGTCTGCGATCCATCCGCGATCACGTCATGGCACTCCCCGAGCGCCAGCGGAACGCCGTCCTTATGCATAAGTACCAGGGCATGGACTACCGGCAAATCGGGGAGGTCCTGAAACTCTCCGAGTCCGCAACCAAGTCACTGCTCTTTCGCGCCTACCAGACACTTCGAGAAAAGCTGAAAGACTATATCTAGCACCCGCCCTACACCGATCACCTCATCCGAACCGCAACCACGGACGGAAGAAAGGGTACCCCTCCAATGATCTCCGAGAGCAGCAAGCACAGCGCTCCCGACTGCCGCACATGCCAGTCTGCCCTGCCCGATCTCTTGCTCGACCCTGGCTCCGCCGTGGCCGTTGCCGCACGACCACACCTCCTTGCCTGCGAGCCCTGCCGCGCCGAACTCGCCGCCCTGGGAGCCACCTCCGGCCTGATTGAAACCTGGTCTACCCCCGAGCCGACCGCCTGGTTCGACCAACGCCTGCACGCGCGTCTGCGTGAGGCGCAAGCTGCCGCCCCCGAAGGCTTCTTCGACAGCCTCCGCAGTCGCCTTCTGTTCTCCACCGGCCGCGACCTGCGTCCGCTTGTCGCCGGCGGTCTTGCGCTCCTGCTGGCCATCGGGGGTGGAACCGCCGCGTTCACCTTGCACAGCGCGCATGCCGTCCCCGTCCAGGCCTCGGCCGCCGTCCAGGATCTTCAAATCCTCGATCGCAACGACCAGGCTATCCAGACAATGGACCAACTTCTCGACGACGCGCCCGACGACTCTGGCTCGACAGGGGGAACCAGCTAAACTGGCCATTCCCCCAGAAGCCGGTCTTCGGTAAGCTCGTCCTATCGCACGCCATCAGCTTCCCGTCCTGCTCGCAATGCTCTCCTCTGCCTCATCTCGCCGCCTTCAGCCCGCCGCCGCTGCGTTGCTCGCGCTTGGCCTGCTCGTGCCCGAGCCGCTCTTCGCTGCTCGCCGCCAGGCACGCTGGCACGATGCTCCACCCACCTCGCACACGGTACACACCGCCCCGCCGCGCAGCACCGTCGGTCCTCATCCGGGCCAGCAGCACCTTGCCGAGTGGCTCCATCAACATCAGTCCCTCTCCCCGGCCCAGCAGCAGCGCGCACTCGATCGTGAGCCTGGCTTCCGCCAGCTCTCGCCCGAGGTCCAGCAGCGCATGCACAATCGCCTCTCGCAACTGGACAGCATGTCCCCCGAGAAGCGCCAGCGAATCCTCAACCGCACCGAGGCCCTCGAGCGCCTCGCCCCCGAACAGCGACAGCAAATCCGTGGCAGCATGCAACAACTCTCCGCGTTGCAGCCCGAGCAGCGTTTCGCCGTCAAACAGGCCTTTCGCCAATATCGCAGGCTCTCCCCCGAACAGCGCCAGGCAGCCGTCACCTCAGGCCAGTTCACCAACGGCTTCTCCGGGCAACAGCGCTCCGCCTTCACCAATCTCCTCAACGTGGAGCCTCTGCTTCCACCACCGCCCGCCCCTCGGCCGTCGCCTCCTCAGTAGGCCGGCTCCGCTATCGGAGAAAGTTCTTGGCAAGAAACAGCACGTTCGCGGGTCGCTCCGCCAGACGCCGCATAAAGTACGGATACCACTCCGTACCGAACGGCAGATACACCCGTACCCGGTAGCCCGCGCGCACAAGCTCCTGCTGCAGATCGCGTCGTATCCCATAGAGCATCTGAAACTCAAAAGCCTCCCGGGGCAAGCCGTGGCTCTCGGCAAATCGTCGCAGCGCGCCGACCAGTCTCTCGTCATGCGTCGCCATCCCGCAACACACGCCGCTCGTTGCCAAGTACACCATCAGCGCGGCATAGTTCGTGTCCACGTCGCCCTTCTTTGGAAATGCCAGCTCCGCCGGCTCCTTGTAAGCCCCCTTGCACAGCCGGAGACGAATTCCCTGCTCCACCAGCCGCCGCGCATCGTCCGCCGTACGGTATAAATACGCCTGCAAAACCGTCCCAACCCTCCCCCTGCCGTTGGGCCGCGCGTGCAGCCGCTCCGTCATCGCAACTGTCGCCTCCGTGTACGCCGAACTCTCCATGTCAAGACGCACAAAGGAGTCCACCGCCGCCGCGTGATCCACCATCTCGCCCACAATCGCCTCCGCCAGCGCCGGGTCAATGTCCATCCCCACCTGCGTCAGCTTCACGCTCACGTTGGCCGGCAGCCCGCGCCGCCCAATCGCATCCAGCAGCTCGTGGTAGACCTCTGCGCTCCGTCGCGCCGCGCTCTCCTCTCGAACGCTCTCGCCCAGCGAGTCCAGCGTGACCGACATCCCCTCCCTCGCCAGCTGCTCCGTGGCCGCCAAAGCCTCCGCCACTTCCATCCCCGCCACAAAGCGCTGCGACATCGTGCGACCAGCCCGCGATCGCTCAGAAAACTGCCGCAACGCCCCATTCGACGACAGCTGAAGAAACACAGATCGCAGCACAGACAACCCTCATTCCGCGCCCAAAATCCACTCGGGACGCCTGCCCCATTGTCCCACGCTCGAACCGCTCGACTTGTCGCAGCGCTCGACCCCCGTCCACCCCGGATCGGCCCAGCCCCTAGCGCCGCAGCGTCACCGGTCGAACCTCGGCCTGCGCAACCTGCGGCGTCACCATCGTGCTCGTATCCCGCATCGCCGCAATCGCCTCGTCGTAGCGCCCCGCCAGCGAGTTCCGCCGCACAACCGCCATGTCCTCCAGCATCCGAACGCCGTCCTTTACATAGCTCAGTCGGCTCCGCTCGTCGTGCCCCCAGGTCACCGGCACCTCGCGAATCACATACTTCAGCTTGCGCGCGATAAACAGGATCTCCGGGTCAAAGCCCCATCGCTCAATCGTCTGCAGCCGAAAGATCACCTGCGCCGCATCCCGCCTGAACGCCTTGAATCCACACTGCGTATCCTTGAACGGCAGACCCATCACATGGCGCGTGATCCAGTTGAAACACCGCCCAAAGATCTGCCGGTACATCGGCTGCTCGATCGTCTGGCGCTCCCGGTCCAGCCACCGCGACCCGATCGCCACATCCGCGCCCTGCTCGATCGCCGCAAACAAACGCTCCGCCTCCACCATCGGCGCCGATAGGTCCGCGTCCGTAAACATCACAACCTCACCGGCAGCCTGCAGCAGACCGTTCCGCACACTGTAGCCCTTCCCCCGGTTGCCAAGGTTTTGAATCAGGTGCAGCCGCTCCGACCGGCGCATCCACTCCTCCACCACCTGCGGCGTCTCATCGGTCGATCCATCGTCGACCACCAACACCTCCGCGGCCCAGCCCCGCTCTTCAATCGTGCGCAACACGCGTTCCAGCGTCGCCCCAATGCGGGCGGCCTCGTTGTATGCGGGAATCACTATGCTCAACTGCGGGTGTGCCATCGTGCCTCGCTAGCCCGCTCTCGTGCGGACTCGCCCTCGTCCTGGATACCAAACTTCGCTGGGGAAACGCCGCCAGTAATCATACGATAGGATCACAGGCAAAAAACACCGATCTGGCATCGAAGTTGTACGCCGACCACCGGCTCGCCCTCCATCTGACGCAGCAAACATCCGGCGACGCCATACCCCAGCCCTGCTAAACTCGCGGCTATGCCGGACGACTTCGCCACACCGCCTCCCCCGCCGCCTCCCCCAGCCCAGGCCGCACCCCCCATCTATCCCGGCTACCCCGCCCCCTTCCCCTACCCCGCTCCCTTCGCCCCCGCCCCACCCGCGCGCCGCCGCTCCCCCTGGTTCTACATCGCCACCATCGGCGGCTCCGTCGCGGTCGTCGTCGGCATTCTTTGGCTCGCCGTCTGGTCTGCCGCACGCTCGCTCAGTCCAGGCAGCAACACCGCCTTCTCCTCCTCGTCGGGCCAGATTGCCGTCCTCGACATCGACGGCGTCATCCTCGACGCCGACAAGATCGATACCCAACTCCGCAAGTTCGGCGAAGACTCCTCCGTCAAAGCCATCGTCCTCCACATCAACTCGCCCGGCGGCGGCGCCGCCGCCAGCCAGGAGATCTATCACGAGGTCCTCCGCGTCCGCCGCGAAAACCACAAGAAAATCGTCGCCTCCGTCGAGTCCGTCGGCGCCTCCGGCGCCTTCTATATCGCCAGCGCCTGCGACCGCATCTACGCCAACGACGCCTCCGTCGTCGGCTCCATCGGCGTCATCATGGAGTGGACCAACTACGGCGACCTCCTCCGCTGGGCCAAACTCAAAAACATCGTCATCCACGCCGGCGAACTCAAGGACGCGGGCGATCCCAGCCGCGACCTCACCCCCAAGGAACAGGCCTACTTCCAGTCTCTCGTCGACAACATGTACTCCCAGTTCGTCCACGATGTCGCCGTCGGCCGCCACACCTCCGACGACAAAATCCGCCCCCTCGCCACCGGCCAGGTCTGGACCGGCCAGCAGGCCATCCCCCTCGGCCTCATCGACCAGATCGGCGGCTTCCGCGTCGCCCTCATCGATACCGCACGCTCCGTCGGCATCGCCGGCGAGCCCTCCATCGCCCGCCCCGCCAAAGACAAGCGCGGCCTGCTCGGCCTGCTCAACTCCGATCCCGACGACCTCTTTCCCAACCCCTCCCAACTCCTCAACCGCTCCCCCGGC
The DNA here is from genome assembly GCA_965218895.1 of Acidobacteriaceae bacterium. GTDB lineage: Bacteria > Acidobacteriota > Terriglobia > Terriglobales > Acidobacteriaceae > Edaphobacter. Next base: position 14,937 of record CBDCMI010000006.1, on the reverse strand, counting down.
TTCTATTTCATGTGGCACTAGCGCAACCAGTCACACGTGAACGAGCCAAACTCCGATCGCAACGCCCTCCCGCCTCCCCTGCGGCTTCTCCTCTGGAGCGGCCCAACCCTCTGGCTCGCCTCCATCCTCGACGCCCTCCTCCGCTCCATCGGCACCCCGGACTTCGACGGCTTCCACTGGATCTTCTATCGCCCGCCGGCCTTCGACTACTGGGACTACATCGGCCGTTTCTATCTCCTCCACCGGCCGGAGTTCTTCACCGCGCCCGGCTATCCCTGGTACTATCCGGCCCCAACCGTCTTCCTGCTCGATCCCCTGTATCTTCTTGGCCGACTCGCCGGGAACTGGCGCGCCGGCTACCTCGCCTATGTCGTCCTGGCGCTCGGCGGCTTTCTCCTCGTCATGCTCGCCATCGGCCGCCACCTCCGTCGCGCCGGCAGCCCGTCCCGCACCGCTAACCTCCTCCTCCTAAGCATCACTCTCTTCTCTTGGCCGCTCTACTTCGTCCTCCAACGCGGCAACATCGAAGCGCTCACCTGGCTCTTCCTCGCCGCAACCATCTGGGCCTACGCCCGCCAGCGCTGGCTCCTCATGTCTGTCCTGCTGGGCCTCGCCGCCGCCTTCAAGTTCTACCCCGCCTTCTGCTTCGCTCTGCTTCTGCCACCCAAGCGCTTCAAAGAGCTCGCCATCGGTCTTCTCACCTTCGCCCTCTCCACCCTCCTCGCCCTTCGCTTCCTCGAGCGGAGCCTGGCTCTCGCCTGGCACGGCGTCTCCACCGGCATCGCGTCCTGGGTCAGAGACTACGCCCGCTCCTTCGGCCCAGACTCCGCCACCTACGACCACTCACTCTACGAACTCCTCAAAGTGCTCACCCGTCCGCTGCACCCGGTGTACTCCGCCCTCCTGCCGGCCTACCTCTTTGGCCTGGGTCTCTTCGCCCTCGTCGTCTTCTTCTCCCGCGTCCGCCACCTCCCCCGCACCAACCAACTCCTCTTCCTCGTCACCGCCGCCGTCTGCTTCGCACCCGCCTCCCTGGACTACACCCTCATCAACCTCTACGTCCCGCTCGCCTGGCTCACCGCGGCTCTGGTAGAGCAGCCCAGTCGATCGGACGACCGCTCCCTCCGGCTCGCATTCCTCTGCTTCGCCCTCATCCTCGGTCCCGAAACCTTCATCCAATGGCACGGCATCACGCTCGCCGGACTCTTCAAGACTCTCCCTCTCCTTGGCCTGCTCGCCATCGGTGCCACAACCCCGCTCCCCGATCTGAACCTCTCCGTCTCCCCGCCCGAGCTCTCCTAATCTCACGCAATCTAAGCTCCCGCTCGTCCCCCTCACACCCTCCGGCCCGCATCTCCAGCATCATCAATCCCGGGGAGTCCGTCGTCCCTCCATCCGCGTCTAAACTCGGAGGGAATCGAACCCCATCCACAGCAGACACTCGGAGGATCCACCCATGACCAAGGCCGACCTCGTAGAAAAGGTCACCTCACTCGGCGATCTCACACGACGCGACGGCGAGGTCATCGTTGACACCCTCTTCGAGTCCGTCATCGGCGCCCTCAAGTCCGGCGACAAGATCGAAATCCGTGGCTTCGGCTCCTTCCGTACCCGCCAACGCAAGGCCCGCGTCGGCCGCAACCCCAAAACCGGCGACAAGGTCGAGGTCCCCGCCAAGCGCGTCCCCTTCTTCAAACCCTCCAAGGAACTCCGCGACACCGTCAACAAGCGCACCCACGGCGGCGAAATCGAGATGGATCTCGCCCCCAAGCTCGAGCGCGAGATCGAAGACACCATCGACCCCCACCACCCCCCCGCCATGTAGGCCCTGCCCACGCCATCGCCGGGCCATGTAGGCCACACCCGCGCCAACGCCAAAAGATTGGTCAAAGTGACGCTCTCCCTATACTCCAACACCTACCATCGAGTCAGGGGTCTCGGTGGGGCCGCTCCCTGCTCTCAGATCCGACGCAGGGACCCCACCCCGCATGCCACGGATGTGCGCGTCCACATCCATGGCATGCGGGCAGCACCGGAGGTCCACACCTAAGTCGCTTGTTTCGAAGATTTTGCGCAACATCTGTACGGGTGGGGGAGGGACCTATCGATCGCGTTTCTCCCAGTCGTCATACCGAATCCGGTCCATGCGCATAAACGCATCGCGCGTCCGCACATAGGCCCCCAACCCATTCATACGGCCCACGGCGTGCATCTCCTCCGCCAGGATGTACGGTCCTGCCGGGTCCACAAATCGGTCCTCCACCCAGAACGCCACCACCCGCCCCAGCACGATCCGCGATCGTCCCACCAGGATCGTCTGGTGCTCCACGCACTCCAGCGCCGCGTGCGCCTCCGCCAGCCGCGGCACCTGCACCACGGACGACGGAGCCAGGTGCAGCCCGGCCTCAGACACCTCGCTCACCTCGGCAGGGAAGTCGATCGCCGTCACGTTCATCTGCTCCAGCAGATCGTCCGTAACTACGTTCACCACAAACTCTCCCGCCCGCCGGATGTTTCTTCCCGTGTCCTTCACCCGGCGGTCCCCCGCCGCACCCTTCTCCGGGTCGCTCCGCTCTGCCAGCCCCAGCCCCACCATCGGCGGGTCGATTGCCATGTAGTTGTACGAGCTGTACGGCGCCGCGTTCACCCCGCCATCCTCATTGCGGCTGGTCACCAGCGCAATCGGCCGCGGCGCCACCAGCCCGATCAGCAGGTTGTACACATCCTTCTTTGCCACATCCGCTACCCGAAACTCCATCCCTCACGCCTCCAGCACGTCAGATGCCGGCCGGCGCACCCCGATCACGCCCAGCATCCGCCCCGTCCGCCCACCCTCCGCCCGGTGCGAGAAGTACCGCCGCCGCCCATCCGCCTCCCGCGTGCAGGCTGTACACTCCCCAACTACCGTGATCGCCTCCGCCGGAACCCCCGCCCGCACCAGCTGCCGCCGGTTCGCCTCCCACAGGTCCAGCCGCCACCGCCCCGCGGCCTCGCCCGCCCGCAGCACCGCCTCGCCATCCTTCGCCGCGGGTCCAGCCAGCAGCCCGTCGCGCACCGCTGAGTCCACCTCATAGCAGCACGCCCCAATCGACGGCCCCACCGCCGCCACGCACTCCTCCGCCCGCGTCCCGTACAGCTCCGCCATGCGCCGCAGACCCTGCCCAGCCATCCCCGCCACCGTTCCCCGCCACCCCGCATGGAACGCCCCCACAACCCTCTGCCGCACATCCGCCACCAGCAACGGCGCACAGTCCGCCGCCCCCACCCCCAACAGCAGCCCCGGCTCCCCCGTCACCATGCCGTCCGCCTCCCCCCTACCGCCTCCACCCTCCATGGCCCCCGCCACCACGTCCATCACCTCCACCCCATGCACCTGATGCACCAACACCAACCCCCACCCACCCCCTGCCGCCTCAACCACCCGCCGACGATTCTCCATCACCGCCTCCACCCTGTCTTCGGCCGTCAGCCCAAGATTCAACATCCCGCCTCCATAGACCTCCGACACCCCCCCGCTCGCGTGCTGAACCCGGCTTCCAGCCAACTCCATCGCTCCCATCCCGGCACCCGTCTCATCAAAAACCTCCGCCATACCCCATCCAAATTTCCAACCACCGCACGGCCTTCAGCACCCCGCACGCATCCGTCCAATAGCCCAGCCGCATCCTTACGCGTTGTGACCCTCGCAGCGCCAACGTAAGATCATCCGCAACAGGTGTCTCCTTCGAGCCCCATGCCCCTCTCTCCCAACCTCCGCTCCCGCCTCACCAAAGTCTGTGTCGCCCTCACCGGCGAGACAGCCGACGAGTTCCTCACCCGCGCCCGCGCCGCACTCGCCGACACCTCCTTCCTCGAGTTCCGCCTCGACTACCTGGCCGATCCCGCCTCGGCTCTTCCCCTCCTCTCCACGTTTCTGGCCGAACACCCCAACCTGACCGCGATCGCCACCTGTCGCCGCACCCCGGACGGCGGACGCTTCCAAGGCACACTCCCCGACGAACTCGAGATTCTCACCGCTGCTGCCCAGACGGGTTTCCGCATCGTCGACCTCCCGATCGACTCCGCCGCACCCGCCGCACCCGCCGACCTCGACCGCCTCCGATCCACCGGCGTCGCCCTCCTGCTCAGTCATCACGACTTCCACGCCACCGCTGACCTCGATCGAATCCTCGAGCAAGCCCTCCGTTTTGCGCCGGACCTCATCAAAGTCGTCCCCACCGCCCAGACCCTCGCCGACAATCTAACACTCATACGCTTCCTCGAACACAATGCAGACCGCGCCGCCCTCGTCGGCATCTGCATGGGCGACTCCGGTGTCATCTCGCGCGTGCTCGGCCTCCGCGCAGGCTCCCTCTTCACCTTCGCCGCAGCTTCCGCAGGGGAAGAGACGGCGCCCGGACAGATCGCCGCGCATACCCTGCTCGAAACCTATCGTGTCGACGAGATCGATGCCGCCACCAAGGTCTATGGCGTCGCCGGCAGCCCTGTCCGCCACTCCCTCTCGCCGCTCATGCTCAACGCCGCCTTCCGCCGCGAAAAGCTCAACGCCACCTATCTCGCCCTGCCCGCAGCCTCTCCTGAGGATCTGCTCCCCATCGTCCATGGCCTTCCGTTGCACGGTCTCAGCATCACTATGCCGCTGAAGCAGGCGATTCTCCCGCACCTGGAGCGGACCGACCCGCTCTCCACCCGCATCGGAGCCTGCAACACCGTCCTTCGGGCCGCGGACGGCAAGCTCTATGGCTTCAACACCGATGTCGCGGGCATCATCACACCGCTCGAAAACCGACTCGGCTCCCTTCGCGGGCTCCACGCGCTCGTTCTTGGCGCAGGAGGAGCCGCTCGGGCCGCCGTCTTTGGCCTGCGCGACCAAGGTGTCGATGTCTCCATCCTCAACCGCACGCCCGAAACCGCGCAGAAGCTCGCGCGGCAGGCGGGCGCGAAATCCATCAAGCGCGAGGCACTACGCAAGCTTCAGTTCGACCTGATCCTCAACGCCACGCCCCTCGGCATGGCTGGCCATGACCCCGTCTCTCCGCTCGAAGCCGAAGAGTTACGCTGCAAGCTCGTCTTCGATCTCGTCTATAACCCGCTCGAAACGCCCCTGCTTCGCCTCGCCCGCAAGCAAGGCATCCCGGTCATCACCGGGGTGGAGATGTTTGTCCATCAGGGAGCGCGCCAGTTCGAACTCTGGACCGGACGTCCCGCTCCGGTCGACGAGATGCTCCGCATCGTCCTCCACAGCCTGCGCGAACGCCAAGCGTCCCTAGTCAAGGCCCCAATCCCGGAAGCCGCCCCACGACACCCCGAGCCCTCCCCCACGCAAACCGCCCCGGAGATTCCTTCCGCTGCTTCACCAATCGGGCGAGCCACCTCTCGACCGATCGCCAAGCCACCTGCGACCTCCAATCGGCGCCGCAAGGCCTCATGACCCGCCATACAGTCCCCACCCAGTGACAGAGAAGGCCCGGCAAACAGCCGAATCTTCGCTTCCTTCTGCCTAGGCGTTGCGGCCCTCTGCCGATGCCAGCTTAGCGGCAGCCTTGCGCTCCGCCGCATTCGCGTCGTCGTAGGCCTGTCCGTCATCACCCGCGTCGCGCCACATCTTTTCCGCGGCCTGCAGCTCCGTTTCCACCTCGCTCCGGTCGATCTCCTCCGGCTTGAGCGCCTCCTCCGCCAAAATCGTCACGCGCTCCGGAAGCACCTCGGCAAATCCCCAGGCAACAAAGAATCGCTGCTCGCCGGCATCCCCGCCATGCAGGCGAACCTCGCCCGCGCCCAGCTCCGTAAGCAGCGGCGCCGCCCCGTAGAGAGCCTCAAGGTAGCCGGAAGAACTCGGCAGTTCCACAGCGTCCGCCGTCGCGTCCAGCAACACGCGATCCGGCGTCACCAGCCGGACCGCAAGCCTGCCGTCGTTTGTTCCGTCTGCCATGGTTACGCCGTCGCCTTCATCTTCTCAGCCGCTGCCAGCACATCCTCGATCCCACCCTTAAGGTAAAACGCCTGTTCGGGAATGTCGTCATGCTTGCCCTCGATGATCTCCTTGAACGAGCGCACCGTATCCTCGACCTTGACGTACGCCCCAGGAATGCCGGTAAAGATCTCCGCCACGTGGAACGGCTGCGAAAGAAACCGCTGCACCTTGCGCGCGCGTGCAACCGTGATCTTGTCCTCCTCGGACAGCTCGTCGATGCCCAGAATTGCAATAATGTCCTGCAGGTCCTTGTACCGCTGCAGAATGCGCTTTACCCCTTGCGCCACCTCGTAATGCTCCTGCCCGACTACGCGAGCGGAGAGGATTCGCGATGTCGACGTCAGCGGATCGACGGCAGGATAGATGCCAAGCTCCGACAGGGGCCGTGACAGCAACATCGTCGCATCCAGGTGAGCAAATGTCGTCGCCGGAGCCGGATCCGTAAAGTCATCGGCCGGCACGTAGACTGCCTGGACCGACGTGACCGATCCCTTCTTGGTTGATGTAATCCGCTCCTGCAGCTCGCCCATCTCTGTCGCCAAATTCGGCTGGTAGCCCACCGCCGACGGCATACGTCCCAGCAAGGTCGACACCTCAGACCCCGCCTGCGTGAAGCGGAAGATGTTGTCGATGAAAAGCAGCGTGTCCGCGCCCTCTTCATCACGGAAGTACTCCGCGACCGTAAGTCCGGTCAGCGCCACGCGCAGACGCGCCCCCGGCGGCTCCGTCATCTGGCCATACACCAGCGCAGCTTTGCTCTTCGGCAGATCCTTCAGGTCAATAACACCCGATTCCTGAAACTCGTGCCAGAGATCGTTCCCCTCGCGTGTCCGTTCCCCTACACCGGCAAACACTGAAAAGCCGCCATGCTGCAGCGCAACGTTATTGATCAGCTCCTGAATCACAACTGTCTTGCCGACGCCCGCGCCACCGAACAGCCCGATCTTGCCGCCCTTCGAGAACGGAAGAATCAGATCAACAACCTTGATGCCCGTCTCGAACATCTCTTCCGTCGTAGACTGCTCATCGAAAGCCGGAGCCTGACGATGAATGGGCCGAAACTCCGTCGCGTTCACTGGGCCAAGCTCGTCAACCGGCTCGCCCAGCACGTTCAGCACGCGGCCCAGCGTCGGCCGACCCACCGGCACCGTAATTCCGGCACCCGTGTCAATCGCCTTCATCCCGCGGACCATGCCCTCGGTCGCCTCCATCGCGATGCACCGGACCCGGCCCTCGCCCAGGTGCTGCTGCACCTCGACCACCACGTTCAGCGGCGTCGGAATGTCAAAACCTTCGCTCGATATGCGCAGCGCCTCATAGATCGGCGGCATCTTGCTCTCGGAGAACTGCACATCCACCGCCGGCCCACTGATCGAAATCACCGTGCCCACGTTCTGTGTTCCGCCCTGTGTTCCGTTGTTGCTCTGCTCGTAGCTCTCTGCCATAGCTCTCTCTCTGCTTACAGCGCCGCGGCGCCGCTCACAATCTCAATAATCTCTTTGGTAATCGCCGCCTGCCGCACACGATTCATCGTAAGACTCAACGAATCGATCAACTCCCCGGCATTCTTTGTGGCTGCGTCCGTCGCCGTCATCCGCGCCGCGTGCTCGGCCGCCACGCTCTCCAGCAGCGCATGAAAGATCTCCGTCGAAACGTACCGCGGCATCAGGTGATTGAACAACCGCTTCGGCTCTTGGTCGAAAATATAGTCCACATCCGCGGTGCCGAACTTCTTCGCCTCCGCGTCCATCTCGTTCTCCTCGGCCACATCAATCCGAACGCCCGAGCCTCGTGCCGCCTCGGCCGCCGCCTCGCGCTCGTCGTCCGTCATCTCCGCCAGCGACTCCGTCTCGTGCTCGCCCAGCTTCTTAATCGGCAGCAGCTTCTCCACGACTACGCGCTGCTGAATCACAGACTTGAACTCGTTATAAACGATGTACACCGCGTCGATCTCCGCCCGCTCGTACCGCGACACAACCTCCCGCCCGAGCTTCCCAACCTCCTCGAAGCTCGCCTTCGCCAGCAGATCCCCGTGCTCGCCCGTCACCTCGATCTGCGCATGGCGGTGCCGCACCGTCTCGTAGTGCGTCGACAGGTCGTTGTCGTACTTCTCCTCGGTCCGCTCGTAGTCGGCCGCCGGAAATCGCCGCTTGTACAGCCCGATCGCCTTCTTTCCTATCGGCTCCAGATCAAGGTTCTGCCCCGCTGCCGCGCGCTCGTTGATAAACCGCTGCGCCGCCTTGCCGATGTTGGAGTTGAAGCCGCCGGCAAACCCCTTGTCGCCCGCGATCACAATCACAAGAACACTCTTCTCCTCGCGCTCCACCAGCAAAGGATGCATGATGTCGCCCGTCTTCTCGTCGAACAGGTCGGTCCGCCGCACCAGGCTCTCCAGCACATTCGCCAGCATCCGCGCGTAAGGCCTAGCCTCCATCGCGCGCTCCTGCGCTCGCCGCAGCTTCGCCGCCGACACCATCTTCATCGCCTTGGTAATCTGCCGCGTGTTCTTCACGCTGCGGATGCGCCGTCGAAGATCCAATACGTTTGCCATCGTCTCCTAGTGCTCCGTCTCCAGGCGCGCCACGCGCATTTCAAGCTCGGTCAGCTTGCCGATCACCTGCATGATGTCCGCGTGCAACCTCGACTCGAGCCCGCTGATACGCCATCCAGCCGGCCCTCCAAGGCCGAGATGCAACTGTCCAGTCGAGCCGCGTCGTTGCGGTTCAAGAGAATGCCGACCAGCACAGTCAACGTCGGCAGAGCGATCGCCAGCATGTCCCGTAGCAGCATCTCCGCCTCTCTTCAACGATTATGCCTTACGCCTTCGCCTGCGGCGCTCCGTCCCGCACTTCCTTGGGCATCGGCGCAGCCTTCGCCTCGCCTGCCTTCTTATGATCCGCCAGAAACTCGGACTTGTAGTCCTCGATCGCCGCCTTCAGCTTCCCGCGAACCTCGTCGTCCAGCGCCTTCTTCTCGGCAATCGCCTTCAGCACCGAATCCGATTGGCCGTCCAGATACTTGTAGAACCCGTCTTCAAACGCCCGCAGGTCGCCAACCTCCACATCGTCCAGCAACCCCTGTGTGCCCGCAAACAAAATCGCAACCTGCTTCTCAAACGGCAACGGCTGAAATTGCGGCTGCTTCAGCAGCTCCGTCAGCCGCGACCCGCGATTCAGCTGCTGCTGGGTCACCTTGTCGAGGTCCGATCCAAACTGCGAAAACGCAGCCAGTTCGCGGTACTGCGCCAGATCCAGCTTCAATGTCGAGCCCACCTGCTTGGTCGCTTTGGTCGCCGCCGCAAAGCCCACGCGTGACACCGACAAGCCCACATTCACCGCTGGTCGCACGCCCGAGTTAAACAGGTCCGTCTCCAAGAAGATCTGCCCATCCGTGATCGAAATCACATTCGTCGGAATGTACGCTGACACGTCGCCCGCCTGCGTCTCGATGATCGGCAGCGCAGTCAGCGAGCCGCCGCCCAGCTCCTTCGAGAGCTTCGACGAACGCTCCAGCAGCCGCGAATGGAGATAAAACACATCGCCCGGGTACGCCTCGCGCCCTGGCGGCCGTCGCAGCAGCAACGAAATCTCGCGGTAGCTCGCCGCATGCTTCGAAAGATCGTCGTAGATCACCAGCGCATGCCGCCCGTTGTCGCGAAAATACTCGCCGATCGCCGTCGCCGCAAACGGCGCCAGATACTGCATCGGTGCCGGCTCCGACGCCGTCGCCGCCACCACCACGGTGTACGCCATCGCGCCGTACTGCTCCAGCGTCTGCACCACCTGCGCCACCGACGACCGCTTCTGCCCAATCGCGCAGTAGATGCAGATCAGATCGTTCTTCGCCGAGTTGATGATCGTGTCCAGGGCAATCGCCGTCTTGCCCGTCTGCCGGTCGCCGATGATCAGCTCCCGCTGCCCGCGGCCGATCGGAATCATCGTATCGATGGCCTTAATTCCCGTCGCCATCGGCTCCTTCACCGACTGGCGGTCGATCACGCCCGGCGCCAGCTTCTCCACCGGATAGCTCTCGGTCGAAGCGATCGGCCCCTTGTCGTCGATCGGCTGGCCCAGCGCATTCACCACACGGCCGATCATCGCGTCGCCCACAGGAACGCTCATGATCTTGCCCGTCCGCTTCACCTGGTCGCCTTCGCTCAGCTCCGTGTAATCGCCCAGCAACACCGCGCCCACCTGGTCCTCGTCCAGGTTCATCGCCAGTCCGGCCACGCCGTGCGGAAAGTCGATCAACTCGCCGGCCATCACCTTGTCCAGGCCGTGTACGCGCGCAATGCCATCGCCCAGCGAGATAATCGTGCCCACCTCGTCGACCTGGATGCGCTGCTCGTAGTTCTCAATCTGCTCCCGCAGCAGCTGTGTAATCTCGTCCGCTCGAATCGCTGTGCCCTGTGCCATCTCTGCCTCTGCTTTCGCTCTTGCGCCGCAAGGGATCTGCTCCCCCGCCCTCTCAAGTGTAGTCCGTCGATCCTGTGGTGAACTCCAGGAAAACCCTAGAGCAGATGTCCCTCGGCCAATCTCTCCTGCAGCCCCGCCAGCTGCCCACGCAGACTGCCGTCGTAAACCGTCGACCCAATCTTCAAAATGGCGCCCCCAAGCAGGTCCGCATCCTCCGTGTATGTCGTTCGGATCCGGCCCCGCGCCAGCTCGCTCGCCCGCCCCTCCAGCGTCGCCCGCTCCTCGGCGCCGATCGGCCGCGCCGTTGTAATCTCGACCTCGGTCAGCCCAGAACCCTGGTCCGCGATCGCAGCATACTCCGTCAAGATCTCGTCCAGTTCGTGCAGTCGTTGGTGGTCCACCACAACTGCCAGGAAATTCCGCACCACGGGATACATGCCCAGCCGTCCCGCAATCGCGTCCAGCACCTTCAGCTTCTGCTCGTTCGCGATCGAAGGGTCCATCAGCACCTCGCGCAACTCGCGGCTCCCCGCCAGCAAGTCCGCGAAGTCGCGCATCTGCCGCTGCGCCGCATCCGTGTCGAGCTGCTGCGAGCGCGTCACCTGCTCCAGCGCCCGGGCATACCGCAAGGCATACAGAGCCATCAGTTCTGCCCTCCGCCCTTGCCCGTCAGCCGGCTGGCAAACTGCTGCACCAGCAAGCGGTCTGTCTCCTCAGAGACCACCAGCTTCTTCGCCGCCTGGCTCACCGCCAGCTCCGCCGCATACTGTTGAAGCTCACGTCGCGCCTGCGCCGTGATCGCCGCGATCTCCTGCTCGGTCACCGCCAGAATCTTTACACGCTCTTCTTCAATCGCCGCCCGCACTCGCTGTTCTTCGTGGCCCAGATCCTGCTCCGCCCGTGTCCGCATCGCGGCAATCTCTCCGTCCAGGGCCTGCAGGCGGCCTTCCACGTTATTCAGCCGCGCATTGGCCTCTTCGGTCGCGACCCGCGCATCCACCAATCGTTTTTGAATCTGGCTCGACCGATCCCGAAACGTCTTCGGCAGTGTCTTCATCAGAAGCCAGCCCAGCAGGACCGCCAGCACCACGAAGTTCGTCACTTCAAACGCGGTCGCCGCCTGGTCCGTCGTCATTCCCAGCTTGCCGCCCAGAAACTTCACCACCGCCGAATGCCGGTACGCCTCGTTCTCGTCCGCCTCGGACTGATTCTTCTCCGGCGACTGTGCCTCCGGTGTGCTGCGAACTCCGCTTCCTGTGCTCTGCGTCTGGTGTGTCTCCGCCGCCTGCGCCAGACCGCGTACCCCGGGCATCATCACTCCCAGCAGAAGAGCCAGCAGCGTCGCCCGCGCCACCGTGCCGCGGCTCACTGCGTCACCTCCCGCGTGCCCGCGCCGGCCGGCAGCAACGCCGCCAGAATCCGCTGCGACAAGTCGCCGCTCGCCGCCTCAATCTGCCTCCGCGCCTCGCTCGTGCTCTGCATCACCTGCGCCCGCGCCGTCTCCACCTGCTCGGCGGAACTCGTACGAACACTCCCCAATGTCTGCTCGCGCTCCTCGGCCCATGCGGCCAACTTCTGCTCACGCATCGCCTGGATCGCCCCGCGCGCCGACCGCAGCTTGTCCTCATAGACGGTGGTCTCCGCCTCGGCCGCCGAGATCGCTCCTCGTGCCTGCTCTACAGCGCCTACGGTTCGGGCCCGCCGCTCCAGCAAAATCGCCTCCAGTGGCCGCCGGACCAGCAGGTTGTACGCCCCAATCAACAGAATAAAAAGGATCATCGTCGGCACAGAGCCGACAATCAGGTTTCCGAGCTGATGCAGAATCTCAGTCATGTGGGAAGGGTTTCCGGAACCGCACACACGTCCAGCCACACCTGCAAACGGCATCGCACACGGTCGGGTCCTACCATGTTCTAGCAAGTGAGCCGGAGAGTGTCAATGAACGCGCCCTCCGGCCGCCCACTGCTCCTAAACTTCTCCCGCCCTGGCAATCCCCTGCTCCCGAACAAAATATCGCCGGTATCGATTCAGCAAGGACGCCGGTCCAACCGCCCGCAAATACGCCAGGTTGCCCTCGAATCGCTTCGCCTCCAGCGTCGCGCCTGCCTCAATCGCCGCCATCGTCCGCCCGTCCGACTGCGGCACCCGCATCTCCACCTCCAACACCGGATCGCGCGTCAACCGACTATCGATCGCCCGCAACAACTCCTCCAGCCCGATCCCCCGCAGGCCCGACACCGCCACCGCGCCTATCTCCCGCGGCCACCTGTTCTCCGGCAGCAGATCCACCTTGTTCAGCACCTCTAGCACCGGGGTCTCGGCCACGTCCAGTTCGCCCAGCACCTCCAGCACCTCCGCCCTCTGCTCCTCCCGCGTCGGGCTCGCCGCATCCTGCACATGCAGCAGCAGCTCCGCGCGCTCCACCTCCTCCAGCGTCGCCCGAAAACTCGACACCAAACTCGGCGGCAAGTCCGCAATAAACCCCACAGTGTCCGACAGCAGGACCCTGCGCCGCGACGGCAGCCGTATCTGCCGCAGCTTCGGATCCAGCGTGGCAAACATCCGGGCGCTCTCCAGCACGCCCGCCTCCGTCAGCGAATTGAACAACGTGCTCTTGCCCGCATTCGTATACCCCACCAGCGCCACCACCGGCACGGGAACCCCCTCGCGCCGCTGCCGCTGCTGTCGCCGAATCCGCCGCACACTCTCCAACTGCGCCTTTAAATGATCGATCCGTGCGTTGATCCGCCGCCGGTCCGTCTCCAGCTTGGTCTCACCCGGTCCGCGGGTTCCAATGCCCCCGCCCAACTGGCTCATGCTCCGCCCACGCCCAGTCAGGCGCGGCAGTTGGTATTGCAACTGCGCCAGCTCCACCTGCAACTGGCCCTCACGCGTCCGCGCATGCCGCGCAAAGATATCCAGAATCAGCTGCGTCCGGTCGATCACACGGCACGGCAGCTTCGTCTCCAGGTTGCGCAGCTGCGACGGCGTCAGATCGCGGTCAAACAACACCACATCCGCCTCCGCTGAAAGAGCAACCGCTTCAATCTCTTCCACCTTGCCCGCACCGACCAGCGTCGCCGCATCCGCCTTCGGCCTGCGCTGCCGGATCGTCGTCACCAGGGAAGCGCCGGCGCTCCGCGCCAGCTCCTCGAACTCCTCCACATGCGCCTCGAAACTCAGCGCCTCGCGGCCCCCCTCGTGCAGCGGCATGCCGTCGTCTTCACTCTCGTCGCTACTCGCCCGCAACTCCGACACCGCACGCGCCTGCCGCGCCGTCGCGGACATCCGCCGCCCAGGCCCACCCGTAAGCTCCACCGCCACCAGCAAGGCCTTCTCCGGCAGCCTCGGTCGCCATGGGTCTTCCGCCGGTCGCTCTCGCAGCCGGTCGCGCGCCTCCGCCTCCATCGCCTGCCCCTATCTCCCGCCCGAAAGCGGTGCCCCCGCACCATCCGCCCCGGGAGACACCGACCCGGGCATCCCCGGCGTCGCCGCCGCGCCCGTCGAACTCGACGCCCCCGCCGGTCGCGACTCCGTCCGCTCCACACCATGCGGCGCTCGTCCGCTCACCACAGTCGAAATCGCATGCTTAAAGATCAACTGCTCCTGGCTGTTGTTCTCCAACAACACCGAATACTTGTCAAACGATCGGATTCGCCCCGTCAGCTTCACGCCGCTCACTAGGTAAATCGTGATCGCGCTCTTGTCCTTGCGGACCGTGTTCAAGAAAGTATCTTGGATGTTCTGCGCCGGCTTGGATTCCATTGAGGCCGATCTCCTATTCTCTATACGTTTGTCCGCGGCAGGGAGGAACAACATCTCTGGTGCAAACACGTCCTGCTTCCTAGGACGGAAGAAGAGAGCTATGGTTTGCACCGGTCGATCCACCTTACGGTCGCGCGGCCGAAATTTCAACTCTCCCCCGTCCATACCCACGCTGCCCCCCCCTCCCTTCCCCACGCATCTCCCCATGTACCATCGACCTTGTGCCCCACGCCGTACCCATGCTGGATCTCAGCCGCCAGTACACCGGTCTACGCTCCGAGATCCTGGAAGCGATCGCCGGCACACTCGACGCCCAACACCTCGTCCTCGGCCCCCCCGCCGAAGCCTTTGAGCAAGCCGCCGCCCAGGCCTGCGGCACCCCCCACGCCGTCGGCTGCGCCAGCGGCACCGACGCCCTCTGGCTCGCGCTCGCCGCCGCCCGCATCGGCCCCGGCGACGCCGTCCTCACCACCCCCTTTACCTTCTTCTCCACCGTCTCCTCCATCCTCCGCGCCGGCGCAACCCCCGTCCTCGCCGACATCGACCCCCTCACCTTCAACCTCTCCCCCACCTCCGCCGCCCAGGCCATCCGCAACCTACCCGAAACCCACCCAGGCCTCCATCTCCGCGCCCTCCTCCCCGTTCACCTCTTCGGCCAGTGCGCCGACATCGACGCCCACCAAGCCCTCGCCCAGGCCCACGACCTCCTGCTCCTCGAAGACGCCGCCCAGGCCTTCGGCGCCACCTGGCGCGGCCGCCCCGCCGGCTCCCTCGGCGTCGCCG
>CBDCMI010000005.1:0-54292 GCA_965218895.1 Acidobacteriaceae bacterium | reverse complement strand
CCCGTAACCGAAAGGTTCGGTCCCAGGTCCACCGCCAGCAACACCGCCCGGCTCATCGCTCCCTGCATGCCTGCCGACCGTACCGTCCTCCCCACCAGCATCCCCACGGGCAGGTTATTCAAAAGATTGTTCGCGACGGCTACGGCCCCCGCCACGACCACCGTCCCCCATCGCATTCCCAAACCCTGCGCCCACTGCGCTCCCTTCTCGCACCACCGCAGCACCCCCACGCCCTCCGCCGCCTCCAACAGGGCAAACAGCCCCGCCACCAGCACCAGTGTGCTCCAGCTCACCCCACGCAGCAGCCCCACGGGACTCCGCCGCCCCACTCCGCACACCACCACCGCCACCGCCGCCGCCGTCACCAGCGTCGGCAGCCCCAGCTCCCACCGCCTCGCCGAGGCAATCAACAACACACCAACCACCAACCCCATCCCCCACACCACCAGCCGCCCCCCGCGCCCCAGCTCTGCCCGCTCAGCCGTCCCCTCAAGCTCCCCGCGCAGCTCCCTCCGGAACCACACCCGCAGCACCGCCCACGTACCCACCACCGCAACCACCGAGGGCACCCCAAACTCCCGCACCCACTCTCCCAGCCCCGGCAGGGCGTCACCGTAGACCACCAGATTCGCCGGGTTGGATATCGGCAGGACAAACGACGCCGCATTCGCCACCATCGCGCAGGCCATCAGATAAGGCAGCGCCGCCGCCCCCTCCACCCCAGCCCCACGCACCACCGCCAGCACCGCCGGCGTCAGCACCACCGCGGTCGCGTCATTCGACATCGCCACGGTCACCACCACCCCAACCCCGTACACCAGACCAAACAGGCGTGCCCGAGACCCTGAAGCTCCCCGCGACCGCTGCACCGCCCTGCCCGCCATCCACCGAAAGACTCCCTCCTCCCGCGCCAGCTCCGCCACCAGCATCATCCCCGTCAGAAACAGGACCACATCCGACCCGTCTTCCACAGCTCGCAGCGCCCTCCGTAAGGACAACAGCCGCGCTGCCACCAGCAGCACCACCCCGCCCCCAACCCACCACGCCTCCCGCACGCCCCACGGCCGCCACAACATCAGCAGCAAACTCGCCCCCACCACGCCCAGCGTCCACCCCGCCATCACCCGCGCAACGCCCGCCAACCAATATCCCGCCGATACTGCATCCCTTCAAACTCAATCTCCTCCATCGCCCCATACACCCGGCTCAGCGCATCCTCCAGCCCCTCTTCGCTCGCCGCGCTCACCGCCAGCACCCGCCCCCCCGCCGTCACGACATCGTCCCCGCGCCGAGCCGTCCCGGCGTGAAAGACCACCACATCGTCAGCCACACGCTCCAGCCCGGAGATCACCTTTCCCCTCTCATACGCCCCCGGGTACCCCCCGCTCGCCGCAATCACGCACGCACTCGCCCCCGGCCGCAATCTCACCTCAAATCCCTCCAGCCGCCCGTCCACCGCCGCCTCAAACATCTCCAGCAGCTCCGTCTCCAACCGCAACACGAGGCACTCCGTCTCCGGGTCGCCCCACCGCGTGTTGAACTCCAGCACCAGGGGCCGCACCGTCCCGTCTCGCTCCGGCACCAGCATCATCCCGCAAAACAAAATCCCCACAAACGGCGTCCCCTCCGCCCGCATCCCGTCCACCACCCTCTGCGCCACCTCCCGCGTCAGCCACGCCCGCATAGCCGGCCCCATCAGGCCATCCGTCGAGTACGCCCCCATCCCTCCGGTGTTCGGCCCCGTGTCTCCCTCCCCCACTCGCTTGTGATCCTGCGCCGCCCCGATCGGCACCGCCGTCGTCCCATCGCAAACTGCGAAAAAACTCAGCTCCTCTCCCGCCAAAAACTCCTCCAAAACCACCTCACCTACCCTCTCCCCGAGCATCTCGCCGTTCAACATATCCGCCGCCGCCCGCACCGCCTCCCGATGCGTCGCCGCGATCACCACCCCTTTGCCCGCCGCCAAACCGTCCGCCTTCACCACCACCGGCACCCCGAAATCTTTGAGCTCCTCCTCTACCGACGGTACCGTCATCGCACGCGTAAACCCCGCCGTTGCAATACCATGCCGCCTCATAAAGTCCTTCGCAAAGACCTTGCTCGACTCCAAACGAGCCGCCGCCCGCGTCGGCCCAAACACACGAAATCCCGCGTCTTCCAGCGAGTCCACCACCCCCAGCGCCAGCGGCACCTCCGGCCCGATCACCACCAGCCCAGGCCGCTCCCGCTCCGCCATCCCCACCACCGCCCCAACATCCGTCACCTCCACCTCCTCACATCGCGCAAGTCCTGCTATTCCAGCATTTCCGGGAGCACACACCACCTCATCCACCCCCGCCGACCGCCGCAAACCCCACACCAGCGCATGCTCCCGCCCACCCCCACCAACCACCAAAACCTTCATCACGCCTCCGCGGAGCCCGCCCTAACTCCAACTGCAGCGCTCTGCTCTATGTTGCCACCGGCATCTCCGGCGCGATCGGCGGAAGGCGGAACCCTCATCCGTGGGCTCGCCCGACGTCTGTGTGCAGTACACCTTCGTTGACGCACACCAAAGCGCCTTCTTTACCCGCGTCGTCGAAGACCGCGTCATCGGCTCTTCCCATCCAGCCCATGGGGCATCCCTCGACGCCATGGAGTACCCCCAGACCGGAGTTCGCCGCCCTGCCGCCGAAATCCTCGCCCCTTCGCCTCACTCACCCCACACCAGCCCTTGCCTGACCAGTCGGCCGTCGCGCTCGGCTCCAACCCGTTCCCGCTCTCGACTGCTGTCGCTCCGGTACCCTGAGCCTGTGACCCCCCTCGCTCTCGCAAGCATCTTTGTCACCCTCGCCGCGCTCTTCAGTCTTGTCAGTGTCCGTCTCCTTCGGCTTCCGGCTTCGGTCGGCGCCATGGCCCTCGCATCCGTATCCGCCCTTGTGCTCGCCGCTCTTGGCCCCCGCGCGCCAAGCCTCCACGACTTCGCCGTCCGCCTCTTCCAGCAGATCAACTTTCACGATCTCGTCCTTCACAATCTCCTCGCGTTCCTCCTCTTCGCCGCCGCCCTCAGCCTCGATCTCGACCAGCTCAACCGCCAGAAAGTCCCGATCCTCCTCCTGTCCACCGTCGGCACGGTGCTCGCCGCCGCGCTCATCGGTACTCTCCTTTGGACCCTCCTCACCCTCGCTCGTCTTCACCTCGACCTGCCCCTTTGCCTGCTCTTTGGTGCCCTGATCTCCCCAACCGACCCCATCGCCGTCCTCGACATGCTTCGCCGCGTCGGTGCACCCCCATTCCTCCATACCCTCCTCGGCAGTGAATCCCTCTTCAACGATGGCGTCGGCGCCGTTCTCTTCTTCACTCTGCTCGATCTCTTTTACCCCGCCGTTGCGACCTCCCACCCGACCCTCGCCCAGTCCGCCCTCCACGCCTTCACCTTCTCCTTCCTCTTCGACGCCTGCGGCGGCCTCCTCCTTGGCGGCGCCCTGGGGTTCCTCGGCTATCTCCTCATCCGCATCATCGACCGGCCAACGGTCGAAATCCTCCTCACCCTCGCGCTCGCCATGAGCAGCTACGCCTTGGCCGACTCGCTCTCGCTATCAGCCCCTCTCGCAGTGATCGCCGCCGGCATCGTCTGTAACTCCCACGGCCGCGGCGCCATGTCCGACAAAACTCTCGAAGAGCTCGACAGCTTCTGGTCTCTTCTCGACGAAATGCTGAACACCATCCTCTTTCTTCTGCTCGGCTTCGCTCTCATCGTCGTCCCGCTCACCATCCCCCTTGTGCTCTCCGGCCTTCTCGCCATCGTCGCTGTTCTCCTGGGCCGCGGCCTCTCCGTCCTTCTCCTTGCCCTCGCTCCTTCCCGCGACCGCACCGTCCCCTTCCGATCGCAATGGCTCGTCCTTACCTGGGGAGGCCTGCGCGGAGCGCTCCCCCTCGCGCTCGTCCTCGCGCTCGTCGGTCGCCCCGGCTCGTCCGCTCTCCTCTCCATCACCTATCTCGTCGTCTCCTTCTCGGTGATCGCCCAGGGACTCACCATGATTCCCCTCCTTCGCCACCTCCATCTGAACGTCACAGCACCTCTCCCGGAACTCGAGCCCTGACCACCCGTACCCTGCCCTATACACTTGTGCTGATGAGCTCCAGCGACGACACGGCCGATTCAAACGTCGCGCCGCGTCCCACAGCACCTACATCCGACCGGCCCGGCGACCTCATCGCGTCCCCCCTCGTGCCTCACCACCCTCGCTGGAGCTTCTTCGGCCCAGCCTTCGTCGCCTCCGTCGCCTACATCGATCCCGGTAACTTCGCCACCAATATCCTTGGCGGCTCCCAGTTCGGCTACCGCCTCCTCTGGGTCCTGCTCTGGTCGAATGCAATGGCCATCCTCATCCAGTACCTTTCGGCCAAACTCGGCATCGTCACTGGCCGAACTCTTCCCCAAGCCTGCCGCGACCACTTCTCCCGTCCCTGGGTCTGGGCACTTTGGGCCGCGGCCGAAACCTCGGCGATAGCCACCGACCTGGCCGAGTTTCTCGGTGCCGCCCTTGGCCTCGATCTCCTCGCGGGCCCGTGGATGCACGCTCGCGGCCTGTCCCCCACCGAAGGCCTGCTCGCCTCCGCCCTCGTCACCACCATCGGTGTCTTCGCCATCCTCGCCCTCGACCTCGCCGGCTTCCAGTGGCTCGAGCGAGGCATCATGCTTCTCGTCGGCGCGATCGGGCTCTGCTACGGCTTCGAGATCTTCCTCGTCCATCCCAACTGGCGGGCCACCGCAATCTCCACACTCGTTCCCACGCTCGATCCCCACCGCTTCAAAGATTCGCTCTACGCCGCCGTCAGCATGCTTGGCGCCACGGTCATGCCGCATGTTGTCTATCTCCACTCCGCACTCGTCCAACCCCGCCTGCAACAGCTTGCCCCAGACCGCAAGCTGAGTGAGAACCTGCGCGCCCGGTATCTCCATCTTGAAAAGATCGACATCTTCCTCGCCATGAATGGCGCCTGGCTCATCAACTCCGCCATGGTCATCATGGCCGCGGTCGCTCTAGCTCGCACCGGCATCGAGGCCCCCTCCATCCAGGACGCCTACCAGACCCTCGGCCCACTCCTCGGTCGCGCCGCCGCCGTCGTCTTCGCGGTCGCTCTGCTCTGTTCCGGCCTCTCCTCCTCCACTGTGGGCGTTCTCGCCGGTCAGGTCATCATCGAAGGCTTCCTCGACATCCGCTTCCCCATCTTCCTCCGTCGCGTAATCACCATCATCCCCGCCCTTCTCGTCATCGGCGCCGGCCTGGACCCCCTTCGCATCCTCGTCTTCTCGCAGGTAGTCTTATCCTTCACCCTGCCCGCCGCACTCATCCCGCTTCTCCTGCTCACCAACCGTCCGGCCGTCATGGGTCACCTTGCAAGCCCCCGCCTCACACGCTTCGCCGGCTGGGCCGTCGTCACCATCATCCTCTCCCTTAATGTGGTCCTCCTGGCTCAGGCCGCCCTGCCCTGAGCCCCCGCTTGCCCTGACTCAGGAAGTGTGCGAAGCAGAGAGCGCTCACTCCACAGCCAGAACGACGGCACCAAAGGGCGGCAGGATGAGCTTTCGCGGATCGAGCCTCGCACCGGGGCTGGCAAAGTTGCTCTCCAGAACCGTAAGTGTCTCGGCCGTCAGGTGCTGGACTGCGAGGTCGAGGGCGACCGTGCGCGGCTCCGCGCTCATGTTCAGGGCCACCGCGATCGGGCGAGCGCTGGGCGCGGCAGCGGCGCCCGCTGGCACGCGCCGAAGAAACGAGAACACGTCGGCGTTCGTGACGGGAAGAGAGAGATAGTCGCCCAAGAGAAGCGCGGGTTCCGTGGCGCGAAGGCGCAGCAACGACTTATAGAAGACATAGAGACTCCCGGGTTCGCCCGATTCGGCCTCCACATTGATCGTTCGCGCGCTGGGCGGCACAGGCAGCCAGGGAGCGACGGCAGGAAGGCTGAAACCCGCGTTGGGCATTGCAGGCGTCCACTGCATTGGCGTGCGTTCGCCGTCGCGCCCCTTCTCCTTGGGCCAGCCGGTAATGCCGATCGGATCCCGCACATCCTCCTTGCGCGTGGGCTCCGTGGTCCGCATGCCGAGCTCTTCGCCGTAGTACATCTGATAGGTCCCGCGCGGTGTCAGCGCCAGCACGGCCATCAGCTTCGCAATCTGTAACCGGTCGCGATCGTTCTTGGCAAGCGCGCTGTAGCGCTCCCATTGCCTGACCTGGTCGTGGTTCGAGAAGAACCACTCGGGCCAGCCGTCGGCGGGGTTAGCCTCAACCTCAGCAAAAAGCCGGCGAAACTTCGAGGCGTCGAGCGCGTTCACATCCGCGATCTGAAAGTCCATCGGCAGCTGGACCTCATCGCCGTGTTCGCCGTAGAGCTTGCTGAGTGCAGCGATGTTGGGCTCATCGGCCTCGGCGATGAGAACAGGCTTCGAGGGATACGAGTCAGCAAGGGCACGAAGCTCACGGAAGATCTCGTGGTTCTCCGGCAGATCGTCGGTGTACTTGTGCTGAATATTGCGGTCCCCGAACGCGTTGTAGCCCGGGAGGTATGGGTCATCGTGGAGGTTCGGATCCTCGAGCAAACGGGAGACCGCGTCCATGCGAAATCCGGAGACGCCCTTATCAAGCCAGAAGCGCATCACGTCATACATGGTCTTGCGCACTTCGGGGTTGCGCCAGTTCAGGTCGGGCTGCTGCCGGTAAAAGTAGTGGTAGTAAAACTGCTTCGTCTCGGGATCAAACTGCCACGCGGAGCCGCCAAACCACGACTGCCAGTTGTTCGGGGGACACAGCGTTGTTCCCGCGGGCGCATGTTGACCTTCCGTGCACGCCTTGCCATCGCGCCAGACATACCAGTCGCGCTTGGGGTTGGAGCGGGATGAGCGAGACTCCTTGAACCAGGGATTCTGGTCCGAGGTATGGTTCAACACAATGTCCATAATCACGCGAATGCCCTGCCCCTGCGCCGTGTGCAGGAGCTTGTCGAAGTCAGCCATGGTGCCGTACTGCGGATCGATAGCCTCATAGTCCGCGATGTCATACCCGAAGTCGACCTGCGGCGAAGGGTACATGGGCGTGATCCAAATGGCACCGATACCGAGATCTTTCAGGTAGGGCAGGCGGCGCTCAATGCCGCGGATGTCGCCAATACCATCAGCGTTCGTGTCCTGGAACGAGCGTGGATAGATCTCGTAGATAACTGCATGCTTCCACCAGGCGTCTTCGGGTGTGCGGGATTGAACTGCCTGCTTCGCGGGAGGAGGAGACTTCGGGGTCGGCGCTTGCGCCCCGGACGACTGCGCCGCGACACATGCGTTGAGGAGCGCGGGCGCGAAGAGTAGAGTGAGCAGGACGGAACGAGTAGCTTGCAGCACGTAAGGTGTCTCCCGATTTTTAGAAGACCAGACTAGCGGAGTGCGGGTCCGTAAGCCAGATGCAGTCCGCTGCAACACCAGGAGCTCTACGGCTTGCCCGCAGGCGGCAGATCACGCAGCACAGGGGCAAGATCGCGCTGCGAAGCGTGCGTTCCGAAGAGGTCGAGTGCCCAGAACCCGTTAACGGAGACACAGGAAAGCTGCCAGCTGGGAAACTGTGTCACAGCGGGAATGAGACACTGAAACTTACCTTCAAGATCACTCGGAAGAGAATATCTCGCGGGCCCGGCACCTTCCGCGGAAAACTCGCGAGTCAGTCGTTCAAGACTCTGACGCTGACGCTCCGGCAGCAGCGGTGGCGTGTTGGTGCGCAAAACCACCCACTCCTGGCTTGGGCTGATACCCCAGTTCGCGCGGCGCAGCCGTAGCTCATTCGGTGCGGTTGTCGTCTTGCCCGGTGACCAGAAAAGAGGAACTCGCACGGAAGTTCCCTGGCGCAGTACAGCCACGTGATCATGCTTCGCAGCCCAGAGAATCGACAGCAGAAACTCCTTGCCGGAAAAGCCGATGGCGATCAGGGCAGCAAGGCCAAGCAGGATGAGGCGGCGGGGTGCGTGCAACAACGTGGGTAGCTCCTGACTGACTCACATGCAGTGTCGCACTCCCACGCCGCTTGCTTGTCAGGCGAGCGCGCGCAAGAAGCTTGGCCTTTTGAACACAGGTCAAGGTGTCAGGTCGGTGGCGCTGGCCGCTGAGAGCTGATGGATCGCAAGCCAGGTGTTGGAATACGCATTCAGCGCGTCCGACGTAGCAGAGCGGGCATCCCGCAGAGCATCCAGGTAGTCGATCAATGCCAGACCGCCATGGTCATAGGCGAAACGCGCAATCGAAAGAACGTCCGCGCTCTCGTCAAGATAGTGCTCGGTAAAGCGATCAGAGAGGCGCTTGGCTCTCGTGTAGCCGACCCAGGCCTGGTCCACGTCCGAGACCACCTGATTACGGGTGGCGGTCACGGAGATGCGGGCAAAGTCGACCTGGAGACGAGCCGTCTCTTTGTTGCCCTGGTTACGGTCGAAGAGGCGCAGAGGAACGTTGACGTTGAACCCTGCGGAGTTGTACGTGCCCGAGCGGTCGTACTCTCCCTCAAGCGTGGGGTCGGCGGTTCCGTTGGCAATCGCAAGCCGGCTGTTGGCCTCGCTGGCGAGAACAGCCGCCGTGGCGGCCTGAAGATCGGGGCGGCGGGTCAGCGCGGTCTGGATCAGGGCGTCGCGCGTTCGGTCCACGATCGGCGGAACAATATCGCCCGTGATGTCGAAGCTGGAGCTGGGTGAATCGACCCCCAGAAGGGTCTGAAGCTGGTCCGAGGCCTGCAGCAGAGCAATCTCCGCGTTCGCCGAGTCGGACTCGAACGCCCCAAGCTGAAGGTCCAGTCGTTCAAAATCAAGTTTGCCGATATCGCCCGCGGCGTATCGATCGTGATTGATCTCAACCTCGTGCCTGAAGTCAGCGAGCTGTGCGCGCGAAAGTTCAAGCGCTGCCTTCGCGATCAGCATCTTGGTGAACGCGGAGCGAACCGCGAGGATCGTCTGCCGAGACGTATCCTCGAGTTGAGCAGCGGTTTGGGAGGTCGTTGCGCGGGCATATTCGAGCCGATACTCTCGCTTGTTGCCCCTCTCAAAGAGCCGCGACACCTGGACGGCATAGCTGTAAGGATTGGCCTGCGAACCATTGGCCGCCAGCGTGACGTTGCTGGCGGCAACGCCGATATAAGGGTTAGCGCGGACGCCCGCTTGGATCTCCTGCGCGCGAACAGCACGGAGATTGGCGGCGGCCGCCAGGAGCGTGGGATTCTGCGCCTGAGCCCGCGCCACAACCTGCTGCAGTGTAAGTGCGCCGGGCCGCGACGGGGGGGGGTTGCGCGGGTCGGCGCCGGGACTCGCGGCCGCCGCATAGGCCGCCGGACTCCCCTGTTGGGCGATGTTCCCGCCGGAAGCGGGAGCATTGCCGGCCGGGGCGCCGGGAGTCCCCTGGGTTGCCGCGCCTGTGGTTCCAGATGTTGCGGAGCCGGCCTGACCCGCGCCACCTCCTCCCGGCGCGCCCGCTGACCCCGCACCCGCCGACCCCGCGCCCGCACCGCCAGCTCCCGAGCCCGTACCCGCGCCTCCGCCGGAACCGCCACCCGCTTGGGCAAGCAGTACGGGGCTGCCGGCGATCGAAAGCGCTACGACGACGGCGAGCGCAGTTCGGCAAAGAAGAAAGGGAGGGCGCATGGCAGGTGTCACTCCGCAAACCCTGGGTCGCGGTGAGGAAGAACGTCGTGGTCGCGCGCGACCCAAACATAAATCGTGGGCAGCAGAAAGACGCTGAGGAGCAATGCGCCAACCAGGCCCCCAACGATGACGGTAGCGAAGGGACGCTGGGAGTCCGACCCGATTCCGTGCGAGGTGGCCGCGGGCAGCAGGCCAAGCGTGGCGACGAGCATGGTCATGAGGATGGGGCGAAGCCGCAAAACAGCGCCTTCGATCGCCGCCTCAGCGACCGTGTGCCCGTTCACCCGCAGCTGGTTGATGTACTCGAGCATGATGATCCCCGTCTGCACGGAGACGCCGAAGAGCGCCAGAAAGCCGACACCGGAGGAGACCGAGAAGTGCGTGCCGGTCAGCAGCAGCGCGAGCAGGCCACCAATCGGCGCCATGGCCACGTTAGCCAAAATCAACAGCGCCCACTTGGCAGAGGAAAACATCGTGTACAGGATGATAAAAATCAAAAACAGGGTGATCGGAAGCACAATCAGAAGACGGCGGGTAGACCGCTGCTGGCTGGCATACTCGCCGGCCCAGTCAACACTGTAGCCGGGTGGCAACGGAACATCGTGTGAGACCTTGCGGATAGCCTCTTCGACCGTCGATCCCAAATCACGGCCGCGGACCGAATATTTGATCGCAACGTAGCGTGTCCCATTCTCGCGGTAGATCTCTTCGGCACCGTCCGTGGTCGCGATCTTTGTGAGCTGGGCCAGAGAGACGCGCTCACCGGAGGGCGCCACCAGTCGGAGGTCCGCGATGGCTCCCGGCGAATCGCGATAGAGCGGAGCGTAGCGCGGCGTCACATCATAGCGTGCCTCGCCCTCCAGCACCTGGGTGATGGGCGTGCCGCCAACCGCCGACTCAATCACATCCTGGATGTCCGAGACGTTCACCCCAAAGCGACCCGCGGCCTCGCGATCGACAGTGAAGTTGAGATTGGGCTGGCCGATCACACGAAACAGGCCTAAATCCTGCACCCCGCGGATCCCGCTCATGACAGAGACAATCTGATCGCCCTTCTCCTCAAGTGTGCGAAGGTCCGTGCCGTAGAGCTTCACCGCAAGCTCACCCTTGACGCCGGAGACCGCCTCTTCAACGTTGTCGGAGATAGGCTGCGAGAAGTTCCAGATGACGCCCGGTATCTTCTCCAGCTGGCGGTCCATGGCGCCGATGAGCTCGTCCTTGTTCTCATGAAACACGGGCCGCCACGCGGCTTTGGGCTTCAGATCGACGTAGTACTCGGTGTTGAAGAAGCCCGTGGTGTCTGTACCGTCATCGGGCCGGCCAATCTGGCTGACGCATTGAACAACCTCCGGAAAACTTGCAAACAGAATGCGGGCTCGGTTAGCGACCGCAAGACTTTCTATCGGTCCGGCCGAGGGCGCCAGCGTCCCCCGAGCCCAAATCGCGCCCTCATCCAGATGGGGGAGAAACTCCGAGCCGACGACGCCGGTGACAACAAGCAGAATCGCGCCCACAAAGGCAGTGGCGGCAATGCCCACGGGAACCGCCCGGTGCGTGATCGCCCAGCCGACGGCATGGCGGTAGCGAACCGTAAGCCACCGCAACAGCGGGTTCTCCCACTCGCTCGTGCCCTTCCGAAAAAGAAAGCTGGCGATCACCGGCGCCAGCAGCATGGAAAAGATCAAAGCCCCAAGCAGCGCGAACGCCACCGTCCAGCTCATCGGCTTAAACAGGCGACCCTCGACCGACTGCAGCGTGAAGATGGGTAGGTAAGCCGTGATGATGATCCCAATGGCATAGAAAACAGGCCTCTGAACCTCGTGGGCTGCCTCTCGGATCTGCTCGAGCGGTGTCATGTCCTCCCGTCGACCGTGACTGAGATGGCGAACGATGTTCTCGATCATCACCACGGCGCCGTCCACGACCATGCCGAAATCGAGGGCGCCAAGCGAAAGCAGGTTCGCCGGAATGTGACGGAGATCCAAACAGATCGAAGCAAACAGCAGCGCAAACGGAATGGTGAGCGCGACAATAAACGCGCCCCGAAGATTGCCCAGAAAAAGAAACAGGATGATGACGACGAGGACAATGCCTTCGGTCAGATTGTGCAGAACCGTATGCGTCGTCAGGTGGAGAAGATCGGATCGATCAAGAAAGGGGACGATCTTCACGCCCTTCGGCAGAACATGTCGATTCAGGTCATCCACCTTGGCGTGAATGCCTTCGAGCGTCTCGTCAGAGTTGGCGCCCTTGTGCAACAGCACAATCCCCTCGACCGCGTCGTCATTGTCCGCAAGCTTGCCGTCAATGCGACGGATCGTCTTGCCGATCTGGCCCAGTCTAATCTTTGGACCCTGGACAACAGTGGCAATGTCGCGAATCCGAAGCGCCGTTCCATTCTGTGCCTTCAACGGAACCAGCGCGATGTCATTGACGTCGGTAAACAGACCGACCTCACGGACGTTGATCTGCTGCGCGCCCTGCTGAATGAACGAGCCGCCGGCATTGGTGTTGTTGGCGGCCAGCGCCGCCTTCACCTGCGCGATGGTCAGGCCGTACGCGACAAGCTTGTTCGGGTTCAGGATGACCTGGTACTCACGGGTCTTGCCGCCAAAGCTGGAAACATCAACCACGCCATCAACCGTGCGAAAATCCTTCTCCAGCGTCCAGTCCTCGATCGACTTCAAGCCCATGGAGTCGTAGGCCGGGTTCGTGCTCTCAAGCGTGTACCAGTAAATCTGGCCAACCGGGCTCCAGTCCGTGCCCATCTGCGGCTGCAAGCCGTTGGGCAGCGTGACCTGCTCCAGACGCTCAACCACCTTCTCCCGATTCCAGTCATTCACCGAGTCGTCGTCAAAGATCATCGTGACGCTCGACAACCCGGCAAGGGAGGTGGACCTCAGGTGCTGCATGTGAGGTATGCCCGCAAGGGCGATCTCCAGCGGCACCGTCACCTGCTGCTCGATCTCCTCGGCGGCCCGCCCAGGCCACTGCGTGATGACCGTCACGTAGTTGTTTGCCACGTCGGGGTAGGCCTCGACCGGCAAATTGTGAAATGAGATCGCCCCCCAGACAAAGAGCAGCACGGCAACCACCAGCACGATAAATCGATTGTTGAGCGCGAAATCGACGAGCTTCCGAATCATCACTGCGCCGCCGCGTTCTGCAGCTCCAGTGCGTTCGCCACCACCTGCTGCCCGGCATTCAGGCCGGAAAGAACTTCGACCTCGCTGCCCTCGAGACCTGTCCCGGTGTGAATCTGGAGCCGTCGGAAGTTGCCCGCACCGTCAGCCGGGGCAAAGACGAACTCGGCGTCGTGGAGGTGCAGCACTGCCGTTGCGGGAATGGAGACAGCGAGCACAGGGCGCCCGTTATGAAACGTAGCCGTGGCGAACATGCCGATGCGCAGCTCGCGCTTTGGGTTCTGAACCTGGATGCGGACCTTGGCCGTGCGGATGGAAGGATCAAGCACCGAGCCGATGTCCGAGATAACGCCAGAACGCGGCTGGTTCGGGAACGCGTCAAAGCGAACCTGAGCCGCTTCGCCCAGATGCACACTGTTGAGGTCGTTCTCATACACATCGCAGACCACCCACACGTGCGAAAGGTCGGCGATAGTGATCGAGCCGGAAGTCCCGGCGAGGCTGGCACCCGCAATACCGGCAGCCGTGGTGTTCTGGCTGATCACCACCCCGGCGATCGGGGCGTAGATATGCGCAATATCGGAAGGATTGGCAGGGTCCACGCCAAGAATCCGTAGCTGCTGGCCGGCAGCGGATAAGTCGGCCTTCGCGTCCTGCTCGCCGTTCTGTGCCACCTCAAGCTGACTCTGCGCAATCGCGCCTTTGCCGTAAAGCAGCTGAGCACGCGCAAGTTGGGTTGCGGTTAGATGTTCGTCCGCAACAGCCTTCAAATAGGCGTTGAAGGCAGTTGCCACATCAGGCGACTGCACATCCATGATGAGTTGGCCCTTGCGCACCGTGTCGCCCAGACCGACCCGCAAAGCCACCACACGTCCATTGGCAAGCGAGAAGACGGGCACTTCACGCGAGGGATCGGGCTGCACCGACCCTGTGACGTTTAACGTCGAAAACGTCTGGGAACTCACCGCGCGGACCAGCGGAAAACTTCGAGGATCATCCAGATGGACGCTCGGGGCACCCCCGCTCGGCACAACCTGCGGCGTCGCGGGTGGTGCTTCGGCGGCCTCCCGGGAGGCCTCATTCTTGGCATGGCAGCCGGCAAGCAGAACAAGGGCGACCGCCACGATCGAGAGGCCGGCATGCGCCCCCCTCCTGACCTCGATCCCAGACCAATCCTTCCCGTGCACGGCATCGCTCTCTCTATCTGGTGCAGGCACGTCGCTTCGCTCCTGCTTCCACTCTATGTCGACCAGGGAGAAAGCGACAGATCGACACGCTATCTTTCGACAACCACCGAACCATCTTGTGATCGCCACAAGACAGTTCCGATCTTGGTGCGCGATCATCGATACAACATGAAGCGAGCCCTGAACGCTGCCGCGAGTACCAGACGTGTGGCGATCCTCACCGCGGCATTGGCCCTCGTGCTCCTGATCGCGTGGGCTGACCGCCAAGTTCACGCCCAGGTCCCGCTCGGCCTGCTCTATCTCCTCCCGATCGCCTTGGCGAGCACGGTGCTGCGACGGTGGGAGGTCGCCGTGCTGGCGGTACTCTGCACCGCCACCGCGGAGTTCTCCGACGCGTTCTCCTGGTCATGGGGACAGGGAATCGCGCGAGACCTCCTGTACCTCGCCGCCTATGCGGCCATCGGCCTCTACGTCTCCGAAGCCCTGGCAAAGCGCCGTGTCGAGCGGCTCCATCTCCAGGCGGTGGAGGCCGAGGCCGAAGCGCGACGGTCGGCGGAGGAGCAGCTCCGGCTTCTCATCGCCAGCTCGCCCGTCGCGATCGTCACCTCGGATGAGAGCGGGGACATCCTCGAGGCGAACGAGGCCGCGGAACGCATCTTCTGGAGCGAGGAGGAGACGAACGAGGAGGAACCGGCGCAAACTCCACGCGGACGGCGGATCGCGACCGGGCGGCTCACAGGTCAGCCGCTTCTGGCGTTTCTGCCTTCGCTGGCGCGAGTCTCGCCCCATCGGGCAGGGCAACCACCGCTCCGAACCATGATGCAATGTCAGGGCGCGCGCGCGAACGGCGAACGCTTTCTGGCCGACGTCTGGTTTTCCACCTACGAAACCACTCCCGGGGCGCGCATCACCGCTATGGTCGTGGACACCTCGGAAGATGTACGCGATCGCGAAGAGGCCAACCTCGAGCAGGTCCTCGAGGGCTCGCGGCTGCTGATCGGCGCGGTCTCGCACGAGATCCGCAACGTCTGTGCCGCTATCGGCCTGGTTCAGGGAAATCTGCAGGCCCGCATGCCCGGCCTTCGCGCAGAGCCGGACTTTCAGGCCCTCCAGCAACTCACCGCGGCGCTGGAGCGCATGGCATCCGTCGAGCTGTCCCAAGTCAAGCGGCAGCCGGCGGAGCTGGATCTGGCCCGCTTCTTCCACGACCTCCGCATCATCGTTGCGAGCTCCTTGCGGAGCGCGGGGGTTGCCCTGCGGTGGGAGATCGAACCCGCTATGCCGTCGGTGCAAGCCGAAGCACAGACGCTTATGCAGGTCTTTCTCAATCTGCTCCGCAACGCGGAGACAGCCCTCAACGATGTGAACCGGCCCGTGGTGACCATCACGTCCACCCTGCAAGAAGCAACAATCGCTATTCGCGTCTCGGACAACGGCCCCGGTGTCCTACACCCGGAGCTGCTCTTCCGGCCATTTGCTTCGGGCTCCCGTCGCTCCGGCTTCGGGCTCTATCTCTCCCGCGCCATGATGAACGCGGTTCGCGGCGATCTGCGCTACGAGCCGACCGCCGCCGGTGCGGTCTTCGTGGTCGAGCTCGCCTTGGTCAAGAACAGGTCCGAAGACCGCGACACCACGCCGCTACCGTCGCCCGCCAGCTCCCACCGTATGCTGACGAGGTCTCAGTGACGCGCGTTGTGCTCGTAGACGATCACACGCTCTTTCGGGAGACGCTTCGGCGTCTGCTCGAGCAGGACGCGCGCTATGCCGTGGTCGGCGAGTTCCCCACCGCGGCAGAGTTCGCCGCGGCGCTCACCGGTGGCAAGCTGTCCTTTGATCTGGCGTTGGTCGATTACGAGCTCGGCGCAACCGAAAACGGCGTCGCTGTTGTGCGGGCCCTGCAACGCGAAGCGCCGGCCAGCGCCGTGCTGCTCGTAACGGCAGGCATGAGTCCGGGCGATCTGCTGACGGCCGTACGCGATCTGCAGGTTGGTGTCTTCTTGAAAAGCGAGCCGGCCAGCGAACTGCTCCTCGCAATGGAGAAGGCCATCCGAGGCGATCTGTGGGTCTCCTCCGGTGCGGCGCTCGCGCTCCTGGCACAGCAGGACCGCGCCGTAGACCGCGGACAGGCAGCCATCGGCTCGGAGTTTGCGCTCTCGGGAAGGGAGCGCTCCGTAATGCGCCGTATCCTCGAAGGCTTGAGCAACAAGGAGATCGGCGCGCAGATGGGTATCTCCGAGAGCTTGGTCAAGAGCGTCATCCAACGGCTCTTCGAAAAGATGGGCGTGCGCAGCAGGTCACAACTCGTTCGCATCGCTATCGAGTCGCAGATGGATCTGCGCTCGGCCGTGTGAGCCCGCACATCCCATCCCGGCCGAGTATGCTGGAGCACGGGTCCGATCATCGCCTCGGTTGGATGGGCGCAAGCCCGCAGGGGCGGAGCGGCAACGGACACCGCTCGATCATGACCTCTCCCCATCGACACATGCTCCGCGCTCTCTCCGTCCCCTTGCTTGCCTCCCTGGTCGCTGGCGATCTGCTCGCTCAGGCGCACAGCGCACCAACAGCCGTCCCAAAGGGCGCCCGGACCAGCGTCTGCACGGGCCGCGCCATCCCCCAACTGCAGGACATAACCGCAAAGTCCGGCATCAGCTTCAAACATCGCGCCGCGCCTGAAAAGAAATACATCGTCGAATCCATGGGCGGCGGCGTCCTCGTGCTGGACTACGACCGCGACGGCTGGCCAGACATCTACTTCACCAACGCGCCCACTGTTGACATGTCGCTTAAGGGCGAGAAAGCTGCCGGTGCGCTCTACCGCAACAACCACGACGGAACCTTCTCAGATGTCACCGCAAAGGCAGGCGTCGCCACACCCTGCTTCGCCATGGGCGGTGCCGTCGGCGA
This sequence comes from Acidobacteriaceae bacterium, assembly GCA_965218895.1. GTDB lineage: Bacteria > Acidobacteriota > Terriglobia > Terriglobales > Acidobacteriaceae > Edaphobacter. Next base: position 37,413 of record CBDCMI010000005.1, on the reverse strand, counting down.
CATCAATAACGACGGCTGGCCGGATATGTACATCACCTGTCTCGGTGGCAATGTGCTCTACCGCAACAACGGCGATGGCACCTTTACGGACATCACCGCCAAGGCAGGCGTCGCCGACGGTCGCTGGTCAACGGGAGCAGCCTTCGCCGACTACGACGGCGATGGCTTTGCCGATCTGCTGGTCTCCAACTATGTCGATTTCAAGCTCAATGACCTCCCCGGCTTCGGCTCCAGCCCAACCTGTCGCTACCGCGGCATCGATGTGCAGTGCGGGCCGCGAGGTCTCCGCGGCGCAGGTGACTCGCTCTTTCACAACAACGGCGACGGCACCTTCACCAACGTGTCGAAGAAGACCGGGCTGGATGACCCCGCCGGTTACTATGGCCTCGGCGTCATCTGGTCGGACTTCGACAACACGGGCCGACCCGACGCCTACGTCGCGGATGACTCCACGCCAAACTACCTCTACCGCAACGATGGCAACGGCAAATTCAGCGAGATCAGCCTCGAATCAGGAACCGCCGTCAGCGGGGACGGCTCCGAGCAGGGCTCCATGGGGGTCGCCGTCGCCGACTACAACCACACCGGCCGCTTCTCGATCTACATCACCAACTTCGCCGACGAGTTCAATACCCTCTACCGCAACGACGGCAAAGGCAGCTTCACCGACGTCTCCTACGACGCAGGCGTCGCCCTGGCCTCCCTTCCGTTCGTCAAGTGGGGAACCACCTTCACCGATATCGACAACGACGGCTGGGCGGACCTGCTCTCCGTCAACGGCCATGTCTACCCCCAAGTCGACTCCCTGCCCTCGGGCGCGCGCTACCGCGAGCCTTCCAACCTGCTCCTGAACCAGCGGAATGGAACATTCTGCGACGCTGGCACAGAGGCCGGCGAGCCCGTCTCGCAGCCGCGCGTGGGTCGCGGTCTGGCCGCGGCTGACTTCGACAACGACGGCAATGTGGACTTCGTCATCGAAAACCTGGACGGCGCGCCCACCCTCCTGCACAACCCAGGCCTGCCCGGCAAACACTGGATCACCCTGGAACTCGAAGGCACCAAGAGCAACCGGCTGGCGCTGGGCGCCCGGGTAACCCTCACAGCCGGCGGCATCACCCAGACCGACGAGGTCCGCTCCGGCGGGAGCTATCTGTCGCAGAATGACCTGCGGCTGCATTTCGGTCTGGGAAGCGCCGCGAAAATCGACTCCGCCGAAGTCCGTTGGCCCTCCGGACGGGTCGATCAACTCGCCGGACTCAAAATCGATAGCTTCGCGGGCGTCCGGGAGGGGGCAGGGGTCGTTCCCCTCGCCTCGCTCAAACCAGCAAAATCCCCCAAGTAACAGGGTCTGTGGACGCAAATCGCCCAAAGTACCCAGAGCAATGGGTACGCGTCGGCTGCAACCCTCCGAAATCGTTTGACAACCCTCCTTCCGACATCGCCTAATTGCTCCGCGTACATCTTGCCTCCGCACCACTCGGAGGGAGCGGCAACCACGGCTCCCATCCGGTCTGGGCACATCCTGAACGTCACGGGAGAGGAAGGCAAATCACGCGGAACCATTGCTTCGGACGGCTTTCCGGGAGGAAATTTGAAAAAGTTAACACAGCGGATACTCGTATGTTCCGTGTGCACTCTGTCCAGTGGTGTCATGAACGCCCAGCGCACCACGGGCAGCATCACGGGGCAAGTGACCGATCCCACAGGAGCAACGGTGCCCGACGCGACCGTCGCCCTGCTGGATAAGGCAACAGGAAACAGTCGCAATACAACCACCAACGGTCAAGGCGAATACACCTTTGCCGACGTCCCCAACGGCACCTATGAGGTCGACGTCACCGCGACAGGCTTCCGCGCCTTTGCCACCAAGGGCGTCATCGTCAACGTGGCCACCGCTACCCGCGCCGACGCCCACCTCGTTACAGGCAATGTCAACGAGGTCGTCACCGTCTCGGCCGACGCCGTTCAGGTCCAGACCGACAGCGGCTCGCTCGGCAACGTCGTCGACGGCACCCAGGTCAAGGAGCTGCCGCTCAACGGCCGCAGCTTCGTCGAACTCACCCAGCTCGGACCCGGCATCTCCGGCGCAAACAACTTCGACAGCAAAAACAAGGGTCTCCAGGGCGGCGTCGACTTCTCCGTCAACGGAAACCCCACCACCAACAACCTCTTCCTGGTGGACGGCGCCAACGACAACGACGTAGGGTCCAACCGTACCATCCTGGTCTACCCCTCCATCGAGTCCATCGCTGAATTCAAAATCCTCACCAGCAGCTACGGGCCGGAGTACGGTCAGGCCTCGGGCGCCATCATCAGCATCGTCACCCGCAGCGGCACCAACAGCTTCCACGGCTCGGCCTTCTACAGCGGTCGAAACGACGCGTTGGCGGCCTACACGTACTTCGCCCGGCGCAACGCCAGCCCGTTGAAGCCGGAGGGCGGCAAGGACAAGCTGCGGCGCAATGACTGGGGCTACTCCATCGGTGGACCCGTCAAGAAGGACAAGCTGTTCTTCTTCTGGAACCAGGAGTGGAACCACGAGATCCGCGGCTTCACCCAAAGCGCTTGCGTGGCGAGCGCGGCGGAGCGGGCAGGCGACTTCTCCACCATCTCCTGCGGCGGTGAGGCTCAGCCCAACTTCCCAACGGCTCTGCAGCTGAACGGAAATCCACACGCGCTGAACGCAGTCGATCCGGCTGGCGCTTTGCTGGCGCAGTATTACACTCTGCCCAACAGAACCCCAGACGCAAACGGAAACAACTGGTCGCAGTCTCTGCCGACCTTCCTGAAGTATCGTCAGGACCACGGACGCGGCGACTACAACCTCAACAAAAAGAACGCGATCATGGGCAGCTACACCAATGACGCGTGGTCCAACCCGTCCTATAACGGAAACCAGTACTGGGGTGACTCAGTCTTCCCGGTCATCAACAGCAGCTGGTCCCAGCCCTCACGAATCATCATCGGTCGCTGGACCAGTACCATCTCAGACACCCTCGTGAATGACGCGGAGTTCTCCTACTCCGATAACCGCATCAACATCACCCCCGGCGGCACCGATGTGGGACTTATCTCACAGCTGAACGCAGCCATTCCAACCCTCTATCCAACCTCCTTCAAAAACAACAAGAGCGGCAGTATCCCCACTATCTGGGGTGGTCTCGGAAACTACGGCTCAAACAACAACATCTGGACCATCGCTCCCTGGAACAACGCGCTCGACATCTACAACCTCCGGGATGACGTGTCGAAGATCGCTGGGCGGCACGCCATGAAGTTCGGCTTCTCCTACTCCTGGAACAGCAAAAACGAAGACACCAGCACGGCGGCGTCCGAACACCCAACCTTCTCGACACAGAACTACCAGATCGCGGGAGGTGGTCTCGCTACCTCCAACAATCTGGCCAACGTTCTCGTCCCCAACAACCCCTACACTCTGTCGGAGACCTCGACCAATATCCGTGCGCAGCTGCGTTGGAGCGATCTTGGGATCTACGCCGGAGACACCTGGAAGGTCACTCCGAAGCTGACCCTGAACTACGGCGTTCGGTACGCGCGTCTTCCGAGTGCGCACCAGCCCCAAAACCAGATCAGCAGCTTCCAGCCAAGCCTCTACGATCCAACCCTGCCGGCCTCGGACGCCTGCAACGGCCTCTGGATCGTCAAAGGAACACACCCCTGCGCGGACGCCAATGCTAGGTTCGGCACCAACTTCACCGAAGGCACGCCTGGGCCGGGCAACAACCTGGTCTACAACAACAACCACCTCTTCTCGCCGCGTGTCGGTTTCGCGTACGACGTCTTCGGAAACGGAAAGACTGCGGTCCGCGCCGGCTTTGGTCAGTTCTTCCAGCGCGAACGCGTATCCCGCTACACGCTGGTTGCCAACGCTCCCTTCGCGGTCACGGCGAGCAACTACGTCCGCACCCTTGGAGGAGCGACACCGGCAACTCTGACCGGAGCCGCCACCTCGCCGAGCGGTGGGTATGAGCCGCGCGCCGTTCTGCCAAACTCCCTCCAGTGGAACCTCACTGTGGAACAGAACGTGGCGACGAACACCGTGCTCCAGGTTAGCTACGTCGGCAACCGGGGTGTTCATCTCACCTCGAGCTACGACGTAAACGAAATCGCCCCGCAGAACTGGCTCGCGGCTTCGTTCGTCACTGGCGGCGCGCAGCAGGCTCTCCGGCCGTACAGCAACTTCGGTTCGCTGTCCTACTGGACGCACAGTGGCGATTCGTACTACCACTCGTTGCAGACGCTGTTCCGGACCCAGATCGCCGCCTTCCGCTTCCAGGCCGCCTACACCTGGTCGCATGCGATCGCAAACGTGCTGACCGACGACTCCAGCGGGACGGGCGTCGGCAGCTTTACCTACGGTCAGGATCCGCGACTCGATCGTGGCAACACCGCAACCAACCGGCCCAACATCTTTGTGGCAAATGGCACGTATCTCTTGCCAAAGCTGCAAAACCACAGCAACCTGACACAGCAGACCCTGGGCGGCTGGGAGCTCACCGGCATCACCAACGCTGACTCCGGTAACTCGTTCTCCATCTATCAGGGCGGTCTTGGCGAAAACACAACCAACCTGATCGATCCGCACGCGCCCGGCGCAGGTGGTCTAAACTCCCTGTTCCAGACGGGTCTAACCTCCAACCAGCGTCCCTTGCTCGCCACCGGGCAAAGCTGCAACAGCGGCTCGGCCATCAAGGGCAACCAGATCATCAACCCCAACGCCTTCACGCTCATCGGCTATCACATCGGAACCATCGAGCCCAATACTGCTCCCCGTGGCACCTGCCACGGACCTCGCCTGATCAATACCGATCTCTCGATCGATAAGAACTGGCGCGTCAAGGAGCGGGTTACGATCCAATTCAGGTTTGACGCCTTCGATCTGCTCAACCATGCCAACTTCCGCGCCGATCAGGGCAACTTCTCCCCAATCGCCAATGTCAACTGCGGAGCGTCGTTCAACGGCCTCTTCAACCCGTGCAGCCCAACCAACAACGTCATCACGTCGCAGACCTACAACGTAGGATTCGGCGAGTCGACCGGGTTGGTTGGCAACGCGGAACGGCAGTTCCAATACGGTCTCCACATCGAGTTCTAATCAACTCGGAGTGGTACTTCAGCGGCAGAGCTTCCGGCTCTGCCGCTTTCTTGCGCCTCGCCGTAAGCGCGCGTCGCCTGCCTCTCCAAGACTCCCAGCCCCCAAATATGGCAACATACTTGGTGTGAACGGGCCAGGCGGACTGCGAAGGTTGGTCTCATGTTGCCTGCTCAGCTGTGTCATCGCACCCCTCGCTTCGGCTCAAAACCGCCATCGAACACCAGATCACCCCGCCAAACCGCAGCCGGCACCGACCAACGATGCTCTCCCTCAACTCATCGCGGCCGAGCAAGACGCGGTAAAGCGTGGCGACCCCGCAGGTATAGAAACCGCTTCAACACGGCTCAACGCCGAGGCGCTGCGCTCCTTCGCCAAGCTTCGCATGCTCCAAGGTAAGAGCACCGAAGCCGCGGACCTCTACCGCAAGTCCCTCGCTTTGGCGGACTCGCCCGAAACTCGGCTGGAGCTGGCCTCCGCTCTTCTCCGTGCGGGTGATGCTGCCCAAGCCGCTCAAGAGACAGTGCCCGTTGTGCAGGCGGAGCCCGACAGCTCGTCGGCCTGGGCAGTCCGCGGAAGCGCCCTGCGCGTCGCCCATCGAGAGGCCGAAGCTGCAGACGCCTTTCGACACTCTCTAGTCATCCACCCAGACGCCAACGTGGCCTACGCCCTCGGCTCGACCCTGTTGGCCCTCCATCAGAAGGAGGCCGCAGAGAAAGTCTTTAAGCAGATCTTGAACGCCTCCGGGAAGGACGCGATCTGGTTTGTCGCGGTCGGGGACGCACTTCGTGAGAACGGCTACCTTCAGGACGCTGTCACCGAGTTCAAAGCTGCGCTAGCGCGTGATCCTCGCGCTCCTCACGCGGAATTCTTCCTGGGTTACACCTACCTCCAGATGAATCAATGGGGGCCAAACTCGCAGAGCTTTGAGCACCTGCGGGCCGCCGTGCAGCAGTCCCCACATGAGTACGTCAGCAACTTCTACCTCGGTGCCCTGGAGTCAACAGACGGCAGCGATCTGGCGAGTTCCAATCGACATCTGCACGCCGCCGCGGAAGCCGACCCAAGCCAGCCCGAGGTCTGGCTCTACCTTGGTCTCAATGCCAATCGCGAGCACGATCTCGCGCAAGCCAAATCGTACCTGCAAAAGGCAATCGACCTCACAGGGAGCGACGTCGCTCGCAACAACTACCAGGTGCGCCGTGCCTACTTCGCGCTTGGCCGCATTCTGATTGCCGAAGGTGACCGCGCGCACGGTGAGCCCCTGCTCGCCAGATACAAACAAGCGGAACAGGCCGCGGTCGCGCAAGCGGGGGTGTCCATCGCCGGCACCATGGGCCCCGAAGGCGCAGCACACGCTCTCAGCTCCCTGCCTGCACCCACACCACCTGCGGGCACGGCTTTACAGCCGGGTACCCAGACGGCAGCGGCAAGCCCCGTTCTCCCAGAAGCCGAGCGTAAACGCCTCGCTCTCGCGGAGGCCGAACTGCGCCGTGTTCTCGCCGAAACCTACAATGACCTCGGTACCGCGGAGGCTCGACAACAGCAGTACCAGGTAGCCCTGGAAGCCTTTGACAACGCTGAAACCTGGCAGCCGCCCGATCCCACGCTCCTGCGAAACGTCGGCGTCGCCGCCTTCCGCGTTCAGGACTACCGCCAGGCAGCCCAAGCTCTCGCCGCATACCTGCAGCACGTCGCCGACCCCCACCTTCGCGTGATGCTCGCCATGTCCCAGTTCTCAATGGGCGACTTCCCTCACGCCGCAGAGAACTTCAACCTCGCTCCCGACCAGACCCTCAGCGATGCGCGCGCCGCCTACTCCTGGGCCTTTTCCTTAGCCCGAACCGGCCAGCAGCAGCACGCCAACCAGATCGCCGCGCAACTCACATCCCTTGCTCTCCCACCCGATGCCATGGACCTTGTCTGTCACGTCTACATGGACACTGAGGCCTATGAACAAAGCCTCGCCTGCTTCCGCAAACTGGCCGAAGCTGATCCCTCCATGCGCATGGTCCACTACGACGAGGGTGAGTCGCTCATTCGCCTCGATCGCCCGGCGGAGGCTATCCCCGAGCTTCGCCAGGAGCTCGCACTCAGTCCCGGCAACGCCAATGTAGAGTCCTCGCTTGGCTTTGCACTGCTCCAAACCTCGCAGAAGACCGAAGCCATGCAAGCGCTTGAGAGCGCCGTGCAGGCCGATCCCAATCACTCTCAAGCGCAATACCAACTAGGCAAACTCCTTCTGGATAACGGCGACGCTGCCGCCGCCGTCACGCATCTGGAGATCGCGGAGCGAGTCGATCCCTCGCCCGACTACGTGCACTACCAACTCGGCACCGCATACCGCAAACTTGGCCGCACCGCGGATGCCGAGCGCGAGATGCACACCTATCGCGACATCAAAGACAAGGCTCGTGCCGCGGCTACGGTGCCCGGCCGCTAACTCGCCTGATTCGGCCTCAGAGCCTCGGTGCGTGCGCCCCGGAAAACCTCGGTCGGCACAGCTTGGTTGTCAAGAGGAAATGGAAGAAACACCGTGAAAATCGTGCAGCCGCGCTGGCCGGCCTTACCCAAACGGCTTCGCACCCGCAGCGTGGCCTCGTGCTTCTCCAGAATATCGCGTGTGATCCAGAGGCCCAGTCCCGTTCCCGTCAGCCCCTTCGTGGAAAAAAATGGCTCGAAAATGCGGCCCACTGTCTCCTCGCTCATGCCCGAGCCATTGTCGGTAATCGCAATCCGGACCCCCCCGCGTCCGTTCCCCCAACTGTGGGAGAGTCTGGTTCGCACCACAATGCGGCCGCCGCCAGAGACCGCATCAATGGCATTGCCGATCAGGTTCGCGAGCACCTGTCGCAGCTCGCCGTCGTGCGCAAAAACCACAGGGATCTGACCAAACCGTCGTTCCACTGTGATCTGTGAGCGCCGCAGCCGCGAATCAAGCAACGTTAAAACCGTCTCCAGCAGCTCATGGACGTCCGTCGCTCCGGCTGAAGTCGACCGTCGGTAAAAGCGCAGCGTCTGCACCGTGATCTGCGCCACCCGGTTCAACTCCGCCTGCGCCATCTCCAGGTAGGTGCGCCCGTCCAACGTCAGCTGCGTCTGCTCCACGAGGTACAGGCAGTTAGTGATCGCCTCCAGCGGGTTGTTGATCTCATGGGCAATCGATGCCGCGAGTCGACCGGCGACCGTCAGCTTCTCGGTGCGGCGCAGCAGCTCCTCGCTTCGCTTCTGCAACGAAATATCAACCACAAACGCCGCGGTCAGTCGATCTTCCTGCGAGTCTGGATTCAGTGGCGCAAACGCCACCAGCGCATGGACCTTCTGCCCGGAAGCAACACGCAACTCCATCTCGCGTGGTCCATGGTCCGTCTGAACACTGGTCGAACTCGACAGCGGAAGAATCGTCGCCAGCTGAAGTTCCTCCGAAACCATCGCCCCCGTGTTGTATCCCAGCAGTCGCTCAACCGCCGCGTTCGCAAAGGTGATCCGCCCATCCGCATCGCTCAGCAACAAGCCGATCGGCATCGCCTCCACCAGGCGCAGAAATCGGGTCTCGCTGGCGCGCAACGCCAGCTCCGCCGCCAGCCGGTTGCGCCGGGCGGCCGCCTCCCGAAGCTCACGGTGCAGCACAGGAATGAGGCGAGCCAGGTTCTGCTTCGTCACATAATCCTGCGCGCCCGCGCGCATGGACTCCACCGCCGTCTCCTCCGAGATCGCGCCCGACATCATCACAAAAGGAATATCCAGCTCCGCGCGGCGCAGCAGGCTCAATGCCGCCGGTCCGCTGAAGTTCGGCAGGTTGTAGTCCGCCAGCACCACCTCAGGCAGCTGATCGGCCTGGAGTGCCTCTGTCATCTGTTGCGCTGTCTCCACCCGCGTGGTCTCGGTCAGAAACCCGCTCCTCCGAAGCAGACGCTCGATCAAAAGTGCGTCGTCCTGATTGTCTTCCACCAGGAGAAGGCGAAGTGTGCGGCTTGTCAGCTCTTGCTCGGAGGACATTCGTTCAGCACCAGCCAATACATCCCAAGCTGCCGTGTCGCCTCCGCAAAATCGTTGAAGTTGACAGGCTTCCGAATATAACTGTTCACGCCCAGTTGGTAGCTCCGAACCAGGTCGCGCTCTTCATCCGATGACGTGAGCACCACAACAGGCAGCATGCGCGTCGACTCTGACTCACGGATCCGACGCAGCACCTCCAACCCGTCTAGCTTCGGTAGCTTTAGATCGAGAAGAATCAACTGCGGCCGTATCGATGCCGGCCCAAACAGCACATCGAGCGCCTCTTGCCCATCGCGGGCCACGGTAATCATATTCGCCAAGTTCGACTTCTTTAGAGCACGGATCGTCAGCAGCTCGTGATCCGGATCATCTTCGACAAGCAAAATCAACCGATCGCCCCCGGGCATGTCCGCTATCGTAGCGTAAACCAGAAGGTCGCGCCATGGTTTACCTCGCTTCGAGCCCAAATTGAGCCGCCGTGTCGGCGGATCACGCGAGCCACCGTCGCCAGCCCAATGCCAGACCCCTTGAAATCCTTATCGCCGTGCAGCCGGTTGAATGCACTGAAAAGCCGATCCGCATACTGCATGTCGAACCCCGCGCCATTGTCGCGAACAAACCATGCGTTCTCTCCAGAATCCCAGCCGAACTCAACCTTGGGGTGCTCCACCTTGGAACTGAACTTCACGGCGTTGCCAAATAGATTTTCGAGCGCCACCTGCAGCAGCTTAGGATCAGCCGTCGCCTTCAATCCGGGCTCGATGCGGAACTCCACAGCATCTCCATCCTCCTCCCGCAGAGTCCCCGCCACAAGCTCCGCAAGCGCCGTCAGGTCGATCTCCTCCACCGTCAACTCCGCTCGCGTAATGCGCGATAACTGAAGCAGCGCATCGATCAGCTGGCCCATCCGCTGCACGCCCGCGCGCACCCGGTGAATGTAATCCCGCCCCACACTGTCGACCGACTCGGCGTAGTCCTCTTCCAGCGCCAGGCTGAAGCCGTCAATCGTTCGTAGCGGTGCCCGCAGATCGTGCGACACCGAATAGCTGAACGCCTCCAACTCACGGTTCGTCGCCTGCAGCTCCGCTGTCCGCTCCCGAACGCGCTCCTCCAGCGTCGCGTTGAGCTCGCCTACCCGCGTTGCATTGGCCTCCGCGTCCGCGCGCGCCACCTCCAGCCGGCCGGCAATCTCCTCCGTCTCGAACCGCAGCGTGCGCTCGTGAACGAAGTATTGAAACATCAGGATGATCAGAAGAAAATCCAGGCCGCTCGCCAGCCCGATGCTCATGCGCGCGCGCACACTGCTGCGCTGCGTCGCCGCCTCACGCTGAACCAGCAACCGGCGTTCCTCCTTCTCCATCGAGTCCGAGGTCGACCGCAAATGGTCCATAATACCCTTCGTCCTCAGCAAAAAAGCCGACCCAAAGGCATCCTCGACGCCCTGGTGTCGCTGTTGCACCCCACTCTGTAACAGCGCCATGCGCTCACCGATCGTCCGACGTATCTCGGCCACGCGCGGGCGCTGCGACGCATTGTCGGCGCTCACACGCTGCAGCTCGTCCAACAATCCCGGAAGCCTCTGCTGCGCACGGTGCAGCCCAAACAGGTAGCTCGCGTCGTTGGTCACGGCAAAGCCCCGAACACCCGACCCCGCATCGCTGACCACGCTGTCAACTAACTCCACTTGGCTGATCACCTGCCAGGTGTGCTGCAGCCAGGCCTCGTTCTGCAGCAGATCATTCATGGCCCGAAACGCCAGCCACGCATTCAGTGCCACCACAACCGTAGCGGCGGCAAGCAGAAAAGGCACAATCAACCTGCTTCGGTTGCGGCGGCGATCTTGCATTGCGGTCATTGTACGGCGCGCTCCGGCCTCTGCCCCTGCAGATCCACGCTGAAGGTCGACTCCGCATGCGCTCCCCAAAACCGCTTGTACTGCTCCCCGCCGCGCAGCATGTCGAACATCCCCACACCCTCCTCAGCCGCCTCGCGCAGCACACGCTCGATCAGCAACGTGCCCGGGCTGAGCTCGCTCCGGCCTGCCTCGATCCCGATCAGATACCCATACCATCGCCGCTTTATCACCTGCCCTCTGCCCACCGGATCAGCCAGGCTGTAGAGCACGCCCAGCGGCTCCTGGCCTAGAAACAATGTCGTCATGCGCAGCAGACCCGCGGCCTGCATCAGAGGCACCGCCGCGCGATGATGCGCCTGCACCGCCGCTTGCGCAAGCACACCCGTTTCGCCGCGCTTCTCCCACCGCCGCGTATGCAAGCCGATCAATCTCTCCAAAGCCGACAACGCATCCTCCGGTGTAGTCGCCGTGCTCGACCGCAACTCTCCCACCCCCTCCGCGCGCCGGCGATACCGTCCCATGTTCAACCTCATCTTCGCCGGCACCACCGAGCAGTCCGTCGATAACACCGAACACCCCTCGCCCGGCACCTCCGCAAGCCCTCGTCTCCGCGCCGCCTCCAGAACCGGCGAGTCCCCGCGCATCTGGTGCAGGGTCGTCCCGTCGCATCGCCCCTGCCCATCGCGCTCTGCCCACCCCAACGCGTACTCCGCCACCTCCGTCGCGGAGCAGCCGGCACTCGCCTGAAATACGCCGCCCAGGTAATCGCTCGTCCCCGCGCCCAACAACATCCGATCGCGCCGCCCACTCCCGGGCTGCGTGTAAACATACATCGGCAACAACCCAATCAAACACCCCGCACCATCGCGCACAGCAGCGCCGCACAGCTCGCCCTCGCCCACACTTCGCCACCAAGGCAGCAGCCACTCCGGCGACTGAAACGGGGTCGCCCGCGCGTCGGCCCACCACAGCCGCCGCCACTCCGGCTCGAGCCTCTCCATACCCTCCACCGTCCGGATCGCCTCCACCCGCCAGGCCGGGCCCGCGCTCATCGCGAAACCTCCCGCGCACTCACCGCGGTCTTCTGGCCATCTCCGAGCAACTCCGCCACCACCTCGAGATATCGCGTGATCATGCGCTCGCGCCCGAATCGCTCCCGCGCCGCCTGCCGGCACACCGGGCGCTTGATCTCCCCCACACGCCCAATCGCCTCCGCCATCTCCTGCCCGTCGCGCACCAGAAACCCCGTCCGCCCATCCTCCACAATCTCCGGCAACGCCCCCGACCGAAACGCCACCACCGGTGTCCCCGCGGCCATAGCCTCCATCGCCACCAGCGAGCTCGTCTCCGGTGCCACCGTCGGCAGCAACAGGCATCGCGCCGCGGCCAGCAGCGCATGCTTCCGCCCCGCACCCACAGCGCCCAACATCCGAGCCGATCCGCCCAGCCGCGGCTCGATCTCCTCACGCAGGTACCGCAGGTGCGTCTCGTAGGCGAACGCCTCCCCGCACAGCAACGCCGGCACACCCGCCTCCCGCGCGGCGTCCAGCCCCACATGCAGATTCTTCTCCGGGCAAACTCGCGACAGCATCAGGCACGCATCACGCGCCTCCTCGCCGCCTTCTCCACCCAGCTCCGGCTCCAACTCCACGCCGTTCTCTACCAGCAGCAACCGCTCGCGCACAGCCACCGGACACGCCTGCCGCTGAGATTCCGACACGCACTGCAGGTGAAATCGCGAGGGCAGCGCCCAGATCGTCTCCGGATACCACGAGGGAGGCATGTGCATCGTCACCAACACGGGAATCTGCTCCGGGAGCCGATACAGGGAGAAATCGATCCCGTGCATGTGCACCAGGTCCACGTCGCCCCCGGCGCACGCCCGGTCAATCCCCCTCTGATGCTCGGCCACAACTCGCCGTCGTACCTCCTCATCAATCACACCCGCGGGCAGCGCCGTCGGCAGCAGCTCCCCCGCCACCTCCGAGCCCTCGGCCGCAACCACGCGCGACCCATACCCCCGCGCCACCAGCGCGCGCTCCACCGATCCCAGAATCTGCTCCGCCCCGCCCACCGCCGCCGGGCCCACCGCCGCAAACGGATACGCCACACTCAAAATTGTCGCCCGTCTCACGCCCAGTCTCCAGCCAGCCCTAACTCGCCGCGCGCCGCCCTTGCCAACGCCCGAAAGCGTTCCCCCGTCATCCCCCACGGGAATCGCTCATAGAACAGCTCCCCGGCGTGCGGCGCCCGCCCAAAGTCGTACCGTGGCGCCGGCCGAAATATCTCCACCTCGCAACCAAACTGCGCCAGCGTCTCGCCCTGCGAGGCAAAGCACGCCAGTCGCGCACGCTTCGCCTCACGCTCCCCGCCGTTCAGCATGCTCACGACCTCCTCACCCGCTCCCGGGTACGGCAGAAATCGCCCCGTCACCATCCCGTCCACACCCGCGTGGTACGACGGAGCCTCCACAATCAGTGGCCCGCTCAAGCCCAGCATCTCCACGGCCGCGTGCACCGCAAAGGCACAGCTGTCATGGTCCGGATGCCCCCCCTCATACGGGTGCGTCAAAACCGCCTCCGGCCGGAACTCCCGCATCTGGGCCAGCACCGCCCTTGTAATCGCCTGGAGGTGCACCGTCGCCGTCTGATCCGCCACCTGCACCGCCCGCGTCCCCATCTTGACTCGCAGTGGCACCGCGCACGCTCGCGGCAGCCCCGCATGCGCCAGCGCCGCATCCAGCTCGGCGCGCCGCGCCTCCCGATACTCCCCCAGGCTGCGAAACCCGTGCGCCATCGCATCCGCCCCATCCTCCGGCGCGCCATCCGTCACGCACACAAACCGTGCCTCACCCCATCGCTCCAGCCGCCCACCCAGCGCCAGCACCTCATCATCAGGGTGCGCAAACACCCCAAGCACCCGCGGCGCCTCGCCCGTCCTCAGCCCCGCAATCCGCCCCAGCAACTCACTCCCCGCGTCCATCACCGAGGGAGAGCCTAGCACGCAGGCACGCTCCTTCGCCGCAGCCGCACCGGAATCCCACGCCGCGGCCGCAGGCTCACCGCCGGCTTCAGCGCGGGCTCGCGCGGTGCCCCAGCCGGCAGCTCCACCCCCCAGTCCCGCGCAATCACCGCCAGCACCAGCGTCCCCTCCATCCACGCCAAACCCTCCGCAACGCACTGCCGGTTGCCTCCCCCAAACGGAAAATAGCTCAGCCGCGGCCGCGACGCCCGACCCTCCGCCGAAAACCGACTCGGATCGAATCGCTCAGGCTCGGGGAAGAACCGCGAATCGCGATGCACGGCATACTGCGGCGCCAGCAGCGTCGCTCCCGCGGGAATCGCATACCCTCGAATCTCATAGGGCTGCACACACGTCCGCGCCGTCACCCACACCGGCGGATACAGCCGCATCGCCTCCGCAAACACCTGCGTCGCCAACTCCAGCCGCCCGTACTCCGCCGCCGTCGGCACGCGATCTCCCAGCACCGCGCTCGCCTCCGCCCGCATCCGCTCCTGCACCTCCGGATGCAGCGCCAGCAGATGCATCGCGAACGACAACGCATTCGCCGTCGTCTCGTGCCCCGCCAGGATGATCGTCACGCACTCGTCATACAACTGCTGATCGCTCATCCGCGCCACCGCCCCGCCCGCCCCCGTGCCCTCCTCCGCATCCGTCGCGTTCAGCAACATCGACAGCAGATCGCCACGGTCCGTCGGGTCCGCACGACGCTCCGCGATCATCCCGTAGATCAGCCGGTTCAAATGCTCCTTGCCCCGCCGCAGCCTTCGCATCGCCGGCACCGGCAGACGCTGCACCTGCTCCGCAAATGGCACAAACGACAGCGGCACAAAGCTCATGAACGCCTCCACCGCCGAGGCCATCGCCTCCACATCCTCCAGCTCGTCCACGTCAAACAGGCACTTGCCCACCACCCGCAGCGCCAGCTCCATCATCGCTGGATGCACGTCCACCACGCCCTCCGCCGGCCAGCGCGCCGTCAGCAGCGCCGTCTGCCGGCCGATCACCTCCGCATACCCAGCAATCCGCTCGCGCAAAAACGCCGGCTGCGCCAGTCGCCTCTGCCGCATGTGCAGCGGCTCCTCGCTCGTCAGCAGTCCATGCCCCAGCACATCGCGAGCCCGCTGCATCACCAGGTTGCGGTGGTGGTTCGGCGCATCGCGCGTAAACACCTCCGCAATCAACTCCGGATGATTCAACTGATACAGATCCCGCCCCAACACCCGATAGTGGTTCAGGTCGCCGTACTGCCGCGCATTGCGCAGCATAAACTCGGCCGAGTTCTCCCGAAACGGCTGCCCCCGCAGCACCTGCGCCAGCACATTCGGCCCGAGGGGCAGCGTTGGATCCGGTCCCGGATAGATGGCAGGCGGCGGCGCAGACACACTCACGCGCCCAGTCTAGCCCCCGCCTGTTCAGCCCATCGAATCAGCACCCCGCCCACATCGAGCAACACGCCCAAGCGCCTACGTGATCGCCTCGGCCGCCGCCAGTGCCACCGCATGGTCGTGCTCGCCAATGCTTCCGCTCACGCCCACAGCGCCCACCACCTCGCCGCCCCGCTTCAGCGGCACGCCGCCCGCGAAGATCATCACCTTGCCGCCATTCGACACATGGATGCCGAAAAACTGATCGCCGCTCTGCGAGTTCTCCCCCAACGACTTCGTATCCAGATCAAACGCCCGCGCGGTAAACGCCTTCTTCTGCGCAATGTCCACGCTGCCGATCCACGCGCCATCCGTTCGCTCAAACGTCACCAGGTTCGCGCCCGCGTCCACCACCGCGATGTTCATCAGCACGCCCAGCTCCTCGGCCTTCTTCTGCCCCGCCGCAATCACCTGCTTGGCCTCGGCCAGGGACACTCCCAAAAACTTCGCCGCCATCTGCCACTCCCTCTCACGCCAGACTCAAAGCTGACGCCTCACTATAGCCCACACCGCCTCGCGCCGGCACATCGCCCAGGCCGTGCGACCATAAAGAAAACCTCAGCCGCATGGCTCGCTCCTCAGGGAGCCCGGCCGGAGATCGCCATGCCCCCGCTCCGCTCTGCCCTGGGCCTCCTCGCAGCCTCGCTCAGCCTGCTCGCCCCCGCCCAGTCCGCCCCGACCGCAACCCTAGACCCCGCCACCCGCCAGCTCGCGCACGACGTCTTCAAGCAGCTCATCGAAATCAACACCACCGACTCCGTCGGCAACGTCACCACCGCCGCCGACGCCATGCGCGCCCGCCTCCTCTCCGCCGGCTTCGCCCCAGCCGACGTCCTCGTCCTCGGCCCCAACCCGCGCAAACGCAACCTCGTCGCCCGCCTCCGCGCCCACCCCGGCGCCACCCTCCCGCCCATCCTCCTCATCGGCCACCTCGACGTCGTCGAAGCCCGCCGCTCCAACTGGTCCACCGACCCCTTCGTCTTCACCGAAAAAGATGGCTTCTTCTACGGCCGCGGCACGCAGGACATGAAAGACTCCGACGCCGCCATGGTCGTCTCCTTCATGCGCCTCAAACGCGAAGGCTTCGTCCCCAACCGCGATCTCATCCTCGCCCTCACCGCCGATGAGGAAGGCGGCAAATCCAACGGCGTCGATTGGCTGCTCAAAAATCACAAGGACCTCATCGCCGCCGCCATCGCCCTCAACCCCGACGCCGGCGGCCTCACCGACCTCCACGGCAAACCCCTCCTCTTCGGCGTCGAAGCCACCGAAAAGCTCTACGCCGACTTCCACGTCTCCGCCACCAACCCCGGCGGCCACAGCTCACTCCCCACCGCCAACAACGCCATCTACCATGTCGCCGGAGCGCTCACCCGCCTCTCCGTCCGACCCTTCCCCTTCGAGCTCAACGAAGTCACCCGCGCCGAACTGGCCCAACGCGCAGACCTCGCCACCGCGCCCGACCAGCAACGGGAACAGATCGACCTCCGCGCCGTCCTCGCCACCCCGCCAGACGCCGCCGCCATCGCCCGTCTCTCCCAGAACCCCGTCTACAACGCCACCTTCCGCACCACCTGCGTCCCCACCACCATCTCCGGCGGCCACGCCCCCAACGCCCTCCCCGGCTCCGCCATCGCCAACGTCAACTGCCGCATCCTCCCCGGCCACTCGCAGGAAGAAATCCGCCAGCAGCTCATCCGCATCTTCGACGACCCCACCCTCACCGTCGACTACGTCAACGACGCCGGTGAAGTCCTCGGCAAAGGCTCCGACCGCGCCGCCGCCCCGCCCCCTCCGCTCAAACCCGAGGTCTTCAACCCCCTCCGCGCCACCGTCCAGTCCATCTTCCCCGGCACCCCCATCGTCCCCGAGATGGAGACCGGCGCCTCCGACAGCATCTACACCATCGCCGCCGGCATCCCCAGCTACGGCTTCAGCGGCATGGCCATCGAGGAGGGCGACGAGCGCGCACACGGCCGCGACGAACGCCTCGCCATCGAATCCTTCTACACCGGCGTCGCCTTCGAATACCGCTACCTCAAAGCCCTCACCACCCCCACCAACCCCTAACCAAATCTCTGGCTGAGCCGCTCTCTCAGGACGTCCCTACGGCGTTCACCCTGTAGAAAAGCGTCATCTCGACCGAAGCAAGACGAGCAATCGTCGTGCGCCGTGGAGAGACCCGCGTCTTCTGACGGGTGCCCCACATCTCGCGTCTGAGATGTGGGTTCCACCAAACCCCACTTAACAGCCCATCCCGTATGGACCACCACACCCTCCCTTTGTTGTCATCCCGAAGGGACCCGCTTCTCCCCACACCCTGGTGGCACCACCATCAACATCCTCTGTGGCACCGCCCATATAGCATCGACAGCAGGCGCATCACCGCATCCACTCCCGCAAAGGCCGCCATGCCCTCCGCCCCCCAGCATCGACAGCTCGACGCCCTCGGCCGCAAAATCCTCGACGAGCTCCAGCACAACGCCCGCATCCCCTTCGCCGAGCTCGGCCGCCGCGTCGGCCTCTCCACCCCCGCCGTCATGGAGCGCGTCCGCCGCCTCGAGGAAACAGGCATCATCGCCGGCTACCGCGCCCACCTCAACACCGCCGCCATCGGCTATCCCGTCCAGGCCTTTATCTCCCTCCACAACGTCGACGCAACCGTCCTCTCCCGCATCGCCCGCGTCACCCAAACCATCCCCGAACTCCTCGAGTGCCATCGCGTCACCGGCTCAAGCTCCTACATCCTCAAGGTCGTCGCCGCCTCCGTCCCCGACCTCGAACGCATCATCGACAAGCTCAGCCCCCTCGCCGCCACCTCCACCTCCCTCGTCCTCTCCACCGTCGTCGCCGACCGCGTGCTAACCCCCCGCCCCGACTCCTCCCCCAAGTAGCTCTCCACCCTCCTGCACTCCTCCGTGCGCCGTCGCCTGCGTCCGTGAAAAAGCGTTAGGCGAATCCGCCCGCATCGTGTATTCCTAGATCAACCGAAAAACTGAATAGCTGCCTGCTCTGTCCCCACCAGGACGCGCCATCGACACCTCCGCGTGTCTCCGACGACATCCGCCCCGGTCGGCGCCCTCGCATCTCCACGCACCTGGGGGCATGGACGGCACGCACCTCGACATCGGCAAGGGCTCCGGCCCTGGAGGATAGATGGCTCGTACGCCCTGGATCTCGCTTCGCTCCCTCGCCCCCGCCGCACTCTGCCTGGCCCTGCCGGCGGCCCTTGCTCCGCTCGCCTCGGCGCAAGACCTCGCCGGCCTCGGCGCCCTCCGCGGCACCGTCACTGACAGCGCGGGCGCCGCCGTGCCCAAAGCCGACGTGGTCGTCAGCAACCCCTCACTCGGCCTCGAACGACGCCTCCAGGCCTCCTCCGACGGCACCTTCCAAGCCGGCTCGCTCCCGCCCGCCGCCGGCTACCTCGTCACCATCTCCGTCCCCGGCTTCGCCTCCTACGTCGCCAAAAACATCACCGTCCACGTCGGCGAGCAGATCACCCTGCCCGTCAGCCTCTCCGTCTCCGGCGTCTCCGAAACCGTCTCCGTCGACGCAACCGACACCGTCCTCGACACCACCCGCTCCGGCCTCACAGCCCTCGTCGGTCAGCGAGAGATCCAGGACCTCCCCATTAACGGCCGGCGCGTCGACCAGTTCGTCCTCCTCACCCCCGGCGTCACCACCGACGGCGCAGGCGGCCAGCTCACCTTTCGCGGCGTCCCAGGCAACAACCTCTTCCTCCAGGACGGCATCGACGTCACCCAGCAATGGTCCGCCGACAACGCCGGCAGCACCAGCGCCTTCTCCCCCATCAGCCAGGACGCCGTGCAGGAGTTCCAGGTCCAAACCTCCAACTACAGCGCGGAGTTCGGACACGCCGCCGGCGGCATCGTCAACACACTGACCAAAAGCGGCACCAACGCCTTTCACGGCTCGGCCTTCGAGTTCTTCAAAAATCGCACCCTCAACTCGCCCGACCCCTTCTCCGTCAACGCCGACGGCACCCCCTTCAACCCACCCAACTGGCGACACCAGGCCGGCGGCAGCATCGGCGGCCCCATCCGCCACGACAAACTCTTTTTCTTCGGCAACGCCGAAATCACCCGCGAAAGCCGGCCCCTCGTCAGCTCCACGCGCGACCCAAACCTCAACCCCGACGGCTCCTTCATCCCCGGCGCCTGCAACACCGCCGTCGCCACCACGGACCAGTGCAACGCCGCCCAGACCTACATCCAGCGAACCTTCGCCGTGCTCCCCCGCCGCCTCAACGAAAACGTCGGCTTCGCCAAACTCGACTGGCGACCCAACGAAAAAGACAGCTTCGTCGCCAACTTCAACCTCATGCAGTTCGCCGCCCCCAACGGCACCGTCTCCGCTACCGCGCTCACCGACGGCTCCGGCTTCTACCCCAACGGCAATCAGATCGATCTCACCCGCTGGGCCCGCTTCAGCTACACCCGCGTCGTCTCCTCCAACGCCGTCAATGAGTTCCGCTTCGGCTGGTTCAAAGACACCCGCAAACAATCCCTCAACAACAGCCTCCTCCCTGCCGATGGCCTCCGCTCTGGACTCTCCGTAGGCACACTCTCCAACCTCGGCGTCAACGTCAATATCCCAAACTCACAGCCGTCGGAAGATCGCTTCTCCTTTATCGACAGCTTCTCCAAAGCCCTCCGAAAACACCAGCTCAAGTTCGGCGCGGAGACCAACTACCTCCGCGATGTGGAAAACGCCCTCTTCTTCGCCCGCGGCGAATACTTCTACAACACCATCACCGACTGGGCGCTCGACCTCACCCCCTCAGCCACCGACCCACGGGCCGGCAAGCACTGGGGCGGCTTCCTCCAGAGCTACGGACCCCTGCTCACGCGCGCCATCGTCCGCGACTACGTCGGCTACGCCCAGGATCAATGGCAGGTCTTCCCCAGACTCACCCTCAACCTCGGCCTGCGCTATGAGTTCAACCGCTTCACCCAGCCGCCGCTCAACCCCGACTACCCCGCCACCGGCCGGCTCAACGAGCCCACCAAAAACTTCGCCCCACGCCTCGGCTTCGCCTTCTCCTCCAACGGCGGAGCCACTGTCCTCCGCGGCGGCTACGGCATCTCCTACGCCCGCCTGCCCTCCGCCAGCATCGTCCGCCTCCAGCAACGCAACGGCACCGTGCAGAAGACCATCTTCTTCTCCAGCGGAAACCCCGCCGCGCTCGCCGCCGGCCCGTCCTTCCCCGGCTATCTCCTCCAAGCGCCCTCCGCCCTCTCCGGCGGCATCAGCAACGTCACCTACGCCGACCCCAACCTCGCCACCCCCTACACCGAGCAGGCCGACTTCACCCTCGAACAAAAAATCGACAGCAAAACCTCGCTCGATGTCGCCTACCTCTGGAACACCGCCGTCAAGTTCATCACCCGCAAGGACGACAACCTCAAAGCCCCCACCAGCACCTACACCTACCGCATCCTCAACACCAACGGCGCGCAGGTCGGCACCTACACCACGCCCGTCTACACCGCCAGCTACAACGACCCGCGCTACGCCGTGCTCAACCACCTCGGCAACGCCGGCCGCGTCTTCTACGACGGCCTCGTCGTCTCCGTCAACCGCCGTCAGTCCCGCAACGCCCAGTTCTCCCTCTCCTACACCTGGTCGCACGACATCGACTACGGCCAGGGAACAGGCTCCGGCATCGAAAACATCTACTACACCGACCCGCCCGTCACCGTCCTCAACGGCAACCAGAAGTTCGAAAAGGGCAACTCCCCCCTCGATCAACGCCATCGCCTCGTCGCCAGCGGCGTCCTCACCCTCCCCCAACACCACCTCAACTCGCACCTCCTCAGCTCTCTCGCCAACGGCTGGCAGGTCTCCGGCATCCAGACCTACGCCACACCCCAGGGCGTCGACCCGCAGGTCGTCGTCAGCGGTCTGCCCTTCAGCAACGCCAACTCCACCGCCACCCTCAGCGGCATCGGCATCGGCTTCGCCTCCACCCAGCGCGTTCCCTTCCTCCCCCGCTCCAGCGTCAAGCTCGGCACCACCATCCGCACCGACGCCCGCCTCACCAAAATCTTCACCATGCCCCGCGAACAAAGCATCACCCTCAACGCGGAGATCTTCAACGCCTTCAACTACACCACCATCACCTCCGCCTTCACCACCGCGTACTATGCCAACCCCGACGGCACCCTGACCCCCTATAACCAAACCGGCGGCGCCCTCCTCACCCCCGGCAGAGGCTTCGCCTCCGCCGGCTTCCCGGACGGCACCAACGCCCGCCGCGGCCAGGTCTCCGTGCGCTACACCTTCTAAAGCCGTTCTCACGTGGGCGTACCTGCCACTCTTCAGGCCGGAGGCCGGACACATAACAGCCTGGGGCGAAGCCCCAGGTATGCCCATAGCGCGTCGCGGGCACAGCCCGGCAGAAACCTGCTGAACGTTGGCGCATCCCACGCCCACTCTTGTTTACCCTGAAAGGACGTCTACTCTGGAAACCAGCTGTCTAAGCGTCAACCATCGTGGCACGCCTGTGCCGCACGGCCGCAAAATCCCCAGCACGGGCAATCAAGGTCCAGACCTAACCCGCCTGAATGGAATATTTTAGGACAAAAGTATGGGGGGGGTACCCCCTTCCCAGGAGCCCGTACCCATGCTCGCCCGCCGCCTCGCCGTCCTCCTCCTCTCGGCCACCACCCTCCCCCTAGCCGCCGCCACCCCGCGCCTTGTTATCGCCGACCAGGACGTCGTCTCCTCCGCCGACATGGCCCTCATGCTCCTCATCCAGTCCCCCGCCGCCCACCTCCTCGGCATCACCACCGTCACCGGCGACACCTGGGAGCCGGAAGAGACCGCCCACGCCCTCCGACTGCTCGAAGCCCTCGGCCGAACCGACATCCCCGTCGTCCCCGGAGCCGCCTTCCCCCTCGTCCGCACCGCGCCGGAAACCCGCCTCGATAACCAGCTCTTCGGCAAACCCTTCTACCTCGGCGCGTACACCCGACCCGATACCCCCGCCGGCTGGGACTCCGTCGACCCCAAATCCCTCCCCGAAGGCCTCCCCTCCACCAAGCCCTCCACCGAAGACGCCGCCCACTTCCTCATCCGCACCGTCCACGCCCACCCCCACCAGGTCACCATCTTCGCCGCCGGCCCCCTCACCAACGTCGCCCTCGCCTGCCGCCTCGACCCCCACTTCGCCGAGCTCACCGAAGAGCTCGTCCTCATGGGCGGCTCCCTCAACCCACAGACCGACGCCCCCGAGTGGATCGACAGCCCGCGCCACGAGTTCAACTTCTGGTTCGACCCCGAGGCCGCCAGCATCGTCCTCCGCTCCGCCTTCCCCAAAATCACCACCACCACCATCGACGTCTCGCTCAAAACCCGCGCCGAACCCGAAGTCCTCGACGGGCTCAAGTCCCAGCACTCCCCCGCCGCCCAGCTGGTCACCCGCTACACCCCACGCCCCTACATCCCCAACTATCTCTGGGATGAGCTCGCCGCCGCCGCCTGGCTCGACCCCTCCCTCATCACCGCCGAGCGCCTCGTCTACATGGACGTCAGCACCGACCACGGCCCCTCCTACGGCGACACCCTCGTCTACACCGACGCCGACAAACCCGCCATCCCCCTTCACCAAGTCCACGCCTTCACCGGCGTCGACCTCCCCCGCCTCCAGTCCACCATCGTCCGCCTCCTCTCCGCCCCCACCCCCAAACCCACACCTCAGCCCGACACCCCACAGGAGCGTGCCCGGTGAAGACCCTCCTCTCCCTTCTGCTCTCCGCCGCGGCCCTCGCCCACGCGGCCGCGCAAACCCCTCCCCCCATGCCCATCAAGGTCGTGGTCGTCACCACCTTCGAGGTCGGCGAAGACACCGGCGACGCCCCCGGCGAGTTCCAAACCTGGGTCGAGCGCGAACACCTCTCCGAACGCCTCCCCTTCCCCGGCGGCGTCCGCGACCTCCGCCTCAACCCCGCCCACGACGTCCTCGGCGTCGTCACCGGCGTCACCCTCGCCAACGCCGGCCCCAGCCTCATGGCCCTCGGCCTCGACCCCCGCTTCGACCTCACTCACGCCTATTGGATCGTCAACGGCATCGCCGGCGTCGACCCCGCCGACGGCACCATCGGCACCGCCGCCTGGGCACGCTTCGTCGTCAATGACGTCGCCCGCGAGATCGACCCGCGCGAGGCCCCTCCAACCTGGCCCTACGGCCTCTTCCCCATCGGCGCCCAGGCCCCGGACCAGCTCCCCCCACACCCCTTCGTCAACAACGGCTACGCCCTCAACGCCGGCCTCGCCGAGTGGGCCTTCGCCCGCACCGCAGACC
Organism: Acidobacteriaceae bacterium; assembly: GCA_965218895.1. Classification (GTDB taxonomy): domain Bacteria; phylum Acidobacteriota; class Terriglobia; order Terriglobales; family Acidobacteriaceae; genus Edaphobacter. The sequence goes on along the minus strand of CBDCMI010000005.1, from coordinate 13,672 downwards.
TCCACCTCCCCGAAAACCCCGCCATGGTCGAAGACCGCAAACGCTGGTCCGCCATGCCCGCCGCCTCCGCCCCACCCAAAGTCATCCTCGGCGACAGCTTCGCCTCCGACTACTACTGGCATGGCAAAATCATGACCGGCTACGCCAACGACTGGGTCCACCTCTGGACCGCCGGCAAAGGCAACTTCGTCATGAGCAACATGGAAGACGCCGCCATCGCCGAGGCCATCACCCGCCTCGACCGCATGGGCCGCGCAGACCGCCAACGCCTCCTCGTCCTCCGCGTCGCCTCCAACTACACCGAAGAAGCCCCCGGCCAAACCGCCCTCGAAAGCGTCAACACCCCCTACCTCAAATCCACCGCCTTCGAGATCACCTGGCTCGTCGGCAGCACCATCGAACACGACCTCCTCCGCAACTGGCCCATCTACCGCAACACCCCACCCACCCGCTAGCAACCGCACCCTATCCCATGGTTGCCCTTCCCAAAGGGAACCTGCTGCTGCCGTTGCCCTTTACTCTTGCCGTTGCTCTTGCTGTTGCCGTTGCTCGTTTCACGCCGTCATCCTGAGCGAAGCGAAGGACCCCTGTAGTTGCCCTTGTCTTTGCTCTCTAGTCCTCATTCCCAAGGATCTGCCGTGGCCCTTGCTGAGCCGTCTCACCTCGCCGTTGCCGTTGTTCTTATCTTTTTTCTTAATTGCTCTTCCCGAAGCCCTCTGCGTTGGCCCGAGTGGTTGCCTCTGCTCCGCCCCCGTACCCCGCCCGGCATTCACACACAAAACATCCCCCATCCATCGCACCGCAACACACCGGACGCTAGCGTCACTCCATGCGCCTCAGCTTCGTCATCCCCGCCTATAACGAAGCGGCCTACCTGCCCGCGTGTCTCCAGTCCATCCTCAACCAGACCCGCGATCTCCCCTGCCCCTCCGAGATCATCGTCGTCAACAACGCCTCAACCGACGACACCCCAGCCGTCGCCGCCGCCTTCCCCGGCGTCCTCGTCGTCCATGAGCCGCGCAAAGGCCTCACCCACGCCCGGCAGGCCGGCTTCCTCGCCAGCTCCGGCGACCTCATCGCCAACGTCGACGCAGACTCCCGCCTCACCCCCGGCTGGGTCACCCAGGTCCTCCGCACCTTCGACGCTGAACCTCGCATCGTCGCCCTCTCCGGCCCCGTCACCTACTACGACCTCACCCCACGCCAGTCCCTCCTCGTCCGCGTCTTCTACGCCACCGCCTTCCTCACCTACGCCTGCAATCGCTACCTCCTCCGCGTCGGCTCCATGCTCCAGGGCGGCAACTTCGTCGTCACCCGCGCCGCCATGGAACGCATCGGCGGCTTCAACCTCGACATCACCTTCTACGGCGAAGACACCGACCTCGCCACCCGCATGAGTCGCATCGGCGAAGTCCGCTTCACCTTCGCACTCAAAATGTTCTCCTCCGCCCGCCGCCTCCGCCAGGAGGGCCTGCTCACCATGGCCGCCCGCTACTCCATCAACTATCTCTGGACCACCTTTCTCAAGCGACCCTTCACCCACGAACACATCGACATCCGCGAGCCCCTACCCGCGCAGCCCTCCCCCGCCGAGCCCGCCCGCCTCTAGCTCGCCCGCATACCCCGCACGCGCGAGATACACTCCTCTCTGCCGCGCATGCAAGTGCTTCCGCGCGGCCAGCACGCCGCCCCGGAAGGACTTCCTCGCCCGTCATGCCCCTCGTTCCCTCGCTCTTCCTCCGCCTCGCCACAGCCTGCACCCTCGCCGCTCTCCTCCCCCTCCCCGGCCTCGCCCAACCACCCCAGCCACCAGCCGTCCAAACCCTCCCCAACCACCAATGGATCCTCTCCGCCGGCGAAACCTCCTACGCCCTCGGCATCAACGAGGACAACCAGCTCCAGTCCGTCTACTGGGGCCCGCGCCTCGCACCCGCCGCCACCCTCCCCGCCGCCCACTCCTTCCCCGAACGCTCCTCGCACGACATGCCCTCCAACCTCACACCTTTCGAATACCCCGCCTGGGGCGCCGGCCTCTTCACCGAGCCCGCCCTCAAAGTCGACTCCCCCAACGGCGATCGCACCCTCGTCCTCGTCTTCGACTCCGCCTCCTCCCCAGCCCCCAACCAGCTCGAAATCATCCTCAAGGACAAAGTCCAGCCCATCCGCGTCCACCTCCTCTACCAGCTCTTCCCCGAAGGCATCCTCGCCCGCTGGTCCCGCGTAGAAAACGCCGGCAAGGCCCCCTTCACCCTCGAGCAGGCCGCCTCCGCCACCTGGAACCTCCCCAACCGCACCGACTACACCCTCTCCTGGCTCACCGGCCAGTGGGGCGCCGAGTTCCAACTCCACACCGAACCCCTCGCCACCGGCGCGGAGGTCTATGAGTCCCGTCGCGGCTCCACCAGCCACCAGGCCAATCCCTGGTTCGCCATCGCCGAAGACGGCACCACCGAGTCCAACGGCCCCGTCTGGTTCGGCGAGCTCGCCTGGTCCGGCTCCTGGCGCTTCACCGTCGAACACACCCCGCAGCAAAACGTCCGGATCACCGGCGGCTACAACCCCTTCGACTTCGCCTACACCCTGAAGCCCGGCGAGTCGCTCGAAACGCCAAAGTTCTTCGCCGGCTACACCGCCCACGGCCAGGGTGAAGCCTCCCGCATCCTCCACCGCTTCCAGCTCGCCGAAGTCCTTCCCACACACCCCGACCCCAAGCCCCGCCCCATCATCTACAACTCCTGGGAGGCCACCGGCTTCAACGTCTCCGAGGCCGGCCAGATCGCCCTCGCCGACAAGGCCGCCAAACTCGGCGTCGAGCGCTTCGTCATCGACGACGGCTGGTTCGGCGAGCGCAAAGACGACCACGCCGGACTCGGCGACTGGTACGTCAACCCCACCAAGTTCCCCCACGGCCTCAAGCCCGTCATCGATCACGTCCACTCACTCGGCATGGACTTCGGCCTCTGGGTCGAGCCCGAGATGGTCAACCCCGACTCCGACCTCTACCGCAAACACCCCGACTGGGTCATGAACTTCCCCGACCGCCAGCGCTCCGAGGCCCGCAACCAACTCGTCCTCAACCTCGCCCGCCCAGACGTCCGCGACTACGTCTTCAACTGGCTCGACAAACTCGTCACCGACAACGACATCGCCTTCCTCAAGTGGGACTACAACCGCAGCTGGTCCGAGCCCGGCTGGCCCACCGCCCCCGGCCAGGACCCCGCCCATCCCAACCCCACCCTGCAAAAAGAAATCTACGTCCGCTTCGTCGACAACCTCTACGGCATCCTCCGCGAACTCCGCGCCAAACACCCCCACCTCGAGATCGAATCCTGCTCCTCCGGCGGCGGCCGCGTCGACCTCGGCATCCTCCGCTACACCGACGAGGTCTGGCCCTCCGACAACACCGACGCCCTCGATCGCCTCTCCATCCAGGACGGCTTCACCCACGCCTACACCCCCGAGACCATGGCCGCCTGGGTCACCGACGTTCCCAACTTCCTCGACCGCCGCGTCACCCCGCTGCACTTCCGCTTCCTCGTCGCCATGGGGGGCGCCCTCGGCATCGGCGGCAACCTCAACCACTGGACCCCCGAAGAAATGTCCGAAGCCAAAGACCTCACCGCCTTCTACAAAACCGTTCGAACAACCGTCCAGCACGGCGACCTCTTCCGCCTCCTCCCGCCCACCGTCAGCAAGAACGGCATCACCCAAGAGAACGAATCCTCCGCCATCGAGTACGTCGCCCCGGACGGCTCCCAGGCCGTCCTCTTCAGCTATCTCCACTCACAGCGCTTCGGCCTACCCCAGCCCGCCATCCTCCTCCAGGGCCTCGACCCCACCGCAACCTACCGCATCCACCCCCTCGACCCCGGCAAGTATTCGGGCCCCGAAACCGCCTCCGGCTCAGTCCTCATGGGCGCCGGCATCCCCCTCCACCTCCGCGGCGACTACGACAGCACCGCCCTAACCCTCACCCGCCTCCCCTAGGCTGTATCGACATATCGCTCCAGGTGTAGCCATGTGCAGGCAAGGGCGACGGTGGCCTGGAAGGCGACTCGACGTTTGCAGTATCGGGTAGCGAGTCTTCGGAAGTGCTTGAGCCGGTTGAAGCAGCGTTCGATGCGGTTGCGGAGCTTATAGAGAGTGCGGTCGTGCGGGCGCTGCACCTTGCGGCAGATCTTCGATGGGATCACGGCTTCGGCCCCGATGGCCTCGATCGCGGCGACGATGGCGTTGGAGTCGTAGCCGCGGTCGGCCATCACGATCTCGGCATGTCGGCCGGCCAGCAGCGGCAGCGCTTCCGCAAATTCGCCCGCCTGTCCACCGGTCAGCCGGAAGGCAACGGGCTCGCCCAGGCCGTTGGCCAGCAGGTGAATCTTGGTGCTCAGTCCACCTCGGGAACGCCCCAGAGCCTTGTCTTCGCCCCCTTTTTGCGGCCCGTGGCCGCTTGCTGGTGAGCCCGGACGATGGTCGAGTCGAGCATCAGGTACGGGTTCTTCCGGTCCGCCACAAGATCGTCGAACAGCCGGTCCCAAACGCCGCGCTCGGCCCAGCGCAGAAACCGTTTATGCACGCTCTTGTACTTGCCGTAGCGCTCCGGCAGATCCGCCCAGCGCATGCCCGAGCGAATCACCCACAGAACACCGTTCACAAACCGCCGGTTGTTCTCCGCAGGGCGGCCCACCGTGCCCACCCGCCCAGGCAGCAGCGGCTCCAAGCGCCGCCACTGCGCCTCGCTCAACTCATACCGTAAACTTCCCATCCCTCCACTGCACCAAATCAGATGCAGTGGCGGAAGTGAATATGTCGATTCAGCCTAGGGCAAAACCACAGAGTCCAGGGCGAATCGCGAAAGCTCCACGCGAACAATACCCCCCTTGCCATCCCCGCACAGATGACCTGAAAAGCCAGCGTGAACCGTGATCTCGCCCAGCGTGAGCGCAGCACCTGCAGCATCGACGCAGAGGTTTTGCGCAAATACGGGCCCAGAAACCCAGCGCATGCTCGCCGTCATCTCCGCCCCGCCAGCAAGCGCCACGGGCAGCACCACTGGCCCCGGGTGCATCCCCTTCGTTCCAGGACGGTCCACCCGCAGTGCGGAGAGCGGCTGCGCGCTCCTGTCGAACAGGCTGATCTTTCCCATAGGCACCAACACGGCAAGCCTCGGAGCTGATGTTACGTACCACCAGCAGCGTCCCGCTGTGCGACATGCCGTCGAAGTTGCCGTCCTCACCTTCGGTGCTCAACACCAACTGAGTACCCGCACAGGCAGGCAGGTAATGCACAAGCCCGACGGGCAGGGCGGGCTGGGGACGCGAGGTCGGGGTCTGGGCAAGGCCGGACAGCGTTACAACACACACAGTCGTGAAACAAAGAACACGCACGCTCCTATGATGAACGTGAGGCCCAAAGAGGGTTGTCACCGCCAATTCAGCCAACCTTTGGTCGCCAGACTCCCGCGTCCAAACCTCGCGCTCGCGCGACCTTTAGAATAGAAGGATGCGTTGGGATGCCCTGATTCCTCACCTCACCGTGCTGGCCGCGGTCGGACCGGGAGAGATCGCCGTACAGGGCGTGCAATACGACTCGCGCCGCGTGAGCCCAGGTGACCTCTTCGTCGCCATGCGCGGCGGCACCGTGGATGGCAACCGCTTCATCGACGGTGCTCTAGCCAAGCAGGCTGCTGCTGTCGTCACCGACTCGCCCGAAGAATATGCCTGGCTCGCCCAGGAAAGACGGGCCGCCGCTCTGGTGGAAAACGGCCGGCGCGCCCTTGCGGAGGCGAGCGCTGCTGTGTGGGATAACCCGCAGAACAAGCTCGCTCTTAGCGCCGTCACCGGCACCAACGGCAAGACCACCACGGCGTGGCTGCTCGAACAGATGCTTCGCAGCGCGACACGGAAGACCATGCTCGTGGGAACGCTCGAAACGCACGTGGCGGACGAGATCCGCCCCAGCCCACACACCACGCCGGAGTCGCGCGATCTTCTGAGAATCTTCGCGGACGGTGTGAACCGCGGCTGCACTGAGGCGGTCATCGAAGCCAGTAGCCATGCCCTCCATCAAGAGCGCGTCTGGGGCTTGCCCGTCGACGTCGCCATCTGGACCAACCTGACGCAGGACCACCTCGACTTCCACGGCACCATGGATGGCTACTTCGAGTCCAAGGCGCGGCTCTTCGCCGGCGTAGGCACGCGGCCACCTCGCGTCGCCGTCATCAACCAGGGAGACCCTTGGGCGCGAGATCGACTCCTTCCCCGGCTGCTCGAAAGCGAGGTCATGCGCTACGGCATCGGCCAGGGGAACTACCGAGCGGAAAACGTGGAGATGCACGCTGGCGAAACCTGCTTCGACTGGAAGACGCCGGTCGGCTCCATCGCGCTGCATAGCTCGCTTACCGGCCGCGTGAACGTGGAAAATCTGCTCGCCGCAAGCTGCGCGGCCCTCGCGCGCGGTATGTCGCTGGATCAGATCGCAGGCGCGGCGCTTTGGGCAAAACAGGTCCCCGGCCGCTTCCAGGTCGTACACGGTCCTGCGGCCCTGGGCGTCACCGTCATCGTGGACTACGCCCACACGGACGACGCCCTCCGCAATCTCCTCGCACTCGGCCGGGAGCTCGTCGCGCCCCAGAAGGGTCGGGTTCTCACCGTCTTCGGCTGCGGAGGCGATCGCGACCGCGGCAAGCGCCCAAAGATGGGCAAGGCCGCCGGCGATGGCAGCGATCTCGTCATCGTCACCAGCGACAATCCGCGCTCCGAGGCCCCCTCGAGGATCATCGAGGAAATCCTAGTCGGCGTGCGTGAAACTGCGGCCGAGACCCTCATCGAGGAAGATCGGGCCGCCGCCATCGACAAGGCCATCCGATCCGCGCAGACCGGCGACCTGGTCCTGATCGCCGGCAAAGGACACGAGAAAATGCAGCAGTTCGCCGACAGAACCGTGCCCTTTGATGATGTCGCCGTCGCCGCGAAGATCCTGCGGGAGCTTGCTCCTTGAAGCTCACTCTCGGACAGATCGCCGACTGGATTCATGCCGAGGGCGACTTCGCGACAGACCGCGAGGCCATCGGCTACTCCATCGACTCCCGAACCGTCGCCGCAGGCGAGCTCTTCTTCGCCGTGCAGGGCCAGCGTGTCGACGGCCATGACTTCGTCGAGTCTGCCTTGCGCAACGGCGCGATCGCAGCCGTCGTTAGCCGGCATTGGCTGCCGCCCGACGAACTCGACCCCGGCCGCCTGCTTCGCGTGCCGGAAAGCGAAGACTGCGTCCTCCGCGCCCTGCAGATCCTCTCCCACCGCGTGCGCGTCGCCTGGGGAAGCCTCAACCTCGCCCACAAAGTCGTGGGCATCACCGGCTCCGCCGGCAAGACCACGACCAAGGAGATGATTGCCGCCGTTTTAGGCACTCGCCTGCGCACCCTGAAGAGCGAGGGCAATCTCAACAATCACTTCGGCCTGCCGCTGCAACTTCTCAAGCTCGAGCCGGACCACGACATCGCCGTGCTCGAGATGGGCATGAATCACGCCGGGGAGCTCCGTGCACTCGCAGAGATCGCACGACCCGATTGGGCGGTCGTCAGCAACGTCGCCCCCGTTCACCTGGAGCACTTTCCCGAGGGCATCAGCGGCATCGCGGCAGCCAAGCGCGAGCTCGTCCAAGCCCTCCCCCCTGGCGGCCTTGCCGTCCTCAACGCTGACGATCCCTTCGTTCGCGAGTTCGGCGTTGGTCTCGACGTGCGAATACTCCTCTTCGGAGCTCGCGCCGACGCCGCGGTCCGCGCCGACGCCATCGAAGACCTCGGAGCCGACGGCATCCGCTTTCTCGCCCTCGCCGGTGCCGAGCTCGCCGAAGTGCACCTGCACCTGCTCGGCCGTCACAACGTCAACAACGCCCTGGCCGCCCTTGCCACCGGTCTGGAGGCTGGCGTTTCACTTTCCAAAGGCGCGGCCGCCCTCGCTGCCCTGCGCCCCGGGGACAAACGCGGCGAGGTGCTCGAGTGGAGCGGCGCCCGTGTCATCAACGACTGCTACAACTCCAACCCCCCCGCACTCGATGCCATGGTCGACGCTCTTATGCAGATCCGAGCCCAGCGGCACATCGTCGTCGCCGGCGAGATGCTTGAACTCGGCCCCGACGCCGCCGCCATGCATGCCCTCTGTGGCGACCACATGGCCGCCGCCGGAGTCGATGTCGTCGTCGGTGTCCGCGGCCTCGCCGACGCTCTCGTCGAAGAAGCCGCGGAAGAAGGCATAGCCGCCACCTTCTTCTTCGAAACGCCCGAAGAAGCCGGGCTCTGGCTCCGCGACAATCTCCGTGCAGGCGACGCCGTCCTCCTCAAGGCTTCGCGCGGTGTCCGCCTCGAACGCGCCCTCGCCTTGCTTGCCGAATAAACCCCACCTCCACGCCGCCAACTTCCCTATATCCTCGACCTCTGCCAATGAAACGCATTCTCACCGCCCTCGTTCTCATCCTCGCGGTCTTCGCCCTGATCTTTTTAGGCAAGCTCTGGATGATCGATCTTGCCGCCCTCCTCGTCGCCGAGCTCGCCGTGGTCGAGTTTCTGGCCCTCGCCCGCGTCGGGGCCGAAACTCACGGCGTAAGCCTTCGTATCCCCCTCGCCTGGATGCTCCCCGCCACCGCGCTTCTCTTCGTTGCCACCCTTCCCTCCGTTCCGGTCGACGCCCAGCTTCCCATCCTGTCCTTCCTCACCCTCGTCCTCTTTGCCTGGAACGGCTTTCGCTCGCCTGCTATCCAGGTCCTCCCGGATACCGCGCAGGGCCTCTTCGGCCTTATCTGGATCGCCTACCCCCTCACCCTTATTCCTCTGCTCTGGAAGCAGGAAGACGGCCCTGCCCTCGTCATCTTTCTCATGCTCGCCGTCTGGTCCGGGGACATCGCCGCCCTCTACATCGGGCGCGCCTTCGGCCGCCACAAACTCGCGCCCCGCCTCTCCCCTGGCAAGACCTGGGAGGGTGCCCTCGCCTCCATTCTTGGCTCCATCGCGGTCACCGCTCTCCTTCTTTGGATCGGCGACCTCCTTACCGCCCGCGGCAATCTTCTGCTTCACATCACCGAGCCCGCGTGGCAAACCCTTCTGCTCTCCGCTCTCCTCAACATCGCTGCCCAGCTCGGTGACCTCCTCGAATCCGCCGTGAAGCGCGGCGCCGGCGTCAAGGACTCCGGAACCCTCCTTCCAGGGCACGGCGGCATTCTCGACCGCATCGACGCCCTCCTCCTCGCCACACCCGTCCTTTGGTACGCCCTCGTTCTCAAGGACGCCGCTGGCCTGGGCCGCTTCTAGCACCCGTGCCGCCCCACGCCATTCAAAAGCACCTGGAAGCACGCAAGCGCGTCAACCCGACTGGGACGCGGCACAGCACAGGATGTACGAAAACGACCTCAGCCCAAAGAGCCGGGAAGACGTGGAGCCGACGAACGGACTTGAACCGTTGACCTGCTGATTACGAATCAGCTGCTCTACCAACTGAGCTACGTCGGCGACCTAGGCGATTCTAGCGGCTGCCTGTCGCCGTGCCAAGCTGCGGTGCAAGCAGGCTTCTGTGGCGGTCTGGAAAAAGGAGAAGGCTGCCTGGACAGGAAGCCCTCTCGCTAGGGAGAAAAGCTCCAACGGAGGCAAAGCCATTGGAACTTTCTGGCGACAGAATATGGTTGACAGGAGGGGCTGTCAAGCGAGATCGGTGCAGCGCTAACCCATTGTCGGTCAAAAGGTTAGCGCTAGTTGATGGAGTGGTAACTGCAAGAGGCCCTAAGCGGCGAAACGTTCGGAACAGGCGCAAGATACCGATTCGGTGAGGGTTACGTGACGGGATGCCCTGTTAATGATGCAACCATAAAACCTCGTGAAGATGCGTCTTGGAAACGTTTCCACAGAGGGGACAACTGCTCTTTGGGCGAGGGTTGATGGGTGCTGGCGCAGGGGTGCGCGCCGGCTCTCCCGAGAATCACTTCCCGGTGGGCTGGGCGGGACCTCCCCCACGGAGATCCAACCGCAGGAACTCGGGCTCCGTAGCGGCAGGCTTGCCCATCAGCACACGGAGCCAGGCACGACCGAAGCCAAGAAAGAGCCCCAGGAGAATCGTTCCTAGGCCAGCGACCCCGCAGAAGACGATGATGCTGGTCAGCAGACTGGCCGTCTTGCGAACCTCCACGTGAAACTCGGGCGGAACCGGCTTATTCCAGGTGACCTCCGTACGGAGGTGGAGCCCGTCCAGCAGCGCCTTGGACTGCTCTGGGGTGAAGCCGTTGGAGGCCAGCGCGAGCAAGGGGCCGACCCGGCGCAGCCGCACCGTACCCATGTGGGCGTCAGCCGCGGCCGAGGAGTTGAGCCACTGCTCGAGCGCACGGCCCCGAGCGCCGGCGATCTCGGGCGTCGGCAACAGCAGCAGAGTGAGCCTGCCATCGCCGCTGGAGGCACCACGGTAGTCCGCCGTGGCGACCTCACCCGCCTTGTCAAAGCCGAGCAGGTCAGTCGGCAGCAGACCGCCTTCTGCCCTGTACCCCGCAGGACCCACGGCGTACTCCACTGTGCGGCGCAAAAGCCCGGTGGCCGGCAGATACGTCGGCAGCAGTGGCGGCAGCCCGGCCGGTCCACTGAGCTTCGGCAGCACGTTGGCCAAGGCAAAAAGTTCAGCCGACGACAGCGCTGCGCCGGTGGAACTCTGCGCCACCAACAGGGAGGGACCCTCGCGAAGGATGGCGCGGCCGCCGGCCGTCGCCACGTTGGTGTTGCCGCGGCGCGATGGGTCTGCCGGAGCCTCGGTCAGGTCGTGCCCGCGAAGATAGGTGTAGCTGGCCACGGCGCCTGTCGCATCCCCGAATTGGAGGGCTTCAATCGAGAGCGTGCCCGGCGCGCCGGGCGCAGTGTAGACAGCGGCAGCCGTACGCCGCAGCCCGTCCTCATGCGCGATGGCGCTCACCGCCGGATCGGCCAGCAGCTTTAGGTCAGCCGTGACGCTGGGCGTCGCCTTCGCCTGCCAGCGACCGAAATGCTCGGGAAGCAGCGGAGCGGCGGGAAGTTGCAGCTGAGTCGTCTGCGGTGCGGGTCCGGCCTGCGCGGGGCTCTGAGCGCTACCTACCAGCGGCACCAGTGAGAGCATGCTGATGCCGGCTGCAAGACGAAAGGGAGAGAGCGGGCTCATACAGGGGAGACTACCACCGGGCGCAGATGGTGAGCAGGCCGGTCTTGAATGGGATTGAGCCGGTACAGAGACGGCTTTTAGGCGGCCGGCAGGCTTTGGAGCAGTCGCGCCAAGACCTGCTGTACCCTTGCGATCTATGATCCGCACCGCTGCCGTTCAGGGCTACCGTTCGCTTCGCGATCTGGTGCTGCCGCTTGGCCCTCTAAGTGTGATCTCGGGCGCGAACGGCAGCGGCAAGTCGAGTGTGTACCGCTCGCTGCGGCTGCTGGCGGAGGCGGCACAGAATCGGCTTGTGAGTACTTTGGCACAGGACGGCGGGCTGGGCTCAATCCTGTGGGCGGGCCCGGAGACGATCTCTCGGAGCATGCGGCAAGGCGTCCATGCCGTGGAGGGTCTCAAGCGGCGCGAAGCGATCAGCCTGAAGCTGGGGTTTGGCGGTGACGAGTATGGCTGCAACGTGGATCTGGGGTATCCGCCACTGGCCTCACCGGCGACGATGTTCAGCCTCGATCCTCGGCTGAAGCGGGAGTGTCTCTGGCAGGGTGCTGTCTACCGGCGGGCAGCCGCGATGGTGGATTGGAGAAGTAACTTCGTGTGGCTTGCAACGTCGCGCGATGAGGAGCCGAGGATGCTGACACAGCACCTGCGCGATACGGACAGCATGCCGGCGAGTGTCGCCGATTCGCAGCGCGCGCCGGAGATGCTGGCCGTGCGGGAGGGTCTGCGGGTGGCGCTTCCCCGACTCGTTCCGTACGGATGCGGAGGCGGTAGACATGGCGCGAAGGCAGGGTCCGCAGGGGGACAATACGGCTATCGGCCGGTGGAGGCGCGCTCGGTAGGGCCAGTCGCCGGTGACGGTGGGGTGCTGGAAAGAGAGTTGATGTAGCGGGCGACGCCCCTGTAGAGAGACTCGGCGACACGCTCCTTGTACTCCGGCTGGCGGAGCTCCGTGGCGTCGCGGGGGTTGGTGACAAAGGAGATCTCAGCCAGGATCGAGGGCATGTTGGCTCCGATCAGGACGACAAACGGCGCTTTCTTCACACCGCGGTTCTTGAGTCCCTCATTGCCGCGCGCCAGGCCGGTGTAGAGCGAGCTCTGCACATCGGCGGCAAACTCGCGCGACTCAGCGAGCTTGTCGGTGAGCGTGATTTTGCGGACAAGATCCGAAAGCTGGTGGATGGATTGGCTGGAGACGGCGTTTTCGCGAGCGGCGACCTGCAGCGCGTCGGCCTGTTCGGTGAAGTTCAGGAAGTAGGTCTCGACGCCGCGCGCGGAGGGGTCGGGCGAGGAGTTGGCGTGGATGGAGAGGAAGAGGTCGGCCTGAGCCTTGTTGGCGATGGCGGTGCGGGTCTCGAGCGGGATAAAGGTGTCGTCGGAACGGGTATAGATCACGTCGGCGCCGAGGCGGTCGTGGAGCAGGCGGCCAAGACGCAACGCGACGTCGAGGACGACGTCTTTCTCTTCGAGGCCGCCGGGGCCGATGGTGCCGGAGTCGTGGCCGCCGTGGCCGGCGTCGATGACGATGCGGTTGATCTTGAGGCCGAGCGCGCGGACGAGCGAGGTCTCGCCCGAGGCGGTGCGGGAGGCGGCACGGGCGGGCGCGGCGGGGACGCCGACGACCTCGGAGTCCGCCGGCTGAACGGCTCGGCGCCGGGAGGAGCGACGTGAGGTGGTGGCGGGGGCTGGGGGGGAGGTGGCGTCGCTGTAGGGAACGCCCACTACGGCGGCATCTGCCGGCGTGGACCGGCGGATAGGGGCCGCGGCGCTGACACCAGGCAGGGCAGCCGGCGGGACAGTGGTGGCGATGGGCTGCGAGGTGGGCGTGGAGGTGGCTTGCACCTTGCCCGGCTGCTCGGAGAGCGTGGCGACCTCGGCGGGGTTGCCGGCGCGGACGGCGCGGGTGTTGGGAACACTGGCAGCGTGGGCCGCCGGGGCGTCGACGGTTACCGCGGCGGTGTGCGGCCGGCCCGTGGTCTTGCCGTGGATGTCGACGATTAGGCGGAAGGGGTTGGGCAGCAGAAAGGCGGAGTACTCGGTGACATCGTTGACGTCGAGCACGACGCGGGTGACGCCGGGCGAGCTTTGGGCGATGCGGATGCGCTTGAGGAAGCCGTCGTCGGTGACGGCGAAGGATTTGCCGAGGAGGTCGGGGGCGAGGCGGGTGCCGTGGAGGTCGAAGAAGATGCGGTCCGGCGCGGGGACGCGGGCGGCCTCGTATTCGACCTCGCCGCCGAGGTCGATGGCCACCCGGGTGTAGGTGGGGGTGGACCAGTGGCGGATGCCGGTGACGGGGACGGCTGGGCCGCGATGAAAGACGGCGGAGACGGGCGGGGGGAGGCCGGGGATGTCGGCCGTGGGCGTGGCGGCGGTCTCGGGCTGGGTGGTTTGGCGGGGCTCGGCGGGGTGGGCGAGAGCGGCCTCGCCGGCGCGGGCCTGCTCGGCGAGCGAGGAGCGCGGGTAGGAGGCGAGAAAGAGCCGATAGCGCTCGCGGGCGGCGGCCGTCTCGTGGAGGT
>CBDCMI010000004.1:0-16374 GCA_965218895.1 Acidobacteriaceae bacterium | reverse complement strand
CGGCGTCCAGGCGACCTCCATGGGAGGCGATATCGAGTTCGTCGAGGTCTCCGCCAAGCAGCGCATCAATCTCGACGGTCTCGAGGAGATGATCTGCCTCGTGGCCGATGTCAACGAGCGCAAAGCCACACCGGATCGGCCCGCCGTCGGCACCGTCATCGAAGCCAAGCTCGATCGCGGTCGCGGCGCCGTCGCCTCCGTTCTCGTACAGAACGGTACCCTGAAAACCGGTGACAGCTACATCGTCGGCAACACCTTCGGCAAAATTCGCGCCATGTTCGACGATCGCGGGCGCCCCATCACCGAAGCCGGTCCCTCCACCCCGGTCGAGATCCTCGGCCTGGAAGGTATGCCGGATGCCGGCGACACCTTCCTCGTCATGAGCGATCGCGACAAGGCCAAGGGCATCGCCCAGTACCGCAAGCTCAAGGAACGCGAGGCCCAGCTCGCCAAGAGCTCCCGGGTCTCGCTCGAAGGCCTCTCCGAGCAGATCAAGATGGCTGGCGTCAAGGACCTCAACCTCATCCTCAAGGGCGACGTCCAGGGCTCGGTCGAAGTGCTCGCCGACTCGCTCGAAAAGATGTCCACCGAAAAGGTGCGCGTTCCGCGTCCTCCACTCAGGCGTCGGCGCCATCACCGAGTCCGACATCCTCCTCGCCTCGGCGTCCAACGCCGTCGTCATCGGCTTCAACGTCCGGCCGGAGCGCAAGGCGCAGGAGCTCGCCGATCGCGAAAACGTCGAGGTCCGTCTGCACTCCATCATCTACGAGCTGCAGGACGAGATGACCAAGGCCATGTTCGGCCTGCTCGAGCCCGTCTACCGCGAGCTTGCACAGGGTCGCGCCGAGGTCCTCAACGTCTTCAAAATCACCAAGGTCGGCCAGATCGCGGGCTGCTCCGTCCGCGACGGCATCATCCGCCGCGGCGCGCAGGTTCGCATCACGCGCGAGGGCGTCGAAGTCTGGAGAGGCAAGATCGCCTCTCTCAAGCACTTCAAGGACGACGTCGCCGAAGTGCGCAACGGCATGGAGTGCGGTATCGACCTCGGCTCGTTCAAGGACGTTCGCGTCGGCGACACGATCGACACCTTCACCACGGAATCGATCGCCGCCGAACTCGGGCAGAACACCGCGCAGAAAAAGAAAGACCAGATGGCCGAATTGGCCGCCGCCAAGGAAGCCGAAAACACCGAGGCGCGCGCCGCCACCGCAGTCTAAACTTCACCGCATCGACACACGGGCCGGGATCAATTCCCGGCCCGTGTTCTTTGCCACTCCCTCCGCGCCCTCAGGAAACCAACGCGCGTCCACCCCGGTGCCCACAAGTGTCGCCGATAGTGGCCGCCATCCATCCGTCGTACCAGAGCCATAAGTAGCCCACGTTCGGCTGCACGGTCCCCGTCTTCTAAAGACCTACCAGACCGCTACAGCTTCCACGATCAAGGCTGTAACCGACCCCTTCTGACAGCGCCACCTGAGCCGCTGCAGTCCCTGCTTCTACCTGCCATCACCGAAACGCAAACGTTTGCTTTTTTCTTGACACCTTGGCTCACCGCTCCTATACCTAACGCTCTAAGCCAAAATCAGAACACCTGGGAGGGATCGTCAATGTATCTTCGCGGCACGGCGTCGTCTTCACTGCGAGCACTCCTTCTCACAAGTCTCATCGCCTCCCCCGCCACGCTCGCCCTCGCCCAGGCCGGACGCGGTGGCATCAGTGGCACCGTCAACGACGCCAGCGGCGCCCACGTCGCAGGCGCCACCGTCGTCGCGCAGGACATCGCGAAAGGCACAAAACTCTCCACCACGACCACCACCGCCGGCGTCTACTCCTTTGTCTCCGTCGCCCCCGGCCAATACACCGTCACCATCTCCCACGAGGGCTTCAACACCTCCGTCCAGAACAACATCACCGTCACCGTCGATCAGACCAACACCGTCAACATCACGCTGGAGGTCGGCTCCCTCAACCAGACCGTCACCGTCGACGAGTCCGCCTCCCTCATCGAAGGCAGCAGCTCAACCGTCGGCCAGCTCATCTCCTCCCAAACCATCGACCGCGTCCCCCTTGTCACGCGCGACGTCTATCAACTCGTTCAGCTCTCCGCCGGCGTCAACCCGACCAACGGCACCCCCAACGCCTCCGACACTCCAGGTATCTTCAACGCCCGCTCCCTCGTCGACGTCTCCGCCTACACCGTCAACGGCGCTCTCCAGGGCAGCGTCTACTACAACGTCGACGGCGCTCCCATCGGCATCGCGGAAAACTCCATCGCCACCATCATCCCCGCCTTTCAGGTCCCCGAAGATGGTGTCGAAGAGTTCCGCGTGGAAACCCAAAACACCCCCGCCTCCTACGCCTCGGGTGGCGGGGGCGTCGTCAGCATCGTAACCAAATCAGGATCAAACAAACTGCACGGCGATCTCTTCGGCTACTTCCGTCCCAACGCTCTGGCCGCCGCCGACTACTTCTACAAGCAGGCCAACCCCGGCCTGGGAACACCCGACTTCCACCGCTACCAGGAAGGCGCCTCCATCGCCGGTCCCATCAAAAAAGACAAGCTCTTCTTCTTCGGCGACTACGAGGCAACCCAACAGGCCTCCCTCGAGACCGGCTTCTTCACCGTCCCCACCGCCGCCGAGCGCACCGGCGACTTCTCTGCAGACGCCCTCACCATCTATAACCCGCTGGTTCCCGACAACCCTGACGGCACCCGACAGCCCTTCGCCGGCAACATCATCCCCACCGGCAACCTCGATCCCGTCGCCCAAACATTCGCCGCCCTTCTGCCCCTCCCCAACCGCGCCGGCGATGGTGGCCCCTTTCACATCAACAACTACGCCGGCTCCGGACTCGATCCCTTCCACTCCCAAAAGTTCGATATCCGCCTCGATTACGCCCAGAGCGAGAAAAACCGCCTCTTCGGTCGCTTCTCCTACGGTCGCATCAACTTCGGAAACTCCGATCTCTACGGCGCCAACAACCCCTACGACCCGTACTTCTACACAAACACGACAAACACCCGCAACATCCTCATCGGCGACGATCTCACCATCACCCCAACCACCATCCTGCAACTCCGTTATTCCTTCACCCGCCACTTCGAAAACCAGACCGGCGATCCGCGCAACAGCAACGCAAACATCACCGACTTCGGCTTCCCCCAATCCCTCGCCGACCAGGTCCTCTACAAGACCGCCCCCGTCATCTACTTCTCCACCACTGCCGCCGTCGGCGGCACCGGCAACTACGACACCTTCGTCTTCGCCAGCGAAAACAGCGACGCCAGCGCGACCCTCACCAAGGTCGTCGGCAAGCACGAGCTCTCCACCGGCTTCGAGTACCAGAAAAAGTTCCTCAACGTCGGCCAGCCGCCCTATCCCGCCGGACAATACACCTTCGACAACACAGCCACCTCCTCCACCACCTTCGCCGGCGACGGCAGCGACTTCGCCTCCTTCCTCATCGGCATGGGCTCAACCCCCGGCAACGAGTCCGTCAACTTCACCAAGGATGTCTTCGCCGCCGAAGCCAATCCCTACTACGCCGCCTTCCTCGCAGACAACTTCCGCGTCTCTCCCAAGTTCACCCTCAACCTGGGCCTCCGCTGGGAGATCTTCGGCGGCCGCACCGAGCGCTTCAACCGCCAGGAATACTGGGACCCATCCCTCGCCTTCTCCGTCGGCGGCGCCCATCTCACCGGTGGCGAACGCTTCGTCACCCCAGCCAACCGCAGCCCCTTCACCACCAACCTGAAGGACTTTGCACCCCGCGTCTCCTTCGCCTATAACCCCCAGCCCAACTTCGTCCTCCGTGGCGGCGCAGGCATCTACTACGGCCCCAGCCAAAACATGGTCGCCAGCCCCGCCTTCAACACAGATGGCTTCGGCTCCGTCTCCACCTGGAACGCCACTCAGTACAACGCCAACGGCAACACCGTCCTCCTTAACCCGCTCTCCAACCCCTTCCCCAACGGCGTCGTCCAACCCACCGGAAACACGCTCGGGCCCGCCACCAACCTCGGCGCCGGCCTCTCCTCCGTCTACCACTCCCCCCGCACCCTCACCACCTACAACTTCAACCTTGGCATCCAATACCAGTTCCCGCAGGACACCGTCTTCTCACTCGCCTACGTCGGCTCCCGTGGCCTCTTCCTGCCCCTCGGCGGCGTCGACCTGAACACCTTCTCCCTCCAAACCATCGCGCAATACCAGGGCCAGCTCTGCGTCACCGGCAGCGAGGCCAACTGCGTCACGGCCCCCAACCCCTACGCCGGCCTCTACCCCGCCACCAACCCCTACGCCGGCGTCGCCACTATTCCCCTCTGGCTCTCGCTTGAGCCCTACGGCCAGTTCAACAACGGCGGCTATGGCTCTGGGGTCATCATCAACGGCCTCCCCGGCGCAGACTCCGAATACTCCTCGCTCCAGGCCAAGGTCGAAAAGCGCATGAGCCATCACCTCTCCTCCATCGCCTCCTTCACCTGGGCCAAGCTCATGACCGACGACTCCCAGCCGCCGTTCGGCTTCGTCGGCTACCACTCCGGCGCCCCGCAAGACTGGCGCAACCTCAACCTCGAGCACTCCGTCTCCGCGCAAGACGTGCGCTTCCAGTTCAACTGGCAGATCTCCTGGGACCTCCCCATCGGCAAAGGCCGCCTGCTTAACCTCAACGGCCTCTCCAATACCCTGCTCGGCGGCTGGACCATCAACACCATCACCTATCTCTCCGACGGAACCCCCATCGCCTCCCCATCCGGCACCGGTAATCCCTACTTCAACCAGCGCGTCAACCTCTCCTGCGACCCGCGCTCCGTCGCCCGCCGCAACGCCGCACAGTGGTTCAACTACACCTGCTTCTCCCAGCCAACCAACCAGTTCGTGCCCGGCACCGCGCCTGCCTTCCTCGCGGATCTCCGCACGGACGGCGCTCACCAGGCCGACGTCTCCCTCTACAAAGTCTTCCCCTTCACCAGCGAACGCAACCTCCGCCTCGAAGTCGCCGGCTTCAACATCACCAACACCGTCCAGTACGGCTACCCCAACGTCTTTTGGAACCCAGCCGTCACCACCGACCCCACCGTCTTGACCGGCTTCGGCCAGGTCACCAACGCCGCCAACCAACCCCGCCAGTTTCAGTTCGGCGCCCGCTTCACCTTCTAGAACAGGCCCGGGCGCGTCCAGCACGCACGCGCCCGGCCGCCTCCTCTCCTGGGTCACGGAGGCGCTATGCCACTACGCCGCCAATCCACCCGGCAGCGTCTGCGCCGGCTGCGCATTCAGGATCGCCACCACCCCATTCACCAGGTTCACCACATACGGCGTATCCACATGGATCCCAACCTGCGCGAACATCTGCACGATCGGCGGCTCAACCACCGTCAACACATCCGCCAGCTTCTTCTCGTTCGCCGCTGACCCCTCCGCCGCCCATCGCTGCTGGGCCGACAACACCGTCGCCTGCACCAGCTGCACCGACGTCGTAAACGCCTGCACCGCTCCCGTCGCCGCCGGATCCACCAGCGCCGCAACCTCCGCCACCGGAACAGCAAACTTCACCAGATCCCCCAGAACCACACCCGCAACATGGCCGGCACGCTTCAGAAATCCCTCAAATGCCTCCAGCTTCCCCGTCAACCCACTCGCCTGCGTCACACTCGCCCCCGTCGTCTGTGTCCCACTCGTCGTCGCCGCCGCCGCATGCAGCGTCGGATCAAAACTCATCGCCGTCGTCGTCACTTCGTCTCCTCCTCCATCGCGCCCCCACCTCCGCCATCCCCCGCCTCCTCAGCCCCGATCGGCTGCACCCGCGTCGTCTGGCTCTCCGCCGTCGTCATCTGCGCCGGCCCTCTCGTCTCCACCTGGTGCGTCACCGCCGACTTCCCCACCAGCAGCGTCGCCGCAATGCTCGACAGCGCCGTCACCAGATTCGTCACACACAGCAGCACCGCGGTCCGCACCGATGGGTCGTTCCGCCCCAGCGCAAACGCCAGCAACGCCGTCATCACCGCCAGCAGCAGCAGCCCCGCCGCTATCGTGTCCGTCCGGCTGTTCCCCTCCCTCGTCGTTAACTGCATCCCTCCTCCGCAAAACAGAAATGGGCCCCACCCTCGCGGATGGGACCCTCGGCGTGCCCCCGTACCCCCGCAAGGCCGCCGTCTACCTTGCTTCTTCCACTCTAGTCGCCCGCACCCCGCATCTACGCCACTTCCTCACCCCGCATCTATGCCACTTCCGCACCCCGCATCTACGCCACTTCCTCACCGCGCCACCGGCACCGCGACATACCCCGCCTGCGGGCCCAAACACACACTCCCCGGGCCGCCCGGCTTGCCCACACACCACGGCGCCGGGCCCGCCGACCGCAGTGCGCGCGCGTCCAGAGTGCAGGCCCCAGACCCACACTCGCCCAGCTCATGAAACACCTCATGCGAGCCCTCTGCCGTGTGCTCCACCGTCCCCCCATCCAACCGGTTCCCCCCCACGTACCAAACACCCGCCAACCCGCCATTCTTCCCCGTCGAACTCACCCCAATCCCAACCCGAAACATCCCCCGCTCCCCGCATGTGTTCCCCGCGATCAGCCCAAATCCCATCGAATTGAAGTCGCTCCAGGAGGCCCCGATACACGCCACGCCCTGCGGTACCTGCGACGTCACCCGATTGCTCGTAATCTCCAGCGGCGCGCTGTGCAACATCCCCGGCGCCGCAATCGCCGCCGCAACACCCATGATCGGCCGCGTAAACTCCATCGTGTTCCCCGAGATCACCAGGCCGCTCCCATACGCCAGCGGCAGCCACGCCCCGTCCGTAATCGTGTTGCCGGAAAACACCACCCCGCTCGCCGCCTCCTGGTGCACCGCCCAGCACACCTTCGTCATGCACCGAAGCTCATTGCCGGAGATCGTCAGGTGCTGGTGCGCCATCGGGTTCTGACTCGCATTCTTGATCAGCACCAGCCCGCCCCCGGGCGCGTCCGCCCGAAAGTGATTCCCCGTAATCGCCGTCTGGTCGGAAAAAAAGAACACCGCCGCGCACCCGTTGCCGCACCCAGTCGCCGTATTCCCCAAAATCTCCGTCCGCAGACCGCCCTCCGTGTCGAAGCACACATCGCCACAGCCCGCCGCGTCATTGCCCCGGATCTCCACATCCGACCCCATTGATCCCCAGATGCACGCCCCGCCGATATCCCTGCAGTGATTGCCCGTAAACTGCATCCCGCCCGTCCGCGTCACCTGCGACAGATTCGCCCCAGGCGTCCCGGAGTTCCCGCCCCACCACTGAATCCCGTGCCCCAACCCCGCCAGCGTGTTCCCCGTCCCAGTCACACCCTTGGCCCAGAACAGCAGTATCCCCGCATTGTGTGAGCTTCCCGGCCCCATGCTCACGCTGTTGTTGGCAAAGCTGAGCCGCTCACTCAGCGCCTCGGCCGCCGAGTTCGTCACCGCCAGCGTCAACCCCGACAGCACATTCCCGCTCATCGAAACGTCGCTTGCTGGCGTCGCCGCCAGCAGCACGCTCTGTGCCTTCGAGCTCACCCGGCACCCGTTCACATGGATATCCCGTGTGTTCTCCGCCAGCAGCAACATCCCGCTCGCCCCCGCAAACACGTACTCAGGCAGCTCCGCTGAGATCGCCCCCGCCCCCACGCAACGCACCGTGTTCCCACCCGCCAGCCGAACCGTCGCCCCCCACACCACCGGCTCCCGAACCTCAAGATCGTGCCCCTGGCCCAGAGTCACCGGCCTCCCAATCCGCCCGGCCTCCGCCAGCACCACCCTCCCTCGCCCAGCTCCCAGCCGCGCGTCCTCCCGAGCAATGTAATCCGCCAGATCCGAGCCCCCCGTGACCTGCCCGAGGCCGAACCGCGCCAATCCCATCACCAAAAACAACACCGCCCATCCACGCCCTGCAAGCATTCGCGCCCCCTCGCCTCCGCCCCGGCCCCCAGCTATAATCAAGCCACTCCCAACGAGCGGGAGTAGCTCAATGGTAGAGTAGCGGCTTCCCAAGCCGTTGGTTGCGGGTTCGATCCCCGTCTCCCGCTCCACGCCGTCCAAAATACCCCTCACCTACGCAAATCCAGCGCCAAACCCCACCCTCTCCCCCACGCATCGGGCGCATCGGGGGTGCACCCTTCGTGCAATCCACAGCCCGCCTCCGCCCCTATATCGTTCATTCCATGAGCTCCCCGGGGCGATTCTCCTCCAGCAAACACAACCTCCTCTTCAACGCACTCCAAGCCTCCGGCCAAACCCACGGAGACTACACCGCCTTCAACCGCTGCATGTCTGAAGCCCGCGCCAAAGGCCTCACCTGGGACCAGGGCCTCGACTACACCGTCAAAAAACTCACGGCGCCAGACCCCCGAGGAGACTCCCGCTGAACCAACCGCATAACCGTATCTGGTGGAGCTGAGCGGGATCGAACCGCTGACCTCCTCGTTGCGAACGAGGCGCTCTCCCAACTGAGCTACAGCCCCAAACCTCACTCCGTCGCTCCAGTTCAAATTCCTGGGCCACTTCGTCGAGAACACCCCAAGTGTACCAGCACACCACCCCATCTCCAATCACCCTGCGGCTAAGCCGATCACGCCTCGACGAAGCCGTCGATTCCCGTCCCCAACGCCAAGGGCTTCTCCACCACATGCCAAACCCCTCCGTCCGCCCCCACCACGACCGCCAGCACGCGCAACTCCAGCCGGCTGCCCATCCGCGATGTCGCCGTCAATCGGCCGACGTCCCCCGCCACAAACTCCGTCTCACTCAGTAGCAACTCCCACACGGCCCGCCCCGCCACGCGCCGCTGCTCCCGAACATCCTCCACAACCGCCCGAAACATCCGTATCATTCCTGCCCCAATGCCTCCGCCAGAGCCTCCATCTCGCGCCGGCTTCCAAAACAGAATGGCGTCCGCTGATGGATCTCCGTGGGCTGCACCTCCAGCACTCGCTGCCGTCCCGCCAGCGCCACTCCCCCCGCCTGCTCCGCCAAAAACGCCAGCGGATTCGCCTCATATAGCAATCGCAGCTTGCCGCGCAGCGCCTTCGTGGACGGCGGATACAAAAACACCCCGCCCTTCAGCAGCGTTCTGTGAAAATCCGCCACCAGGCTCCCCACATACCGCGAGCTGTATTCGCGTCCCAACCCCCCCGCCCGGAGCCCCTCAACATACTTCTGATACACCTTCGGCCATCCCGCCGCCGTCGCCTCGTTCGCGCTGTAGTAACTCCCCTGCTCGGGCATCCGCAGCCGTTCCGCACTCAACACAAACGCCCCAATCGAGTTGTCCAACGTAAAGCTGTGCACACCATTGCCCGCCGTGTACACCAGTACCGTCGACGGCCCATACACCACATACCCCGCCGCGACCTGCTTCCACCCCGGTTGCAGCACAGACTCTTCTAAAGTCGCCTCCGCCGCCGGCAGCCGTCGCACCACGCTGAAGATCGTCCCAACGTTCACATTCACGTCGATGTTCGACGACCCATCCAGCGGGTCAAAGACAATGATGTACTTGCCCGTCTCCGGATCGTGATTGATCGTCACCGGCTGCTCGTCTTCCTCGCTCACCAGCGCCGCGACGCTGTCCCGCAGGCCCAGGCAATGCAGCAGCGCCTCATTCGCGTAAACGTCCAGCTTCTGCTGCTGCTCTCCCTGCACATTCACCGCGCCCGCCGCGCCATACGCCCCATTCAAACCCGCCGCCCGAATGCGCGCCTCAATCATCTTCGCCGCAAGCGTAATCCCACTCAGCAGCCAGCTGAATCTCCCGGAGGCGTCCTTCCCCGCAATCAATCGCTGCTGCTGCAGGATGTGCTGTTGTACCGTCGTGATCATCTGGCACCCTCATTCCGTGCTCTCGATCATATGCGGCAGCTCTCATCATTTGCTTGTGCTGAAGAACGCCGCGTGCAGCTGATCGGATGCATCGCTCTCACGAATTCTCGGAAGACCTTCAGAAGAACTCCACATCTTCCACTTTGCCGAAGGTAACTTACCGTCGTGCAGCAGCAACCCCCAAAAACACGCCTTACCCCAAGACAAACCACCATCCACTCTCGTATCACTTATGTCGCAGCATGTCTCTCCCCCGGTCCGTTGGTCGTCTACAACTCTCCGGTGATCAGACACCGCTTCCGCGCGCTTCGTCCGACGCAATGCCGCGATACAGCAGTCCTACCAGCCATGCCGCATGGCCGCCAACACAGTCGCAGAACGCCTAACTCCCGGAGATCACCCATGTCAGACAGCCTCATCTCGCAAGTCATCACGGCCTCCCCCAACCGCCGCAGCTTCATCAAGAAGATCGGCGCCGCCACGGCAGCCGTTGGCGCCGTCTCCGCCGGCCTCGCCCCTGAAGCGCAGGCTCAGACCACCACCGAAGTCCAGGTCCTCCAGTTCGCCTTGAACCTCGAGTACCTCGAAGCCGAGTTCTATACCTACGGCCTCATCGGCTCCGGCATCATCAACAACGGCCTCGGCGTCTACGGCCCGGCGCGTGGTGGCAACAACACCGCCGGCGGTCCCGTCAGCGGCGGCAAGAAAGTCAACTTCTCGTCCTCCTACCTCCACGATCTTCTCTACCAGATCGGCAACGACGAGCGTGCGCACGTCAAGCTCCTCCGCGAGGCCCTGGGCAAAGACAAGATCGCAGAGCCCGAACTCAAACTCGACGCCCTCGGCTTCGGCTTCGGCAACGAGAGCGAGTTCCTCAAGCTCGCACGCATCTTCGAGGACATCGGCGTCACCGCCTATGCAGGCGCCGCCGGTCTCCTCTCCACCTCGGCCATCATCACCGCCGCGGCTCGCATCGTCGCCGTCGAGGCGGAGCACGTCGCTGCCATCCGCACCAACATCTCCATGATGAGCATCGCCACCGCGCCTGCACTCGACGGTGTCGACCTCCTTCCCCCGCCCAGCGGCCCAACCTACCAGTACCTCTCCGTCAACTACGGCGATGGTCTGGTCTCGACCCGCACCCCACAGCAGATCCTCTACCTCGCCTATGGCATGAAGGCCAACGTCTCCGCCGGCGGCTTCTTCCCCAAGGGTTTCAACGGCGCCATCTACACCTCCGGCACCGCTGCAACCAAGACCGCAAGCAACAGCTAACCCTGCACCCGCAACCCAACGGCCCGACGGCAATCCTCCGCCGCCGGGCCGTCTTGTGTCGCCCTGCCCCACGTGCTGCGGCGAGTTTCGGCGTCCATCGTCCTTCGCCAACCCCGCAACCGTCTGGATCACCGACATGCGCCAAGCCCTCGCGTCCAACCACATCGGCTGCGCCATGTGGGACTACCGGACCTGCTTCGGCCTCGTCTTCAAGACCAACCGCGGCCCCTTCCATCCCCCGACCCCGCCATCGTCCAGACCCTCGGCCCCCACACCCCATCGGCAAAGTCCGTCATTGCTCTTGCTTCTTTGGTTGTCGTCCCGAAGGGACCTGCTTCTGCCCTTGCCCCTCGCTCCATCGTCCCGAGCAAAGCGAAGCCCCCTCGGAGTTGCCCTTTGCTTTGCCGTTGCTCTCGCCTCTTTGACCGTCATGGTCCCGAAGAGACCTGCTTCTGCACCTCGGGCCGCCATGCATCGAGCACCCAGCCTAAAGCGCCCTCGCTACAATGCCCTCTATGCCCACACGTCGCAGCCTCCTGCAGGGTGCAGTCGCGCTCGCCCTCGCGCGTCCTCTCCTCCACGCCCAGGATGAAGACCCCGCCCCCACCCCCCTCGCCACACTCCCGCCCGCTATCCTCGCCCTCGCCAACCGTCAGGCCGAAGCCACCCCCATCTCGCTCGCCGAACGCGAGCACCGCCTCGATCGCGCCCGCCAACTCCTCACCCAGAACCACCTCGACGCCCTCGTCGTCTGCACCGGAGCCTCCCTCACCTACTTCACCGGCCTCCACTGGGGAGAGTCCGAACGCCTCTTCGCCTGGGTCCTCCCCGCCCGCTCCGCCCCCTTCATCCTCTGCCCCGCCTTTGAGGAAGCACGCGTCCGCGAACGCATCTCCGCCACACCTCCCACGCTCCCCGCCGCCACCACCACCCGCGTCTTTCCCTGGCAGGAAGATCAGTCCCCCTTCGCCCTGCTCGCCCGCGTCCTCCGCGACTCCGGCCTCGCCACCGCCACCCTCGCCCTCGACGAGCGAACCCAGTTCGCCTTCGCCGACAGCATCGCCCACGCCTCACCGACCCTCACCCTCCGCGGCGGCGACCCCGTCACCGTCGGCTGCCGGTCCATCAAGTCACCCGCCGAACTCGCCCTCATGCAGCTCGCCAACACCGTCACTCTCTCTGTCTACGAGGCCACCTGGCGGTCGCTCTCCCCCGGCATGACCAACCACCACGTCTCCGACCTCATCGCCGCCGCCTACGATCGCGTCGGCTTCCCAGGCGAGGCCTCCTGCGAGGTCGGGCCCGGCTCCGCCCTGCCCCACGGATCGCTCAAGCCCCAGACCATCGCCGAAGGGGAGGTCATCCTGCTCGACGACGGCTGCACCGTCGAGGGTTACCAGTCCGACATCTCCCGCTCCTTCGTCCTCGGCAAGCCCAACGACCAACAGCTCCGCGTCTTCGACATCGTTCACCGAGCCCAGGCCGCTGCCCTCGCCGCCGCTCGCCCCAGCGTCCCCTGCGAACACATCGACGCCGTCGCCCGCTCCATCATCGCCGAGGCCGGCTTTGGCCCCGGCTACAAATTTTTCTCTCACCGCCTCGGTCACGGCATCGGCATGGAGATGCATGAACATCCCTACCTCGTCGGCGGCAATACCACCCCACTCGCCACCGGCATGTGCTTCTCCGACGAGCCCGGCATCTATCTCCCCGGCCACTTCGGCATCCGCCTCGAAGACGACTGGCATGTCACCCCGGACGGCGCCGCCTTCTTTACACCCACATCCCCCTCCCTCACCCACCCCTTCGCCCCCGCCTAACGCCCCCACCCGACCACTCTTGCCGTTGCGCTTGCCCTTCGGTTGTCATCTGAGCGCAGCGAACGACTTGCTCTTGCTCTTCAGTTGTCATCCTGAGCGAAGCGAAGGACCTGCTGTCGCTCTTGCAGTTGCGGTTGCCCTCGCTGTTGCTTGGCTTCTTACTTCGTCATCCTGAGTAAACGACTCGCTGTTACTAGCCGCCATGATGCCAACCAACGAAAGCAAGAACTCCCTGCGCCAACTGGCTGAAACGCCCCACACCGTTCCGGTCCCCTGGAACTCCGCCCGCCACCCCCGACACAGGCTGAAAGCGCGACACACAAGAGCCTGGGCCGCAAGGCCAGGTGCAGCCCCCAACTCGATGGTGCAATCGCCCGCGCTATCCCTCTACCCTTGGATCATGTGGTCCAGGCCAACAAGGCCCCAACCACCCCCTCCCGGGGGTACCGGTCCAGATGTAAGTCATTTTAAAACACGATTTTGGATACTCAGTTAGGGGGGGAGGGGTACCCTCCTACGTCAGATCATCCGTATCAAACACCGGCCGCTTCCGCCCCAGTGCCGACATATCAGGCACATCCGTCACCAGGCTCTCCACCAACTCGTTCACATCGTCCTCCGCCACCGCCACCATCACCTTCGGCCCCGCATCCGTCTCCAGGCTCTCCAGCAGCACCGTCACATGAGCCACCGCTACCCCCTCCTGGTTCAGACCCTCCGGCGTCTTTGCCTTGATCCCCACATCCCGCGCCGGAACCCCCAGCAGCTCCGCCACGCTCGCCCGCAACTCCCCCGCGATCGGCACAATCTTTGGCCGCGCCATCACCAGAACCGAGTCCACATTCACCACCCGGTAGCCAGCCGTCTGGATCTCCTCCATCGCCGTCCGCAAAAACAGGCTCGACGCCGCGCCCTTCCACCGCTCATCCGTCGGCGGGAAAAACGTCCCAATATCCCCCGCTGACACCGCCCCCAGCAGCGCATCCGTCAGCGCATGCAACAGCACATCCCCGTCCGAGTGCCCAGCCAGCCCCTCCGTGTGCTCCACCCGCATCCCACCCAGCATCAGCGGCGTCCCCGCCTTGAAGCTGTGCGAGTCAAACCCGTACCCGATCCGATAGCTCATCGCGCCCCCACCCCCACAGGCATCTGCCCCAGGTAAAACTCCGCCAACTGCAGATCGCCCGGCTGCGTAATCTTGAAGTTTCGCGGCGACCCCATCACCACCGCAACCTCCACCCCCGCGCGCTCCAGCAGACTCGCCTCATCGGTCCCTTCGAACCCGTCCGCCTCCGCCTCCGCAAACGCCCGCCGCAGCAGCCCCGCCCGCGCCCCCTGCGGCGTCTGCGCCTGCACCACACGCTCCCGAGGTATCGTCGCCGTCACAATCGCCCCGTCCGCCGTCCGTTCCACCTGCTTGATCGTATCCACCGCCGGCACCCCCACGATCGCCGCCCCATGCCGCGCAATCGCATCAATCGTCCGCTCAATCGTCGCCCCATCGATCAGCGGCCGCACCGCATCATGCACCAGCACCGCATCGTTCTCATCGCACTCCAGCGCCGCCAGCGCGTTGCTCACCGACTCCTGCCGGTGGTCGCCACCCTCCACCAAATGCACCCGCGGCCCCAGCTTGAACTCCGCAATCCACGCCTCCATCCGCTCCCGCTCCGCCCCCCGCACCGCCAGGCACACCGCATCCACCCGCCCCACCCCCAGAAACGCCCGCAGCGCATGAACCAGAATCGGCGTCCCGCCAATCTCCAAAAACTGCTTCGGCGCCGTCCCGGCAAGCCCCGCCGCAACCATCCGCGTTCCCATCCCCGCCGCCGGCAAAATTACGTAAACCCGCATAACCAGCGAAGTATACCAAGCCCTCGCCGCCCCGCTCCTCCATCCGCCCTACACTGGCACCAGCATGCCCCAACCCTCCCTCCCCTTTGATCGCACACACCTCACCCCCGGCCTCCGTCTCGCCGTAGCCCTCTCCGGCGGCGCAGACTCCGTCGCCCTGCTCCGCACCCTCCATGCCGCTAACACACCTGCCCAAGGCCGCCCTCGGCCTCGGTCTCTCCGCCATCCACGTCCACCACGGCCTCCGCGGCCTCGCCGCCGACCTCGACCAGCGCTTTGTCGAAGACCTCTGCCAGGGCCTCGCCGTCCCCCTCGCCGTCCGCGCCGTCGACACCCCCGCCCGCGCCGCCCAAACCTCCGAATCCACCGAGGAAGCCGCCCGCAACCTCCGCTACGAGGTCTTCCGCGACCTCCTCGCCACCGGCGCAGCCGACGCCGTCGCCACCGCCCACACCGCCGGCGACCAGGCCGAAACCGTCCTCATGAAGCTCCTCCGCGGCGCCTGGACCGAAGGCCTCGCCGGCATCTTTCCCGTCCTCGACCTCCCCCTGAGCGACGGCCGCACCGGCCGCATCCTCCGCCCCCTCCTCGCCACGGGCCGCGCCGAAATCGAGGCCTACCTCCAGGACCTCAACCAGCCCTGGCGCACCGACGAGTCCAACGCCGACCCCGCCCACACCCGCAACCGCCTCCGCCACGATCTCCTCCCCGCCCTCCGCGCCTTCAATCCCTCCCTCGACAGCACCCTCGCCCAGCTCGCGGAGATCGCCCGCGACGAGGAAGACTTCTGGGCGGCCGAGCTCGCCCGCCTCCTCCCCCAGATCGTCACCTCCGGCCGCCCCGTCCGTGGCGGCGGCCGCTCCCACGCCACCCTCCCCGGCGCCCAAACCCTCGCCCTCGAGCTCGACCGCCTCCGCGCCCTCCCCGCCGCCCTCCGCCGCCGCGTCCTCCGCGCCGTCGCCCGCCGGCTCGGCACCCGCCTCTCCTTCACGGAAACCGCCCGCCTCCTCAGCTTCGCCGGGCTCGCCCCGGCCCTCGCCACCGTGCCCTCCCGCCCGGGGGCCACCCTCACACTCGCCGGCGGCCTGCTCGCCGAACGCTCCGTCCGCGAACTCCGTCTCACCGCATCCTCGCCCCCGCAGATCGCCATCCCCGCTCGTCCGCCGGCCCCCGCCGCCAAACCACCGCAGATTGCCGCGAATGGAGGTGTCGACTAGGGCAAATTCCGGGATAGAATTGGGTTTACTTGACGGCGTGAAGGGTATGTGCCCTCGAGTTGCTGTCCCGAGAAGCTCCCGCCGGTGGCGCCCGAACCCTTCTCGACCCATCCTCGTCTAACTCTCAGATCCGCCTTCAGCCGCGGATCGGCCGCTGCGCCATCCCGCGCCAGGCTCCCCCGCCACACGGCTGAAAGCTTGGGGACTTCGCTTTGAACTCAACCGTCAAACAAATTCTCATCTGGGTGTGCATGATCGCCTGTCTGCTGCTGCTCTGGCAGTTTGTCGTCCGCAGCACAGGCGCGGGCCAGGAAAAGAATATCTCGCTCTCGCAGCTTCTCTCCGATGCCGACGCGAACAAGGTCAAGGA